>CAWGDN010000001.1:0-255423 GCA_963821375.1 Vicinamibacterales bacterium
ATCGTGTTTTCTCCGTGATGACCGTCTTGATCCGCGCCAGGTCGCGCCGCGTATGGCGCAGTTTCAGCGGCGCGTCGAGCTGGCCGAGCGACTGCTGGATGCGCATCCGGAAGAGCTGATCTTCGAGTTCCTTCGCACGCGCCTCCAGATCGGAGACTGACAAGTCGCGAAGTTCGCCCACGTCGATCATGACGCCTTCTCCTCGGTAAACCGCGACGCGAACTTCGTCAGGATCGGCAGCTTCGACGCCGCGAGACGCAACGCGTCGCGCGCTTCCGTGGCCGTCACGCCCTCCATCTCGAACAGAATCCGCCCCGGGCGAACCACGCACACCCACTGTTCGGGTGCCCCTTTCCCCTTGCCCATGCGCGTTTCCTGCGGCTTCTTGGTGATCGGCTTGTCGGGAAACACGCGCACCCAGATCTTCCCGCCACGCTTGATGAAACGCGTCATCGCGACGCGCGCGGCTTCGATCTGACGATCGGTCAGCCAGCACGGCTCCATCGCGCGGAGCCCGAAGTCGCCAAACGACACGTCGGATCCGCGCCACGCCTTGCCGCGCATGCGGCCGCGCTGCTGTTTCCGGTACTTGACCTTCTTCGGCATCAACATTTCTTTATCCCTCGCGGGGCCACCGTCTGGCTCCCGGCTACAGGCTCCTGGCCACAGGCCTGAAGCCTGGAGCCCGTAGCCTGAGGCCTGCTCACTGCCTTGCGTCTCTCGGGCCCGATGGTCTCCGTGGGGCCCGCTCCCGAAATTCCTGCTCCTCACGCGCCGACTTCGGCGTCAGCCGCTCGCCCTTGTAGAGCCACGTCTTGACGCCGATCTGGCCGTAGGTCGTGCTGGCCTCCGCGAAGCCGTAGTCGATGTCCGCGCGCAGCGTCTGCAGCGGCAGCTGGCCGTGGAAGTACCATTCGGAGCGCGCAATCTCGGCGCCGTTGAGGCGTCCCGACACACGCACCTTGATGCCGCGCGCGCCGAACCGCAGCGCCGACTCCACCGCCTTGCGCATCGCGCGCCGGAAGGCCACGCGCTTTTCCAACTGCTGCGCGACCGACTCCGCGATGAGCTGCGCGTCGAGCTCCGGCTTCTGGATCTCCTGGATGTTGATGAAGACCTCGCGGTTCGTCCGCTTCTGGATTTCGGCCTTGAGCTTCTCCACTTCGGTGCCCTTCCGGCCGATGATGATGCCGGGGCGCGACGTGTGGATGTCGATCTTCAGTTTGTTGGCCGCGCGCTCGGTCTCGATCTTCGCGACGCCGGCATGCGCAAAGCGCTTCTTGAGGTCGGCGCGCAGCGCCAGGTCCTCGTGGAGCAGCTTGGCGTAGTCGCGATCGGCGAACCACCGCGACTTCCACGTCTTGTTGAATCCGAGCCGGAACCCGTACGGATGTACTTTCTGACCCACAGTCGCTCCTTGGCTACTTCTTCGCCTTCGTCTTCGGTTTCGCGGCGGCCTCGCCGCTCGCGCGCTTCTTTCTCGCCGGGCTTGCCGGACTCGCCGATGCTTCTGGCGTACTTGCCTTCGCTTGCCTTTTCGGCGCGGGCGCAGCAACCGCCGGGATAGCGAGCGGCCGCTCCGACACGCGCACCGTCAGATGCGCCGTCCGCTTGACGACGCGGAACGCACGGCCCATCGGGGCAGGACGGATGCGCTTCATCGACGGTCCCTGGTTCGCATAGCACGCCGAGATATACAAGCGGTCCACGTCGCCGCCAAATCCTTCCTTCTGCTGAGCGTTGGCGATCGCCGAACGCAGCAGCTTGGCGATGTCGGAGCTGATCCCTTTGCGGGCGAACTGCAGCGTCGCCAGCGCGCGGTTGACATCGCGGCCGCGAATCAGGTCCATCACCAATCCGGCCTTCTGTGCCGAGGTGCGAACGTATCGAGCGGTTGCGTGGGCGTCGATCGCCATGGCCTAGCCCGCCGCCTTTCCGCCGCCACCACCACCACTGCCGCCGGCCGGGGCGGCTGGCGCTGCGGCCGCCATCTGCGCGGCCTTTTCGGTCTTGGTGGTGTGGCCCTTGAACTGCCGCGTCGGCGAGAACTCGCCGAGCCGGTGGCCCACCATGTTCTCTGTCACGTAGACCGGGATGAACTTCCGGCCGTTGTGCACAGCCAGCGTATGCCCCACCATCTCGGGCACCACGGTCGACCTGCGCGACCAGGTCTTGACGACCTTCTTCTCATTCGCCTGATTCATCGACTCGATCTTCTCGAGCAGCGGCGTATCGACGAACGGACCCTTCTTTAGAGATCGACTCATATCGATTACCTAACGCCCTTCGGCCGGCGCTGCACGATGAACTGATCGGTCAGCTTGCGGTTCCGCGTCTTGTATCCCTTGGTCGGCAGCCCCCACGGCGACACCGGGTGCCGGCCGCCCGACGTCTTGCCCTCGCCACCGCCGTGCGGGTGATCGACCGGGTTCATCACGACGCCGCGCACGTGCGGCCGCTTGCCCAGCCACCTGGTGCGTCCCGCCTTGCCGATCGAGACGTTCTCGTGGTCGAGATTGCCCACCTGGCCGACGGTGGCGTAGCACACGATGGCGATGCGTCGAATCTCGCCCGACGGCATCTTCACAGAGGCGTAGTCGCCTTCCTTGGCCACCAGCTGCACGGCCGAGCCTGCGCTGCGCGCGATCTGTCCGCCCTTGCCCGGCTTGAGCTCCACGTTGTGGAGCATCGTGCCGAGCGGGATGTTCTTGAGCGGCAATGCGTTCCCCGGCAGGATGTCGACGTTGTCGCCCGCGATGACGGCATCGCCCACCTTCAAGCCGTTCGGCTGAAGAATGTAGCGCTTCTCGCCGTCGGCATAGGTGATGAGCGCAATCCGCGCCGACCGGTTCGGGTCGTACTCGATGGTCGACACCTTTCCCGGAATGTCTTTCTTGTCGCGCTTGAAATCGATGACGCGATAGAGCCGTTTGTGCCCGCCACCCCGCCACCACGAGGTCAGCTCGCCGTGATTGTTGCGGCCGCCGGATCGGTGCAGTGTCTCGACGAGGGGCTTATGCGGCTTGCTGACCGTAATCTCGTCGAACGTCTGAACTGTCTGGAACCGCCGGCCTGGCGACGTCGGCTTGTATTTCTTGATCGGCATGATGAATTACGCCCCTTCGAAGAACTCGGGCAACTTCTCGCCTTCGCGCAGCTTCACGTAGGCTTTCTTCCAATCCGAGCGCTGCCCCGCGAACCGCCCCTGCCGCTTCACCTTGCCATGCGCGATCGCGGTGCGGACGGCGTCGACCTTCGACCCCAGCAGCGACTCCACGGCGCGCTTGATTTCGGTCTTGTTCGCGCGGGTCGCCACTTCGAACACGATCGTCCGCCCGTCGCGTTCCCGCTGGATCGAAGTCTTCTCCGTGATGAGCGGCCGGCGGATGACGTCTGTCAATTTCATAAACAGGCTCCAGGCTTCAGGCTCCAGGCTTCAGGAGCCGAGCTGCTGCAACTGCTCCACGGCGGCCTTCGTCGCGATGACGCGAGCCGCATTCAGCACATCGCGCGCGTTCACCCGCGCCGACGCAACCAACTGCACGCCGGGGATGTTTCGAACGGCCATGCCGAGCTTCTCGTTCGGCTGTACGTCGATGAGCAGCGCCTTGCCATCGGCGCCAAGCCGCTTCAACAGCTCGCTGGCGCTCTTCGTCTTGCTCTCCGCCGCCGTCAGCTCGTCGACAACCACCAGCGCACCGTCCTGCACCCGCGCCGCGATCGCCGCGACCAGCGCGCCGCGCTTCACTTTGCTCGGCAGGCGAAAGTCGTAGCTGCGCGGCTGCGGCCCGAAGACCGTGCCGCCGTGCCGCCACAGCGGATTGCGGACGCTGCCGACTCGCGCGCGGCCCGTGCCCTTCTGTTTCCAGGGCTTGCGGCCGCTGCCGGCCACGTTCGCGCGGTTCTTCGTCTTGTGCGTTCCGCGGCGCTCCGACGCGTTCGCGTGAACGACCGACTCCCAGATGATCGCGGTGTTGACCCGGCCGCCGAACACCTCGTCGCTGAGCTCGACGGAGCCCACTTTCTTGTTGTCAGCGTTGACGACGTCGATTTTCATGGCTACTTCTTGCCCTTCGGCTTCTCGACCTGCGCCACCTTGAGGCGCTTGGCCGCTACAGCCTTGCGAATCACCACGTAGCCGCTCGGCGCTCCCGGAATCGCTCCGCGCACAATCAGCAGGTTGTTCTCTGCATCGACCTTGGCGATGCGAAGGTTCCGGACCGTCACGCGGTCACCGCCCATCCGCCCGGCCGCGCGCATGCCCTTGACGACGCGCGACGGAAACGACGAGGCGCCGATCGAACCGGGCGCGCGGTGGAACATCGACCCGTGCGTTGCCGCGCCGCCGGCGAAGTGGTGCCGCTTGACGACGCCCTGAAAGCCCTTGCCCCGGCTCGTGCCGATCACATCCACCCGCTCGCCGTTCTCGAACATCGTCACCAGAATCTGGTCGCCGATCTTGGGATCGCCGTCTTTCGCGAGCGTCACTTCGCGGCGCACCCGGGTCGGCGGCACGTTGGCTTTCTTGTAGTGCCCGTCGAGCGCCTTGGTTACCTTCGCCGGCTTTCCGTCGACCAGGCCGATCTGTACCGATTCGTAGCCGTCGGTCGCGGCGGTCTTGCGCTGCACGACCACGCACGGGCCGGCTTTGATGACGGTGGCCGGAACGACCGAGCCGTCCTCGGCGAACAGCTGCGTCATGCCGACCTTCCTGCCGATGATTGCTGTAACCATAGAAGCTCCCAGAGCTACTTCACGTGATCTTTCCCGAACGCCTTGATCTCCACGTCGACGCCAGCCGCCAAGTCCAGCTTCATCAGCGCGTCGACGGTTTGCGGCGTCGGCTCAAAGATGTCGATGAGGCGCTTGTGCGTGCGCACCTCGAACTGCTCCCGCGACTTCTTGTCGACGTGCGGCGACCGCAGCACGGTCCACTTATTGATCGCAGTCGGGAGGGGAATCGGCCCCGCCAGCCGCGCGCCGGTGCGCTTGGCCGTGTCGACGATCTCGGTCGTCGACTGATCGAGCACGCGCGAGTCGTAGGCCTTGAGCCGGATTCTGATTTTGTCCATGTCTCTAATCCCTAATCCCTAATCCCCAATCCCTGATCCCCAAGGGATCACTTCCCCTGCGCCTTCGCGACGACTTCTTCGCTCACGTTGCTCGGCGCCGGCTCGTACCGATCGAAGTGCATCGAATACGTCGCGCGCCCCTGCGTTCGCGAGCGGAGGTCCGTCGCATAGCCGAACATCTCCGAGAGCGGCACTCGGGCCTGGATAATCTGCGTGCCACCGCGATCTTCCTGCGACTGAATCTGGCCGCGACGGCTCGACAGGTTGCCCATCACGTCGCCCATGTGTTCCTTGGGGACAACGACTTCGACGCGCATCACCGGCTCGAGCAGCACGGGCTTCGCCTTCTTCGCGGCATCCTGGAACGCCATCGAACCGGCAATCTTGAACGCCATTTCCGAGCTGTCCACCTCGTGGAACGAACCGTCATACAGCTCGATGCGCACGTCGTCGATCGGATAGCCGGCGAGCACGCCGCGCGTGAGGGCTTCCTTGATCCCCATGTCGATCGGCTTGATGTATTCCTTCGGAATGGAACCACCGGTGGTCTCGTTCTCGAAGACATAACCCGAACCGGGCTCGCCCGGAAACAGATGGATCTTCACGTGCCCGTACTGGCCGCGACCGCCGGTCTGCTTGGAGTACTTCATTTCGCCGTCGGCCGGACGCGTCAGCGTTTCCTTGTAGGCGACCTGCGGCTTGCCGACGGTGGCCTCGACGCTGAATTCGCGCTTGAGGCGGTCGACGATGATCTCCAGATGCAGTTCGCCCATGCCGGCGATGATGACCTGGCCGGTCTGCTGATCGGTCTGGACCTGGAACGTCGGGTCTTCCGCCATCAGTTTCTGGAGCCCGACCCCGAGTTTTTCCTGGTCGGATTTGGTCTTCGGCTCGATGGCAAGCGAGATAACCGGCTTCGGGAAATCCATCGACTCGAGCACAATCGGCGTCTTCTCGTCGCAGAGCGTGTCGCCGGTCGACACGCTCTTGAGACCGACGGCGGCGGCGATGTCGCCGGCGTACACTTCCTTGATCTCTTCGCGCTTGTTCGCGTGCATCTTCAGCAAACGGCCGATTCGCTCGGAGCGCTGTTTGGTCGAGTTGTACACCGACGAGCCCGCGGTGAGCACGCCCGAATACACGCGGAAGAACGCGAGCTGGCCGACGAACGGGTCGGTCATGATCTTGAACGCGAGCGCGGCAAACGGCGCGTTGTCTTTCGCCGGCCGCTCGATTGACACGGCCTCCGGATTGTCCGGATCGGGTTTCTTGTCCGGGTCGATGCCGATGATGGCAGGCACGTCGAGCGGCGACGGCAAGAAGTCGACGACGGCGTCGAGTAGCGGCTGCACGCCCTTGTTCTTGAACGCGGAACCACAGATGACCGGCACGAAGGCGCCCTCGCCCTTGGTCCGCACCGACGCGTTGACGCGCTTCCGGATCGCCGCCTTGATTTCCGCTTCGGTCGGCTCCTGGCCGTGGAGATATTTCTCGAGAATCTTGTCGTCGGCCTCGCTGACCTTCTCGATGAGCTGCTCGCGGTAGTACTTCGCGTCTTCGAGCAGATCGGCCGGAATCTCGCCGACGATGTAGTCGGCGCCCATCGTCTCGTCCTTGTAGGTAATCGACTTCATCTGGATGAGGTCGACGACGCCGACGAACTTATCTTCCGAGCCGATGGGAATCTGGATGGCGACGGGGTTCGCCTCGAGCTTCGAGATGATCTGGTCGAAGGTGCGCTTGAAGTCCGCGCCGATGCGGTCCATCTTGTTGACGAAGCAGATGCGCGGGACGCGGTACTTGTCGGCCTGGCGCCATACTGTCTCGGACTGCGGTTCGACGCCGGCCACCGAGTCGAACACGGCGACGGCGCCATCGAGCACGCGTAGCGAACGCTCGACTTCGGCCGTGAAGTCGACGTGGCCGGGCGTGTCGATGATATTGATGCGGTGATCGCGCCAGAAGCAGGTGGTTGCCGCCGACGTGATGGTGATGCCGCGTTCCTGTTCCTGCTCCATCCAGTCCATGACGGCCGTGCCCTCGTGGACTTCGCCAATCTTGTACGTAATCCCGGTGTAGAACAGGATTCGTTCCGTCGTCGTGGTCTTACCGGCATCGATGTGCGCCATGATGCCGATGTTCCGCGTTTTTTCGAGCGAATGGGACCTGGGCATTGCTCTTACCAGCGATAGTGAGCGAAGGCCTTGTTGGCTTCGGCCATGCGGTGCGTGTCTTCGCGCTTCTTCACCGCGCCGCCTCGCAGGTTGGCCGCATCCATCAATTCGTTGGCGAGCTTTTCCTGCATCGTCTTGCCGTCCCCACGGGCCCGCGCGAACCCAACGAGCCAGCGGATGCTGAGCGAGAGCCGCCGGTTCGGATTCACTTCGACCGGCACCTGATAGTTCGAACCGCCCACGCGCCGCGACTTCACCTCGAGGCTCGGCTTCACGTTGTCGAGCGCCTTCTTGAAGACCTTAACGGGATCGTCGCCGGTCTTCTCCTTGATGATGTCGAAGCTGCGGTAGAGGATGCCCTCCGCCGTATTCCGCTTGCCATCTCGCATCACGGTGTTGATGAAGCGGGTGACCATCGGGCTCTGATAGATCGGATCGGCCGCCAGTTCGCGTTTGGCAATGACTCGTCTGCGTGGCATCTCTACTCCCTAATTCCCAATCCCTAATCCCCAGCCCCTACGCCTTCGGCCGCTTGGCCCCGTACTTCGAGCGGCCCTGCTTGCGATTCTGCACGCCGACGGCGTCCAGCGTGCCGCGGACGACGTGATAGCGCACGCCCGGAAGGTCCTTGACGCGGCCGCCGCGAATCAGCACCAGCGAGTGCTCCTGCAGGTTGTGGCCGACGCCCGGAATGTAAGTGGTCACCTCGATGCCGTTGGTAAGCCGCACGCGCGCGACCTTGCGCAGCGCGGAGTTCGGCTTCTTGGGCGTCTGGGTGAACACGCGCACGCAGACGCCGCGCTTCTGCGGGCTGTTCTGCAGCGCCGGGCTTTTCGTCTTGCTCACGATCTTGTCGCGCCCGCTGCGCACGAGTTGGGAGATAGTCGGCACGGAAAAACAACTCCATGGGTCTCGTCCACCCTCGCGGCTACGCCGCTTCGGCGAGACAGACTCTAAAGCGCGTCGGGCCTAGAAGCACCCACCTTGGCCAAGGCTTCGGCGTGGCAGGTTGCTTGGCGCCCGATGCAAATACCCTATTGGTAGAAGGCTCGTTGCCGGGCGGTCCTTCCGCCGGCCGTACTAGGAAAGGGGCGCGGTTGCCTCTTTCGTGCGGTTCGAAGCTAGATAGGGTTTCCTAACTCCGATACAACCTGACGAATATAGCATCAACAGTTGATCCGCGCAATAGAGTGCAGGGGACGAACAAACGACGAAAGAGGCACTCCCGCTTGCTCGGCTACTCGGTCCAATCCGCAACGAAGACGTTCGTCTCACCCTCCGACTTCGCGTTCCTGTTCGAAGCGAACACGAGCCGCCGACCATCGGGCGAGAACATCGGAAAGCCGTCGAAGGTGGAGTTGGACGTGACCTGTTGCAGGCCGGATCCGTCGAGATTGACGAGGAAGATGTCGAAATCGCGCCCTTTCGGGTCGCGAGCGTTCGAGGCGAAGATGATGCGCTTGCCGTCGGGATGCCACGCCGGCGCGAAGTTGGCCCCGCCGAGCCGCGTCACCTGACGCAGGTTGCTCCCGTCCCGGTTCATCACGAAGATCTCGAGAGTCGTCGGCCGCCAGAGCCCCTCCTCCAACAAGCTCTGGTAATCGGCCAGTTCCTTCTGTGCGGTGACCGCGCGTCCTCGGAAGATGATCTGCTTGCCATCGGGTGAGAACCACGGACCGCCGTCCGGCCCCGGGCGGTTCGTGAGCCGGCGAACATCTGAGCCGTCGCCGTTCATCGAGTAGATCTCCATGTCGCCGTCGCGAGTGCTCGTGAAGACGATGCGGCCGTCCGGCCCGACCGTGGCCTCCGCGTCATAGCCCGACGCGTCGGTAAGCCGGCGCGCCCCTGAACCGTCCGGCGCGGCGCGGAAGATGTCGTACGAAGGGTAGATGGGCCACACGTAGCCGCGCGTGAAGTCCGGGCGCGGGGGACATTCGGCGGAACCGAGGTGCGTCGAGGCGTAGACGATGGACTTCCCGTCCGGAAAGAAATATCCGCACGTCGTCCGGCCGCCTTTGCTCAGCTGACGCTTGTTCGTGCCGTCGACGTTCATCGTGAAGATCTGATCGCAGGTTCCTGGCCCCGGGTTGGTCTGGTAGATCAACTGCCGGCCATCAGGCGAGAAATACGCCTCAGCGTTCTCCCCGCCTGACGTGAGCTGCCGAATGTTTCCGAGATGACGTTCGCTGGAAGCCGGGGGCTGTTGCTGTCCGGCCGGCAGCGCGCCGAGACACAACGCACATGCGAATGCGGTGAAGACGACAGAGGTGAGTCGCATGAGACAGTATTATCCCGAAATGGCAACGACCGCTGAATCGGGGTCAGACCCCGGTTTTACGGTTTTCGAAATTGCGCGCGCGGTGCGCGCTCAGGGCGGCCGTGCGCTCGTCACGGGCGGGTGGGTTCGCGACCGGCTGATGGCATCGGAGTCTCCTTCTGAACGCATCGACGCCGCCGCCCGCGCTGAGCCTGTCGAAGTCGGGCGCGACGTCGACATGGAGATTTTTGGCATCGGCGGACCGGAACTCCCCGCGCTGCTTGCGCCGTTCGGCGACGTCGAACCGATCGGTCAGAGTTTCCCTGTCTACAAGATCGGGTCGATTGATATCGGTTTACCGCGCCGCGAATCCAAATCGGGGCGGGGACACAAAGGGTTCTTGGTCGAAGGGGATCCGTCGATGTCGGTTGAGGAAGCCGCGCGACGCCGCGACTTCACGATCAACGCCATTTCGTGGGATCCGATTGAGGACGAATATCTCGATCCGTTTCGCGGACGCGAGGATCTCCGCAAGCGCGTGCTGCGAGCGGTGGATGCGCGCACTTTCGGCGACGACAGCCTCCGCGTGCTGCGAGCCGTGCAGTTTGCGGCCCGATTCGAGCTGACGATCGCCCACGAGACGGCGGCGCTCTGCCGAACCATCCGGCTCGACGACCTCCCGGCCGAGCGCATCTGGGGCGAGATCGAGAAGCTGCTGTTACGGGCACAACGCCCGTCGATTGGACTGGCACTGGCGCGTGATCTCGGCGTCGTCTCGCAGATCTTCCCGGAGCTCGACGCGCTCGTCGGATGCGAGCAGGAGCCAGAGTGGCATCCGGAAGGCGACGTCTGGGTCCACACGCTGATGGTCGTCGACCAGGCGCGCGGCCGCATCGACGATCTCGATCGCGCGAATCAGATCATCGTGATGCTCGCAGCCGTGGCGCACGACTTCGGCAAGCCGGCGACCACCGCGTTCGTCGACGGGCGAATCCGATCGCTGAACCATGAAGAGGCGGGAGTGGCGCCGGCCACGGCGTTTCTCGACCGCCTCAACATCCACACGATCGACGGACGCGACGTGCGCACGCAAGTCCTCGGCCTCGTCGCCCATCACTTGAAGCCCGGCATGCTCTACAAGGTGCGGCACGAGCTCACCGACGGAGCGTTCCGAAGGCTCGCGCAGAAAGCGGACCTCGAACTGCTCGCGCGGCTGGCCAAGGCAGATTGTCTCGGGCGAACCGGCACATTCGATTGCTCAGCGATGGACTGGTTTCTGACTCGGGCACGCGAGCTCGGCGTCGACCGTAGTCCGCCGAAACCGCTCTTGCTGGGGCGGCACTTGCTCGAGCTTGGCATGCGGCCTGGCCCGGCCATCGGCGACGTGCTCAAGCAGGTCTACGAGAAGCAGCTGGACGGCGAAATTGCCACGACGGAACAGGGCATCGCACTGGCCAGGCAACTGCTTGCCGAGGCGTCGGACGCGAGGAAGGAAGAGAAGAAGTAGGGCGGGTCTTGCTCTTCAGACTCGCCGCGTTCAGGCCGCGCGTTCCTGACCGCGGCGAAATTCCTCGAGCAGCCGCGGGACGTTCATCGCGACCGAGTGGAGCGTGGGGCACCATCCGAGTGCGCGAGCGCGCGGGCCCCGCACACGCTGATCGACCGTAAGCGCGTCGACATACGCGCCCAGCTTCTTGCGCGCCTCCTCGAGCGGCACATGCCGCACGTCCGGCCGGATGGAGACATGTCCCCGGACACCCTCGACGATGGCATTGACGGTCTCGTCGGCCTCGTCGTTCGCATGGTAGATTCCTGACGCTTCGGGATGCACCGCCACGCGCACGTACAGATCAGCCAGGTCGCGGTCGTAAATCAGCGGCCAGTGATTTGCCCCGCTGCCAACGACACGAATCAGCCCATTCTGCGCGTTTTTCAGAATGTCGGAGACGATACCGCGGCTGCCACCATAAACGATGCCGGGACGAATTACCGCGGTGCGCAGGTTGGCCGCGGCTGATTGGAGGACCAATTCTTCATGCACAAGCCGCCACCCGAGCAGCTGCCCTGGGTTGGGTTGAGCTGTCTCGTCCATGAGCTGCGCACTCGATCCTAGAACCCAGATGCCCGACGTGTAGACAAACGAACAGGGCGCCGTGAGCGCGCGCGCCGCCGCAGCAGCGAGCAGCGTCTCGAGGGTCCGGCGATCCACTTCCTCGCGCCGGGCACTGGAGTCCGCCGCCGTGTGAATGTAAGAATCGAACCCCTCGGCCGCGACGCGGTACGACTTGAGCGTTTTCAGATCGCCGAGCACGGGCACGACCCCGCGCGACGCGAGGATGTCGGCAGCCTGCGGCGTCCGCACGAGCGCAGTCACCTGATGGCCGGCCCGCACCGCCGCGTCCAGCACTGCGGACCCAATGTATCCTGTCGCACCGGTGAGAAAGATGCGCATGCGTCGGAATACACTACTCGATTTCTTGGCGGATGTCGCGACCGAACGTGGGCCGTTCCTCGTGTACGACGATGGATTTCGATCGCACTCCTACACGTACGAAGAATTTGCCGCGGCGGCGCGCGGGTTTGCCGCGTCATTGCAAACCGCGGGCCTGAAGAAAGGCGACAAGGTCGTCTTCTGGAGCGAGAACCGACCCGAATGGATCATCGCGCTCTGGGGGTGTTTTCTGAATGGGTCGATCGCAGTGCCGATCGACTACCGGGCGTCGGAAGAGTTCCTCCTGCGCGTTTCGCGCATCGTCGAACCCCGCCTGATTTTGCTGGGCGACGACGTCGAACTCCGGAACCAGCATCCCTCGACTGCGGCCGCCTGGAAGTTGGGTGAGGTCGATTGGCGCTCGCTGAAGCCCGCGGGCTTCCAGCCAGTTGACGTCAGACGCGACGACACGGTCGAGATCATCTTCACGTCGGGCGCAACGGCCGAGCCGAAAGGCGTCGTCCTCACGCACGGCAACGTACTTGCCAACATCATCCCGGTGGAGAAAGAGGTCCTGAAATACAAGAAATACGGTCGCCCGTTCTTTCCGATTCGGTTTCTCAACCTGCTGCCGCTCAGCCACATGTTCGGACAGGCGATGGCGACGTTCGTGCCTCCCATGCTGGGGGGCACAGTCCTGTTCATCCGTGGATTGAATCCGCATGAGATTGCCAGACAGATCAAGAAGCGTCGCATTTCGGTGCTGGTTGCCGTTCCGAAGGTCCTCGACGTGCTGGCGGACCACGTCTCGCGTCTCTATCCGGCGGTGCGGGACGTTCCGGAACGGCGCGAGGGCGTCGCGCGGCGCTGGTGGCGCTATCGCACGGTGCACCGCCATTTCGGCCTGAAGTTCTGGTCGTTTGTGGTCGGCGCCGCGCCGCTCGAGGCTTCGCTCGAGACCTTCTGGGGACGCCTCGGGTTCCTCGTGGTCCAAGGCTACGGCCTGACCGAGACCGCGCCGATCGTCACGCTCAATCATCCGTTTTCCACGAGTAAGGGGTCGGTCGGAAAACCGATTGCCGGCGTGGACATCAAGATCGCCGCGGACGGTGAAGTGCTCGTCCGCGGTGAGAACGTGACCAAGGGCTACTTCGGAACATCGCAAGACGCGGCGTTCGAGGACGGGTGGTTCCACACCGGCGACATCGGGGAGCTGGATGCTGCGGGTCGGTTGTTCATCAAAGGGCGCAAGAAAGAAATGATCGTGACGCCCGAAGGCCTGAACGTGTTTCCCGAGGACGTCGAGCGCGTGGTGGCATCAATACCCGGCGTCGTTGATAGTGCGGCGGTTGGCGTGACGCAGAACGGCGAAGAGCGGGTCCACGTCGCGTTGATACTCGAGCCAGGCGTCCAGCCTGCCGACGTCGTGCGCGCGGCAAACGCGCAGCTTGCCGACCATCAGCGAATTCGCGGCGCACACGTCTGGCCAGGCGCCGAGTTGCCCCGCACCGAAGGAACGAAGAAGCTGAAGCGTCACGAGATCCGATCCTGGATTCAGACAGGCGCGCAGCCTCATGCGGCGAAGACGGCGACGTCGTCCAGCAGCGTCGAATCAGTAGTCGCACGTTTTGCGGGAGGACGAGCCGTGGCGCCTGACGCCACCCTTGAAGAGCTCGGCCTCAGCTCGCTGGAGCGAATCGAAATGATGGTCGCGCTCGAAGACGCGTTGAATACGACGATCGACGAAGGCGCGTTCGCGAAGGCGTCGACGGTGGCAGATCTTGCGCGGCTTGCGTCAAAGCCGACTGAAACCGCCAAAGAAGCCGACGGCGAGCCGGTGGAGTTTCCCGTCTGGAATCGGCTGGCCCCGGTTCGCGCGCTGCGCGCGGTGAGCCAATCGCTGTTTCTGCTGCCGCTGGCGCGCGTCTTTGCCTGGATCTCGGCGGCCGGGTTGCAGAACCTGCAACGGCTCGACGGCCCAGTGATCTTCGCTTCCAATCATCAGAGCCACATGGACGGTCCCGTGATTCTGGCTGCGCTGCCGGGTCGATGGCGGCGGCGTGTCACGATTGCCATGGCGAAGGAGTTTTTCAAGGCGCACTTCTTCCCCGAGCACCACACTCGCCGGGAGTGGTTGACCAACAGCCTCAACTACTGGCTTTCGGCCGCCTTCTTCAACACGTTTCCGCTCCCGCAGCGGGAAGCTGGTGCGCGCGACACGCTGCGCTATGCCGGCGACCTCGTCAGCGACGGCTATTCGGTGCTGATTTTTCCAGAAGGCAAACGCACCGAGCATGGAGAGATCGCGCCGTTCAGGCCGGGTGTCGCGATGATGGCGTCAAGGCTCGAGGTCCCCGTGATTCCGGTTCGGCTCGTCGGCGTCGACCGTGTGCTTCACCGGTCGTGGAAGATGGCACGACCCGGAAGGGTCAAGGTGATCTTTGGCGCCCCGATGAAGCTAAGTGGTCACGACTATGCCGAGTTAGCGGCGCAAATCGAACAAGCGGTGCGAAAGCTGGCTGACTAGCCTCAGTTCTGTGGCACAATCATTGCGAGCGATTGGTTCGCTTCGAGAGAAGTCCGGCGATCGGACGCACATCTGAAAGGATTTCGAGCCGGTTTGAGCAAAGACGATTTGATTGACATGCAGGGAACCGTGGTTGCTGTACACAGCGGGGGTCTTTACAGAGTGCAATGCGATGCCGGACACGAAGTGCTGGCCCAGTTGAGCGGCCGCATGCGTCGATTCCGTATCAAAGTCGTGCCAGGCGACCGCGTGACGGTCGGCGTTTCCCCTTACGACCCCGTTCGCGGCATCATCACGTTCCGCGCCCGATAGGATTTCTCACCCATGTTCGACGACTCCAGCGCTCCCGTGGCCAGACCCCCCGACGTCGAGGCGCCAGCTCCGGAAACCGACGGACCGCCGCGGTCGGCTGCGATTGAGCGCTATCACAGCTGCCGATGGCGAAAGGTACCCGACGAGGCCAACGCAGCGGATTTCTGCTCGCACCGCGACGTGCAGCCGATGGCGGGCACGACCGGCTTCGACGCCGAGGCCTGGTGTCCGGATTGCGCCTTCTACAAGGTCCGCAGGGTTCCGAAAAAGAAGAACAACGACGACTTGGGATACTGAGAGCTGCGAGCTGTGAGCTCTCAGCTGTGAGCAGCAGTGAGCTCACAGCTCTTACTCCGAGAATTCTCTCGCCAGCTCCACCCACTCGCCGTCCGGCGAGAGCGTTTGATAGGCGCGCCAGTGCGGCTTGGCCTCGAGGGAGTGCCCCGTCTTCTCGAGTGTGATCGCGAGATAGAAATGCGCGTCGGCGTACTGCGCGTTCAGCTCGAGCGCCACACGGTAGCAGGCGGCCGCTTCCTGAAAGCGGCCGAGGTCGTGATAGATGTTCCCAAGATTGAAGTGCGCCTCGAAGAAGTCGGGGTCGAGGCCGATCGCACGTTCGTAGAGCGCCTGAGCCTCGGCCAGCTCATCCTTCCCGTAGTGAATGTTCGCGAGATTGATCAGCGCCGGCACCAGATACGGATCGATCTCGAGGGCCCTGCGGTACCAGTTCGCGGCCGCACTGTGACGCGACTCGTCGGCGTCGAGCGCCGAGCCCTTCAGAAAGTACTCCTCGGCCAGCGTCTGGTGCGTATTCGCGGGAACCGACGACTCCTTCCCTGCCTGTCGCGCACGCGATCCGGTCAGCTTGATGATGCGGGCCGGCTCGGCATCAATCCGAAAATCGAACGCCAGTTGCCCACTCCGTTCCGCCTGCAGCGACCTGACGATCGCCCTGAATGGGACCGCATCAAGCTCGGCGCTGACCTGGCGAATCACCAGCAGGTCTGCAAATGCGTAGTACGTGTCAGTGTGCGTGCGTAGAACAGGGCGAATCAGCTTCCACTTCTGCAGATAACGAAGATGGTCTTCGCGCAGGCCACGGTACATGCCCAGCAAATCCCTCTGAGAGTAGTACTGCTGCTTGAGCTCCTCGGGCGGCTGGATACCGGCCATCCGGCAGAAGTCGTTCTCGCTCACAACCCGCACGGCGAGCTCTTCGGCTTTGCGGAGCTTCTGGCTCTTCTCTCCACCTGCAAACCCCTCTGCCCCGACCACGACCATCGTCGTGCGGTTGGTGACCTCGTCGGCAGCAGAGCCGCCGAGACGGATGACGAGCGCATGCGCCTCTTTGCGGCCAAGCGACGAGAGTTTGCCGGTGAACACGACGACCTGGTCGGCGAGCGGTCGGGCAGGTGGACGCGACACCGTTGGCGGCGAGAATGCTTGAGGTGCGGTTGGATGTCAAGCAGTCGGGCTGTGTGCGAGCTCGGGCATGCCAAGCGCTGTCCTGACGCGCGCGTGGACGACCTCTCCACCCTGCGCGATCAGCGTTTCTCTGGTGATCTCGTCGGACGCATCCACGCGAACGGCGCCGTCCTTCACAAGATGCAGCAGGAACGTCGTGACGTTCTTCGCGTACATCTGGCTCGCATGGTAGGGCACCGTCGCCGGCAGATTGGTGGGCCCGAGGATGGTAACGCCGTTTTCGACCACGACCTCGTCTGGACGAGTCAGCTCGCAGTTGCCGCCGCGCTCTGCGGCCAGGTCGACGACGACCGAACCCGGCGCCATCCCCCGAACCATTTCTCCCGTCACCAGAACTGGCGCTTTCTTTCCCGGCACGACGGCAGTCGTGATAACGACGTCGTTGGCGGCAACGACCCTGGCCATCATCTCGCGTTGCCGCTGATAGAACGTTTCGTCCTGTGCCTTCGCATAGCCGCCCTTGTCTTCCGCCTGCGCCGTTTCCAGCGGCAGTTCGACGAACTTGGCGCCCACGCTTTGCACCTGTTCCTTCACGGCGGGCCGCACATCGTAGGCCTCGACCACCGCACCCAGCTTGCGCGCCGTCGCAATCGCCTGCAACCCCGCCACGCCCACACCGACGATGAACACGTGCGCGGGCGCGACGGTCCCTGCGGCTGTCGTCAGCAGCGGAAACATGCGTGGCAGCGATCCGGCCGCGAGCAGCACGGCCTTGTAGCCGGCGATGGTGGCCATCGAGGACAACACGTCCATGCTCTGTGCGCGCGTGATCCTCGGGATCAGTTCGAGCGCGAACGCCGTGACGCCTTTCGATGCGAGCTCGCGCGCCGTCTCCGGCGTTCCGAGGGGATCAACCATCCCGATGGACACCAGACCTGACCGCATGAGCTGCAGGTCGCCGACTCTGACTTGCAGCACGACGTCCGCACCAAAGGCCTCGCGTCGGCTCACCATGCGAGCGCCCTTCTCGCGGTACGCCGCGTCGGTGAATCCGGCGCGCTCTCCGGCGCCGTTCTCGATCAGAACGTCGATGCCGGCCTTCTTGAGCGCCGGCACTGCCCCCGGCACGACCGCCACACGCCGCTCGCCCGGCCACTGTTCCGACGGGACCCCGATCTGCATCGGCGCATTCTAGTGCAGACTAGAGGACGCCGTGCAGTTCAGGATCGCCCTCGCGCAAATCAATCCCACGGTCGGAGACATCGAAGGCAATCTCGAAGGCATCCGCCAGGCGCGCGACACCGCGGCTCGTGCGGGCGCCGATCTCGTCGTCCTGCCCGAGCTGGCGGTCATCGGCTACCCGCCAGAAGACCTCGTGCTTCGTCCCTCGATCGTGGACGCGTGCCACGCAGCCGTTGACCGCCTGGCAAACGAGAGTCGACAAGCGCCGGCGATGGTTGTCACCACTCCCTGGCGCTACGAGGGCGCGGTGTACAACGCCGCCGTCGTGATTGACGACGGCCATCTGACGATGCGCTTCAAGCACGACCTGCCCAACTACGGCGTCTTTGACGAAAAGCGTGTGTTCTCGCCGGGACCGATGCCCGAACCAGTCGACTTCCGCGGCATCCGGATCGGCATGCCAATCTGCGAGGACATCTGGACGCCGCACGTTGTCGCTCATCTCGCGCGGGCCGGCGCGGAGTTCCTGCTGGTCCCGAACGGATCGCCGTTCGAGACGCAGAAACACACGACGCGACTGGAGCTCGCGCGCGCACGCGCACGGGAGGCCGGCTGCGCGCTCGCGTATGTCAATCAAGTCGGCGGACAAGACGAGCTCGTGTTTGACGGCCGATCGTTCGTCGTCGATCGACGAGGCGATCTCGCGCGATCGCTCACGGGGTGGGAGACCTCGATCGACGTGGCGCGCTGGACGAGCGGCGCCAACGGGTGGGCCTGTGAGCCGGGGCCAGTCGAGCCGCTGGGCGAAGGACTTCAGGACGTCTATAGCGCGCTTGTCATCGGACTGCGCGACTACGTGCACAAGAACGGCTTTCCGGGGATCGTGCTCGGGCTCTCCGGTGGTGTCGACTCTGCTCTAAGTGCTGTTGTCGCAGTGGACGCGCTCGGGCCGGAATCGGTGCTTGGGGTGCGCCTCCCATCGCCGTTCACGAGCCAGATCAGCATGGAGGAAGCCCAGCAAGTCGCCAACGCTCTTGGCATACGGCTGCAGACGATCCCCATCGACCGTGTCGTCTCTTCCGCCGAGCAGACGCTCGTGCCAGCATTCGGTGGCCGCGAGCGCGACGTCGCAGAAGAAAATCTCCAGGCGCGAATTCGCGGGCTGCTGCTGATGGGGATCTCGAACAAGTTCGGGTTCATGCTGCTGACGACCGGCAACAAGTCTGAGATGTCGGTGGGCTACGCCACCCTCTACGGCGACATGTGCGGGGGCTTCTCGGTGCTGAAGGACATTTACAAGACCGATGTGTACCGCCTTTCGCGGTGGCGCAACAGCCAGCGTCCGCGATGTGCGAAGGGACCGGTCGGCCCGGTCATTCCCGAACGCACGCTGACGAGGGCGCCGACGGCGGAGCTGCGCCCGAATCAGACCGACCAGGATTCGCTGCCGCCGTACGAACAACTGGACGCCGTTCTGCGCGGACTCATCGAAGAGGAGAAGTCGTTGGACGAGCTCTCGGAGACCGTGGCGCCACGCGCCGTCGTCGCGCGCGTCCAGCAAATGCTCTACACGGCCGAGTACAAGAGGCGTCAAGCGCCGCCGGGCGTCAAGGTGAGCCAGCGGAGCTTCGGTCGCGATCGCCGCTATCCGATCACGAACCGATTCCGTGAAGTAAAATGAACATCGTCTTGAATGGCGAACCCCACGAGGTCGCCGGCCCGCTGACGTTGACCGCCCTGCTCGCGCGCTTGAACATCGATGCGCGCCGGGTGGCCGTCGAGCACAACCTGACCGTCGTCAAGCGGGCGCGCTACGACACGACGGAAATCCACGAGGGCGATCAGGTCGAGATCGTGAATTTCGTCGGCGGTGGAAGCTCATCATGTCCGAATCTCTGAAGCCTGGTGCCGACCCGCTGATCATCGCTGGCCGAACGTTTGGCTCCCGCCTGATTGTCGGGACGGGAAAGTATGCCTCGTTCGAGGTGATGAAGCGCGCGCATGAAGCGTCCGGGGCCGAGATGGTGACCGTCGCGGTGCGCCGCGTGAACATCAGCGACCGATCGCGCGAGTCGCTGCTGGACTACATCGATACCTCGCGGATTGCCCTGCTGCCCAATACGGCTGGCTGCTACACCGCAGACGACGCGGTGCGCACCGCGCGTCTGGGCCGTGAAGCCGGGTTGTCCAATTGGGTAAAGCTGGAAGTGATCGGCGACGAGCGCACGCTCTTTCCCGACAACGAACAGTTGCTGGCCGCAACGCAGGTGCTCGTGAAGGAAGGATTCGTGGTGCTTCCCTACACCACCGACGATCCCATCGTCTGCCGCAAGCTCGAGGACGCCGGCGCAGCCGCCGTGATGCCTCTGGGTGCGCCGATTGGTTCGGGCCTTGGCATCCAGAACGCCAACAACATCCGCATCATTCGAGAGATGGTCCGCGTGCCGATCATCCTCGATGCTGGAGTCGGCACGGCCTCCGACGCCACGATTGCTATGGAGCTCGGCGCAGACGGAGTGCTGATGAATACGGCGATCGCGGAAGCACAAGATCCCATCGCGATGGCCGACGCGATGAAGCTCGCAGTGCAGTCGGGCCGGCTCGCCTACCGCGCCGGGCGGATGGGTCGCCGGATGTACGCGAGCGCCAGCAGTCCGCTGACCGGCGCGATCAAGTAGGGCCGGCCCTACAACCGGAAGATCGACTGCTCCGTCCTGCCCCGCAGCGCATTTCTCGTGTCGACGATCAGCGGGTACTTCTTCACGATCGGGTCGTAGTCGAACGCGGTGTGATTGGTGCAAATGACCGCGCAGTCGGCGTTCGCGTGATCCGGCGCGACCGACTCGAGCGACAACCCATCCATCTTCAGCGACGGCACGAATGGATCGCTGTAGCTCAACTGAGCACCCCGGCGATGCAATAGCTCGATGACGTCGAGCGCCGGCGACTCGCGAACGTCCCCGACATCCTTCTTGTAGGCGACGCCCAGCACGTGCACCCGCGAACCGTTGATGCTCTTCTTCGCCGAGTTGAGCGCGTCGCTCACGCGCTCCACCACGAACTCGGGCATCGAGCCGTTGACGTGCCCGGCAAGCTCGATGAAACGGCACTCGAAGCCGCTCTGCCGCGCCTTCCACGAAAGATAGAACGGATCGATCGGAATGCAATGCCCGCCGAGGCCCGGGCCCGGATAGAACGGCATGAAGCCGAACGGCTTCGTCGCCGCGGCATCGATCACTTCCCACACGTCGATGTCGAGGCGATGGCACATCAACGCGATCTCGTTGACGAGGCCGATGTTGACCGCGCGGAACGTGTTCTCGAGCAGCTTCACCATTTCGGCCACGCGGGTGTTGCCAACCGTCACCACTCTCTCGACGACTCGTCCGTAGAGCGCCGCGGCCAACTCCGTGCTCGCCTGATCGATCCCTCCGACGACCTTTGGGATGTTCTTCGTCGTGTACGTTTGGTTGCCGGGATCGACGCGTTCTGGCGAGAACGCCAAATAGAAGTCCTTGCCGACCTTGAGCCCTCCCGCTTCGAGCGCCGGCTGGGCGACCTCTTCAGTGGTCCCGGGATAGGTCGTCGACTCGAGAATGATCAGCTGTCCCTTGCGAAGCACCGCCGCCGTCGCTTCGATAGCCTTGACGACATACGACAGATCCGGGTCGCGCGTCTTTCTGAGAGGTGTCGGCACACAGATATCGATCACATCGACGTCAGCCAGCTCTCGCTGGTCGCTCGTGGCGCGGAAGGTGCCGCGCTTCAGGACGTCGGCCACCTCGCGAGACGGCACGTCGGGAATGTAGCTCGTGCCGCCGTTCAACGTATCGATCTTGGACTGGTCGACGTCGTATCCGACCACCTTCAACCCAGCTTTCGCGAACTCGACCGCAAGGGGCAACCCCACATAGCCGAGACCGATGATGCCGACGCGGGCTTCCCCGCTTTTGAGACGCTCCAGTAAGTTCATTTATCAACTCTCTGAAAGAACGATCGAATTGCCTCGACCACGCACACTTGATGTGACTCTGCGAGCTCCCCGTATATCGGCAGCGCGAGCACTTCTCTGGATGCTGCCTCCGCCACCGGGAAGTCACCCGTCGTGTGGCCCAAGTACTTGAAGCAGGGCTGCAGGTGAAGAGGCGTGGGGTAGTAGACCTCCGTGCCGATGCCGTGTGTCTGCAGGTGTTGACGCAGTTCGTCGCGCTGCCTGACACGAATGACGAACTGATTGTATATGTGTGTGCCCTGAGACGAAAGCACCGGCAGGTCGACGCGTCCGACCAGGCTGGCGCGCTCGAACAACGCCGCGTACCGCGCCGCGTTGCGCTGACGTGCCTTCGTCCATGCCTCCAGATGCCCGAGCTTGACGCGAAGAATGGCCGCTTGAAGGGCATCGAGTCGGAAGTTGCCCCCAATCTTGTCGTGCCGGTACCGCGCCCCTTCGCCGTGGTGCCGGATCGCGCGAAGCGCCAACGCCAGACGCTCCTCGCGACACACGACGAGGCCTCCATCGCCGAACCCGCCGAGATTCTTCGTAGGGAAGAACGAGAAGCATCCAAGGTCGCCAAGCGTTCCGACCGGACGATCGCCGTATCGCGCGCCAATGGCTTGTGCCGCGTCCTCCACGATCGGAATCCCGCGAACTCTCGCGGCTTCCACGATAGGTGTCATATCGGCGCCCTGGCCAAAAAGGTGGACCGGCAGGACAGCTTTCGTCCTCGGCGTGAAGGCCCGGTCGACGCCGTCGGGATCGATGTTGAACGTTGCCGAATCGATGTCGACGAACACCGGGCGGGCGCCGACTCTGGCGATGGATCCAGCCGTGGCGAAGAACGAAAATGCCGGGGTGATGACCTCGTCGCCCGGACCGATGCCAAGCGCCATCAACGAGACCAGCAGCGCATCGGTGCCCGAGGAAACACCGACCGCGTACGGCGTTTCGAGGAACGCGGCGAGTTCTCGCTCGAGAGCTTCGACCTCCGGACCGAGAATGAACTGCTGCGAATCGCACACCCGGGAGATGGCCACTAACACCTCGTCCCGGATGGACGCGTACTGCGCCGTCAGATCGAGCAGCGGCACCCGCTGAGTCATGCCGCAGGTATCGTATCGTAGTTTGCTGAGCGACCCAGTAGCGCGCGCTCAGCCGCCGATCGCGTTCCCGAACGAGTGCGGAATCAAATCGGTATCAATCGGCAGACGATACTTGTCGGGATTGGCATGGTCATACGCCATCGTCGGAAAATTCACGACCACTGCGTCCGTGCTCCCGATGTTGTGATCCGCGTGCCACACGTTGCGAGGGACATTGATAAGACAGCGGTCTTGACCAGACAACACGATCCGGCACACCTCGCCCACCGTCGGCGAGTCGTCGCGCGGATCGTAGAGCACCAACTCCATCTCTCCCTGCAAAATCGCATAGCGATCCTCATGCTCGCGGTGGAGATTCCACCCTTTCACGACGCCAGGTCGAATCGTGAAGGTGTACGCGAACACGAACGGGTCGGGGTGCCACGCCCATCGCGGATCGAACAGCTCGCACACCGTGCCTCGTTGATCCGCAATCGTCGGCAAGCGTCGGATCTGGACTCCGTGAGTGAGACGACGCACAAGCTTGCCGTCTGGCGTCGCCATCTGGCGATCGCGACGGGCGGCGGCCATCGTTGTGTCCAGGATCGACTCAGTTGTCTGCATTCAATCACCTCTCTGCCTGCAGCTGGAGAGCACGCGGGCTGGGAGTATACATCCGTGTTTGTCCTACAACCGCGCCCGAGATCCCCGCTGTCGAAGCGCTCTTAGCGACCGGCGCCTGGCCGGCGACGCCAGCCACAGACCAGCGCGTACCGCGCGTTCCAAACCGGCTCCAAGGGCAAGCCCGATTCCGAGGCCAAGCAGGCCCGCTGACGTCTTGGACCTCCATAGCACGGCGTCCTGAAACTGGACGACTGCCTCTCGCAGTCTGGCGACTCGCTCGTCCGGGGCTGCCGCGAGGTACTCCCAGGCCGCCTGCTGCTGAGTCACGTCGTGCGGCGACGGCAACCGCAAGCCCGCCGGAGTGGCGGACCTCAAGAAACCCCGGGTGAAGGCACGCGACGCACTCTCCTGCACCACCAACGCCGGCGTCTTCCGCCACGCGGCCACGAAGTGCAGCGTGGTCGGCTCGGGAACGAACGCTAGTCGCTCGAACCGCCCGGCTTCGAGGATGCGCCACCACATTTCCTTGTCCGCCGACCTCGCCAGCGTCTCATCCCAATAGCCGTACTTGTCGAGACACTCCTTCGGATGTACGACCGTACACATCGTGATGGCGCTGCGTCCGGATTGAAGCGCCGATCGATGGCTCGGGATCGCGAGGTTGCACCAGTACGGCGTGATGCTGCCGTCTGTGGCGACGGCCAGACCTCGGCTGTAGGCGAACTCGACTCTTCCGCTCTCGAGTCGCTCTCCCAGGCGGGACAAGTGATCCGGAAACCACAAGTCGTCGTGCGCCAGGTACGCGACGAAGCGGCCGCGCGCCTGCCGCAACGCGACGTTCCTGTTCGCGTACCCAATTCCGTGGGCCTTCGGCAGATCGAACCAACATATGCGCGGATCCTGAAAGGACTTCACGACCTCGGCCGTGCCGTCCGTGCATCCGTCGCCCGCAATCAGCAGCTCAAAGTCGGTTTCGGTCTGCCACAGCGCACTGCGTATCGCAAACGGCAGCACATCCGCCCGATTGTGGGTCGGCAGAACGATCGAGAATTTCGTGGCGTTAATCTTTGAGCTCCATCGAGCGGACGCGATAGAGCAGATCCTCCAGCAGCTTTCGATTGGCCGAGATCACATCGGCCACCAAGCCGATGAGCAGCACCTGAAAGCCGACAATCATCAAGACTGCCGCCAGCAGCAGCGACTGGATGTGGCCCGCCCCGCCGTCGGCGAAATAGAAATAGAGGAACCGGAGCGAGATCGCGACCCCCGCGGCAAACGTCACGAAACCGATCGTCGTGAACACCTTGAACGGCTCGTACATCGTGTAGATGCGCACGATGGTCGACGCCGATCGCTTGAGGTACACCCACACGCTGTCGAACAGCCGCGACGGCCTCGTGCGCGCGTTCGATCGGATCGGCACGTGCGCGATCGACATGCGCTTCTTGCCCGCCTGAATGATCGACTCGAGCGTGTACGTAAACTCCGACACGATGTTCATGCGAAGCGCGGCCTCGCGCGTGTAGGCCCTGAATCCGCTCGTCGTATCCGGCACGCGAGTGTTCGAAACCTGGCGCACAACCCAGCTGCCAAGACCCTGGAGGCGCTTGCGCGTCCACGAGAGGTGCTCGAGCTCCGCGACGTTGCGATCCCCAATCACGACGTCGGCTTCGCCTTTCACCAGCGGGGCGACGAGCGACGCGATGTCCTGGCCTGAATACTGGTTGTCTCCGTCGGTGTTGACGATGAAATTGGCGCCGAGCTTCAGGGAGGCGTCGATGCCCGTCACAAAGGCCGCGGCCAGGCCCCTGCGTGTTCGGTGGCTGAGGATGTGAGTCACCGCGTGCGCGCGCGCCACGTCCGCGGTGCCATCCGTGGAGCCGTCATCGATGACCAGCACCTCGATCTCGTCGATGCCGGGAATGTGCAGCGGGAGCTCGCGCAGCGTCGCAGGCAGCGTCGCGGCTTCGTTGAGACAGGGGATCTGAATGATGAGCTTCGTCATGCAGAGCTCTGGACCAATTTCTCCACAACTCCCTCCCATGTCACGGTGCGGGCACGCTCGAATCCGGCATCGCCCAGTCTCGCGGTGCGCGCGCGATCCGCCGCCAATCGGTTGATGGCCGAGGCCAGAGCCTCCGCTACCGGTTCCACCACTTCGCCGTTGACGCCATGCTCGACGAACTCGAGCGGGCCACCCGCGTCGGTCGCCGTGATCACCGGCTTCCGCGCCAGAAAGGCTTCGAGCGTCACGTACCCGAAGTCCTCGTCGAAGGGACTGTAGACAACGCCAAGCGCGCCCTTGTAGAGATCGACCAGCTGCCCCTCGTCAGCTGCTCCCGCGAACCGAATGCGGTCCGACAGCCCGAGTTCCTCAGCCAGCTCCTGCGTGCGTTTCCGCTGCGTGCCTTCCCCCACCATGATCAGGCGCGTCGGACGATCGACATACGCCATCGAACGGACGGCCAGTTCGGGCCGCTTGATCGACTCGAGCCGTCCGACGAACAACACATAGTCGCCGTAGGGACCAGGGCCCAGCCGGTCGGCAAACGGAGGCGGATGATAGAGCGGCTCCGCGTCGAGGCCGTTGAACTTCTTGAGCCGGTTGGCTGTATTCCGCGCGTTGGCAAACAACTTCGTGCACTCGCGAAGCATGCGACCGTCGAGGTCGATGATCGATTGGCGAAGCCCTACGTCCTCTTCGGTGTGCGTGAAGTCACTATACTCGGTTCCCGCAAGCTCGTACGCCGCCCGATACTGATGGATCAGCCAGGCGACCTTGTTCGGATGCCGCACGAAGTACGACGGAAACTTCGTGGCAATCACGAGATCGATCGGCTCGCCGTTGCTCTCGGAGAGGTCAATCAGACGCCAGGCTGCGGCGTGCGAGAGAATCTCCGCCTTCGGATACCACTTGAAAGGAATGCTCACGAGCTCGGCCTGGAACCCGTGGGCTCGCAACTGCCGGTGAAGAGCACGGACGTGATATTCGGCGCCTCCGTGAACGAACGGCACCTGGACTTCGCAGACGACGATGCGTTGGACGCCCATTAAGTTTGAGTAGGGGCGGGCTTGATCGTACCATGCCCCGTGTCTTCACGGGATTGGCCCGCCATGATAGCGCCTGCCTTGCCCTCCCAATGAGCCATCGCGTGGTGATGGTGGCCTCGTCGTATCCCCGATATCCGGGCGACTCGGTGGGCAGCTTCATGGAACCGATCGCGCAAGGGATCGCGGCGCGCGGGCACGAGGTGCATCTCGTGGCACCGTGGCAC
The DNA here is from genome assembly GCA_963821375.1 of Vicinamibacterales bacterium. Lineage (GTDB taxonomy): Bacteria > Acidobacteriota > Vicinamibacteria > Vicinamibacterales > JAMQPK01 > JAMQPK01. The sequence continues at coordinate 26,359 of CAWGDN010000001.1, forward strand.
CCGAAGTGGAACCGGCCCGAGCACGAGAACGGCGTGTTCTTCCACCTCTTTCGGTACGCACCGTTTGCCGCGCTCAACACGTTCGGGTACGCGGAGGGACTCCGTGCCGACGTGCGCCTGCGCGGGTCGGCTGTGGCTTCGGCGCCGCTGGCGCTGGCGGCTGGCTGGTTCAAGGCGCTGAGAGTGGTCCAGAAGAAGCGAGCGACGATCCTGCACGCGCATTGGGTAATACCCGGGGGTGTGATTGGCGCGGCCGCGGCAGGTTCGACGCCGCTGGTCATCAGCCTCCACGGATCCGACGTGTTCGTCGCGGAGCGGCATGCCGCTCCGCGCGCAGCCGCCCGCCTGGCATTTCGAAAGGCTGCCTGGGTCACGGCATGCAGCAGCGACCTGCGCGATCGGGCGGCTGCCATAGGAGCCGATCCGCGGCGATCGAGCGTCATTCCTTATGGAGTCGACAGCGACCGATTCAGGCCCGATCCCGGCTGGCGCGCGCGGGGACGGGAGTTGTTGGCCCTCGCACCCGATGTGCCCTTGATCTTGGCGGTCGGACGCCTCGTCAGCAAGAAGGGCTTCGAGTATTTGATCGACGCAGCGGCCATCCTACAATCACGCCACCCGACTCTGCGCGTGGGTATTGCCGGCGAAGGCGATTTGCGCGCGTCGCTCCAAGCGCGCGCTGAATCGGCTGGGGTGGGCGATCGTGTGAAGCTTCTCGGACTCGTGTCGCATCAGGATGTTCCCATGCTGCTCGCAGCCGCGGACATCGCGGTAGCGCCGTCCGTCCACGACGAAGCAGGCAATGTGGATGGACTGCCCAATACGGTCATGGAGATGCTGTCATCCGCGACGCCGCTCGTCACCACGCCGGCAGGAGGCATCGCCGCCGTCGCCGCCGACGGCGTGACGGCGCGGCTCGTGCCGGAGCGCAATGCGCAAGCGCTCGCCGCCGCGATCGACGATCTTTTGAGATCGCCGTCACAGGCGGGCGAAATCGGGCGCCGCGCACGAGAGATGGTCTGCAGAGACCACAGCTGGGCGCGCGTGGCGCGCGAGTTCGAGCAGACCTACGAACGCGCCGCTGGGCGTCGCGGATGATGCCGGCTGCCATCCTCCTCCTTCTCGCGATCGCCTATCTTCCGGGCGCCGTCGTCTTTCGATTGCCCGTCGCCGACCGCAGCAAGCGTGCGCGCCTCCCGCCGGAAGAACGGGTGTTCTGGTCGGTCACGATCAGCGTCATCCTGTCGACCACCATTGCTTTTGTACTGGCCGCTATTGCCTCGTACACGATTGAGCGGCTGGCGCTGCTCAACATCGTGCTGACGCTTGGCTTGACGGCTGCATACCGGGGCCGGCTTCGGCTGGGCTCGGACGCGTCGCGGCCGACGTGGACGGCGATCGTGCCTCTGGGTCTGATCGCACTCGGATGGTGGATGTACTTTGCGGTGCCGGCTTCCGAGTACGTCATCGGCGGGCGCGATCCGGGCGTGTACGTGAACGAGGGCGTGCAGATCGCTCAGCGACGCTCGCTGGTGACAGTCGATGAGCTGGCAGCGTCCGTTCCCGAAGACACTCGCGATCTGTTCTTCCCAGCCTACGAGCGCGATGGCTACTACAGCGTGCGGTACATGGGCTTCCACCTCCGCGATCCGCAACGCGGCACGGTGAGCGGACAGTTCCCGCAGGGATATCCGGTGTGGATTGCCATCGCGTATGGCCTCGACGGCGTGAGCGGCACGCGGAGCGTGATTGCCTGGTGGGCCATGCTCGGCATTGCCGCCGTCTATTTCGCCGCCGCACGCCTGATCGGACCGCTGCCGGCCGCGGCCGCGGCTGGTCTGTTGTGCGTCCATGTGATTCAGACGTGGTATGCCCGCTACCCCAACTCGGAAGTTGTGACGCAAGCGCTGTTGTTCGCGGGACTGCTCGCGCACGCACATGCCCACGAAGATCGCGACAGGTTTTTTGCGCCGATCGCCGCTTCGCTGCTGGGGCTCGCGCTCTTCACGCGGCTGCCAGCACTGCTGGCGGTTGCCACGGCCATCGGCGCGTCGCTGCTCGCGCGTGACGCCGACAAGAAGGCTCGTGCGTCGTTCCTCGCCGTGCTCGCCGCATGGCTTGTGGCTGGCGGCGTGTACTACATGACGCACCTTCGGCCGTACTTCAATCGGCCGATCGCGTATGTGGGGACCCTGTACGACATGCAGTTGGCCGCCCTTGCCGCCGGCGCCCTTGCATTCGTCTTCTTGCTGTGGGCGATCCGACTGCCGCCAGTCGCGCAGGCGACACGCGTATGGCTTCCGCGGGCGTTGATCGCGGCGGTGGCGGTAGGAGCGGTCTACGCGCTGTTGTTGAGGGAACCGGGCGGACGACTCGCTCCGCACGACGCACACGCGCTTCGGGTCTTCGCCGATTTGTACTTCACTCGGATTGCGCTTGGGCTGGCGGTGATCGGGTACGCGCTGGTCGTGTCGCGTTCATTCTGGCAGGCGCCGGCACTACTGCTGACGATTTCCGGTCTTTCGCTGTTCTTCTTCTACAAAATGCGCATCTGGCCGGAGCATTTCTGGCTCGCGCGCCGCTTCCTCACCGAGATTCTGCCGGGCTGTCTCATCTTCACTGCGGCGGCGCTGTTTGCTCCGATGTGGTACTCCGTATCAGTGGGGCGTGTACGCAGGCTCAGACCTGTCTTTGCCGCCGTCGGAGTGGCCGCGACACTCCTCCTCGGGCAGCGCTACCTGTCGGCCTCGCAGCCAATCCGCACGCACATCGAATATGCCGGCATCATCCCGCGCCTCGAGCAGCTCGCCTCGACGTTCAACGATGACGACCTCGTGGTGTTCGAGTCGCGCCGCGCGTCCGACGTGCACGTGCTCGCGCTGCCTTTGTCTTACATCTACGCGCGCAATGTGCTCGTGCTGGCCACCACACAGCCAGACAAGTCTGCCGTGGCGCGCTTTCTCGACTGGGCGAGCGGCAAGTACCGCAACGTCTACTTCGTCGCGGGCGGCGGGACGGACCTCTTGTCGTCGGACGTCGGATCGGCGGTCGTCCGAACCGAACGCTTTCAGGTGCCTGAGTACGAAAAGACCACGTACGAGACGTATCCTCGGCGATCGGTGATGAAGCCGTTCGACTTCACGATTTACAGACTCGAAAAGACTGGCTCGACTCAGGCGCCCGAGTCGCTCGACGTCGGAGGCACTGACGACCTGCACCTGATCGATTTCTATCCGAAAGAGCGGCTTGGCGGCGGGCCCGTCACCTTCCGGTGGAGCCAGGACAGTTCGGTTCTGCTGATGCATGTGCCGCCGCAGAGCCGTGAGCTCGCGCTGCGCCTGAGCGGTGGGCGGCCTCGCGGCGTGCCGCCGGCACAGGTTACGATTCTGGTGAACGGCGAGGAGATCGGACGGGCGGAGTTGTCCAACGATTTCCGCGAGCACCTCTTTCCGATTCGTGCGGCGCTCGCGGCCACGGCCGGCTCGAGCGACACCTCCCGCATCGAGATTCGCAGTTCCACATGGACGCCGCGCGCCGTTGCGGGAGGCTCTGACACCCGGGCCCTCGGCGCGATGGTGGACCGGGCCGAGATTCGCTAGTGTTCGAGCACCTTCAGATCCCGTACCGCCGCGAGCGCACCATTGTCGGACTCGCGGACGTCGCCTTGCGCGTCGTCGCGCCGTTGGGTTGGCTGCGCCAGGCGCGGCCCGCTGAGAATCCGCCGCGTCGAATCCTGCTGCTCCGGCTCGAGCGCGTGGGGGATCTGCTGATGGTGCGCGACGCGCTGGCCGAGGTGCGTGCGCTCGCGCCTGGTGCCTCCATCGATTTGGTGGTCGGCAGTTGGAATGCTCCGCTCGCGGCACTGATACCGGGCGTCGACTCGATTGAAACGCTCGACGTGCCGTGGATGGCTCGCGATCGCGAAGGCCTGAGCTGGGGCGAGCTCAGCAGGCGCGCGCGATCATGGCGGGTGCGCCAGTACGATCTGGCTATCAATTTCGAACCGGACATCCGCAGCAATCTACTGCTGGCGATGTCGGGCGCTCCTCGGCGAGCCGGGTTCAATTCGGGAGGCGGCGGCTCCCTGCTGACCGACAGCCTTGCGCCCGATCCGCGCGCGCACATCGCCGAGAACGCACGCGCGCTCGTCCGGCACGCGATGGGACGACCCGCACACAGCGTCGCAACGCCGAAACTTTCGATCCCACAGGACGCGCGCCGCCGCGCCGCTGATCTGATCGCCGCGCCGAGGCACGGAGCGCTACTGGTCGGCATTCAACCCGCCGCAGGGCGACGCATCAAGGAGTGGGATCCGGTTCGGTTTGCCGAAACAGGCGCAGCCCTTGCCCGCGCCCGCGGCGCGTCGATCGTGCTGATCGGCGGACCTGGCGACAAGGACGTGCTCGGCGTCGTCCGAGCAGCCTGGCCCAAGGACGTACCGGTCGCGCAACTCCCCACCGACATCGATCTCGTCGTTCTTGCGGCAGTGCTCGAGCGTCTGTCGCTGTTCATCACCGGCGACACCGGGCCCATGCATCTGGCCGCCGCCGTGGGTACGCCGGTCCTCGCGATCTTTGGACCGTCCCTCCCTTCACGCTACGCGCCGCTGACGCCCAGATCGAAAATCGTGAGGGTCGACATCTACTGCAGCCCGTGCAACTTGATGCGACGACCGCCGACCAGATGCCTCGGCCGGGTGCCTGAGTGCCTCGCCGGCGTCACGACGGCTGACGTCCTGCGCGCGGCCGACGCGCTCCTCGACGGCGCATGAGGCTTGGCGCGCTCGCTCTGCTTGCAGCGTGTCTGGCTGGGATCACCGTGTTTTCCCCGCTGGTCGAGCGACTCGTCCCAACCCAGGGGGTGAGGAGATCCCTTTACCCCCAGATCGGTTTCCAGAGTCCGCCTGCGGACGCCGTCACCTCGGAGATCAATCTTGCGTTTCTCGACGCGCGTCCGGAACTGCCGCGCCAGCAGTTCAGCGTGCAATGGCGGGGCGTCTTCTACCTCGACGAGCCGCAGACCGTCGAGTTCTTTGCCGGTGGAAACGACGAGGTACAACTGCGTGTCGATGGCACGCTGCTCCTCACGCGCAACATCCGGGAAGGCATGCGCACGATCGGACGCTCGATGGCGCTTGCGGCCGGCGCGCACCAGCTCGAGGTCGACTATCAGCAGTTCGGCGGCGGCATGTCGATCAACATCCAGCGAGCGATCGGCGCTGCACCTCCGTCCCCCTTCGTTCCAACCGAATTGTTCACGGAGTCCGTGCGCCCATGGCAGGTTCAACTGCTTCGCGCAGCCCGCCTGACTAGGCAGGCCACGCTTCCTCTGTGGCTCGCGGCGATTGCGTTCGTCTTTATCCGGACAGCGTTCACGCGCATCCTGCGAGAGAGCCGGACGAGCGGTTCGGCGCGTTATTGGCGCGAGTACGCCGCGCGGGTCGGCAGCATCGCGGTTCCCGCGCTCCTGGCGCCATGCGTCGTATTTCTACTCGGGCCGTACACGATTTTTTCGGGCAACCCTGGCGAGTTCTCGGTGCCGTTCAGCCAGCTGGCGTGGCCGTGGCTGATTCGCGCCGCGGCGACCAACTGGGCGCTTCTATGCGCGGCTGGATGTCTCGTCGCGCTCCTGTCGCGGACGGCGGCACAGGTGTACGCGGCCATGGTGCTGGCGCTGGGCGCATTCGCGTGGGGCCAAGGCAACCTCTGGAACGCAGACTACGGCGTGCTGGCCGGGCGTGAAGTCGATATGGCCGAGCACGCCGGACGCGGGCCTTACGAACTGGCGGCTCTGTGCCTGGTTGTTCTTGTCGCGGTGCTTCTAGCAAGGAGGATCAGCCGGATCGCCGCATTTGCGACACTGGCGTTCCTCGCTGTTCAAGCCGCCGCGGCCGTTGTCTCGGCCGAACGGTCCGGCGCAGCGGCCGTTCGATGGATCGATCCACCACCGGAGATCTTCGCGTTCGCGCCCAAGAACAACGTTCTCCACATCGTCCTCGACGAGTTTCAATCGGATGTCTTCGGCGAAATTCTCGAACAGGATCGCGCGGAACTCGACAGGACGTTCAGCGGCTTCACCTACTTTGCCGATCACTCCGCTGCCTTTCCGACGACATCGATGAGCATGCCGGCCATGCTGACAGGCCGCGAGTATCGGAACGATCGCCCCGCGCCAGACTTCGCCCGCTCGGCTTTCAAGGACGAGTCGATCTTCGCGACGGTGAGCCGGGCGGGATACGACGTCGATGCGATGTCTATTGTGCCAATACCGTCATTCGAGGAGTGGCTCGGGCCTGAATCGGCGCCCAACTGGCCCGGCGCCCGGTTTCGCATCCGGAAGCCGTTCATCAGCCAGGCCGACTATCGGGAGGTCGCAGCACGGCAGCTGCTCGAGCTCTCACAGTTCCGTCACGTGCCGCACTCGGCCAAGGCATTGAGCATTGCCAAGCCAGATCGGTTTTACCGGACCATCTGGATGAATCGCGGCGAATCCCCTTCCCAGATTCGGAGACACGAGGCCAGCAATTCCGCGGCGTTCGTCGAGCAGTTCGTCGAGCGCATGGCCGTCGCGCGCGAACGCCCCGTCTACAAGCTCCTTCATATGGGTGTTCCCCATCGGCCGATCGTGGTCGACCGAAACTGCCGCTTCATCGGACTCACCGACATGTCGAGAGACGTGTACCGCGAGCAGTCGCGCTGCGCGATCAAACTCGTGTCCGACGTCCTCACCCGCGTCCGCGCGCTGGGCATCTACGACAGCAGCTTGATCATTGTCTCGTCCGATCACGGGACCGACCTCGAACCGCTCGGCTTCAATGGCAACAGTGACAGCTTGTCGCTCGTCCCCGGCCCGTCCACTTCGAGACTACCTGCGACCGTCGGCAGCGCCAAGGCCGTCATGTTCATCAAGCCGCCCGGCGCTGCCGGTCCGGTCGTGGTGTCGCAGGCGCCAACGACACATATCGACCTGCCGCCGACGGTAGTCGATGCGCTCAAGCTCGATGGACGCACCAATGGATCGATGCTCCGAAGAGACGAGAAGGAGCCGCGGACCCGCGTGTACGGCATGTACGATCCACGCCAGCGTTTCCCGAAAGGTTATCTGGACCGGATCGACCTGCTCGCCATCGACGGCAGGACGATCGACGCTGCCGCGTGGCACGTCGGGCGATCGATCTGGAATCCAAACGCACGGCTGGAGAGGCGTGACGTGGACGTCGGCCCGCGCGAGGCTCATCAGTATCTCGGCCCGGGCTGGTCGTTCGAGCGTCGCGAGCGAAGCGGGAACGAGGACGTCACATTCGCCCAGGCGGTGACGCCGAAGGTCGTGATCTACGCGACGCTGCCGGCTTCGCCGGTGCGGCTGGTGTTGCGAGCGTCGACGTCGCCAGGATCTGCACCGGACGCAATCAGCGTCTCCATCGACAGCCAGACGATCGCGACCCTTCGTTCCGAATCGAGCGTCTATCGCGACCTGTCCCTGGACATTCCTGCCAATTCATCCAGACCGACGATCAGCGAAATCACGCTGCACCTTCAAGCCACGGCTATTGGTGTGCCGGTGTTCAAGCTCGACCGGATGTCGATTCAAGCGCATTGAATTGGTCGACCATGCGCCACGCCATCACCGTCGAACCTTGGAATTCGACGGGAAGCAGGTCACCGACCATCCCGAACTGCACACGCGCATTGGTTGTGACCAGGCGCGCGCCTCGTCGTTCGAAGAATCGCAGCAGATCAATCGGCGCCGCATAATACACAGCATCGGCATCGCCTCCCGACGCGGGCAGGATTGGCTCACGATACAGAAACTGCGCGCTCTTCGACAGCCGCTTCTTCCAGGCAAGCGCTGCGTTTCTCCTCCACCATCGGAAGGCGCCATGGCCTTTCGAGACGCCGAAGGCAAGACGACTCCGACGACACAGGCAATCTTCGAGTGGAGTCCACAACGACGCATGGTTCGGCAGTCCCAGAATGACATGGCCGGGGCGCTTGACCACACGCAGAGTCTCCTCGAGCGCCTGCGCGACGTCCGGCAGGTGCTCGATCACCTCGAAGGCAACGACGACATCAAACGAACGATCCTTGAACGGCAGCTCAAGCGCATTCCCTGCGACGTTGCGCGGCGCCCGACGACCTTCACCGTTTCCCCCGCGCAGCGAAGCCGCGGAGAGCTCCATTGCCACCCCCCGCGCGTGAGGGTGCGCAGCGAGAAAGGTGCGGATCGCTTCCGAGGAACCGGCACCAATCTCGAGAACCTGGGGGCCTGGCTCGGTGACAACGGCATCCAGGACCCTGAGCAACCGCCCGAAGTAAGCGGGAGTGTGAGTGGCTTGCTGCCCGGCGTAGCGATCATTGGTCCTGTAGAAGTTGGCCATCTCCGCGCGCACGCGCGCGTCTGGCAATTTCGTGGTCAGCTCGCACTCGAGGGCGTGCCGGGGAGCGGCGTTCTTCGGCCGACTCATTTTCTCGCGAAGACGACAAAGCCGAGTGGGAACTTCGTTCGGCTCGAGTGAAACTGGGCGATCAACGGATTGAACAGGTTCAGGACGACGCGGCCTCGGCCGCCGGCGTTGATCACCTCCCACAACACCTGCGCGCGATTGCCGTGGTGATGCACTTCGACGTGGCTGAAATGGCGAAACAGGTATCGCAGCGAGTCCCACGTGAACCGATAGTGGTCTTCCGGATCCGGGTGGTAGCGAAAGAAGAACCGCGTCGACAGGATGCAGACTCCCCCGTCCTTCAGCACGGCGTGAATTCTGTCAATGGCGCGCTGCGGATCGTAGAGATGCTCGAGCACTTCGATCGCAATGACCGCATCGAACGGCTCCCCCGTCCAGAGCAGTTCGTGGAGGTCGCAGCAGATATCAGGCCCTTTGGCCGGATCGACGTCGAGCCGCAGGTAGGTGCGAGCCGGGACCATCTCGCGGTAAGGCGCGGCCTTCGAGCCGACGTCGAGCACGGCGCCGGGTTGCAGTCGAGCGAACTGGCGCCGCAGCTCGCGGTCGAGCGTCAACCGATTGACCGATCGAATGCGCAGTGTGGGAATGCGCGGCCAGATCGACTCGCGCAACATGCGAAGCACGAAAGAAGACTACATCGAACCGGTGGGCGAGAGCAGCTCGCGATAGACACGAAGCAACTGGTCCGCTGCCGCCGTCCAGGAGAATTCCCGTTCCATCAACGCACGCCCGGCCGCGCCCATCGCAACGAGACGGGCGCGATTGCCGATGGCGTCCAGAACTGCGTCGGCCAGGGCGCGATCATCACCAGGCGGCACAAGCCACCCGGTCTCACCAGGTACGACCTTGTCCGGAAGACCACCTGCGCGCGACGCAATGACGGCGCGGCGGTGCGCCATGGCTTCGAGCGTGACGATGGAGCTGCCCTCGTAGAGCGTGGGATGGACGAAAACCGTGGCAGCGTCGTACCAGTCGTGCAGCTCCTCTTTCGACGTGCGGCCTCGGACGACCACCCGATCCGCGATGCCGGCTCTCTCAATCTGCCGCTCGAGAGACGCACGCCTGGGCCCATCGCCAACGAGCACCCATCGCCAGTCTGAGGGAAGCCCGCGACTTCTCGAGAGGCGAGACAGCGCGCGGACCATCACTTCGAAGCCCTTGTTCGCCTCCAACCTGCCGACGCTGACGAAGAGCACCCCGTCGGACGAGAGTCCGATGCTACGGCGGAGTTCTTCGGCGCGTCCCAACGATGCGGCGTCGTCGCATTCGCCAGGCTCGATCGCATTGGGAATGGTGTGAACCAGATCGCGCGAGACACGCAAGTGCCTCACCACCGGTTCAACGAGCACTTGATCAGTTGCAATCACACATTGCGCAACGCGTGCCGATCGTCGGACCGCAATCTGCAGCGGCCAGTACGCGAGACGCTTCAGTCCGGCCCGCGACGGATCGGTGGCGCCGAATTCCTCCATACCCTGCGGATTCAGCACGAACGGCGCTCGTCGACGTACCTCAGGTGGGGCCAACGCGTAGCCGAGCGCGCTTGCGCCGAACGCATGAACCACGTCGATGGTGCCGGCGGCTGCGAGATCTGCCGCAATCCGGCCGGCGCGATACCCGAAGAGCGGATAGGCAGTGCTCCGATCCAGAACCGTCGTGCCGCGCCTGTTCGCGAATGGGAATGTCTGGTACGGAACAGCAATGACCTTCGCGAGAGAGCGCTCGAGCGTCGCATCGGCGGCTCGATCGTGCGGCCGTGACGGGCTGTAGGGCGGCGCGATCAGCGTGACGTCCACGTCGCGATCCGCCAGACATCGGACCAGATCGTAGACGTGGCGCTCGAGGCCACCGTAGCGATGCAGCGGATAGACCGACCTCGCGAGCACGGCAACTCGAAGCCGCCTCAAGCCACTCCTCTCTTGCGAGCCTGTGCCCGATCGACGAGATCGGCGTATAGCGATTCCATCCGATTCAACACAATGCCGATATCGAACACCTGCTGCGCACGTAGCCCTGCGGCCTCCCCAAGCCTCACGCGAAGTGCGGCATCGGAAGAAAGACGGTTGACGTCGCCGGCAAGCTCTTCAGCTGACTCGGACAGCAGGCCGGTAACCTCGTCGATGACAATGTCCTCGGTGCCCCCGGTATTCATCGCGGCGATTGGCCGTGACAACGCACTGGCCTCGAGCAGCACGCGGCTGAGCGGCTCGGGCCAGCTCGACGGAAACATCAACATCGCCGCATGACCCAGCCAACGGAACACCTCATCTCGATCGAGCCAGTTGAGAACCTTGATGTCCACGGACGCGCGTGAGGCGGCCTCGACCAGCGCGGCTCGGGCTGGTCCGTCTCCGACGACGACGAGCGGCATCGTGAGACGTGCACGCTGCACGATCTCGATGAGCGAACCCACGCCTTTGTTGGGAGCCAGTTTTCCGACGAACAGGGCGTAGTCACCCGACATCGGCGAGGTTGCCGACGCCACGAGAGCCCGCATCGTTGGGATGTCCACGCCGTTTGGGATCACTTCGATGCGGCTCGATGCGAGCTGAGCCGATCGCCGGCCCAGATGCGCAGCCACAGCGTTGCTCACGGCGACGATCGCATCGGCAGAGGCGAGATCGGCCTGCTTGCCTCGCAGATTCGCTCGCATGTAGGGAATGAACGGCGCCGCCAGCGGCCACCCTGCTCCGACGCGCGGCGCAAGACATCGCGTCATGTTCCCTGCGGAGCAGCCCGGGCACAGGTCCCCCGCGGTTGGATCCCGAACGAGATCGCTCCAGTAGCACAGCGGCCAGTAGTCGCGCACAGTGCAGACCGACGGAACGCCGGTGGCCCGCGCGGCACGAATCGCCGGCGGCCCTGTCAGCTCGTGCTGCGCGTGCACGAGATCGATGGAGTGAGAGCGAATAAGGGCACCAAGCTCGCCGGCGAGCCTCCGGTAGAGACGTTCATTCCGGAAGTAGTTCCGCACGAACGGCATGGAAGGCGCCGTCACCGGGTACCCGATGACGTCGAAGCCGTCATAGGGCACCGGAGGACGGCCTGCAACAGGCTGGAAAACCACGACGTGATGGCCGCGCGCGCGCAGCCCGCGGGCGAGCTCGTAGGTGCTCCAGCCGCTGCCGCCCGCAACAGGAGGGAACGCGTCAGTGGCGATGAGAATGCGCATCGTGTGCGGCTCGCAGCGCGCGGTCGAGGGCCTGGCAGTGGCTGGCCCAGCTGAACTCATCGACGACGCGCAAGCGAGCAGCGGCGCCGAGCCAGCGGCGCAACCCGGCATCCGTCAGCCGCTCGAGGGTGGACGCCAGCGCGCCCTGCTCACCAGGATCATAGAGCAGCCCCTCTTGTCCGTCGCGAACGATATGCGACAGACGCTCGATGCGTGGCGCCACCACGGCGAGACCGGTCGCCATGTACTCGAAGATCTTCAGCGGCGACCAATGAAATTCCTGCGCCAGTGTCGGGTGTGCACTCAGATCGAACGGCGCCACGCCGATGTCGGCGGCCGCGAGGCACGCAGGGACGACGTCGTGCGGCAACGGTCCGGTAAAAGTCACGCCATCCAGGCGACTGGCCGCTCGCCGCACCCGATCGAGCTCCGGGCCGCCGCCGATGAACACGGCATCGATTGTGGCGACACCGCGAGCCCGAAGCTGCCTGATGGCTTCGACGAGGTTGATGGCTCCGTGCCACGCTCGAAACGCTCCAGCGAAGACAGCCAGGGTGTGGCCTTGGCGACGCGTGAACGGCACCGGGCCTGCCGCTCCAGGTTGAAACTGCTCGGTGTCGGCGCCCCACTCGGTCTGCAGGATCGCGCGAGTGCGGCACCGACGAAGGCACAATCTTCACGCTCGGCGTCACGATCAGATTGGCGTGATCGCACTGCCATTCGCGCCATCGGCGCAGCGGCTCAATCAACGCCATCCGATCGAGCTTCTGCTTCAGCGACCCGGGCACGTCGATCACCGGAGCGTTCACCTCGAGTACAGCCAGCGCGCCCATCCGGCTCGCCGCCAGAATGCCCTCGCCGCCGAAATTGTAGTACCGCTCGATGACCACCTCGGCGCCAAGCTCCTCGGCATGCCGACGCACGGCACCTGAGCGAAGCAGCCGCAGACGACGGCTTCCGAATGGCGGTGGCACGGCAACCCAGTCGACGGCACCACGCGGTGGGGCTTTATCGCCTGGAGAGACAAGCGCTCGCACCCGGTGGCCGAGCGCCGCAAGGCCCTGCGCCACCGCCGTCACGTGCGCCGACCCACCATGTGCCGCCGGCACGGCCTGATCGATGGCGCAGTACAGAATTTTCATCGGCGCGGCGGCTTCTTGATGAACAGCGCAAAGAACGGTCCGGACTTCAGCGCTCCGAGCGGATAGACGTCGAGCATCGTCGCGCGAGTCATCAGCTGAAGCGCGCGATAGGCCGGACCCCGTTTCCCGACGCGCCGCTTGGCCTCCGTCCGCGCCGCCCGCATCGCTTCACGGTCGACGGTCGAATTTCCGGCGGCCGACACCCGGCGCGCGGCGCGCCTGGCGAGCGCATGCGCCGCGACTGGCACCACGATGTTCTCCGCAAGCGATGAGAAGACGGGCGTGTAGTACCGGAACTTCGCAATCACGAAGCCCGTGCTCGCCGCCACCTCATCGAGATGCTTGCGGCCCTTCAAGGGGTTCAGATGATCGGTCTTCCTCAGCTTCTCGATCGTCAGGTCGGCAAGCCCGCGCCGCTCGAGCGACGACGCGACCCGTGAGATCGCCTCCAGCACCGGGGCCATTCTCGAGCGCTGATGGAGATGGGTATACACGAACAGTGCCCCGCCGGGAGCCAAGACACGCGCCACCTCGCGCAGCATCGCGAGCAGGCCCTCCTCGGAGAGATGCTCGAGCACGTCAATGGCGTAGGCCTTGGTGATGCTGCCGTCGGCAAACGGCAGCTGTCGCAACTCGCCCACGACGAGATCGAGCCCGGCGCGCGCTTCGGCGGCGAAGAACGTGCCCGTGTCGAGGCCAATCACCTGCGCGCGCGACGGCAGACACCACATGGCGAAACGGCCGCTGCCGCATCCGAGATCGAGGACGACGTCATCGCGATGCAGGTCGAGGAACCGGCGCAGCATCGCATAACGAACGCCGGCCGACAGCAGAGGCGGCGACACCGTCTCGTCGCGGCCGTCGGAATGAAAGCTTTCGTCGACAAACTTGGTCGTCTCCTGGAACGATGACTTCGGTGTGAGAAGGAGGTATTCGCTGCCTGGCGCCTCGAACCGGCGTCGGCATCCCGAGCACTCGAGGGATGGAGCAACGATGGCCCCGCGGCAGTCTGGACATCGAACCAGCGCAAGCAGCCGCTCTGAAATCATCGCGTCGACGTGTCGCGCTGATAGAACGACGACCGATCGAACAAGTACCGCGAGAAGAGCTCAGGCAGTCTGCGTGGAATCGTCACGAAATTGTGGTACGCGTTGAGAGGAGGATCGAGGCGCTGACGATTCATCAACCGGGTGCCGAATTGCGCCATCAGGCCGAGGTTCCACCACACAGCGAGCACGATCAAGGACCATGTGGCGTATTTCATCCAGTGGTGTCTGACGACCACAAGCGCGGTTGTCAGGCCCAGCACCAGAAACACCGTCAGGCCGACAAGGCGGCGCTGGCCGAACGAGCCCGCGCCGGCCCACGTATCGAGTGCGCCGCCGAGATAGATCTGCGTCATCACCATCACGATGCAGATCATCGCGATCCGGCGGCGGTCGGGCAGCGGCGTCTCCCCGGCCACCAGTGGACCCCGTCGTATCGCCAGCCACGCCAATCCCATCAGCGCGGGCAGGGCGAGCGGCGTCCAGAACAGCCACCCGTTCGAGGGTGAGAGCAGCACGAGTCGGATGTGCGGCGATGTCCACATCATCTTGCCTTGCACCGTGGACGAGGGAGCGGCGCGCCCGAACAGCGACACATACGTCAGCACCTGCGGCATGAAGCAGATGGCGACGGCTGCGACGCCACCGGCTACCCGCGTAACTGCGTCCGCCACACGCCATGTGCCGTCTTGCAGACGACGCCTCGCTGAGAGCAAGTAGTCGAGCGCAGGCCCGGCCGCAATGAACAGGTCCTGCTCGCGGACCATGCCCATCAGCCCCGCAACCGCGCCGAGCGCGACAACTCCCTTCAGACACCATTCTTGTCTGACGCGCAGCCAGATAACGACAAACGCGGCGACTGCGAACGCCGAGCACGCATGCGAGAACCCGGGCGCCAGGTACATGTAAAACAAGATCGGCGTGCCCACCCACACAGCTGCCGCGGCGGCTGCGGCAGCGGCGCCGGCCCGGACAATGCGAGCGGCTGCGTATGCGGAGAGCGCAAGGGCTAAGAGCCCGTACAGCGCCGACGCATACACAACCGACGCGATGTAGGGCGTCGAGTATCCATCGGCGGCTACCGAGACTCCGGCGGCGCGGGCGGCTCTCACTCCCGCGTCCGTGACGATGTAGAACGGTGACCAGAGGATCGCCGATCCGATAGGCGCAAAATTGATCCGCTTGCCTGTTGCCGTCTCGCCGTCGAGAAAGGTCTCCTTGAAGCGCCAGCCGCGAGCGATGCCCCGGTCGTAAAAGTACCGGTTCTCATTGTCGAATGAGAAATCGTGGTCGAACCACATCGAGCGGAGATAGGCGAAGTATTCGATCTCATCGGACGCGTAAAAACGGACTGTGACTGCGGGAAGCGAAATCAAGAAGACGGCGATCAGCAGCACCAGGCCTGCCGCGCTGCTGCGTACGCCTAACTGCGGAAAGTGCATTCGAAGCGTTCTGGAGGTACTATGTCACGCGATCCGGCCAAGCGCGAAATTCTAACATGCGGCTGCGGCCGAACTTCAACGCCACAGCATGCGGATCGCGATCTTCTGCCATAAGTTCTGGCCCGCGGTCGGCGGACTCTGCACATACACGGGGCGCCTCGCGGAGTACTTCGCAGAGCACGGCCACGACGTGAGCGTGTTCACGGCCCGGACGCCGCCAGACGCTCCTCAGCTTGAAGAGCGATCTCCTCGGCTCGTCGTCCGTCGCTTCGAAACGAAGCTCGCCAGCCATCCGCCCTATCACGCCATGCCAGCGCTGCTGTCACCCACTATGGCGCGTGAGGCACGGGGCGCAGACGTCATTCACACAGTGGGCTACTATTTCTTCGGCACGGTGTTCGGGCATGGCATCTCGCGCATCGCGCACATTCCGCACGTGTCGACGCCGGTCTATACGCTCAACCCGTCGAACTGGCAGCGGCGCGCCTTCGATGCCGTGATCGGCCGGCGGCTGGTTCGACAGGCGGCTCACGTGATCCCACAATCGAATCACGAGCTCGAGTTGATGCGGCGCGACGGCTTTCCGGTGTCGACACATACCATCGTGCCCTTCGGCGTTGATGCCGCTTCCTTTGCGCGAGACTACGGCGTCGAGGACTTGAGGGCTCGCCATTCGATTTCTCGAGACGAGCGCATCCTCCTGTTCGTTGGAAAAGTCATGTCACCAAAGGGGGCGTTCGATTGCCTCGAAGTGGTGGCGAGATTGAGAAGGGCCGGCCGGCCGCTGCGGCTCGCGATGATGGGCGACGTGCACGAGCGCGAGCGGCAACTGTTTGCCGACCGGGCAGTCACACTTGGCCTGGGCGACGCGCTGATCCTGCTGGGCGAGCTCACCGACCGCCGCGAGATTGCACGCTACTATCAATTGGCGGAGGTCGTCCTCTTTCCTTCTCAGTACGAACAGTTCGGCATCGTTGCCATCGAAGCGGCGGCCAGCGGACGCCCTCTCATCGGCACCCCGGTTGGCATCATGCAGTCGATCGTGCCGCGCTACGAGTTCGGGCTGCTGCATCCGTTTGGCGATCTCGATCGGTTCGAGCGCAACCTCGCAGAAGTGCTCGACAACACCCGGTACCGCGACAATGCTCTGCGGCACCGGCACGCGATCGCCGCACAGTACGACTGGACGAGCATTTCGGCGCAGACCGAAGACATCTATCGGCAGGCGGTCGGAGCACCACAGTGACGGACACGCCCGCCGTACGGCCCTTCGACAAGTACGAACGCTTCGGCGCGTACCACTGGCGCGAGGTCGAAGTCGTTCCGACACGGCACAACGCCGTCCTCACGGGCCGCTATCAGGTATTGCTGGAGCAACTCGACCCACGCGCGGCGCGTGTGCTCGACGTTGGCTGCGGCGACGGCACGCTCACATATCAGTTGGCGCGGCGCGCCCGTCGGGTCGTCGGCATTGACGACTCGCTGCTTCCGCTGAAGCTCGCCAGGAACCAGTTCTCGGCGAGGCCGGCCGTGCGAGCACCCGGGCTGGCCAAAGCAGACGCCCGCACGCTGCCATTTGCGGCGGACTCGTTCGATGGTGTCGTGATGGCCGATGTCGTGGAGCACATCGACAGTCCAGAAGTGGTGATGAGCGAGGCACGACGGGTGCTTCGCCCCGGCGGACAGATTCTCGTAACCACCCCCAGGCGCTCCGAGGAGGCGTCCTCGCACGAATACCACTGCCGCGAGTACACAGGCGAAGAATTGCGCCAGATGCTTGCGCGCTGGTTTTGCGGGGTCGACGTCAAAGCCTTTCGCCCGCTCGGCCGATCGCGGCTCTATGAAAGGAAGGTGCTGGGCCGCAAAGTGTTTCGGGTCGCCATGAACTGCGGTTCAGCGCTCGGGTGGAACCCGTTGGCGAAAACTGGAGCGCTCGCCCGCGAGTCGGAATTCGCCGATCTCTGCGCCTGGGGACGGAAGGCGTGACGGCCCCTGCAAGCCGGTCGCGCGGCCTGCTTCACGACGTCTCGAGGGCGGTGTTCTGGAACACCGTGCTTTTACCGCTCGTGACCGGCGTCGGCTTGCTGCTGTCGATCCTGATCCGGCGCAGTTTCGGCCTGCAGTCGGGCATCTACGACGTCGTTCTCGGGATCTCGAGCTCGATTCTCTTCTACTCCGGTCTCGGGCTCGCCGGCAGCCTGCCGAGGTTCCTGCCTGAACTGCAGCTGCGAAACGGCAGGCGCGCAGCGGCCAGGCTGATCTGGCAGCTTGGCGTGCTGCGAGTGGGTCTCGTCCTCCTCATTCTGATCCCGCTCAACGTCTGGGCCGGGCCGTTCTCGCAGGCGCTCAATCTCGGCGCCGATGGGCCGGTGTACTTGCGATGGCTCTCGCTTCTCCTTCTCGGCCGGGCCGCACTCGATTTTCTGTATCGCGCACTCGATTCATTTCTGGAGCAGTTGAGCGTCAACACCCTGTCGCTCGTCAACGGGCTGCTGGATGTCGTGCTGGCCGCCGCCGCCATTGCGATGAGCCTGCGTATCGCGGGCGTCGTCGGCGCGCTCGGGATCTCAGCGATCGTGACGGCCGGCATTGCGGGAGTCGTGGTGGCTCGTCAAGTCAACCGCATACCAGGAGACACGGGCGATCCCATCGCGCCTTCGACCGAGCGCGTTTGGAAGCTGTCGGCACTCACCTACGTCCGCGACCTGTCTCTCTACTTCGCGACGCCGGCGTTCGCGAGCCCGGTATTGCTGAGCGTGATGGGCCGGCCGGAACCAGTGGCGCTGTTTGCCACCAGCTACTTCGTGGCCGCGTCAACGGTCACGCTCGTCGTGTCGGGCTTTCGCGGTATCTACCGCCCCGCACTTGCGCGCGTGCTTGCCGGCGAGCGTGCGCAGCTGCGGCGATCATTCGATCTGATGAACAAGGTGCAGATCCTTGCGGTGGTTCCTGCAGGGTTCGGCCTCGCGGTGATGGTCGGCGATTACCTTCCTCTTTTGTACGGACCGGCATTCGGAGCAGCGGTGCCGGTCGCCCGTGTGCTTGTCGGCCTCCTGTTCGCGGAAACGGCGCTGGCAGTGGCCTCGCTGGTGCTGTGGGCCGACGAACGGTATCGCGCCGTCCTCACAACTCAAGCCGTGATGGTCGCGGGGGCGCCGCTCTTCATCTGGTCGGCGGCGCGATTCGGCCTTCTCCCGGCAGCGCTCGTGCTGGGCGGAAGTCGCCTTGCGGCCTCGGTTCTCGGATACGTCGAGGCGCACCGGCTCTACGGTGTGCAATTTCCGTGGAAGTTTGCAGCGAAGGTCAGCGCGCTGTCGCTGCTCATGTCAGTGGTCCTCACCGCCGTGCGCGCAACCTGGCCGACGTCGATTTCTCAGGCGATCGCCTGCACCGTCCTCGGGGTCATGATCATCACACTCGGCCTGAGGCTCTTCCAGATACTCGGTCCCGGCGAGCTGGAGCTGATCGAGCGCATGGGCGTCCCTGGCAGGCATCTGCTCGTACGCTTCCTGAATGGAAGCGATCGCGCTAGAAGCCGAGCCGTTTGAACAAGGCGAGCGCGGCAGGATCGATACGCGGTCCATCCCGGATGCAGAGCTCGATGTCGCTCTCACGCCAGTCCCACAAGCGGTACTGATAAGGCGGGTTGTCGTTCAGCGTCCACGAAGACGGCCAGCAGAAGGCGCCGATGACCTGAATGACGATCGAGTACGCCAGGGCCACAGAGACCGCGATCCGTGCGGCATGAGCGCGCGACGTGCGCCCGAAGATTGGCGAGAAGCCGAGCGCAAGCAGGGGGCCGAGGAAGGGCATGGCGTCGGTCAAGTACCTCGGGCCGTAGCCATGGCCGGCCCACCACACGATGAACTTCGAGTACGTCAGGAGCATCGCAAGCGCCGCAAGGCTCGAGTAGCGTGCGAGCAGGATGGCATCAGCTCGCCCGAATGAAGCCGGCGTGCTGCCGGAGCCGAGCGGCGATCTCCACGCTCTCGCCGCGCCATAGACGGCGGCCAGCACAATGGGCGAGAAAATCAGTATTCCGCGGCTCGGGCTCACCGTCAGGCCTGCGAGTCCGACAGGCAGCGAACCGCTGAACATGCTGGCCGTCCCCAACTCTTTGAACCAATATTCGGAACGAAACGGCGCTCCACCCATTGCGTTGTTGAACAGCCAGTAGTTGTACAAAGCGCCGGCCAAACCGACAAACGCGGCCGACGCAGAAAAGCGAAGTATGTCCATGCGGCGCCGTGGCGCTCCGGCCGAATCCCCGCTGTGTCTCAGCGCTTGATGCACGAGATACAGCCCGAACAGCGCTACGCCTGGCGCCGTCGCGGGTCTCGCGATGACGGCCGCGGCCGCCGCGGCGCCCGCGATGCCGGCACGCCCAGAGGTCAATGCCCACAGCATCACTGCGAAACCCAGGACGGCAGGCGTATGGGTCCACATCGCGAGGCTCGCCGTCGACCAGACCGAGGTCGCGAGCCCATACGCGATCGCCGCGAAGGCCGCGATGCGGGTGGCGTGTTCGGCGTCTTCAGACATACCCGTGAGGGTTTGGATCAGCACCTGCCTCGACGCCCGAAAGATCAATACCCCCGAGAGCGCCACCATCAGCGACGCAGCCAGCTTCGAAAACAGATTGGCGACGAGCTCCGCGCGCGCCGGAATGCCAATCCACACCGGCAGCGCATACACCGGCAGTGCCAGCAACGGCCCAACCGGTGGATGGCTATCGTAAAAGTGCCCTCGAGAGTAGAAGAAGTAGTTCGAGAAAAAATCGTCGCCCGCTTGTGCCTTGAATACGTCCGGGACGAAGTCGTCCAGAATCACATCGCCATCGCGCAGGAGGCTGATGGGAACGAACCGCGATGCGTACGTGTCGTGCGACGAGACCTGCCTGAGATTGATGTTGTAGGCCGCGAGAAGACCGATGAAGAGAAGCAGCTCTGCCTTTCGGCGCATGTGCGTCATGGCTTACGGACGAGCACCAGATACTGCGCCCCAGCGGGAATCCCGGCGAACCATCGCTCGAGCGGCCGGAGCCAGCGCAGCATCCGCGGGAAGAAAAAGAGATAGTCTGATCGAACAATCTCAAAACCGGCGTTGCGCAGCAGGCGCCGTGCCTCTGGAGGTGAGAGCGTGATCGCATCGCGATCGAACGGGATGCGGCTCATCACAAGCCGAGTGCCCGGGTTCCATGGATTGTTCTCCCAGAATGCGAACAGGCCGCCTGAGCGCAGCGCACTCGACACGAAGTCGAGTGCATCGGCCCTCTCGGACGGTTGAATGTGATGAAACACGCCGTTGCAGAAGGCGATGTCAACCTGCCCCTTCGGCTCATAGTCCTGACGCAGCACGAAGGTGACCCCCGGCGAACCGTGCTCGCGTCTGGCGACTTCGAGCAGGCGATGCGAGGCATCGATACCAGTGACCTCTGCGACATGCAGCATTGAGAGGAAGAGCGGGGTGCTTGCACCGTTGCCGCAGCCAAAATCCAAGAGCGAACGTGGTACAAACCGAAGCTCTTCCAATCGGCGAGCGAGCCAGATGACCCGGGCTCTCGCAAAGTGGGCAGCGTCCTCGCCGGAGTACTTCAGGCCCTGTTGGAGCGCGTCGACGTAGTCGTCGGCGTAGTCGTCGAACTCGGCCACGTTTCTTTAACGAGGAAACGCTGAGGGGCGGGTCGTCGCGGTGAGAGGAACCTCAGCAGGTTCAGCGGCCGCCGGCAGCTCGCGGCCGAGACGCTGCGTCTTCCAAATCGCCACAACCTTGAACAGCACGCCAAACACCAGGATGTGCCCCACGCTGAACAACGCAAACGCGCCGGTCAGCAAGCGCGACCAATGCAAACTCACATGTCCGGTTGTGACAAATTCGACGATGCCGGGCCAGAGAACAACGGAGGCACCACCTAGAAGCAACGCGACCAGAAGAGTCAACACCGCAGGGCGGCCGAGCACTCGTGCGCACAGCGACGACCAGAACTGATCGGCCTCTTGACGACGCGACCCCAGATACGCCATCTGATTGGTCAGTGCGGTCGCCAGCAGCAGTAGCAACCCAAACGCGCCCAGGAGAAAACAGGCCATGAAGCGGTAAATCATCCACTCCTCGAGCAGGCCGTTTTTGAGATAGAACTCCGTCGGGTACGCCGCCAGCAGGACACCCATCGAAATGCAGAATAGAACACCCAACAGGAAGATCTTCTCCGGGCGATAGCACAACACGCCCGAAATAATCGCCCGAAGGAATCGCACACCGTCGGCGAGCACGCTCAATTTGCTCGTGCCGATTCGATCGGCGTAACTCATGGGCAGTTCGATGACTCGAAGGTCGTTCAACAGAGCACGTGCGCTCATGGAGGGCGTGAAGTGCAGTCCGTCCGGCAGCGGCAGAAGATCACGCAGCGCGCTTCGCTGCACGACCCGCATTCCGCTTGCCGCATCGGTCACCCGGCGCCCACAAAGGAACCCGAGCAGGAGCGCATAGATCCGATTACCGAAACGACGAATGCCCGGCATTTGCGAGTCTGGCCCGAGTCGCGATCCCAGCACGACGTCGGCGCGCTCACCGATGGCCGCAAGACACATTGGACCGAAAAAGAGCGGATCGCACGTGCCATCGGCGTCGAGGAACGCCAGCAGGTTGCCTCGGCCTACCCGCCATCCCTCCTTGATCGCAGCCCCGTAACCCCGGTTCTCGACAAAAACGATGACGCGGACGTCGCTGAACCCTCGCGCGATCTCCGCAGTGCGATCCGTGGAGCCATCGCTCACCACGATGATCTCGATGTCGTCCAGGCCGGCCACAGCTGCAATCTCCTGGCGGGCATCCAGGCATCTCGCAATCGTTGCACCGATCGCGCTCTCCTCGTTCAGTGCCGGGATGACGATGGTCAGGCTATTCATGCAAGATTGGGATCGACAATAGCGCGAGTATACTCCGGCCTTGCACAATCTGACCCAGAGGCTTCAGATCGTTTCGCGCGTGCTCATTCGGGCCTCTGTCGCGTTGTTCACCTGTGTCGTCCTGCTGCTCTTTCAATCGGTTTTCTGGACTCCAGCGGCATCACCGGCTCTGCGTGCGCTGATCGCTGCGCTCGCCGTGCTGTCGTACTTTCGCCCGCATCTGGGCTTGCTCACCGTGATCGCCTTTGCACCACTCGGGCGTCTACTGAGCGCGTTGCTCGACTCGCCTGCCCGCGTCGCCGAAGCCATCGCGCTCGCATGTCTCGCTGGTGCGCTAGTGCGAGGGTGGACACGAGGGCGGTTTCGGGACTTCCCAAACAACAGGCTTCAAGTCGCAGCGCTGGTCTTTGGATTGATTGTGTGCGCATCGTGTCTGGAGCAGCTATGGCTGCTCCAGCTGCAGACCGATTTCCCTGGGCGGTTTATCGCGGCCTTCACCGGTTACGCCGCCGGTCAGTACATCGGCGCGTACCGAGGATTCAGGACTGTTTTCTACGCCATGCTGCTACTCGAAGGCGCAGCGCTGCTTGTGCTTGCCGCAGACCGCTGCGAGAGGCAGCGCGATCTCGCGCCTCGACTCGTCCGCATGCTCGTGATCGTCACGGCTGGCATTTCGGTCCTCAATCTGGCGTTCTTCGCGAACGAACTCATGGATACTGGCGACGTCCAGGCGCGTTTCGTGGAGTTTCTTACGCGGCGGTTCAGCGCCCACATCGGCGACGTCAATGCGGCTGGATCATTCCTCGCCATGGGCCTCACGATTGCCGCAGCCATGGGCGTGAGTGGAAGGTTCGGCCGATGGCCCACCGCGGCTGCTGTTGCGATACTTCCAGCGCTCTGGCTCACGCGATCGCGTGCCGCGCTCCTGGCGGTGGTGGCCGTTGGCGTGGTAGCAGCGATCCGACAACTCATGCTCTGGCTGCAACGGCCGGGTCTGGTGGCAGTCGGCGCGGCGGTCGGGCTTGCGATCGCAGGAGTTGTCGTCCCGACTGTTCTGCCCGCCCATTTCTTCGACTCAACGGCCAACCGGGCCGCCAACATCCGGCTCATGTTTCTGGAAGCCACGTGGAAGATGCTGCAGGACTATCCTGTTTTCGGCCTCGGCGTCGGACAATATGCCGCGTGGTCGGGACGGTATGCCTCGCCAGAGCTGAGGGCGATCTATCAGAGCGAGAACGCACACAACAACTTCGCGCAGATCGCCGGAGAGCTCGGGATCGCCGGCCTTGCCGCCTTTCTCATCGTGCTCGCCGTCTCGCTCCGTTCTCGTCCCAGTACCGGCAATCGTGTGGGAGGCGTGTCTCGGTCGGTTGCAATCGGCATCCGTCGTGTTCCTCTTCACCTGCCTTGCAGGACATCCTCTACTGCTGCCGGAAGTCGCGTACGTCTTCTGGCTTGCGCTCGCGGTCGCAGCGATCGGCGTGCCCGCGATTTCGCCGCCGGGGCAGCTGTCTTCACGAGGCTTCATCGCCGCAATCGCCCTCGTGCTCGCTATCTCCGTGGCTCCGCGGGTCTCTTTCAAGACCCGCGCGATCGATCTATCGGGCGTCGTGTACGGCCTTTCCAATGGCCGCATTGCCGACTCTCACGCGCGCGTGCTCGTCTCGGCTGACGCTACCGAGGTGACGGTTCCCCTGAGGGGCCGCGGCGCTATGCGCGACTACCCGCTCGAAATCGATGTTTCGCTCGACGGAAGGCGCGTCAACACGCTGACGATTGCCGACCGCGGTTGGCAATCGGTGTGGATGCCACTCCAGCCCGGGTCCGCACGACGGCTTCACCGCGTGGATTTGACGATTCGCCCATCACAAGGTTCTCGCGCGGTCAGACGAGGCATCGAGATCGGCGAACCGGTCATAATTCCCAAGCCACATGGTTAAGCTGCCTACGCCGCGAGGCCCCATCATCGTTGTCGGCGACATCATGTGCGACCACTACGTGTGGGGCGACGTCGAACGCATTTCTCCGGAGGCTCCGGTACAGGTTCTCAGGTGGGAGCGCGAGGCAAACCTTCCGGGCGGCGCCGCAAACGCGGCCATGAATCTCGCTGCGCTGGGTTGCCAGGTGCACCTGGTCGGGACGGTTGGCCGGGACGCGCCTGGAACCTGGTTGATCGACCACCTCCGATCGAGCGGCGTCAGAACCGCCGGCGTGGTGCGCTCGAAATCCCGAGCCACGATCATCAAGACCCGCGTCATGGCGAAAAGCCAGCATATGCTGCGCATCGATCGCGAGCCTCGTGAGCCGATCGGCGAGTCGGACGTCCGGCAGATGCTCACCGCGCTCCGCACGCTCACGAAGCGAGCTGCCGGCATTCTGTGTTCCGACTACAACAAAGGGGTGCTCAGCATCCCTGTGTTGCGTGCGAGCCTGGCGCACGGCAGGGCGTTCACCGTCGTCGATCCCAAAAGCCGTGACTTTCGCAGGTATCGCGGCGCTCATCTGCTGACGCCGAACGAGCGCGAGCTGATGGAAGCGTCGGGCGATTCGGATCCCATGACCCGTGGCGACGCGGTGATCCAGCGGCGCGCGCGAGTCGTGATGCGGCGTCATGGATTCAAGTCGCTGCTCGTCACCAGAGGCGCGAGCGGCATGGACCTGTTCGTCTCGGTGCGCAACCGGATTGAGCGCACCCACATTCCGGCCCTCCAGCGGCACGAGGTCTTCGACGTAACGGGAGCCGGCGATACCGTGGCGGCGATGATGGTGATGGGAGGGGCCAGCGACCTCGAACTGTCTGAGGCGGCCCGGCTCGCCAACGCCGCAGCAGGGCTCGTCGTCGGGTCGGTCGGCACGGCGGTCGCGGATCGTGATGCGCTCGAGCGCATCATCAACGGCGAATCGTCTCACGCGCGCGCCAAGGTGCTGTCGCCCCAGTCGCTAGCCACGCGGGTTGAGGAGGCAAAACGCAAGGGTCTGGTCGTCGCCCTCACGAGCGGCACCTACGACGCCTTGAACGTGGCTGATCTGCGCGCGCTCCAGAACGCTCGCGCCGAGTGCGACGTGCTGGTCGTGGGCGTCCGTGCGCGAGGCGAGGCCGGACAGCAGCGCGCGGAGCTCGTCGCGGCGCTCAGATTCGTGGACTATGTGACGGTGGTCGGCGACGGCTCCGCCGCTTCGCTGGCCAAAGCGCTGCGTCCCGATCGGGTCCTGTAAGGCGGGTCTTGCTCGTGAGACCCGCCACGAGCCAGGTCCGAAGGACCCGGCCTACGGGCTACAGCTTCTCGCCGATCGCGGCGTAGTCGAGATAGCTGAACAGAAGCGAGTTCAATTTCCGGAAGTTGTCGTTGAAGGCAATCTCCATGACTGTCGGGCCGCCGTACGGCCCTGCTCCGGAGTTGGGAACCGTCTGGAGCTTTTCCTCGTCCGGATACGGCGCGCTGTACCGCACGTCGACATTCTGAAAGCCGCTCGCCCGCAGGAAGTACTGCAGCGTGTCAGGGTGCAGCGGGCGCACGTGGGTGACGTCGCGGATGTAACTCGAGAAGAACGCGAACCAGCACGCAGGGTTGATCGTCTCGAGCACGATCTTCGAGCCAGGCCGCATCTTTCGAAACGCGGCGTCGAGGAACCGCATCAAATAATCGGGCTCGAGATGTTCGACCACCTGCGCGGCGAGAATGCCGCCAATCGATTCGTCGGGACGCGACAGTAGGAACGACAGCCCGTCGCCTTCGGTTGCGCTGAGGCCGCGCTCGCGGCAGACCGCCACCATCTCGTCGTTCAGATCGACGCCATGGCCACTGATGCCGCGCTCGCGCAGCAGGTCCAGAAACTCGCCACGCCCGCATCCGATATCCAGGACGTCGCTCGCTCCCTCGAACAGCGGCAGATACTCGGCCACCCGGCCTCGAATGTCCAGTTGCGACCCTCTGAACTGATCTTCGAAGCCGACGTACTTATAGGAGTTCGCTGGCGCAGCCACGGCTGGGGCCGAGGTCGATCCCGCACTCGCTGGCGTGCTCGGCGCCGTCGAGGCAGGCGCCGGTCGGCCGCGCTCGAGCTCTCGGACGAGAGCCTGCACCGACCGCTGCACGACACTCAGCGTGGTCCGCACGTCGTTCACTTGCGCGTCATATCGGCGCTCGCGCGCCACCATCGATTCCCATCGCTTCTGGATGTCGTCGGCAAGGCCCTGAAGGCCAGCCGCAACGCCATGCATCAGTCCCGCGACATGACGATCTTTGGTATCGACATATGGCGTGATCAACTGAAAGTACACAATCAGCAGATTTTGGAACTCGACGAACAGCTGCTGGTGCTCGCGAAGCGCTTCAACCGTATCTGACAGCGCCTGAGTCGCCTCGCGGTGCATCGCCACGTTGCGGTTCACGTGGTCCACGAGCGCAGAATTGAACGCCTGCTGACGCTCGAAGATCGGCGCCACCATTCCCCACATGTGCTGCCGCAGCCTCCGCAGCCACCCTCCCCCATCGCCCGGCCGCAGCGACAGCAGCTCCCATCGCTCATTCAGCGGCGTGATCTGAAATTCGTCGTATGGCCGTGGCGAACCCGGCAGCTCGCGAGCCGCCCGGATGGCACCGTCCACTCGTGTGAGCGCCTCGTTGTACGCCCGATCGGCGTTCTCGCGTTCGCGTTCGAGGCGCGCCAGCTCCTCGGCGCTGCCCTTAACCTCTGGCATCCGGCTGACTCTTTCTCCTGAGCACAAGAACAACGACCCTCCGAGACCTGACCTTTGACTTCAGCGCCGTACGGAACTCGCCGCGCCGGAGAAACGAAAGACGGCGCCTGATGCCCTGCATTGTGAAGCGCGGCAGCACATCGAGCACGTCGTCCAAGTCGAAGAAACGACCGACGAGCCCGCGCAACTCCTCGAGCGAGCAGCCAAACACATCGATCTTCGTCGCTTCAGTCACGTGAGCATGCAGCCTGGTGTACGGCAGATAGAGCCGGCCAGCCGGCGACAGTGTCTCGCTCCAGCGCCTGAACAACAGCTCCGGATCGTAAGTGTGATCCCAGGAATTGGAGTACATGAAGTCGATCGCGCCGAGCCACTCCGGCTTCACCTCGTGCATATCCCATTCGAGACAATTCGGCACCGATCGAGCCGTGTCCGAAATGTCCGTACCTGTGATGTCCACACTTGGAAGCAAGCGACGCAAGACCTGAACTTCGTATCCATTACGAACGCCGTGGCACAAGCCCCGGCCGGATCCACCCGGCGCATGGGCCCGGTAGTGCACGGCGATTCGCCGAAGCTCGGGATCCTCGGCATAGACCTGGTGGTACTTCCGCTTGTTGGCAGCGACCTGTACCTGCTTGTATTCGTCGTAGTCGTTAAAGGTCAGCAGCTTCATTGCGCAAACGGTGAACCCGTCATCGGAAAGTCCCCCAGTAGGTCCTCGGCGAACTCGAGTCCTGTGGAGCGAAGATGAGGAGGCAAGCCTCGCGCCGCCAGTTCGGGAACCGGCCGCTCAAGCACGTCGGTCAGCACACGACCGTACGCGGCGCTCATCTGATCGAGCCTGAAGCGCGTCGACCATAGCTCGGTTGCATGCGTACCAAGGGTACTGCGAAGCGCCTCGTCACGCGACAAGCGCCGCATCGCCAGCCTCAACGAGTGATCTTCGTCGAGGATATCAACGCTCACGCCAACAGGTCGCTCCTCGCCCCCCGTGTGCAGCACTCCCCAATTCCGAGGATCAAGCGTCGGGACATCGACCATATGCACGAGGTCGGTCGTGATCGTGGCCTTTCCCGACGCGAGACATCGCAGCCAGGATGCCGACGTCTCGCGCGACGTCGGCCATCTGAGACACAGGCAGACGTCCGAGGCTTCCAGATAGTCGTGCAGCTCGGAATCGTCCACGTAGCCTGCCACCGTCACGCGTCCACCAATACCCAGCGCAGCGGCATCAGCAGCCACGTCAAGATCTTCAGTCGTTTCTCCTGCGACGAGCAGGTGCGCTTCCGGGCAGACCTCGACCGTCGATGCCAGTGCCCGCAAGATCGAACGGATCCGTTTTTCTGCGGTCACCTTACCGAACGCGGTGAAGACGATGGCGTTCTCCGGAATCGAGTGGCGCTGCCGAATCAGGCGGCGAGCGTCGGCACGGATTTCAGGCTTCGGAACGCCCATTTCGACGACGTCTATGTGGGCGTCAGGATGCTGCTCTCGCACGCTGTCAGCAAGCCAGGAATTGTGTACAACGATGCCACGGCTGGTCTCGACGACTGTGCGGAGCATCGGCCACAGGTATGTGAGTGACCCCAGCAATCCGGCAATGCCCAGTTCGGCAATGTCTGGCGGCGCTGACGGATGATTGAACCACAGCTCGCTGCGGTACGCGTCCTTCCTGGGATAGCGACGCTGAAGGAGCATCCGGCCACGCGCATGATGCAGCTGGCCGTCGTGGAGCACGACGAGGCCGGGATAGCGAGTGAGGTACCCCCACATGTAGTCGTGGCACGGCGCGTTGCCGAGCTGATACACCACGAGGTCATAGGCCTGCTGGCTGTTCCTCCACGAGAAGTCGAATGCGCTGTATGCGCGAATTCCTGTCGGAGGCACGGCCTTGGCCGACTCGCCATCGACGAAGGCATCGATCTCGAACGAGGACTGGAGCCGCGGAAGCAGCTCCGCGTTGTATTGCGCGATACCGGACTTGACGGGCGGAAGAGGAGCAAACCAGGCGAGTCGATTCATGCGCGCGCGGCCTTCATCCTAGCAGGGTGTGTCCACCAACTCTAGGTAGAGTTGCCTCATCTCCTCCAATAGGCGGGCTCGTCCGTAGCGGCCCAGCACCGATTCACGCGCACTCGAGCTCATGCGTGCCGCCGCTTCGCCATCGCCGAGCAGCCTGCGCCACGCCGACGAGAGTGCGGTGGGGTCGTCCGAGGGCACCAGAAGGCCAGTGCGTTCGTGGTCGACGACGTCTGCGACGCCGCCGACCGCGGTGGCGACGACAGGTCGTCCGGCTGCCATCGCCTCGACAAGGGCGACGGGCGTGCCTTCGTTGCGTGATGTCAATGTCACGATGTCCAGGCCGGCATAAACGCGCGGCAGATCGCGGCGCCAACCCGCAAAGCGCACATGGCCAGACAAGTTCAGTCGCTCCGCACGTTCGCGAACGTGCGATTCACACTCCCCGCCCCCAACCACGACGAACCCGGCCGCCCCTCCCTCGTCGAGAAACTGCCGTGCCGCGCGGAGGAACAGCTCGTGGTTCTTGATCGGCACAAGCCTCCCGACGATGCCGATCACGGGCCACGCCCGCGGGAAGCCCCATTGCTCGCGTGTGGACGGATGCGGCACCGCTAATTCGTCGAGCGCCAGCCCGAGACGTATCAGTCGAACCCTGCCGTCCGGAATCTTCAGCCTGCTGACGATCTCCTCCTGCTGCTGAGGGCTGATCACAATGATCCGGTCAGTCGATCGCGCCAACACGCGTTCAACCGCACGGATGGCGGCTGATGCCGACTGCCCGAAATACCCCGACAGCACATTGCCGTGAAATGTGTGGACGATCTTGCAGCGTGTCCCGGTGGTCGATCGCCATACGATCGCCGCGAGCCGTCCAACTGCGCCGGCTTTGGCGGTATGCGTGTGCACGATATCGGGCCGAAACTCGCGGCACAGTCGCAGCAGCCCGACGAACGCCGCCAAGTCCTGCCGCCAGGAAAGGCGGCGGCCCAGCTCGGGTATCTTCCTCACGAGTGTTCCCGTGTCCGTTGGAAGCAGGTCGGACATGTCAACTTCACCGACCCCGACAGGCCCGTACACCAGCATCGTCTTGAATGAGTCACGGTCAAGCTCGGCGAGATGCGCAACGTGTTGAGCCGGTCCACCGACGTTGAGTCGAGCGATCACCCGAAGCACGCGAATCTCGTGCGACATGTGCGATCGTTATATCAGGCTCCGCTCCACTCAGCCACAAACCGGGGTACAATTCGCCACGGTTCTGAACCTACCAGATACGCAACGCGATTCCTCGTCTGCTCTTCCTGCGGATGGATTGGAGGCGCCGGACCGATCCGCTGGCGCCGCTCGACTTCAGGCCCTCCTCTGGAATACCGGTCCGCTCGTCGTCTCGCGGTACGCCTCCGCGGTACTCGGGCTGCTGACGACCATCGCAGCCACTCGCTGGCTCGGGGTCGACGGCTTCGGCGAGGCGAGCCTTGCGGCCGCGTATCCGCTGATGCTCTGGTCGGTCACGAGTGTGAAATCGGTCTCGATCACCACGCGGTACGTCTCGTCGTTCCGATCGACTGGCGATGCAGCAGGGTTGAGTGCCATCTGCCGGTTTAGCTATCTGCTCGACCTCACTATGGCGCTAACCGCTTTCGCGATTGTGCTTCTAACAGGAGGACTCATCGCGACGCGGATCTATGGCCTCCCGAGCGTCTACGGTCTCATGGTGCTCCTGGCGGCCAGCTTTCCGATCTACTCCCTGCTCAGCACCAGCGAGGCGATACTGACCGCCTACAGTCGTTTCAACGCCCTTGCCTTTCTGCTGATCTTCGAGACCGTGCTTCGCCTGGCTCTGGTTCTCGCGGCCTGGTTGCTTGGGGGCGGAACGGCAGCATTCGTTGGAGCCACTGCGGCCTCTCAAATCGCGGCCGGCGTGGCTGCCATTTGGCTGGCCAGCAGAAGCCTGGCAGCGAGCCTCTCGGGGCACTGGTGGCGAGGAGGCATCCAGTTTGCGGCGATCGCTCCGTTGAAGCAAGAGCTCCGCCAGTTCTTTGGATGGAACTACGCCCTCGTCACCGTTTCTGGCTTCGTCGATCAACTTCCGGCCATGCTCCTCGGCACTTACCGTGGAACCTCCGCGGTGGCGTTCTACAGACTCTCGACGAGTCTGATGGTGGCTGTGGGATACGTCGAAGCGTCGCTTCGCAGAGCTGTGTATCCGTCGCTGCTGGCCGATTGGCACTCGGGCGGCCTCGCCAGCCTTCGCGCTGATGTCAGACGCATGACGCTTCGCATCGGGTTGCCGGCGAGCGCGGCCATCGTTGGGGCAGCGATTGTGGTGGTCCCGTTTGCAGTGCCGCTCGTGTTTGGTGAAAGTTACCGACCGATGGTGCGTGGAGCTCAGTTCCTGATCGCGGCGGCTGGGGTATCGACGGGCGTGTTCTGGCTGCATCCCTACTATTTCGCGGCGGGCCGCATTGTTCTCTGGTCGCAGCTCTATGTCGTGTACGGCATCTTGTTGCTAGTGGTCGCCTGGCCGGTCAGCTACCAGTTGGGATTCGTCGGCATCGCCGCACTTGTCGCGGTTGGTCGCGTGTCCCTCGCAGCTGCGGGCGTCGCACTCGCCAAGACTCCGGTCTTCGGTCGCCTGTCATGAAGAAGGGATTGCAGCTCGCGTCAATTGCGCGCCACCCGCTATCCCTGATTCCCTTGTTTATCTTGAGGAAGGGGTGGCTCAGCGATTTCAAGATCGGCGAATTCACTCTGAGCGCGCGATATGACGACCTGACGGCAGTCTCGGAGATCGGCCTACACGGCGAGTATGGCTATGTACGATCGCTCGCCTTTCCAGACGATGCCCTCGTACTCGACTTGGGAGCGAACATCGGATGCTTCGCCGCGCTCGTCTTCTCCGTGCGGGGCGATGTGGAAGTGCATTCGGTCGAGCCGAGCCCAGATACGAGCGCATTGCTCATGAGAAACCGGGAGCGGTACCCGAAGCTTCGCTGGGTGATACACCGAGTGGCCATCGCCGCTCGGGATGGCGTAGCACGCTTCACCAACCACGGCCCAAGCACGGCACGAAAGTTGGCCGACAGCGATGGCCTGACAGGTACGGGCCGAGTCGTTCGACCGCTTCGTTCAGCATGTCGCCGGCGTCCGTCGGGTCTTCCTCTGCAAGATGGACATTGAAGGTGAAGAAGTGCCTATCCTCACCTCCGCCTCAGCGGCGCTTTCTCGTATTGACCACTTTATTGTGGAAGTTCATGGTCCGCCGGAAAACGAACATCGCGTTCGCGGGGTGCTGTCAGCGGCATTCTCACAGATAGCGCTGGTGGAAGGTCGCGCGTCCCGCAAGCCGGTGTTTCACGCCTGGAGGTCCTAGCAACGCGGACACTGTTACATCGACCACTCAGAGCATCGCTTCTACGCGGGTACGATCGAACTTCGGATTGAGATCGCTCGCCGGTGGCGGATGAACTGCCGTCCAATCGGCCGTATCTATCTTGACGGCAAAGCTGTGCGCGAACAGCTCAGGACGCGCGCGCGCGAGCCATCGTCCTGCCGGGGACCACGCCTTGAAGGCACCGAGAAGCATTCGGTCGATCCCCATGCCTTCATGGCATACAAGGCTGCTCAAGGTCGCGTAGTTGAACCAATAGACGTGTCCGCGCCTCGGCCTGCAAGAGAACGGCACCCGACCTGCGCAGACCCGCGCACGGTCCTTCCAATAGTGAAAGTTGGGAACCACGATGACGATCGACTTCGCAACCCGAGCCATCTCTCGAAGAGCCGCAGCGGGTTCATAAAGGTGCTCCAGCACATCCAGGGCGCATGCAGTCCCAAAAGTCTTGTCATCGAACGGAAAAGCCTTGGTCACATCGCCGATCTGCGCTTTGAAACCCTTGGCACGAGCTTTCTCAACCGCAACCGAGGAGATGTCCATGAGCGTCAGATCGCGACAGTTCCTGCCTCGCAGCAACGACAACAGCAACCCGTCGCCTCCACCGATGTCGAGTACGGGTTCATCGGAGATGAGTTGCAACGCCGCACGGTGACGCCACATGGGCACCTGGTCTTGCGACCCCCACCGGCGATCCTCGAAGTCCTCAACCCCTGTAACCTGCCTCATCACAGCTCTCGACGATCTCAGCTTATCTACGACCAGCGCGATCTCGCGCCAGCTCGAAGAGCCGTCGGTACTCGGAGAAATAGCGCTCGGTAGAAAGGCTGCTCAACGCCCTCGCGCGTCCCGCCGCGCCCATTCTCCGGCACAGATCGTCGTCTGCAAGGATCTGTGTCAAACATGATGTGAGCGCCGACTCCGTTCCGGGTGCCACCAGAAATCCGTTCACCCCATTCTCGATGAGGTCGGGGATACCGCCCACTGCACTTCCGATGACGGGAGTACCAACGGCCATCGCCTCGAACAGCACGCGTCCAAGTCCCTCCGAGTACGACGGCAGTACCAGCACTCGGGCGGCCGTCATCTCAGCTGCGAGATCCGACTGCGGCACTTCGCCGACAAACGTGACAGCCCCTCCGATCTTCAGTGCTTCGATCTGTCGATCGAGCTCGCGGCGATATGCCGGATCTTGGCAGCGACCCACCACAATCAGTCGCGTCTCTCCCCGACGATTTGGAACCGCCGCAAAGGCCGCAATGAGATGATGCACCCCTTTCAAACGGGTCACGACTCCCGCATACAGCACATGCTCTCCGATCTGCGCTCGACGACCACCTGCTTCGAGAAACACGTCGGTGTCGGACCATGTTGGAAACTCGACAATCGGCTGGGTTGCGCCAAGTCGGCGAAGCTGTTCACGCGTCGCCGATGAAATGGCGCGTAACGCGTCGGCGTCTCTGAGCGCTGCCCGCGCGGCTGCCCGCATGAGGCGGACGTACGCAGCCTGCTGCTTGATTCCCCGCTGCAGGAAGAGCGCCTTCTCAAAATCGCCGTGGCTCTCCACGACCAGCGCAATCGTCTTGCGAGCCAGCGCTGAGGCACCTCGCTTCACCCAGGAGCCGATCCAGCCCTCATAGGGGCTTTGCGCGACGATGATATTCGAGCCGTGGCGTAGCGTGCACCACAAGGCAAGGATCGGAGCAACCACGAAGAAGGCCGCATAGCGAACTGGCGGCACCCTCACCGCCGGAATCAAGTAGAGCGTCGCATGTTCCGTGTACACGCGCGGCCGTAGTGATTCCGACAGGGCGACGATCCGGACGTCGGCGTCACGCGCCAGTCCCGCCAGCTTCTTTGCCTGGGTCTGGGTGAGCCTGGGTCCATAGCGGGTGCCGCTGATGAAGCAGACGCGAACGCGTGTACCCTTCATTGCTCACGTTCCGGCCGTTGCTTCCGCGCTGCGGCGGCAAGAACACCTTCGGTCGCTGCCACCATTGTTTCGAAGCTGAACTGCTCGTGCGACCATGCGCGGGCGTCGACGGCCAGTTGCCGCGCCTTTTCGGGTGACGACAGAATCGCCGTCACTGCCCGCGCGAGTGCCGCGGTGTCATGAGCGGGTACGAGCAAACCTGTTCGATCGTGAACGACGACTTCCGGCGTTCCCCCAACGGCGGTTGCGACAACAGGCACACCCGCTCGCATCGCCTCGAGCACGACATGCGGAAGGCCTTCGTACGTCGAATTCAGCACAAACACGTCGGCTGTCGACAGCAGCCCCTGGACTTCCGCTTGGGATCGCCGCCCCATCCACAGCACTCGGCCGCCAATCCCCAGCGCTACCGCTCGTGACTCAAGCGCCGGCCTAAGCGGACCGTCGCCGACGACGATGAGGCGCCAATCCACACGATCGCGAATCACATCGAGCAGCCCGTCGACACCCTTCCAGGGAACCAGGCGGCACACGGTCATCAACGTCGATCCGTCAAACCGCGGGAGCGTGACCACTGGTGTGCCCGGTGCTATGGAAGGCAGGGCGTTGTAAACCACCTGAATCATTGCCGGCGGGATTCCCCAGGTCGCAGCGATGTTCTTCAAATATCTGCTGGGCGCGATCACGGCTGTCGCTCGACTCAACGGAGCCGTTCGAAGCCAGTCCAACAGCCGTAGCCGCAGGTTCTTGTGCGCCGACTGGTACTCGTCGATCGTGCCGCTGTACCACCCCCGATTCCGCGCGCGCTCCCATGCCCAGTCACCGACCACTTTGTGGAGCACAGGTGTTCGACTGAGCTCACCTGCGGTCTGCGCCTCGAGACTTAAGCCATTTGAGTAGATGACGTCTCTGCCCGGCCGCTTCAACTCGCGCACCACAGCTGCAAACCGCCTGGCTTTGGACAATCTTCGAGGTATACGGACAACGGTGAAGGGAAAGATGACGTCGGCAGTTGGCTCATCACTCAAGCACACGACCTCGACGTCGTGACCGCGAGCACAGAGAGCCGTCGCGATCGCCGGCACATAGCTGGCCGGCCCTCCGGCATCTGGTGGAAAGATACCGGCGGAGATCATGACGCGCATCAGCCGGTCACCAGCGTGCTGTACACGTCGAGCGTCTCGCGGATCATCCGTTCCCTGGTAAACAACTGCTCGTACCGCCGGCGGCCAGCAGTCCCCATCTCACGCAGGTGCTGAGAAGCGTTCAGCGCGCTTCTGATCGCGACAGCCAAGGCCGCTGAATTCCGAGGTGGCACCAGCATGCCTGTGATGCCGTCGACGACGATTTCGGGCAGCGCCCCCACCCGCGTGGCAACAATCGGCGTGCTCTGCGTCATGGCTTCAAGCAGCACCAGACCAAAACCTTCGGCGGTGGTCGGATGCACGAGCAGATCGAACGCCGCCATGAGCACCGGTATGTCGGCACGCTGACCAAGAAAGCGAACGCGGTCGCCGAGGGCGGCTTGCGCCAACTCCTCTAGTCCAGCCCTATCCGGACCATCACCGACGACGAGCCAAACGGCATCAGGACACGACTCACGAAGGCCGGCGAATGCCTCCAGCGCATAGCGATGTCCCTTCAGAGGAATGAGGCGCCCGATCGTCCCCACCAGCCGCGCGGCGGGCTCGAGCCGCAACTCACGGCAGATGGCCTCCCGTGCGGCATGCCGATCGACCGCCTGATCCTCGCATCCGTACCACACTGTGTGGATGGTTCCTGGATCGCGACGCTCCTCTACTCGGCAGAGCTCGGCAATGCGCTGCGAGATGGCAAGCACCGCGTCCTGAAGCGGATTCACGATCCGATAGTAGCGGCGATACTTTTGCACCTCGTCCGCCGACATCGAGTAGTCATGATGCCTCGACGACAAGACTCTAGACACACGCGCAATCCGCGCTCCCATCGAGCCAAACAGATCGGCATAAGGCAGATGGGTGTGGACGAGATCGGGACGCAGCCGCCGCAGCACGTCGGCAACCTTGAGCGTGCCAGAAGGATCCGCCTTGCCAGCAACGTCCAAGTGGGCAATTTCTACTCCCGAATCCGAGAGTTGCCGCAGCGCGCGCTCATACTCAGCCGACAAAGGCGGGCCCGATCGATCGAAGACGGTGACGAAATGCACATCCCAACCGCCTGTGGCCACTCCAGGCAGCAGCTTGAACAAGTGGTTCTCGGCGCCGGCAATCGCCTGCGTCTTGATGACGTGCGCGACTACGGGCACGTGGGATCGACCGATCCTGCCCGTGCACGCCGGATACCGCTGATGTAGTAGCCGACCGCGTAGTCGGCGCGGCGCTGCCGCACGAGCTCGCTCACGCTCTTGCGGGCCTGCCGGCTCCGCAGAATGGCCGACGCGATCATCCGCGGATCCGGCAGCGCCATCACGAACGCTCTGAACACACGGCCTAGTGTGATCAGCGCGGCCGCGCTCGAAAACCGATCCCATACGAGTGGCCGGATGCGAACGGCGTGGCACTGGTGACTCAGCATCGTCTCGAGCCACCACTCGGCAGTGTGGCGATGGAAGTCTCTGGGACTGCCGTGCACTCTGTGGCAGAACGGCACGAGGAAGTGAAACGATCCGCCGTCGCGCAGCACTCTCATCGACTCGCGCAAGAGTTGCTCGTCGTTTCGGATGTGCTCGAACGTGTTCGCCGAGATGACGTGGTCGAAGCACCCGTCCGCGAACGGCAGCGGCTCTTCGAGATCCAGCAAATGATCCGGCTTCCGGATCGGATCGAAGTTGGCCGTTTCTATACTTCCGGTGACGACAATTCGCCGGTGATAGCTGCCTCGACGGTCGCCGCCTAGGTCGAGCACCCGTCCCTGCAGCGCCAGTCCGTCGATGGCCTCGTCTTCAAGGGCGCGTATGAGCGACAGGCCAGAGCCGACCAGGGTCATCCAGCGTCGCACTGTTTTGCGCTCGGGCAGGTCGATCGCGCCGTCCGCGCTTTCCTGCCGAGGACTATTCATCCGGATTCGCCCAACTGGCAGCTCCGTATCGGGTTGCGCAGAGTGTGAGACCATTCCCACTGTACAGCTCCCGCGAGCACGACGCGTACACCGGAGCGGCGTGGCCGGCATCAAAGACGACGAACTCGAATGGAATGGGAGCTTGATCCTTGTCGAGTCTGCTGCCTCGGCGCAAGGCCCACCTCCGCTGCCCTTGATGGTAGAACGCAATCGGCCTGTTGGAGGCCGACGCCAGCCGCGCAGCCAGCGGAGCGCTGGTAGCCAGGATCGGCGGCCAGTTGTTTTCGTCGAGCCCCAGCAGCAAGAGCGCCCCCATCCCGATGTACGGATACTCGGACGTACGCTCGGCCATCGCTGTCGGGTAGACGAGCTGGTACCAATCCCACGTCGCCTTCGTGCTCGGTACAAGAACGAGTCCGCATGCCGCGGCGACCGCGATGCCCACAGGTCTGGCTTGACGGGAAGCACCGGGCCCCATGGTCCAGACGGTGGCCGCGTATGCGAGCATCGCGACAACGGCGTGCGACAACGGAATCAGCCGTTCGAGCCGGCTGTCCGCAATCCTCTCGACAAGCGCGCGATAGACAGGCGGCGCCAGCATCGCCACGCACGGGATCGCGAACAGCACGCAGTACAGCGCAACTTCTTCTCGCGGACGGCGCCGGACGCTCCACAGGATCGGCACTGCGAGCAGGGGAACGAGCGACGCGTACTCACCCCATTCGTCGGAAATCAGACGCTGAACAGTGAGGCGCTCCGGCACCACTCCTGCGCTTGACGGTGGAACCTCCAGCCGCGGCGCAGCGCCCGGGCTGAGTGGCTGTTCAGGTTGTGGAATCGAGCCACTTTTGATGTAGATATAGGGCCCCGCCACGAGAGCGAATGTGAGCCCCAACACGAACACCGGTCGCCAGTTCCGCCCTCGACCGAGGTAGAGTGCCGTCACCGTTCCAAGCGTGAGAATCACAGCGTTGGTGAACGCAAAGAACAAGTGCATCAACGCCCCGGCTCCCAGGAGCACGCCGCACATCCGCGGCAGGGAGAGGGAGTCGGGAAACTTCAAAAACGCGAGCAGCGCGGCCGAACCCGCAATCTGAAACGCGTAGGCCCAGCTGCGGGGACCGCCCATGCTGATGAGCCGGAGCGAATCGCCCGAGAACAACAGCGCCAGCACGACAGCCGCCATCAGATGAATGGAACTCAGGTTGAACAGTCGAACCAGCGCGTAGAGCGCCACGAGGAACAACGGCAGCAGCACAACCTTCGAGTAGCGGATCACGACATGCGGAGAGAGGCCCGTCGACTGCGAGATGGCGGCTTGAACGAAGGTCCAGCCGTCGTACTTGGTCCCGCGGCCCAAATAGAACCCCGGGATCAGCAGTGTCTTGTAGTAGGTCGCGTACTCCACGGTTGCCACGTGCTTGGCCGCGTCCGTGTTGTTGATGTCGTTCGGAAGCAGAACGCCAACATTCACGGTGGCTGCGAGCACGCACCACAACACGACCGATCGCGGCGGGTTCTCGAGAGCGGGCACGGGGGCACATCCGTAGCGCTTCCGAAGCAGAACTGCCATCAGCGCAACAGCGCCCGCCGTCAGAACCGCGGCAGCAAGGCCGAAGCCAACCATCGACGCCGCCACCCCAGACGCGGCGAACCACGCGAGCGCCTCCGCGACGATGAACGCTCTCCGGACAAACGGGTCTTTTTCGAGAACATTCACACGAACGTTCCCGTGGGTCGCTGGATCTCCGCGGCCCGATCGGCCGGGACAACCTGCTGAAGATCGACGTAGAGCCGGAAGAGGCGCACACCCCGCTGGCGGCACAGTTGCTCGGTGTCGCGAATTCGATCACCGTGCACGAGCTGGGAGCTGATGACGACGCACTCGACCTTGCCAGCGTTGATGAGCTTGACGAGGGTGTCATAGCCGCCCAGCACGGAATAGCCGTGCACGCGCATCCGATGCTTCGTCGCATCGTCGTCGATGAAGCCCCGCATCCGGTACTGTGCGTCCGGCTGCCCCAACAGTTCTTCCAGCGCCCAGTGGCTTCGTCCTCCGGCGCCATAGACGACAAGGTCGGATCCTCTCCGCCGCCGTTGAACGAATTCGCTGATCAGCCTGAACGATGCGCGTGATCCGATGATCATCAACAGCAACAGCGCCGCGTAGATCACGAACGCGGCTCGCGAGTATCCGCGAAACCGCCCGATGAAAACAAAGACGCAAATGACTGCTCCGGTGCCGGCCAGCACGCCCTTGCCGACCGCGACCGCGTCCATGAGGCTGAAGTATCTCCACACGCCGCGGTACACGCGAAACAGAAACAGGAAGCAGAGCTGCACCGCCACAACGAGCGGGAGGGACTCGAGGAACTTCGAGAAGTTCGCTGAAAACTCGGATCCCTCGAACCTCAGACGATAGGCCAGATAGTAGGACGCCGCGATGAGGCAAAAATCGAGCAGGATTTCGGCAACCCTGCGCTTGTACATGAAGTCTGCGACGACGCGGGTCACCCGCCCCGAGCGAGCGCCGGAGTCCTCGGTGTCCTCGTAGACCTGAATATTCATGAGGTATGCGGCGAAGACCGCCATCGCCAGAAGGATGATTACGGTCAACGGGGTCGTCCAACTTACGCTCACGTGGCGCATCAACAGCCCGGCGGAGCCACCCAGTATCGCCAGCCCCCACAGCACCAGCACGGCACGTCGCTCGCTGAGACCGATGGCGACGAGTCGATGCGACGCATGGTCGCGGCCACCGCGCGAGGGTGACCTCCCGGATCGTAGCCGCGAGACGGTAACCAGCGCGGTGTCGAAGAGCGGTATCAGCAGAACCAGCAGCGGCGCCGCTACGACGGAGATCACGTTGGGCTCCGTGACGCGCTGGTTGTCTGACGACAGCGTGAGGGCCGACAGCGTAAGACCAATGAAGAGACTGCCGCTGTCGCCCATGAAAATGGACGCGGGAGAAAAGTTGAAGACCAGGAAACCCAGCATCGAACCGAGGAGCAGCGATCCGTAGACGGTCGTCGGCATCGGTTCGAGTGCCGGCAGTGCACCCACGAGGAGCGCAGCAGCCGCGATGCTGGCGATGCCGGCACACAAGCCGTCCATATTGTCGAGCAGGTTGAATGCGTTCGTCACGCCAACGATCCAGAGAATGGTGAGCAGCGAATCGAGCGTCCTCGATTCAATCCAGTTCAGCTGGTATCCGGAGAACACGAAGATCGAGGCGGCGACGATCTGGAAGACGAGCTTCGTCGACGCCTTCAGCGACACGACGTCGTCGACGAGACCGACGCACAGGAGGCCGAAGCCGCACAACAGCAGGAGCAGTGTTTCGAGGGGAGCACCAGAGACGAGCCAGCCGATCAAGACCGAAAGGCCGATCGCCAGGCCGCCGAGCAGCGCCGTGGGTTTCTTGTGCCAGCGATCGTCAGTCGGCGTAGCGACGTAGCCGCGCCGGAACGCGGCCGCCCGGCACAGCGGCGTCAGCGCAACCGAAAGTGCGAACCCGAGGGCGACATAGCCGACGACCTCCACAATCGCTGATGGCACTGCCTTCCCCCGAAGCCTCGGTCATGGACGATGGGCGACGCTCGTCTCCGCGGCGTCCCGGCTGCGAGTCAGCCGCTCGACGTCCGCATCCACCATCATCTCGATCAGCCGCTTGAAGTCGACCTTCTGCTCCCAGCCCAGCACGCGCTTCCCTTTGGACGGATCGCCGATGAGGTGATCGACCTCGGCCGGCCGCAGGAGGCTGGGATCCGTCCTGACGTACTTCTGCCACTCGAGTCCCACGCGCGTAAACGCGACCTCGACGAGATCACGGACCGAGTGACTGACGCCC
Organism: Vicinamibacterales bacterium; assembly: GCA_963821375.1. Classification (GTDB taxonomy): domain Bacteria; phylum Acidobacteriota; class Vicinamibacteria; order Vicinamibacterales; family JAMQPK01; genus JAMQPK01. The sequence goes on from CAWGDN010000001.1 coordinate 67,467, forward strand.
GTGGCGATGACATAGTCGTCAGCCGTAGGCTGCTGCAGCATCATCCACATCGCGCGCACGTAGTCGCCCGCAAAGCCCCAGTCGCGATGGGCGTCGAGGTTGCCGAGCGCCAGCGAGTCGGCCAAGCCCAGCTTGATGCGGGCGACCCCGTCTGTCACCTTCCGCGAGACGAACTCGAGCCCGCGCCGCGGAGACTCGTGATTGAAAAGAATGCCCGACACCGCGAACAGGTCGTAGCTTTCGCGGTAGTTGACGGTGATGTAGTGACCGAAGACCTTCGAGACGCCGTATGGGCTGCGGGGATAGAACGGCGTATTTTCCGTCTGGGGAACCTCGCGCACCTTGCCGAACATCTCGCTCGACGACGCCTGATAGAACCGGATCTTCGGGTTCACGGTACGGACGGCGTCAAGGACGCGCGTCACTCCCTGCGAGTTGAACTCTCCCGTCAGAAGCGGCGTATCCCACGAGGCGGGCACGAACGACATGGCCGCGAGGTTGTAGAACTCGTCGGGCTTGTGGGTCTCGAGAATACGGATGATGGAGAGCTGGTCGAGCAGATCCCCCGGGCAGAGCGTGATGCGATCGCGAAAATGATCGATGCGCCAGTCGTTGGGCGCGCTCAGGCGGCGTGCGACGCCGAAAACCTCATAACCCTTTTCGAGAAGCAGCTCGGCGAGATAGGAACCATCCTGTCCGGTGATACCGGTGATGACCGCGCGCTTCGACATCCGCGGGAGATCTTACGCCAAATACCTGCGCAGCGCATCTTGCCATTCGGGCATCGGATAGATCCCACGGAGCTTCTTGTTGTCGAGCGCCGCGAACTGCGGGCGCGGCGCGCGCAGTGTCACGTCGCTGACCGTGATCGGCCGGAGTAGGCTCGAACTATCCTTCCCCATGATCCTGGCCATCTCTTCTGCGATCTCGAACCACGTGCCGTACCCGGTTCCGACGCAGTGATACAACCCCGGTTCGCCGCGCTCGATGACGGCGCGCGTGGCCGCGGCCACATCTGCGACGTAGCTTGGCGAAACTGTCCGGTCAACGAACACGTTGGCCTCTCGATCCTGCGCGATCGCGTCGCGGATGCGATCGATCGAGCTTCTCGCCGCCCGGCCACCGAACAGGCTCTCCACGCGGAGCACGAAGGCGCGCGGCACTTCCAGCGCAAACCACTCGCCGATTAGCTTGGATTGGGCGTATACGCTCTGGGGATTTGGCGGATCCTCTTCCGTGTACGGCCTGCTCGTGCGGCCGTCGAACACGAAGTCCGTACTGTAGTGGACCAGAGTGGCGCCCACATCGGTCGCGGCCTGCGCCAGACAGCGAACGGCAAAGCCGTTCACCTCCAGGGCAATCGCGGCGTCGTCCTGGGCGCGCTCCACGTCGTTGAACGACGCGCAATTGATGATGACGTCGGGCCGGTCGGTCCGGACTCGATTCATCACGGCATCGACGCTGGTCACGTCCAGGTCCGCGTGCGAGTACGCGCGCACGTCGCTTTGCTCGAACGACTCGGCGATCATGCCAGCCAGCTGGCCCCTGGCGCCTGTGATGAGAACCTTCTTCATGAGTCCCGGGGCCCCCTGCCCCACTCCGGCGCTTCGCTTTACCGCTTGCGTTGCTTGATCGCGGCGCGCGTCTCTCTTTCGACCTCGCGCTTCTTGATCGCGTCGCGCTTGTCGTGGGCCTGCTTCCCCTTCGCCAGAGCGAGCGCGACCTTGACCCGTCCGTTCTTGAAGTACATGCGCAGAGGCACGAGCGTCATGCCGCGCTCCACGGTCTTGCCGATCAGTTTGCGAATCTCGTGGCGATGCAGCAGAAGCTTGCGCTCGCGCATCGGCGCATGATCGGCGTAGCCGCGATGGCTGTAGGGCTGAATGTGCACGTTGTAGAGAAACACTTCGCCGCGTTGCACCTGAGCATAGCTATCGCGGAGGTTCACACGCCCCTCGCGGATCGACTTCACTTCTGTGCCGAGAAGCGCCACTCCCGCCTCGAGGGTGTCAAGGATGTGATAGTCGTGGAACGCCTTGCGATTCTCGGCGATGTTCTTCTGCGCGGCGAGGCGCTCTGATCGTTCGGCCATCACGCGGCGCGGCCGTTGGCCGCCAATCTGGCGGCGAGCACGATCGCCTGGACCATGCTTTCGGGATTGGCCAGGCCCCGGCCGGCGATGTCGAATGCCGTGCCGTGATCGACCGACGTGCGCACGATGGGCAGGCCGAGTGTGACGTTGACAGCTTCTCCGAAGGCAGCCAGCTTGACGGGAATCAGTCCTTGATCGTGATAACACGCGATGACGGCATCGAACTCACCCCGCATCGCGCGCACGAACACCGTATCACCTGGCAATGGCCCGACGACGTCGACCGACGCCGCCCGGCATCGGGCAACGGCCGGTTCGAGCGCGTCTATCTCTTCACGCCCGAGCAGCCCGTGTTCGCCGGCATGCGGATTGAGGCCGGCAAGCGCGAGCCGCGGACGAGGGTATCCGAACCGCGGAAGCTCGCGATGCGTCAACTCGATGACTCCAGCGACCGCGTCGGCCGTCAGCGCGGCCGGCACCTGCGCCAGCGGGATGTGAATGGTCGCGAGCACCACGCGCAGTTTTTCCGACCAGAACATCATCGCCACTCGATCTGCCGCCGTCAGCGAGGCCAGCATGTCGGTGTGCCCGCGCCACGGAAGGCCCGCCTTGGCCAGCGCCTCCTTATTAAGAGGCGCCGTGGCGATGCCGTGGATTCCACCGGCTTGCGCATCGCGCACGGCGCGAACGATCGCGTCGTACGCCGCACGCCCCGCGTCGGCGGAGAGCACGCCAGGCGGAAACTCGCGCTCGGGCCCGTAGTAGAGCGGCTCGCATACCGCGCGCACGCGAGAGTCCCCGATCGCCTTCCGCGCGATCTCAGGTCCGATGCCCGCCGGGTCGCCGGCGGTGATGCCAATTCTTGGGAACAACATCCGTCAGGAAGGTCGCGCTCAGCGGCAGCTCCCGCAACCGCCGGCACCGCACGAACCGCAGCCGCCCGTTCCGCATCCAGTGGGGTTGCTGCACCCGCCTTCGTCGCCGCAGCCGCCCCCTCTCACCCCTTTCGCGTTCGGCAACTCGTACCGCAGGCAGCACTTGAGCCGCCCGCACAGGCCCGAGAGCCGAGACGGATTCAGGCTGAGATCCTGCTGCTTGGCCATCTTGATCGACACCGGCTCGAAGCTGTTGAGCCACGTCGTACAGCAGAGCGGCCGCCCGCACGATCCGTATCCGCCGAGCATCTTGGCTTCGTCGCGCGCGCCGATCTGCCGCATCTCGATGCGCGTGTGGAACTCCGACGCCAGCTCGCGAACGAGCTCGCGGAAATCGACACGGCCTTCGGCCGTGAAATAGAAGATCAGACGGGAACCGTCGAAGAGCTGCTCGACGCGGGTGAGCTTCATCTCGAGCCCCCGCTCGCGAATCTTGAGCAGCGCGATTCGATAGGCCTCCTGCTCTCGGTGCTGTCGCTTGAGCCGGACAGTCACGTCCTCCGGCGTGGCTCGCCGGACGACGCGGCTCGGTGAGGCCTCTGCAGGCCTGCGTCGCTCGCTGAGGAAATCGGGCATCCGCACCACCGATCCGAGCGCCGCTCCGCTCTCGGTCTGCACTACGACTTGCTCGCCCGCAGCCGGCGGCGTCCCTGCCGCCAGCGCGTCGTCCAGCAGAAACGTCTGTGGCCGCCCGATCGGGGCGAACTTCACCGATATGTATCGATGGGGCGGCCTAGTGAACATGCAAGGACACCCAATCCGCAACGACCTTCGGGCTGACGTTGCCGTCGAGCGCGTTCTGGGCGTTTGTGACTGCCGCGAACGCCCGAGCGGCGCGGTCCGACCCCAACGCTCGCGCCAGCGGCTCGAGCGCGGCGCGGCGATCGAGGTTTGCCAGGAGCCGCGCGTCCGCGCCGCTCGCCAGCAAACCGACATCGCGAAGCAGCGACGAGAGCGCCTGCAGCCGCGCGCCAAAATGCGCGCGTTCCTCCGGCGCCGGCCCTCCGCCCTTGAGCAGGCCTTTCGCGTGCTCCAGCCGGGTTTTTGCGTCCCGTCCAGCAACGCCGAGCAAGTCTTCGGCCTCGGCACGAGCGGCCTCGAACTCGTCGGCCTGCAGTTCCAACGCCCGCGCCAGGCTGCCTTCCGACGCCGCAGCGGCCTTCAGTGCATCAGCTCGCGAAAAGCGATGTTTGCGCTCGAGAACGGCAGCGACGTCCGCGGTCTCGAGCCGCGCGAAGCGCAACTGAGCACATCGCGATCGAACTGTCGGCAGCAGCGTATCGGGCGTCGACGTCACCAGTATGAACACGGACGCCGGCAACGGCTCTTCGAGCGTCTTCAGGAGCGCGTTCTGCGCTTGCGACGTGAGTGCGTCGGCCCCATCAATGATGGCAATACGGCGGCGCCCCTCGAAAGGACGGTAGACCGCTCGGTCGATTGCCGCGCGCACCTGATCGATCTTGATGGCCCCTGTTTCGCCCGGCTCGACGATCAGCACGTCGGCATGCACCCCCCGGGCGATGCGGGCGCAGGAACTGCATTCTCCGCACGCGTCCTGCCCGTCCCGGCGCGTGCAGTTCAGCATCTGCGCGATGGCGACGGCGGTCAGCTTCTTGCCGACGCCTTCTGGACCGGCAAGGATCAGGCTTGGTGTGAGCGAGTCTTGCGCAATCGCCCGCGCCAGAAGGCTCACCAGCCGACGATGCCCGACCACGTCGCGGAACGCCATGATGGCCGAATCCTACCACGCGCTCGGGCGCTGAAACTGCGATACTCTCGTATCGTACGCCTCGCCTCACGTACCCATGAGATATCTCGTCGTCTGGTTGAGTCTGTCGCTCGCATGGCTTGCCGGCTGCAACCGCGCCGCACCGCGCGAGGCAGATCCGGAGCCAAGCGCGCTCGTGACCGCGGAACCCGTCCGGCTGGGAACCATTCGCTCCAGCGTAAGCGCCACTGGCGTAGTCACCACGCTGCCGGGCGCTGAATTCGGGGTGCGCGCACACCAACTCGCACGGATTGCCGAGATCACAAAAGTAGCCGGCGATGCGATCAAGAGCGGTGAGCTGCTGGTTCGCTTCGAGTTTCCATCGCTCAATGCCCAGCAAGCGCTCAGCAGCGCCAATCTGAAATCGGCCGACCTCCGCGTGCGGCAGGCGCGCCTGATGCGGGAGCGCGTTCAAGGGCTCATCGCGCGCGGTGCCGCGTCTCAGCGGGAGTTGGACGACGCAGAGCGCGAGGTGACGTTGGCGGAGGGAGAACTGGCCGTCGCGACCGCGGCCGCGCACGCGGCCGAGTCGGCTGGACAGAACACCGCCATTCGCGCGCCGTTCAACGGCACAGTTGTGGAGCGGCTCAAAAATCCCGGCGACTCAGTCGGACCCGACGACAAGGAACCCATCCTCCGTCTGATCGACCCCACACAAGTTCAGGTCACCGCCACCCTCGCCATTCGCGACCTCACTCGTTTCGTTGTGGGCGCGTCGGCACGAGCCGTCGCCGAAGGCAAGCCGGCGCCAGAGCTGTTGCGCGTGATGTCGCGTCCGTCCGCCGAAGCAGGCGCCACGAGCGTGAGCGTGCCTCTTTCGTTCGACATGCCCACGACGCTGGCGCCAGGCACTCAGGTGGGCGTCGAAATCGACGCGGAACAACACTCCAATGTCGCGCTCGTGCCGGCAATCGCCGTCGTCAAGAGCGCGGCTGGTGCCGCTGAGGTCGTTGTCGCTGTTGGGGACATCGCCCAACGGCGACCGGTCGTAGTGGGCCTCGAGGATGCACAGAACATCGAAATTGTCTCGGGCGTGAAAGCCGGCGAGCTCGTGATTACGCAGGGGCACACCGGGCTCCGTGATGGCGCACGAATCGCTGCAACTCCTCCATAGACGGGAGAGCCTTCGAACGCTATAGTGACCCGCTCTGCTGTTTTTGCGGCTGCTGACGCCGCGCCACCCAAGGAGGATAGACGTGAAGCGCATGCTTTTCGCCGTGACATTGTGCGTGGCCCTCGGGTTCGTTGCCTTCCAGGCGCAGGGACAGCCACCTGCCAGAGGTCAGGCGCCGGGCCCCAGCGCCGATCCGTATGCGAACAACCCGGACGCGGGCAAGACCAAATTCCCTTGGCAGCGCCGGCCGGCAAGGACAGCGGCGCCAAAGACGACGCCGCTCCCCGGCGGCGTCAATCCGGGCTCGATCGATCCCTCGACCTGGAAGTACGGACCGCAGTTCCGCCCGCCGACGGGACGCCAAGATCTGGAATCCGGTCAAGGCGAAGCTGATGGCGGGCGGCAAGGTGACCGGCGGCACGCGTGTTCAGCTCGACCGATCCGCTCACGTACTGCGCGATGGCCAATGCCGGCTACGACTTCATCTGGACCGAGATGCAGCACAACGATCGCGACTGGTCGCAGGCCGCGCGCATGTGGCGGACCTGCCCGAACGCGAAAGCCGTCCCGGGTGTGCGCGTCGCCTACGCCGACGAGCGTGAGATTCAGCGCGCGACCGACGCCGGCGCTCTCGTGATCGTCGTGCCCACGGTCGACACGGTGGAGGAAGCCATCGCGGCGCGCAACTGGACGTACTTCCCGCCGCTCGGCCGGCGCAGCCAGGGCGGCGGCCAGGGCTTCGAGTGCCGACATGTGGGGCAGCGTCCCCGGCGGCTATCGCGCAACGGCCAACGACAACATCGTGCTGATCCTGATGATCGAGACGATCGAGGGCGTGAAGAACGCGCACGAGATCGCCAAGATACCAGGCGTCGACGCGCTCTTCGCGGCGAGCGGCGACCTGGGCAACTTCTCCGGCTTCGCGCAGGGTTCGCCCGACTATGAGCGCCTGATCAACGTCGTGCATGACGCCGCGCATCGGCGCTGGCAAGAAGCTGTGCGGACCCTATCGCCTGGCGCGACCGACCCGACTTCACGTGCTTCCAGAACGGAGCGAGACGGCCGCCATCGCGCGCGCGGTTGCCGCCGAGCTCGGCCCGCTGCAGACACGCAGGGGAAGGTCGAGGTCGGACCCTTCGCTGCTCCGAGCAAGTAAGAAGTAAGAAGTAGAAAGTAAGAAGTAGGGCGGGTCTTCTCTTTGGACCCGCCCTACGGGATTGCTCGGTTACTTGATGAAGAGCATCTCGCGGTATGTCGCCACCGGCCACTGTCCGTGCGGGACGATGCCCTCGAGCTCGTCTGCGACGTCGCGCACGTTGCTCATGGCAGGGATGACGATGTCTCGGAAATGCTTCGCGTGCTTCTCGGCCGATCCGTTGCTCTCGTGGCCGAGCGCCTTCTCTAGCTTGTCCGCATTCGCCTTCAGCTTGTCGGTGAGCTTCGTCACCCGGTCGAGCAGCTTCTTTCCTTCCACGGTCTTGCTGCCCGCCTGCTTCACCGCCGCCACGCTCTGCGCGACCTGCTTCTGATACTCGAGCGCGGCCGGCAGGATGTACCGGTTCGCCATCAGCACCATCAGCTGGCCTTCGACGTTGATGGTCTTGTTGTAGGTCTCGACCATGATGTCGTAGCGGGCGTGCAGCTCGCGCTCGTTGAGCACTTTGTACTTCTCGAATGCGCCGACCACTTCCTTCGTGGTGAGCTGCGGAAGGGCGTCGACGGTGTTCTTGAGGTTCAGCAGACCACGCTTGGCCGCTTCTTTCTGCCATTCGTCCGAGTAGTTGTTGCCGTTGAAGACAATCCGCTTGTTCTCACGGATCACCTTCGGCAGCAGCCCGGCGGCCGCCTTCTCCACGGACTTGCCGCCCTTCATTGCCTTCTCGAGCTCCGTGGCCATGTAGTCGAGCGATTCGGTCACCGCGACGTTCAGCGCGATGTTCGGGATACGCGATGCTCTGATTCGACGAAACCGCGCGGAACTCGAACTTGTTGCCCGTGAACGCGAACGGGCTGGTGCGGTTCCGGTCGCCGGCGTCGCGCGGCAGCTTCGGCAACACCATGACGCCGGTGTCGAGCTCGCCACCGTGCTTGGTGTTCTTGGCGCCGCCCTTTTCGATCTGCTCGAAGATGTCGGTCAGCATGTCGCCGAGGAACACCGAGATGATGGCCGGGGGCGCTTCGTTGGCGCCAAGGCGGTGGTCGTTGCCGGCGCTGGCGATGCTCGCCCGCAGCAGGCCCTGCCACTTGTTGACCGCCCGCAGAACCGCGGCGCAGAACACCAGGAACTGGATGTTGTCGTGCGGGTTCTTGCCAGGCGTCAGCAGGTTGTTGCCCAGGCTGTCGCTCATCGACCAGTTCAGGTGCTTGCCCGATCCATTGACGCCCGCGAACGGCTTCTCGTGCAGCAGGCACGCGAGACCGTACTTCGGCGCCGTCCGCCGCATCGTCTCCATCGTCATCATCTGATGATCGGTGGCGAGGTTGGCGTTCTCGAAGATGGGCGCGATCTCGTACTGGCTCGGCGCGACTTCGTTGTGGCGGGTCTTGACCGGCACGCCGATCTTGTAGAGCTCGGTCTCGACGTCCGACATGAAGTCCATGGCGCGCTCGGCAATCGCACCGAAGTACTGATCTTCGAGCTCCTGCCCCTTGGGCGGCTTGGCGCCGAACAGCGTGCGGCCGGCGTTGATGAGGTCGGGGCGCGAGAGGTAGAAGTTCAGGTCGATGAGGAAGTATTCCTGCTCGGGTCCGCAGGTGGTGATCACGCGAGTCGGCCTTCGAGCCGAACAGCTTCAGCACGCGCACCGCCTGCTTCGACAGCGCCTGCATCGAGCGGAGCAGCGGCGTCTTCTTGTCGAGCGCCTCTCCGGTCCAGCTCACGAACGCCGTCGGAATGACGAGCGTCGCGGCCGACGCGGTCTTCAGCAGCCACGGCGGGCTGGTCGGATCCCACGCCGTGTAGCCGCGCGCCTCGAACGTGGAGCGCATGCCGCCCGACGGGAAGCTCGACGCATCGGGCTCGCCCTTGATGAGCTCCTTGCCGGAGAACTCGTAGACCGCCTTGCCGTCGGTCACCGGGGCCAGGAACGAGTCGTGCTTCTCGGCTGTGATGCCGGTGAGCGGCTGGAACCAGTGCGTGTAGTGCGTAGCGCCGTGCTCGATCGCCCAGTCCTTCAGTGCGGAAGCCACGGCGTCGGCCACTGAGGCATCGAGCGTCTCGCCATTGGCGATCGTCCGCCGCAGCGTGTCGTACGCCTGCTTCGGCAGCCGCTTCTGCTGTTCGGCGTCGTTGAATACCAGACTGCCGAACGCGCCTTTGCCGTTCGGGGCTTCCCGTCGCTTCCCTTCGGACCAGTCGCGGATCGCGCCGATCGCCTCCCCCAATACCGCTGAACCCATCTGTCGTTCCCTCCTCAGTTAGTAAGCCGCAGGCGCCGGTCCCCGCTTCAAGGTCGTTTCATGTCGCAGAGCTTACGTGTCCCGCCTCAACGTCCGCCGTGTGTGCTGTCGCCGTTGATCTCGAAGACGGGCGAGCATTCTAGCAGTCGCCCGGGACGCAAACCATCGTGATATCAAGATTGACGCCAAGCACGCGCGTCGGTCTTCGGCGAGAACTTGACGTTTCTGTGAGGAAAATCAGGCAAAGTGGGGAACCCGCCGCACGCGGGATCTGACGATTGGGTAGGAGTCCCGCCGAACGAGGCACGAAAATGTCTGGTTCCGCCCTCGCGCCGGTCTGTCCTGCGACATTGTCATGCGACCGGCACAAGCCAAACTGACGAAGTTGTCACGTACTTTCGAACCGGCCACAAAAACGTCAGCCCTCGCGATCGCGCTCCCGATTTAGCCTCTTCTGCGCGTGATGAATCTTCTTCCACTGGCGTTTCTGCTCTGCAGCCATCGCCTTGTCTCGCTTGCGCTCCTGAAACGCGGCCTCCAGCGCGAGCTGCCTGAAGTGGTCCAGGCGGTCGGACGAGAGCGAGCCCTGCTCGATCGCGGCCTGAACGGCGCAGCCAGGCTCTGAACGATGCTGGCAGTCGGTGAAACGGCAGCCGCCGGCCAGCTCGGCGATGTCTTCGAACGCTTCTGAAACGGCTGACCCGTCCACCCACGGCTGCAGCTCGCGCATCCCGGGTGTGTCGATCAGCAATGCTCCGCCCGACAGCTCCACGAGATGCCTTGAGGTCGTCGTGTGGCGGCCCTTCCCATCGCCTTCTCTAATCTCGCCAATCTTCAGCCGCTCTTCGCCCAGCAACCGGTTCACCAGCGTCGACTTGCCGACGCCCGACGAACCGAGGAGGGCTACCGTATGCGCGGGCCGCAGGTACGCCTCGAGGCTGTCGAGAGCCGTGCCTTGCGCCGCGCTCACACCCAGCACGTCGACGAACGGAAGCCGCGACTGGAGCTCGGAGATGACTGCGCCAGGCTCGGCGCTGAGGTCGATCTTGTTGAGAATCACGACCGGCACGGCGCCGGCTTCCCGGACGAGCGCCAAGTAGCGCTCGATGCGGCGCGGGTTCAGCTCTTCGCCGAAGGCAGTGACCAGAAAGATCGTGTCGACATTGGCCGCCACAACCTGCTCCTCGGTTGCCCGACCCGCGGCCTTTCGCGAGACCGTGCTGAGGCGGTCGAGTTTGCGCGCGATGAGCGCGCGCGACGATCCTTCCGTAGCCGTCAGGCATACCCAATCGCCCACCGCTGGAAAGTCGGCTGATGTTCGGGCCAAATGGCGATACTTGCCGCTCACTTCGGCCCATCCGTCGAAGTCGCCGGCAACGCGATAGGCGCCGCGTTGCTCTTGCACAATCCTCGCTACGAGCTGCGGGTCCGCGTCCCCAGCGAGCTGATTGGAGAAGAAGGAGATCCAGCCGAGCCGTTCGCGCGGCGTCACGATGCCATCGTAGCGCGGCTGGCGCCACACAAGGAATAGCGTTGAGGTATCGTCTGAGCCGATGGTGCGCCCGAAGGTGCTGGTGCTCAACCTCGCAACCGATGCCGACGACCCGGTCCTGGGTTTCACGACGAGCTGGGTCGACGCACTCGCGCGTCACAGCGCGCACGTCGACGTCATCACGATGCGCGCCGGAAGGCTCGAACTGCCGTCCAACGTCGTGGTGCACTCTCTTGGAAAGGAACAAGGCTTCTCGGAGCCACGTCGGCTGGTCGAGTTCTACCGCGCACTGGGGCGTGTGCTGTCTGCGCGGCGGATCGACATGTGCTTTGCACACATGGCGCCGTTGTTCGCGGTGCTGGCCTCACCTGTCCTGATGCCTCTCCAGATCCCAATCGTCACCTGGTACGCTCACCCGCGGCTGACTCAGACCCTGCGGCTGGCACATCGTGTGTCCACTGCAATGGTGACGAGCCTGCCTTCCGCATACCCACACCGGAGTAACAAGCTGCACGTCATCGGTCAGGGGATCGACACAGAAGCCTTCAAACCTGGCTCCAGCCCGCTCGACAAGCGGCTGATTCTGTGCGTTGGCAGACTGTCTCGAGTGAAGGATCACGCGACGCTTCTGCGCGCCGCTTCGATTCTGCAGCGCGAGGCGCCAGGGAGTTTCGACGTGAACGTTGTTGGCGGAGTGGCCCGAACGGAGGACATGGCGTACTCGAGCGAGCTCATGGCCGAGGCGCAACGCGAGCGTCTGGAGGGCATCGTGAAGTTCATCGGCCCGGTCGCGCGAGCCGAGTTGCCGGCGTGGTACTGCCGGGCTGCTGTGCACGTGAACCTGACGCCCAAGGGATTCGGCGACAAGGTCGCGCTCGAAGCGATGAGCTGCGCAACTCCTTGCCTCACAGCCAACACAGAATCTGCAGACCACGCTCGGCGCCCACGCCGATACACTGCTGTTCGCTCCAGGCGACTCAGACGAGCTCGCAGTAAGGCTGCGCCACGTGCTCACGATGCCGGAGAGCGCTCGGCTCGCCATGGGCCAGGACCTCCGCGAGCAAGTCGTCGCAGTGCACGGTCTCGACCGGCTAGCCAGGCGGATTCTCGATATCGGCCTCGCAGACCGAGGCGGCGCCAGCGGCGCCGCCTCCAACTGAGCGCGACCTACTTCTTTGCCGGCGGCCGCTGCCGCGACGACCAGTGGATAAGTCTGATGCGCCAGCCTGTCTTCAGGCGAGTGAGCACCATCGACTCGGCACCCAGGAAGTTGACCGGCTTACTTTGATACGTCCCGGTGACGTCGCTCGTCGACGTGACCCAGGCGGTGTCGCCAGAGACAACCACGCGAATGGGGCTTCGCGTGGTCGACACCCCCTTCTCGAACTCGATGTCGGCGGGGAGATGGCCTTTCACATACTCCTCGCGCGTCTCGACTCCACCCGCCTCCAGCATGATCGCGTCGTCTGCAAGCGTTCCCGCCGCAGCTTCGGGTTTGCCTTCTCTGATCGCCGAGTGGAAGGTGTCCACCACGGCTCGCACTGCGGCCACGTCGGCGTCGCTCGACTGCGCCGACACTGCGCCTCCCGCCACGAGAACGGCAAGCACGACTGCAAGACCAAAAGATCGCATCCGTCTCTCTTCTCCTCTCTGCGCTGTTCACTCCATCAAGCCCGCACCACCCACCGGCGCACGCGCTTAAGTCCAACCCATAGCCCGAGGCCACTCGATGCAACCCCTCCGAGGCTGAGCAGAATCATCCCAATGTCCCACAGCGGTCGACTGTTGTACCAAAACGAAAAGTCGAGACTGTGCAGGCCATTGAAGAGCCAGCGCTCCAGCCGGCTTGACCGGTGCACACTGCGAAGGAACCGGCTCGCCACGGGATCGATGTAGACCCACGTGAGATCGGGATCGCCAAACTTTACCCGCAAAACAGGCAGCGGGGCCTGCCCGTCACGCGCGTAGTAGTACGAGTCGTAGTTCGTCAGCAGGGTCGTCTCCGTGATCGGAGCGCCATCGCCTTCCAGCACTTTGAGGCGACTGACGAGCGACTCCACGCTGAACGGCTCTCGCCTCGGCGTCATCGTGTTCGCATGCACGATCGTCTCGTCCGGCGAGGTAGTCCGCACGATGTAGTACGGCTCGTCCTGAATCCAGACGAATTCGATCTCCTTGATCTCGCGCCCCTGCGCGAGCTTTCCCCACGCCGCAGAATCGGGAAGCGGAAACGCCGAAAGTTGTGGGGGCCCTCCCGACAGCAGGTCGGAATCCAGTTCGAGACCCTCGCGCCTCGTCCAGTCGAATGGCTCCATCGACATGAGACCGCTGAACACCCATGTCAGTGTGAAGATCCCGAAGATCACTCCGGTGATGTAGTGCCAGCGCATCCAGCCGGCATACGGAATCGACGCCGACAATCGGAACGGCCTCGTGCGCCGCCATTGCACGACGGCGAGCACCAGCCCGAGTACTGCCAGCACACAACCCAACTCCGACGAATACACCACCACATTGGTCCAGAGGCGAGGATTGCTGCGAAGGGGTGTGAAGTACAGCCAGTGCGGAATGGCCCCCATCCAAGCCCAAATCCGATCGCTGCCGCGTCGTCACCAGCGCAACTTCCGCGGTTCTCGTGGAGACGTAAACCTCTGTTCCTGCTCCGTCGTCGACGGTGAACTTGTGCGCGGGCAGCTGGCGCGGTGCCGTCAACATCCACTGGTCCGGACGTTCGACAACGCCAACTGCACGAATAGAAGTCTGAGAGGATCCGACAAAGCGCGCAGCAATCTGGCGCGCCTGCTCCGGACCGACGTTCGCCAGAGCCTCGCCGGTGTCGGCAAAGACCGTCCGCCCGCCAGAAAAGCGATAGGCGGGCCTGTCCATGATGATGAGAAGCGTGGCGCGAGCGGCCGGTCTCCCGGCCGCTGCGGTATCCGCAGAAACTCGGACTCGTGCGAGATCAAGGAGAGGAAGGCGGGCCAGCCGAACCTGCGGGTCCAACGCCGGCATCCCGCCCGTGTAGATCATGACGATGCCCGACAGGAACCACGTGAGGAAGAGGATTCCTATCGCGATCCCCAGATAGCGATGGACGAGAATCAGCCATTTCCGCAGCATCGCCAGCACCCCACACCCCGAAGTTGAGGAGGCTACACGCAACCCCCAGGCAAATCACCTGAAGAGTTCCTGAACTTTTCAGTTCAGGACATCCAGCAGATGGCTCACCTTCAAGATGAGGCTGCGATCGGGGCGCAGCAGCTCGGAGTCGTGCAGCCCTTGCGTGTCGTTGTAGACCAGGAAGAGGCCGGCGCTTCCTTTCTGATACCAGCCGAAGCGCAGGTTCGTGGACCACAAGTTCGCGCGGTCGTTGTACTGGATGAGGCTCTGAACGAACATGCTCGGCGTAAAGGAGTAGGCGACGCGCGAGCGGATTAAGTTCGTGACAAAGTCACCTTCCGGCAGGGAGATGTCGTTGCGGGTCCACTCACCATCGACGTTGAAGCGTTCGCCGATGCGGAACCGGACCTCCGGACTCAGCTGAATACGGCGCCCACTGAAGAACCCACCGCCTCGGAATTGCATCTGGACGCTCACCGGTGCGCCCTGGTTCGTCATGAACACGAGTTGCGCTTCGCTGTTGTCGTAGGTGCCGGCCGGCACCTGAATACCTGGATAGATCGTGAACGGCAGCTTCAGGCCTTCGCGTGTGACGTTCATGCCGGTGTGGAACTCGTGGCCCGCCTTCAACTCCCAGTGCTGATCCATGTGGAGGTAGGCGGTCTCGTTGAAGCCGGTGAAATCCCAAAAGGACCGGAAGTTCACGTGCGGTCGCAGCTCGTGGAATGGACCGAAGCTCTCGGGGCGGTAGCGATGAAAGACGGACGCATTGGCCTTGCGAAAACTGCCGCGGCTGAGGAATCCCACCTCGGGATTGAAGTGTTCCGCCACTTCCGTATAGGCACCGCCGAACGTCCACGCTTGCGATGCGTAGTTCGATTCGAGCTGGAACGCGTGATCGCGGCCCTCCAGACCCGGCGTGTCAGTCTTCGCGAGAAACCCCGACACGCGGCCGTTTTGCCCTATGCCCCACCGTCCATCAACTGCATAGGCCTGATTTTCATCCTGCGGGAGCGATCCCGATCCAACGCTGTTTCTGGTGACGAAGATGCCGCCAATCGCCGACCTGTTCGGGAGTTCATGCTGGACGCGCGCCACAGCGAAGTTGTCACCGGGCACACCAAACACGTCGTCCGTTGCGATGTTGAGGACCCCGACGTTCGTGTTCCCGATGCGGCCGGTCATTCGCGCCCCGGCGATGATGGGAATCGTCTGATTGTCCGGGCCGATGCCGATTCGACGGCTGAAGAAGATCTCGGCTTCCTCGGGGCTGCCCACCGCGAAGAGACCGGCGTTCTCCAGAAAAAACGGCCGTTTTTCGGGAAAGAAGAGGTTGAACCGGTCGAGGTTCACCTGCTGCTCGTCAACTTCGACCTGCGCGAAGTCGGTGTTGTACGTCGCGTCGAGCGTCAGGCTGGGGGTGATGCCGTATTTCAAGTCGAGCCCGAATTCTCCGATGTTCTCGCTGCCCGCAATGGCGGTGCCGTGTTGCCGGCGCTGCCCGAGCACGTAGGGCGTGAGCTGCAGCAGCCGCTGACGCGGACTACGCAGATCGCTCAGCTGGCCGGCAAGCGACACCCTGAAGAGGTTGTACTGCCTCGGAAGGGGCGCCCAGAAGGATGTCTCGTTGCGTCGCCGGATGTTCCGCTGGAAGTTCATCCCCCAGGTCTGCACCTCGTTCGCCGGATACCGCAACGTCCGGAATGGAATCGCGAACTCCGCGGTCCACCCGATCGAGGAGATCTGCGTCCGCACCTGCCAGTCGGCATCCCAATTGATGTTGAAGCCGCCGCCCGAACCGCCCTGCTGGCCTCCTCCCGGACCGCTGTCGCCGCCTTCGTTCGTCAGCTGGCCGTCGTATTGGATCGCTGCGGGGTTCGTCCCGAACACGAAGCCGTTCTGCCGATCGCGATACGTGTCCAGGACCATCAGGAAAGCGTCGGTTTCGTCGAGCGACGAATCGCGCCGGCTGTCGGCGACGATGATCTGATCGGGATTGCGATCGTAGGCAACGACGCCGATGTACAACGTGTCGTCGGTGTAAACAACGCGAACTTCGGTCTCTTCCGACGCAGGGGCCCCCTCACTGGGCGTCGTCTGCCAGAAGCCGCGGATGACGGGCGCGTCCTTCCACGCGGGATCGTCGAGGACTACTCCGTCGAGAATCGGGGTGCCCGCAGCCTGGGCCGCTCGAGCCGTCGTCGAGCCGGTGGCGGGCGCCACTGCGATCTGCGGAGGCGGCGCGGGGACCATCGGGGAACCCTGATCGGCGCGTACGGCACCGGCGAGGAGACACACCACGAACAGGGACGCAACGCACTGCCGCATTAGTTGACCTTCAAAAGGATCCAGGAAAAGCGGTTGAATATCTCCGGCCTTCGCGGGAAATCGGGGGAACGCAATTATATGCTGGTCCTATACGACGGCCTCGGCTTCCGGGTTTACGCAGCAGTCCGGTGCTTCGAGCGGCCGGGCGCTGGTGTATGCTCTCCCACACTATGAAGACATTCTCAGCACTTACCGCAACCGCCCTGCTGTCCGCGCTCTGCACGGCCTCGATCGCCGCACAACAGCCGCAGCAACCGACCGAACCCCAACCCTATTTCGTGGGCAATGCGCTCGGCATGCCCATCAACCCGGCGGCCGACGGCAAGTTCGCGCCGATGTCGTCCAACGTCAAGGTCTACGGATCGGTCTACCTCGCCGAGAGCTGCTCGTACGATCCGGTCCGTGATCTGATTGTGGTACCCAATCGTGCGCTGCCGCAGAACGTGCAGACCAACAACGCCTGGGTCTCGTTTTTCAATCACGACGGATCGGTGCACACCTCGCGGTGGATTGGCATCCAAAACTCCGGGGCGCCCCGTGACACATTGAGACCGCCGCTCGTGCTCAACGAACCGCTGGGCAGCGACATCATCAACGGCATCCTCTACATGGCGGACCGAGACGGCGGCACATCGCCCACGGATACGGCGGTCTCAGTGGTTCGCAAGTTCGACATGAAGACCGGCGCGCCGGCCGGCGAGGTGCGCGTGCCGCAGTCTACCGGCTTCAACGACCTCGAGGTCGCTGAGGACGGAACCATCTACGCCACGCAGACGGGGACCGGCGGCCAGAATCCGGATCCGACCAGTTGGCAGGTGTGGAAGATCACGGCCGATGGCAACGCGTCGATGTTCTTGCAAGGCGCACCGCTTCGTCAGCCCAACGGCATCGCGTTCGATGAGAAGGGAAACGTCGTCGTTGTCAACATCGGCAACAACGAAGTGCTCACGTTCTCGACATCGGGCCAGCTGCTCAAGACTGAAACCGCCGTCCAGCCCGGCAACGACGGTCTGGTGATCATGAAGGACGGCACGAAGTATGTCTCGAGCGTGATGCAGGGCGGGGTCTCGCGGATCCGCCCGGGTAGTCCGGCCGAGTTGATCGCGCAGAACATCCCGAGCCCCGCGTCGATGTGCTACGACGCGGGCGGCAACCAGCTGGTGATTCCGATGAACGCGAACAACGGGCTGGCGTTCATCAAGCTGAATTGAGGGGACAGGCATGAAACGGCATGCGGCGGCGCTTGTTCTTTTCGCGCTTGGACTCGTCGCCGCGCCTGTCGATGCACAGACCTCGGCGACGGTGCCGGTCTTTCCAGAAGGCC
Source organism: Vicinamibacterales bacterium (assembly GCA_963821375.1). Lineage (GTDB taxonomy): Bacteria > Acidobacteriota > Vicinamibacteria > Vicinamibacterales > JAMQPK01 > JAMQPK01. The sequence continues at coordinate 85,039 of CAWGDN010000001.1, forward strand.
TGCACTACGGACGGCTGTCGCGCGACGGCGAAGCTGCCGTGCGCTATGCGATTTCGATCCCGCCGAAATACAACCGCTCGCACCCGGTGCCGCTCGTGCTCGCGCTGCATTTTGGCGGGAACCCGGCTGGAGCGGGCAACGCCGTGATGAAGGCGCTCATCAGGCCGGCTTTAGAAGGGCTCGGCGCCATCATCGTCGCGCCTGATTCGTCGGATGGTGGTTGGGATACACCGGAAAACGATGCTGCCGTGAACCTGTTGCTCGAACATGTGATGCAGAGCTATGCCATCGACAAGAAGAAGGTGGTGGTTACCGGCTTCAGCATGGGCGGGCGAGGCGCGTGGTCGTGGGCAGCCAAATACCCCGACCGCTTCAGCGCCGTCGTGCCGGTGGCCGGACGGCCGCCGGAGTCGCTCGAGGGCTGGCGCGTCCCGGTCATGGCCGTTCACTCGGTTCATGACACCGTCGTGCCGATCGGACCTACGCAGGAAGCCATTGCGAAGCTCAAATCAGCTGGCCTTCGAGCCGACATCGTCGTGCTCAGCGGTCCCGGCCATCACGAAACGTATAAGTTCGTCGGCGGGCTGCAGCAAGCCGTTCCATGGCTCCAACAGATCTGGAAATGAACTCGGTTTTCTTCAGGGAGAGAGCGATATGCGAAGACTGACAATGCTCGCCGTGGGCTGTGCCTTGATGCTCACGTCGGTTCCGCACGCGCAGCAGAACGCGCTGCAGACAGCGGCCAAGGCGCTTGGAGCAGACCGCCTCTACTCGCTGCAGGTTGCGGGCTCCGGGGCGATGTACACCGTGGGACAGCCGTACACCGGTGGCGGTCCCTGGCCGCGCGTCAACGTCAAGAGCTATCTGGCCTCGTACAACTACGACACCGGCAGCATGAGGCTCGACCTCGTGCGCGAGATGCCGAGCCCGATTCCGCAGGGCGGCGGCGGCGTCTTCACGGGCCAGCAGACGCAGAATCTGTTCTACAGCGGTAACCACGCCTGGAACGGCTTGCCGCCGGCTCCCCCACCGCCCCCGCCACCTGCCGCGCCGGGTGCTCCCGCAGGGGGCGGAGGCGGCCAGGCAGCGCCCGCCCGAGGCGGCGCGGCTGCCGCGCCGGAGATTCCTCCAGGACCACCGCCTCAGGGAGAAATCGTCATCATCGAGCGACGGCTCGCGCTCTGGTCGACTCCGCAGGGCTTCGTGAAGGCGGCGCTCGCGAACAACGCCACGACCCGCGCCGCCGGCGGCAACACCGAAGTCTCGTTCATGGTCGACAAGAAGTACCGAATGATGGGCACGATCAACGCCGCGGGTGACGTCCTGAGCGTGAGGACGACGGTACCCAACCCGGTGTTCGGTGACATGGCAGTCGATACGACCTACAGTGGGTACAAGGACTTTGGCGGCGTACGGTTCCCCTCGCAGATCACGCAGGCACAGGGCGGTCACCCGGCGTTCGAGATCTCGGTGAGCAGCGTGACGCTGAACCCGGTTGTCTCGGTGATTGTTCCGCCCTCGGTCTACATGGCGCCCGCCAATCCGCCGATCACGGTGGCCTCTCAGGAAGTGGCGCCGGGCGTGTTCTACCTGACCGGCGGCTCGCACCACAGCCTGGCCGTCAACCAGCGCGACCACATCGTCATCGTCGACCTGCCGCTCAGCATCGCGCGCGGCGAAGCCGTGATCGCGAAGGCGAAGGAACTAATCCCCAACAAGCCTGTGCGCTACGTGATTAACACGCACGTGCATTTCGACCACTCGAGCGGCATTCGCGCTGCCGTGGCCGAGGGCGCGACGATCTTCACGCACTCGTCGAACCAGGCGTTTTTCTCGCGTACGCTCGGCGTGAGGGCCACGCTAATTCCGGACAAGGCGGCAGGCAGGCCGGTTCGCGTGGAGGGCGTGGGGCCGCGCGGTTCGCTCACCGACGGCACGCGACGGATCGAGATGTATCAGATCACGAACAACAACCACAGCCTTGGCTTCCTGATGGTGTACCTGCCGGCTGAGAAGATCCTCTTCGAGGCCGACGCCTACACGCCCGGCGCCGCCAATGCGCCGCTGCCGACGGCGCCGGTACCGAACGCTCAGGCGCTTGCCGACAACATCTCGCGTCTCAAGCTCGACGTCGGACAGATACTGGCGGCGCACGGCCCGCGCGTCACCACCATGGCCGACCTCAACGCGGTCGCCGCAATCGGACGGAAGTAACCTCCCCCAAGAAGAAAACCGCCGCGCCCGGAAGAACATTCCGGACGCGGCGGCTCGGTTGCTTCAGTTGATGCGTGCCTGGCTCAGGCCAGGCACTGCTTCATGAAGTCCATCTGCTCCTGCACGCTCGACCCTTCTCCGCGATACTCGCGCTCGAGCGCACAGATGATGTCCCACTTGTTGTCGCGGATCAGCTGCAGGCACTCCCTGATGGGGGTGTCGCCCGTGCCGAGCCGGACGTTCGGGCCGCCGTTGCGCCTGCGGTCCTTCACGTGCAGGTGCGTGATGCGATCGTGGTGCTTCTTCAGGAAGGCCACCGCGTCGTTGTTGCCTGCGGTGAAGTGTCCGATGTCGAGATTGATGCGTGCCATCGGCGACATCGCCAGCAGCGTCTCCATGCTCTCGACGGTCGCGATCTCGTTGGGGTCGTGGATCTGCGCGTGCGGGTGGAACGACGCCATGATCTTGTACTTCTCGGAGTACTGCAGCGCCTTGCGCCCCATCGCCACGCGGGTCTGGTTGCTCGTGAACATCGGCACGCCGAGCGCACGCATCTTCCGGAAGGTCGCGTCGATCTCTTCGTCCGTCATGTCGTCGCCGACCGTGAAGACATAGGAGAACAGATTGAGACCGGCATCCGTGAACTTCTTCCGCACTTCCTCGAAGCGGGTCAGCGGCTGCGCGATACGCCACTTGCGCTGCTCTTCCCGTGTCTGCTGATATTCGGGCGTGACCACGTCCGGTGGCTGGCCGAACCGTCCGCCGCGCACCACCGGGGGCTGGCCGAAGGGCTCCTGCACGCTGACGAGCTCGACGTGCGCCGCCCCGACCTTGATGCACTCTTCGATGATGACGTCGATCGGGTCGCGTCCGGGAATGGTGGGCAGCGGGTTCAGCGTGCCGGTGATCAACCCGAGCTTCACGCCGCGGTAGGTGGGCTCGATCTTCTTTGCCTGGGCCCACAGCGACGGCACTGGCATCGCCGACAACGCAGCGGCGGAAAGCGCCGCCTTTCCGAATTCCCGACGCGAGAACGTCCTAGCCGTCTTGCTCATGTGGAACCTCCAGATGCGGGGATTGTAAGCCAATCTCCAGGCCGGCCGCCAGCGGGACCAGGTATCCTGGTGTGTCAGGGAGCGGCATCGATGAGCTGGATGTAGTCCTCAAGCGACCCGCCATCCAAGCAGCACTGGATGATCTCGCGGCCCTTCGGGTCGAGATCGTCCTGAAGGAACTTCGGCAGTTCTCTACGGAAAAACCCGGTGAGCATTTCCGCGCCGGCGTCGTAGCCCTCTTCGCCGACCTCGGGCTGCGTCTGCACCTCGAGGAACCAGTGCGGCAACGTCGTCCCTTCGATCAACATCGAGCGCATCGCAAACCCGAGGAGCGCGCAGCGGGCCGGCACGATCTGATCGGGCCGGAACCGGGCGCTGCCCCGACGCGCCAGATACTCGCGCGCGAGCCACTGCGGCATGAACCCAGTCTTCCAGGCGCCGACGTTCTGATTCGGCACCAGGACGTAGCGCGTGCGGGGCGTTTCCTGAATCTGTCGCAGCAGGAGGTTCGCCTGGGTTACCTGTCGGCCGGTGGCAAACGGCCAGAACGAGCCGACGCCTTCGCTGCTCATGCTATCCGACTCGGTAATGCTCGGGTTGTTGTAGCCGCGCGGCGCCACCAGCCGCCATAGCCACGCCAGCGCCGGCGGCAACAGGTGCAGCAATCCGACGATGCCGTAGCTGGGATTCTCGCGCGTGCAGGGCGGCACCCGAATGCCGAAGCTGCGGATGTCGATCTCGACCGGCCGATCGACGACCGACGGCACGAGCCGCCTCGGCATGATCACGCGAGGATTCGGGCACGGTTTGCCAGGCGCATCCTGGATGTGCTCCCAGATCAGACAGGTCGCGCCCGGCTTGCCGTCGAGGTTCAGCATCAAGAGCGGCTCGCCCGGACTGCAGCACAGCCCTTCCCAGAACGGATCGGTGCCGTAGTTCGTGATGTGGTTCATGCGAAGGAACCACGCGTTCTCGGCATCCACCACTACCAGCTTGCCGCTGTTGTTCTTGAGCGAGGGGTGGCAGAGTGCCATGTCGTCGGAAACCGGCCGGAGCTCGCAGCCGCGAGGCAGCGTGATATAGCGCTTCTCGTCAGTCAGACGGTTACGGCCGAGCAGCAGCTCGCCGCCGGGTTCGCGGTGTACGGGTTCGAGCATCTCGCTCTTTCCGCCTCCGCTCGCGCCCTCGTGCAGGATGGTCACGACGTTGTCGTAAGGCGTCACCACCTGCACGGTGGAGGCGTGCGCGGTAATCCACCCTTCCTGTTCTCCGTGATGGATCAGCACACCGTACATGCCCTTCTTCGCGCTCGGCCCAGGGTACAGGTTGTAGGCGAAGATCTCGTGCAGATCCGGAAGGCGGTGATGGACGACGATCTGCTTGCCGTCGAAGTGCGTATGCCGGAAGGGCGGCGCCAGATAGACGATGGCTTCGGGTTTGAAGTCCGGCGGCACTTCCGACGCCGGGACCATTTCCTGCAGATCGGCGAGTCCGCCGACGAAGAACGCAGCATTGCGCGGCGCCACGAGCAGTGAGGGAAGCCCGAACTGCCGGCCGCCCGTGTAGAGCGGGAGCACCAGCAGCTCCTGCCGCTTGAGCCAGTCGAACGTCTCGCCGCGCAGGCGCGCGAACGGCTCGCCGAACCGATCGACGTATCGATCCTTGTCCGACGGCAGATCGTCGGCCACGATCAGGCAGTTCGGATCGCGCCTCCGCATCAGCGGATCGACGTAATTCACCGAGAGACCGTTCTTGCACCGCGTAACCGTCGCCTCCACGACCTCGCCCTGACCCGGAATCGCATACGACACCTCGTACACGCTTCGCCGATCGTCGGCGCCCATGGCGAGATCGAGAATCATGTCCCGGCTCTCGGGAACCACGTAGTCCAGGCATGCAGCCAGGATCTCCTTCAGTTCCGGAGGAAGCGACATCTCGAGGTTGCGTGTACCGGCCGTTACGGACTCCACTGACATACTCCATCGACCTCCGGCAACGCCGGCGACGCGTGACCTGGGTCAGTTTGGGGGATCGAAAACGGGGACGAGCCGGAAGGATTCTATCAAGTACGAGGCGGCACTGCACGGCGTTGCACGCAGGTCCCCGGGGGCCGTCAGACGCTCCCCGACACACAGAGGCATCCGACTACGGCGATTGCAATGGCCGCCAGCCAAACTGGCCAATCAAGCGCCGGGAAATACGCAGGCGTCCAAGAAGTAGTCGGGCGGCCTACTCCTACGGACCGATTGGGAACGGGACGAACGTGCCACTTGTGTCCGACGGGTCGTTGACGTTCACGACGCGCACGAGCACTCTGGAGTCCGGCATCCGCACCGTTGGTCTCCAAACGAACGATGGACTGGCGGACCACTCCTGCGCGACCATCCACGAGCTGCCATCGAACACCCACCATTTGTAGCTATAGACACGTTCCTGATTTGCCGGACGCGCGGTAAAACCGATGGCCGTTCCAACCGGCTGCGGTGCCGGCTGGCTGAGCTGGATCGTGAGCGACGGGGCGCTGCTGGCCGAGACGGCAAAAGGAATACTGAATTCCATTTCACGTGTGTGGACGTCTCGGTTGGTTGAACTCCGCACCCACGCCCCGACGCGATACCCCGAACCAGCCGAACCAGGACGCCAGGAGAATGTATCCCTTGGAGACCAGGCGGAGCCGATGGTCCACTGCCTGCCATCAAAGACAAACCATTGGTACTCGTAAGACCCCACGCCGCCGTTTGCGATTGCCGTGAACGTGATCGCCGTGCCCGCCACCTGAGGTGCAGCAGGGCTCGCAATCACGTCTGTGAGGCGCAAGGGTAAGGGTGTGGGTGCGGCTAATCCGCCGGTATCGACTTCAACTGACGGCTCGCTCTCATTGCCGGCGGCGTCGTAGGCCGTTACCCTGAAGTAATAGACAGTGGGTGGAGTCGGCGCCTCTAACGCAAGAAAGGTTTGAGCTCCGACGTCGACCCTTTGCGTGTAGCGACCAGGGCTCGTGCCCCACGAGACGCGATATCCCGCAGCCAAATCAGGACTCGGATCCCAACGTAGCGTGAGTGTCGAGGCATGAGCCGAGCTGATCGAGAAGATGAACGCGATCGCGAAACACACACAGCCAGCGAGTACAGAACGAGGTGATGTCATCATCAAGAAAATTGTTCTCGGTAGTGAAATATTTACCGCGCTCTTCTCATCCGCAAGGCGCGCCGTGGATCCGAATTACGCCGAAAAGCGAGAGGATTCTGGCGGCTGGGAGACGCCCCTCTTTTCTGACCGGAGCGCCTATGCAAATTGCTCACCAGAATGGGTGATCAGCCAAAGCCGGCGACGGGATGCGGGACGTACGGGGATTCGAGCGCGGCGATCTCTTCTTTCGAGAGGCGCACGTCGAGCGCCGCGACGGCCGTCTCGAGATGCTCCATCTTCGTGGCGCCTACGATCGGGGCGGTGACCAAATCTTTCTGGAGCAACCAGCCTAGCGCGATCTGTGCATGCGGCAGCTTGCGCTCATTCGCCAGCCGGTCGACCTCGGCGAGCACGGGCTCATCGGCATCACCCACCGGCGAGTACAGCATCCTTCCAAAACGATCGGTTTCCAGTCGCTTCGTTCCCTTGTCCTGCGGCGCCCGTGCCAGCCTTCCTCGCGCGAGCGGGCTCCAGGGAATCAACCCGACGCCTTGATCGCGGCACAGCGGGATCATCTCGCGTTCCTCCTCGCGGTAGAGGAGGTTGTAGTGGTTCTGCATGGACGCGAACGGAGTCCAGCCGTGCTTCTCCGCAACGTGCTGCGCCTTGGCGAATTGCCAGGCCCACATCGACGAGGCGCCGAGGTATCGCGCCTTGCCCGCCCGGACGACGTCGTGCAGCGCTTCCATCGTTTCTTCGATGGGCGTCGCCGGATCCCACCGGTGAATCTGATACAGATCGACGTAATCGGTTCCGAGCCGCCGCAGGCTCGCGTCGATCTCGTGGAGGATCGCCTTCCGCGACAAGCCGCCGCCGTTCGGACCAGGCCGCATCACTCCCCACACCTTGGTCGCGAGGACGACCTCTTCGCGCCGCGCGAAATCGCGAAGAGCGCGGCCGGTGATCTCCTCACTCGTGCCGGCAGAGTACACGTTGGCGGTGTCGAAGAAGTTGATGCCGAGCTCAATGGCGCGTTTGAAGAACGGCCGCGCATGCTCTTCGGTGAGCGCCCACTCCCATCGAGGCGCAGACTCGGTGACCTTCGCGGTCGGATCGCCCGTAACTCATGCACCCGAGGCAGATTCGCGAGACGGAAAGCCCGGTGCGTCCTAGCTGTCGATATTCCATGAAACACAAACGCCCGCTTGCGCGGGCGTCTTTCTCTGCTATCGAATGGTTTGCCAACCGAAGCTCACTGCGTAGCACCTGAGCGAAGGTTGGCGGGGTCGACGGGACTCGAACCCGCGGCCTCTGCCGTGACAGGGCAGCGTTCTAACCAACTGAACTACGACCCCGAAAACAACTGGCGATTGGGTGATTGGTGATTGGGTGATATGGATTGCGCGATTGAATCATCTGGTGATTGTCACCATCTGGCGATTGTCACCTCGCCGCGATTCCTATCGCTCTATCACCACTCCCCCAATCACCCAATGAAATGGGCGGTACAGGGATCGAACCTGTGACAGCCGGCGTGTAAAGCCGGTGCTCTACCGCTGAGCTAACCGCCCGCGGCGAGCCAAACACCGCATTCTACTTCCACCGCGCCTTGACCGCAAGAATTGCGGCCACCAGAAGCAGGCCGACGACGGTGCGGTGTTCCTTGTTTTTGAACGCACGCGGCAGGCTGAATGCCCGCTCGGTCAGCGCACCCCTCGATCTGACGTAGGCGTCGTACTCGATCGCCAAACGCCGCCCGCATGTTCTCTTCCTCGTGCCGAATGGCGGACACCAGCGTCGTGCCGACGTAGACGGCGATGATCGCGGCCGCGCTCGCGCTGGCACTCGCCACAGCCGCCCCAATCGCGATGATCGCGGAGCCGGCATAGAGAGGATGACGCGTCAGCCGATACGGACCCGATTGCGTCACCTCGCGGCCCTTCTCCAGATGGCCTGCGGCCCAGAAGCGCAGCACTTCCCCGACGGCGCTATCGCGCCGCCGATCGCGAGCGATTCGAAGCGACGGCTGCGCCAGCCATAACACAGCACCCGCGCACGCAAAGCCCAGAGGCACGCGCGCGCGCGCCAGCAGCTGCGACGACGTCAGACATGCGCAAGCCGCCTGTCGACCAGCTCCATCACTTCGCGCGGCGAGACATCGAGGAGGCACCAGCGCTGATCGCGGCACTGGCGCTGGTAGTGGCACGCGCACGTTCGAATAGCGCGAGATCGTGAGATCGAGCTCCGACCCACGGGCCGTTACGCTCCGGATCGGTCGGCCCGAAGATGCCGACGACCGGCGTGCCGGCTGCCGCTGCGATGTGCATGGGACCGGTGTCGCCGGAGATCATCAGCGCCGCAGCCTTGGACGAGCGACACCAGCTCGGCGATCGTCGTTTCGGGCGAGACGGCCGCCGCTCCCTCGGACGCATCGACGACGCCTTGCGCGAGGTCCCGTTCGCCCGGTCCCCACAGCACGATCGACTTCAGCCCATGCCGTGTCCGGAGCGCCGCGCGCGACTTCGGCGAAATAGACCGGCGGCCATCGCTTGTTCGGCCAGGCGGCCCCCGGGTTGAGGATCGCAAAGCGCTCGTTCCGCCTGGAGTCCAAGTCGCGCGCGCGCTTCTCGCGACGGCAGCCGGACGCCGATCCTCGATCGGAAACTCGACGTCGGCCAGCCGGATGCCCGAGCGCGCTCAAGCATCGAGAGATTCTTCTGAATCACATGAGGCGCCGACTCGCCCGCCGTCTCGGTGTAGAACGGCGACGCCGTCCGCTCTCGAAGCAGCGGCGACGGGAAACCCGACCACGCGCGTCGCCCCGGAGAGACGCGCGAGGACCGCCGACTTCAGCAGCCCCTGAAGATCGAGCGCCACGTCGTACCGGCCTCGCCGAAGCTCGCGCACAGCTCGCCAGCGCAGCCCCGGCTCCGGTCGTCGAGATCGCGATGCGTCCGATCGATCATCGGCACCAGATCGAGCAGCTCGCGATGGCGCGCATCGACCAGCCAGTCGATTCGCGCGTCGGGAAGCGCGCGTCGAATGGCGGCAGCCGCGGGAATGGTATGGATGAGATCGCCGAGCGCACCGAGCCGGACGATGAGGATCTTGTTCAAGAACTCTTGATCCGGGCGAGCAGATCGCGCGTGGAATGATCCTTGGGATCGCCGACGATCGCGATGCGGCCGCCGTACGCCAGCACGGTCTGCCGCTCGGGGACGGTCTCGAGCCGTGTAGTCGGTGCCCTTGCAGTGCACGTCGGGCGTCAACAGCTTGAGCAGGCGGTTCACGTCGGGATCGGCGAACGTCACGCACGTAGTCGACGCCCTCGAGCGCGGCGACGATCTCGGCGCGATCGGCGGCGCGTCAGGATCGGACGCCCGGCCCCTTCAGCCTCTTCACGGACTCGATCGTCGTTGACCGCGACGACAGCCGATCGGCCTGCGCCGCCGCGCCGGCAAGGTAGCGGACGTGACCGACATGCAGCACGTCGAAGCAGCCGTTGGCAAACGCCACCGTGCGCCCCGCCGCGCGATCGGCGGCAACCACGATCGCTCAGCTCGCGCTCGTTGACTACGCGTCCCATCTAGTCCCCAATCCCTAGTCCCTGATCGCCTGCGATTACGGCCTGCGCGCAGCTCGGCCGGCGACACGGTGGCCGTGCCGCGCTTCATCACGACGACGCCGCCGGCGTAGTTCGCGAGCCGGGCCGCCTTCGTAGAACGATCCGCCCGCCGCAATCGCCAGCGTCAGCGTGGCGATCACGGTATCGCCGGCGCCGGTCACGTCGGCCACTTCGTCGGAGCCGAAGATCGGCACGTGAACGGTCGGGCGGCCGGGCTCGAACAGCGCCATGCCGCGGCTGCCTCGCGTGATCGAGCACCGCCTTCATCCGCGTGCGCTTCAGCACCTCGCGTCCGGCCCGCTCGAGCACGCGTCCGTCGTCGCCGATCCGCACGCCGAGCATCTGCTCGACCTCCGATTCGTTGGGCGTGCAGGCGGTGAGGCCGCGATAGCGCAGCAGGTCGTAGCGCGAGTCGACGAGGATCGGCACCGGCCGCGGCGCTCTCGCGTCGCTACTTGCGCTTCGAGTGCGGCGGCCAGCGCCGGCGTCACGAGGCCCGTTCCGTAGTCCGACAGCAGGATCGCGTCGCACGTCGCCGCCGTTCAGCGCCGCCCGGTCGAATGCGGCGCGGCGTCTTCGCGTCGTAGTCGGCGGTCGACACGACGCGATCGATGCGGACGATCTGCTGTTTGGCCGTGTGCACGCCGCCGGCGAGAATTCGCGTCTTCACCGGCGTGCTGATAGCCACGCCGGCCGAAGCGATCCCCTTGTGTCGACGCCGCGCAAGGCTCGCGACAGCAGGCGCGTGCCCGCCTCGTCGCTGGCCGGCAGACGCCGACGATGTCGCGCTCGCGCGCCGAGCGCCGCCACGTTGTTGGCGGCATTGCCGGCGCCGCCCGGCACGATCTGCGTGGAGTCGTACTGAAGGATCAGCACGGGCGCCTCGCGCGACAGGCGCGCGACGCGGCCGTAGATGAACTCGTCGGCGATCAGGTCGCCGATCACCGCCACGCGACTCGATCGAAATCGCGTCGAGCAGGTTCGAGCAGTCGCAAAGTGGGCAAAATGGGGTCTGCCCTAGTTTGTCACGAATTACGCTCAAAATCCAGCTCGTCGCTTCGATCAGGTTCGCCGACGACGGGCACGCCGGCCATGCTTGCGCGGGACGGCTTGGCCGCCTCGGTCTTGCCGTAGCCGGTCTCGACCAGGACGCCCTTCGTCCCCGCGTGTCCTGCCCCATCTCGATGTCGCGCCAGCGGTCGCCGACCACGAACGATCGCGCCAGATCGAGAGAGAGATCGCGCGCGGCGGCCAGTATCATACCGGGCTTCGGCTTCCGGCACTCGCAGTCGGTCCGGTACTTCTCCACCGCCGCACTCGGCAGAGTGCGGACAGTAGTAGAACCCGTCGATCCGTCCCGCCGGCAGCCTGCAGCACTTCCGCTGAGGTGCTCGTGCGCCTCGTGCCAGAAACTCCTCGGTGACGATGCCGTTGCGCGACGCCGGCCTGGCTCGTCACGACGACCACCTTGAAGCCGGCGCGGTTCAGCAGCCGAATGGCGTCGATCGTGTACGGAAACAGCTTCAGCCGCTCGAGACGCTCGAGATAGCCGACGTCCTCGATCATCGTGCCGTCGCGATCGAGAAACACAGCCGGGTGTCATGTTCAGTCGCGGGCCCACGCCCGCTCTCGCCGCACTTCGGATCGGAGCTCGCTTCCTGAAGAAGCGGCTGACGGCGTCGAGCACGCGCTCGGGCGGAATCCGTTTCATGCAGCGGTGATCGATCGGACAGTCGGCGAGCCAGCAGGGACGGCAGAACACAGGCTCGGACAGCGTCGGTCGCGATCGTCCGCTGCCTTCGACCGACGTCAGCGGCTGGCTGTATCGCTCGTCGGTCGGACCGTAGATCGCAACCACCGGAACGCCCATCGCGGCCGCCAGATGAAGCGCCCCGGAATCGTTGGCCACGAGCGCGCGGCAGTGCGCGAGCACGCCCATCAGCATCAGCAGATCGGTGTGGCCGACGAGGTTGATGACGCGCCGACGTCGTTCGGTCGCATCCCTGCCTCGAGCTCCGTCCGATGATCACGTCCGAGCAGCACGCAGCCGGCGTCGTGCTCTCACGCGCGCGTCGACGAGCGCGGCGAACCGCTTCGACGGCCACCGCTTGGCGTGACCGAACGCCGCACCCGGCGCGATGCCACCAGCGGCTGACCGGGCGTCCATCCGCGCTCCCGAGCAGCGCCGCGGCCGCCTCGCGCGCGCGCGCCGGCACGCGATCTGCGGCGTCAGCGGACCCGTCTCGACACCAAGCTCGCGGACGAGATGCTGATAGTACTCGCCGAAATGCACCTTGCGTCTCGGCCGGCGCACCGCCCTCGTCAGCAGCAGCCCGCGGAAATCCGCTCGATAGCCCCATCGCTCCTTCACGCCAGCGCGCTTCAGCAGTCAGCGCCGAGCGGAACGAGTTCGGAAACAGCATGCCAATCGACGCCTGGAGGCGGGCGATCGTCCTGCGCCGACTTGAGGTCACGGCAATGCGATCGACGCCGGGCACGGCGCGAAACAGCTCCGCCACCGATGGCCGTGCGGCCACCGCGAGCGTGCTCGCCGGAAAAATGCCGCCGCACGTCGCGAATCGCCGGCAGCGCCATCACGGCGTCGCCAAGCCAGTTCGGCGCGAGCACGACGAGCGGTCAGTCATTACTTAGTCGCGGGGCCCCGCCCCTGCTGCCGTCGCTTACGCTCCGGATCTTGAAGTGCGCTGGTACTGGGTCAACACTGCCTCGGGCGTCGGTACCATCCGCAGGCGATCGCCGCGCTGGCGCGATCGCGCCAGCGCCGGTGCATCCACAGCCACAGCTCCGGATGCCGTCTCACGTGCATCTCGAGCACGTCGGTGCACCGCTGGGTGAACTCGCGGACGGCGTCTGGAGAATCGGGATCGGGCGGTTCGACCGGCTGCTCGTAGATCATACGATACCGGCCGCCCGGCAGCGGAAACGCGAACAGCGGAATCACCGGCGCGCCGGTTCGGAGCGCCAGCGCCGCCAGCGTCGACGTGGTCGCCGCCGGCCGCCCGAAGAAATCGACGTAGATGGCGTCGGGACTCGTCATGTGCTGATCGATCAGGATGCCGACCCCCTTGCCCTCGGCCAGCAGGCTCAGCGCCTTCCGCACCGCGCCGTGCCGATAGAGCACGGGATTGCCGTTCGACGTCCTCACGTGCTCGAGCAGCTCGTGCAGCTGCGGATTGTCGAGGGCGCGCGCCATCACGGCCATCGGCTCGAACATCAGCGCGTGCGCCAGCGCCTGCTGTTCCCAGAAGCCGAAATGGCCGGTGCAGAACAGAATGCCCTTTGCCCTGCGCGAGCGCCAGCCTCACGCGCTCGGCGCCCTTCCCACTCCACGAGCCCGAGCTGGCGCTCGGGCGGAAGCGACGCGTACTTCAGCAGCTCCAGCAGCAGCCGCCCGAAGTGCCGGAACATCGCGCGGGCGATGGCCTCGCGCTCGTCCACGGACCGCTGCGGGAACGCCACTTCGAGGTTGGCGAGCGCGATACGGCGATGGGCGCGGTCGGCGAGGAAGAACATGGAAGCCGAGACCTTCGCCCAGTCGGCGAGCTGCGGCGAGCGGCAGCGGACGCAGCGACAACTGCACCACTCTGACGAGCAGGAATTCGAGACGGTGTCTCATGCGGAGCGAACGCTCCGCAGCCTATCGGCGAGCCACACCACGAAGCGCGGCTCCAGGCTGACGTCGAGCGCGACGTCGACCACCGGCGGGTCGACCGGGCCGAGCATCCGCAACCTCGCCGAATCTTTTTCGGTGGTCACCAACACCTCCGCGCCCGCCTGTCTGGCCGCTTCGGCCAGCGCATCGATCTCGCCCCGCGAATACGCATGATGATCGCGGAAGGTCCGCCGGCCCGCGAGCCGCCATCCCCCTCGTTCCAGATCGGCGTAGAAACGCTCGGGCTTGGCGATGCCGGCAAACGCAAACGCTGGATGAGTGGGGGCAAGCCCCGTCAGGCGGCGGACAAACCCGAACGCCGCTGGTACACCCAGGCGCTTGGCAGCGGCTTCGAGCGCGTCTTCGCCGGATTCTGTTGAACCGGACACCTCGACGAGCAGCGCATCGGCGCTTTTCGCCGCGTCGATCGGCTCGCGCAATCGTCCAGACGGCAGCGTCCGCACTGCGTCATCGTCCGGCGCCACGAGCAGGTCGACGTCGCGCAACAGATCGAAATGCTGAAACCCGTCGTCGAGTATGTGCACCGTGCATCCGAGACGCGACTCGGCAAGCCGGCCAGCGGTGTACCGGCTGCCGCACACTAACACGGCTGCGCCCGGCACCTTGCCTGCCGCCATCAAGGGCTCGTCGCCGGCGCGATCGACATCAACCAGCACTCCTCGTCCGTCGCTGACGACGACCACGCCGTCGGATGGAACCTTCCTGGCGTATCCGCGGCTGAGGATGGCGGGCCGTTCCCCCATCTCGAGCAGAACACGGGCGATTTCCATCGCGAGCGGCGTCTTGCTGCTGCCGCCTACGGTCACGTTCCCAACGCTGATAACGGGTGCGGACAGGCGCCTTCGCAGGTGAGGTCTGCGCTGGTAGTAGCGCCGGCGCGCCCGTGCAACTTGGCTGTAAAGGAGATGAAGCAAGAAATCAGTGAACCACTCGGAAGGGCAGGACCACACCCATCGTCCCGCTCCTCACCGGTAGCAGTTGGGCGATGGCGGCCAGCGTCTTTTCCTTCGCACCGCGATTGGACTCCACCAGCGCGCTCGCGGCCGCTCCGAGGCGCGCGCGCCGCACCGGGTCGGTCAGCAAGGTCTGCAGCTCCTCTTCCAGCTCGCGGGGCGACTGCACCTGGACGCCTGCCTCCTGCGTCACGAACGCTTCGGCAATCTCCCGGAAGTTCTGCATGTAAGGACCGAAGACGACCGCCTTGCCGAACACCGCCGGCTCGAGGATGTTGTGCCCGCCGCTGTCGACGAGGCTTCCGCCGACGAAGACCGCGGTTGCGATCTGATAGACCTGAGCCAACTCGCCGATCGTATCGAGCACGACCACATCCGCACGGGGCTCGGCATCGATCGGCAGATCGCTTCGCCGGACGGTGACAAAGGCCTGGTTCTTCGCAAGCTGCACCACCTCGCCAAAGCGCTCTGGATGGCGCGGCGCGATGACGAGCAGCGGGTTTGCGCCCACGCCCGACGCCGACTTGATTCGCCTGAACGCCTGCAGCACCATCTGCTCTTCGTCGCGCATCGTGCTGCCGGCAACGATGACAGGCCGGCCAGCCGTGATGCGAAAGTAGCGCAGCACCCGGTTTTGTCCACGCCCCTCGAGTACACCCGCTGCTGGAACGCCCATCGCGTCGAATTTGAGGCTGCCCGTAACGACGATCGATGCCGGGTCGGCGCCGATGTCGACCAGTCGGCGCGCAGACTCTTCGCTCTGCACGCAGAATCGGTCGATGTCGGCCAGCACGCGCCTAAAGAACGGCCGCACCAGCTTGTAACGCGGATACGATCGCGCAGAAATCCGGCCGTTGACCATCGCCGTTGCCACTCCCGTGCGCTTGCATTCGCGCAGCAGGTTTGGCCAAATCTCGGTTTCCATCATCACAAAGAGCCGGGGTTTCACGAGTCGCAGCGTGCGCCGGACGACGAACGACAGGTCGAAGGGGAAATAAAAGACCGCGTCGACGTCCTGGAGGTTGCGCCGTGCGACCTGCTGTCCGGCCATGGTCGTGGTCGACAGAAAGATCCGCAGGTTGGGATATCGTCCGCGCAGCTCGCTCATCAGCGCTCGAACCGTGAGCGCCTCGCCTACCGAGACCGCGTGAATCCAGATCGACTGGTCGCCATCTAAATTAAAGGACACCGGGAGGTAGCCCATGCGCTGCCGCAGGCTGCCGATGTACTTCTTGTAGCGCACCGCCTGATACACCAGATATGGCGACACCACGGCGCCAAATATCAGGATGAGCAGGCTATAGACGGCGTACATGACTGTGGGGTTTGGGCGACGGAGTGATCGTACATTAGAATTCCGCTTTTGAACGTCCGTCATTTTCGGAGTCGTCTGGAGGCGTAATGGCTGTGAAGGTCGGCATCAACGGGTTCGGGCGCATCGGCCGCAACATCATGCGGGCCGCGCTCGGCAACAAGGACATCGATTTCGTGGCGGTCAACGACCTGACGAACGCCGCCACGCTGGCGCACCTGCTGAAGTACGACTCCGTCCTCGGGAACCTCAAGTCGAAGGTCGAGGTGCAGGGAGATGGCATCGCCGTCGACGGCGATCAGTTCAAGGTGCTGTCGTTCCGCGACCCCGCGCAGCTGCCCTGGAAAGATCTCGGCGTCGACGTCGTCCTCGAATCGACCGGCCTCTTCACCGACCGCGACGCGGCAGCCAAGCACGTCGCGGCGGGCGCCAAGCGCGTCATCATCACCGCCCCGGCAAAAGGGCCAGACCTGACGGTCGTGATGGGGGTCAACCACGAGAAGTACGATTCGGCCAAGCACCAGATCATCTCCAATGCGTCCTGCACCACGAACTGCCTGGCGCCGGTCGCCAAGGTCATCCACGAGAAGTTCGGCATCAAGAAAGGCTGGATGACGACGGTGCACGCGTACACCAACGACCAGCAGCTGCTCGATCTACCGCACAAGGATCTGCGGCGGGCGCGCGCGGCGGCCCTGTCGATCATCCCCACGACCACGGGAGCGGCGTCGGCCGTTGGAGAGGTGCTGCCAGAACTGAAGGGTAGACTCGACGGCATCGCCATGCGGGTACCGGTGCCGAACGTGTCGGTCGTCGATCTGGCCGTCCTTGTCGACAAGAAGACGACGAAGGACGAGGTGAACGCGGCGTTCAAGGATGCCGCCAACGGAGCGCTCAAGGGCATCCTGCAGTACATGACCGAGCCGCTCGTCTCGATCGACTTCCGCGGCAACGCGACCTCGTCGATTCTCGACGCCGACTATACGAAGGTGATGGAAGGCGACTTCGTCAAGATCCTCTCGTGGTACGACAACGAATGGGGCTATTCGAACCGCTGCGTGGACCTCATCGGGTACATGAGCAAGAAAGGGATTTAGACGAGTCGTCGGTCTCAGTCGTCAGTCCAAGTCCGCAGTCGGTAGTCTCAGTCGAGAGTCTCGGTGAACAAGACGACGACTTGGACTGCAGACTGCGACTGACGACCCTCGACTAAGACTGAAGACTTGGACTGTCGACTCTGACTGATCACTGACGACTGTCGACTGACGACTCGGTCTTATTTGTTTATGAAACTTTCCATTCGCGATCTCGATCTACCCGGCAAGCGCGTGTTCGTTCGTACGGATTTCAACGTCCCTCTGGAAAACGGCGTGGTCGGAGACGACACGCGCATCCGGGCGTCGCTCCCGACCATCACGTTCGCGCTGGAGAAGAACGCGACGGTCGTGCTCGCGTCCCACCTCGGCCGTCCGAAGGGGCAGCCCAATCCCAAGTACAGTCTCAAGCCAGTCGCCGCCCGTGTGGGTGAACTGCTCGGCAGGCCCGTGGCGTTCGCCAGCGACTGTGTCGGCGACGCCGCGCGCGAGGCTGTTGCCGCCGCGCACACGTCCGGCCACATCGTTCTGCTCGAAAACCTTCGATACCACCCAGAGGAGGAGAAGAACGAAGACGGGTTCGCGACGGCGCTCGCGTCGCTGGCCGATCTCTACGTGAACGACGCGTTCGGCGCGGCGCATCGCGCGCACGCGTCGGTCGACGGCATCACGCGACATGTCTCGAGTGCTGCAGCAGGCCTGTTGATGGAAAAGGAGCTGCAGTATCTCGGCCGCGTCCTCGAATCGCCCGAGCGCCCACTCGTGGCGATCCTCGGCGGCGCCAAGGTGTCGGACAAGCTCGAGGTGATTCAAAACTTCCTGGGCCGCGTCGATCGCCTCGTCATCGGCGGCGCGATGGCCTACACCTTTCTGAAAGCGCGGGGCGTGCCGGTCGGCCGCTCGCTCGTGGAAGACGACAAGCTCGACGCCGCCCGCGAAATCGAGGCGAACGCCAGGGCCCGCAGCCTTCCGCTCGGCCTGCCTGTCGACCATCTCGTGACGGAGAAGCTCGAGCCGGGTGCCACCGGCGTGACGCTCGACGTGGGCGACCCGGCTATTGGCGATCGGATGGGAGTCGATATCGGCCCGAAGACCATTGCAGCCTACATCGAGATGATCCGCGACGCGAAGACGCTCGTGTGGAACGGGCCGATGGGTGTCTTCGAGAACCCGGCGTTCGCGAAAGGGACCAACGCTATCGCGCGCGCCGTGGCCGACGTGAAAGGCACGACCATCATCGGCGGCGGCGACTCGATTGCCGCCATCAACGAAGCGGGCGTGGCCGATCGCATCTCGCACATCTCGACGGGAGGCGGCGCGTCGCTCGAGTTTCTCGGCGGCCGCACGCTGCCAGGCGTGGCAGCGCTCACGGAGAAGTAGTTGGTGCGTAAGCCTTTCATCGCCGGCAACTGGAAGATGTTCAAGACCGTTCACGACGCGACGGTCTACATCAAAGAGCTCCGCAGTCTCGTGAAAGACGTGCAGTGGGCCGACGTGGTTGTGGCGCCGCCGTTTACGGCCGTCCACGCAGCGGCCGAAGCGGCTCGCAACAGCAACGTGGCAGTTGCAGCGCAGGACGTCTACTGGGAGCGGGAAGGCGCGTTCACCGGCGAAGTGAGCGCGGGCATGATCAAGGAGGCCGGCGCCGAATACGTGATCATCGGCCATTCCGAGCGCCGCACGCTGTTCGGCGAAACCGACGCGATCGTGAATCGAAAGCTCCTGTCGGCCATCGCCGCACAGCTCACCCCCATCGTCTGCATAGGGGAGACGCTCGAGCAGCGCGAGCGGAACGAGACGATGGACGTCATCGATCGGCAAATCAAGGGAAGCTTCGACGGCCTCAAAGGTGATCAGGTGGCCGAACTGGTCATTGCCTACGAACCGGTCTGGGCAATCGGCACTGGGCGCACCGCGACTCCGGCACAGGCGGGCGAGGTGCATACGCACATCCGATCGCGCCTGCGCCAGTGGTTTGGCGCGGAGGCAGCCGACCTGTGCGTGGTGCTCTACGGCGGCAGCGTCAAACCCGACAACATCGTCGATCTGATGGCCCAGCCCGACATCGACGGCGCGCTGGTCGGGGGCGCAAGCCTCGACGTCCGGGCGTTTTACGACATCGTTCTCCGAACCAAAGTGGGGCCTAGGGGCTAGGGGTTGGGGACTGGGGTTGGAAGCCGGTATAATTATCGGCTCTCGGCTTTGGGCTCTAGGCCTTAGGCCACTAAGGACTGGGACTGACTTAGTTATGTATTACGCCCTTATCGGTCTCTACGTTGTCGTGTGCCTCGTGCTGTCGCTCGTCATCCTGCTTCAGCAGGGCCGGGGCGGCGACATCGCCAGCGCCTTCGGCGGCAGCAGCAGCCAGGCGGCGTTCGGCGCCCGCTCGGGTGCGACGGTGTTGACGAAGGCGACGACGGTTGCAGCGGTGCTGTTCATGCTGATGGCGCTGTCGCTGTCGATCATCGGACAGCGCGGCGGTTCGAGTTCAGTCGTGAGCGGCACGCCTGCTCCACCGCCGGCCGCGGCGCCGAAGCCAGCGTCGTCATCCCCGGAAACGCCGACACCAGCGACTGCGCCTGCGACAACGCCTCCCGCAGCTCCAGCAAAGTAGCTAGACGGTTCGCAAATACTGTTGCACCGAGTGGATCGCCGCCGATCCCTCGCCGACGGCGGCGGCCACGCGCCGGTTGGCGCCAGCTCTCACGTCCCCCGCCGCAAACACACCAGGCATGCTCGTCTCGAACATGAGCGGATCGCGTTCGAGTGTCCACCCGCGCGGTGGACGCGGCAGGTCCAGGCCTGTCAGGATGAAGCCGCGCTCGTCCCGCTCGAGCACGCCGGCAAACGGCTCTGACCGCGGCGCCACGCCGATGAAAATGAACATCGCCGCCGCATTCAGCGGGCGGATGTCGTCGCTCTGGGTGTCGCGCAGACAGACGTGCTCCAAACGCCCCTGGCCGCCGACGCTGGACACCTCAACGCCGGTCAACACCTCGATGTTGTCTACGGCTTTGATGCGGTCGACCAGGTACTGCGACATCGAAGAGCTCAGCCCCGTGCCTCTCACCAGCATCGTCACCTTGCGCGCGTATCGGGAAAAGAAGAGCGCCCCCTGCCCCGCAGAGTTCGCGCCGCCGACGATGCAGACATCCTGCCCCCGGTAAAGTGCTGCCTCCGACATCGCGGCTCCGTAGTACACGCCGATGCCGAGCAGGGAATCGATGCCCGGCACATCCAATCGCCGAACGCTCATGCCTGTCGTAATCACCGCAGCGTAGCAGGACACCTCGGCACCGCTGGCGAATCGCAGGATCCGGTACGGGTCTTCCCGTCGCAGGCTGATAACTTCCTGCGCGGTCACCAACTCCGCGCCAAAGCGCCTCGCCTGAGCCGCGGCACGCCGCGCAAGGTCGGCGCCGGTAATACCCGAGGGAAAGCCTAGATAGTTTTCGATCAGCGAACTGGTTCCAGCCTGGCCGCCCGGGGCGCCCTGCTCGACGAGCAGCGTCCGGAGCCCTTCCGACGCCGCATAGAGACCGTTGGCCAGACCAGCCGGCCCACCCCCCACGACGACGATGTCGTAGAACGGCAGCTTGGCGCGCGTCTGCAGTCCAACTCTTTCGGCAAGTTGGAGGTTCGTCGGCATCACCAGGTGAACGCCATCGGGAAACAACACCACCGGCAAATGCGACGTATCACCCGCGACCGCCGTCACCAGTTCCCGTGCGCTGACATCCTGGTCGATGTCCAGCCACTGGTAAGGCACCTGGCTGAGCGACAGAAACTCACGCACGGTGTAGCTTTGCGGCGACCATCGCGATCCGGCAATGCGGATGCCGTCATAGGGCAGGCGCACGCGCATCGCCCACGCCGACAGCAGCTCGTCCAGCACGGGAAAGAGCCGCTGCGCGGGGGGATGCCATGGCTTCATCAGGTAGTGGTCGAGCCCGACTTCATTGATAGCCGCGATGGCTGCGTCGGTGTCGGCATAGGCAGTGAGCAGCACCTTGCACGCGTCGGGATACAGCTTGCGCAGTTCGCACAGCGTCTGAGTTCCCGTCATCAACGGCATGCGTTGGTCTACCAGGAAAAGCGCGACAGGGATTCCACGTCCCTTGAACTGGACGGCAGCGTCGATGGCTTCACGCCCCGATCCAGCCGCGACGATGCGATACTCCGCGCCGTACTGGCGGCGCAGGTCGCGGCCAAGGGCCGCGAGCACCTCAGGGTCATCGTCCACGGTCATGATGATGGGCTTGGCCATTCCGATGCCCTACGCGCTGGGATCAGCTGAAGGCTCGGCCTGCAGACTGACGTTGAATTCCGTCCGTCCCGGGACAGAGGCAACGGTGATCTCGCCATCATGCTGCCGCACGAGCTGCCGCGCAATGTCGAGTCCGAGCCCGGTGCCCTGTCCCGAGGGCTTCGTCGTGAAGAATTGATCGAAGATCCTCGGGAGCACGTCGGCCGGAATCCCCGGCCCGTCGTCGACGAAGGTCACGATGACGCGTGCGCCCTCCCGACGCGCGCTGACCGTCAGATGCCCCGAGATCGGCATCGCATCGAGCGCGTTGTCGAGCAGATTGAGCCACACCTGATTCAGCTCGCCGCCGGCCGCGCGCACGCGCGGAAGGCCGTCTTCGAGGTCCAGCGTGACGTTCGCGTTTTTGGTCTTTGTCTTCGAAGAAAGAATGCTGAGCGTATCGCGCAGGCCCTGCCCGACGTCGTTGAACTCTGGCCCGGCCAGGTTGTCCATGAACGTAAAGCGCTTCACCGCCCCGACCAGATCGTGGATGCGCGTGGCGGCACGCTCGATGGTGGTGGCGAGCGCCCGAGTCTCGCACCTTGCCGTCATCCACTCCAGCGCGGCGGCCAGCGTGTCACCTGAGGTCAGAGCCGCCAGTTCGTCGAGCGCGGGTATCGTCACCCCGCTCTCCACAATCGCCTCAGCCAGCGATCGATTCATCCCGTGGCGCCCGAGCCAGCTGGCTACCTCGTCTTCGCGGTCCGCGCGGGCGATCGCCGACAGCCCGGATGTCCCCGTGATTGTGCCTGCATCAGTGCAAGTGCGGGCAATCGCTTCGAACAAGCGCTCGGATGCGCCTGTCGCCTCCAGCGCACGCACGGCGGCGATAGCGAACTCGACGCTCTCGCGCAAAAGCGTCGCGCTGCGTGCGGCGGCAGACGCCGGGTTGTTCAGCTCGTGAGCCAGGCCCGCAGCCAGCTTGCCGAGCGACACCATCTTTTCGTCTCGCAGGTCGCTGGTGTTGAAAACGCGAGCTCGGTCCAGCATGAAGTGCACCGAGCGGGCCGTGAACATGGGACACGCGCACACCATCTCGGGAAAGTACCTCGTGTCGACCGTCAGCAGCTCGATGTCCGTCTCGCAGCGGCCGGTGCCCGGCGAGCCGGTCATCCGCGAGTACGGAAGCATCCCGGTGATGTCGCCTCGATTCCAGGACACCACGCGGCGCTCGCCGGAGACCCCATCGACGAACCCGCTGATGCGGCCCGACAACACAATCACCAGCCGATCGATGGGCAATCCCTTTGGGAAGAGCACGGTGCCGGCGGTGTAAGTCTCGAGCCGGCCGTGGTCGGCGAGCCACTCCAGCTCGGCGGCCGGAACGGATGCAAGTCTTTCGAGTGCCGCCAGCCGTTCAGTCAGCGACGCGTTCGGCATGTGCGGCAGCGTCGTTCAAAATCGCGCGCGGGTCAATAGGGTATACTTTCTTGTTCACATCCCCACCGAACGCGGAAGTGGCGGAACTGGCAGACGCACCAGCTTGAGGGGCTGGCGGTAGCAATACCATAGGAGTTCAAATCTCCTCTTCCGCACCAACAATCAAATCAATCGGTTAGTAGGATTGCATACGCCCGAATTAGTCGCCATGTGCGAATCTTGTGCGAAAGGAGATCGTCCTCTAGGTCAACGATCGGGGAATCTGACGTAAAGGTCAGCGCATTGAGGCCCCCTCTCCCAGCCCTCCAATTGATACGTCTTACATAACTGACCAGTCTGAGTGTCTAAGGCAAACGCTGCAAAGGGCACTCCGATCGTATTTGCAGGCTGGATAGCGACGAGCCGCGCAGCCCCGTTCTGGTCAGCGCGTCGACGTCATTTTTCGTCTGCGTCGATCGGGGCCGATCCCTTGATGGCAAACTCACGGTCCTTGCGCGCGCGTCGGCGGGCATGGACGTCTTCAGTGCCATATGGAATCGGTTCCACAAGGTGACCGTTTCAGCTAAGGTATGCAGACGTCGTGGGGAACTGGAATTGCACATCCGAGATGGCATCGGCGAATAGTCGCGTCGCGAACAGGAGGATGCATATGAATCGGAGAGATTTTCTCGCTCGCGCAGCCGCCGTTCCCGTACTGGCGGCCGGGTCATTGACGAGCCCAGCAGCCGCGCAGGGTCCGGCGGCCGTTCGTCCCGCGTCGCCGCTCGGGCGATTGAGTAAGCAAGCGGTGGCGGTGCGCGCGTTGCTCGGGCCAGGTTCCCTCGAGGAACAGTGCCAACGCGCTCAGCAGATCGGGATCACCGGGTTCGACTTGGCCGACAACCCTGCGGACTGGCCGACGATGAAGCAGTATGGGCTCATCTGTACGATGTGGCGTCCACTGGACCCTCAGGCACCCCCGGGCGCCCGCGCCGGGACTGGGCGTCCCGGGTGGGGTGCCATCGGTATGAAAGAAGCGCAGGGCGTCTATCTCGAGGCGTACCACGCCTGCATCGATCAGGCCGCTGCCAGTGGCATCTCCAACATGCTGCTGCAGACGGGTGTGCGCGGCCCGAATCAATCGTCGGAACAGGGCATGGACAACACTGTGGCGTTCTGCAACGCGGTGAAAGCGCACGCCGAGGACAAGAACATCACGCTGTGCATGGAGCTGGTGAACTCGAAGGGATTGCAGGGCGGTGTAGGCACGCTCTTCGACCACACTTCCTGGGGGGTCGAGGTCATCAAACGCGTGAACTCGCCGCGCGTGAAAATTCTCTATGACGTGTTTCACGCACAAATCATGGAAGGGTTCATCGTCCAGACGATCCGCGACAACATCCAGCACTTCGCGCACATTCACTTCGGCGGCGTACCGGGCCGGCATGAGCTGGACGAGACTCAGGAACTGAACTATCGCTTCATCGCGCAGGCCATCGCGGATCTGAACTTCCAGGGTTACGTCGCCCATGAGTGGCAGGTGACACCCGGCAAAGATCCGTTCGAGATGCTGAAGAAGTCGATGGCGATCATTAATGTCTAGGAGCGGCACATGTCGACGATGACACGTAAGCAGTTTCTTGGACGTGTCGCAGCCGGCGCCGCTGCCGCCGCCGTCACGCGCGACTTGCCGCTCGGGGCGGCCGGACAGGCCACCGGCCCCGCGGCGGCCCCATCACGCGTGCTCAAGTGGTCATACATGGACCATTGGTCGACCAGGACCTCGCAAGGACTGTCCTCGCCGTATCTCTCGACGCGACATATGGACCGTTACATCAAGCAGATTGCGGCGCTGGGTTTCTCCGGCTTCGACACATTCGGGTTTCGACTGGGTCTGATTGCGTCGCTGTTCGGCTCGGTGGCTGATTTCCAGAAGTTCATTCAGGACCGCGGTCTGGAGAAGATCACGGGCATCTTCATCTCCTACCCATACATGTCGTCGACCCGAGCCCCGCACGTCCGCGCGACTCACGACCGGATCGTTCAGGACTGCGAAGACCTGATGAAGGCCAGCGCCGGTCTTGGCGTGGAGACGTTCGTGGTGCAGCCGGCTTCAACCTACTGGCAGGTGGAGCCGGTCACCGACGAGAAGTTGCACGCGATGGCGGATTTGTGGACGCGCGTGGGGCGCATGACCGCGGGATACGGTGTGAGAACGGCCTGCCACCACGAATTCTGGTGCGGCATCCGCTCGGCGGACGAAGTCGACAAGTTCTACCAATGGACGGACCCGCAGTACGTCAGCTACTTCTGCGATACAGCCCAGACGGTGATCGCCGGGCTCGATCCGGTGCAGATGTACCTCAAGTATCACGACCGCTGCGCCGGGTTCCATTTCAAGGACACGCATAACGTCGATACCACCGGAGACTACCGTCGCCCGCCCGATGCCGAGCTGATGGCGCCCAACGTCAAGCGCTGGTTTTGGGAAATGGGAACGCCGGGCGGGCTCGTGGATTTTCCGCGGCTCATGGCGGCGCTCAAGGAATACGGTTACCGCGGGCGCGTGACGGTCGAGCACGACAAGGCCGACGTCGACGGCGGCAACTACGCGGAGAGTACGGCGATGGCCAAGTGGTACATCGACAACGTGCTGACGCCGATCTACGCGTGAGGCCGCTTCATGGCAGACCTGAAAATCGGATACGCCATCAACCAGTGGGACACCATTCGGCGCGACTCGCAGGAGCGGGCGCTGAAGACGATTGCCGTCTGTGGCTTCCGGGCGATCGAACTCACATCGGGAACCGGCCGATGGGCGCCCTCTCGGCCGTCCCGACCTCCTGGACGTGAACTTCGGTTCGACCCACGCGTTCATGGACTTCCTGAAGTCGTGCGGCATCGACCACGTGGTCAGCTGGTTTTACGACCCCGGGGCGAATTCGATCGAAGAGGGGTCGCCCGGACGAACTCCCAGCAATCCGGCGCACCACGACGGCATCGTGCAATCGCTCGCGCCGTTCGCCCGACGGCTGCGCGAGCTGGGAGGATCGGTCCTCGTTGTCCGACCGATGGCCTCCTACTGGCGCGAGGCGCCGGTCACCGACGACAAGATCAAAGTTGCCGCGGACTGCTGGAACAAGGTCGGCAGGATGACGCAGGCCGAAGGGATCGCAACCACGCTGCATCCCGACTTCCTCGGGGCCTTGCACTCGGATCGTGACATCGCCACGATGCTGCGGTTCACCGATCCGTCACTCGTGGGGCTCACGATCGATACCGCGGAGTTCGCGATTTTGGGCATCGATCCGGTCGCCTTCTACAACGGGCACAGCGACCGTGTCAGGCATTTTCATTTCAAGGATGCACACGACCGCGACACCCTTGGCGAATACAAGGAGCGCGCGGCCGAGGTGTTTCTGCTCGATGGCGGAGGCAAGCGGGCCATCGAGCGCTGGTTCTGGGAGATGGGCACGCCCGGCGGACTCGTCGACTTCCCCGCCCTGGTCCGCGCGATGACCCGACATCGCTATCAGGGCTGGGTCATCGTCGAGAGCGATCGAGGTCCGAGCGCCGTCGAGAGCGCACTGCTGAACAGTTGGTACGTGCAGAAGGTCATCGCGCCGCTTTGATTACCTCTTTCCTTCCGATACGGGGAGGCATATATTGCCGGCAACCTTGAACCGAATGGTGCGGAGCGGACTTCTCGCCGCCTGTTTCGTCGCAGCCTCGGTGCTGGCCGGTCAGGCGCAGCGTGGGAATCGCCTGGGCGTGGCGACGATCGACTCGGAAGCGGCCGCGAGAGGCGCGCCGCTCTACGCGTCGAACTGCGCGTTCTGTCATGGGGCTGATGCTCGTGGCGCGCAGGCGCCGGACCTGGCGCAGTCGCTCTATATCCAAAGCGACGATGGAGGTCTTTCGTTTGCAGAGTTCATGAGAGTTGGCCGGACAGTCAACGGAATGCCCGCGTTTCCGCAGATGAGCGCCGCCAACCTTTCAGACCTCACCGCGTTTCTCAAATCCAAGATCGCCGAGGGCCGCGGGCGTGGCGGATTTGATCCCGCCTCCATCGTTGTCGGCAATGCGCAGCGCGGCGAGGCCTATTTCAACGGCGTGGGGCAATGCCGCACGTGCCATTCTCCCGCCGGAGATCTCAAGGGCGTCGGCGCCAAGTCACTCCGCCGTCATCCTCCAGGGGCGAATGGTGAACCCGCGAATCGTGGCCGCGGGCCGAGGCGTGGCCGTTCGTCCGCCGCCGCGCCCGTCGGTGCGGGTAACTCTTCAGAGCGGACGCGTCGTGTCAGGTGAGCTGATCGCGGTGACCGACTTCTTCGTGACGTTGGTGGATGGCGCGGGCGATCGATGGACGTTCGATCGAGACAACGACGTCCCGAAAGTCGAAATCACGGATCCAATGGAAGCGCATCGGCAACAGCTGCTGAAGTACACCGACGAGATCATGCACGACGTCGTCGCGTACCTTGCGAGTCTCAAATGACGCTGCGCATGCTCGCTGTGACAACAGCGATTGGGGTTTCTGCGGCTGCGGTCGCCGCGCAGCAGGCGACGCTCGATCCGAGGCTTGTCGGCAGGGCGCCGGTCGATGCCTGGACGACGCATCACGGTGACTATTCCGGCCGGCATTTCAGCACCCTCAACCAGATCAATCAGTCGAATGTGAAATCGCTTGCGTTGGCGTGGCAGTGGGACGCGAACACCTCTCCGCAAGGCGCGCAGATCGGTGGCGCGGTGACTCAGGCCGCGCCCATCGTGCTGGGAGGCGGAGCGGCCATTGGTGGTCTTTTGAAATCGACCCCGCTCTTCGTCAACGGCGTGTTGTACCTGACGTCCCCGGATCATGCGTGGGCGGTCGACGCGCGCACGGGCCGTGAAATCTGGCACTACTACTGGCGGACCAGCGGCGGCGACTACATCGGCAATCGCGGCATGGCGATGTACGGCAGCTGGGTGTATTTCGGCACGCCCGACGGCTATCTCGTGTCGCTGGATGCGTCCACAGGCAAAGAGCGCTGGCACAAGCAGGTCGGCGCCGTGCAGAGTAACTATTTTTCATCCGCGGCGCCTCTCGTCGTCGGCAACCGGCTGATTGTGGGTGTCAGCGGGGACGCGCTCGACGTACCGGGATGGATCGAGTCGCGTGATCCCGAGTCCGGAGACCTGCAGTGGAAGTGGTACACGACGCCGAGAGCGGGTGAGCCCGGCGCCGAGACCTGGCCCGACGACTTCGCCCGCGAGCACGGCGGCGGCATGACGTGGACGTCGCCGACCTACGATCCGGATCTCAATCTCATCTACGTCCCGACGGGCAATCCCAATCCCGTCTACGCCCCTGAGCGGCGCAAAGGTGACAACTTGTATGCCTGCTCGATCGTCGCGCTGAACCCCGACACGGGCAAGATGGTCTGGTACTACCAAACGTCTCCGAACGATGCGTGGGACTTCGACTCGAACCAGGTGCCCGTGCTCATCGACGCGACGATCGATGGCCGGCCGCGCAAGCTCGTCGCACAGGCCACTCGCAACGGCTTCTACTTTCTGCTCGATCGGACCAACGGCGCGCATTTGGTGTCGTCGCAGGTTGCCGAGTCTGTGAATTGGGCGACCGGCTTCAACGACAAGGGGCAGCCGGTGCGCAATCCGGCGAAGCTCTCGGTGCGAGGGGGCGCGCTGATCTCACCGAGCAACGGCGGCGTGCAGAACTGGGCGCCGCCCACTTACATGCCTGAAACCGGCTTGTTGTATCTGAATGCGTCGCAAGGGTTCGATATTCACTACACGTACGACATCTCGGGCAGCGAGCAGCTCGGCCATATGGCTCAGGGGGTTGGAGGCTACGACATGTCGCTGCGGGCGATCGACGTCAAGACCGGCAAAGCCAGGTGGATTCACCGCTATGCCGGCAGCGAGTGGAATCCGCCGCGGCCGCACCAGGTTGGCGGCCTTCTCAGCACCGCCGGCCGCCTCGTGTTTTCGGGCGCGCCGGGCGGATACATGGTGGCCTACGACCCGGAGAACGGCCGCCAGCTGTGGCACGCGACGTTGCCGCAGCGCGAGACCGACATCAGGAGCAACGTCTCCAATACCCCCATCACCTACATGATGGACGGCCGTCAGTATCTCGTGTTCGCCGCCCACGAGACGCTTTACTCGTACGCGCTGCCGCGATAGACATCGGTCTGTTGCATAAGGGAGGAGATTGACAATGGCCAGAACCCCGTCGCGCGGTCTGTGGGCGTCGGTCGGCATTCTCGTGATGATGACAGTGCCCGCGATCGCGCACCATTCGTTCGCGATGTTCGATCAAACCAAGGAAATCACGCTCACCGGGACCGTGCTCGAGTTCCACTGGATCAACCCGCACACTCACCTGATCCTGGACGTTGAACCTGGCCCCGGCGTCGATCCGAACATGGCAGGGGAATGGGATGTTGAGGGTGCGAGCACAAACATCATGCGCGTGCAGGGCTGGTCGAGCACGATGGTTAAGCCCGGCGACAAGGTCACCGTTACCGCGAACCCGTTGAGGAACGGCCAAAAGGGCGCGACGCTCTTTTATGTCACGCTTCCGGACGGCAAGCGCATCTTCAACGACGTGGCCCGTCCCAAAAAGGCCGTCGCTCGCTAGGCTCACGAAAGCAGGAGGATTCCATGAGAGCCATACGGTTGATTGGCGCGTTCGGGGCCGCGATGTTCCTCGGTGGCGTGGCAACCTACGCTCAAACCCCGGTGCCGGCAGCCCCGACTACGGCCGCGGCGCCGACCATTGCCGGACTCTGGGTCGTGCAGGATCCCGGCTCCGGCAGCTTTTGGGAATGGTTCATGAAGGGCCCTGGTCCGCAGGCCGAGGTGCGTCCCGAGGTTGCCAAGCTGAACGCGGCCGAGGATGCGCTGCTGGCGGCGGGAAATGTCACCAACACTGCGCCGCAGTTGCCGGGCTGTCCAAGAGGTAATCTGCCGCTCGCGTGGGCGAGTTCCGGCATCCAGGTCCTCACCATGACGCCGACGGAGGTCAGGATGACCGGTGAAGTCATCTACCTCGACGGCCGGCCGCATCCGGACATCAAGAGCCCGTCAATACGTCCCAAGCGCGAGCGGCCATGCCATCGGGCATTGGGAAGGCAACACGCTCGTCGCGGATCTGGTTGGCTTCCCCGCGAAGTCGTGCGATTCCCGCTACCCGAATTATCGCGTGCCCGGGGGCGGGCGGATCTCGGACACCACGCATCTCGTCGAGCGGTTCCGGCTGGTCGACGCCGACACGCTCGAGATCGTCTACACCTGGGACGATCCGAAGATCTATCTCAAGCCCCACACCTACACGTACTACTTCAAACGCACCGAGCGGCCCACGGATGATCCCGCTCAGCCCACGCCGGCGCGGAAGTTTCTGACCGACGAACTCTGGAACGCCACCCCCGCTTCGCCGCGATAGTCCAGCGCGGATCGTCGCCGACTCCGGCGCCGTGGAGGTCCCTTCCTCCACGGCGCTTTCTTTTTTGGTTTTCCGATGCGACACCGATGCGCGGATCCATTCCACGCTCGAGGCGGCCGTCTCGACATCAGTTCAGGGCAATGCGGGGGAAGTCGGTCACCAGCGATCGGAGCTTCCACGCGCTACGAGCGCGAGCCGAGCAGGCGGGCGGCGACGGCGCGGAAGCGGTCGTGATGTGGGCCGGTCACGAACATCCAGCGGAGCACGCGCACGCTGACGGCTCCGCTGGCGCTGGCAGGCATGATCTCGTCGAGCGTCTTGATCGGCTCCGTGCGAATGCGGTCGAGCAGCGCCACGCGGTGCACGCACGACACGGTGCAGAGCGGCGCACAAGCTTTTCACGCTCGAGCTCTCGCGCAGCACATCCTCGGTGGTGTACTCGGCCAGCGGGATCGCCTGGATACCCGCGCTGCTGTGAGCACCAATGCACGAGGCCGTCCTCGCAGATGTAGAGATAGCGGCCGCCGGCTCCGCACTGCCAGTCATTCGGGCGCCCAAATGCGAGGTTCCGCTGGAAATCGTTCTGGTTCTGGACCGTGTAGAACGGCGCGGTCAGCGAGGTGATCTCGTTGTAGACGCGCAGCTGCTCCGGCGTCAGCGGTATCAGGCGGCCGTGACCGTTGTGGATCAGGCCGACTGTCGCCGTGAGACCCAGTGCGATCGCCCGCTTCGCGATCGTCAGTGCGTCCTCGGGGTTACTCAAGTCGCCACCGAGCACAGAGTTGATGTTGACGCTGAACGCGGCGTGCTTCGCCAGCATCTTCAGCTTCGCGTCGAGCACCTTCAGGCTCTTCTTCGATGTGTCGTCAGGCTTCACGTTGTCGATGCTGATTTGCAGGTGATCCAGCCCGACGTTGTTGAAGCGCTCGATGCGCTTTTCGTTGAGCAGGTAGCCGTTAGTGATCAGTCCAGCCAGCGCGCCGGTTCCGCGGATGTGCCAGATGAGCTCGTCGAGGTCCGGGTGCAGCAGCGGCTCGCCGCCGCTGATCTCGATGTTCGCCGTGCGCAGCCGAGCCAGATGGTCGATGCGCTCGCGCATGGTCGCCAGTGCCACTGGCGGAGAGTGCTTGTCGTACTCGTTGCAGTAGGTGCACGCCAGGTTGCAGCGGCGGATCGGAACGATCTGCGCGAGGATAGGATGACCCGCGGACTGGAAGCCGCGCGCCACCATTCTGGTTTCTCTCCACTTGCGGTCGAAGGTTCGGAGAATGCGCTGCGGCCGCAGCATACTCGGATCATAGTGCCGAATGCCTCCCGTTGATGTTGCGCGCTGGACGACGACGCTGACGGCGTCGTATCTGGGCATCACGGCCGCGTTGATTGTGACCCTCGGGAATACCCTTCCGGGCCGCGTCTGGCTGGTCTCGGTGCACCTGACGCTCGCCGGGTCGCTGCTGATCCTGAACCGCGCGAGGCCCGCGGCGGGGATCCTTCGCGTGATTCGCGACTGGCATCCGTTGATGCTGTTTCCTTTCCTCTACAAGGAAGTGGAGGTGCTCGCGGCGGTCATTGGCGACTGGCGGTTGACCGCGGCGATTCCGGCCTGGGAGTCGGCGCTGTTCGCTGGGCAACCGAGCCTGTACCTGAGCGAACGGCTGGCGTTCGTGCCGCTGTCCGAGTACCTGCATTTCTGCTACCTGTCCTACGTGATCGTCATTCCATCACTGACCGCGTACTGGTACGTCAGCGGCCGGCGGGCGGCCTTCGGCGAACTGCTGCTGATGCTCTCGACTGTGCTGCTGGGAAGCTACCTGTTCTTCATCCTGCTGCCGGTGGACAGCCCGTACTACCTGTCGCCGCGCCTGGGCCCGCCGCTCTCCGGCCACTTCTTCTTCGATCTCGTTCATCAGATGTCGGCGCGCGGCGGCGCGCGCGGCGGGGCCTTTCCCAGCGCGCACGTGTCGGGTGCGGTCGTCGTGAGTCTGGTCGCGTGGCGGCACCAGCGTCGGCTCGCGTACCTGCTCTTCCCATTCACCGGGAGCCTGATGATCGCTACCGTGTACGGCCGCTTCCACTACGTCCTCGACACGCTCGCGGGCGCGGCCCTCGCCATCGTCGTCGTGCTGGGGTATCGATATTTTCTTGACGACGGGCCCGGTGAGAAGCAGTCGGCTTGTTGTGGTTCGACGCGAGTGCCTCGATCGCAGCTCCTGGGTGCACCAGCAGCCGCCGGCCGTGAACGCGAGTGAGAAACGCCGCCTAACGACTAAAAATCAGCCGCGGCGCGCTCATTTCTTCGGCGCCGTCGGCTGCATGCAGAGTTAGACCGCACATGCTTGCCGGCCTCGACGAGTTCGAGCGCGAGCGGATTCGAGATTGCGGTTGGCGGATCTGGAGCGCCAGGCGCTGAGGCCCGCGACTGGGAAGGCACGGCCATGGCGACCGCTGGTTGGAGCTCGACTACATCACCACGGTGGCGACACCGGTCCCCACGAGCGCGACCGCCCAGATCAGGTCGAGGTTGAACCATGCCTTCCGAAGAAGCGCGAGACCGAGCTTCCAATAGACGATCCAAGCCACGAACCCGGTGACCGCGAGATACCCGACGGTGTGGACCACGGTTGCGACCAGCATTGCCAGCGGGCTCGCAGTATCGATGATGGCATCGATGGCCGGCGGCATGGTTTGCAGCTTCCACGGCGTGGCTGCCCAGCAGCACCGGCAACACCATCAGGCCGGCGCCGTGGGCCGAAGCCATGAGAAATGACCAGATGGTGAGATCGCGGAAGCCCACCTGCATGCGCACCCATCGCGGGTGGCGGTGGCGTATCAGACGGTAAAGGCCGAGTGCGATCAGGATCGCGCCGACGGATACCGGAGGGCGGCCGGTGGAACCGCGAGACCGAGCAGGGCTGCGGCCAGCACGACGCTGCCGATGGCCAGCGTGTGACCGGTAGCCAGTGGCACGAGCGACCTGGCCACCGCACCACCGTTCCTCTGCTGCATGCCGAGCGCCACCGCGAACAACCACCCCATGCCGGGGTTGACACCGTGGTACGCGCCCAGCAGCAGCATCAGCGCAGAGCGTCGCCAGTCCGATCTCTCCGGTCATCGCGTTTGGACGCTCAACGCGCCTCAGGATAGCAGTAGGAGTCCGACGAGGCGTCGCCGCCCTCGAGCCGCACCTGATGCGCGCGGCGGCCGTCCATTTCGAGGAAGAACTTCTCGTCGATCTGCATGCCGCCCTTCGGGCCGGCGTCGAGCTTCACCATCCAGCTCTTGATGCCGTCCGGATAGAACTGGGCGTCCCAGGGACTGTACAGCGAGTTTGTGAAGTAGACGCGCCTGCCGTCGCGACTGATCTCCACCATCTGCGGGCCACCGTTGAGCGGCTGCTTGGGCTTCGCCGGGTGCGCGGCGCGGCGCACGATGCCACCCAGGTGGACCGAACCGGTCTTCTTCGGGTTGACGGGATCGGAGACGTCGTACTGGATGAACTCGCCCGTTCCCCAGCACGACACGTAGAGAAAGCGGTCGTCGAGCGACAGGTTGATGTCGGTTACGAGCGGCGGCACGGCCTTGAAGCCCTGCAGCAGCGGCGGCAGGTCCGCCGGGTCGGCCGGCTCGGCCGGAATTTCAATCACCTTTCGGACTGCCCACTTGTCGTTCTTGCCGCCTTCGCGATGCCACATCCAGATCGACGCCGAGAGGTCCTTGAGCGAGACGACGACGCCGACGAAGCCGTAGGTCTTCGTGGGATCGTGGGACGGCCGCAGCTCGAGCACCATCTGCTGCTCGGCACCCAGATCCAGGGCCTGCAGATGGCGGCCCTTGTCCAGGTCCCAGATGTGCAGGCTGTGACCGTACTTGCCGCCCAGCAGTAGTTCAGGATTCACGCCGTCTTTCACCATGTTCGGCGTCCCCCATTCGGAGGTGACCATGGTGTCGTGGCCCAGATGCCACCAGAAGTCGTAGGCGAACTGTTGGGGGCCGCGGTCCTTCTCCCACTGTCCCTTCAGCTCGAATGTGTCGGCGTCCATCAGAAAAATGCCGCCCGGACCGTCGCCGCTGGCCGAGCCGAGTGCGCTTCCGTAAATCGCATCGGGACCGCAATGGAATGTGTGCGGCGCGGTGTAGCCGGTCTTCTTGATGAACTCTTCGGGCTCGATGATCTTCACGAGCTTCGGGTGCTTCGGGTCGGGCTTTGTATCCAGGATGTGAATCCGGGACGAAGCGATGCCCGGAACCACCAGGTAGCGCCGTTCCATGTGAGGGTGCGGCGACTGCGGACACAGGCAAGCGCTGCAGGCGTTCCAGCCGAAGTGGTGCAGCTCGTTGTCGCCATTGGGGAAGTCCACTCCGCCCACGAGCCGGCCGTAGGTGGCCGACCCTGGATCGAGATCCACCACGCCCATGCCGTCCGGCTGTCCGTTGGTGCCGACGTTGAGCATCGTCACGTAGGCCAGGCGTTCAGGCGGGGCCTGCATGGCCATACCGGGAGAAGGATAGAACGTGGGGTCGGGACGTAGCGACGGCATAGGCACTTACTCCTTCTTACCTGCCGTTTTACACCCGAAGCTTGGCGAAGTCTATCTTGACCCTACGAGCGTGAGCCGAGCAGGTGCGCCGCAACGGCGCGGAAGCGGTCGTGATGTGAGCGGCCGTGATCTCCCGAATCGCTTGGTGAGCCTGTTTTCGTCATGCGTGCGCATTAGTTGAAAGAGCATTGCAAGACAAACACGGTCGAAGCCACGGCCTGATTTCGAGACGGCTTGCCTGCTGGGATCCGGTTGACTGGGCCACGGCGATCTATGCGACCTTCGTCGCCGCGCTGGCAATCATCTGCGCGTCAGCGGTGCCAAAGTGGTCCTCTATCGTCCTGTGGCACACGGGACTGGTCGTGGCGCTGCTGTGGCTGCCCGCGCGCCGAGCGCCCTGGGAACGTGCTCGGGTTGGAGAGCCCCCGTGGCGATCCCGCACGCGAGGTGTCTTTCGATTCTTGCG
The DNA here is from genome assembly GCA_963821375.1 of Vicinamibacterales bacterium. Taxonomy (GTDB): domain Bacteria; phylum Acidobacteriota; class Vicinamibacteria; order Vicinamibacterales; family JAMQPK01; genus JAMQPK01. Next base: position 120,237 of record CAWGDN010000001.1, read on the forward strand.
CTACACCTACCCGGCATTGCTCCTGACGCCCTTCTTCGAAGAAGTGGCGCTCACGGTGAATGCCGTCTTCCCGAATGATCCTCACTGGTTCGAGGGCTGGCTCTTCGCGGCTGACCGCGCGCTGTTCGGCGGTATCCCAGCCGTGATGCTGTCCGAGCGCGGCGGGCCGATCCTCGACGAGATCATGCACGCCTTCTATTTCGCGTACTACCCGTTGATCATCGGCGGGATCGTGGCTGCATGGACGGGAGGGGCGCGCGGACGCGAAAGGCCGGGCGCCGGCTTTCACACGGTATTCGCCGGCATGATGGTGGGATATTTCCTGTCCTATGTGTGGTATCCGTTTCTGCCGGCACGGGGGCCCTGGGAACACCCTGAAGTCATGTCCGGCCTCCGTCCCTTCGGCGGCTGGGTGTTCACGCGCATCATCGAGGTGATCATCAACGCCGCGGCCGTGTCCGGAGGATGCTTTCCGAGTGCTCATGTGTCCGGCACATGGGCATTGACGATCGGGCTCTGTGCTACCCACCACAAGACGGCACGCTGGTTCGGGCTTGTCGCCCTCGGTCTCAGCGTCGCGTGCGTGTATACGCGCTACCACCACGGCGTCGACGTGCTCGCCGGGTTCATGGTTGGGGCGATCGGCGCAGCCATTGGTTATCGCCTCACGCGGCGCGCACCAAACGCCTGACGTGCCTGCGTGGCGCCCAGGCGGTTGAGTGCGTCTTTGCTCTGTTCGTGCAAAGGCTCGAGCGTCGGAACCAGTCCATTGCGTTCGACGATGTCGAGAAAGTTCCGTGCGGTGCTCGACCACGTCAAATCCTCGACCGATGCATGCGCGTTATGCGCAAGTCGCCTCCAACGCGGTACATCCGTAACCAGCATTTCCATCTGTCGGGCAAAGTCTTCTGGTTCGAAGCTGTCAACGAGAACGCCATCGTGATCGTGAGTCACCCGCTCGGCCGCTCCTGGCACCCGGCTAATGATGACTGGCGTGCAATTCAACTTCGCTTCGCGCAGTACGCCGGCCACAGGCCCGGGCCGCGTGGGAAACACGAACAACCGAGCCGACTGAAGCAGCGCATTGTACCGGTCACGTTCGCTGGGAACATTCCGATTCAGATAACCGCACAAATCAACGTCTTTCGCCACTCGAAGCTCTGGCACTAACTCGTCCGGACGGATACCGACGACCCGCAGCACGAAGCGGCCCCCCTGACGCTGGTTAAAAATCATGAACGCCTTGATCAAGATGTCGGCGCCCCGCTTGTGCGCGCCGCGCCCGACGAACAGGATCTCGTGGTGTTGCTCCTTGCGTGCGATCAGTGCGCGCGTATCGATACTGTCGCTCTCCGCATTGATCCCGGCCGGCAGGTATGCCAGTCGCCTGGTTTTGTAGCGGTTGTCGATGAAATCTCGGCAATTCTCGCTCATGGCCAGTACCAGATCCGCGTGCTCCAGGTTCTCGCGTTCCACCGCGATGAACGCACGGTCTCGCGACGTCGGGATCTGGCCGCACTCCTCCAGGTGGTGCTCATATGTGCGATCGCAATAGAGAACCACGGGCTTGCTTGAATATTGATGCGACGAAAAACTGTACGTGAGGAAGACGTTCAGGGCGACGCCTGCATGCCGATCTGAAACCGAGCGCGCTCTTGCGTTCGTCAAAGCGTAGTTAACCCTGGTTCGAAAGGCGTCCGCGGGTGCGTTCATGCCAACGCACAATGCCAGCCGTGATCGAACGCGCCGCCATTGGCAGAACAACCGGAACGCCAGGCTGTCAGACGGCACCAGGTCGACAGGGTTCACGAGCACATCGCGGGCCAGAAGTGCTCGATTGAAGTAGTACGGCACGTTCGACCACGTGTTGATGTCGAGCGCGTCGCCGTAGGTAAAGAGATCGATCGCGAGTTTGTTCATGATCCGACGAGTGCATCCGCTCGCACGTCGACCTCGCGATCCTCACGGACGAGCGTGAGACAGCCGACGACGAACCGTGACTGCGGTCCGGGCGGTTGATGCCAACTCGCGAATGTTGGCGTGATTCGGCCGCCGCGCTTCTGGAAGGATCCCTTTGTGGACCACGGCCCCGCTGCCCCAACACGACTGCAGATATTCCTGGGCACGAAGCGCAGATCGATTCGGCCTCCCAACAGTTCAGCCGGGGCGCCGGGGGCCGGCGGAATGAAAGAAAACTTGATCGGTGGGACGTCACTGCCCGTCGTCAGGAGGTTCTTCTGGTGATGCAACAGAATGCCTGCGAAGTTCCGCAAAATCATGCTGACCTTTTCGCCCCTTGAACGTTCCTGAACGGCGGTCAGCCGGCGCAAGTAGTGATGTCGCATTTCATCAGGAATCGACCCACGCCAGCCCAACCGCCGGAGCGCGTGGTAACTCTCATACGTCTCACATCCTGTAGTTCCATTTCTCTCGGACTCATACCAGTACCTCTCGAGCGCACGATAGTTTGCGTCCATTTGTGCGACCCAGTCGCGCTTCTCCTGCTCGTTCGCCGCTTTGTCGCTCATCTTGAGGAAGGCAAACACATCATCAAGACCAAGGGCGAGAACGATTTCACTGAGGCCACTGATGTATCGGGTCCTCGCATCCTTCAGCTCCGGCTCGAGCCCCTCCATAAACTCGAACTCCACATCTTCCACATGGAACGTGAACATGAGGCCGGGGGAATGAAAGACCCGAATCCTGTTGGAAACGCTCAAGAGCGTGTTGAGCGCCATCAGCTCGGCGATGTCCACATCGCTGTCCGCCCCAACCACCCAGTGTTTTTTCGGCGACCACAGCATTTGCACCGGAATGGGGAGATCTCGGCGCAGGCACTCCGCGATCCGGCCCTCGAGGATGGATCTGTTCGACGCCACCGCTGCGGGAACCGAACCAGGGCGGGCTGCCGTCAGTATCGCGTCCGCGGCCATGCGAGTTCGGCTGTCGATGCCGGTCAACCTGCCGAGGGAGCCTCGCGCCAGTCGCTGGTGATCGTGGTGCAGCAGGTCATGGAAGAGGGTCGCGGCGCGCTCTCGGATGGCCTCCTCGATGCCACCGATGTCGGCGGTGTACGAGCAACGAACTGAGCAAGCGTCAGCAATCGACTTCGTAGTCACGAGAGGCAGCTGAGAATGTCGTGGCAAAGCCGCAATCGCTGGCGCACAGCTTCACCTTCGACGGCTATGGACGATGGATTCGGGCGGCGAAGCAGCTCTGCAAATCGGAACACCAGCTGCTGCGTGGGGTCCGCTACCGTGACTTCTCGCCCGTTGCCTAAGAACGAGATGGTATGGCCTGGACCGACGCGTCGATCCATCCGGGCACCATCGATCTCCAACCATGCGGGCCGCGGCGGGTTCGGCCAAGGATCGAGATGGAGCGCCAACCAAAGATCAAGTCGAGGACCGCGCAAGTGAGCTCGGATGACGTTTGGCGCTGAAAGCGACGGACGCTCGAGCCAAACGTTGTCGGCAACCGTGTCGGCATCGACATGCGCGACGGCCTGAGCAAGGCTAAGCAGGTGTGAAAGCGTGTTCTGAATCAGCGCGCGGCCTGATGTGACCGATCCCAGCCCAAGCGAGAGCTGTCGCACCGCCGCGAACGACACATCTCCGTAGAGCTCGCGCAGTACGGGGAGCACAAAAGGCCAGTGGCTGTTTTCAGTAAGGAGCAGGCCGGAGCCGACGAATCTGGACACCACCTCGGCGCCCGAGCCGAAATGATCATCGTGAACGAGAGGCTTCTCGCAGAGTACTGGCAGACGAGCAGCCGCCCCGGCTTCGAGCGCGGGGAGATGATGTTCGGGCGGAGACGCGATGACGAGCGCAGCGATGCCGCTACCGCAAAGTTCGTCGAGGTCGCAGCAGGGACGAACGTCGTGCCCCAACCGCTCTTCCAGCGCAACAGCGTTCGCTTCCGCGCGGGCAGGTGACCTTCCTGCGATGGCCGCGACACGACAGCCCGCACGCTCGAGAAAAGATGCCAGAAAGGGACCCAGCCCGTTGCGGCTTCGCCCGGCACCCACCATTCCTACTGGCAGCGTCATGTGCGTGATACGTCCGGTCTTTGACGGATCTGACGCATGTTTGACGCCATGCTCCGGATCCTACCCCGGGGAGGCAGAGAAGCCGTGGAACGGAATCCGTTAATTGTTCTTTCGAGAGCGGCTTACGCGCGATGGGACGTGCACGACGGGAAATAGCCCCATACAGGGCACCCCAAGAGTTCCCCTGAGCACCTGAAGAAAGTCAGGCTAACTGAGCGTACGGGACCGCTACTCGCGTGTGCGAATTTGTGCACATGAGGTCGTCCGCCAACCGCTTTATACTCCGCCCATGAAGCACACGGGACTCGATTCCCAAGCCCTTCGACAGGCCGAGCTTCGAAGCGATCGGATTCGCATTATCGCGATCCTCGTCGTCCTGTGCCTGCTGTTCGTGTTCACCCTGCTCAGAAGACTGGCTCTCGACGGCGTCGACACACTGGGGATTGGGATTCTCGCATCGTACTTCGGCGCGATGGCCGTCTATGAAGTCGCGACCCTCAGGCAGGTGACTCGTGCCTTGAAGGAGGGACACGAGCCCGCACCCGGGAGTTGGCTTCGCAACGTCGTCGTCGAGGCGCTCTTTCCCACTGTCGGTCTCGCCGTCATCATCGCGACGGGGATGGCGCGCCCGTACGCAGCCCTCGTCGCGCCGGTCGTCCTTGTCTACTTCCTCTTCATTTCGCTGTCGACGCTCCGGCTGAATCCGAATCTGGCGCGCCTGTCTGGCTTATGCTCGGCCGCAGGGTATTCGCTTGTCGCGATCTTCGTGTTCGCCGTCTATTCAACTCCGGACGTCGGCACGGGAATGCACCCGATCGAGTTCTACATCGGCAACGTCGTTGTGATCCTTGTCGCGGGGCTCGTCGCCGGTGAAGTGGCACGGCAGATTCGCAATCACGTCGGCGCCGCGCTGCGCGAAGCGCGCGAAGTGGAGCGGATACGGGGCGAGCTCGAGGCCGCGCGCAGCATCCAGCAGGGCCTTCTGCCGAAAGAGATGCCGAAGCTCGCCGGCTACGACGTCGCCGGATGGAATCAACCGGCCGATCAGACCGGCGGCGATTTCTTCTGGTGGCAGCAGCTTCCCGACCGGCGCGTGGCGTTCACGCTCGCGGATGTCACCGGACATGGCATCGGTGCGGCCCTGGTCGCAGCGACGTGCCATGCGTATACCCGGGCGGGGATGACCGAGCAGTCAGACCCAAGCGCGATCCTGACGCACCTCAATCGTCTTCTCTGCAACGATCTTCCGTCTGGCAAGCTGGTGACCTACGTCACGGCCGCGCTCGAACCCACTGACGGCCGGCTCGAACTGCTCTCCGCGGGCCATGGCCCACTGCTGCTGTACACCGCATCGGACGATCGTGTTCAGGCCTTCGAGGCGCACGGCATTCCATTCGGCATCTTTCCCGCGATGGCCTATGGGCCAGCGCAGAGGATCGAGCTGGCAAAAGGCGACCTGCTCGTGTTGCTTACCGACGGCTTCTTCGAGTGGGAAAATTCGTCGCAAGAGGACTTCGGCATCCCGCGCCTGAAGGAAGCTATTCGCGCGGCGCGCAACCTGCCGTCCGCGCAGATCATCAACAGCCTTCACGACGCGGTTCTTCGCTTTGCCGGCGGAACGCGGCAAATGGACGACCTGACCGCAGTGGTGGTCAAGCGCATCGCGTGAGTCAGCGGGCGGCGCCGTGCTATTTCTGCGGCGGCGGGGTAATCGATCGCTGCTGCTCGGGATCGCTCGGGTCGCACCACTCTTCCATCGCGTAGTCCTGGTCGCCCTGCCGCTGCCAGACGAGCTCGTAGCTGTGGGGCTTTTCGTAGATCGTCGGATCGTCCCAGGTCCACGTGAGGATGATGCGCTTCCCGCCTTCCGTCAGGCGAAATCGCTCGATGAGCTTCGTTTCGGGCCGAACGAACCCGCCGCGCGGCGCGGCGCCGTAGGCCATCCCGATGGTTTCAACGATCAGATCGCCGTTCTCGTATCGTCCCACCGAATAGCCAAACCCGTCTGGCGTGAGGGTCGCCGGATCCGGCAGCTTCGCATTCATGGAGATCCGCCGGATCGACGGCATCTCGCCGGCGATGATGATCTCGTTCTTGTCCTGGATCAGATGCTTGGCCGACGAGTGCGACGTCAGGAACTGCATGTTGCTCGACATGAACATGCAGGTCTGTGGAATGCCGTCGGTGGTGACGTAGGGCACACCCGGAGGATTGGGCTTGCCTGATTCGACGGGACGCGGTGCGCCGCCACCACGCGGGCCGGGGACGATGCGTGCGCGCACCATGTCGGCGGCGCCAGGACGCACCATGGCCCGCCCCTGAGCGTTCAAGCCTCCGCGCCCGAGTCCGATTGGATCGATCTGAACCCAGAGTCCGGCCAGATCTGGAATGGAGTCTGTCTGCTGCGCGGTGAGCGTCGCAGCTGGCCAGGGCGTCACACTGCCGACGAGGATGGCCAAGGCACACGCCGCGGAAAGGGCGAAGGAGCGGCCAGTCATTTCTTGTCTCCCGACGAGACCGTCACCCCGCGATAGGGTTCGGGTTTGCCGTTCGTGACGAAGTTGATGCGTTCCTGATCGATCGGGCTGCAGAGTGCCTGGGGATGCCCGCGATAGTCGCTCGGCGCGCGATAGTACCTGAACTCATAGGTGTGCGGAGTCCTGAACACGCCCGGGTCTTCCCAGGTCGAGCGCACTGACAGTACATTGCCGCCGCTAAGCAGCCTGAATCGTTCAGTCAACCGTGAGTTGGCCGTCTTGAAGCCGCCGCCGGGGATGGCAGTGATCCCGCGATCGGGGTGAAAGCCTGTCGTTGTCACGACGAGCGTATCCCCGTCCCAGCGGGCGATGGAGTGTCCGTTGGTCGATGGGTCGTACTCCTCGACAGGTGGCGGAGCCGTGCGGATCAGATAGAGATGTCGATGCGCAGATCGCTCCTCCGCGTAGATGAAGACTTCACGGCGGTCCTGCCGAATGGTGAGCGGGCGTCGGCTGTCCATCATCGCCGGCGTGCCGATAAAGCTGCACCATTGCACGGCGTGCATGTCTTGCTTGGCCTGCTCAGCCAACCGTTGTTTGGTCACCGCCGGCGTGAGATTCGCCGCGGGAACCATCTTGCTGTCGTAGCGCAGCTCCCAGTAACCGGACAGATTTCTTGGATCGAACGCGGGCCCGTCTTTGTCCTGCGCGAATACAGGAAAGAGAGCGCCCGTCAGGATGGGGAGAACGCAGGCCATCTGCGATCGTCGGCTTCGAAGCATGGTGACTCCGTTGATGCGCGTGTCGCGCGATGATAGCCGACGAGCGTTGGCTCTCCTAGTGCTGGGCGATTATCGTTTCCATCGTTGAACGGTCGGCGGTGTTCGAGGTCCTGCTGGTGGTAACCTGCGTGCTGTTCGCCACACTCGGCCCGTACCGATGAAACGATCCACACCCTGTAGCTCAGCATTGTGATGTCCGCGCTTGCGTTCACATATCTCTTTAGGTTGCGGTTATGAACATCATCGTTGTCGGCGGCGGTATAGCGGGGCTCAGTCTGGCCATTGGGCTCAAGCGACACGGTGTCACCTGCCGCGTCTATGAAAGCGTGCCTGCGATGAAGGAAGTCGGCGTAGGTATAACGCTTCTGCCTCACGCGACTCGGGAGTTCGCGGCGCTCGGTCTACTCGAAAGACTCAAGGCAGTGGCGATCGAGAACGAGATCAGCAAGTTCTTCAACCGTTGGGGCCAGCTGATCTACCAGGAGACGCGCGGCACGTTTGCTGGATACGACTACCCGGAGCTCGGCCTTCCCCGCGGACGGTTGCATGGCGTCTTGTACCGAACGGCACAGGAAGAGCTCGGTGCGGCCAACATCGTCGTGAATCATCATTGTGTTGCTGTGGACCAGGACGAACGGGGCGCGACGGCCTATTTCAAGGAAACGTCCAGCGGCGCACAGCTTCCTTCCGTTCGTGCCGACATCGTCGTCGCTGGCGACGGCATCAACTCCGCCGTGCGTCGCCAGTTCTATCCACGCGAACAACTCGCGTTTACCGGCATCAACACGTGGCGTGGCGTGACGAGGAGGAACCCGATCCTTGGCGGACGCACGTACATGCGCGTAGGCTCGATCGAGACGGGAAAGATCGTCATCTATCCGATCGTCGACAACGTCGATGGCGACGGCAACCAGCTGATCAATTGGATGGCCGAGATCCGCCAGCCCGCCGTGGCCATGAATGACTGGAACTTGAAGGGTCGACTGGAAGACTTCCTCCCCGTCTACGAGGATTGGCGCTTCGAGTGGCTGGACGTGGCGGAGCTCATCTCTTCCGCTGATCTGATTCTCGAATACCCGATGGTGGACAAGGACCCGGTGACGCAGTGGACCTTTGGCCGGGTCACGCTACTGGGTGACGCAGCGCATCCAATGTACCCAAGGGGTTCCAACGGAGCAGCGCAGGCCGCGATCGACGCCCGAACGCTCGCCGATCTGCTCGGCCAGGGCATGGAACCTGTCGCCGCGTTGAAGGCGTACGAGACAACGCGTCTGCCAGCGGCAAACCAAGTGGTCGAAGCCAACCGGAAGCATCCACCCGACTACATCAACACCCTTGTCGATCAGCGAACCGGCGGAAAGCCCTTTGAGCGGATCGACGACGTAATCAGTCAAGAAGAGCTGCGGCAAATCTCGGACGACTACAAGCGAATTGCCGGCTTCGCCCTCGATCGACCGAAAGCCTAACCGGGCATTCAGTCAGGTCGCCGATGCGCTCCGCTCCCGAGTCCCTGAAGAGCTTCCGCCCTGAAGCCGCCCCGGGAACGGTCGTACAACCAGATGGCCCCAAAGACGATGAGGAGTATCGCGGGCAGCAGTGCGACCGCACGGAACGAGGTCTGTGCCGCGATACCCAGTACTCGATTGAGCTCCTCGCTTCCCGGCGGCAACGCGTTGAACGTAGTCTCGCCACCGGCCGCCGCAATCTTCGTTCGATCGAAAATAGCCCCCATCAGCGGCAGGACGAACTGAATCGACAATGTGCCCGCCGTCCCCATTAATCCCATCAGCAGAGCCCCACCGCGGGGGAAGCGCTCCGAGGCGGTCGCGAGCATCGTCGGCCACATGTAACAGACGCCCGTGCCCCACATCGTCGCCGCGAGGAGGCCGGTGACAGGCGAGTTCGCCACACTGAGCGCGAAGAGGCCGAGCGACGCCAGCAGACATGACACCCAGAGCAGTCCAATGGCCGACAGCCTGTGGACGAGAGGCCCAGCGAAGTGGCGCATCACGAACATCAGCGCGCTCACATAGACGAGCAGCAAAATGCCCGGCATGTGCACGGTCCGACTGAGCGCGAGATCCACCCACTGCCCCGGGGCCAGCTCCGAGGCCGCCGTCAAGAACATCGAGAGGAACAGCACGACGAACATCGGATTCATCAACTCACGGAACATCTGTCCCATCGAAATGCCCGCGGCCGCGCGCTCGGTTGGAGGAAATTTGAGGCCCGTGCACAACGCAGCGACGGCGGCTGCTGGCAGGGCGATCAGCGCCAGTTTCGGCTGCCAGCCAAGTCCGAGTGCAGACATCCCGACACCGAGCAGCCCACCGATCACGAGGCCACCGGGCCACCAGGCATGAAGGATATTGAGCTTGGCCGTTTTCTGGTCGGGATACAGGCTCGTGGTCAGCGGGTTGATGACGGTTTCGACGAGTCCCCAACCGATACCAGTAAGGAGCGCACCGACCCATAACACCGTATAGACTGCCGCCCCGCTCGTGACGTCTCCGGCAAACGCCATGATCAGGCTGCCGACCCCTAGACAGATGCCCGACAACGGCAACAACAGGCGCATGCCGATAGCATCGAGCATCGGACTGCCGATGGCGATCGTGAGTGCGAAGCCAAGGAAGGGAATGCCGAGCAACGTGCCGATCATGACGGCGGAGTGCGCCTTGTCGATCGGATCCAGAAAAATCCGCTGAATGTCTCCCGCGGTGTTGGCCCGAAGCGATGCCGCGATCCCGGCGGTGGTCAGGGCAAGAGCGCTTACCGAGAACAGTCGAGCCCGATTGTAACGAACGGGCGACGCGGCAAGGTCGGCCATAGGGCTTGCATCGCCTCTCAGGAAAGGAACGAGTTACGAATGCGAACCGAGAGTGGAACCGGTTCCAGAGGCTAGCAGGGCCCTCTTTCCCCTGTCAAGCGTGTCGCGCCGTTCGACGCTGCTAAGATCAAGAGTGGAGGAGGATGTTATGGCCGATCAACAAGCGAATGTGGTGGCCGCATCAACGACTGCCGCACCGCTCCCCGACGGCGTGAGGGAGCTCCACGATTTCGACTCCGTTCCCACTGTGGACGGTTGCCGTATCTTCACCCACTACAACGGTCCCACTAATCAGCTCCAAGGACTCTGCGTGGGAATGTGTGTTCTCGACCCCGGGGCGACTCCGCATCCGCCCCATCAGCATCCAGAAGAGGAGTTCATGATCGTGGCTTCGGGGACAGGCGAAATCGTCTGCGATGGCAAGACAACAACGGTGGGTCCAGGTGCGGTGATGTATTGCGCAGGTCTGATCTGGCACGGGATCACGAATACCGGGAATGTGCCGCTGACATTTTACTGGTCAAAATGGCTGGTTAAAGGGTTCTAACTCCGGCGGCGCCACTCAGACCTCCAGCGCTTGATCGACCACCTCAAAGAGGTATCCGTTAATCGGCTCGCGGAAGAAAAAGCGATCGAACGGCGTGGCGCGCAGCGGCTCGATGAGCTCGGCCCCATGCGTGACGAGCCGTTCTTTCAGCGCCATGAACTCCGCTCGCGGGTAGAACACCGCCACATGACGGCCGAACTCGTGCTCAAAGGGCGACACCGCAAAGTTGTCGACTTGAAACACGTGCATTTGCTGGCTCAGCCCGATATTCAACCAGACAGTGTGACCGGGAACGTTCGGAGGAACGGGAACACGCGGATACCCTAGGGTCTGCTCGAAGAACGTTGCGGTCTCCTCAACGTGCCGCGTCGGCAACGTGAAATGGGCAAGGCTCACGGCGCCGAAGCCTAGAGTTTGCGGTACAGAATGTTGCGGTACTGCACTTTGAACGGAGGTCCCGTATGCATCTGGAAGCCTAGCAGACCCTCGGCGACGAAGTTCTTCGAGTCTTCGTCCAGCGCCACTGCGATGAGTTGACCGTTGATGAGCTGGATCAGCACAGGTCCGCGCGCGATGATGTGATATTGATTCCAGCCGCCTGTGTTCACGGCCCCGCGCAGCAGTGTTGGATCGCCGATCGTGCCGATCACCTTGAACTGAGGACCGTCGACCACACGTGTCACCTGCCCGCGCCGCGACAGCACCACATGGCCCGTGCGTCCACGTTCTTCGTGAACGTTGCCGAGGACCCCTCCGGCAAAGTCGATGTCTGCCTGGTAGCCCTTCAACACCCACTTGCCGACTTCCGGAAGTTCGACGCTACGGTACTGAATCCCGCTGTTCGTGCCGGTAATCCGGAACTCGACTTTCAATTCAAAGTCCCTGACCGTCCCGCCGCGCCAGATGAGAAAATTGTTCAGCGTGACCACCTTTTCAGGCGTCGTCTCGCCAACAATTTCACCGTTCTCGACGCGCCAGAACCTGGGATCTCCATCCCACCCATTCAGCGTCTTACCGTCGAAGATAGGTACGAACCCCGCGTTGTCATCCGGTTCGGTCTGCGGATAAATGCCACGGCCGCGACCCGCGGCCTGACCAGTCTGCCCGGCAGGTCCCGGGCCTACGGTGGCCGGCCCTTGACCCGCGGCCGGCGCTTGCGGCTGTGCGCGCAACGGCGTCTTCACGCTCCAGAGCGCAAACGCCATACCGACAAGAATACAGACCGGCGTAATCGGCTGCAGAAAGCTCGTGCGGTGCATCATTGCGTGCTCCTTGTGATCGACAGAGTCAGGAGGATCGTGGATCGGCTTGCGCCCACTGACGCAAGAACTTGATTCCCTCGAAAGCAATCACGTCGGGTGACGACTCGATGTCCCGCCAGATTGCAGCTGCGGCACTGAGGTCGCCCAGCGCGAAACCAAAGCTTTCGATGGTCAGCCAGCCGTCGTATCCAACATCGGACAACGCCTGCCGTACGCCAGGCCAGTCGACATGACCGCTACCAGGAATGCCCCGGTCGTTCTCGCAGGTGTGAACGTGTTTCAGGTGGCGGCCAACGGTGCGAAAGCCATCAGCGATGTCCTTTTCTTCGATGTTGGCGTGGAACGTATCGAAGAGGACACCAACACTCGGATGACCGACTTCTGCTGCCAGCCTGGAGGCATCGGCAGCCGTGTTCAGAAAGAACGTCTCGAAGCGATTCAGCGGCTCGATCGCGAGCGTCACGTCATGGATCTTGAGGGTATCGCCGGCCAACTGATATGCCTCGACGGCACGTTTCCACTCGGAATCGGTCCGACGACGCCCGGGAAGATAGCCCACCGGGCAGTACACTGGGCCGGCCATGAGCCGCGCCCCGGCGTCTGCGCTTGCCTTGATGCAGTCCAAGAGATGCTGCCGCGATCGGCGCCGTTCGTCCACGTCGTCCGAAATCAGGCTGAAGCCAGGCACGAGGACACAGCAGATGGTGACCTCGAGTCCGTTCGCTTCTGTCGCGCGCCGAATGGTCGCCCCCTTGAACTCCGTCGGGCGAAACAACGGAACCTCTACTCCATCGAAACCATGGCTCTTAATCGCCGGCAGCAGAGGAACTTCCGCATCGGCAAACTGCGACGACCAGATGAACGTGTTCACACCAAGCTTCATGTACTCCTCGTCCGGCTGGACCGTAGCGACTTCGCAATGATACTGTAATGTGGAACCAGTTCCACATCGTTTCATGGAGACCGCGGACGTGCTGTCCGCCAACTCAACGCGCGGGCGCCGTCACCTTGATCGCGGTGATGACGGAGCGACCTGAGTCGATCGTGAACTCGATCCGGTCCCCGGGGTTGACGCCGGTCAGCAGCGAGGGATTTGCCACCGGGTAGCTCATCTCCATCGCAGCCATGAAGCCGGGAATGGCTTCGTGATTGACGATCAGGCGTCCTTCGCGCGGGAGTGAGCCCATCACCGATCCGACACCCATCAACACTGCGCCGGCTCCCGGACTCGTCGAGGTTGGCGAGGGCGTTCGCATCTCACCGCCGCGGCCGACGACGAGCCGGCCGACCATGCCGACCTTGTCGTGCGCCGGTACGTGGCAATGCATGAAGAGCGTGACGTCCTCGTCCGGCGTCACGAAGCGCCCCGAGATCGTCTTCGGACCGATCACGTTCAACGCGAAGATCGGATTGAGGCCAGGAATCATCAGGTCGTGGCGGACCTCATCGGCGTTCTCGAGCACGATCTCGACCTCCTCGCAGCGCCCGACCCGAAGCTCGCGCGGTTCGAAACCAAAGACCTCACCTTCCCGTGCGAACTTCCGGCCGGCGCCGACGACGAGCCGCCGCGTTCCACGACGTGTCCCTTGACACGCGGTGGCCACGATCCGATGGCGTTCGGCATCGATCAGATCGAGTCGCGGCAACGCACCGCTCTCCTGGCGCTGCGGGTAGGTAAAAGCGCCGCCTTCAGGCGGCGTGGTGGGAAACCCGCGCTCGTAATTCTGCAGCGTGGTCCCGAAGATCGACGGATCGAAGACCGGGATCTTGCCTTTGTAGTAGTCGGGATTGAAGAATTGCGCATGACTGCCGGGGTGCCCGTTCGGAGCGCTGGGAAGCCCATCCGTTCCCAGGAAGCCGTCGTAAACGATGGCCGTGTGATCACCGCCAGGGTTGATGCCCTTGTTGGTGGCCGCAGGCTGCGCGTGATCGTGCATCAGCCAGACACCGGGACCTGACGCATAGAACCCGTCGCTGCCGGTACGCAGCGCGAGATCGACGCGCTGCGCCGGTCCGATGTCGAACACGTCGCGTGTGATGCGCGCGTCCTTCGGCACTGGATAGCCGTCGAGATCGGTCAGCGTCGGATGGTGGCCGTGCGTGTGCAGGTAGACCGTGCGCGGGCCGACATTCAGGACCCGCAGCTTGGTTCGCTGGTCGGGCTTCACCAGAACCGGACTGTCGCGCAGCGTAAACGGGAACGAGCGGCCGTTGACGAGAAAGATGTTGGAGGCACGCTGCGTGACATCGTAGTCGCGGTGCATGCGCTTCTCGATCTCGCGGGGATCGCTGTAGGCGGCAGGGATGCGGTGCAGCCGGTCGTCGATGTCCATGTACACCAGCGAATACTCGTTGTCGTACTCCTCACGGGTCGCTTTCGACATGGACGCGATGCGTCCGGCACCGGGCACGAGATGCGCGAAGTTGTTGTAAGGTCGATCCGGCTCGATGACCAGCATGCCGGCGAGGCCCATGCTCGGATGAATCTGGTCCTGCACGTGACAGTGGTACCAGAACGTCCCCGGCTGACCCGCCGTAAAGCGATAGGTGAACTGCCCGCCGGGCGGCACTTCGTCCTGCGTCATGTGAGGCACGCCGTCCATGTTGTTGGCCTGACTCGTGCCGTGCAGGTGAATCGTGTGGGGCAGATAATGGGTGTTGTATAGCGTGATCTCGACGCTGTCGCCGCTCTCGACGCGCAGCGTGGGGCTCGGCAGCCGGGCCGGCGACGTCATTGCCGTCCCCACCGGCGCGAACACCCAAAAGGTCACGAACTCGCCTGGATAGACCTCCTCCTGAATCTCGACGACCTCGAGGAAGAAGTGCAGCTCGTCGGGATCGCCATCGCCGTCGATGTCGCGGATCAGCTGCACGGCATTCTCGTCGGCGCCTGGAATCGGCAACAACTCGGCTTCCAGGTTGGCACGCTCAATTTCCCCACCGCGCCGGTAGGCCGCGGAGAGCGCGAACCGATCCAGGCTTGGGATGAACTGGAAATCGGCGATGTCGTGCGCCAGCACGTACGCCCCACCGCACAGCAGTGCGAGAAACGTGATCGCACCGCGGCGCGGCTTCGTCATCGGGCGCCCGGGATCGGCAGGCGCGTGGGAATTGGCCCCGTGTACCGCAGCACCATCAGCCCTCCGCCATTGCCGTCGGTCAGGTACAAGAGGTCGGTGTCCGGATCCTGGAAGATCTCGCGCGTGTGGCGGACCGTGTGTATGTTGACCGGACCTGTCGCGCCTTTTACTGGCGCCGGAAACACGGGCGAGAGGAAGTGCGCGACGAACACGGGCGCAAACGGGTTGGAGATGTCCAGCACGTGCAATCCTTCGTCGTACCAATTGATGTAGACGAGGCTCGGCGAGCGGCGGTCGATGACGGGCAGGTGCGTCGACGCCCCCGCGCGGCTGCCGAGATTATCCGGACAGACGAACGCCGGCTTGCTCGGTTCAAACTGGTCGGTCACGAAATCGAGGCGGAACGTGGAGAGCAAGACGACGTTGGCCGGGCGTTCGCCTTTGACGACTTCGGGAGCCTTCAGGTCGGAGACGTCCAGAATGCGACCGAACCCCGGAGGGCAGTTGAAAATCTCGTCGGTGTGGACGACGAGATCCGGATGCTCGCCTTCCTTGACGACGACCGGCAGCGACGTGTGCGCGGCGCCCAGAAACCCGCCGTGATACGGCGGCACGTAATCGTAAGTGGCGAGCAGCACCGGTGTCGTTCGATTCTTGATGTCCAGGATGACCATGCCCGCATCGCGCCACGCCACATAGAGGCGATCGTTGTAGTACACGATTTCATGGCACTGGATGACCTGCGGCTTGCCGTCGGGACCGAGCCGGTTGAGCGGCCCGAACTGCTCCCCCTTCAGCATCCCAGGCACATGCCACGTCGCGACCTGCCGGATGTTCCCGACATCGGAGTAGTCGATGATCGACAACGCTTCGCGCTGCAGATCGTTTGAGAACTGGCCGCAGCTGTAGGCGTACCGATCGTCGGCGTCCAGGCCGTGGGCGGCGGCATTCGCGGGGAAGGCGATAAACGCGATTTCGCGCGGCCGCGCGGGGTTGGACACATCGTGAAACGAGACTCCCGCCTGCGCCGCCTGCCCGCTTGCCGGCCGGATGGGATTGCTGTTGTCCGCGTCGTGATTCACGATGAGGATCTTCTTCTGGCGGTTGACGCGTAGGTAGTTGCAACGCGTGCCGGCCCGGCACGGCACGAAGCTGAGTGGTTTCATGCTGCGCGGATCGCGCACGTCGGCAATGAGTACCCCGAACAGCGTCTGCGGACTGTTGTAGCCCGCGAGGTAGGCGATCCCGTCGTAGACGCGTACCGTGTTGAAACCCGATCCGACCTCAGAACCGGGGCGGCCTTGAGCCTTCGCCCAAGGCGCACGTTCGGGCACCTTGAAGTAGCTGTGGCCGACGAGCTCGAATCCCTTGGCTGCCGAATACTTCCTGATTTCCTCGAAGGAGAGGCTGTAAGGGTCGACGTTCGAGGGCAGCGCGGGCGCCTCGACTCTCGGTCCCAGCACTTGTGAGCCCACACCGCCCGCTGTCGCAAGGAGCACCGCCACGCCGACGAGCAGGGGTCGCCCTCGCATCATCAATCCTCCTGCAAGACGCGCACTATACTGACTGCCTGCCTCGCGTGCAAGAAATGGTGGCAGGACCGTCGACCCTCCGGCCTGCAATCGCAATGGCTAAAGCCCCAGCACCCGCTCGGCGGTCCCGTGAAAGAAACCTTCCAGGAACTCGTCTTTGAAACCCAATTCGTGCCATTCCTTGAGGAGCCGGGGATACGGAATGCTCGGATAGTCACTGCCAAACATCATCTTGTCGCGCAGTCGTCCACGCATATCCCGAACGATCTGCTCAGGAAGATACTTGGGGCTCCACCCCGACATTTCCCAGAACACGTTGGCCTTGTGCAGGGCGACGACGGTTGTCTCGTCAATCCACGGATAGCCTGGATGGGCCATGATGATCGTGAGCGACGGAAAATCCGCAGCGAGCGAGTCGACGGCGGCGGGATGGGCGTGCCGGGTCTTGGCTCCCATGCCACCGGGCATTCCCGCACCCATCCCCGTCATCCCGACGTCGATCATCACCGGCACCTTCAGTGCCGAGATTTCCTCGAACAACGGGTAGTAACGGGTGTCGTCAACACTGAAGTGCTGCATGATCGGATGAAAGTGAAAGCCGATCATGCCGAGATCGCGTACGGCATGCCGGACATCATCGGCTGCCGCCTGACCCAGCGCAGGCTCAACGGCTCCCCAGGCAGCGATGACACAATCCCGATGCCGATCGCGCATGCCCGCAACATAGTCGTTTGAGCATGGCGGTGTGCCAATGGTCGTAGAGAGATCCAGGGCGACAAGACACGCCTGGATTCCGTTCTCCCGGAACTCGGCCGCCACGGCGTCTTCTTCCTTCCACGTCCACTCACGCTTCCAATATTTCGCCAGCGCGGCCACATAGGATCCCTGACAGTCGATCCACGGCTTGGTGTTGGGATAGCAATGGAGATCGATGATTCGCATGGGCCGAGATCCTCGCCGTGCGTCAGCGTTTCTGCAGACGCGCCAGTGCAGCGGCAAAACCCGGCTGCGAGAGCGACCACTGCTGCTCGGCCGTTTCGTGCGCAAACGCGACCTCGTGCCCCGAGCGCGCTGCCAAGCGCATCGTGGCCTTGGTTCGAACGATGAGTTCCCGCGGCGCTGCAACGATCGTATGCAGCATCTCGATGGCCCGATCCAGGAGTTCGCCGCCTGGCACAACGGCTTCCACCAGGCCGATCCCGAGCGCCTCACCTGCGTCGACCGGCTGGCCCGCGAGCAGCAGACGCGAGGCGTGCGCCCATCCCACGGCGCGCAGAAGCATCCACGTATGCCCGCCGCCGGGATGCAACCCGAGTTTCAAGAAGCGAGTGTCAAACACCGCCTCATCGGCGGCGATGCGCATGTCGCAGGCCAAGGCAAGATTGAATCCGGCACCCACGGCCGGGCCGTTCACGGCGGCAACCGTAGGAAGCGGGCTCATCGCGACGTCCATGAAGGACTTGTAGACGGCTTCGAGCGCGCTCGGTTGTCCCTCTGCGGCAAGTCTCAGGTCCTTCAGATCCGCTCCCGCACAAAAGACGGGCGCCGTCCCTGTAATGACGATGACGTGCACATTGGGTGAGGCGCCAGCGCTCTCGACCGCCGCACTCAACGCCGCACACAGGGCACCAGACAGCACATTTCGCCGAGGCGCGTCGTTCAGCGTGATGATGGCAACGCCATCTCTGACTTCGGACAGAACGTCGCTCATCTCGCCACCTTGAGACGTTCGGCGACCATGGCGACCAGATCCTTCTTCGAGACCTTGCCGAAATTGCTGAGTGGAAAGCTGTCGAAGCGCTCGAGTCGTTCGGGCAGCTTGAATTTCGCGAGTTCGTAGCTGTTCAGAAATTCAACGAGCTCCGGCAACTCGAGGGAGTGGCCGGACCTCAGGATCACGCACGCGCAGTTCTTTTCGCCCAGCCGAGGGTCCGGCATCGCCACGCAGGCGACATTCTCGACTGCCGGATGACACAGGACCAATCCCTCGACTTCTTCGGCGCTGATCTTCTCGGCGCCGCGGTTGATCAGGTCCTTCTTGCGACCTTCAACGATGTAGTTCCCCGAAAGATGCTGGCGCATCAGGTCGCCACTGCGGTAAAAGCCGTCGTGCGTGAAGGCCCGCTGGTTGTACTCGGGTGCGCGGTAGTATCCCCGGAGCGTGTAGGGCCCGCGGCAGCACAACTCGCCGACTTCACCGAAAGGCACCGGCTTGTCATCCTCCCCGAGAATCAACACTTCGTCGTCGTCACACATGGGACGCCCGACTGTCTCCATCCGCACGTCAACCGGATCGTCCAGGCGAACGAACATCAGGAGTCCTTCGGCCATTCCGAAGTTCTCCTGGACGCGGCAGTGGCGAAACACCCGCTCGGTTCGGCGCCTCACCTCGGCCTGAAGATTCTGACCGCCACTTTGAATAACCCGAACGGAGCCGAGGTCGTGTTTCGCAGCGGCGGGGCTTTCGATCCAGCGGATAAGCAGGGCCGGAACCACGTGGATGTGGGTGACGCCGAACCGGTCGATCAGAGGAAACACTTCCTCCGGCGCCGTGCTCGTGTGCAGGACCACCGAACAGCCTTGCGACAGGAATCCCTGGAGCCCGGGACACGCCAGGGGCAGATTGTGACCAATGGGAAGGACGTCGAGCAGCACGCTGCCCGGACGAATGTCGCAGACGGAGACCGCGAGGCGCGAATTCAAGGCATAGTCGTTGTGGGTGCGCGGGATGAGCTTCGGGATTCCGGTGGTACCGCCCGACAAGAGAAACAGGGCCGGCAACTCCGCATCGATCGCGATGTTGGACAGCTCTTCTATCGGGCGTGACGCGGGCCGTTCGATCAGCTCCTGCAGTGAGACGCATCCGCCGGGCGCCGAACCCAGCACAATGCGATGCCTCAGATGCGGGGCCGACCGGCTGATCCGCTCGGTCATCTCGATATAGCTGAACTCCTTGTGGAAATCGGGTGTGACCGTGGCAACGGCGGCGGTCGTCTCGACGAAAAAGCTGATCTCGCGAAAGCGGTGCGGAGGCAAGGCCATGACCGGAATTGCGCCGATCTTCTGCAATGCTAAATGCAGGTAGACAAACTCGATCACATTGGGCAGTTGGACGACCAGGCGGTCCTGCGGTCGCAGTCCCAGGTCGAGCAGGTTCAGCGCAAGGTTGGTCGATCGTCGATCGAGCTCCGCGAAGGTAACCTGCCGGCTGGCATCGCACACCGCAACGCGGTCTGCGAATCGATCACACCAGTCCTTGAACGCCGCCCGCAGCGGCCGATCGTCCCAGAGTCCTTTGGCGCGATAGGCCGCGGCGAACTCCGCTGGAAACGAAACGACGCCTTCCACTTCGTGTTCTCCGGCTCAAGTGACGGCGCTGTAGCCGCCGTCGATGATGAATGTGTGGCCGGTCGTGAACCGCATGGAGGTTGCGATGGCGACAGCAGTGGCCCCGACATCGTCGGCGGTCGCGCACCGATTGAGCGGCGTGGCTTTCGCGCGGCGTTCCATGAGTCTGTCGTAGTTGGAGCCCAGCGCCTTCTGCATCCAATCGCCTTCCATCCACCCTGGCGCCAATGCGTTCACGCGAATCTTGGGTCCGAGCGCACCGGCCAGGGTTTGCGTCATCGAGATGATCGCCGCCTTGCTGGCTGAGTACGGCAGCGGCTGTGGGCCAGGGCGCAATCCCACGATGCTGGCCGTGTTGATCACGTCGGCTTCGTCCATCGCCTTCAGCAGACGGGCGGCATGCTTGGTAACCAGGAAGGTTCCGCGCACGTTCACCGCGAATACCCGATCAAACTCCTCGACGCTGAGCTGGTCGAACTGCGCGGGCGGCACATCGGTCGTCGTCCCTGCATTGTTCACGAGCAGGTCCAAGCGCCCGCCGTACGTGCGCTCGACACTCTCGATCATCGCCACCACCTCGTCTTCGCGGCTCACATCGGCCTTGAGGACGACGGTGCGGGCGCCCGCCTCCTGCGCCAACCGCTCGGTCTCGCGGGCCGCCGCCTCGCTCCGGCTGTAGTTGATGGCCACGTCGAAGCCGGCGCCCGCCAGCGCGATGGCGATAGCTCTGCCGATTCCCGAGGCCGAGCCGGTGACCAGGGCGACTTTGCGAGGACCGGGGCTCTTTATGATCATGATTGCTTATGATCATCATCCAGATATGATATCGATCCGTCAAGAGTCCACGGCACAATCTTCCATGATGACGGCGCCCACCCTGCGCGAACGGAACAAGGCCGACAAGCGGCTGCGCATCCGAGAGGCGGCGCGTCACCTGTTCAGCACACAAGGCTTCGATGCCACCTCGATCCGCGAAATAGCCGAGCGAGCGCGGGTCGGACTGGCCACGCTGTTTCTGTACGCGGCCGACAAGCGCGACCTGCTCTTTCTGGCAGGCAACGACGATCTCGAGTCGCTCAGCAAAGTCGCCTTCGCCAAGGTGGATTACGCGAAGCCGCTCCTCGACCAGTTGATCGAGATCTTCTCGCACTTCTTCAAGTTCTACGCGAAGAACCGCCAGTTTTCCCGCGACCTCCTGAGAGAATTGACATTCTTCACGTCGGGGCAAGAGAGCGCTCGCTTCCAGGCGACGCGCCAGGCCACGATCAGGGGCATCGAACGGGTGGTGAGCGAGGCGCGGCGTCGCGGTACGATACGGTGCGAATCCTCCGATGCCGCTATTGCTCAGGTGATTTTCTATGTGTTTGCTGCGGATGTCCGGCGGTGGCTTGGGCAGAAGAACCGTTCGGTTGCCAGCGGCCTCGCTCATTTAAGGTCACTGGTTACCGTCGTTCTAACTGGGCTGGAGCGCTGACGTGCTCGCAACGCGCAGTCGATGGTGGATCGTCTTCGCGTCGGGCCTGGGGTTGGTCGTGGGACAAGGCCCAATCCTGGTGTTCGCCACCGGCGTATTTCTGAAGCCGGTTTCGGAGGATCTCGGGTTCGGCCGCGGGGAGATTTCCACGGCGATCGGCATCTCGAACGTCATGACGGCGATTTCGGCACCGTTCTTCGGACGCGCACTCGATCTGTGGGGCGTGCGGCGGCCCGTTGCTGGCCTCAATCGCGCTGTTCGCGCTGGCCACCGCGGCGATGGCGATGCTGGCACCGTCATTCATGGTGCTTGTCCTGCTCTATGGGGTTGCCGGCCTCGTCAGCGCCGGGCAGAGCCCGACAGCCTACTCGAAAGTCATCGCGAGCTACTTCGATCGCAACCGCGGGCTCGCGATGGGACTGGCGCTCGCCGGTGTCGGAGTGGGGACGACACTGATGCCGACACTGTCCAATACGCTGATCACCGCGTTCGGCTGGCGCATCGGCTATGTGGGCCTCGGGGCCGCCATCATGCTGGTCGCCTTCCTTCCGGTGCTCCTCCTCCTGCCGGAGCCGCAGGACACGAACATCGGCAGAAACGATGGCGCTGCCCGGTATGAGCTTTGCGGAGGCGATCCGCACCTGGAGGTATTGGTCGCTCGCGATGGCATTCTTCCTGGCCACGACAACGATCAACGGTTCGCTGGTGCATGTCGTGCCGTTGCTCACCGATCGCGGCGTACCGATTGGCACCGCCGTTGCGACCATGGCCGGCGCCGGGCTCGCGCTGATTGTCGGCCGCGTGGCTGCGGGCTACGTCATGGATCGGGTGTTTGCGCCTTACGTGGCGCTGGCGTTCCTGGTCGGACCGATGATCGGACTTGCGATTCTGGGCTGGGATCTGCAGTTCGTCAGCCCACTCGTCGGCACGGTGATGCTCGGCCTCGGCATCGGCGCCGAGGTCGACCTGCTGTCGTTTCTGATTACGCGCTATTTCGGGGTGCGCGCCTTCGGGGCGCTGCACGGCCTGATGTTCTCGGGGGTCGTGCTCGGGAATGCTGCCGGCGCCGCCGCGCTCGGCTGGTCGTTTCAGCTCCTGGGCTCCTACCGCCCGGCGTTCGCCGTATTCGAAGTCTTGCTGGTCGTCACCTGCGTGCTGTTCGTAACCCTCGGTCCATATCGCTATCCGGCGAGCCCTCGCGAAATTGCCAAGACATGAAGCGTCCGCGGAAGGAGAATGTGATGGACTTGTATTCCCGTCGATCGATCCTCACGCAACTCGGCGCACTCGGCGCCGGAACGGTGATGGCCGGCTTTGGGGTTCCCCGAATCTCTGCCGCCGCGATGCAGCGCACCGACGGACGCGCGGGCCGGATCGACGTCCACCACCACATGTTGCCTCCGGCATACGCGGCCCTCATCGCAGACCGCATCCGGCAGATCACGCCAAACCCGCTTGTCCTCGAGTGGACGCTCTCACGATCGATCGAAGCGATGGATCGGTACAACATAGCCACGTCGATCCTGTCGCTTCCGATTCCCGGCGCCTGGCACGGCGGCGCGGCGATGTCGAGCAAGCTGGCGCGAATCGGCAACGAATTCGGCGCGAAGGTGGCCGCCGATCATCGCGCTCGATTTGGCTTCTTTGCCTCCATCCCGCTGCCCGACGTCAAGAGCAGCCTGGCTGAGATCGCCTACGCGCTCGACACACTGCGCGCCGATGGCATCGCGCTTCAGACCAGCTATGACAACCGCTGGCCGGGCGACCCGGCCTTTGCTCCAGTCTTCGACGAGCTGAACCGACGCAAGGCCGTGGTGTTCGTGCACCCGACAGAGCCTGTATGCTGTGCGGGCCTGATTCCTGGGGTCACATCGAGCATGGCCGAATTCCTGTTCGATACGAGCCGCGCCGTTATCAGCCTGCTCGCCGGAGGCACCCTCACCCGATGCCCGGATATCCGGTTCATTTTCTGCCATTCCGGCGGCACGCTACCTGTGCTGGCCCACCGCATTGCCGCGGCCTTTCAAACGCAGCCTCACTTGAAGGCGGCGGCGCCCAACGGCGCCATCGCTGAGTTGCGGCGCCTGCATTACGAAGTGGCAAACGCGACGAACCCTTCGTCGCTCGCAGCATTGATGAACCTCGTGCCGTCATCACAAATATTGTGGGGCACCGATTACCCGTACCGGGAGGTCACCGCGACCGTAGACGGATGGCAGCAGTACCGGCTGGACGATGCGGTGCGTCAGGACATCGAGCGTGGCAATGCGGGCAGGTTGCTGCCGCGTTTCGCTGGTAACGTGTGAGCTCGAGAGGATCCATGCGCAAGAACGTTGATTCTCGTCTGAGGAGGTCGCTGATCCACTCAGCCGCCATCACATCGAGTCTGTGCGTGGCCGTTGCCGTCGTCGCTCTGGCTCAACGGCCGGCCGATACGCCGCCGCGACCCGATGCCGCCCTGGCATATCAGATCGTCCCGATACCGGCCGGAATCCGAATCGAACGGGATGTCATCGTGACGATGCCGGATGGTGTTCGACTGGCGGGCAACGTCTTTCGTCCCGAAAAGCCCGGCAGGTATCCGGTCATTCTCTCGATGACCCCGTACGGCAAAGACCAGACGCCTCCGACATACGACGAGCAGGGTCGCCCCAATCCCGGTACGTATTCGCCGTTTGTGGATCGGGTGTGGGCGCACGGAGCGGATTTGGGACACATGAAGGTGTCAATGCTGACGGCCTGGGAAGCGCCAGACCCCGCGTTCTGGGTACCCCACGACTACGCGGTGATGATCGTCGACCGGCGCGGTGGGTTCAAATCCGAGGGAACCGCGCCCACCGCCGTCCAGCAGGCCCAGGACATCCACCGCGTCATCGAGTGGGTCGCCGCGCAACCCTGGAGCAGCGGCAACGTCGGCATGCTCGGCGTATCCGCGCTCGCCACGAACCAGTTCTATGCCGCCTCCGTTCAACCGCCGTCGCCGCATCTGAAAGCGATCGTTCCGTGGGAAGGCCAAACCGACGTCTACAGGGACAGCATGTTCTGGGGTGGGATTCCGGAAACGAACTTCACCCACCGCGACACCAGGGTCGCCCTCGCGAAGCTCCCGCCAGGCGAAGTCGCAAAGGCGTGGGCCGAAGCGACCGACCCTGTCGGTCGTCAGTCCATGCTTCAGGGCGTGCCCAAGATGGAGCTCAGCGCGGTGCCGGCACTGATCACCGCGAGCTGGTCGGATAAAGGACTCCACACTCGAGGCACTTTTGAGGCGTTTCGAAGAATCGGCTCCACTGACAAGTGGCTCTACACGCACGGCGGCAAGAAGTGGGAGCGGTTCTACAGCGAGGACGGTCTCGCCTACCAAAAGAAATTTTTCGATTACTTTCTCAAGGGAGAGGACAACGGTTGGCGGGCCACGCCGAAAGTGCGGCTGGAGGTTCGCAGCACGCGCGACGAGTACACGGTGCGCTTCGAAAACGAGTTCCCGCTCGCCCGCACCCGCTACACGAAGCTCTATCTCGACGCGCGGAACGGATCGCTGAGCTCTCAACCCGTACCGGCGGCCACGGCAACCTACCATTCGACGACAGGCGGCGATGCTTCGTTTGGGATGACGTTCGACCGCGACACCGAGCTGACTGGGTACATGAAGGCCAAGCTCTGGGTGTCGGCCCCCGCCGCCAACGACATGGACCTGTTCGTCGCCGTGAAGAAGTTCGACGCGCAAGGCAACGAACTGCAGTTCCGGGGCATGAACGGATTCAGCGCCGACATGGTGGCCAAAGGCCAGATGCGGGTCTCCCTGAGAGAGCTGGACCCAGTACTCTCCACGCCTTGGCAGCCGGTGCAGAAGTTCAGCGGCGAGCGCAAACTGAAGCCCGGCGAGATCGTGCCGGTGGAGATTGCGCTGCTGCCGTCCAGTACGCTCTTTCGGAAGGGGGACAGTCTGCGCGTCTACATTCAAGGGCGACATCCGGTGATTCAACCGTTGCTGTTCTATACGGCGCTGATCAACACGGGCGAGCACACCGTTCACACTGGCGGGAGCTTCGACACGTATCTGGAAGTTCCCGTGATCCCGTGAGCCGAACACGCGAGGCCAATCAAAAAGGGAGAGAGATGCCAATGAAACTGGCGGTCTTGATGTTCACATGCGCGCCATGATCCACGGCCTGCTCTTGACTGTGGCTGCGTTGGGCGCCACGCTTCCCGCGGCGGCACAAACGCCGCGCATCGAGGTGTCGGGAGGCTATCAGTTTCTCAATATCTCGGCAGATTTGGAGAGTATCGACATTGGCGACGTGCCGGTCCGGGATGTCGATCAGTCGTTGCCAGCTGGCTGGTACGTTGATCTTGCCGCGAATCTGAACCGCCACCTCGGTGTCGTGTTCGCCACGGGCGGCAATTACACGTCGATTGCTGAATCGGCGACCTTTGGCGGTCTTGCAGCAAGCGCCTCAGTCGACCTGAGGGTTCATGAGTTCATGGGTGGCGTGCGCTACAGCAGCCGGGCGAACCCCACGGTGGTTCCGTTCGGGCAGTTCCTGGTTGGCGCGATCACTGCTTCGGCGAAGGTCACAGCATCAGGCAGTTTCGCCGGCTTCCCTGGGTTTTCCTTCAGCGACGAGGCGAAGGGCACGGACATAGCGCTGCAGGCAGGCGGCGGAATGCAGTTGCGCCTGGCGGACAAGTTCGTTGTCCGTGTCGGCGCGGACTACATTCGGATTCTCGCCGTCGAGGGTGTGAACGCGTTCCGGTTTGGCGCGGGGATCGTGCTCGCCCACTGATCCGGGACGCCAGTCGAGCAGCGAGGTCGCCAGGTGGCGCGGTCCGACCCGAATAGGTGCCAAGTGCCAGAACATGAGAGTCGTCTCTGTGATCTTGGGTCAGCCAAAACGTGTTGCCGTGTCGGCCGCCGCTGCCAACGACATGGACCTGTTCGTCGCCGTGAAGAAGTTCGACGCGCAAGGCAACGAACTGCAATTCCGGTTCAAGGGCGACACCCGGTGATTCAACCGTTGCTGTTCTATACGGCGCTGATCAACTCGGGCGAGCACACCGTTCACACCGGCGGGAGCTTCGACACGTATCTGGAAGTTCCCGTGATCCCGTGAGCCGAACACGCGAGGCCAATCAAAAAGGGAGAGAGATGCCAATGAAACTGGCGGTCTTGATGTTCGCAATACTCGTCGCCGGTTCTCCTCCTCGTGCTGAAGCGCAAACGACGCAAGCCGAAACACCGACCGCTGTGGAGGAGATCTACTTGTTCCGGTCCGTTCCGGAACGGGCCATCGATGGCGAGACCGACTTCTGCAGGACCACGGCGCCGTTCACGGCGACTGGCGAGAACCTTTTTTCTCTGTGGTCCATCAGCGGAGACGATGCATCCGGACGCGTCACCGACGTCAGACGCAGTCGGATCGGTGAGATGCGTGCTTGTCTGGCGGTTTCCCCGAACGCGCCGCCGAGGATCTACACAATCGGAACGATCAACGGGATTCCATTCAGGGGCTCAGGGGATCAGTACGTCGCGCAACAGACGCCGGTGGTCCAGTCGCGCGTGAACCGGTTCCTGCTCGAAGGACTCCCCGCCCCATATGTCGGCGGTCTGATTTCGTCGAACACCGTGCGTCTCACGCCGCCCGACACCGAAGGCTACGTGCTGTCCTCTATATCAATCGTGCGGCTCTGGAAAGTGCCGCGGTGAAGCAACCTCTCTCAATTCAGTTCCCAAACCCACAGAACAGCGTTAGCCGGAGGTAGCGATGCACCGATCTCCGGCACGATTCCCACGTAGTGGCCTCGCCCATTGATCCCCGAATACCCGGCAATCATCGCGATGTACTGTTTGCCATCGACGGTGTAGGTGATCGGGAACGCGTTCGGCACGTCGTTGAGGCGCGTTTCCCACAGAATCTTGCCGGTGCGGTCGTCGTGTGCGCGGAAATAGCGGTCCATGGTCCCGACGAAGACGAGCCCGCCTGCGGTCGTCAGCACGGCCGACGACTGAGGCGAGCGTTCTCGGTGTTGCCAGGTCACCTCACGAGTCTCGAGATTGACCGCGACAACCCTTCCAGGCTCGCCGTCCGGTGTATTGGGGTTGGGCTGGACCCCACCTCCCGGCCTCATACAAATTTCGTTCAGCGTGAAGTAGTAGTTCTTGGTCGCCGGGTCGTACGCCCCGGCTTGAAAGCTCTTCGCACCGGCATTGGTCGGACAGAAGAAATAGGTGTTCCAGGGCTCAGCCTCAATCAGCGTCTTCGCGCCAGTCACGGGATCGATCGACTTCACCATCGTCTGGGTACCCATGTCCTTCGCGTAGATGAACTCACCCGTCGCCGCATCCAACACCTCAACAATGCCCGGCTTCCCCACCGTCACGACGGCTTTCCGCATTCGTCCGTTGACCCGGATGTTGACGACGATCCGCTCGAACGCATAGTCCTGATCCCACGAGTCATTCGGCAAGTGCGCGAAGTGCCATGCCAGCTTGCCGGTGTCGGGATTCAACGCCAACGTTGAGTTGGTGTACAGCAGCTCATGTGTCTTCGAGACCGGCCCTTCCGGTTCGAACGTCCCTCTGTCCATGGAAACCCAGGGATAGGGTTGGCCGGTGCCCCAATACGTGAGGTTCAACTCGGGGTCGTAACTTCCCGACGTCCAGAGGGCCGCACCATTCCGCCGCTCAGGTGGCAGGTTGTTCCAGCTATCGCCGCCAGGCTCGCCAGGTTTGGGGATCGTGTTGAAGCGCCAGAGCTCCTTGCCCGTCTCGAGATCGTGCGCCGAGATGAAGCAGCCATCCGGCGGCGGCTTGGGCGCGGTGCGGCCAGGCGAGCAATTCGTCGTGGCCATGAGCACCTTGTCGCGAATGATGAGCGGACCAGAGTTGTAGGCGTACCTGAGCTTGTAGTCGGCAACCGTGGTGTCCCACAGTACCTTGCCGGACTTTGCATCGAGCGCAATGAGATGGACATCGGTTGTCGGCAAGATAACTTTGTTGCCCGCGATCGCCAGGTGTTTCTTGGTCCTCAGAAAAGACGCGAGGGTCATGTCGCTCGGCAGGTCCCTGGTGTATTGCCAGAGGAGATTGCCAGTCTTGGCGTCCATCGCCTGCACACGATCACCGTAATTCCAGACGTACATGATCCCGTCGTGAACCAAGGGTGTGGATTCATTCACTCCGGGAGCCAGGGACCACGTCCAAGCCACCTTCAGGTTCTTGACGTTGTTGCGGTTTATCTGAGTGAGAGGGCTGATGCCCTGCCCGCTATAGGTTCGACGCCAGTGGAGCCAGTCGCCCGGCGGTGGGTTCAACAGTTGCTGCTCTGTCACAGGGGTGAGCCGCTTCAGCGGTGCGAGCCGAGCTTCCGTCCTGGCGGGGGTCGTTGGGTCGGCAAGGGCCCTGGTGGTTGCTCCGCCGCCACCGCCTCCCGGAGGAGGGGTCGCAGGGTTCTGCGCAAGCAACCACGAAGAAAAAAGAAGTGACCATATGCCGACAAGGTGTCTTCTACGCATGATTTCCTTGGGCCTCCACTCCTCACTACGGCACGCCGGCGGCAGGCAATGCGAAGACGACGTAGCCCCTGGGTTCACCCGACGTCGGTCCCATGGCGGCCGTAGGCACGGCACTGGCATTGACGACCAGAAACTGACGTCCATTCACTTCGTACATCGAGGGAAGCGCTCGGCCGCCGCCGGTCGGAAGAGCGGTCGTCCAGAGAACTCTGCCGGTGTCCGTATCATGGACCCGCAGCCTCGCATCACCGCCCACCTGGAATAGCAGTCCTGTCGATGTGATGATCATCCCTGTGCGATGCTGGATGTAGCCGGTATCACGCCCGCCTTCGACCACCGCACGCGCGTCCTCGCCCCCGGACGGAACCTGCCAAGCGATCGTGCCCGTGTTCAAGTTGTACTTCGTGAGGGTCGCATACGGCGGCGCCGCAAGAGCCGCTTGTCCCCCACCCGTGGAGAAATACCGAAGCTCGGCGCCTGTCGTGCCGGGTGGATACGGCCAGTCTGGACCGATGTTGTTCCCCGTCGTCGGGGCCTGCCCATTCGGCTGCACGCGACCGGCGGGCGCACCGCCGCTCGCAACAACCGGCCCACCGACCACGGTTGGCACGCGCGCTGGTCCGGCTCCCCGACCCCGTCCGCCGCCGAGCGGCGCCGCGAGAAACGCGACGAGCGCCTCCAGTTCGGTCGCGTTCAGATCGGTCGGCGGCATCGGCCCACGGCCGTCCACAATGACGGAACGGAGGCCGACCGCTCCCAGGCGGCCGTTTGCTCCAATCAATGTCGGCGAGCCGCCGGTACCCTGACGATCGACGCCGTGGCACGATTCGCAGCGCTCCTTGTAAATAGCGGCCCCTTGTTGCACGGCCGCCGCCGGCGCGGGCGGTGCGCCTCCACGCCCACGCTCCAGCTGCAGCCTCTGAATGAACGGCATGTTGATGCCGAGCACATACACCGAGCCGTCGGTTGGATGCGCGGCCGTTGTCCCCACGTTCGCTCCACCTTGCGTTCCCGGCATGATGACGGTTTCTCGCGTTGCGGAGAGTGGAGTGAACATAGCCACACCGCCGCCTCCCCCCTGCGACTTGGCAAGACGGAGCTTCCACTCCTCGCGCTGGGCAGGAGTCAGAATGAACGGATTGAGATCGTCGGCTGAGAACGTCTGACGGGCAAACGGCGGGGGCGCTGTCGGAAACGGCTGCGTCGGCCAGGCCTTCTCTCCCGGCACATCGCTTGGCGGGACGGGTCTTTCTTCAATGGGCCAGATGGGTTCGCCGGTCACCCGATCGAAGACATACAGGAATCCGGTCTTGCCGGCTTGAGCCACCACATCCACCATCCGGCCCTTGTGACGGATGGTCGTCAGCACTGGAGCGGCAGAATTGTCCCAGTCCCAGAGATCGTGGTGCACCATCTGGAAGTGCCACAGTCGTCTTCCAGTTCGCGCGTCGAGCGCGAGGAGCGCGGTGCCAAATAGATTGATCCCCTGGCGATCAGCTCCGTAGAAGTCGTAGGTGGGCGACCCTGTGGGAAAGTACGCGATGCCGCGTTCTGCATCGAGCGAGATCTCGCCCCAGGTATTCGCGCCGCCAGCGTAGCGCCAGGCGTCCTTCGGCCAGGTGTCGTACCCAAATTCCCCGGGCTGCGGCACGGTATGAAACTGCCAGACGAGCTTCCCGGTGACCACGTCGTACGCGCGCAAGTCTCCAGGCGGCGACATGTAATTCTCGCCACTCGACGAGCCCATGATGAGGAGGTTCTCGAAAACCTTTCCGATCACTCGAGACTGCACCTGGATGACGGTCTGCGGGTCGCGGCCCAATCCATCGCGGAGATTCACGACGCCCTCCTCGCCAAAGGTCAGGATCGACTGACCGGTGCGTGCATCGATCGCCTGGAGATAGTTGTTGTGCTGAATGAACAACCGGCGATCCGAACGGTCCTTGCTCTCCCAGTAGACCGTGCCTCGCGGCGAGAGATTGTCGATCCCCTGCAGCCCTTCGTGGATCCAGATTTCCTTGCCCGTCGTGGCATCCACCGCGACCAACGAGTAGTTCCGCGCGAATACGTACATCACGTTGTCGATCACGACGGGGTTGAAGGCGTAGGTGATGTTGTCCTGCGTCGGATAAGTCCACGCGACCTGGAGCTGGTGGACGTTGGCCTTGGTGATCTGGTCCAGGGTCATGTACTTCGCGTTGTCGGGGCTGCCGCCGTACTCGCGCCACGTGCGTCGATCGAGCCCTCGCTGCTGCGCGGAACCGAAGTGAGAGACGGCGACAACGAAGAACACCAGCCAGACAGACACGACGCCCAAGCGCGCTTGCGGGCGGCCGAGATTGCGCATGGCCCGCGCCTACCTGCCGCCCGACGTAATCTGCGACGTCCGGACGTTGAACCGGTGCACCCGTCCGTACAGATTGAACTCAGAGATCAGAAGGTCACCGCGCGAACTGAACGCAATGCCGTGAGGGGCAGTAAAAATACCAGGGCGCCATTTGGACGGGTCCGTCGCGTTGTTCTGCACTTCGTCCGCGACGGTGTTGACACCCAGATTCGAGACAACCTTGCCGGCCTTGTCCAACAGGTAAACCTGCCCTCGAAGTGAGGCAATCGCCGCGTAGTCCCCGTAGATGGCAATGGCTGCCGGCAACACGATGTCCGTTGCCACCACACCGATGAGATCGCCCTCGAGCGTCAGGTGGACGATCCGATTGTTGGCGCGATCGCACGCGATGAGCCTGGCGGGTGTAAACCTCGTATCGACGGCGAGCTTATGCAGGGTGCGGAAACCGTAAGGCTGCGCGTTGCTGCCAAACGACTTGATGTACTTCCCCGTGCGATCAAACCGATGGATGAAGCTGGTCGCATATCCGTCCGCCGCGTAAATATCTCCATTCGGCGCCACGGTCGCATGTGTCAGCCTGGTAAAGGGCCGGCCATCTTCCGTCTTGTTCTTGAACTGATCCGGAATACTCGAGGCGGGGATGGCCAACACCACCTTGCCGTCCAGGCTCATCTTGACGATCACCTGATCTGCGATTCGGGCAAGATATTCGGCCGTCGTGCCGTTCCCCAAACGAGCACCGTAGATAAACTCGCCACCTGCCTCGCGCTGAATCACAAAACCGTGAAAGTCATACGGCGCATTTGGGACATTGCGGACGAAATGGCCGTTGGCGTCATAGACCTGAAGGCCTGGCCCTGGCCCGTTGGAAGCGAACCGCTGCCGGGCGGTGCCCTCAACGCTTACGTAGACGTCTCCCGTCGAACTGACGGCCACATCACCATGCATGCTGCCGATCTCATTGCTCGAATCCCAGCCTCTGGTCTCCTTTCGCCATTCCGGCACCTTGAGCCAGCCGGGCGCCACCTCGTAGACGGGCGCAGCCGCCTCGGTTCGCGGGCCCTGTGCTGCCTGCGCAAATGAGAGCGGCTGAATGGCCGCAACAATCAATCCGATGGATGCCAGGGTCATGATCGCGACAGTGCGGCGTGATTTCATAGAAGGTCCCTTTCCTCTATGCGTCATTCGACGCCCGGTACGCGCAGGGCTCCGGGAAGCGCATCACCGGTGCCGAGTTTGCGGCCGTCCGCAAGAACCACATGGTCGAAGCAGCCCCCGGGGCGTCCGTCCTTGTACGGATGACCCACAACGGTGATGACATCCCCGGCCTTGACAGAATCTCTGTTCCAGCCCACTCGTTTCAGCACGGCAATCGCCGCGCCCTCGAAGCTATACGTCACGGCCTTGTTGTTTTCCATCACTGTGAGATCGATCCACACGTGAGGGTTCGTCCATTCGAGCTCTTTAACAGTGCCCTTGAACGTGACGGTCTTTCCCATGTCGAACAACGAGAACGAGTGATGCGCCTGGATCGGCGCGGTCAGCACAGCCAGCAGCGTTGCGAGTATTCCTGCCTTGATCCTGCGCCTCATCGCGTTGCCTCCCTATCTCTGAGGTGGCGGTTGTTCTCGCACACGTACTCCTCGAAACGGCTGCCCGGCGGCATCGGAACATACGCGCGGCGGATGGTGAACGGCACAGTGAACGCCTCTGGATCCGTGAGCGTCGTCTCGATCTCCAAGCGCTTGGGATTGACGCGCCGGAAGCGCTCCACCACGGTCAGCTTGTCGGAATACGGGACGCCGTCGCGGTCGAGCGTCCCAGGACGGACGTTGTTGGTCTCGACAACGAGCGTGTCCCCTTCCCATCGGCCGATCGAGTCGCCATTGAAACTCGGATCGGCGCCTGTCGTGTGGCCGATGCCGTCCAGATAGATCCTGCGGATGTCGTGGAGCACGCCGAGGTTCAGCGTGATCTGTCCCGGTGTCTGGATGATCTCAACCGGCATCGTCCCGAAGCGCGCGATGCCAAAGGCCAGACATCTGGTGACCGTATCGGGCTCCTGCGCGCCCGTTTCGAACTGCTTGCGCCACTCCGCATATTTTTTTGCGTAGGCCGGGGTGAGCTGCGGCCGCAACGGTTGTGTGGCGGGCCGTCCGCCGGTCGTCGCCGTCGAGGAAGCCCTGGAGGGCTCCTGCTGCTCGCCGATCGGAGGACCGAAATAGCCAAACTCAGGGTTCCACATGCCCGAGATGTTCGGGTGAGCCGGATCGCCGTAGAGAGAATCCTTCATCGCCGTCCTGTCCTGCGCCACCGGCCGGGCACAGAGGAAGACACTAACCGCGGCGATTACCGATAAGCAGACGGCGCGCCTGCGTGTCGATCTGAGCTCCATGGACGCCCCCCTTTTCTGGCAGAAGAAGATGGGAGGAGTGTAGCGCGATCGCGACGGAGGTTGACACACTTGCGTCAGTCACCCATAGTCCTAATCTTACAAGCCCGAGAAAGACTATGGAACCGCTTACACGTCGTGAGTTTCTGGGTGGCCTTGCAGGGGCAGGGGCTGGCGCGCTGCTGCCTCAGTCGACGGCGGGCCAGGTGAGGCCAGGAAGGATCAACGTTCACCATCACCTCACACCACCCGCGTATGTGAAGTTCTTAACGGAGAACAAGGTCCGGGAGTTTCCGAACAGGTCCGTCGCGGAAGGCCTGGAGGACCTGGACAAGGGCGGCATTGCCCTGGCCTACACGTCGATCATTGGGCCCGGCATATGGTTTGGCAACATCAACGACACGCGGCGGCTTGCGCGAGAGTGCAACGACTGGGCCGCGAAGTTGATCGCCGACTATCCCGGCCGGTTCGGAATGTTTGCCTCTCTGCCTCTTCCCGATATCGACGGAAGTCTCAAAGAGATCGAATACGCCTTCGACACGCTGAAGGCCGACGGCATCTTCCTCTTCACGAACTTTGGGCAGACTCCTCTGTACGGCGACAAGTACCTGGGCGATCCCCTGCTGGCGCCGCTATACGAGGAACTGAATCGGCGAAGAGCCGTCATCTACACGCACCCAAAGGACAACTTCTGCTGCCGCGAACTCGTTCCGGGCGTTGCCAATCCGACGATCGAGTACGGAACGGATACGACTCGCGCGATTGTCAGCGTTGTCACCAGCGGCACGGCTGCGAGATACCCGAATCTCCGTTTCATCTTCTCGCATGGCGGCGGGACTGCGCCTTACTTGATCTCACGGATTGCAGGAAGTCAGGCTCCGTATCTGCGCGAGGGGGGTGTCATCGCACCCGGGGCGCCAGCGCCCACGACAAGCGCGAATGTTCCAAAGGGACCAATCGCTGAGCTGCAGAAGTTCTACTACGACACGGCCAGCGTGGAAAATCCGGTGGCGCTGAGCGGTCTGCGAAGACTGGTTCCTTTGAGCCAGATCCTCTTTGGGACGGATTTCCCGTTTGGGTCGAGCGCCCAGGCACGCGTCAATGCCCTGGAGGCCTCCGGTGTGTTCAACGACAAGGAGCTCCAGGCCATCTACAGAGACAATCCCTCGAAGTTATTGCCTCGAGCGCGCCAGACC
This sequence comes from Vicinamibacterales bacterium, assembly GCA_963821375.1. Classification (GTDB taxonomy): domain Bacteria; phylum Acidobacteriota; class Vicinamibacteria; order Vicinamibacterales; family JAMQPK01; genus JAMQPK01. The sequence continues at coordinate 155,064 of CAWGDN010000001.1, forward strand.
ACGAGGTAGACGCGGCTAGAACGTAAATCGGGCGCCGAATTGCATTTGCCGCGCGATGGAATTAGCGGTGTTCGAGATCACCCCGAAATTGGCGTTTCCGAGCGCCGCGGCCGGGTTACCGAAAGTCGGCGTATTCGTAATGTTGTAAATCGCCCACTGGAGTTGGAGCGCAAGGCCGCGGCCGAACTGTACGTCCTTGAAGAACGATAGGTCCAACCGTTTCGATGTTGGGCCCCGCATGGAGTTCGGCAGAGGCATGTTGGTGCCCAGAGTCCCAAGGGGCGCCGCCTCGAAGGCCGCCGTGTTGAAGAACTTGGCAATCTGTTCTTCGGTCGATCGATCCCCCGGCAGATTCGGATCGCCGATCACGTTCGGTCGATCACCGGCGTTGATGACACGGCTGGTTGCGTTGGTCACCGTGAACGGCAGGCCGCTGCGCCAGAATGCGGCGGCGTTGACTTGCCACCCGCCCAGGATGTGGCGCTTGAAGCCCGTCAGCTCATCGCCTGGCAGCTCGTAACCTCCCGTGAAGACGAAGCTGTGCCGAATATCACCCGGGGAGGTAAAGCGCTCGACTGCGGTGCGATTCGGGTATCCAGTGTTGTCCCACGGCACCCAACTCGTCCATTCTCCGTGGGCATACGTGTAATGAGTGGACATGCTCAACCCTGCGCGATACCGGCGCTGGAAGATGAGCTGCAGCGCGTCGTAGTACTGATTCCAGCGACTCTCTCGCAGTCCAATGTTCTGGAGGCCAGGTTGCACAGGGAAGTACGGCCGCGCGTTTTGCGCGTTGGTGCCGATGGGCTGAAGGTTGTAGTTCGCACCGCCGGCTCCGGGCGTGCCTCCGATGAACCGATCGGTTCGCGATCCCACGTAGCCGATGGACGCGACATTGCCTCCAAACTCCCGCTCCAGCACGACGTTGAACTGCTGCGTGCGCGTTGATTTGAAATCCGGATCCATCGCGGCGATGTTGCCGACCGGATTCGTGGCGCTGCTCGGGACAGGTTCCGGGAACCCTTGGGAAAGGAACACGTTGGGCGGCGCAGCGCCAGTCGCCTGAATAGAGGCGACGTAGCTGCTCGTAAAGGGCGGATTGCGGAATTGCGACGGCGAGTGCATGTTCGTCGGGAAGTAGGTCATTCCCCACCCTCCCCTCAAGACCGTTTGCGACGACAGCGTCGCGGCCAATCCCACTCTCGGCGACACGTTGGAAAAGTCCGTGCTGACACCGGCGGTGCTTCCCACGCCGTTCTGGCCCGGGATCAGCAGCGTCGCGGTGGTGAGGTCGAAGTTGCTGATCTGATTGTTCCGCTCGCTCAAGGGCGTGTAGACGTCGTAGCGGACGCCCAAGTTGAGAGTCAACCACGAGGTTGCCCGCCAGTCGTCCTGGACGAACATGCTCGGCTCGACGGTGTGGTAATCGGGCACGGCCAGCGTCGCATTGCGTGACGCTGCAGAGGGATACCCGAGGAGGAACGTCGCGATCGAATCCCCGCCTCGGCCGCCGCTCGACGTCCACTGCTGATTGAAGCCGTAGGTACCCGAGGGCGAGCCGCCGACGCCGATGGCGATGAAGTCGCGGACGACGACCCCGGCTCCCGCCTTGACATTGTGCGCGCCCATGGTCTTCGTCAGCGTCCCGCTGAACTGCTTGGTGCGATCGTGATACTCGATCGGCAGGAAGCCCTGATCGCCAAGGAATGCGTAGCCGGGCAGCTCGACACTGGTCAGGCCGGTCGCCGCCGCACTGTAGTTGGCCCCGGGAATGCCGAAGAGCTGGGAGGCGTTCGTTCCCTCGTTCGGGGGAAGCGAAGCCATGTCCATGTTGAGGTATCCGCCGCGCATCTCCGCAACGAGCGTTGGGGTGAAGACGCGCACGAAGTTGGCCTGAATGGCGTGGACCCACGTGTCGTTCGGTCCCGGAAACACGCCGCCGCCACCGACATTCCCGAGCACGCACCCTGGATCGATAGCCTTGCCGCTGACGTTGGCCGACGGACAATGGCCGGGCGTGAACGTGTCGACACCGTTGTACGAATAGCGCGCGAACAGTGAGTTGTTCGTATTGAAACGATGGTCGATGCGCACGTCGCTGGTATTGGACACTTGTGTGCGATCGGTGACGCCCGTGAAGTTGTTGATGGTCTGTCCCGTGGCCGTCTTGGTGCCTGGGAGGTTGGGCACGGGATAGAGCGCCATCATATTGCGCGCGATTGGGCTGATCCGGTTTTGAGGAATGATGTTGCCAGGGAACGGTGTGCGGTTGGCCGTCGGGTCGTGAATCAGGGTGCCGCCCGACAGCAGCTCCGAGAAGTCGCCGTTGCGCATAGCGAGCGACGGCACCGTAATCAGGTTCGGCTGCCCTTCCTCGAGGTTGTACCGTTCGAAGTCGGCGAAAAAGAACGTCTGATTGCGGCGAACCGGGCCCCCGAGGCTGCCGCCGAACTGATTCTGGTTGCGAATCGGATCGCTCGTCGCGAAGTACGTCCGTTCGTCGAAGCGGCCATTGCGATAGAACTCGAACGCGCTGCCGTGGTAGTCGTTGGTGCCCGACTTCGTAATCAGGTTGATCACGCCGCCGGCGGTCCGCCCCGATTCCGCCGTGTAGGAGTTCGTTGTGATCCGGACTTCGGCAATCGCGTCCATGGACGGGCGCACACCTGCCGTGCCGATCAGGCGTTGATTGTTGTCAGCGCCGTCAATCATCTGATTGTTCTCGGCCTCGCGCGCGCCGTTGATGCTCACGCCGACGGTCTGCCGCTTCTCGTCAGGGCGCGTGCCGTTGACGGCCGAGGACACGGCGCCGTCGTTCGCTCCAGGTATCAGTTGAATGAGGCGATAGATGTTGCGCTCGGCAAGGGGAATTTCCTGCGCGGCCTTCTCGGTGATCAGGCTCGCCACGCTTGAACTGTCCGTCTGCAAAAGCGGCGATTCACCCGTCACCAGCACGGTTTCGCTGATGGCGCCGACTTCGAGTCTTGCGTCAAGCCTCGCGCGGTCGCCGCTAGCAAGCACCATCTGCGCTGTATGTGTCTTGAAGCCCTGGAGTGAGATGCGAATCGAGTACGTCCCGATCGGCAGCAGCGTGAATGCATAGTCCCCGGTCTCGGACGTGACCTGGATTCGCTCCGCGCCCGTCCCGGTGTGATTGGCCGTGACCGTGACGCCCGGCAGGACCGCTCCGCTGTCATCGGTAACGCGTCCAATGAGATCGGCCGTGGTAACTTGCGCAAGAGCGGCGTCAGACTGCAGGATTAGACCGACGCTGACGAGGCACACAAGTCGAAGGACAATCCGCATAGCCGACTCCTCCTTGATGTTTAGGAACGGGGACGGAATCAAAGCGTAAACGTGGAACCGGTTCCAGCATTTCTAGCACCAGGGCAAATCTCCGTCAACTGAAAGGTGTATAATGCGAATCCAGATAGTTGAATCCAGCTTTTAGAGGGGGATCGGAATGGTCCGACGCACAATCGTGGTTATCTCGACGATCGTGAACCTCGCCGTGCTCGCGGCACCCGTTCACGCGCACCATTCGTTTGCGGCATTCGATCAGAATCAGCGGATGACGTGGGAAGGCGTCATCACCGACGTCCAGTGGAAGAATCCCCACAGCTGGATCTACGTCGACGTCACTGAGGCGAGCGGCAAGGTCGTGAACTGGGGCTTCGAATCGACCAGTCCTGTGCAACTCGTCCAGCGGATCAAGCCGAGCGTGCTCAAGCCCGGCGTACGGATCAGCGTCACGGGCGCGCCCGGACGCGATCCCTCACTGCACATCGGAACGTTCGAGCAGTTCACGATCGACGGCGTCACGTACTACCCGATGCGGCCGTCCGGACGTGAGCGCGGCACCCCGTAGCTCACGGCGGCCCCTCTCCACCGGACACCGCACAGCGCGACGCTAGCGCGCGACTGGCCCCTTCAATCGAACCTTCACGACGCGCCAGTTGTTCATGTCTGCGATGATCAGATCGTTCTCGGTCGGGCACGCGATGCCGTGGATCCAGTTGAACTGTCCGAGCTGGCGCCCTGATTCGCCGAACATGCCGACGATCTTGCCGTCGAGCGTCATCTTGTAGATCCGGCCCGGTTCGGAATCCGACGTGTAGAGGTACTGAGTCGGCCCCTGCGAGATGCAGATCGTCCACGGCTGCGTCTCGTCAGGTCGATTGGCCGCCAGGTTGCCAAGGACCGGCTGCCGCTTCTTGTCGTAGGGCGCGTTCAGGAGAATGAACCGCAGGAAATTGCCGTCCCGATCGAACACCTGGATCCGCCGATTGTTGCGGTCGGCGACGTACACGTTGTTCTGACGATCAACGCCAATATTATGGGGCGTATTGAAGCTTCCCGGGTTCTCGTTCGCACGAGTGCCGCCCGTGCCTCGGGTACCCCACGACTTGATCCAGTTGCCGTTCTTATCGAACTTGGCCACACGTGAGTTGACGTATCCGTCGCTGATGTAGATGTTGTCGTCGCTGTCGAACGCGATGTCAGTCGGGGCCCGGAACTGGCTGTCCACATGCGTCGCCGCGGGGCGCTCTCCAGCCCCACCGCCACGACCCAAACCGTTGCCGCGATAGTAGAGCTCCTCGGGATCGTCGGGACCTTCCGGACGGCGCCCCAAGTTCATCGTGACGTAGCCGGCCGGGTTGAACCGCATCACCGAATGCGTCCCCTTGTCGACCACCCACAGGTTGTCGTACCGGTCGTATCGCACGCCGTGGGCGTATCCGAGCCCGTAGACGCCTCGGCCAATCTCCCGCGCAAACTTGCCCGTCTCATCGAAGAGCAGCAGCTGCGTCGTCGCGTTTCCGTACAGTGGACCCGACGTCGCGGAGCCGGGGTGATTCAGCACGAGGATCTGGCCCTTCGAGTTCACGGCCACCCCGAGCACCTCGCCCAGGTTCATGTCGGAGGAGTACTTCAGAAAATTCGGCACCGATTCAAACGGCATCATCGGCACGTTGGTGTTCTGGATCGGCGGCGGCTGCTGCGCGATGAGCGGCGCTTCGGCAATGATTCGTATCCCCACCGCGATCAGGAGCGCACCTGCGCCGGCTGCGATCAACAACAATGTGGCTCTCTTCACGATTGTCCTCCCGGCATCTGCCGACCTTAGCGAGTCGTTGGTGCCTTTCTCGCGGCGTTGTACTCTTCGGTCGCCTGGCGGATGCCGGCGACGTCGACGGCGGGCGTCAGCTGATTGCGGAACTCCTGATAGAAGCGGGCTGTGTCCATCACGATCCGCTCAGGCCCAATCCAGTTGTCGTACTTCCCCAGACGAATGTCGGCGGCGGCCGCACCGGCTGTCACGCGCGCGTCGAAACGCTTCCGCGCTTCGGTTCGAAGCAGCTCGAGGTACCCGCGCATGTCGGCGAGCTCGGCTTTGCCTCCGAGCGGTCCGTGGCCCGGGACGATCGTCTCCACCTTCATCTTCTCGATGCGATTGCAGACGTTGATCCACTCGCTGGGATGCGCGTTCTGGCACCACGGCGCGACGTAGAAGAACGCGATATCCCCGAGAAAGATCACGCCGTGTTGTGGCAGGTACACGACGACGTCGCCGTAGGTATGGGCCGGCACCATCGGCAGCAGTTCGACGACGTTCTTCCCGTAGTGGTAGGTCATCTTCCCCTCGAACGTCGTCGTCGGGGGCACGATCTTGCGCGGGTCGGTCCCATCCGACCACCCTTCGCGCTTCGGCCAGAAGGGCGGTCCTGGCGCCGCCGCGGCTCTGACGACCTCGTCTCGACAGTACGGGTGGCTGACGATCTCCGCTCCCTCGAAATACTGGTTGCCGTTGATGTGATCGCCGTGATGATGGGTGATCACGACGTGGCGGACGGGTCGATCCGTCACCTTGCGGATGGCGGCGATCAACGCACGCGCATGCATCGGGGCGGTAAGCGTATCGATGACCAGCACACCTTCGTCGCCGACGATAAAACCCGCGTCGGCGACACTGGCGTTGTCCCGGCCGGGACCGCCCGCCTGAATGAACGCATACACCCCTGGCGCGACTTCCTTGACCTGAGCCTCCCAGGTTGGCGGTTGAGGAAACCGGGGATCCTGTGGCACGCCGACCGGCGGTACGCCGCCGAACTGCGCGTATAGATCGACCGAGCCGAGACGGGTTCCTAGAGTGGCAAGAGTTCCCACACCAAGGGTCGCGAGCTGCCCAAGCGCCTGACGCCGACTCCATGAGATCGACTGGTCGTTCGCCATCGATGTACCTCCCAGAACAAGTCTCGAGCTGCGGTAAGGAGAGCAGGATAACCGGATTTCAGGGCGACCGTAACATGATTCCATGGAACCGGTACCACACTATGCTATCCTCCCCCCCAATCCGTCCCCCCAAGTTATTAGGTGCAGATGTTGAATTTAGACAGGAGGCACCGACCATGAGCGCACGGCATCTGACAGTCACTCTCGCTATCGCGTGCGGCTTCATACTGCCGGGCCGAGCGCTGGCCCAGGACACGACAAGCGGCAGCATCGTCGGGATTGTGAGGGATACGTCAGGCGGCGTGCTGCCGGGCGTGGCCGTGGAGGCCGCGAGCCCGGCACTCATCGAAAAGACGCGCGCAGCGGTCACTGACGATCAGGGGCGGTACCGGCTCGTCGATCTTCGGTCGGGCACCTACAGTGTCACGTTCGCGTTGTCGGGCTTCGTTACGCTGAGGCGCGAAGGCATTGAGGTAACGACCGGCTTTGCTGCAACTGTGGATGGCGAAATGAAGATCGGCGCGGTGGCGGAGACCGTCACCGTCAGCGGCGCGGCCCCAATCGTGGACGTTTCGAATATCACTCAGCAAACAGTGTTGTCACGCGAGATTGTCGAAGCCCTGCCAATCGGCAAGAACACCGGCGCACTCGTGGCGGTGATTCCTGGCGCGACCACGGCGGCGGCGAACATCGACGTGGGCGGCACGAGGAATGAGCAATCGCAAAATTTCACCATCCACGGCGGCGGCACCTTGGTTCAGCTGCGAGACGGGCTGTTCCTGGGGCTTCCTCTGGGAGGCCAGAATCACAGCATGTCGGCGATGAGCCCGACGTCGACGCATGAAACATCGCTTCAGGTCACCGGCGGCCTCGGGGCCGAGGCCCAGGGCTCGGGCGTGCAGTTGAACTTCGTGCCTCGCGACGGCGGCAACCAGTTCCACGGATCGTTTGTGGCCGACTTCGGGAGCGATGCCCTGCAGGCCTCGAATCTGGACGGGGATCTCGAGAACCGGGGACTCACGACCTCGTCGGAGATTCGCGACCTGTACGACATCAACGGCGGATTCGGTGGGCCGATCAAGCGGGATCAGGCGTGGTTCTTCACGAGCGCCCGACGGCTCGAGAACTCCAGCTTCGTGCCCGGCAACTACTACAACCGCCCGGACCTGATCGGATCGCTGTTCTACGTGCAGGACCAGTCCAACCCCGCATATGTGTGGTCGTACAATCGCGAGACGGCAACCCGCGCCACGTTACGCGTCAGCGAGAAGGACCGGGTGACTGGCACCTATCTGCTTCAGGAGTCCTGCAACTGCTTCGATCAGATCGCTCTGGGTGCGCGGGCTCCCGATGGGACGAGCAACCGGCGCGTCTGGCCGCTCAACATGCTGCAGCTCGGCTGGACGCGGGTCCAGAGCAGCCGCCTCCTCGTCGAAGGGCGATTCGGCCTCATCGATGGCCGTGTGACCCAGTCGCGCGACCACATCGCCCCGAATGCGATACCGATACTCGACCAGAGCCGCAACTATCAGTACAGCGCACCTGCCAACGCGGTCAACATCGGCACGCAGGATTTTGGCTCGTATCAGGGCTACGCGTCTGCCTCCTACGTCACCGGCACGCACAACCTGAAGTTCGGGATGCAGCTTCGAAAGATGAGCGTCGTCAACGACGTATCCCTCGACGTCGGCGATGGTGTGGGGTATGTGTTCAGCGGGTCGGCGCCAGGCGCCAGAACGGTCTCGCTGAGTTATTTTGTCGTGCCGTATCGCGACGAGAGCTTCAACCAGCAACACGCCCTTTATGCACAGGATCAGTGGGTGATCCGGCGCGTGACACTGAACCTCGGGCTACGGTTCGAATATTTCAAGGCGTACTATCCCGCACAGGACCAGGCGGCAGGGCCGTATGTGCCTGCGCGCTCGTTTCCGGCCGTGGACAACGCCGCGCGACTGACGGACATGAATCCCCGGCTCGGTCTCGCGTGGAACGTGTTCGGCGACGGTCGCACTGCGATGAAGGTTGCAACGGGACGGTTTCAGCCAGTGCAAGCAATCAGCAATGCGATAACCGCGCAACTCAATCCCTTGCAGACGCTCTCGACCAGCGCAACGCGCAACTGGACCGACGATGGCGACTACGTCCCGGAGGACAACGAGCTCGGGGCGCTGAGCAATTCCAATTTTGGCAAGCCGGTCGTGACGCAAACCTGGGACCGCGACGTCACGCACGGTTTCGGCAACTTGCCATACAGCTGGCAGAGCAGCCTGACGTTGTCGCACGAGTTGCGGGCGGGTCTGGCCGTGCACATCGGGTACTACCGGACGACCAGCGGCAACTTCACCATCACCGATAACACGCTGCGTGGCACGGCAGACTACGACACGTTCTGTCTGACGGCTCCGACTCATGCGGATCTGCCAGGTGGGGGCGGCTATCAGATCTGCGGCATTCAGGACGTCAAGCCGGCCAAGGTATCGGCAGTACAGAACATGGTGCGGCAGGCGTCTGAGTTCGGCGATTGGTCGAGCGTCTACAACGGCGTCGACATCACCGCCAGCGCCCGCTTCAGCCATGGAGGCTTCCTCACCGGTGGCGTGAGCATAGGCAAGACGACGACCGACAACTGCGACGTCGTGGCGCAACTGCCAGAGTCTGGCGCGGCCCCGCAGCAGAATTGCCGGTCGAATCCGCCCTGGATGAGCGGCACCGACTTCAAGATTTCGTTCGGCCGTGAACTGTTTTGGAACTTCCGCGGCACCGTAAACTACCAGAACACGCCCGGCATCGCCACGACCGCCGCATGGAACGCGCCCAATTCGCTCATCGCGCCTGTGCTCGGCCGCAACCTGGCGGCCTGCCCGGCGACCGGGAATTGCACGGCAACGCTGAACGTGCCGCTCGTCCCGAATAACTCGCTGTATCTGGAGGATCGCATCACGCTGCTGAACTTTGCGGTCAGCCGCGACTTCAACCTCCGCGGTGTGACCCTGCGTCCCCGCTTCCAGCTCGACAACTCGCTCAATTCGAATCCGGTCATCACTGTTAACAACACGTTCGGGAATACGTGGCAGCAGGCGCGCGGCGTGCTGACGCCTCGCACTGCGAAAATCGCAGTGCAGATGGATTTCTAACGGGGGACGCACGAGGAGGCTGGCAATGAAGAAGCTCGTTTATTCGCTCGTGGCATTGGGGGTATTCGCAACCATTCAGATGGTTGCAGCCCCACGCGGTGTGATGTTGATGAATCGCATCGGGCCATCGACCATCGATCTCTTCATGGCGAATGCCGATGGCACGGGAGAGCGAAAGCTGTTTTCCAACTCCGATTTCGACTACAACGGCTCGTTTTCCGCTGACGGCCAATGGCTGATCTTCACATCCGAGCGTGCTGGATACGGCCAAGCCGACATTTATCGCAGCCGGGTCGATGGCTCCGGCGTGGAGCGACTGACGGATAGTCCGGCAATAGACGATCAGGCAGTGCTGTCGCCCGATGGAAGACGGGTGGCTTTCGTATCGACACGAGAGAGCCGTACCGCCAACATCTGGGTGCTCGATCTGGCCAGCAAACGGGTTCACAACGTGACAGGTGGTCGCGACGTCCAAGCCAGCGAGCCGGGCAAGCCAAGCGGCTTCTTCCGGCCGTCGTGGTCACCCGACGGACAATGGATTACATTCTCGTCGGATCGGAACACGGAGTGGACCGGTCATGAGAATGGCGCCGGCGCCGGCCACCGCCAAACCCTCAGCGTCTACGTCATTCGTCCCGACGGAACAGGCTTGAAACGGCTGACCGATGGAACCCGGTCCTCAGGAACTCCGCAATGGTCTGCGGATAGCAAGCGAGTGGTGTTCTACGAGGTGCCGGCGGGCGGTGCGGGTCGCGGCGGTGGTTTTGGCGGTTCGGCTGTCTCACAGATCGTCTCCGTGGACATCGCATCGGGCGATCGCATCGAGCACACATCGAGTCCCGGCGGGAAGGTGAGACCGCAGTTCGTCGGTGGCGAACGGATCGGCTATCTCCTGAAAACCGTACCGCGCGACAGCAACCTGGCGCCTGGCATCGCCTACAGCGACGGCGCGAAAGGACCGGCAGGAAATGTTCGTGCTCCAGCCTGGTCGCCGGACGGCAAGCATGTCGTCTACGAAAAGCAGAATTTTGCCGCGCGACCGCAGGGACAACTGCTCTACAGCTGGGACCCGGACTATGAGTATCGATACACCGACGTGTTTCCGATGTTTTCGAGAGATGGCGCCCTCGTCACGACCGATCTGAATTCGACGATGGGCAATCCGCAGACCTCGGTGTCGACCTGGAACAGCCAGGGTTATGTGGGCCGCAAGCGTGTCTTCTGGGATCCGAGCGGCTCAGCGATGATGGCGAGCTGGTCGCCGGACGGCAAAAAGCTCGTGTTCGGTTTCGGCGCCTTCTTCGGTGGCAGGAGCCAGAGGCCTGCACAGATCAAGATGATGAACGCAGACGGATCGAATATCGAGACGTTGACCGACGGACCAGTGAACTCGGGTTTCCCGAACTGGTCGCCGGATGGAAAGTCAATCGTCTACCGCGTGTGGGGTCTTGACGCAAACAAAGTGGAACAGCGGGGCCTTCGACTCATGAGCCTGGCGGATCGTTCCGTGAAGGTGCTCAGCCAGGAGTGGGACAACTTCCCGTTCTTCTCACCGAGCGGCGATCGTATCCTGTTCACACGACAGAAGGCCGACGACAAAGACTTCGACGTCTTCACGATGAAGCCTGACGGCTCCGACGTGAAGCGGTTGACAACGTCGCGGGGGACCGACGGACATGCCACGTGGACCAGCGATGGAAAGCGCATCCTTTTCATGAGCACTCGCACCGGCTTCAAGGATGAGCGCGAGATGTATGACAATTCGCCGCAGCCGTACGCGCAGAACTTCATCATGGATGTCGATGGCGGCAATGTCCGTCAGCTCACGGACAGTCGATGGGAAGATTCGATGCCCATCTATGTGCCGGTAAAGTAGAGGGAACCGAGGATCATGAGATCGTCCATCGCAGCAACGCTTGCCGCAGTCGCGGCTGCGACCTTGACATTGCACGGAATTGCCGGGCTGTCTGCCCAGGGCCGCGAGGGCGCTGCACCAACCACGCAAAGTGGCCCGGCCGCCCAACCCTCGCCACCGTTCACGCGGACGGCATGGGATGGCAAACCGAATTTTGCCGGCGTTTGGCACCTGCCGACGCAAATGGATCGCGATCCCGAACGGGGGCAGTTCAATCTGGGAGTGCTCGAACGGCTATATCGACCAGAGGCGAAGGCCTTGCGGGGGCGCCTTCGAGCGATCGATAGCCCGGACTATCACTGTGCCCCTCAGTCGTATCCAATGGCGATGACCGTGCCCCACGCGATTCAGCTGGTCCAAGCGCCTGGAGTGTTCCTGGTGCTCACGGAATATATGAACGGCTTCCGCGTTATTCCTACTGACGGCCGGCCGCACGATCCCAAGGCCAACCCTTCGCACGTCGGCGAGTCCGTCGGGCATTGGGAGGGCGACACGCTGGTCGTGGATGTCACCCGCTTCAACGGCAAGCAGTGGCTGGCACTGGCGCAGCAGGGAGCCGCGGGTCGTGGCGGCGGCCCGGCACGGGGAACGGGCTCCGCGAGCGAACTGGCGCCGCCGAGACCTTCGAATAGCTGGCCTTCGTCGGACGCGTTGCACGTGGTTGAGCGGTGGACGATGATCGACGCAAATGCTTTCGAGTACCAGGCAGTCGTGGAGGATCCCAAGATGCTCACGGGGCCGTGGACCTCGCCAAGGATGCGCCGCACGAAGCTGAAGTTTGACGTCATTCAACAAGATGTCTGCGTGGCCGACATTCAGCGCGAGCTGGAACGTGACCTTGAGAGTGGGAAGTGATGCGGCCCGCTGAAGGGATCCACCGTGCTGGCGTGGTCGCGTGTGCGCTCATCGCAAGCGTGACTATGGCCAGCCCGCGCGCTGTTCTTACCCAGGGCAGTGCACAGACCAGAGGCGCTGACGCGTCTGCGCTACGGACGGCGTGGGGAGAACCAAATCTGACGGGCGTCTGGGGGGGCATCGCACCCGGTGCGACGCCTGGGCGCGACACGTTCAACCTCCTACAGCTCGAGCGGCTCTACAAGCCGGAGGCACGCGCGCAGATCAAGAAGCTCACAGGCAAAGATGATCCCGGCCTAAAGTGCATCCCTCAAGCCTTCCCGCGCGCAGCACTGCTCGGCGAGCCGATGCAGATCGTGCAAGGTCCCGGGCTTGTGGTCGTGATGACGGAAGCCTTCCATACGTTCCGGACTATCCCGACAGATAACCGGCGTCGTGATCCAGACCTCTTGTTTCCGATGTATCTGGGAGACTCTATCGGCCGGTGGGAAGGCGACACGCTCGTGGTGGATGTCACGTCGTTCAACGGCGAATCGTGGTTGGCCAACGCGACCGACAAACCGACAGCAACGAGCAGCGGCATCTGGCCGACATCGGACAGCTTGCGTGTAGTCGAACGCTGGCGGCGGGCGGACGCGAACACGCTCGAGTACGAAGCTACGATCGAGGATCCGACGCTGCTGACAGGACCATGGCGCACGCCGAAGATCCAGTTCAAGCGCCAGACGCGGGACCGTATCGAGGTCAACAAGTGCTTTGTTGACGATGCGACCACGCTTCCCGCCAAGCTACGCGCGGCGAAGTAGCGCGTTGCCGCAAGTCAGTACGAGACCTGCGTCCAGACACCTCCCTTGCGGGCGCTTTCCAGGATCGAATCGACGACGCAATTAGCCCGGTAGCCGTCTTCGAACGTCGCGACGGCAGGCGGCAAAGTACCGTACGGCGGGCCGCCGCGAATGACATCGTAGATGTCCCGCATGAGATTGAAAAACGCATCGGGCCAGGCTTCCTGATGGCCCCCAGGCAAGTGCGCGTACGGTCTCACCTCGGTGTCGACGAGCGACGGATCCTTCTGCAGCGTTTCGTTAGCCCTGTCGCGATGGCCGAACCATAACTCGTTCTGGCGCTCTTGACGCCACGCGATGGACGCCTTGGAACCGCAGACTTCGAGAACGAGATCGTTCTTGTGCCCGCTGCACACTTGGGCAACGGAGAAGCTTCCTTTTGCGCCATTGTCAAACCGGACGAGAACGGAGGCAAGGTCTTCCACCTCGATGTTGACGACCTCACCTTCGTCAGCGGACGCGGCTACCTGAAATGCTTCGCGTGATCGACGCGGCTTCTTGCGCCGGGGGACCACCGTGGTGATGTCGCCCAGCACCTGCGTGATCCTCAAACCCGTCACGTGCTGTGCCAGATCGAACCAATGAGAACCGATATCCCCGACTGCGGACGACGCGCCACCAACAGCGCGGTCGAGCCGCCAGGAATAGTCCGTCTCCTTTATCAGATAGTCCTGAAGGTAAGACCCGTGTATGAAGTGCGGAATCCCGATATCACCACGCGAGATGGCCACACGAGCCTGCTGAACGAGCGGATTGCCACGGTAGTTGAATGTCACCGCGGCGACCACACCCGCCCGCTTCGCCCGATCCCGGAGTTCTCTTGCCTCAACCGCCGTCATGGCGAGAGGCTTGTCGGATACGACGTGCTTGCCGCTCGCGAGGATCGCTGCGGTGATCGGGTAGTGGAGATGATTAGGGGTCGCGACGTGTACGACCTGGACTTCGGGGTCGTCAATCAGAGCTTGATAGGAGCCGTAACCTTTGCGAACACCAAGAGTCGTCGCCTTCTGTCGACCCGACTCCTCAGAGCTGCCAGCGACGGCAACGACGTCCACATATCCGAGCCGTCTCACCGCGTCGATGTGATGAGGGCCCACGAAGCCGGCGCCGACAAGCCCCATTCCGATGCGTGTCACTACCGCGCCCCCAAGATCACTTCGGTTGTCAGCTGATCCAACCGTTCATAGGCGAGGCCGGTCGACGTCAATGCCGCGCGATCGAACGGCAAAGCCAACAAGCTGTCTCGACTCTGGACTGAGTAACCGGACAGATCTGGCAGACCTTTGCTTTCTTTCCTTCGAACCAGCGCCTGGATTTCCGGATCCGCATTCCATCGTGCAGCTCGTTCTTTCAAGATCAGGTAGGTGCGCATGCAGCCACGCGCGAACTCGCGCACGCCGTCGTAGTCTTCGGTTCGGTAGGCATGGGCGTCGAAGTGCCGCGAACCGTCGTAGCCGACGTCCTCGAGAAACTTCACCAGCCAGAACGCGGCTTTCGGATTGGCGGAACCGAATCGGTAGTCCTGATCGTAACGTCCGGACATTTGATCATTGAGATCGATGTGGAACAGCTTGCCCGCCTCCCATGCCTGCGCCACCGCATGCGTGAAATTCAGGCCGGCCATGTGCTCGTGCGCCATTTCTGGGTTGACGCCCACCATGTCCGGATGATCGAGCGTCGCGATGAAACCGAGGTAGGCCCCCGTCGTCGCCATGTAGATGTCGCCGCGCGGCTCGTTCGGCTTCGCCTCGAGCGCAAACCGATAGGCATATCGGCGATCGATCGAGTACTCGCACAGGTAGTTGACCGCTTCGCGCAAGCGCTTCACCGCTTCGTCCGGGCGGCGGCAGGCATCGGTCTCGGTGCCCTCGCGTCCGCCCCACAGCACGAAAATTTTCGCGCCGAGTTCGGCTCCCAGGTCCATGGCCTTCATGGTCTTCTGAATCGCGAAGGCGCGAACGGCGGGATCGTTGGACGTGAACCCGCCGTCACGGAACACCGCGTCCGTGAACAGGTTGACGGTCGCCATCGGGACGACGATGCCATGGCGTTCGCATGCTGCTCGAAAGTCCCGGACAATCCGATCCCGCTCTGACCCAGACGCGTCGATGGGGACTAGATCGTTGTCGTGCAGATTCACACCCCAGGCACCCACCTCGGCCAACAGCGCGACGGCGTCGACAGGCGGCAGCGGATCACGCACGACATCGCCGAAGGGATCGCGCCCTCGGTTGCCGACAGTCCAAAGACCGAACGAAAATTTGTGCTCGGGGCGGGGCGTGTATTGGTCGGTCATGAATTCTCAGACTCCTACCGGACTCGGCATCGTTTGAAAGATTGTCTTCAGGGCGGAGTACACGCGACGATACTCGTCATACCTCTGATTCAATACAGCCGCGTCTTCCGGTCGAGGAGTCGTGACGCCGGCGGCTCGTACTACTTCGTCGCAGGCAGCGTCCACTGTGGACCACAGCCCGGCGCCGACACCTGCCAGAAGCGCAGCACCAAACGCGGCGCCCTCGGATGTGGCAGGGGTTTCCACCGAGTGTCCGTACACATCCGCTTGAATCTGGCGCCAGAGTGCGGAGCGGGATCCCCCACCTCCAAGACGTAGCTGTCGAATCGGAACTCCCAGGGCCGCAAAAATCGACAGCGAGTCTCGCAGGCTGAACGCAACCCCTTCGAGCACGGCGCGAGCGACATGCGCCCGCGTGTGATTCGCGGAAAGCCCGAGGAGAGCGGCCCGTACATTGGGATCGAGATGGGGTGTGCGTTCGCCCATTAAATACGGCACCCACAGCACGCCATCCGATCCTGATGGAACCGTCGACGCGTCGGCCGCGAGGGTTTCGTAACCTCGATCGTCGGCCATCTCGCGCAGCAAATCTCGCCACCAGCGGAGGGAAAGCCCGGCGGCCTGCGTGACGCCCATCAGATGCCACCGTGCCGGGACGGCGTGACAGAACGTGTGAAGACGCCCCTTGGGGTCGAGCGAGGGTTGATCGGTGGCCGCGAACACCACACCCGACGTTCCAATGGTGACGCTGACGGAACCGGGGCGCGTGATGCCCATCCCAATCGCTCCCGCGGCCTGGTCGCCCGCCCCTGCCACAATGGGCGTGCCCTTCCGGAGACCCGTTGCGACTGCCGCCTCGGCCGAGACGGTCGCACAAATTTCCGGCGACTCGAAAACCAGCGGCAAGAGCGCCGGATCAATGTCTGTCGCGTGAACCATCTCCATCGACCACTCTCGGCGGGCGACATCGAACATCAGCGTGCCCGAGGCGTCAGCCACGTCGGTTGCCCGCTCGCCGCTCAACCGGAAGCGCACGTAGTCTTTGGGAAGGAGAACATGCCGCACCCGTTGCCATGTGGCAGGCTCGTGCTGACGAACCCAAAGGAGTTTGGTCAGCGTGAAGTTCGTCAGAGGGGGATTTGATGTCAACTGCAGGACGCGATCCAGTCCCATGGTGTTGCGGAGCCAGTCGCACTGAGCTTCCGTGCGTTGATCGCACCAAATGATGGCCGGCCGCACCGGGTCCCCCGCCGCATCGAGAAGGACGGCTCCGTGCATCTGGCCGGAAAGACCTATCGCCGCGATCGCATCGGCCGGAACCCCACTGACCAGCAGCACTTCGTGGATGGCTTGCCGCGTCGCTCGCCACCAGTCCTCCGGTTGCTGCTCCGCCCATCCGGTCTGAGGCGACGCAAATTGCGCATGCTCAGCGGTTGCGGCAGCCAGCATGCGCCCGTCGTCTGCGACAACGATCGCACGCGATCCCGTAGTGCCGACGTCTATGCCAAGAAGAGGAATAGTCCCTCCAGAGGTGAGCTTCCCGACAAGAGTTCAGAAGACTGGTTGGTAACTCAGACCGTAACCATATGGAACCGGTCCCAGAGGCTAGTGCAAGCAACGGTTGCTGTCAACTTGCGACGGCTCAGTGCATCACGCCGATGCGCGCTTGCTCCGACCAGGCGCCGCTCGACCAGAACGTTTAGTGGATCTGGAGGCCTCGCACGGGTGCGGGCCCTGTGCTGTCCCGGATGAGCAGCTTCATCCGAAACTCGATTGTTTGCACCTGACCAGGCGTGTCGACGACTTCAAAAAGTCGGCGGCACGCAGCGCTGCCCATCTGACGCATCGGTTGCGCAGCGCTCGTCAGCGCAGGCCACAGCCTCTCTCCTTCGGGCAAACCGTCGAATCCCACGACAGAGAGCTGCTGCGGCATTCGGATACCCATCTCGTGCGCGACACGCATGAAGCCAGACGCCAGAGCGTCGTTGGCAAATACGATCGCAGTGATATTGCGCGGCTTTTCCAAGAACGTGCGCCCAAACTTCAAGCCGGCATCCGCTTCGTAGCTGCCGCACGAGAAGATGTGCGAAAGACTGAGGCTCAGGCCATGCGCCCGCAGGCCGTCACGTAAGCCAAGCATGCGGTGCTTCGAGTCAATGGAATGTGCAGGCCCTCCAACGAACGCCACATGCTTGTGACCGAGGTCGAAGAGGTGCGTCGCGACGGAAATGCCAGCTGCGCGATTGTCGCAACGCACGACTTGGACGTGGCTGAACCCTTCATCCGGGGCAATCATCACAGTGGGAAGCTGTGCCTCAACCGCCGCGCGAATGATCGGACGATCGCGTCGTTGAGACTTCGCGATGACCAGGCCGTCGACGCGGCGCTCGCGGATCCACTCGAGAACGATGTCGGGCTCATACTTTCCCGTTAGCTCCGTGCTCGCCAGCATCAGGCTCTCGTCGCGCGGAGACAACTCCTCCTCGATGCCGACGAGCAGCTGCGTGAACCAGGGATCCTGTATCGAGTCCACAACCACGCCGATGCACCCGCGACGGCCCAAGCTGAGATTGCGGGCTGTGGCCGATGGCTTGTAGTCGAGTTCCTCGATGACGCGCGCAATCCGTGCGCGCGCACCCGCGCTCACATAGTGCCCGTTCAGGTAACGGGAAATCGTACTTACCGCGACCCCCGAGCGCCGAGCTACCGCCGCAATGTTTGACCTGCTCTTCACGTCCGGGCGAATCTTACCAGCGAAGCAGACGCGCAGGGAACGGCCGTCCGCCTAGTCAGGCAACCCGAACGTCAGAAGGGCGTTTCCAGCGGCCACGGTCACGTATTGCTTGCCATCGACGGCATAGGTGATCGAATTCGTAATCCAACTTCCCACTTGCACCTTAAAGAGGAGTTGACCGCTGCGTGCGTCGAGGGCCAAAAAGTACCCCTCTCTTCCGCCTCCGAAAACCACGTCACCTCCGGTCGACAGCACGCTCGCATCCGTCCCATCGGTCATTTTGTATTCCCACTCCATCTGACCCGTCTTCGGATCCAGAGCCCTGATGGTGCCGTAGTTTTCCTCCTCCGGAATTCGAAGATTCGGGCCCTGCGCAGGCCGCATCGTCATGGTTCGCAGATTTCCGGTCTGGGGGATCGCTGCTCCCTCGCCTCGCCCACCGCCAGCCGCCGGAGCGGGGCCCGCTCCCCGACCACCGCCCGCCGGCGCCGCGCCGCCCGCCGGTGCCGCGCCCCGGCCTCGTACAGGTCCTCCGCCAAAGTGCGTGATGGTATAGGTCCCAATCTCGGGAACCGGAATCGGTGTCTCCGACATCGTCAGGACTCGCGCCGTATTCTCCCAGGCTGGCACGTAGAAAAGGCCGGTCCGCGGGCTGTACGACGGTGAATACCAGTTCGTGGCACCTTGCTGGTTGGGATACACAATGGCATTCGGATCGAGGGCTCCGGGCGCAATGATCGGGCGACCCTTCGGATCGAAACCCGCGTTCCAAGTCTGCTTGACGAACGCTTTCGCCAGGAGAAACTGGCCTGTGGCTCGATCGAGGACGTAGTAGAACCCGTTCCGGTTGGCCTGCACGACAACCTTCCGAAGACGCCCTTCGATCTGCATGTCGAGGAGTACGGGCATCTCATTCGCGTCCCAATCGTTGACATCATGCGGTACGAACTGATAGTGCCACTTCAATTGGCCGGTATCGGCATCTAACGCAATGAGCGAACACGTGTAGAGGTTGTCTCCCTTGCGCTGTTCGCTGCCCGACCGCGGCCAGGGATTTCCCGTCCCCCAGAACGTGAGGTTGGTCTCCGGGTCGTAACTGCCCGTCAACCACATGCCGCCCCCGCCATTCTTCCAGGAATCACCGCTCCACGTCTCGTGACCCGCTTCACCGGGACCCGGAATGGTGTTGAACCGCCAGACTTCCTTGCCGGTATTGACGTCGAGGGCCACCAGAAAACCGCGAATCGCTCCTTCAGAAGTAGCGGGACCGACCAACACTTTGTCTTTCACGACCAGTGGCGCCGCGGTAAAGGCGTAGGCGTCCAACGGATTGGCAACCTGAACGTTCCAGAGCCGGCGTCCAGTTCTGGAGTCCAGGGCGATCACGCGGGCGTCCAGGGTCGCCAGAAAGAGCTTATCGTCGGCGATTGCCAGCCCCCGAGTCGGGCCGCCACAACAGGGCCGTGCATCGGCTGTCGGCGTATAGCGTGAAATCCAGAATATCTTGCCGGACATGGCGTCCAGGGCCACGACGTCATTCCCTTGCACCGTGTACATCACGCCGTCCACAACCAGCGGCGTCACTTCATACGGGTTCAGCGACCGAGCCTGCCACACCCATTTCAGCTGAAGATTCTTCGCGTTGCTGGCATTGATCTGATTGAGCGTGCTGTAACGCCAGGCCTTGTAACCGCCGCTGTAGTGAAGCCAATTCTGCGGTTCCTTCTCGGCGTTCACGAGCCGGCTGAAGGGAACCTGCGCCGACACTGAGACGGCCGCAAGGACACCAAATAGCACAGCAACGCGCAATTTCACGCTACTCTCCCTTTCTTGTCGACAGATACGATACGAGATCGGCCAATTCCTCTTCCGATAACTTCGTCTGAAACGACGGCATGCCGGATCTTGGGGACGACGCCGGCAGCGCGCAGATTCGCCTTTACGAAGCTCCGAAGCCGATCGTTTGAATCGATCATCTGCACGGTGTAGCTGTCGTGGTTCAGAAGGCGGCCGACAATCGTCGTCCCGTCCTGTGTCACGACTCGATAGAAGCGGTTGGATGGCAGCACTTCGGCATCCGGCTCGGCAATCGATCTCGCAATCTGAGCTGCGGAGCGTTGAGCGCCGATCTCTGTCAGGTCGGGCGCGACCCGCGAGCCCTGGTCGCCGATACGGTGACACGTCAGGCATCCAGCTTTCTCAAACACCGATCGTCCGCTGATGGCGCGTTCCGACGTGGCCGCGCTATCGGGTGCCGTCAGCGCAGGGGCACCCGCGGTGGTCGCGGACTTCATATCCGTCGCCGAGGCGCGTGTTCGCATGAACGCGACGACTTGCATGGCCTGGTCTCGACCCACTCCCGTCGGCGGCATCAATTCGCTGGGCGTGCCGTTCGTGATGACAGCCGCCAAGTCGACATCCGACAAGTTCGGGCGGCTGAACACGCCCTGCAGCACCTTCACGCTCGGGAGCTGATCGCCCGCCGCGCCGTGGCACGACGCGCAGTGCAGTTGATACAGGCTGGCGCCCGCCTCGACGTCGCTGGCGGCGTAGGTGGCGGCCACGCCGGCCTGGCTCGAAAGGGGGGCCGTGGCCACGGACAGTAACGCCGGCCCGAAAAGCCCGAACGTGAGGGGGATGAAGACATCCGTCCCTCCACGAGATCTTCGCTGCACCCCTTCCTCCCTGGTTGGATCCCGACGCTGGGTCGCACACTAGCATCTGTGGAACCGGTCCCGCAATCACGTATTTTCCCTATTGTTCGGCGTGTTGTGCTCGGCTAAACTCCGCCGCATGAATCGACGACAATTCCTGTCCGATCTCGCGGTCCTCGGCGCCGGGGCTCTCGCTGTCGGAGGCCGTGTACACGCCCAGCGCGGGAACAGCGCGAATCCACGCCGCATCGATTTCCACCATCACTTCGAGCTATCTGAAGTGCTCGCGATGCAGGGACGTGGCGGCGGGCGCGGCGCGCCCCCCACAGGCCGGGGTCCGGCCGCGCTCAACTGGACGTTGGCCCAGGACCTCGACGACATGGATCGCAACGGAACGGCAACCGCGATCATGTCTGGTTTTCTCCCGACGAACGCCGACGTGGAAACTCAACGCAGAGCCGCGCGGTTGTGCAATGACTTCGCGGCCAAACTTCGAAGCGATCACCCGCAGCGGTTTGGCATCTTCGCGGCCTTGCCTCTTCGGGGGTTCGACACCGACGGTTGCCTGCGTGAGATCGAGACGCACGGTCGACACCCTGAAGGTCGACGGTTTTCATCTCTTGACGTCATATGGCGACGTGTGGACTGGCGACGAACGGTTTTTCCCGGTGTACGAGGAGCTGAACCGTCGGCGCGCGATCGTTCACGTCCATCCACAGGCCGCCAGCTGTTGTACGGGACTTTCCGTGGCGCAGAAAGTTCCCAATCAAGGCCCCATGATCGAGTACGGCACGGACACGACGCGCGTGATTGCCAACCTGACGTTCGCCGGTACCGCCGCGCGGTTTTCGGGAATTACCTGGATCTTCTCCCACGCCGGAGGCGTCATGCCGTATTTGATCGAGCGCTTCCTTCAGTCGGGTGCATCGACGGAGATCGTCCCTGGTATCGTGACCAGAGGACAAGCTGCTCGAGGCGGTGGCGCGGCCAATGCAATGACTGGAGACCAAGTGCTGCAGCAACTGCGAAGGTTCTATTACGACACGGCTCAGGCGTCGAACCCTGTGGCTATGGAAGCGCTCAAGAAAGTCGCCACTGTCTCCCAGATTGTCTTCGGGACGGATTACTGGTACCGGACCGCCGAGGAAACGGGACGAGGCTTGATCACCAGTCGTGTCTTTACCGATACCGAACTGCACGCGATCAATCGCGGCAACGCCGAGCGCCTCCTGCCCCGCTACCGGGCTTAGGCGAGCGGCTGAACGTCTGAGACACGTGATCAACCGCAGAGAATTTGTTGGCGCCGCCTTGACGGCCGCAACGGCTGAGCTGCTGTTCAATGCCGGCGCTGCCACTCGGGCTGAAGGCGGTGGCCTGCAGGCCACGCAGGCTCAGCGACGACGGCAAGTGCTCATCGGCAACCGCCGCATCAGGACGATTGACGTACACGCCCACATCGTCGTGCCGGAGGCCGCCGAACTCCTCAAAGACACGCCACTGGCAAGACCCGTTGGTGGCGGAGGCGCCGTCGCCAGACAGGCGATGGCACCAGAGCGGCTACAGGTGATGGATGCACAGGGAATTGACGTGCAAGTGCTCAGCATCAATCCGTATTGGTACTCAGCAGACCGTGACCTGGCTGCACGCCTCATTGCCCTCCAGAACGAAAGACTAGTCGAGATTTGTGCCGCCCACCCGGATCGGTTCGTGCCCGTCGCTTCGGTTGCACTGCAGCATCCGGATTTGGCGGCGCAGCAGCTGGACGAGGCGCGCGCGAGACACAACATGCGGGGCGTGGCGATCGGCTGCAGCGTTGAAGGCGCCGAGCTATCGGATCCCCGGTTCGATCCCTTCTGGAAGAAAGCGCAGGACCTCGATCTATTGATCTTCATTCATCCTCAGCCCGGTCCGCCGAACGCGCGGTTCCGCGGAAACGGTGTACTGAGCAATGTGATCGGCAACCCGCTCGAGACGACCATCGCCCTCTCGCATCTCATTTTCGAAGGCACACTGGACAAGTTTCCCACGCTCAAGATCTGCGCCGCACACGGCGGAGGGTATCTCCCCTCCTATGCGCATCGGTCCGACCACGGATGCCTGGTATTCCCCGAGCAGTGCAAAGGGATGACGCTCAAGAAGCGTCCGACCGAATACGTCAAGCAGTTGTATGTCGACTCGCTGGTCTTCACTCCCGAGGCACTACGCCACCTCGTCGCCGAGGTCGGCGTCGATCAGATCGTCGTTGGGACTGACTATCCCTTTCCCTGGACGAGCACGCCTGTGGACCACGTCCTCCAGACACCTAGCTTGACCGACGCCGATCGGATCGCGATCCTCAGCACCAATGCCGCCAGACTGCTTGGTATCTCGACAACCGTACCGACGGCCTAGCTCGATGTGACCACCAAGGAGGATTGGTCCGATGACTCACCAGTACAGTCGGCGAGAGTTCGCGAGACTCGCGCTCGCGGCGGCTCCGTTGGCGTCGATTCGCCTGGAAGCACAGCGGATTGCCGCTGGTGCTCCAAACTCGGTGATTCACGGGGTCCATGTCGGCGTGATGACTGGAAGTTTCCAAGGCGTTCCTGCCGATCAGATCATCCCTTCGATCGTCTCGATCGGCCTGAGCGAAGTCGAACTGCAATCGACTCACGCCGAGGCATTGGCGGGCGCGCCAGCGGCGGCAGCTGGCGGAGGACGAGGCGGCAGTAACACCGCCGTGCCTGCAGCGCTGAACGCTGACGGCCTTTTACCTCGGTGCGCGAACCTGCCCATCGTCGTCAACCCGGTGTTGTCCGCTGTGACGTCGAGTCGCGGACGGGGCCCCGGCTCCCCCGAGCAGGAGGCCGCGCTGGAGCGGCTCCGCGCCTGGCGGGCGGCGACGACGCCAGCGACATGGCAGGCGGTGCGGAAACAGTTCACGGCCGCGGGGATCGATCTCAGGATCTTGTGGTACAGCCTCGGCTTTCAGGGCGCACCCACGTCGGATGAGGACATCGACTACGCCTTCCGCATGGCACAAGGACTTGGCGTGCGGGTGATGTCGGGAAGCTCCACGATCCCGATCGCGAAGCGCATTGCCGATCGCCGCCGCCAAGTACAAGATGCCCTGGGGCGGGCATACGCAGGACAATGTCAACGATCCCGATCAGTTCGTCACGCCGGAATCCTATGAGCGACTGCTTGCGCTTCAGTCCGTACTTCCGCATCAACCTCGACATCGGTTATTTCACGGCGGCCGGTTTCGATGCCGTCCCGTTCATCCAGAAGCACCACGCCATGATCACCGACATTCACTTGAAGGATAAGAAGCGCAGTGTGTCGCTCGGCGGGCCGGTTACCAACAATGCGGTCAACAACTACCCGTGGGGACAGGGCGACACGCCGATCCGCGAAGTGCTGCAGCTCCTGAAAAAGGAGAAGTACGACATTCCCGTGCAAATCGAGTTCGAATATGGATGCCGAACGACCGCGGACACCACGACGGAAATCGCGCGATGTTACGAGTACATCAAGAAGTGCCTCGCCTAGCTCTTCAATTTGAGCAAGGAACGGCCTAGAGGAAGAAGGCTATGCAGCGACGCAGGCTCGGTCTTTGGATGGTTGCGCTGACTATTGCGCTCGGTGGGCTCGTGGCCATGCAGAACGGCAGCATGTCCGCGGCTGCGCCCCAGTGGGAACAGGGCAAAGGCCAGGTCACCTGGGTGGTCGACACGGGTGACTACGAGATCGTGCCCAACTGGCCACAACCGCTACCCGACGGGGCCGATGGAATCAAGCACGCGGGCTTCACCTGGGGATCCGGAGGGGGCGTCTATGCGGAATCGCCCGACGTCGTCTGGATAGCGCAACGCGGGGAACGTCCGCTTCCTCCGGGAGCGAAACCCTGGACGATTGGCACGCTCCTCATTCCACCCAGGGCCGACTCTGGACGCGATGACTACACGGGGAACCAAGGATTTCAGCGCCGGTGGCACCACAACATCTTTGCGGTCGATCGCAACGGAAAGACGGTAATCGAGTGGCCGCAGATGGACACCTTCCTCGCGCCGCCTCGTTCGCTCGCGCGAGGCCCCCATCGCATCATGATGAGCCCGTATGACAAAGAGCGGCACGTGTGGATCGTGGATGACGACCTGCACGAGATCCACAAGTTCACGCATGACGGCAAACTGGTCATGACGCTCGGTCAGCGCGGTTCGGCAGGCCGAGGGCCCAATCTTTTCAACCGCCCAACGGACATCGCGTGGCTGCCCGACGGCACGTTTTTCGTCGCCGACGGCTATGCAGGCACGCGCGTCGCGAAATTCGACGCCAACGGCAAATTCCTTCTGGATTGGGGCAAAGTCCCGGCCGATCCCGCTCGCCCGGGGCCAAATGAGTTTTGGTCCGTGCACAGCCTCGGGGTCAGCCGTGATCGTCGCGTGTTCGTCGGCGATCGCGAGCATCACCGCATGCAGGTGTTCGACGAGAACGGCAAATTCCTCACCATGTGGCCGACGGGTTACAACTCGACTGTGTACGCGCTCATCGTGACGCAGGACGACCACGTCTGGGTCGCGGACACGACCACCCAACGCCTGGTCAAATATGACCTCGAGGGGCATTACCTGTACGACATCGGCAGCCCGGGGCCGTTGCCTGGACAGTTCGACGGCGTACACGCGATCAGCGTCGATTCCGAGCGCAACCTGTACGTGTCGGAAGTGTGGAACGGTCGAGTCCAGAAGTTCCGGCCCAAGGCCAACGCGGATCCCAACAAGATCGTGGGACCGCCTGTGGGTGGCTGGCCTCCCCGGCCGTAAGCGACCTCGCGAGTCAGGAGGGCGACTTGGTTATGAGATGGTCACTGTATGCGCTGATAGTGACGCTGCTGGTTCCGGCGTTCGTGTTCGGACAAGGAAGAGGGCGCGGTGGCGGTCAGCCCGGGTCGCCTCCGGGAGCCACCGCGCCGAGGAACGTAATTGGTCAGGTCCGTGTCACCGCCGTCGCCGCCAACGTGCATGCCACACCCACATCGGCAGCGATCGTCATCGTCAACGTGCCCCAAGCCACGATCCTGAACATCTTCGAACAGAGGGGGCCATGGTTCGCCGTGCAACTCACGCCGGAACTTCGTAAAGCCTCAACGCCGTTGCGTTGGTATCGTGATGAAACGCTCGGGTACATGCACTCGTCGACGGTGGAATTGGTCGATTCAGGCCGATCCAAATGACATCCGTCACTCGCCGCCGTTCAGCGGGCGAAGCTCGATATTGCGGAACCAGGTCTCCGCGTATTCAATCTCGAGCGCGATCTTCCCGCGATTGAGCGGGACGAGCTTCGTATTGTCCGGGATTGGCGGTGCGGGCACCCCACCCTGCGGCGCCTGCATTGGCGGCTCAGGCCGCTGCATGGCAAAGACCGAATTGACGATTCGTCCGTTGACGAGAAAGGCGGCTCGATCGTCCCGGACGATGACTTCCACCGAATTCCAACCGATCCGATCCTCGAAATCGCCGCGCTTCGGCGTGACCCTTCGCTGCCCGGCACCGCCCATCGCCATCGCAGGGGCCTGTCCTGGCCCGGTAGGGTTTTCCTTCGGCGGATTCGGCCATGGCGACAGACCGTTCACGACGTCGGCCGTGATGTACCGCACGCCACCGAGAGGAATCGCATCTCCAACGTCTGTTTCTTGAATCTGCATTTCCATGCAGGTCGGCCAGACGCGATCCGGTCCCACGACATGAATCAGCAACCCGTTGTCACGCTTCCAATCCAGCCGCGGCGCAAACCGCGTCAGTCCCCACTTGAACTCGAGGCGCAGGCGATAGTTGCTGTATTCGTTCGTGGTCGCGAGATAACCGGCTTCCACATTCTCCTTCGGTACGGCATTGCCGAGGATATGGAGCATGCCGTTGTCGACTCGAACACAACCACTCGGATCGGTGTTCTTGCCAGACCTCTGAAGGAACGTGTACCACCCATCTAGATTCTCCCCATTGAACAGGGGGGTCCAGCCGTCAGAGGCACCGGCGCGGGGCGGCGACCCTGCCTGGGCGTATGCTCGACCTTCCCGTATACCTGAGGAGCCAACCCCCACGAGTGTTCCAGCGCCTGTCAAGAATTGTCGGCGATTCATGGCACTCCTTTCGATGGATGCGTGGCATTTCAAGCCTGAGACAACCGCTCCCGCTCCGGGATGCTGAGCCATAGGAGCAGAATGTTCAGCAAATACGCTGGGCAGCGCAAGCCAGCGCGACGAGAGCGGCTATCCCAGGCCATCAGCCGTTTGCACGATACATGCCTGTTCAACCATGGAGTTTCAAGTGACAAGAATATCTGATTCCTGCGAAGCTCCTTGATGGAAACGTGGCAATCCGCGGCACTTGGCGCAAATTGCGACAGAACCAGCTGGGTCGGCCTATCGAATCGTTTGGCTCCGGAACCGGTTCCATATCATTATATCGGGCGCGGCCCTCACAACGAAAGGCAGCTACTGATGGTCATCGACGGAGTACGAGCCTTCGAACCGAAGTTCATGAAGGTGGGCGTGTTGACTGCGGCTCTTCAGGAGCTAACCCCCCGCGAAATACGCGATCCCGACCCAGACCGGTCGATCGAAGACTGGCTCGAGTTCGCGCGGACTCTGGGCGCAGGCCACGTGCAGCTCTCCGCCGCGCTGCATCCCACTGAATCGGACGTTCCGGCCGAGGCCATGTTGGACCCGGTGGCCAACACGCTCGACCTGCGTCAACCACTGGACCGCACGCGCGCCCAGAGAGTGGAGGCGGCCGTGCATGCCACCGGCGTCGGCTTTTCGGATTTTGCTTACTTTGACAACATGCTGCATCACGATCCCAGCATTCGAAAAAAGAAGCACGACTTCATGCGGCGCGTGTTCGATGCCGCTGCGATGATCGGCGTCGAGGCCGTCTGCGGGTTTGTGGGACGCAACCAGCAGTTGAGCATGGATCAGAATCTGATCGCCTTCGAAGAGCACTTCGTCCCACTGCTCAAGGACGCGAAAGTGCGGGGGCTTACCTATCGCGTCGAGCAATGCCCGATGCCCGGCTGGACGACAGGGGACAATTTCCACAACAACATCGCCTACGCCCCTGGGGCCTGGATCGCGCTACACCGGATCTGCGAGAAGCACGATGTGGCCGACCAGTTCCGCATTCACTACGATCCCTCGCATGCCATCCTGATGGGACAGGACACGCGGTCGATTTTTCAATATCTCAAAGATCGAGGTTACGGATTCCTGATCGGCGGCTTCCACGTGAAGGGGCAGGTTATAGATGCTCAAGGGGTCGCAGCGTGGGGTTTTGGTGGCCAGACAATGGAGCGCGGAGATTGGATTGAAGGCAAGCCGTCAACGAAACCCGCCGATCAGCTGAATGCGTGGAAGAAACAGACGGTGCTCTGCGAGCACGAGTTGCCGGGAACGGCCAAGCACGATCCGCTGGCTTACCTGCAGAACCGAACCGTCGACTGGCTTGACCACCAACTTGCCGCGCGTGAACTGCTTCCGCTCGATGTGTCCAAGACGTTCTTGATTGTCGAGCACGAGTATCCGAAGGCCCGTATCCAGGACAGGCAACGATTGGCACCAATTCTTCAGGCGTCGATCGCGTTCATGCAACACATCGATCGAGCCGCGGCAAGCATGTACGCGATGCAGCACGAAGTGCTCGCAGCACAGGAAATACCGGCGCAAGGCGTCGGACGTGAGCCGTATCGCAGCTGATCGATCGCCACAGGCAACCCGACGTATTACTTGATGAGCACTCTCACGGTTCGGCGCTTCTGGTCGCTCACCGTATTGAGGAACTTCGGCATGATCCCGTCCATCAAATCGAAGTAGGACGACAGCGCGCTGGGTGCGTAGTTCTTGTCGTAGAGCAGCTCTTCGCGCCATTCCATAGAGTAAATCTGCGCGCCGGATCGGCCATCGATCAGGATGATCTGCTGCTGCAGGATGAATCCCCGATGCTCGATGTATTCGCGCTCGACCAATACCTGGCGTCGGCCTCTGCGGCGGCTGAGGACGACGCGGTCGCGGTCTACGAGCTCCTCTGAGGACTGCGGTCTCAACAACACGGTGCCGGTGACAATGAGCGGGTCCTGATACTCCTCGCCGACGCGCTTCCAGTAGTCGGCGTCCGCGAAAATGTGGGTGTACTTTCTGAAAATCCGCCTCACTTTCGAGCTTTGCGTGCGACTCCGGTCGAGCCGCTGAGTCGTCGGGAAAGCGTCTCTTCGCAGCCAAGGCCATCAGGGGCTGGACGTCGGCATCAATCACCTGGAAGTTCGATCGGGTTCGAAGCGCGTTTTGCATCAGCTGCACGGTCTCGAGATTGCCGTCGACCTCCGGGCTGCCACCGGCAATAAAACCGGCGAGATACACACGTCGAAACGCCGAAAGATCGAGCTTGGCTGTATTGATCATTTCCAGCCGCACCACATAGGCATTGGCGCAACCAGCCAGGCCAGCCGCGAGCGCCACGCTGAGGAGAATCAGACTGGCTCGACCGGTCAACTTCATTTCTTTCCGTTTCTACGGACTCACCGTGATGATCGTCTCGCGCGCGACCAGGTTGGCTTTGTCATTTGCACGGGGTAGTCGCGCTTCGAGCCGAAGCACATATTGACCAGCGGGCACTTCGCTCAGGGGCATCTGCTTGAGATAGCCAAAAGACGTCCACGGCGAAGATCCCGGGCTGGCGCCGTTGGTCAGGGTGTCGCGGGCAGAGTGCACGACTCGCCCGTTCTCCGCTATCAATTGCAGATCCACTTCGATGTTGCGCATCTGCCGGGACGACTGATTGTCATAGATCTCGGCATAGGCAGTCAGCACATCGCTCGACTTGAAGGTGCGGGTGCTAGTCGCTGGCCCCGGCAGAAGCTTCGAGGTCACTGGATCGGCTTGCGCCGTCACAATGGCATCGGTTGAAGCCGCCGACAGCAGCAAACCGCTGAGCATGAGGGGTGACTTGCGGAAGTCAGGAACCTCGAGATCGTAGAAGACCGAGCCCATCTGCCCGGTCGCAATCTCTCGCGCGCCGATCCGCAGTTGGTACCGGCCCGGCTTGAGGTCGAGCCTGGGGTTGATCCGGAGGCCGCGAGCAGTTGCGGCTTCGTAGCTGGCCGGACGGAGGTTGAGGACGAGCTCCGAGCGAATCCCGGGTTGCGGTCTTCCCTGCTCGTTGATCCCGAACATCGAGAGCTCTATGCGCGACGAGTACACGGCCAGATTCTCTTGGGGCGTGAAGTTCAGCTTGCCCGGATCGAATTCAATCGCGAGAGCAATCGAGGTTTGCTGCTCGGCGCGGAAGGGCGCGGCCTGGACCGTGAAGGTCAGTCCGCTCTGCTGGAGGGGACGAAGCAGCGTCTCCCGGAGTTCTCTCGAGGTCGCATTCTGTATGCTCGATTCCTTCTCGCGCCTGCTTTCCTGCGCCCGTCGGCGTTCCTCGGCCGTTTGACCTCGCGGCGAAGCATAACCACGACGCGCCTGAACCCGAAGCCCGGGTTTCTTGACCCTCACATCGATTCGATGGAAGCGTCCGTCGCGGGCGTGGGTTGGCGCGTAGTAACCGAGCACATAATACCGGCTGTTGCTGTCGGCAATGCGCTGAAACGCGGCGGAGGGATCATTGAGCGTGAGCGCGGCAAACCCGCCGGTTTCGTCGGCAAATGATCGAAGCGTGTCCTGCGACGCCTGCAGCTCGTTGATCAGCACGCCGGGCGCCGTCATCGGGCCAGAAGCCCTCAAGTCGGGTCCATTGCTGCCGATCGGGGAGCCCTGCCCTACTGGAGCGATGACGCCCGCCCCCTGCAGTTCGATGTACTCCGCAGTCAGTCCACTCAAGCCCCGCGGATCGATCGGAAAGAAGATCACGTTCGCTCGCGACGCCGTACCGATGGCATCTCTGGCGGCTTGAAACACCGTCGATCCGCTATTGGGCCCAAACAGATCGCGGAGTGGCTGGTCGATGCCCTCGCTGAAGAGCAGCACCGCCTTGCGGCGGCCGCGAATGCCGCCCAGAAACTCGGACAGACTTTCGAGCGTCCGGAGCACGTTGAGCGCTCGCTGGTTGCGCTCCTGGTCGTACTGCCTGATGGTTCCCGAGCGGGCCAGCTCTGTGGATCGAGCGACTGTGGCCTGGCCGTCTGTCTGTGTGTCGGCGTGCGACCGATCGAGGAGGCCCTGATAGTAGGCATCGAGCTCGTCGATGGCCGCCGAGCGAAGCTTCTGTCCGACGAATCGGTCGACCGACGCCAGGAGGAGCCGGCGGTCTGCCGTGAAATCCTGAGATATTTCGGTGCGACCGCTGGTATAGACGACCGCAGCCAGGTCGTTCGTGCCGAGGTGACGCTCGATGAACTGGCGGGCCCAACGCCGCACGACGCTGGTTCGCATCGGGCTGACGTTGTAATCGTCGAGCACGATCACGTAGACCCGTCCACTGAAGCTCTGACTGTTCGAGCGCGTGTCCGCGCCTACGGGCCGCCCCAGCGACAGGAACCGGACATCTCGCTCAACGGGAATTTCCACATGGGAGAAAACATCGATCTTCTGGGGCTTACCGTCCTCAAAGACTTCGAAGTCGTCTCGAGTCAGGTTGGACACAAAGTTTCCACTCTCATCTGTCACGAGAGTGTCGATGTCGACGTAGTTGACTTCGACCTGGAAAGTCGTTGAACGGGGCCTGAGGCGCCTGCGCGCGGTGCCTGATGGGAGCCACAGAAACGGCTCCCATCAGGAACAGCGCCACACCAAGTTTCGTGCAGGTGTGCAGGTTCCTCATGAACGGCGATGCGCCTAGTCCGGCAGCGCGAAGGTGAACATCGTCAAGCCGGCAATCGCCGTCACGTACTGCTTGCCGTTCACCGCGTAGGTGATCGGATTGTTGAGCATCTGCGCACCGAGGTTCTTCCGCCAGAGCAGCGCACCCGTTCGCGCATCCAGAATCTGAAAGTATCCCTCACGCCCGCCAGTGATCAACAAATCGGTCGCCGTCGTCGTGATTCCGACGTCGGTGACGTCGAACATGCCGAACCGCCACCGCGGCTTCCCGGTGGACGGATCGATCGCGACCACCGCGCCGTTACCGGCGGCATCGGTCCAGGTGTTGATCGGTCCTCGACGGAGTGAAGGAACGCTCGGCGCGCCCGGGATTCCCCTGGAGGGGCCGTCCGGAGATGGGACAAACGGCTGAATATTCCCGCCGCCAAACATGCGGCCCGTCGGCTTGTACTCGACCGGCACGCCGGCGTAGATCTCTGCGTTCTCCTCCCAAATCGACACGTACATCAAACCGGTGCGAGGGCTGAAGGACGGCGAATACCAGTTTGTAATGCCCTGATGACCCGGATAGGTCGGCACACCAGGCGGCTGCCGCGTCTGGATGGGCCGGCCATTCGCATCGAACCCGCTCATCCAGTTCACCTTCCCCATCGGCGTTCCCGACAGGAACTTCCCGTTCGTCCGGTCGAGCACGTAATAGATGCCGTTTCGGTTGGCCCAGAGCAACGCCTTCATCGGCGCGCCTCGGAACGTGATGTCGGCGAGCACCGGTATCTGGACCGCGTCGAAGTCGTAGACATCGTGAGGCGTGAACTGGTAGTGCCACTTCAACTGTCCCGTGTCGACATCCAGCGCGACGACGGTGTTGGTGTAGAGGTTGTCGCCCGGCCGCTGATCGCCGCTGTAGTCGGGAGACGGGTTGCCGACTCCCCAGTACGTGAGGTTCAGCTCTGGATCATAGGACCCCGTCACCCAGATCGACCCGCCTCCGTGCGTCCACGCCTGCGGATCGCAGTACGTCGTCGGATTCGGTGGACACTGCTCCCAGGTCTCGTGTCCCGGCTCGCCAGGTCCCGGGACTGTGTTGAACCGCCACCGTTCCTTTCCGGTCTTCGCATCGTAGGCGACGAGCAGGCCGCGGATCCCATACTCCCCTCCGCCCGCGCCGACGATCACGAGGTCCTTGATGGCGAGCGGGGCGACCGTGCCCGAATAGCCGAGCTTGCTCTCGCCGAACTTGGACCTCCAGAGTTCGGTGCCATCCCTCGCATCGATCGCCACAAGGTGCGCATCGAGCGTCGCCATGAACAGCGTTTCGCCGAGGATCGCCAGTCCGCGATTCGGGCCGCCGCAGCAGACACCCAGTTCGGCGGAGTTGTTGTAGCGATAGATCCAGAACACGCGTCCAGTCGCCGCGTCGAGCGCAACCACGTCGTTGGGGCGCTGAGTCAGGTACATGATCCCGTCGACAACCAGCGGCGTGGCCTGCCAGCCTCCGGTAACCGTCGGCCACTGATACGTCCAGGCCAGATTCAAGCTCTTCACGTTGGCCGGGGTGATCTGGGTGAGGCGGCTGTAATGCTGACTCAGATAGTCGCCGCCGTACGTCAGCCAGTTGTGCGGCTCCTTGGCAGCCGCAACGATCCGTTCGTAGGACACCGGAGTCTGCGCCCACACGCGCAGGGACAGCATCAGGCCGACGGTCAATGCCAAAATGGAGGCGCGGCGCCAGTGCGAGATCATTGCGTTCCTTTCAGCGTCAGGAGGTCCGTCGCACGACCGTCTAGTCCGGCAGCGAGAACGTGAACATCGTCAGCCCGGCGATGGCCGTCACGTACTGCTTTCCGCTCACGGCATAGGTGATCGGATTGCTCAGCATCTGCGCGCCGAGGTTTCTTCGCCACAGCAACGCGCCGGTTCGCGCATCCAGAAGCTGAAGGTAACCCTCGCGCCCACCGGTGATGAGGAGATCGGTCGCTGTTGTCGTGATTCCGACGTCGGTCACATCGAACATCCCGAAGCGCCAGCGCGGTTTCCCGGTGGCCGGATCGATCGCGATTACGGCGCCGTTGCCGGCAGCATCGGTCCAGGTGTTGATCGGACCCCGCCGCAGCGACGGCACGCTGGGGGCGCCTGGAATCCCCCTGCCGGTGTCCTCGGGCGACGGCACGAACGGTCGCAGCTGCCCCCCACCAAACGACCGCCCGGTTGCTTTGTACTCGACCGGGACTCCCGCGTAGATCTCTGCATTCTCTTCCCAGATGGAGACGTACATCAGACCGGTGCGCGGACTGAACGATGGCGAATACCAGTTCGTAATGCCCTGATGCCCCGGATAGGTCGGCACACCAGGCGGCTGCCGCGTCTGCACTTGGCCGGCCATTCGCATCGAACCCGCTCATCCAGTTCACCTTCCCCATCGGCGTTCCCGACAGGAACTTCCCGTTCGTCCGGTCGAGCACGTAATAGATGCCGTTTCGGTTGGCCCAGAGCAACGCCTTCATCGGCGCGCCTCGGAACGTGATGTCGGCGAGCACCGGTATCTGGACCGCGTCGAAGTCGTAGACATCGTGAGGCGTGAACTGGTAGTGCCACTTCAACTGTCCCGTGTCGACATCCAGCGCGACGACGGTGTTGGTGTAGAGGTTGTCGCCCGGCCGCTGATCGCCGCTGTAGTCGGGCGACGGGTTGCCGACTCCCCAGTACGTGAGGTTCAGCTCTGGATCGTAGGACCCCGTCACCCAGATCGACCCGCCTCCGTGCGTCCACGCCTGCGGATCGCAGTACGTCGTCGGATTCGGTGGACACTGCTCCCAGGTCTCGTGTCCCGGCTCGCCAGGTCCCGGGACTGTGTTGAACCGCCACCGTTCCTTTCCGGTCTTGGCATCGTAGGCGACGAGCAGGCCGCGGATCCCATACTCCCCTCCGCCCGCGCCGACGATCACGAGGTCCTTGATGGCGAGCGGGGCGACCGTGCCCGAATAGCCGAGCTTGCTCTCGCCGAACTTGGACCTCCAGAGTTCGGTGCCATCCCTCGCATCGATCGCCACAAGGTGCGCATCGAGCGTCGCCATGAACAGCGTTTCGCCGAGGATCGCCAGTCCGCGATTCGGGCCGCCGCAGCAGACACCCAGTTCGGCGGAGTTGTTGTAGCGATAGATCCAGAACACGCGTCCAGTCGCCGCGTCGAGCGCAACCACGTCGTTGGGGCGCTGAGTCAGGTACATGATCCCGTCGACAACCAGCGGCGTGGCCTGCCAGCCTCCGGTAACCGTCGGCCACTGATACGTCCAGGCCAGATTCAAGCTCTTCACGTTGGCCGGGGTGATCTGGGTGAGGCGGCTGTAATGCTGACTCAGATAGTCGCCGCCGTACGTCAGCCAGTTGTGCGGCTCCTTGGCAGCCGCAACGATCCGTTCGTAGGACACCGGAGTCTGCGCCCACACGCGCAGGGACAGCATCAGGCCGACGGTCCATGCCAAAATGAAGGCGCGGCGCCAATGCGAGATCACTGCGTTCCCTTCAACGTCAGGAGGTAGCTGACCACGTTAGACAGTTCCTCGCTGGTCAGCTCTTTCTGATATGACGGCATCCCGGCCTTCGTCAGCACTCGAAACTCCTTGAGCTCAGGCTTGCTGAATGAGGCCAGTCGTCCCTCTTCCGTGACGATCTGCACCGTATACGTATCTTCGTTCAATCGTCGTCCGTTGATGACGGTGCCGTTTCTGGTGACGATGCGAACGGGGCGGTTGATCGGCCAGAGCTGGCCGTCGGGATCGACGAGTGAGCGCTCGATGATGCCGGCGCTCTTCGTTGCACCGACTGCGGACAAGTTCGGTCCCTTGTAACTTCCACGCCCGTCGATGCGATGGCAGGTCAGGCACCCCCCTTTGCCCTCGACGATCGCCCGGCCGAGCTTCGGGGTTCCCGGGCTTGAGCGAGCCGGCATCGATCGCATTCATGTTGCGCAGATAGGCGACGAGGCCGCCGAGATCCACCGGATCGAGCTTGGTGGGAGGCATGCCGGCCGTCGGAAATCCGTTCGTGATCACCATTCGAAGCTGCTGATCCGTCGTGGCGCTGCGAAACTTTCCGCTCGCGAGATTGAAGCCGCTGACGCCCTGCCCATCTGGGCCGTGACAACGATCGCAGTTCTCGGCATATACCCTCAAGCCATGCTCGATGTCTGCGCGCGGGTAGAGCTCCCCGTGTCCCGCCGCGACCCCCTGCGGTGCGGCCGGTGCCTGCGCCGCGCGAACCAACGTCATTGTGCCGAACATCGCAAGACACGCGAGAACTATCGTAGGGATTCGTGTCATAGGCATTTACGCAAAAGGCACGGCGCCGTTACGGCGCCGTGCCTTGAACATTAGCTCGAACAGCCGCCGAGTGGAAGCGATGTTAGAAGGTGAAGTGCAACCCCAGCTGCATGAGCCGCGCATCGCCGGCGCTCTGGATCTGACCCATTTGGGCCGAGTTGAGAGCGCTGTTCGGGTTGTTCAGATTCACCCTGTTCAGCAGGTTGAATACCTCGATCCGCAGTTCCAGCGCCCGGCGCGCGGCACTGCCCATCGCGAACCGCTTGACCAGCGACATGTCAAAGGTGACGGTCCCTGGCCCGATGATGGAATTGCGAGGGGTATTGCCAAACGACCCTTCCGCCGGCAGCACGAACGCCGTCTTGTCGAAATAGGCCGCGATCAGCTCGTCCTGCGGGCGATCAGTGGGGAGCTCCGGGTCCTTGATTTGATTCGGCCGCTGCGGGCCCAGACCACGCGAGGACGCCCCGAGCAGCGCCCGGTCCACCCCGCTCGTCACATTCACGGGCTGACCCGAGAGGAACGAGGCGATGCCCGCCACCCGCCAGCCGCCGAGCACGAAGCCCACGGCCGACGGTTCGTTGAAGAACGGGAGCTCCCACACGCCGTTCACGCGCAGGATATTACGACGGTCGAAGTCGGAGTATGCCCACTCACCATCGTGTGGGTCATACGGGCTCTGTGCCGAAGCCGAAGTGCTTGTCTGGGACCGATCGTCCTTCGAGTAGGCGAGCGCGTAGGTGCCCTGCAGCGTGTACCCTCGTGAGTATCTCTTCGTCAGCGTGAGCTGCAGCGAGTTGAACTCGGACGTGGAATCCGAGAAGTAGCTCGGAAGGCTGGTGAACGACGTCGGATCGATCGGCCGGCGCGCCTGCGCGTTCGCCGCCGTCGCACCCGGGCCATAGACGGCCGCGTTGATCTCGCGCCCATACAGCATGTTCCGGCCCTGGCTCCCGACATAACCGATCATCGCGATCAGGTCCCGTCCGAACTGCTGCTGAAGGTTCACGTTGTACTGGCGCATGTACGCCGTCTCGAATCCCGGGTTGTAATTGAACGCCTGAGTGGGAAGCGTGAATCGCTGGGCTGCGCTCTCATCGTAGAGGAACGGGAACGGCTGGACTATGCCGGCGTAGGCGTTGTACGACTGCACGTTGTTGGGCAGCGAGCGGACCACATTCTGCGTGAACGGCACGTTTTCGTTCTGCTGCTCGATCGCCTGCGCCGGCATCGGCAGGTAATAGATGCCCCAGCCCGCACGCAGGGACGTGCGGCCGTTGCCTCGCACATCCCAAGCGGCGCCGAGTCTCGGCGCGAAGTTGTTCTTGTCGGCCTCAATGATCGTATCGGGAATCCCCGCATCGCCCGGCGCGACAAGCCCCCTGGGCGCGGTCGGGAACCGCGTCGACTGCTGATCCTGCCGGAACGTGGAGGCGTACAGATTCTTCTCGACCCAGGTTTCCCCTGCTTCATACCGGAGTCCGAGGTTCAACGTGAACCGCCCGAACTTCACGTCGTCCTGGACGTAGAGACGGACGGGTGTCTGATCCTCTTGACTGCAGAAACAGGAGTACTGCGAGAAATTGGTGGTATTGCCCAACAGGAAGTCCGCCATCGCATTGCCTGTGAAGCTTCCGTTATAGGGGATGACACCGCCGACCTGGAATGGGAAGTACGAGCGGTTCTGCTGCCAGTGGTACGAGCCGCCGAAGGTGACCGCATGCCGTGTCGGGGACCATGACATCTTGTAGTCGACCTGGGCGAGACGGCCGCGCTCGTTCCAGTTCTGATTGCCAGACGACAAGCTGAACCCGCCACCGGTCACCGACACCTGCGGCACGATGGCAGCCGGCTCGGGGAGGTTGCTGGAGCGCCACAATGCTCCCAGTTGCTCCGGGCTCTTGTTGTTCGGCGACCATCCCTGGTCGGTGGTGATCGTGGTATAGGTGAACCGGCCCTCGCCGATCAGATTATTCCGATAGATCTTCGTGGTCGAGGCGGCCGTCCCTTGCACCACGTTCGAGATGTCATAGTTCAACGCATTGATGGTGCCGTTGGCAGTGGTGCCGTTGGTCTTGTTCCAGTAGTACCGCACGTTGACGGTGTCGGAATCCGTGAACCGGTGGTCGATCTTGAAGGTCACCTGATTCCCGTCGGTCGGGCGATCGACCAGTTCGACCCGCTCCACGCCGCTCGTCGGCAACTGGAGATACGTATTCATAATGTTGACCGACATGGGATCGAACCGGCTGACAGGAATCTGTCTGTTCGGAAACGGTTGGCCCGTCAGCGGATCATTGAGATTTCCCGTAGTGCCGCTGAAATCGCCATTCCGCTGGGCCGCCGTAGGCACGTTGTAACGGTTGATGGCTTGAGTCTCGATGCGCAACGCTTCGTAGTTGCCGAAGAAGAACGTCCGGTTCTGGAAAATCGGTCCCCCGAACGTGGCGCCGAACTGGTTCTGGTTCAGCTTCGCTTTGGAGGGCGCGAAGAAGTTCTTCTGGCTCATCGCGTCGTTGCGGAAGTATTCCCAGGCGGTGCCTGAAAAATTGTTCGTGCCCGACTTGGTGATCGCCATCAGCGTGGCGCCGCCGGCCTCGCCGTACTCAGCCGGGTAGGTACTCGTCAATACCTGAAATTCCTGGAGCGAGTCTGGCGACGGCAGGCTCTGCGCCGTGTTGAACGCAGCGGTGCGCATCGACGCGCCGTCGAGCATCACGTTGCTCTGATTGGGGCGCGCCCCGCTCGCCGAAATGGTCGGACCCTGCCGCTGGTTCACGTTGGTCTGGGGCAAGGTCGCCGACCCCACACCCGGTGTCAGCAGCGCGAGGTTGAGCACGCCGCGCCCGACCATCGGCAGCTTCTCCAGGCGCTCTCGATCGATGACGGTTCCCACTGATGACGAATTCGTATCGACGAAGACCGTTTCGCCGGTGACCGTGATCTGCTCGCTGATCGACCCGAGTTCCAGGCGGCCATCCACGCGCTGGTTCTGCCCGACTTCGATTCGAATCGCGTCGTAGCGTGATTGCTTGAACCCGTCGAGCGAGATATCCACGCGATACTGCCCCGGCGGCAGCAGCGGGATCGCGTAGCTGCCGGTGGCCTCGCTCGTGGTCGAGCGCACCTGACCGGTGTCGACATTGGTCACGGTCACGGTTGCGCCGGGCAACACGCCACCGGACGTGTCCGCTACCGTGCCGAGAATCTGTCCGGTGGTCGCCTGGCCGTAACCGGGCGCAGCCACCAGCGTAAGTACAAAAAGCATCACCACACTGACGGTCACAAGCTGACGACTTTGCCAACATTTCAGGTCGGTCATCGGAGGCTCCTCTCGTATTTCATCTGACTATTTCATTTTCATTTCATGCTCGCCCGGACTCAGCGGGCGAATCTCGATGTTTCGAAACCAAATCTCCGCGAACTCAATCTCTATCGCGATCTTTCCGCGATCCAGTCTCTTGAAGGTGTCCCCAGTCGGGACCTGCTGCGACGCATTAGCCGTGGGACCTAAGTTGGCAGGCGAAGGCGGATCGGGCGCCTGCATGTTGAAGAGGGTATTGACCAGGCGACCATTGACCAGATAAGCCGCGCGATCATCCCTCGCGATGATCTCGAGCTGATTCCAATCCTCGAGCTTTTCAAAATCAGCATTCTTCCGCCATCCCCGAGGCTGCCCCGGCCCTCCCACCGTCACGATGTTCGGGTTGTTCGGCATCGGTGGGTTGGGCCACGTCGGATTTCCTCCGGCGGCATTCGGTACTGGCGCAGCGGTCACGAATCGAGTGCCATTGACCGCAAGGACGTCTCCGGTATCGGATTCCTGAATCTGAAAGTGCATGCCCGTCGGCCAGACGCGATCCGGAGCGATCATGTGGAAATAGATACCGCTGTCGCGTTTGTACATGAGGCGCGGCGCGTATCGGGCACTGCCCCACTTGTATTCCACACGGAAGTGATAGTTGCTGTACTCCTGGTTGGTGGCCAGGTAGCCTCCCTCCACGTAGCCTTGGGGACCATTGCCAAGGATGTGGAGCATGCCGTCTTCAATCCGCACATACCCGGTCGGGTCGTTGTTCTTGCCTGATCTCACCAGGAACGTGTACCACCCGTCCAAGTTCTTGCCGTTGAAGAGAGGGCTCCAGCCATCGGCGCCCGCCGTCGGGAAGACCGAGCTCGCCGTCTGCGCTCGCGCGGATCTCACGCCAATGGGACTTGCCAGTGCCGCCAGACCGGTTGCCAGGAAATCGCGCCGATTCATCGCACCTCCGCAGTCGTGGAGCTTCTGTGGGTTGAACAGTAGCACGTGTGGAAGCGGTTCCTCAATCGCGTGTTCTCTATTGTTCGGCTGTTGTGCTCGGCTAAGACCCGTCGCATAAATCGGCGACAAATCGTCGAATTTGGGCTTTACGCAGGATTCTTGCCAAACAGAAGGCTCCCAGAGACGAGAAATCCCCTTACAGCCCTCCGCTATGTTTCAGATCATGTCGCACTGGCTGCGACAGTTGCCGCACTCTGCAACGGCTTGATTTTCTAAACGTTCCAAATATATGGATCACCCGCGAGTCAGAAGTCCCTACTCAAGCAGTTCTCGACCTTTGGTCTCCGGTGCCCAAATCAGGGCCACCATCCCAACCAGGTACACAGAACTCATGACAAGTGCTGCGCTGCGAAACGACAGGAGCGTCGAGAGGTAACCGAGAAGTAACGGCGTAGGCGCAGCGAGATACCGGACGGTGTTATAGCAGAGCCCGACACCTGTCCCCCTCAGTCTGGTCGGAAACAACTCTGGAAAATAGATCGCATATCCGGCGAACACCGACAGTTGAGCAAAACCCATGAGCGGCAGCATCCAGTAAGCGTGTGCGGCCGTCTGAAGTGAGGCAAACACAAAAATCGTCGCACACATGCTCAAAAGCAAACTACCCAGAAAAGCCACTCGACGGCTGACGAACGCAGCCGCCATCGTGAAGGCCCACATGCCGGCGAAAGCGCCGACATCCTGCAGCGCCGTTCCCCAGGCTCGGACACGATCGATGACGGCTTGCGATTCTCCGCTCAGCGCTGTTGAGATGAGTTCGGGAGAGAAGAAACCGATGCCCCACAACCCGGTCATTCCCGCAAAACCCAAAGCAAGACCGACCAAGGCGTGCCGCCGCCAGCGTACGTCGCGACCGATTTCCATCAGAGATCCAGTACTTTGGGCCCCTGGACTAAGAAGCGCTCTTGCCCGAGCATCAATCCACGCTTGCGGCTCCCTCAGCAGCATCACCATGGGCGCAATCAGCACAGCAGGCAATATTCCAACAAAAAACAACAGTCGCCATCCTGGATATCCCCACGCTTCAGCACCCGGCTGAATCCACAGACTGATCAGCGATCCGAGTATGTTCCCAAGTGCCGACAATGCTTGCAAGGCGCCCAACGCAATCACTCGAATACTGCTCGGCACGCTCTCGGCCACCAGCGTCGTGGCGGCACCGAACATCCCCCCAATTCCGATTCCCGCGATGAATCTCATGAG
The DNA here is from genome assembly GCA_963821375.1 of Vicinamibacterales bacterium. GTDB lineage: Bacteria > Acidobacteriota > Vicinamibacteria > Vicinamibacterales > JAMQPK01 > JAMQPK01. The sequence continues at coordinate 196,366 of CAWGDN010000001.1, forward strand.
CACGAACGTGCGCCAGGATTCTGCCAGGCCGCTGAGACCGGTAAATCCCGAGTAGACGATCAGCGTGAGTGCCATTGTCTTTACGCGCCCGATGCGGTCGCTCAAGATGCCAAAGATAATTCCTCCAGTAGCCCATCCGAGAATCATCGAGGTTGTGGCATAACCTCCAAATCTCGTCAGCTCCGCCGACAAGCCACCCTCGAGGCCGAGCAGGTCGCGCGTGGCCGCCTCGCGCGCAAGCACAAACAGCCGCTGATCCATGCAGTCAAACATCCAGCCGGCAGAGGCGATGAGCACGACCATCCAGTGGTACGCGGTCACGTGCTCGGCACGCACCGCCATTCGGTCCATCGTTGTCGACGAACTGCTGAGTTGTCTCGTAGTGACGCGTAATGAAGCGGAGTATTCCACTTAGCCGAGCAGGCAATCCTTGCAGTACTGAATCGACCGTGTGAGCTCCGCCAGTACGGTTGAGCCCTCCGGCACGGGGTACTCGTACTCAATGGTCGCGGTGATGTTCCACCGACTGTCACGAATGAGCTGTAGGACCTCCCTGATAGGCGTGTCTCCCTGACCGAAAGGCACGTTGGGCCCGTTGTTCATCCGTCGATCCTTGACGTGCACGTGTGTGATGCGATCATGGATCGTCTTGATGAACTCGACAGGTGAGACATTGTTCGCCGCCACGAAGTGCCCGAGATCGATGTTCGCGGCGTTGTGCTTCGAGTACGACAGCGCTCTTTGAAAGACGCTGGGCGGCTGCCCGTGCCCGTGGTACGCCACCGGCAGTCGATGCGCCTCCGCGAACGCGCCGAGCAGCTTGGTGCCGATCACCGAGTAATCGAGCAGCTCGCAGGAGATGGCCCGCGCGCCGAGGTTTTTTGCCAGCTCGAAGAAGTAGTTCACTTCTTCATCTGTCATCTCGAAGATCGCAGCGAACGGATCGACCCTGACGATGTCGATGGCCACGCCGGCGCCCTCGTACTTCTTCCGGAACTCCCGGACACGCGCCATCGGCAGTGCGAGGCGCCAGTTGCGAAGTTCGCCGGCGGCGGCTGTCTGCGCGGCTCGCTGTTCTGCGGTTGGTGGCGGCGGCGCTGGACCAGCGCCGCGGGCTCCGGCCCCGCCGGCGCGTGGCACCGCGGCGGGATACGGCGCGGGCGAGCCCAGGAAATGCTCGACCGGTTGCGTACGCAGTTCGAGCGCGCTCAGCCCGAGCTGCTCGCACACGTTCAGGATAGCGTCGGCCGTGCCGGGCAGCTGTCCGCGAAAGCTATAGGGAACGTTCAACCCGATCTGGACTCCGGCGACTCTGGAGTTTGGTTTGGCCGCCTGACGCGCGAGGGCAGGCGACGGTTCGGCTAGCAGCGCGCCCGGGAGGCCCGCCAGCGCGATTCGTCCGAGGTCACGTCTCGTCCACAGCATGGCGAACCTCCTGAGCGGAAGGGGAAGACACTTATTAGCACATCTTTGTCGAATGCGTGATGCCAATCTGCCTGGCTTCCGGGAAAGAATCAACCACGATGAAGGGAACGACGGGTCACGTCAGCCATGACGAGCAGCCAGGCGGCGACGATCAGCAGTCCTGTCGCCTCGCGAGCTTCTTCAACGGCCACCGATTTCATCTCCCACTCATCGAACATGTGCAGGTACAGCGCGTCGGCGCGCACGTCGATCATGATCGAAGCGCCCCAGATCAGCGCGATGACGGCAACGGTCAGGACAGCCGCCGCGTGCGGCGGCTGCGAACGCGCGGTCATCGCCGTCAGCACGCACGCGACCGCGTAAATGGCCATCCAGCGAAGCGGGTCCGGATCGTTCCACTGGACCACGGCTCCGAGTCCGAACAGGATCGCCATCACCGCGCTCAGTGCCCGGAACATCACGGGGAGGGCGTCAGAAGGAGAACGTGAGTCCCGCTCTCAGGTTTCGCGGTGCTCCCGGATAGACGAATGGCACGACTCGGCCCCTGAAGTCCTCGAGCGTGAAGCCGAACTCCTCGTAGCGATCGTTCAGCAGGTTGAACGCATCCACGAACACCAGGGCGCGGCCGATGGATCGCCGGACGTGCGCGTCGAGCGTCACCGGGCCATTCGGTCGAGAACACGTTCTCATCGTCCAGGAACGCGCCGGCCCAGTGTGAAAGGCGCGCGTGCGCGCCGAGCGCCCACAGCAGATCGAGATCAACAGCAAGGCTGACGCGATGCTGCGGCACGTTTTTGAGCTGGAGCTCGCCGTCAGCGCGCGTCACGCGCGAGAGCGCGTATGACACCGATGGGCGCACCCGCCGCCATCCGGCCGCCGCCACGTCGATCTCCGCGCCGACGTGGCGGCTGGGACCGATGTTCGCGTACGAAAACGTCCGTACGTCGAAATCGATTTCGTCCTCGACGGCCATGCGGTACGCGAGGGCAGTCCAGCGGACGGCCCCTCCTCCTGAGACTCCGACTTCGAGGTTCGCCGCCCGCATGGGCACGAGCGTCCGATTCGACAGGACAAAGGTCCCGCCGCGAAAGTCCGGAAAGGGTCGAGGGTCGAACAACTGGTCCAGCGTCGGCGCCTTGAATGCCTTGGACGCCTGGCCGAAGAGCGTCACGGTTCCGCTCTCGTTCAGCTGCACGGTGATGCCCGCACGCGGCGACCAGGCGCCGTTACTCGCCGAAGAATCGTTGGATGTGAAGCCCTCGTCTTCGACCGTGTCGCGGCGAACGGCGGCGGAGAGGCGCACGCGACGCGCGGGCTGCCACGCGCCCGAGACGAAGCCGCCCAACCGGATGCGATATCCATCCACGGCGGCGTCCGGCAGCTGCGACGCGCCGTTCTCCGCCACTCGGCTATACGACGTCTCCAGCCGTTCTCGCGTAATCTCGGCCCCGAACCGCACAGTCGTTGGCCGTGCGCCGTCGAACACGTGCTCGCCGTCGACGCTTCCGCCCAGCGTCAGCGCCGACACCGCACGCGCCTGACGGTCGCCGAGTTCCGGCACGAGCAGGATCGTCCGGATGGTGTCCTCTACGCGATAGTTCACGTGGACACGAGCCACTGGACGACCGGGCAACGTCGAATGCCGCAGCGTGAAGGCCGTCGACAGAGCGCGCTGATCGAGAGAATCGAAACGGAACAGCGGATCCGAGCCTTGCGGCGCACGCGCAAACGCCTCGCGGCTGAGCGCGCCGGGCTCCTCGCGCTCCTGGTCGTGGCCGGATGCGCTGAAGCGCCATGTGAAGTCGCGGACCGCGCCTTCCGCGCTGCCCGCGCCGACGAGTTGATTCGCGGCGGAATGCGCGAACGCGCCATCGGTCCGCCGCGCCGCGCCGGAGAGTACGAATGTTGCGCCGGAAGCGCGATGTCCCCACGACCCGTCCCCGGCAACGGTGCCGAACGACCCTGCCGATACGCGCGCCTCTCCTCCGGGGCGAGCGGTGAATACTTGGATCATGCCGCCGATCGCGGAGTCGCCGTACTCTGATGCGCCGGGCCCACGGAGCGCTTCCAGCCGCCGCATCGATGAGGCCGGTACCAGGGACCACTCGACCAGTCCCGACTCGACGTGCCCGACGCGGACGCCGTCGACGAGCAGCCCGACGTATTCGGCTTCGCCACCGCCGAAGAATCCTCGCGCCGAGACGATCGGTCGTCCTGCGGCAAACTGGGCTCGCGCGACGGCCACACCGGGAAGCGTCGAGATCACCTCGGAGAGGTCCTGTGCCGGGATGCGCGTGAGGGCCGGCGCATCGATCGCCACGATTGCGGCAGGCACCAGCGTGCGCGGCGTTTCTCCGCGTTCTGGTGTCACCACGATTTCCATCGCAAACCTGGCCGCAGGCTGGGGCGTCGGTTCGGCCGACTGCTCCTGGGCGTGTAAGGTCATCGTGCACGCCAGTGCCACGGCGATCGCGACGGCGACGACGCGTGGATAGGGAACCTTCAGATCGATGAGCATGATGCAATTGCTATTATCACAACCCGCTTGGATGTGGTATTACCACATGCCATTCAGACCTGCGCTGTCCTGCTCGGGGAGGTGACCATGTCTGCGCTCGCGCATCGTGCCGCCATTCTCGTCGTCTGTGCCGCAACCTTCACTATGATCGCGGCGCAGGTCAATAACAGTCCATGGCCTCCAGGCGTGCAGAAGGTCTCCGAATCGTCGCCGCCGCTGCCACCCGACCAGGCCATGAAGACGTTCTACATGCCACCGGGATATCGCCTGGAGCTGGTGGCGAGTGAGCCTCTGGTGCAGGACCCGATCGTCATGGACTTCGACGCGGACGGGCGGATCTGGATCGTCGAGATGCCGACGTGGCAGCCCGAAGACGACCTCACCGCGGCGAGCGAACGCGACCCGGCCTGTCGCATCGTCGTCCTCGAGGACACCAATGACGACGGGAAGGCGGACAAGCGGACCGTGTTCATGGATCGTCTGGTCCTGCCGCGCGCGATCAAAGTGCTCGACCGTGGCGTGCTAATTGGCGAGCCTCCGAATCTCTGGCTCGCGCGCGATACGAACGGCGACCTGAAGGCGGACACGAAGGACCTTGTCACCAATACCTACGGACGGGCCGACGGCAACATCGAGCACAACGCCAACAGCCTGTTGTGGGCGATGGACAACTGGATCTATACCTCGGAGCACGACGGCTACCTGCGGCTGAAGAACGGGAAGTTCGAGACCGCGAAGACGCTGGCGCGCGGCCAGTGGGGCGCCTCGCAGGATGACGTGGGACGCGTCTATCGCGACACGAACTCCGCGGCGCTCTTCGTGGACATCATCCCGGCCCGCTACTTCATGCGAAACCCGACGTTGCCGCGCACGCGCGGTCTCTATGAGTCGCTGCAGAACGACGCGGTGAACACCGTGTTCCCGGTGCGGCCGACGCTTGGTGTGAACCGCGGGTATCAAACGGGGATTCTGCGGGCCGACGGTACGCTGCGCGCAGTACACCGCGGTCGGCGCTCCAACGATTTATCGCGGAGACCGGCTGCCTGCCGAGCTGTATGGGAACGCGTTCCTTGCAGAGTCCGCCGGCAATCTCGTCGGACGGCTGATCGTCAGCGACGACGGCACGACGCTGCAGGCGCGCAGAGCGCACGACCGTGCCGAATTTCTCGCGTCGACCGACGAGCGCTTCCGTCCGGTGTGGCTCTCGTCCGCTCCCGACGGCACGTTGTACGTGCTCGACATGTATCGCGGCATCATTCAGCATCGCGACTTCATCACCGAGTACCTTCGGGACTGGATTCGTCAAGAACAACCTGCAGAAAGGCGTCGGGTTCGGCCGCATCTACCGGGTGGTCCACGAGACGACGCGCCGCGACGCACGACCGGCCCTGTCCCGCGCCACGCCGGCGCAGCTGCTGGCGACGCTCTCGCATCCGAACGGCTGGCGCCGCGACATGGCGCAACAGCTTCTGGTTCAGCGTGCCGACAGATCGGTTGTGCCGGCGCTGAAGCAGCTTGCGGAGACGGCGCCGCTCCCGCTCACGAAGCTGCATGCGCTGTGGACGCTCGACGGCGTCGATGCGCTCGAGCCCTCCACTGTCATTCGCGCGCTCAGCGATCCGTCGCGTGACGTACGGACGTCGGCACTGCGCCTTGCCGAGCGATGGCTGGCGACCGGCGATGCCACGATGACCGCGGCCGTGCTCCGGCTCCTCGACGATCAGGACTGGAATGTGCGGCGCCAGCTCGCGGCCACGCTCGGCGAGATGCGGCAGTCCGACAGGGACGCCGCAGTGGCCACGCTCCTGGAGCGTCATGCCGACGATCCGGTCACCTTGGACGCCGCACTGAGCGGTCTTGCCGGCAGCGAACCGGCGATGATCGAGCGCCTGATGCAGGCGCAGGCGGAGACGCCCCGGCGCACCGCCGCGATCGCGATGGTCGCCGCCTCGGCAGTCCGCAGCGGCCAGGAAGCGGCGATCCAGCGGCGTGTTCGACCTCCTCGCCGAGGAGGGGCGCGCGGTGTGGCAGCGTGACGCCTTGATGCGCGGGGCGGAAGTGGCTGTGCTCGGTGCCGCGCCGCCTGGCGGCGCGGCCGGCCGCGGCCGTGGCGCAGGCCCGGCTGCCGAGGCGTGTCCAACCTGTCCAGGTGCACGCGGCGGCCCGGGCGGCGCACGCGCCTTCCCTGGCGGCGCGAACGATGCGCCGCAGGGAGGCAATCAGCCGCAGGGGCCAGCGGTCAAGCTGACGCGTGAGCCGGCGCTTGCGCGGCTCGCCGCGCGCGATACTGGGAACCTCGGTCAGCGCGCCACGAAGGTGCTGGCCCGGGTGGAGTGGACGGGGAAGCCGGGGCGTCGACGCGCGGTCGCGCCGCTGAGCGCCATCGAGCAGCAGCGGTTCACGGCGGGACGCGATCTGTATCTCGGCAGGTGCCAGAGCTGCCACAACGAGAACGGTCGCGGCCAACCCAATCTCGGATCTGCGCTCGTGGGATCCGCAGACGTTGGAGGCCCTTCGGCACGCGTCACGCGCATCGTGCTGCAGGGCAAGGAAGGCGCTGATCGGCCTGATGCCGCCGGCAGGAGCGAAAATGACGGACGAACAGGTGGCCGCAGTGCTGACGTACATACGCCGCGCCTGGGACAACACGGCGCCGCCAATCGATGCCGCCGACGTCGGACGCGTGCGGACGGAGACGTCGGGCCGGAATCGTCCATGGACCGACGCGGAGCTCTCGGCCATCGCCCCGGGCGCGCGGTGACGCGGACGCGTCGCACGTCGTCACGGGCGTGAAGGCCGCGGCGCTCCAGCGCCGCGGCCTTGTGCCTCCCCCGCTTCTTCCGCGTCAGAGGTTCTGTAACAGGATCTCGCGAGTGCGCCGCACGCCCTCGTACGGATCGGGCGCGTTTGCGACTTCGATCGAAAACAGCCCCTTGTATCCCACTTCTTTCGCGATCCGGATCCCGTCGGCTTCGTTCCAATTCGGCGTGTAGTGCAGATGGCTGCTGCCCGCCGTCATCGCGTACATCACGCGCAGCCCGGCGTCGTGCGCTTCCCGGGTCGGAAAATTGCACGTGTCCGGATTCGCGAACGCGCCGGACGCCTTGATCACCTCGACGCTGGCTTCCCAACTGGCCACCCCTGCCGGCGCCGCTCCGCCTCTGCCGCCAGGCGCCGCGCCCGCCGGCGGGTTGGCACCGGCCGCCGCGTTGCCGGCACCGGCCGGGGTGGCACCCGCCGCCGCCCCGCGCCCGCGCCCGCCGCCGCCGGTATCACGATTTTCGACCGTGATGGCGACTTTCCGCGACTTCCCGTATTCCACCATCGCCTTCACCGCGGCGATGGCACCCTGCCGGACTTCGGGAGCCAACGAGCCCTGATGGATCATCAGCCGCGGGCAGCCGAGCTCGGCCGCATGGTCGATCCAGCGTTTGGTCAGGTCGACACATTGGAGCCGGATCACTGGATTTTCATTGGAGATGCTCAACGGCTGGGTGAGCTGCCCGATGCTGATCTGGCTCACCCTCGAGCCCGCCTTCCTCACCCGCTCGCGAAACTCCCGGAGATACGCCGGCTCGGTCGACAAGAGGTGAGTGAAGGTCACCTCCACGTTATGGATGCCGTAGCGGTCGGCCAGCATGGCCGGAGCGTCCATGATGTCCAGCGTTCGTCTCGGATCGTCCGGCATCGACGGGTTCTTCAAAATAGAGGCGAAGCAGAGCGTCATGCACGCAACCCGCTCCAACTTCGCCTTATCGGAGGAGCTTAGTTCCTGCGCTGCGTACGCCCTTTGTCCTCGAGCCGCGTACGCCGCCCCAACGGCCATCGCAGAACCAAGCAGAAAATCGCGTCGTCTGATCTCGCTCATCTCGCACCTCCCGCGTCGAATCAATCGACCGCGCCTTTCTTTCCGAAGAAGACGAACGCACCCAGGCGTCCTGAGTTCACGATGTCGGCAACGCCATCCTTGTTCAGATCGGTCACGACCTGCTGACGGCCCGCCCCGTGCGCGTTGTCGATGAGATACGGCGTCCATTCGACCTGGCCCTTCGGCCTCCGCGTCAGCTTGAACCAATACAGCACGCCCTCGTTGTCTTCGTCCGGGTACTGGTAGGTGAAGTAGGCGCCAAAGCCCATCTTGTTCTTGCCCGTGACGATGTCCTTCAGCCCGTCGCCGTCGACGTCGGCGAGCACGACGCTGTGCAACTCGGTGAACACGACGCCTTTGCTCAGCGCCGGATCTTTTTCCATGATGATGTGTTCGACGAACGAGATCTTCCCCTGCGCGTCGCGCTTCTGCTCGTACCAGGCGAGGCCGTAGCTGTGCGCACGGAGACTGGTCACGACATCGTTGAGCTTGTCGCCGTTGACGTCGTACACGTGCATCGATGCGCCACCGGCTCCGGTGCCGGGACCGTGGCGGCCGAACAGCTCCGGATGATACGTCCACAGTCCGGTTGCGCTGGGCCCCGGGTTTTCCCACCAGCCCCAGGCGCGCAGCACGTCCAAACGGCCGTCGCCGTTGACGTCCCCGACGCCGACACCGTGCGCTCCCCACGGCCCCGGCTCCGAAAGATTACGGACAGGCCACGGCTTGGTCGGGTCCGCCGGGTCGGGCTTGGCAATACTTGCCGCGTGCGTGGGGCCGCCGAATATGACCGCCGGCTTGCCATCGCCGTCGATGTCGGCGACGTCCCAGATCTCGCTGAATTGGTCGTTGACCTTGTATCTCGGCCAGCGGCGCAGCTCGTTGCGCGGGTTCACGTAAAGGTACGCGCCCTGAGCGGGTGGACCCGACATGATGACGTCGATCCAGCCGTCGCCGGTGAAGTCGGCCGCGTTAAGCCGGTATATCCGGGAATATGGCCGGAGGTCGAGCGGCTGCGCGACATCGATCTCGCGCCCGACGCGGAAATCGGGACCCAGCCAGTAGACGGGGCCCTGGACGACGTCGGGATGTCCGTCGCGGTTGAGATCCGCCACCGCCACGCCGTCGGCGTAGAAATAGGGGTTGATGTGCTGCACGTTGAACCGATTGGAGTACTTCTGCACCGGGGCTATGCGCTCGTTGTAGCTCACGATCGAGACATCCTTGAAGCGCACCTCCGCTCCGGCATTGCCTGCCACGCGCAAGGCCAGCGGTCCGAACCGGCCAACCTCGGGCTGCATTCCGATGCCGTTCGGTTGCACCGGCACCGGCGGCAACGTATAGCCCGTGTTGACGATGACGTCGTTCACGACCAGCTGCAGCGCACCGGGCGCAGGGCTGAGGGCTGTGTACATGCGGACCTCGATCTGGTTCCAACCGTCGGCGTTCAAGCTTGCCGGCGGCGGATACGGAGTCGCGAGCGGATGTGTGGCCGCAGCCGGGGGAAGCGCCAGCGCGCCACGACCGCCCCCTCCACCGCCGCCGCCAGCGCGACCGGCACCGCCAGCGCCGCCACCACCCGCGCCCGCAGCGCGACCTGCACCTCCACCCTCGCCGGCAGCGCCGGCGCCGCCCGCGCGGCCGGCCGCACCGGTGAACCTCACGCGATCGACTTCCTGCCCCTGGGCGTCGAGCGTCACCTCATATGCGTTGAAGTCCCCGCTGGCCAGCGAGACGAACAACCCCTTGGTCCTGTCGCCGTCCTTCTCCATCCCGAGCAGGATGCCGCTTTGGCATCCGGCGGCGCAGCGGAACGAGAACTTGAGGGCGAGATCCTGAAACCCGCGGTCCTGCACCAGCCAGCTGCCCGTGCTGCCCTGCTGCACTGTTCCGACGAGCTCGCCACGATCCACGCGCCAGCTGTTCGGCCCGAGGACGTGCCAACCGGCAAGGCTCTTTCCGTCGAACCCCGCTTTCGTCTGGCCCGAGACGAGATCCGTGGCCAGCACGGACAACATCGCGGCCGCTCCACACGCCGTCGCCAGCCCGGCGAGGCGTCTCACGGTAGCGTTCTGCTTGACTGACATCGGGACCTCCCAATATTTCGCTGTTGATTGTGCTGTGCTTCGTTCTGTCGCGCGAACGAGCAGTCAACTCCTGGTTCACCACAAGATGGTGGCGGGCTCGAGAAAGCCCGCCACCATTCCGAGCTAGAAGGAGAACCGCATATAGGCCTGAAGCCGTCGAGGCAGCTGATACGCATTGGCCACGCCGAATCCAGCGCCGGACGGGATCACCCTGGCCGCGATTGGATTTCCATTTGCATCGTACGGCAGATTGGTGGCGGTCACCGGATCGGTGGGACTGGTCAGGTTGAGGGTTGTATTCCGTCCCGTGATCCCAGCGAAATTGAACGCGTTGAATATATCGAGCCTGAACTGCAGGGCCTTGCTATTCGCCAGAGTGATATTTTTGGAGATCGAAAAGTCGATGTTCTTTTCGAAACAGCCCGTCATGTAGTTCGCACCTGAATCGAGACCGACACTACCGGTTAGCGGTCCTTGGAACGCGCTCGTGTTGAACTGCCGTGTCGGGTCGCTGCTGCAGCCTTCTCCTGTGTCGCCCACAATCCTCACGCGGGCGGGGTAATCAGGGGAGCCGGTCAGGTTCACGTTACCGCCCCCGCTCTGGTACGAGTACCCCACGCTGTAGGTCGTCCCCGTTTGGCCCGTAAAGATTCCGGCGAGCTGCCAGTTGTTGATCACTGCGCCAAGCAGTCCCTGCGCGCTCGCGGGGATGGCCCAGACAAAATTGCCCTTGAAGACCTGTCTATTCTCGATGAACTGTCCGAGAAGTTTGTCCGCCTCCGCTTGATCCGCGCGCACCACGAACGAACCATCGGCGTTGTGGTTATAGCGCGGCGTCGAGTTCTGGTGTTGGGCGAGCACGATGGTGTCGTTGAATCCAAACGACAGGCCGTTCGTGTATCGCCGATTGAACGACAGTTGCAGCGAGTGGAACGTGCTCCACCCGAGCGGTACTTGGGACGTGATGGTGCCGTACCCGCCCATTGACCGCATCAGATCCGACGAGACCGCGCTGGCGCCCGGTGTCGCACTCACGGCCAACGTGGGGTCCTGGTACTTCGGCAAGAACGCGGCGCCGAAGTCGATGTTGTTGATGCCGCCGTTTACAAGCTGGTTGTAGCTATGCTGTCCTACGTAACCCACGTCGATCGCTGAGTTCCATGGAAGCAGCTTCTGGAAACCGCCGTTCCATTGCACGGATGTCGGGAGGTCCATCTCGTACTCGAAGGCGAAGAGGGCTGGGGCGGGCAACCCCACAGCGCTCGGATCGGCGAGCGCTGACAGCGTTCCGAAGCGAAGTGTCGCGGCGGTGAGGCTCGGTGGATTCCGGATCAGGTTGTACACCGGGTTCCCGCCTGGCCGGTCATAGAACACACCCGCGCCCCCACGCAGAATGAAGTCCTGATTGCCCGTCAGATCGTAGGCGGCACCGAACCGCGGAGCGACGCCGAGCTTCGGCCAGACATAGCCGCCCTTCGCAATGGTTCCCTCCTCAAAAAGGCCGTTCAGGGAGTTGCCGGTTCCGGGAATCGTCGTGCCAACCAGACCGATGCTTGTCGGACCAAGAAGTTGGCTCGTCCGGGGATCCATGGCTTGGCGGTTCGTGCCCGAACACGGATTCGCGCCGTTCACGCATCCGGCGACGTAGAGCGTCGGTGCCGCCCCTGGACCCACTGGTCAGGGAGGAAATTCACTTGCTGGTCAAATGCGTCGTATTGCGCCGGTTGGTTGACGAATCTCAACCCGTACGCCAACGACAGCCGGCTATTGACCTTCCAATTGTCCTGAACATATGCCTCTATCTGGTTGTATACGAACTTTCCCTCGGCGTACCTCGACAGCTGCGCATAGGAGTTGAATACGCCGAGGGCGGCATTCGAGTAGCCAAAGCCGGAATCCAGCGGATTATTGGTGCTGTTGCTGAAATCGATCGTGCCGTTCCAGCCCACTCCGGTACTGATGTTTCCTGCTGTAATTGTCGTAGAAGCCGACCTTGACGGTGTGGGAGCCCCAGACCTTCGTGAGGCTCGCCGTCACGTCAACGGTCCGGTTCATGTTGATGTACCCAGGAAACACTTCGTTGGGCGGCGCGTAACTTGGGTTGTTGCCGCTCACGCGGCCTCCCCACGTGAAATTGGGAACCGCCACCCACTGACGGCCGTCCCAGATGGGTGTATCGAACCAGTTATTGGTCAGAACGTCATACGCGTAGTAGTCGGGGTCAAGGACTGCGCCCTCTGGATACAGCAATGGAAGCGCACCCAGTCCTGCGGCGTTGCGATTCGCGGACGCGTTCGTCGGGAGGCCCGCATTGCAGAAGACGGGGCCAACGCCGTTCTGAGCGCCCATCGAGCATCCGGTTTGATCGTTACCCGTGCGGCCGAAGGTCGCTTCAAAGAACATCGTCGGGTTGATGGTCCAACTGCCTGTCGCGGCCATGGTGAACACGAACGGCCTGGCTATCGCGGAGTCGTTGAAACCCGGAATCGAGCCGATAATGCTCTTCTTCTGCTGATGCCACGTGGCCAGCTTGAACGTCGTCCGCAGGTTCTGGAGCGGCAGGTAATCGATCTTGAACACTGGCTGGTTGGACATCAGCGACTGCTCGGGCAACACTTGTTCATAGTTATAGGCAGCGCCTGGAATATTGACATTCGGCAGCGGCCAGAGATTGAGGATGTTCATCCCCGGTTGATACAGGCGGCCCGCGGGAATCCTGCCGAGCACGCCGCCATCCGCTGAAGCACGCCAGTCTGATTCGTCGCTGAACACGGGCCGCGCGACAGGCGGATCCTTGATGAGACTGGAACAGGTTGCCGTTGTTGTCCGCCGGACTGCGAGAAGTCGCCTTGACGCTCGAGCGCCGTCGGCACACGGAACCGCTGCACATCAGGCAAGAAGCCGCCATTGTTGGTGCTGGTCCGCGGCTCGAACTCGTGCGAGTAGAAGAAGAAGAGCTTGTTGTTACCACCCGGCCTTCCAATCGGGCCGCCGATCGAGTAGCCCAGGTCCTTTTCGTCGAACTCGGGCTTCGGATCGCCATTCAGGACGTTGGTCTTCGAGTTCGCGTTCCAGCTCGAGTTGCGGAAGACCGTATAGGCGGATCCGCTGAACTGATTCGTGCCGCTCTTTGTCGTAAGAGTAATCTGCAGACCGCTGCTGCGCCCGTATTCCGCCGCGTAGTTCGACGTCAAGACCTTCACTTCGGATACTGACTCGGTGTTGATCTGCATGATGGCGCGGTTGTTGGAGGTATCTATGGCGCCGACACCATCCATGGTGATGTTGTTGCCGCCACCACCGCCGAGACGAAAGACATTGCCATTGTTGCCGACGTTGGTTTGGACGCCCGGCGTCAAGGTGACGAGACTGGCGAACGTGCGATCGGCAATGGGAAGATTTGACACCGTCTCCAGCGGAACCGTAAAGGAACGTTCTCCACTTTCACTCTGAATCAGCGGCGACTCGCCAGTCACGATCACGGTTTCACTGAGCGTGCCGAGCTCGATGGTCAACGTGCCCAAACCCACACGATCGCCAAGACTCACGGTGACGCCGCCTCGGAGGAGCGTCTTGAAGCCGTCTTGCGCAACTCGAACCGTGTACCGGTCTGGCCTGACGTTGGCGATCACGAATTCACCCACGTCGTTGGTGAACACCTCGCCGGATTGCGTATTGAGCGTCTCGCTCACAAGCGTCACGGCGGCACCGGGAATAGCGCCGCCTTGCGCGTCCTTGACGGCGCCGACAATGGTCCCCGTACGTGGACTGAGCCGCCGCAGGGACTAACCGACAGCCAGGATCATCGCTACCGCTCCAACGACGGCCGAACGGGTATGGCTCATCACAGTTGGCCTCCTCAGGAGTGACTGTTCAAAGACCCTGGAGCTCTGGGAACCCTATTGAACCTAATTGAGTCGGGACACTGTTCAGAAGGAATGCAGAGGTAGTCTTCGACCCTCGGCAGAAGAACGCGAGGACAAGCCCGTGAGAGCCTGACGCATTCGGCGCCTCGATCGGCTGCGTGTTCAGCGCAAATAGGGCATCTTTCATAGCTACCCCTACGAGTTGCTGCGAATGCCGCCGACTCTACTCAGCCGCCCTGGAGGAGTCAATGCATTTCAGCAGGAGTCAATCCCCGGCGTCAACATTGCCAGGTCTTTATCGGCACAAACCATTTACGCAGAGTGTTAGGATGTTTTCGCGCTCAAGAAGTAAATGATCAGAACACGTCTTCGCTGGATGCTCGGAATGACGGTGCTCGTCGTCTGCCTCGGCGGCGGCTGGATGCTCTCAACTGATAGTCGCAAGCTCTCGAAACCCGTTGTCAATGAGGTCGTCGAGGATGCAGGCGAACAAAGAGATTGCGTTCAAGACAACCATTCCTTATACGGAAGCCCGTCCGGTGTTTGAGGCTTTTGAGCAGCGAGCTCCGGTCGAATCGGCGTGGACCGACTGGGTTCAGCAACACAACGACGCCATCCACGATCGGATACAGTCCGGCGATGTTGATTCCATCGTCAACTTCTGGTTCTATGGCACTTCGTTCACAGCGTTGCCTCGAATTACCGACCGTGAGATCAAACGATCAGCGGGTGCCGGGAATGTTGAGGACTTTCAGGCTGAGCTTATTCAGAAGCGACTTGACGACCTGACGGCCGCTCTTCGAGCGCCGGACCAGAATGAGCGACTTCAGTTCGCAAAGGACGTTCTCAAACGGGCAGGCTTGGATGCAGACGCGCCGAAGGATGCCGAACAGATCCAGCAATTCCTCATCAAGGCAGCGCTGCGAGCCGCGAAGGAAACTACGCTGTCCGACAATCCAGGTTCTGACGCGTGGTCGACGCTCTATCGCAACCGCGGTTTGTCGACAGACACTTCACTGTTCGTCAACTTTTCGCTGGAGCAGGCGCTCAAGGCACAACTGAGCCAAGGGCAGATCAGTCCCAAGAGCGTGAGACGGGTTGCCATCATCGGTCCCGGCCTCGACTTCACCGACAAGGCCGAGGGATTTGATTTCTATCCACAGCAAAGCATTCAACCGTTTGCGGTCATCGACACGCTCCAGGCTCTTGGACTTGCTGCCGGCGATCTCCGTGTCACAACCCTCGATCTCAGTTCCAGGGTCAACCAGCACTTGGAGCGTGCCCGACAACGCGCATCCGCGGGCGAAGGCTATGTGATTCAACTGCCGTTGGACAACAACCGCGCAGGAGTGCCAAGGCCTGCTGCCGTCATTGAATACTGGCAGCGGTTCGGAGAGCACATTGGCCACGCCGTGCAGCCGCTGCCGGCGCCAGCGAGTATCGGCGACGTGAGGGTCCGAGCCGTCGAGGTCGAGCCCGCTGTTGTGACCGCCGTTACTCCCAAAGATGTAAACGTGGTGCTCGAGAGGCTTGACCCACTTCAGGCTGACGAGCAATTCGATCTGATCATCGCGACCAACGTGCTGCTGTACTACGACCGTTTTGAACAGGGGCTCGCCTTGACCAACATCGGAAAGATGCTTCGCCCGGGCGGGTTCTTCCTCACGAACTACTCACTCACGCCGATCGAGCCGTTCGACAAGTCACCGGCGCTTGTCAAGCCTGTGATATGGGATCATGCCGGTGCCGCGCAACGAGCACTGAACTCCGGAGACACGATGTACGCCTTCCGACGCCATCCCTAGACATTGCATCGCCGCGCAGGTGGAAAAAGTGACCGGAGAAGCACGCCTCGCCATGCGATTACTTGGGCTCGCTATTGGCGCACTTGTCATCCTCGCCAGTGGGATCAGCTTTGCGGTGCCCGATCTGCGGCTCTCGCTCGAGCGCTCCGTAATGACGCCGACCGGACTTTACGCGATCGCCACGCTGAGAATCGCAATTGGGCTGGTCTTTGTCTTTGCCGCGCCAACATCGCGAGCACCGCGGACGCTCCGCGTGCTCGGCATCATCGTCATCATCGCGGGACTGTCGACGCCGTGGTTCGGCGTTGCCCGCGCACGGGCGGTCGTGAACTGGTTGACGAGTGCAGGGCCGTTGCTGATGCGCCTTGACGCCGTCTTAGGGATGGCGCTTGGTGGGTTTCTCGTGTACGTGTTCCGAACGCCGACTCGACGGACAACGTAACTAGCACGGCGCGACCGATACAATCTCTTTCAATTCAACCAATCACCTATCTCACCAATCACCCAATGAACTAGCGGACAATGCGCGCGGAGCCGCCGCGTGCAAGCGCGCGCACGTCTTCGAGCGATGCCATCGTCGTGTCTCCTGGAAATGTCGTCAAGAGCGCACCGTGCGCCCAGCCGAGCTTGACGGCCTCCGCAGGTTCCGCTCCGGAAAGCAGCCCGTAAAATAGCCCGGCCGCGAAGCCGTCGCCGCCACCCACCCGGTCGTACACATCGAGATCGCATTCCGGCGACACGAACGTCTGACCATCGATCCAGGCCACTGCGAGCCATCGATGGCGGTTCGCCGCTCGCACTTCCCTGAGTGTCGTCGCCACCACTTTGATGCCCGGTCTGCTCGCGACGACGTCGTCGATCATGCGGACGAAGAGCGAGGGATCGAGTGGTGATGTGCCGGCGACATCCGGGCCCGCGATGCCGAGCCCGTGCTGCAGGTCCTCCTCGTTGCCCACGAGCACGTCCACGTGCCGCACGATCTCCTGAAGTACCTCTCGCGCTCGCGCGACGCCTCCCGAGGCGGCCCAGAGCTTCTGCCTGAAGTTGAGATCGAACGAGACGATTGCGCCGTGCCTCTTCGCCGCCTGCATCGCTTCGATGATGACGGCAGACGAGGTTTCCGACAGCGCGGCGAAGATGCCGCCGCTATGGAACCATCGGACGCCAGCGCCGAAGATGCCGTTCCAATCGAAATCGCCCGGCTTGAGCAGCGCAGCGGCCTCATTGGATCGGTTGTAAAACACCACCGGCCCCCGGACGCCGTGTCCACGGTCGCTGTACACCGTCGCGATATTTGGTCCGCGCACGCCATCGTGGCCGAAGTGCTTGTAGAACGGTGCGACGCCCATTGCACGCACACGGCCGGCGACGAGATGGCCGATCGGATAGTCCACCATCGCCGTGGCGATGG
Source organism: Vicinamibacterales bacterium (assembly GCA_963821375.1). GTDB lineage: Bacteria > Acidobacteriota > Vicinamibacteria > Vicinamibacterales > JAMQPK01 > JAMQPK01. The sequence continues at coordinate 213,346 of CAWGDN010000001.1, forward strand.
CGGTGCGCAGCCCGAAACAATCGGCCAGATTGGCTGCGACATTGAACTCGCCTCCGCTCACATGAATCGTGAAGGTGTCGGCCTTGCGGAACGGCACGACGCCAGGATCGAGCCGATGCACGAGAGCGCCGAGGGACAGAAAATCGATCGTTCCCTCCCGGGGGATCTGCAGCGATGCGGTCATGGTTGCCTTACACGATAAAGCAGCTCGCCCGCGCGGGGAACCACGAGCGTCCCTTCATCCTGGGCCGTCGATAACTCCGGCAGGTCGATCGACCCTGGATCCGCGTAGCGCAGATTGATGCGCCCGCACGTTTCTGCCGGAATGCCGGTGGCCAGCGTGACGTCGATGCGCGCACTCTCGGTCCTCGTATCCATGTCGTAGGAGCCGAGGCCCTTGAGGTGTGTGGAATGCGCCAGAATTCCGCCGGGGTATCGGCTGAACCGGTCCCACTGCCGGGAAAAATAGTCGCGGCAGTGGTAACCAATCTCTTCGATCAGGCGTCCATGCACGCGGCTCACCTCTCCGACGTGCGGGGCATAAATAATCACTTCGCCTCCATCGGCGATGACGGGCTCCACCTTGTACATGCCTTTCGCCGCCGTCCATAGGTCGTCGTACATCGCCGGCATCACCGAGACCGCGCGCTTCACGGGCCTGTCCAGCCAGACGATGTGCCGGCGGGAGGAGAGCGTCGCCGCTTCGCGCCACGCTTCGTGCGGGCCGCCGCAGTACAGCCCGCAAACGCCGTCGTGGGTCACGACAAACGCCAACAGCGAAACCGGCGTGTCCAGCATCGCGGCCGCACGGTCAATGACGGCACGGACCGGCGTGTCGAGCGTACCGATGATCCGATGGCTGGTGATGAGCGCTCCCAACCAGTGTGTGAAGTGGATGATTTCCGGCGCCGCGATCCCGGGAAACAGGTACTTCGTGCCCCCGGAGAAACCCGCGACTTCGTGGGGAAAGACCGGGCCGCAAATCAGGACGTGATCGTACTCGACGACCATGCGATTCAGCGCGACCGTTACCGGCTGATGCAGGAGGCCGCCGCTGAGATCCGAAATGTCCGCCGCGGCGATCGTCCCGAGTTGAACGAATGCAGCTGAGTCGTCCCAGCGGTGATTGAATATCCGGCTCGATCCACACACACCATCGGCAACAGGCCGCCCAACAAGCCGACCGAGCTGAGCGTCGCCCATCGGCGAATGCGTGCCGAGGGCCACCAGGTAGTCGAGCGTCCGCGCGCGAGGCCCGAGCTCGCGCTCGATCGTGTCGAACGCCCACGGCATCGGCATCGTGCGCGTTGCGTCCGGCACCACTACCAGCAGGCGACGTCCGTCAATCGGCAGACGAGCCAGTCCGTCACGCGCGATGCGCGCCAGCTCGTCATGTCCGAGGTAGCCGTTGTCGAGGCCCTGCCCCAGAGACATCAGCGTATCCGGCAGTATAGTTGCACAAATGCCGGGCAGCACTGGGCGGATTGCCGCCATCACTGATGAGTTCTCACCGGATCTCGAAACCGCGCTGGAGGCGATGTCTCAGGCGGGGATGACTGGTGTGGAGCTTCGCACGATCGGCGGCCGCAACCTGATCGATTTCGGCAACGACGAGATCGACCGCGTGCGCGCGGCCGTCGTACGTCGCGGAATGACGATGGTCTGCCTGGCGTCTCCGCTCTTGAAGTCGGTGCTACCGGAGGCACCGCCGCTCGATCCGCTCGTGCAGCGGGACGTGTTCGGGTCGAGTCATGGCTTCGAGGACGAGACGCGGCTGGCGGACCGCGAGCTGGAGATTGCCGAGCGGCTTGGCGCGCGCATCGTGCGCGTATTTTCGTACTGGCGAACGGTCGATCCGACTGCGTGCCATCACCGCATCGTCGACGCGCTCGAGAGGCTTTCGGAGAAGGCCTCGACACGCGGCGTCTCGATCGCGCTGGAGAACGAGCACGCGTGCAATATCGGTACGGCTGAGGAGTCCGCACGCATTCTGGCTGCCCTGACTCCGCGCGTTGGCCTGATCTGGGATCCGGCGAACGCGTTGATTCTGGGCGAGCAGCCATACCCGGACGGATATCGACGCCTTTCGGCGAGCCGCATCGTCCATGTCCATGTGAAGAACTGCACGGTCGTGAATGGCAGGCCGCGCTGGGCGGAACTTCGCGACGGCAGCGTGAGCTGGAGCGAACTGCTGACGGCCCTCAGCCAGGATGGCTACGAAGGATGGGTCAGTCTGGAGACGCACTGGACAGGTCCGCATGGCGACAAAATGGAGGCGAGCCGCATCTGTGCCCGATCGCTGCGCGAATTCGTCCATTCAAGCTTCAGCTCCGCGCGAGAGTGATCGTGCGGCCCGTCCGGCACGCTTGATATATCGCGTCCACCACCTCGAGCGTCCGTAATCCTTCTTCGCCCGACACCTTCGGCCGCCGGCCCGTTCGGACGGCGTCTGCAAAATCCTGGAATTGCCTGGCGAATGGTTCGAGCGCAATCGCCATCGGATCGGAAGCGCCAGAAGCCGCTGCGGTGGCCAGCGGGGGAGACGGTCTCCGATCGCCGGGCACGGCCCAGGTGGTCAACTGGTCGCCCGTGATGACCGCGCTTCCCATCGTTCCGTGAACTTCGAGCCGCTCCGGAAATCCCGGTGTGAACGCCGTTGACGCCTGCAACACTCCGGTCGCGCCGCTTTCGAATCTGACAAGCGCGTTCACGATGTCTTCGGACTCGATCTCGTGAGCGGCGCCAAGCTGCCACATGGCGCTCGTGTCGCGCACCGGCCCGGCCAGCCATTGCATCAGATCCAGCTGATGAATCGCCTGGTTGATGAGCGCGCCGCCACCCTCGACGGCCCACGTGCCTTTTCCCGGGCGCGCGTAGGTACTCAGCCGTCCTGAACCACTTCACGTACGCGTCCACCTGCAGCAACGTCCCGAGCCGGCCCTCTGCAATGGCCGATCGCAGGAAGATGATCGACTCATCAAATCGATGCTGGCTCACCACGCCGAGCGCGATGCCCGCCTTCGCCGCCGTTGAGACGATGCTCCGGGCCATGTCGACGGTTGTGGCGATCGGTTTCTGTAGCTGGATGGCCTTGCCGTACCGCGCGCACATTTCCACGGCCTCGATGCGGAACTGAGGCAGCGTGCAGACGTCTACGACATCCACCTCGTGATGCGCGCAAAGCGATTCGAGATCTGGAAGATATTCGGCGCCAACGTCGGCCGCGAACTGTCTGCCCTTATCGGTTGTCCGGTTCGTGCATGCGCGCACGGAAAAGCCGATGCTCTTGTACACACGGGCGTGAAGGCGGGCAATCGCGCCGGTCCCGACGATGCCGACCCTCACGCGGCGCGCTCCAGAGCGGTGAGCTGTGCCGCCGCTGCGCGAAAGAACTCAGCGACCGCCTCGAGGCTGGATTCGCGCATATCGTCGATCAGGATCGCCACCGCCGGTCGCTGGCGCCGACCGAGCGCCAGCTTCGTGGCGAGAAACTGCGCAACATGGTATTCGGCGTCGTAGCCAATCCGGTCAATGGTCCGATGGCGGCGCGGCATCAGAATCGTGGAGAAACACTTTCCGTGGCCGATGATCATCTCGTGATACGAGTGGTTCATCGCGGGGCCTTCGTTGACGTCCACCGGGCGCCCGCGCGTCCGGAACAGCCGGTCAGCCGCCTGCTTCAGCGTCCGCCGCATTCTTCGCCCGTGCTCGTCGTACCGCAGATCGCCAAAAAATGTGATCTCACCATACTCACACGCGCATGTGATCGACGTCCTGTGAAGAAGCGCTGCGTACACAGACGGCGCATCACCCGGCATCGCCTCGATGCCAAGGCCGTCGTAGTACAGCGTCAATCCGCGCTTCCACACCGCACGTTGCGGCGCCTCAATCATCGCCTTCCACTGAGTTGTCCGTGTGACTCCGCGCAGTTTACGACCGTCCTTGTAGATCTCGCCGGCGATCTGCTTGTACAGTTCCACGCTGGGCTGCGTCGAAAAGTCCATTTCTCTGAGGGTCGCGATGCCGAAGACGACGGTGTGCACGAACTGCATGTAGTGGGAAAGAGGCGTCCGCTTTGGGAAGACCACCCGTGCCGCAGGCACGCCGGCCCGGCGAAGGGCCGCGAAACGGCGGTCGACGGCGTCACGATCGAACGCGACGGCCAGGCACATGCGATCGCTGGCCGCCTGATAGTCGCCGAGCACGATCTTCAGACCCAGGTGCTCGCTCTTCCCAAGACTTTCTTCAAAATCCTGTTTGGTCCACCATCCGGCGCTCTCCCACGAATCCGGCAGGAGAAGGTTCACCTTGTCACGGCCAGCGATGCCATGTTCGTGCACGAACGCAGCAACCTTCCAGGCGACATCGGTTTCGTTCTTCGAAAGCGACGTCGCGGCAATCCATGTTCGAAGGTCACCACCCGCGAACGCAAGCGGATACAGTGCTCCACGCGACAGCGGTCCGCTGTGCCTGCCGGCAATCGTGTTGGCCCCGTCCATCTGGACCGGAAGGCTGCGAAGCGACCGTTCCGTTCCGAAGTTGTCGAGGAGAGAACCCGGAATAGTCAGATAGATGAAGTGAGGGTCGGGATCGAGGCCGTGGCGCTCGTACAGCGCCACCAGCTTTTCGAGGTTCAGGACCGGCTCGAACGACGTCATGCCGAGCGCCATGCCGGTGACGAGCGTAGAACGCAGTGCCTGGACGAGCGATCCCCCCGATCGCCGCCTCATGTCGGCGAGGATCGCGATCAGTTTTGCCGGGTCGGTAGAGTCCAGCGCGTAAAACCGCGGGCCTTTTCTGAGGAGACCGGCGCCCTCGTACATGAGCTTGTCCTCAACGGAGCCGCCCATGCCGGTCCAGATCACGTACTTCAGCGGCCGCCGTTCGGCACGATTGAATGGCCGAACGAATCCCGGCGATCTCCTCTTCGATACGGGAAACCCACTCAGGTTGGTCGACCGCCTGCAAGGCAAGGTTGAACACGCCATGCCTGCTCATCGCGGCACGGAGGTCGTCCCGGCGAAGACGCGCGACGCTTCGTTCCGTCGCACCCTCGGCCAGATCGTTGAAGAGCGACAGCTTCACGTTCAGCTATTGACACCGGACGCCAGAAATCCTCCGTCGATGACGAGGCATTGGCCGGTGATGAAGCTGGCCGCATCCGAAGAAAGCAGCACCGCTGCGCCGACGACCTCTTCGAGGCGTCCGAAGCGCCGCATGGGCGTGCGCATCAGCAGCTCGCGCCCGCGCTCGGTTTCGTCGAGCAGTTGTTGATTGAGGTTGGTCCGGAACACACCCGGCGCGATGGCGTTGACGTTGATATGCAGCGGAGCCCATTCGACCGCGAGACTGCGTGTGAGCGCCATGACGGCCGCTTTGGAAGCGGCGTACGCGGCGACTTCCGTGAAACTCACGAATGAATTCAGCGACGCGATGTTGACGATCCGTCCGCGGCCGGTGGCGGCCAGTGCGGGCTGAAACGTCTGGCACGCGCACAACGTCGCGGTGGCGTTCACCTGCATGATCGCGTTCCATTCGGTCTCGGACAAACCCATCGTGGGTTTCTTCACGATCGATCCCGCGGCGTTGACAAGCACGTCCACACGTCCAAGCGCTTCGACGACGCGATTGCGCAGAGCTTCGAGGGCGCTGCGGTCCGTCGCATCGGTCGGGCACCGCAGCGTGCGGCCGCCGGACTGCTCCACGTCGCGGCACACCTCGTCCACGAGCGCTTCACGCCGACCGGTCGGCACCACGTCTGCGCCTGCCTGCGCGAGGCCGTGCGCGATCGCGCGACCGAGTCCGGAAGTGCCACCGATCACGACGGCGACGCGGCCCGTCAGATCGAGAGAAGGCAACATCACTCAGTAGGGCACCGGCCGGAGGACGAACCCATGTTCCCTCGGCAGATCACGATGCCAGCTCAACTACGACTCCAGCGCCCGCTTCACGTAGTCGAGCTGCCACTTCGTCTCGTCGAAGCCGCTTCCAGTGCCGCGGAACTCGCGCTCGAGGATGCAGATAATCGGGTACTTGTTGTCGCGAACCAGCGCGAGACATTCCTTAATCGGCGTGTCGCCGGTTCCCAGTTGCACATTGGGTCCCTTGTCGCGCCGGCGATCCTTGATGTGCAGGTGGGTGATCCGATCGTGATATTTCCGCAGCGCCGCCACCGGGTCGTTATTGCCGGCCACGTAGTGGCCGAGGTCGAGGCAGATGCGGAAGTCCTTGGAGAGGCTCATCAGCTTCTCGAGGCTTGCCGGCGAGGCGATCTCGTTGGGATTTTCGGACTCCGCGTGGGTATGGAACGACGGGCGGATCGTGTACTGCTCGGCGAAGCGGACCAGACGCGGAGCCATGGACATTCTGGTCTGGTTGGACTGGAACATCGCGATCTTCAGCGTCTGCATGTGGCGGAACATCGCATCGATCTCCGCGTCGGTGCAGTCATCGGCGAACGTGTTGGAGATGGAGAAGAGGTCGATGCCGGCCGCGTCGAACTTCCCACGCACGGTGCGAAAGTCGTCGAGCGAAGCCGGCGAGAGCCTCCATTGCCGCAGCGCCTCGCGCGATTTCTGATATTCGGGCGTGATGGTGGCCGGCGCCTGTCCGCCAACGGCGCCTCCCTGCACGCCGGGGCCGAAGAAGCCACTGGCCAGCTCGACATGGCCAACACCAAGCTGCACACACTGGTCGATGATGACGTCCAGGCGATCCTTCCCGGGGACCACCGGCAAGGGATTGAGCGAACCGCTGGTGATGCCGATCTTGACGCCTCTCACCACCGATTCCACGCCGGCCCATACCGTCCGCGGGTACACACAGGCCGCAGCGAGCCCGGCGAAGCCGGCCTTGGCAAACTCACGTCGTGAATACATAGCGGCTCCTTTCGGTAACGTTGCGCGAACTCTACCACGACGGGGAACGAGCAGATTGGACCAATGGAGGACTGGGTTCACCTTCGACGATCTTTCTCCGCTGGCAGAGTGGCGAGCGAGGCGGCACGCTGGGAAGTCTGATCCCTCCCACGAGCGCGGTACGCGCGCTGGTTGTCGCGATGATCGAGGCGGCCTTCAGGGCTGCAACGATGACGCGCGCGCGGCGCGGGTCGAATGGCGGGCTACGGTGTTGGCTTCTGTGCGAGGAACTTGATCTCGTTCAATAGGGCCAAGGAAGTCGGTAGTTCGCTAGTGCCAGCTGGGTATTTGCCGCTCGACAGGATGACGGCCAGGATGTCGGCGACCTGCGCGCGGCTGAGGCTACCTGGTGCTTCTACCGGGCATAGTGGTCCGAATTCGCTCAGCGAGAAGGCCTAAAGACTGACCGTCCCAGTTCGAGACGAACTCGGCGCCCGGGATCATGGGGGCCTCCTCCCTGCCTCCGTCATGACAGCCAGAGCAGCGCTCCTGGTAGACGGGGGTGCCACGCTCCGACTGAGCCACGGTGTAAACACCATCCCACTGCGATTTCACACCCTGTGCATTGCCCAGGGCAATAGCCAAGGTTCCCATCAGCAACAGAGCAACCGCAAACTTCATATGTTTCCTCCGCCAAAGCGATGCTAATCAGACATCGCATCGCCAGTCGCTTCAAATGGTAGCATCACGCTTCAGGCAGGATTACGCTCAACGCGGACAACGCGACTCTTCGACCGGCAAGTAGACAATGCCGGATTCACGAAACCTGGGCTGATTCCAGGATCGCGCCGCCACACGGTGACATCCGCGTCAACCGTGGTAGCCCTCGATCACGAGCCGCTACGCTTCGTCACCCTTCGCTACAGCCGACCCGCCGTCCAGAGAATCGCGTTGTGCACAAGGCGCCGGAACATCGGGTTGTAGTGGGTTTCCCGAGCGGCGCCAGGCTGGATACAGACCACGCGCGATTTGTCGTGCACACCGACCCATGCCACGGTCGCGTCGCTCGCGGCGTTGCTCGTCCTGAGAAGCGGTGTGACCTTCGGCGACTGCCACATGCCCTTGAACGCTGTCTCGTTCTGGAGCCGCATCGGACCAATTCCGTCGAGGATCGGATGATCGCCGACCGGTACCACGTCGAGGGTGACGCCGCGCCTGATGGTCGACGGCTTCATCCCACTCTTCTCTCCCAAAACCAGCAGACCACCGGTGACATCCTGGTACCAGAAAGGCCATGCCTGGTTATCACCCAGCGCGTGGTGGATGACGACAAAGCCCGCGGCCTTTTCCTGGATGGCGCGGGTGATGTTCTTCTGCGCGGGTTCCGGCCAGTCGAGCTGATCGTAAAGCACCAGAATGTCGAACCCAGGGTTAGGCCGGCGGGCGACCGGGTCCCATGGGTAGTCTGGTGGCTCGTCCTTGAGCCACTGGAGAACCGGAGGGCCTCCGCCACGTTGTGCGCCTGCACCCGCACCTTGCTGGCGTCCCCTCGCAGGTGCTTCGCCGCCGTCAGCCCCCGCACCAGCGCCGCGCGCGCCAGGAGACCCGTCGCTCGGGAAGAGCTGATTGAAGTTCGCCGCTGGGTGGTCATGAACCCAGACCTCTGAGTCCCGAAACAGCGGATCTGCGAAGATCGTCTGAAAGGACGGCGAGTACGGCACACCGCCGGTGGTGACGAGCGCCCAGACCTTCGTCATGCCGTTATCGGCCGCAGCGAGGCTCTGTGGAAGCGCGAGCGCGGTTGCTGCAAGCACCGTACTTTGTCGCATGAATGCCCGCCGCGACACGGTCGACCTGCATCTGCCTGAGTTGGTGATTTGCGTCATGTCAGTCTCCCGCCTGCCCAGAGGATTATGTTGCGCAAGATGTGTTGGTAGCGCGGATCAGAGAGCGCAAAGGGCGTGTGACCCGGCGCCAAGCACACCACGCGTCCCTTGGGGTGCAACCCAAGCCATGCCACTGTCGGTGATACGAGATGCGGATCGTCAGACTCGAGCAGCGGAGTGACGTTCGGCTCCAGCTGCAGGTTTGGCCACAGCTCATCCCACATCGCTCGAAACGGCTTGACGTCGCGGACGATGGGATGCTGTCCAACCGGCCTGATATTCGCACGCGGGAAATGCTTCTGGTTTGCTGTTGTCTTGCTTTCTGGCCTGACGACTCGCCCCACAAGTCCGGAAACACTCTTTCTCCACCATTCCCAGCCCTCATTGGTCAAACAGGCGTGATGCAACATAACGAGTCCCTTGCCGGCGTCGAGATACTGTGGCCACGGCTCACGGTCCGCTTGGGGCCACCCCTTCTGCACGAAGTCGGCAAGCAAGACGACGTCAGGCCCCGGCTGTCCGGGCGACCCGTTGATATTCCGGAACGGATTTGGAAAGGGCAGGATAGTGGTGTCGAAGAGGTCGCGAAACGAGGGCTCTTCGTACATCGTGTAGAACTCTTTCGAGATCGGCGTACCGTAGTTGCCGGTCGTGACCTGGATACGCAGGCGCGGACGCGCATCGCGTTGGCGCGATTGCGCGTACGCCGAGGGCAGGGCCGCGACAGCGGCCGCGACTGATGCGACCGTCAGGAATTCGCGACGTGAATGACGCATGTCTTTCTCCAGTTTTTCCGCCTCAGAAGTCGACTTGAGTGCCCAGCCTGAATGTGCGTCCCGCGAGAATCGTAGTCGGCGTTCCCCAGCTCCCGCCATACGTATTGTTGCGAGCAATGATCGTATTGGCGTTAAACAAGTTGTAAACGTCGAACGAGAACCTGATCTGCCACTGCCCGGTCCGGATGGACTTCGATCCGCGGAGATCAACCTGGGTGAGCCTGTCCTCGAACATCGTGTTGGGTTCGATGAGGGCGACGTTGACCCGGGCGTTGCAAGCCCCTGTCGGGTTCGCGCAACTGGATAGATTGCGTCCCAGCGATGGTGCGATTTCGGCGTTGGTATACGATCGGTTCGCCAAGACTTGCACACCACTGGAGTTCTCGAAGACTCCGCTCACCTGGAACCCCCAGGGCAGCGGGTAGACGGCGTTGAACTTCACCTGATTATTGGGAACGGTGGTACGGCAAAACCCTTCGCGTTCAGCCTGCGGAGAATCTATCGCGAAGCAGTTGTCGGTCGTCGTTCCCCCGAAGGCCACGCCTCCAGAAATGGTTCCGCCCTGCCCAAACGCTGTTCGAATGGCGACATCGACGCCGTTGAAAACCTCCGTCTGCTTGCCGAATTTTTCAGCTGGAACCACCTCGGTCTGTACCTTCCCCTGCTTCGCAAAGTTGACGTCGTAGAGGCCGCAAAGCCGCTTTCCACTGGCGTCGCCAAGCGCCGGATCCACCGGCGCGTTGACACAGTACGGATCATAGTCGGACGGCGTCACCAGCACGTTGTCGTTCACTCTGAAGTTGCCATACCACGTTCGGAAATAGCCGACCATGACACTGGTGCGCGCCCACAACTGGTGTTGTACGCTCGCTGATGTTTGCCAGTTGTCGGGACGAGTTCCCCACCCCTCCAACACATCCGGCGAAAAGACCGTGTTGACTACGGCCGTGCCGAATGCGGTATTCGAGATCGGGCCTAATTCGCTCTCCTGAGGGATGTAGTCGCCGTTGTCGGTCCAGTTCCGAGTAGCACTGGGGACAACCGATCCTAGGTGGCTGACCTGCTCAGCAAGATCAGTCGCCTCACTCAAAACGTAACGGCCCAGAGACACTTTGATGGCGGTTCTGCCGTTGCCAAACAGATCGTACGCCAAACCCAGTCGTGGAGTGAGGTCCTTCCAATTCGGCGCGTTATCGATCTGTGGGAAATCCTGAGCTGGCACAAACATGCCCGCCGGTCGGGTCTGAGCTGGTACCCAGGCGTGGTGGTTGTCGTAGCGCACGCCGAGGTTGACTGTCGCGTTACCCAGGACCCACTGGTCCTCCGCGAACAGTGCCGGGGTCCGCATACGAGTCAGAACATAATTCGGCGAAGCCCAAAGTGTGATTTGCTCCGGTATTGGCGCGGCGGTAGGTGTCGGCTTGCGGACTGTGTAGCTTATCGGGGGCTCGTTCAACGCGTACCACCGTTCCGACTTGCCATCGACTATTGAAAATCCCGCCTTGAAGTTGTGCGAGCCGTGACGTACGACACGGAAAATTGAGCGTTTACTTGATCGGCGATGTGGTGCATGTAGTCATTTGTGCCGAAACCGGTGGCCTTCGCACCATAGGCGAGGCCTGTCGAGGCCTCGGTTATCGCGATATCGTTTGTAGTTACTCCCTCCACGCGTTCGCTGTCTTTTCGGTTGAGGCCGTACATCACGCCGGCCTGAAACAGAAGGCGGTTGGTAACTGGATAGGTCCAAGTGCTGGACGTCAGACCAACCGGGCCATAAGCTTCGTTGTTTGTGGCCTCGGGCGCACGGGTGCCGGACACCTGGAAGAAACAGAGGCAATTTTCCTGAAGGCTCTGAGAGAATGTGACCTTCTGCTTTGGGGTCGCCTGCCACGTCAGGCGCAGACTGTTATCCCGATTTTCGATGTCAAGGTACCCCGGCCGACTGAGATCGGGCGTGTAGAACACCGTATGCGGAGTCGCGTTGGAGTAAGCGTTAGGCGCATACTCCTCAGCGCCCCACCAGCGGTGCGCGGTGTAGAACCACAATTTGTCGCGCATTATCGGGCCGCCTACACCTCCGCCAATGTCATAACCTTTCTTAAAACTTGGCACCGAGCGTAGGCCTCGCGCCTCTAGCTCGTCAGTCAGATTGCTGCTCTGAAAGTGATCGTTGGTGCCGTTGGCATTGAAGTACGCCGAGAATCTATTGCCGCCGTCCTTTAGCACGTAATTCACCTGGACTCCGCCAGTCGGGCTTTGGGCAGAGTTGGCACCCGTTTGTAGGACGACCTCCTGGACGCCAGCCTGGTTGACCAAGAAATAGCGGTTGCTTCCGCCGGCATGAGAGGCGTTATACGTCATGCCGTCGATCATCAGTCTTTGATCGCCGCCCCTGCTGCCGTGGATCCCCATGGTCGTTGAGATGTCGACTCGATTACCACCCACGTCACGCTGGGGGCCCGTGGCACCAAGCGTGAGGGAAGCAAAACCTGCAATCGACTTGTTGGTCGGAATCGCATCGAGAGTCTCCTGAGGAAGCACGTTCTGGAGTCGGGTGTTTTGCACGTCCACCGTCGGAGCATCCCCCGTTACGACGAGTGTCTCTTGGAGTTCCCCCACGCGCAACTCGATGTTCACCTGGGCGGTGAATCCGGTGGTCAGCGCAATGCCCTCACGCCGGACCGTATTGAACCCTGCCAGGTTGAACGTGACGGCGTACACACCGGGCCGCAGATCTACGATTGAGTACTGCCCGTTCCCGTCTGTCGTAGCGACACGAATCTTTTCGATTAGCGCCGGACTGGAGGCCTCGACCGTCACGCCTGGTAACACTCCGCCTGTGGTGTCCCTCACTTCCCCCGCGATGCCACCGCCCTGCGTCCACGCGACGCGCGGAAGCAACAGCACCAACCCGATCACGACGTACAGAAATCGATCAGCTCTCATTGGCCGCTCCCTTTGTCTGACGAGAGTTGTTCCAGCCCGTACGCTTACGTTCCAAGTTTGAACACCATGAGTGTCCCAGAGTAGGCGCCACCGCCAATCGAGACCGCGATGTACTGGGTGCCGTTGAGCATGTAGGTCATGGGCGAGCCGGTTTGCGCCGCTGGCATATAGACTGCGCCCTTCTCCTCGCCCGTGGCCTTGTCATAGGCGCGCAGCATGGCGCCGCGCTGGCCAGAAGGCGTCGTGAAAAGGCCGCCCTCTCCGGCAATTACGAGAGTCTTCGTCACCAACGTGCCAATGCGACCTACCCGGCCGGTGCGCGGAATAGTGAGCCCTTTGAGGGCCGGATGATTCTTGATGTTGTCGGGCGTTTCCCCGTGCGCAATCTGCCACGCGATCTCACCCCTGTTCAGGTCGAGGGCTGTAATGCGTCCGTAGGGCGGTTTGATGAGCGGAAGACCCTGAACAAGGGTGTTCGCCCGCTCTCGACCGCCAGGGAGCCCACCTTCTCCACCGCCGCCGGCTGCGCCGGCGCCACCACCGCCACCTCGGGCGGGTGCAGCCTGGCTCGTGGGAGCAGACTCGATGCCCTCGTTGTACTCCATGAGGGCATCCTTCTCGCCAGGCCTAGGCGTCTGGCGTACGAGCGCAATAGGGTAGACGTCCGTGTGTGAGTAGACGTACGCGATCCCGGTTTCGGGATCGAACGACCCGCCCGGCCAATTCGTCCCTCCCTGATTCGACGGGAGCATGAGGAGCGCACGCGGGCCATCCCATTTGCTGATGATGGGCGGTGAGAACAGAGGACCCATCTTGTATTTCGACACGATCTTCAGCGCCTCAGCACGGAGCTCAGGTGTGAAGTCGATCAGATCATCGACCGTCACGCCTTGGCGATCGTATGCGGGCGGTTTGGTGACGAAGGGCTGAGTCGGCGAATACCACTCACCCGGTACATCACCCTGCGGAACGGGCCGCTCTTCGATCGGCCACACCGGCTGGCCCGTTACCCGGTCGAACACGTAGAGCCACGCCTGTTTGGTCGGCAGCGCGACGGCCTTGATCATCCGACCATCGACGGTAATGTCCGCAAGGATCGGCGCAGCCGGGAGGTCATGGTCCCAGAGGCCATGATGTTCCAGCTGGAAGTGCCACCTGCGTTTGCCCGTCAGGATATCCAGCGCGACGAGACTCTCGCCGAACAGGGCAGATCCGCGCCGGTGCCCGCCGTAGTGGTCGCCTGTCGGGGCTTCCACAGGCACGTACAACAGGCCCAGCTCTTCGTCCACGCTCATCTGGGACCAGGACCCGGTATTGCCAATGCGCGCCCAGTCATCTCCCACCCACGTCTCGTTGCCGAATTCGCCGGGGGATGGGATCGTATGAAAAATCCAAAGCCGCTTCCCAGTCCGGACGTCGAATCCGCGAATGTTGCCCTTGACGCTTGTTTGGGCTCTCTGACGCGCACTGGGCACACCCGCAAACCCGACGACGACAACGCCTTTGGCGATAGTGGGCGTCGCGTTTAGCGCCATGTTCCCTTCAATCAGATCGATTTGTTGATCGTTCTCGAGCTTCAAATCGACGACGCCATCTTTGCCAAAGCTGGGGACCCGTATTCCGGTCTTGGCATCGAGGGCAACGAGTCGATGTCCGGGTGTGACGTAGAGAATGCGGCCCTCCTTCCCGTCGCTCCAGTACGCCAGCCCTCGACCCGAGCCTGCCCGGGGCGCGTTCTCGCCGCGTTTGCCCTCCTGTTCACTGTGCATCCACAACATCTCGCCGGTAGCCGCATCGAGGGCGACCACGGCACGCCGCGCGCCCGCCGTCAAATAGAGCACGCCGTTGGCCATTAGCGGCGTTGCCTGAAGGCTAAAGCTAGGTCGCGGTCCAAGGCTGTCCGTCTTGAATTGCCAAGCGACTTCCAGGCTGTTGAAGTTCGCGGCATTGATCTGGTCAAGCGGTGAGTAGCGCGTGCTGAAGAGATCGGCGCCGTGATGCAGCCATTCGCCAACCTTCGCCGCGGACGGCGCCGTTCCTCCGGATTGACCTGTTGCCGGGTTCGTCGCCCACACGAGCAGCAGGGCCAATGGGCTGACACGTACCGCCATCCAGCGCCACGATGTTCGCCTAAACATGCGTCCTCCTCAGAGTCGCGAGTTTTTCAGCGCGCCGCGGTTTCCGACCCCGACAAGGCCGATGCCGCCGCCGACTTGATTTGCCCGGTGCCGACGAAAAAGCGAAATCCGTGCCAAACGGAACGGGCTTGAAGGCGACAGATTTCGTCAGATCCGAAGAGCTCCAACGAATGACTGTCGCAGCCGCTGCGACAGCTGACGCAAGCTGCAACGCTTGAGATCAAACTGAACCCAAGATTCCGGATCAGCGGCGTTTGCCTTTTCATTGACTCGCCCGTGCCAGTGCGTACAATGCGGGCATCCAAGTAGCTGGCCACGGTTTCTTATGAGCCAAGGCTTGTTTGCCGTAGGCGTCCAGGCGAATATCGACAGCGAGTGCGCTCGGTTGACGCACGCGTGGCAGAGCTACGTCCTTGACAGGCAGGACTCCCTTGGGGTGCGCCAAGTCATCCTTGACTCATGGAACCGTTGCCTGAACTCCGGCCTCGACGCGCAAACGACGCGCAGCCCGAGAGTCCTCTCCGCTGAGCAGGTCGAAGACTACGTCACGACAGACCCCGTCTTTGCAGAGATCAAGGACGTATTGCCGTGGCTCGAGACAGCTGCCGAAGACTTAGGACACCTGCTGGTGTGCTGCGACGCAAGCGGCCACATCATGCGTCTGACCGGAACGGGGAACGTCCGTCGCCGCGCCGACAACATGAACTTCGTCCCGGGAGCGGATTGGAGCGAGTACCAGGCTGGCACGAACGCCATCGGCACCGCCATCTCGACAGGAGCTCCGATACAGGTTTTGGGCTCTGAGCACTACCTCCAGGCGGCTCACGACTGGACGTGCTCGGGCGCTCCGGTGCGAGACCCTTCGACCAATGCGATTCTGGCAGTCATTGACCTTACCGGACCCAAAGAGGTGTGCCAGCGACATGCCTTACTGCTGGTGATGATGACCGCACAGCTCATTGAAGAGCGCCTTCGCGCCAAGCACGAGGCAGAACGCTGCGAGCTCTTGGATCAGTACGCCGATCAGACTGCCCGATGGGCAAGCACGTTGATGGCCGTACTCGATCGCTCTGGTCGTGTCGTGAAGGCCTCGCCGGGACTGCATCAGCGCGGATGGATCGATGCCCAGGGGCGAATCTTGGGATACAGCAAGGCCCGACGCTTGACCGACGGCGAGATGAGTTGGGACGCGGAAGGCAGCACCGGCCACTGTTCGTTCATGTTGACGCCGTATGTGCGTCGCGGTCGGGTGGCCGGGGCGATCGTACGGGTGGTGAGAGAAGTATCGGCTCGAACGGGTGTGCTGACGACCGCTGGATTCCACGCAAGAGCAAGTGTCAGCGAATCGCGTCCCTTCGAAGCGTTGATCGGATCATCGCCGGCATTCCTGCGCGCACTCGCCATTGCGCAGTCTTCGGCGTCCACGGAATTCCCGGTACTGATCGAAGGAGAAACCGGGACTGGCAAAGAACTGGTCGCGCATGCCATTCATGCGGCGAGCCGGCGCAGCGCGATGCCGTTCGTGGCGGTCAATTGCGGCGCGCTCTCACGCGAGCTGGCCATGAGCGAGTTCTTCGGCTATGACGGCGGATCATTTACCGGAGCCGCCAGAGAGGGCCGCATTGGCAAGTTCGAGCAAGCCAATGGCGGCACCCTGTTCCTCGATGAGATCGGCGACATGCCGATCGAACTGCAGTCTCTGCTGCTGCGCGTCGTCGAGGACAACAAGGTCGTGCATCTTGGAGGACGCAAGAATATTCCTGTCGACGTCCGCGTGATCGCCGCAACCAACAGGAACCTTCTTGAGACCAGTGCACGCGAGACGTTCAGAAAGGATCTGTACTATCGGTTGAACGTCGTCAGCATCACGCTGCCCCCGCTTCGGGACAGGCTGGAAGACATTGCCCCGCTTCTCAGTGCCCACCTCGATCGGGCATTCGCCAGCGTCGGTCGCCAGACACCGCTCATTGCTCCGGAGGTGATGCAGGTGCTTGCGGGGCACCACTGGCCAGGCAACGTGCGTGAGATCAGAAACCTCGCAGAGTGGCTGGCGGTCAACTGCAAGAATGTTGTGGTCGAGCTGAGTGATCTTCCGCCAGCCTTTCGGCACGCCGGACCAGCACACAGTCGCCTCCGGTTCAGGACGCACCTTTGAGACTTCGGGAGTTGGACGCAATCCAATCGGCTTTGGGAAGCACCGGCAATATCAGCGAAGCTGCCAGAAGGCTCGGCATTCACCGAAGTACGATCTATCGCAAGCTCGGCAAGCTCCCGCCAACCAAGTAACTGCCCTCCGTCACGGCTGTCGCGGCGCCAACGCGAAGGCCACGTAGCCTTTCTGTCCTCCAGCAATTGTCCCGGTTGCCGGCGTCGCGGCGAGTGTCGCGTTGACAACTAGGTACTGCCGTCCATCGGCCTGATACATGGACGACAACCCCTGCGAGCCTGCGGGCAACGCGGCTGTCCAGAGCAGACGGCCGTTCGACGTGTCGTAGGCTCGCACCTTCGCGTCGCCACCTGCGTGGAACAACAACCCAGTCGCTGTGGTGATGATCCCTGTACGCTGGCGAATGAATCCTGTATCGCTGGCTCCCTCTGCTATCGCGCGCGCGTCGTCACCGCCCGCAGGTGTTTGCCACTTGATGGTGCCAGTGTTCAGATCGTAGGCCGTCAATGTGGCAAACGGCGGTTTCGTGATGAGCGGAAACATGTTGTAGCCGCTGTAGTACCGGACATCGGCCCCGACAACACCGCGCGGATACTCCGGCCCCACCATGTACTGTTCCTGCAACGTGGGTTGTACTCGTCCACTTGGCGCTCCACCTGACGCCACTATTGGACCGCCCAGTACTCGCGGAGGCTGCGCACTTCGGCCCCCGTCCGCTCCACCGGCCGGAGCCTCACCCAGAAACGCTGTCACCGCTATCAGGTCAGACGGCGTGAGCTCGATCGGAGGCATCGCGGCGCGGCCTCCGGTGATGGCGTCGCGCATCGCCGTTGTTGAGATTCGCGAGGCGACACCGATCAATGATGGCCCGGCCCCAGTTCCCTGGCGATCCGCGCCGTGACATGTCGAGCAGTGATCGCCGTAGACAACCGCTCCGCGGGCCACCACTTCGGGTAGTACCGCCTGCGGCGGGCCTCCGCCGCGACGCGGTGGTTCCAGAGCCACCTTATATAAGGATGGCAGGTTCAGTCCGAGCACGTACACCGTGCCGTCGTATGGGTTCGCAGCAGTCGTTCCCCAATTTGCGCCGCCATGCGCGCCTGGCATCGTGATGGTGTCGTCTGTCGACGGAGGTGTAAAGATGCCGTTGAACCGCGCTTTGGCGAGACGCGCTTTCCACTCCTCCCTCTCGGACGCAGTGAGCATGTATGGATTCAAGTCCTCAACGCCGAACGTCTGCCGCGAGAAGGCCGGCGGCGCGGTCGGAAACGGTTGCGTGGGCCAGGCTTTTTCGCCGGGGATATCGCTTGGCGGCACCGGCCGCTCTTCGATGGGCCAGAGTGGCTCACCGGTGACGCGATCGAACACGTAGAGGAATCCGGTCTTGCCTGCTTGCGCCACCACGTCAACCATCCGCCCGCGATACCGAACCGTCGTCAACATCGGCGCGGCGACGTTGTCCCAGTCCCAGAGATCGTGGTGAACCATTTGGAAGTGCCACAGGCGCTTGCCGGTTCGGGCATCGAGTGCGATGAGCGAGTTGCCAAAAAGATTCGTCCCATGGCGATCCGCGCCGTAGAAGTCGTACGTGGGCGATCCCGTCGGAAAGTACGCGATTCCGCGTTGGGCGTCGATCGTCAACTCTCCCCACGTGTTGGCGCCCCCCACATATTTCCAGGCTTCTGGTGGCCACGTGTCGTAGCCAAACTCTCCCGGGTGAGGGACAGTATGAAACTGCCAGACCAACCGGCCGGTGACGACGTCGAACGCCCTGAGATCCCCAGGCGGTGAGATGTACTGCTCACCGGGTGCCGAACCCATGATGATGAGGTTCTCGAAGACCTTTCCTGGATTCTGTGATTGTGTCTGGACGATCCCTGAGGCGTCTCGACCCAAGCCTTCCCGGAGGTTGACGACACCATCCTTGCCGAACGTCACGATGGACTTCCCAGTCCGGGCATCGATCGCCTGCAGGTAGCTGTTCATCTGGAACAGCAACCGCCGATCTTTCCGGTCCTTGCTTTCCCAATAGTTGATGCCGCGCGGCGCAATGCCTTCCAACCCCTCATGAACCCAGATCTCCCTGCCGGTGGTCGCATCCAGAGCCACGAGCGAGCGATTTCTCGCCAGAACATACATCGTGTTGTCGACGATGATGGGGTTGAACACGTAGGTGTTGTCATCCTGTGTCGGATAGACCCACGCAACACTCAACTGACTGACATTCTCTTTGGTGATGTCATCCAGCGTCATGTACTTGGCGTTGTCCGGGCTGCCGCCGTAGTCGTTCCACGTCTTCCGCTCCGGTGCGCGCTGCTGCGCGTGACCAGAATCCGACAACACGCCAAGCGCCGCGACGATCACCGTTGATACGGTTGTGACCCCCAGCTTGACGCGCATAGACGCCACGCATCGCCGGCTGCGTGCCGATTTGATCGATAGCGTCATCTCTGCGAGGGCGGCGAAGACGGTTGAGTAGGCGGCCCCGGCAGCTCACCCTTCTTCCCGGCGGCCTTCTGCGCGAGCAGCGCTTTGACGGTCAGCAACACAGACTGGTCCCCTTCGACGCAGGCATACTCCATGATCCGTTTCGAGGCCGCCATCGTATTCATTGGAATCGATACGGTGAACGGGCTCGTGAATGTCGCAGGCGCATCGACTGTGAAAACGAAGTCCATGTTCGTCTCGCTTTGCCGTGTAAATCGCTCGATTACCTTCGCACCAGGGCCCAGTGGAATCGCTCCGGCCGTTCCACCCGCCGCGCTGTTGAACTCGGCTTCCGGATGGAAGTTGGTGGTTTCGACGACAAGCGTCTGGCCTTCCCAGTGGCCTCGCGAGTCGCCGTCCCATTCCCGGATAGCCGACGCCAGGTGCGGTCGGCCATCGAGGGGAATGACCCGCGTGTTGTGGACCATCTCCTGATGAATCACGACGTACCCGGGCAGTTGAATGAACTGGTAGTTGTTGTTGTAGACGGTTGGGATCATGCCGTTGGGGACGCCGCGCGTGATACAGCGCACCCACTGCCCCTGGTGCTTCCAAAGAAACTCGCTGAGCGGAATCTCCTCGAGATTCTTCTGACGCTGCGCGACGTACTGCTGCGCCTGCGGCGTATACGCCGGAAGCCGGCCGTTGGGCGGATCGATGATCAGCGACGTCCTCCGGTGGGGTTGACCGATTTCATACCAGAACGTCGGACCGGCACCCAGACCTTGCTTTCTCTGTTCTTCGGTCTCACCGGCCTGCCGCACCATGGCGGCCTTCTTGGCGGCCTCGAACTCCTCGTCGGTGAGGAATTCCTTGTTCCCAAGCTTGGGATCGCGCTGCAACGGAGTCGCCGTGCCGTTGTTCCAGATCGCCTGAAGATCGGGATCGCCCCAAGGCGTCTTCTTCGTCCAGGTCGTCGGCGACTTTCCCGTCGCCGATGCGGAGGCGGGGCCGGCCCCAGGCTTGGGAGCCTGGGCCTCGGGATTGGCACCGATAGCCAGACCGGCGGTCAACAGCGCTAACACAATCGCTTGAGTGCGACGAGTCATGACATCCCCCTGAAGTTTGGTCATATGGATTCGGGTCGACGATTGATGAGGGTGAGCCGACACTCGACTCACCCTCACCGCCATTAATGCTAGAACGAGAAGCGCAGGTAGGCCTGGACCCTGCGAGGCAGCTGATACGCGTTGGCCACGCCGAATCCGGCACCGGCCGGACGCAGCCGCGCTGCAATGGGGTTGCCCGCCGCGTCATAGGGCAGGTTCGTCGCGGTCACGGGATCGTTCGGACTCGTCAACGCGAGCGTGGTATTCCGACCGGTGATGCCGGCGAAGTTGAAGGCGTTGAACAAATCCACGCGGAACTGCAGCAAGCGCCCGCCGCCAATCCCGACGTTGCGCGCAATCGAGAGATCGATGTTCTTCTCGAAGCAACCCGTCAAGACGTTGGCTCGGGAATCGAGGCCAACGCTGCCCGAAAGCGGACCCTGGAACGCCGAGGTGTTGAACTGACGCGAGGGATCGTCGCTGCACCCGTTTCCAGGATCGCCGACGATCCGGACTCTCGCCGGGTAGTCCGGTGAACCGGTCAGGTTGATGTTGCCGCCGCCACTCTGATAGGTGAAGCCCACATCGTAGGTAGTGCCGGTCTGTCCGGTGAAGACACCTGAGATCTGCCAATCGTTGACGATGGCCGCGAGAATGCCGTTGCCCGCCGGAGCCCTCACCCACGTCTGGAAGGTCCCACAGGAAGCTCGCCCTTGAAGACCTGCCGGTTGAGGATGAACGTTCCCAGCAGGTCGTCGGACTCGGCCTGATCGGCGCGCAGGACGAACGACCCATCGCTCCGGTGATCGTACCGCGGCCGGGTGCTCTGGTGGTCGTGAGAGCACGATGGTGTCGTTGAATCCAAACGAGAAGCCGTTGCGGAACCGCCGATTGAACGAGAGCTGTAGCGAGTGGAACGTACGCCAGTCGAACGGTCCGTTCATGGTGATGGTGCCGTAGCCCTTGTAGGCTCGCATCAGATCGCTCGTGACGGCTCGTGCCCCAGGCGTGGCATTCGGCGCCAGCGTCGCGTCCTGATACTGCGGGAGGAACGCCGCGCCGAAATCGATCGCGTTGACGTTCGCGTTCACGTCGACCGCGCCCGGCCTGAGAGTGTTATAGCTGTGCTGCCCGACATATTCGAAGTCCACCGACGAGGACCAGGGCAACATCATCTGGAACCCTCCGTTCCACTGCACCGATGTTGGCAGGTCCATTTCATATTGGAACGCGTTGAGCACCGGCGCGGGCAAGGTCGCACCGCTGCCGCTGATCGACTGCAGCGTGCCATACCGCACGGTCGCGTTGACGAGCGTCGGCGGATTCTGGATAAGGTTGAAGGTGTTGTTGCCGCTCGGGCGGTCGAAGTAGACCCCGGTGCTGCCCCGCAGGATGAACTGCTGGTTGCCTGACATGTCATAGGCCAGACCCACACGAGGCGCCACGGCAAGCGCCGGCCACCGGTAGGTGCTGAAGTCGATGCCCTGGCCCTGGACGAACAGACCATTGAGCGTGTTGCCTGTCCCCGGAACGACCGTGCCGATCGCGCCGGCGCTTGTCGGTCCCAGAAACTGTTGTGTGACCGGATGCATGGCCTGCCGGTTGGTGCCCGAACACGGAGAGACCCCGTTGGCACATCCGGCCACATACAGCAGAGGGGCTTGCCCCTGATTCCACTGATCGGGCAGGAAGTTCACGGCCTGCCCCTTGGCATCGGTCTGGGGCGCCTGGTGCACAAATCGAGCGCCGTAGGCCAGAGAGAGCTTGCTGCTCGCCTTCCAGTTGTCCTGAATGTAGAACTCCGTGTTGTTGTACCGGAAGTCCCCTTCCGCGTACTTCGACAACTGGTTGTACGACGAGAACACGCCCAGCGCCGCATTCGAGAAGCCGAATTGCGAATCGAGCGGATTCGAGGTGTCATTGGCAAAGCTGATGACGCCCGCCCATCCCTGTCGCTGCTGTTTCTTCAAGCCCTGCGTCCTGTAGAAGCCGGTTTTGATCGTGTGCGATCCCCACACTTTCGTCAGGTTGATCGCCACGTCGTACGTGCGCACCAGGTTGATGTAGTTCGGGAACGGGACGTTGGGCGGCTGGTTCGCATTCGCAATACGGCTGCCCCAGCCGTTTGCGAAGCTCGGAACGAGCTGGAGGCGGGTGCCGTCCCAGATCGGGGGCTCGAGCTCTGTGAAGACCTGATGCGCGTAGCTATCGGTGGGAACGATGTTCGCGTCCGGGTAGATGTACGGGAAGTTCCCGAGACCGACGTTGAAGCGATTGGACGTGGGGTTCACTGGGATGGAGTTCTGACAGAACACGGGACCCGTGTTGTTTTGTGCCAGCGTGCACCCGTTGAGGTCGTCAGCCGCGTGTCCAAAGGTTCCTTCGAGGAACATCGTCGGGGTCATGGTCCAGCTGGCCGTGGCCGCATAGGTCGTCACGACGGGCTTGTACGTTTCGGTGTCATTGAATCCCGGCAGCGTGCCGAGCACGTCCTTCCGCTGCTGACGCCAGCCCCCGTATCGAAAGGTGGTCCGAACAGATTGAACGGGCAGGTAGTCAATCTTGAAGACCGGTTGCATGGCGAGCATCGACTGTTCCGGTGGCCGCGTCTCGAAGTTGTAGCCCACTCCGGGCACGTCCACGTTCGGCATCGGCCACATCTTCAGCAGATTGACACCGACGTCATAGAGCCGGTTCGCCGGAATGCGGCCGAGGACGCCGCCGTCGGCAAAGCAGCCTGACGTGTTCCCCGCCGCGCAGGCTCCCGGCAGGAGCGGGTCTTTGATAAAGGGAAACAAGTTGCCGTTGTTGTCTCGGCTCTGCGAGAAGTCGCCCTGGCGCTCGAGCGCGGTCGGCACGCGGTAACGGATGATATCGGCCACCGTTCCGCCCGCATTCGACGTCGTGCGCGGCGCATACTCATGCGCGTAGAAGAAGAACAATTTGTTGTTGCCGCCCGGACGGCCGATCGGCCCGCCGATCGAGTAGCCGAGGTCCTGTTCCTTCAGCGAGGATATCGGATCCCCGTTCAAAATATTGGTCTTGCTGTTGGCGTTCCAGGAGGAATTCCTGAACACGCTGTAGGCCGAGCCGCTGAATTGGTTCGTGCCGCTCTTGGTAATCGCGGTGATCTGGAGTCCGCTCGAACGCCCGAATTCCGCCTGATAGCCCGACGTGAGAATCTTGACCTCGGCAATCGATTCGGTATTCATCTGCAGCATGACACCGTTGTTGCCCGTGTCCATCGACGACACGCCGTCCATCATGATGTTGTTGAATCCGCCGCCGCCAATGCGCCCCGGGTTGAAGCTGTTGCCGGTCACTGACGTATTGCCAACACCGGGCGTCAGCGTGACCAGCTGGATGAAGCTGCGATCCACAATGGGCAGATTTTGGACGGTTTCCAGCGGTACAGAGAACGAGCGCTCGCCACTCTCTGTCTGCAGCATCGGGGCCTCGCCCGTGACCATCACGGTTTCGGCCAGCGTACCAAGCTCGATGGTGAGCGTGCCGAGACCCATGCGATCGCCGGCGCTGACTGTGAGGCCGGTGCGTTCCAGCGTCTTGAACCCATCCTGCGAGATCCGCACGGTGTAGCGGTCGGGACGCACGTTGGCAAGCACGAACTCGCCGGCCTCGTTCGTGAAGACCTCGCCCATCTGGGTGCCGAGCGTCTCGCTGACCAGCACAACGGCGGTGCCAGGGACGACGCCTCCCTGGCCGTCTCTGACGGTTCCGATGATTGTCGCGGTGGTCACTTGAGCGGTCGCAGGAGCGGCTGATGCCATCAACCCGACGATGGCCATTGCGGCGGTACTTCGGATGATCCTCGTCACGATCGACCCTCCTCTGATGACCGAATTGGATCCGAGTTGGATGCCGACGCACGAACGCCCGATGGTTTCGGAGTGTCGTCGCATTGTGCAGAAATGGTGCCGTTTGAGTTCAAACCGATATTTGAGCGATCTGGTAGTTCCCGGTCGCTTGGCCTGCACCGGCTTTGTCGCAACGCGCGACACAGGCCGTAAGATGCGACAGTCAACACCAGAGAGCCAGCTGCGGTCTCAGCGCCGTCAACCGATTCCGCTGAGCGAGGCGCCTCGGCACAAAGACTGCAGTGTCGCGCGACGCATCACTCAGGAGGTGCCATGATCCGTTCCGGCCCAGTTGGCCTCGTGTTGTGTTCAGTACTGGCAGGAGTCACGGTTGGCTCCTCAGCGCAGGCGCCGGAGACGAGCGGCGTTTATGCCGCCCGCTGTGGGAGCTGCCATGGCGCAGATCTCAGGGGCGCGACAGGCCCATCCATCCTGACTTACATCCGGTATCACACCGATTCCGATGTGACGACTCTTCTGGCGGAGAAACACTCGACGCTGCAGATCTCCTCTGAAGAGCTGCGCGCGGTTCTTCGCGATGTCCGTGTGCTGGCGGGCACGAACCCGACGATGAGCACTGGGGGGTATACGGGGCAGCGGGCAACCAGGGGCGGCGGGGCACCTCCCGCGTTCCCCACGGAGCCCGTCCTGACGACACCGGCCGATCAGACACCCGTCACGATCAAGATGGCTGACGGCAAAAGCCGCAGCGGCATCCTCCTCGCGCAAACGGAGCTCGACGCCACGCTGCTCGAAGGCAACCGGTTCGTCCTGCTTTCCAGAGACGGCGACGTCTATCGCGAGAAGCCGATCGCTCCGAAAATGGATTGGCTCTTTCTGCGGGGCAACGTCAACGGCAACAACTACAGCCCGCTCGAACAGATCGACACCACCACGATCAAGCGGCTTGCCCCCGCCTGGACGTTTGTCATGCCGGCGTCGACGAACCTCGAGATGACCCCGACGGTCGTCGACGGGGTGATGTACGTCTCTGGCTGGAACGAGTGGCATGCGCTGGATGCGACGACAGGCATGCGGCTCTGGAGTTATTCAGAACCGCGCCATACCGGCATCCTCAGCAATGCCGGATCGGGAGCCAACCGCGGCGTGACCCTCGGCGGCGACCGAGCGTTCGTTATCTCCGATCATGCGCACCTGATGGCGCTCAACCGGCTTACCGGTCAGAAGCTGTGGGACGTCGAGATGGCATCGCACCTGGAAGGCTACAGCACCACGTCGCCTCCCCTGCCAGTTGGCGATCTCGTGATCCTCGGCGTAGCTGGCGGCGAAGAAGGGGCTCGCGGCTTCGTCGATGCGTACAACGCGTCCACCGGGGAACGAGTCTGGCGGTGGTATGCCATCCCGAAGCGCGGTGAGCCGGGATCGGAGACATGGATCGGCCAGGCCCTCGAGCACGGATGCGGTACTGACGTGGATGCCGGGCTCCTACGATCCGCAGCTCGGTCTGGTCTACTGGGGCACCGGCAATCCTTGCCCCGACTACAACGGCGAAGAGCGGATCGGCGACAACCTCTGGACGGCGAGCGTTGTCGCACTCGACGTGAAGACAGGCCAGTTGAAGTGGTACTACCAGTTCACGCCCCATGACACACACGATTGGGACGGCGTTGGACCCATGACGCTGGTGGATGAGGTCTGGCAGGGCAAGCCCCGCAAGCTGCTGCTGCACGGCAATCGAAACGGGATGTTCTACGTGCTGGACCGCACGAACGGCCAGTTCCTGTTGGCGGACAAGCTGTCCACCAAGGTCACATGGTTGAAGGGGTTCACGCCGGAGGGCAGGCCGATCGTCGATCCCGCGTCGAACGCCTCTCGAGAGGGTTCGGCCGTCTGCCCCCACCTGCAGGGAGGAGCCAACTGGCAGTCCGCCGCCTACGATCCGACACTGAAGCTTTACTTCGCCAAGGTGTTCGACAGTTGCGGCATCTACACGTCACACGAAGATCCTCTCGGTATCACCGGCAATCGGTGGTACGGCGGAGGTCGTCCAAGTGAAAAGGCACAACAGGATCTCGAGGCGCTCCAGGCCGACTACAAGGTCGGCTACTACATCCGGGCGATGAACCCGTTCACCGGAAAGAAAGTCTGGGACTTGCCGGTCCCCTCGGGCCGCTCGGCCACGCTCGCGACGGCAGGAGGACTGATCTTCACGTCCGGTCCCAACAACCTGCTCGTGCTCGACTCGAAGACCGGCAAAGTGCTGCGCAGCATCAACGTCGCAACCACTTCGAACGGAACGTCGATGAGCTACATGGTGGGCGGACGACAGTACATCGCGCGGCCAGGTTTCGGCAGCGTGGTCGCATTCGCGTTGTACTAGCGCTACTTCAGACCGACGTTGTTTCCGCCGACATGAATTGGGCCGCCGACCAATCCGAGTTTTTGAGCGACGTAGCCGTTCACAGCGAGGCGCACTGAGCTATCCCCTTCGACGCAGGCGTATTCTGTCAGGCGCTCGGGAGCTCCATCTGCGGTCATCGGGATCGATACTGTGAATGGCGCCGTGAAGGCGCTCGGTGCCTCTACCGTGAATCGATAGTCCATATCGGTCGCGCTCAACCGCGTGAAGCGCTCCGTCACCTTTGCCCCTGGCCCCATCAAAACCGCACTTCGATTGAACTCGGAGAGGGGATGGAGATTCGTCGTCTCGACGACGAGCGTCTGTCCTTCCCAACGGCCGCGGGCATCACCTTTCCACTGTCCGATCTCCTGCGCGAGCCGCGGCCGGTTGTCGAGCGGAACGATCCTCGTTTCGTGAATCATCTCCAACGTGATGGCGACGAGCCCGGGCGCCTGGATGATCTGATAGTTGTTGTTGTAAACGGTGGGAATGGTTCCCGGCACCCCTCGGCTGATACAGCGTACCCACTGCCCTTGTGTGCTCCACAGGTCCGAGGTGACCGGAAGCTGCAGCAACCGCTTCTGCCGCTCGGCGAGAAACTGCTGCACCTGGGGTGTCAGCGCAGGGATGCGGCCGTTCGGGGGGTCGACCACCAGCGAGGTCGCGCGACTGGTCTTGCCGATCTCATACCAGAACGTCGGACCTGCTCCGACGCCCGGCTGCTTTCGCTGCTGTTCGGTTTCGCCCTGGCCGCGAGTCGCATCGGCCTTGACCCGGGCCGCGAATTCGTCGTCGGTCAGCTCGATCCTGCCGTCCATGGCCGGCGGCCGCTCCATCGGGGTGGTCGTGCCGTTGTTCCAGATGCCCTGCAGATCGGGATCACCCCACGGCGTTTTTCTGGCCCACGTCGTGGCCGGAACCGCAACAGCTTTCTTGAGACCTGCTTCGTTGGAACGTGGCGCTTGAGCGTGTCCCGTTGTGGCGAAAACCGCCGCGAGGACTACGAGAATGCTCGCCAACGTGGTGCTTCTTCGCATGGAGGCCTCTCGTCTTGACCTCTAGACCGAGAACCGCGATGAGAGCTCTTCTTCGTCAGACGTCAGCGGCGACTCACTCGTGGGGCGGTTGTAAACAGAGACAGATCGATAGCTTCGCCCATCCTCTTGATCCCGAGCTCGGCCGGGTGTCCGCCATCGAGCGTCAGCTCCTTCAGGAAATGGGACGGGTTCGCCGGATCCTCGACGACCTTGGCGAAATCGACAACACCATCGAACTCCTTGGTCGTACGGATCCAGTTGTTGATGGTCTGGCGCTTCGCCTCACCTGCAGCGCTGGCCTGACCCGATCCGCCAAACGGCGTGATCGTCGCGCCGACGACCATCAATCCGCGCGCGCGTGCGCGCTGGATCACCTGCCGGTGCGCGGCAATCACTTCGTTCGCGGTTCGAAGGCCTCCATTCGCGCCCCAGATATCGGTGAGCCCCTGGAGGATCAGCAGATGTGTGGCGCCGCTCTGCGACAAGACATCGCGATCGAGGCGGGCAAGCGTTCCATCAACGGCGCCACCACCGCCGAGCAAGCTGTTGCCGCCGTATCCGGCACTCAGAACCGCCATCCGCGGTCCAGGCCGTGCGTTCAGCCGATCGGCGAGGACGTTGGGCCAGCGCGCGTTCGTCTTTCCGTTGCGGGCGCCGTCTGTCGTCGAATCGCCGATGACCACCACAGCGCCTGTCGACGGAGGCGCGACGACTTCGACCCGTGCGATGAGATACGTCGACTGCGTATCGCGCGACACCGGGAACGTCTCCGATCCAACATGGTTTCCCGGCGTCGAGACGTAACTGTCGTTCAGCGCGGTCAGGTGGTAGGTCAACGGCGACTCTGGAGTCCCGACGGCGTCCGGCAGGTACATGTCGACAGAGATTTCCTGTAATGCCGGGAACGTGAACGCGACCGGATCGCTCAGATAGTCCTGGTGGGGTTGGAGCGTCACTTCTTTTGCGCCGCCTGTGAACGTGAGCGGCCGGGCCGATCCGGGGACAATGGCGGAGTCCTTCCCGCGGAGGGCAATCGAAGCTCCTCCAATGCGCAGCGGCGTCTGACCAAAGCGGTTGCTGAAGACAACCCTCACCCGCTCGCCGCCAATCGTCGTCCGCATGTTCTGTCGATAGGTCTGGTTCTCGAAGCTGCGGGGAGCATTCGCATCCTGTGGAACGGAGTCGACGAATCCGCTGGGCAACCGCTGAGTGGCCGGCTCGGCCGGCGCACCCGCTCGGCCGCCACGCGCAGCCGGCGCAGCCGACGGGGGAAACGGTGTCCGCGATGCCAGCGCCGTGGCCCACGTCCCCACCCAATGCTCGCGGCCAACCTGATACTGCGCGTCGCCCTGAGCCCGCAGCGTAGAAGAGACGAGCGTTACGGCGGCGGCCAAGGCAAGAACAGGCCCTAGGGCGCAACGAACAGGCTGTGCGATCTTCATGACCATTCCCTTTCCTGAAAGCCTCACTTGCCGGCATTCCTCTGCTTCTGCGCCAGCAGACCCGTGATCGTCAGGCGAACCGACTGGTCGCCTTCAAGGCAGGCATATTCCATGATGCGGTCCGGCGCGTCAACGGTCGACATCGGAATCGACGCGGTGAACGGCCGCGTGTAGGTGCTCGGGGCATCGACCGTGAAGGTGTACCGCAGATCCGTTGCGCTGGTGCGCGTGAAGCGCTCTGTTACTTTTCCATCGGGTCCCATGAGATTGGGACCACGGTTGAACTGGGTCTGAGGATGGAAATTTGTGGTCTCGACAACGAGAGTTTGACCCTCCCAGCGACCGCGCGGCTCTCCGAGCCACCGGCGAACCGGCGGGATGGGACGATTATCCAGCGGAATGATACGCGTCTCGTGGACCATCTCCATGCTGATGACGACGTAGCCGGGAATCTGGAGGATCTGGTAGTTGTTGTTATAGACGGTCGGAATGGTTCCGCCGGGCACGCCGCGGCTCGTGCATCGGACCCACTGGCCCTGATGCTCCCAGAGAAACTTGTTCGAGGGGAATCTCCGCGATGTTCTGTTTGCGCTCCGCAAGCAGAGCCTGGGCCTGCGGCGTCAGCGCAGGAAGCTGGCCGTTCGGCGGATCGGTGATGAGCGACGTTCTGTTCGTCGTCTTCCCGATCTCGTACCAGAACGTCGGCCCTGCGCCAAGTCCCTGCTTGCGCTCCTCTTCGGTCTCCCCCTCGGCCTGCCGCCGTGCGTCTTCCTTCTGCTTGGCTGCAAACTCCTCAGAACTCAGCTCCGCTTTGTCCGCCAGTGCGGCCGGCCGCGCGAGCGGCGTCGTCGTTCCGTTGTTCCAGATGCCTTGGATGTCAGGGTCACCCCATGGCGTCTTCTTCGTCCAGCCGGAGTTGGCCGTTGTCCCGACACCAGCGCCTTTCGCACACCTGCGGCGCCTGTGCACCTGATTGCGCGCAGACGACCAATGTCAGCGCGAGAATCAGACCTGCGTTTTGAACGCGCGTGACCATCCTGCTCCTCCTCTTTTTTGCCTTGGTACCCGTCCCCACACTACCCCTGCTGCTCACTTTTTGCCGAACCCCTTCAGCAGCGAGCTATACCGGTACTCTTCGGTCAGTTCAACGCAGTTGTAGTCCAGAAGCTGCACGCCCTTGTCCAACCGACGATAGAGCGGCATGCTGATCGTCCACGGTCTCGTAAAGACCTTCGGATCGGTCATCGTCGCCTGGTAGGTGATGGCATCCGCTGTGAGCTGGCTCAAACGCTCGACGACGACCAGTTGATCGCTGTGAAAGTTGCCGGCGCGATCGAACCAGGTACTGTCGTTGAAGCCCCTTGTCTCGATGACGAGTGTGTCGCCCTCCCATCGTCCCGTCGAGTAACCCATCCACGTGTCAACCGGCATTTCGGGCGGCTTGCCCCCGATCGGCACGATGCGAGTGGCCACGTCATAGTCGAACGCCATCAGGACAGTTGCCGGCGTCTGGACAATCTGGAACGGATGCGGCAGATACATCGCCCTCGGCACACCAGGGAGGAAGCACTTGATTTCCGGATCGTCTCTCAACCTGTTGGCAAAGTTCTCTTTCTTCTTTGCCGCAGCCCAGGACTGGTAGGGAATGGTGCCGCCCTCGACCACGCTGAGGCCCGCCGGAATACCCCCGATGGCTCCAAGTTCGAGAACCGGCGATGCCTGAGCAGGATGTGCCTCGAGATCCCAATGCGCGGTGCCGAGGGCCTGCCAGATGCCGTTGAAGTCCGGTCGCTTGTCCGACGTTCTCGGCCCCTGCGCCCGCTGCGCGGGCAGCGTGGACACGCCGTAGGCAATCAGCGCCCCTACAGCGAACATCGTGATCAGTTTTCGTGCCCCTACTCCTGCTGCTCGGTACATACACCCTCCTGAGGCGGGAAAGATTCTATATGCACAAACTCCACCATCGTCCCGTTTGGACGGATGCTCGTTACAAGGCAGTCGCCGGGCAGTTGTGCGAACGTAGGACATTCGCTCGCTCGTCGCAAAGCGCAACAGCTGCCGCAAACTGCGACGCCGATTGCCTCGGATGGGAACAGGGCGTCAGCCGCGCCGGCTGCTTCCAAATCCAGCGATGAGCAGCGCCTCACGGTACTCGTCTGGGGTATTGAGATTGCGAAGGGTGAGCAGGTCCGGATCGACGGCGATGACCTCGGCGGCTCGCACGCGCACAGTCCGAACGCGGTCGAACAAGAACGCCGGCCGCAGTTGGTCGCTGGCTAGCAGGGCGTCGACATCGGGTAGCACGGTTCGGCGATATACGGCAGACAGTGGGTGCAGGATTCCGTCGACTTCCACGACGGCGATGTCGTTCCCGCCAAGGAGCTCAATCAGTTTCATCGGGAATGCTGCCACTAGTAGCGGAACGTCGCAACTTGTCACGTATGCCGTCTCGACGTGATCCGGAAGTGCCTTCAACCCGGCCAGGAGCCCTTCGAGTGGTCCGCGCCCTTCGCGTTCGTCGCGCGTGACGATGGTGGCAGGTGGCAGGTCGGGCAGTGCTTGCGCAGGTGCCGCAACCACGACGATGGGAGAGACCACTGTGCTGAGGATCCGAACTACACGCTGCAACATTGACTCTGGGCCAAAGGGCATGAGTGCCTTTGAAGATCCCATTCGCGTCGAATAACCGCCGCAGAGGACTATTCCCGCAGAGCTCACGGGCAAAGGCAACGCAAAACCTGGCTCACGATCGTTGAGCGGGCTCAGATCTGGCTGATGCCTTCGGCGTGTCGAGCTCGTGGGCTACCTCCGCGATTGCCTCAGCATCGAACTCGAAGTCGTTTCGCTCAAACAGCCGTCTCACGCAGGTCTTGTGAACCTTCATCTTCAAGTTGCCGACGCCCAGCGCCCCGAAGGTCATCGTTCCGCCTCTCTCGGTGCCGCCGTCGCCAACTTCGATGCCTTCGATCCCGAGCGGAGGTACGGCGTTGAGATCGACGGCGACCCTGAGTCTGGAGCGTCCCTCCCAGGCTTCCCGAGGCACCAACCGAACACCGGCCGCACCGGCGTTGAGCAGGGCGTCGGCCGCGCCAATCGCCGAGGCCAGCTCATCGGGCCCCGCCCCGGCAAGCACCGACACGTTCACGCCAAATCGCTGACGCGTGGCGTCGGCGGCCCGTCGGCCGCTTTCGACCGACCGCGCGGTCAGAGTGACGTCTGCACCCGCGCGCGCCAGCAAACCAGCTGCCCGCATGCCAACCGGTCCTGTGCCCGCTGTGATCACAATGCGCCGCCCTGCGAGATCATCCTGGAACGTCTGATGGATCTTGGCAACGGCCGCCACGGCGGTCGTGTTCGATCCGTTCGAATCGAGCATCACGGACACGCGGAACGGTCCGACG
Organism: Vicinamibacterales bacterium; assembly: GCA_963821375.1. Classification (GTDB taxonomy): domain Bacteria; phylum Acidobacteriota; class Vicinamibacteria; order Vicinamibacterales; family JAMQPK01; genus JAMQPK01. The sequence goes on from CAWGDN010000001.1 coordinate 245,769, forward strand.
AATGATCGCTGCACCGCCGCCAGGAGACGCTCGCCGGCAGCCATATCCCGACCGCCTATGAAGATGGCCGTATTGTGCAGGTCCTTCGGACCGCGTGTGAAGATCGCGCCCTGAACGAGCTCGGCCACATCCGCTTCGGTGACACCCGAACAACTCATGATCTGGTCGGCACCGGCGTCATACGCCACGACGCGATCAAAGACACTTGCGTGAGGAGAACTGTCGAGCTGCAGAAGAAGTTTGTGCATGATCAGCCTGATCGATGGCGAGGTCCTTCGACGCATCCTATCACCGACTCCATGGCCAAATCCGACGCCGTGGTGGCTGATAGTATAGTTTTCGCAACGAGATGAGACTCCTTGTCAGCGTGCGAGACGGCGCGGATGCTGCGGCAGCACTGGCCGGTGGCGCCGACGTGATCGACGCGAAGGATCCGGCAGCAGGCGCACTCGGAGCCGTGACCCATGAGGCCCTGCTGGACATTCACCGGGTCGTTGGACGGGACCGGCCGGTTACAGCTGCTCTCGGCGACGCCACCACCGAGCAATCGATCGAGGAGATGGCGTTCTCGTTCGCGTCGGCGGGCGCCGAGTTCGTCAAGGTCGGTTTCTCGGGCACGACGAGCGTCACACGTGTCGCGGCACTCATCCGATCGGCGGCCCGTGGGGCAACAGCTGGGAGCGGTGGAGCATGCGGCGTCGTTGCAGTGGCCTATGCGGACGCGGCTGCCGAGAGCGTCTCGTTCTTCAGATTGATGGCCATTGCCGCGTCGGCTGGCGCCACAGGGGTGCTCATCGATACCGCTGATAAACGAGGTCCCGGGCTTTGTGGGCTCATCGACCGTCCGACGTTGGCCAGTTGGGCGAGAAGCGCGCACGCCGAGGGTCTTCTGGTCGCAGCCGCCGGGCAGCTGACTCACGACGATCTCCCTTTCATCCGCGAAGCCGGCGCCGACATCGTCGGTTTCCGAGGCGCAGTCTGCGAGGGCGGGCGGGTCGGTCGTGTCTCGCGCGAAAAAGTGCATGCCCTCCACGCACTCGTTTCACAGCGTCAGTTCGCCGGCCGCGGGTAGCAGCGTTGTCGGACTTGCCCTTGTTCATGGTGGGCCCAAGGGGTGAGAACAGCGAGCTCCTGCGCGAACTCATCCTGATCGCACTCGAACGACATGTGGCCTGGAGGCGCCGGTTCCATCCGGATGACACCTCTCCCACAACAGAAGCGAAGCCGCACGACGTCGACGCCGGCAGATTCGCCGAGCGTGTTCGTCGGCTTCTTGACGAACTCCTGTCGAAGGAAGAGCTGTCCGTTCCACGTTCGTCTCCTCGCTACCTGGGCCAGATGAATGCCGACCTTCTGCTGCCGGGCCTGGTCGGCTCCATCGCGTCGATGCTGTTCAATCAAAACAGTCTGACCTCCGGGCAGCCGTCGGACTGCGACGTCGAGCGCGACGTCATCGGCATGCTGGGCCGGATGGTGGGATTCTCGAACGAGCCTGGAGGACACTTGTGCGCCGGCGGCACGCTCAGCAACCTCTACTCGCTCTGGCTCGCAAGAAGTTTGAGAACGTGGCCCCTCGCCCTCCGCTTCGCGCTGGCACATGACACCTCCAGTTGGCTGAATGCGCAGGAAAGAAATCTGCTGCTGTCGAAAACCGCGTGGGAGCTTTGGAATCTACCATTTGAGTCTGAGATCCATCGCCTGAGAAACGAGTTGGAGGTTCGGAAGAGAGTCGCGCAATGGACCATTGCTGCTCTTGGAGAATCGCGGTTCGCCGACGAACTCGGCAAGCTGTTTCCCGATGAGGAAGACTCGTTCAACACACCACCACTTGTGATCGTCGGCGCGAATCGACACTTCTCCTTCTCCAAGGCGCTCGATCTGATGGGGCTTGGAAATGCTGCTGGCCGTGGAGCCCTCGTGGAGATTCCACTTCGAAGCGACTCGACCATCGATACGTGCGCGCTGAGCGAGCTGCTCGATCAATCCGTCGATCGACAACGGCGAGTGCTCGCCGTGATCGCGACCCTCGGGACAACACAGGACGGAGCTCTCGACGACGTTCAGCAGGTTGTCGCCATTTGCAATCGGGCGCGGCATCGGGGGCTGGCGCTTTGGCTTCACGTCGATGCCTGCTACGGGGGGTATCTGGCTACCCTCATCCGCGCCACCGAAGGCGGCGCACTGCAATCAGGCGGCGAACTCGAAACGTGGATGCACAAGTTGGCCATCGACCTCGGCATGGAAGCGGCGACCGTGACCAAACACCTCACGCGTGACCGATCGGAACCTGGCTGGCTTGGATGGGATGGCTTCGCATCGCGCGTGGCCGCAATGGCCGATGCCGATTCCGTGTCGGTAGACCCTCACAAACTCGGCTATCTCCCCTATCCAGCGAGCGCGGTGCTCGTGCGTGATCGCACCCACCAGAGCGTCATCGAGTACGGCGCTCAGTATCTGTGGACCGTGCCCATCGACTCCGGGGGCGACGAAACAGGCCGACATACGTTGGAAGGTTCGAGACCTCGGGCGGCCGCGGCCGCCTGTTGGCTGGCGCATCGGGCGGTGCCGCTCTCTCAAGAGGGCCACGCCAAAATACTGGGGGCCTCGCTGTTGGCGACCCGTGAGCTCTATGCCGCGCTCGAAAACATCAACCATCAGGCACGCGCCGTGGGGATCGCGCTCTTCAATCGTCCCCACACCAACGTGATTTGCTACGTCCCCTACCACCGGGGCTGCCGCGACCTTCAGCACGTCGACGAGCTGTCGAAGGCAGTCGCTGCGAGGCTCTGCGCGGAGCAAGCCGGAGGTTTCACAGTGTCTCAGACGACCGTACGGATTCGGCCCGATTCCGATTGTTTTGGTGGAATGTTGGGTCGGGGGGCAACGGATGCCGACCTGACGGCGCTGCGATCGGTCGTTATGGGACCTGCAGGTCTTACCGCGAGAATCGGACCTTCATCGGAGGAAAAAGGTCTCTACGAAGTGTTTGCTGAGAATCTCGTGGGGTTGACCGAGCAGTCGTTCGCCTCGCTTTAGAGGTCCTCACCCGTGATCGCCTCACCAGCGCGCCACACGCGCGCGCCTCGGGAGCCGAAACGCCCCACGTGAATCTGTGTTTCGCCAGTCACGACGCCGCGAAGTCGATGCGCAAGGACCGCGGCGGCTTCTTCCCCATCGACGATGCCGTAGACAGCGGGGCCCCAGGAACTTTGTCCAACGCCCGGCACTCCCCATTGAACCATCTGACGAACGACTTCCTCGCTGGGTCCGCGCGAGAACATACCCCCTTGAATTGACGCGAACCAGCGACCAGTCACGCGCTGGATTTCGGTCAAGGCCGTTCCAAATCCAGCAAGGTCGGAGTCGACGATCGCTGGAAGAAGGCCCATGAGAACGAGATGAGCCACCCGGCCGACATCGTGCTCCGACGGTGGAGGAAGCTCCGCGAGCGCCGTCTCCTCAGCCGGCCCATTGAGTCCCGTCTGAGCTGCAGGCACCACCAAGACGCAACGCCACGACTGCGGAAGGAGCAACCGGGTGATGAGCGGGGCGATCCCGGCATCGCCCTGTCGGCGGCCTCCTTCCAGCACGAAGCCTCCTCCAGCAAACGTCCACGTTCCAATTGCGGAACGCGAAGCGCGGCCGACCGCGCGTGCAAGTGCAGGGACGTCGGTTGTGATCCCGAAAGCGGCACCAATTGCGCGTCCGACGGAAAGGGCCAACTGCGTTCCCGAGCCCAGCCCCGAATGTGGCGGCAGCGCTCGGTGCACGTGCAGCCGCACTCCTTGGCTCAGATGGTGATGGGTCAGAAACCGATGCGCGTACTCCGCCGCGCGCTGTGCGTCCTCCCCCGTCACCTCGAGCATGTCCGCCGGCTCAGCCGACACAAGAACGCTTGGCGCCGACACTGCGGCGCCAATTCCTCCGAACCAACGGCCAAGGGATCCACGAAGATCGAGCACGCCAAAGTGCAGACGCGCGCCGGCTTCGACGAATATGGTGTTCACGTCCCCATGTGCCATCAACGGGGCGCAGACTCGCTCGCGCTCGAACGGATAAAGGCCGTCAACAAGGCCATGGCTTCGAGTTCGTTCGGTCCCGCAGTTTTGTCGACAATCACCTGCAGCCTCACCAGCTCGCTCTCGACGAAGTCCCTTGAAAGGAGATGCAACCGCGTCGAGTAAATGGCGGCCTCTATGACGGCGGCCGCGGCCCGATTGAAGCCGACGAACTCACGCCGCACGCCGCGGTGAACAACCGTAGCCTCGATGCGCGATCGCGGAGGGGTGCTATCGATCGAATGCACCTCGACCTCGCGCCAGGCGCAGCAATCGGCGAGCACGAAACCCCGCACGAACGAGGCAGGCACGGTCGGGTACGCCGGATTGGAAATCGCGCCCCGCGCAAAGACGCGCACGTCATCGATCAGGTGCACCACGGCTGCGCCACTGGAGACCAGATTCTGGTAGGTCGCGGTCTCCAGAAAGGGCTTGAGCACCAGCCGATCCTCCCCCCACTCCACGCCCATCGGGGCACAGTTGAGGGCGCCGTCATGCGCAAGCGTCGTCACGATCGTCTCAATGATCATGAGCCTCGAGCACCAGTGCGTCGATCATGCCCTGCGCCTTGTCGAGGGTTTCTCGGTATTCCTGCTCGGCATCGGAATCCGCCACGATCCCCCCGCCCGCGCTGAAGTACACGCGCCCTCGCCTCGCGACCGCGGTCCTGATGGCGATGCTGCTATCAACCTGACCGCCAAAGCTCCAGTACGCGATCGACCCGCAGTACACGCCGCGCTGCGACGGCTCCAACTCGGCGATGATCTCCATCGCCCGAATTTTGGGAACGCCAGTGATCGACCCTCCGGGGAAGGCCGCACGCATCAAGTCGAATGTGTCTCTGCCCGGTGCGATTCTCCCGACAACGGTGGACACGAGGTGCTGCACAGTTGCGTACCGCTCCAGGGCAAAAAGCTCCGACACACGCACGGTTCCCGGGGCGCAGACGCGGGACAGATCGTTCCGCATGAGATCGACGATCATCAGGTTCTCGGCCCGATCTTTCGGACTCTCCGCAAGCAGAAGGCCTAACGCCCCGTCGTGCTCCGGACCAAGGCCTCGCGGGCGAGTGCCTTTGATGGGGCGTGTCTCGACATCGCCCGTTCCATCCACCCGAAGAAATCGCTCCGGGGAGGCACTCAGCACAGCTGCCTCGGGAAAATCGAGAAATGCCGCGTAGGGCGCAGCATTTCTCGAACGAAGCCGCAGATAGAAGTCCCATGATGTGTCGCAGAGCGGGGCGTCGAACCGCTGAGACAGGTTGGCTTGATAGATGTCGCCCGCAAAGATGTACTCCCTGACACGCTCTACCGCGCGGTGATATCCCGCATGCGTAAAGGAGGAGCGAACATCCAGGCCGCTCGCTCCCCATCGATCTGCGACAGGAAACGAAGGTGCCGTCGGGACCGCCTCTGAAGGCGAGTGCGACGACTCTGGAGTTTGTGGCCTCGGATCGTCCAGTCGATCCAAAACAGAGGCGGCTCGCAGTTCGGCGCGTCGGCGGCGATCGGCCTCACGAGTTTCCGGGACGCCCGTCGAGATCAGCCAGGCTCGAGATGCTTGGTGATCCCACGCCAAAACCCAGTCGTAGACGCCGAACACCACGTCTGGTAGTTCAAGATCATCGAAGCGGCAAGGCGGCACGCGCTCCAGCACACGGCCCCAGTCGTACGAGAGGAACCCGATCGCACCTCCCTGAAATGGGGGCAATTCAGGGATCGGCGCAACCGTGTGTGGTGCGAGGAGCGTGCGCAGGGCGTCGAGCGCGTCGCCATCGTGCTCGCGCAGAGTCCCGGAGAGCTGATCCAGGCATTCCGTTCGTGGACCCCTGCTCCGGACGACGAACACCGGTTCGGCTGAAACAAACGAGTATCGACCGAGTCTTCGCCCCTTTGCTGCGCTATCGAGAAAAACGCGGTACGGTGCTCCGCCGAGCCTTTCGCAGCACAGGACAGGATCCGGCGCCGGAATGAGTTCACGGACGAAGGAAGCGCCGACGTCATCAGTCAAGGGCGCTGCTCTGAGGGAACTCCATGGCGGGAATGCTCGCGCTTGGGATCATCCGGCGGCGTGAGGTACCCCCACGATAACGCCCCTTCCTGTCTGTACGTTTTGCCCAACGTGAGCGCCAGGCTCGCCCGAGCGAGCTCCTTCCCGAGGTAGAAGCCGTGCTCCGGGCTCTGCACGTCGAGCTGCGCAAAGATATCGAAGATGTCGCGCCCACGCACGAACTGTTGATCGTTGAGGACGGTGATGGCGTCCCTGTCAGTGAAGATCCGGAAATTGGAGTCGGAAATACGCTCCTTGAGCGCGTGGAGCTCCTCCTCGCTGAATGCCAGAACGCGCGGATCCTTGACGGTCAAGAGCCGATCGTCCACTCCCTTGGGCATCGTCTTCCGGGTGACGGCGTAGTGCATCAGACGCCGGGCGATATCGACCTCGCGGATGGCGCCGCGCGCCCACGACGTGACTTCGGTCGTTAACACGGCGCGCACTTGCAGCTCCTGACAGATGGCGACGAGCAGCGCGTTCACGCCGGTTGAATCTGCGGCGGTGAGCTCGGTCAGGTTGCCGATGCCCATCAGCATCTCCGCACCCGGATATCGTCTTCGCACTTCGGCGTATCTCTCGAGCGAAGCCATGAACCCGAAGCCAACGGGCTCGAGAACGGGATCGATGAGATAGGCAACCCCCGCACGCTCGAGCACGTTCAGCGTGGACTCGAGCGTGTCGAGGCCCCCGCCAAAATCCGGGATTGCCACCACTCGAGCGCCTGTTCCGTCGAGATCGCGGACCACCTCCACATTGGATCCGTTGACGCTGAGCACCATCTCGGCGCCGGCCGACACCGCGGTTCGGATTTCCACTGGGTCGAAACTGTCGACGCTCAACCGCATGCCGGCGCCAACGAGCTCGCGCACGACGTCCGCCAGATTGCTGAACGGCACACCAGGGGTGCACCCGAGATCGATGACGTCGGCGCCCGATGCCTGGAAGTATTCTGCGAGTTCTCGAATCTCACGCCGATCCAGCTTTGGCGCGTTGTTGATCTCGGCGAGGATCTCGATGTCCCACGCGCCGTAGTCCGTCGCGCTGCCCGCTACACCGAAGTGTCTTGGGAGGTCGCGCATGTCTTTCGGTCCTCGCTCCACGCGAGCACCGATCCTGTCGGTGAGCACGTCGAGTTCGCCCTCCACGAGCCCGGGGAGCAGCACAAGGTCGGCGTCCCGTCCAATCTCTCGATCGATGCGGGATGCAATCCACGGTGTCGTCATCAGAGCAGCCACATTGATGCCGAGCACCGATACCTCATATTCGAAGGGCGGTGACATCTCCGCTAGCACACGCCGAAGCGCGGGCTCGGCGAGGCGGCCGGTCACGAAGACAACGCGCATCAGCGTGGATCGCCGCCCCTGACGAACTTGTTCGGCGTGCCTTCGAGCGGGCCGCCCGCCGCCGGTCGCCACAACACAGCCTCGTCAACGCGCCGTGCGACCGCGAAGTCCTTGTCGGTGATGCCGCCCGCGCTGTGAGTCCGGAGCTTCACGACCACGCGGCCCCACGTTACAGAAAGATCCGGATGGTGATACGCGGCTTCGGCGCAGTATCCAATGGCACCCACCAGCATCAGGGTCGTCGGCCATCCATCGGTCTTGAACACTCGCCGAATCCACCCGTCTTCGTAATACCATCCCGGGAGCTCGCGCAAACGCTCAGCCACCTGGGATTCGTCGTACACGGCCTCAGTGCCTGACATGCCGCACCTCCATCACATCACAACGCCCCCACCCACGAAAATCGTTTGTCCTGTCAGGAACGCCGCCGCAGGCGATGCCAGAAAAACCGCCGCGGCCGCCACATCCTCCGGCGTGCCCCAGCGCTTCAACGGCGTAGTGTCAGCCACAGCGTCGCGGCGGGTCTCGTCGAGGCTCTGTCCGAATGACGTCTCGATCCACCCCGGGGCGAGGACGTTGACCCTCACCCGCGGTGCGACTGTTCGGGCCAGCGACTTGCTGAACGCCAGGACGCCGCCTTTTACCGCTGCAAACAGCTGCGGGTGAAGCCCCTCCATGCCGCTGAGCGCATGATCCCAACTCATGTTGATCACCACACCGCCTTCGTCCTGCGTCTTCATGACCTCGACGGCCTTCCACGAAGCGAGCATCGTGCCACGCAGATCGACGGCGAGTAACCGGTCCAGCTTCTCGAGTGTGGAAAGTGAGACTGCCGGGCCGGTGAGGATGTCGGCGCCAGCATTGTTGACCCACACATCGAGGTGCTTCATGGACGCGTACGCACGATCGGCGAGTTGGCCGACCGAACTTTCGTCGGCGAGATCAGTCTGAAAGACCGCGACTCGACGGCCAAGGCGGCGAATCGCCTGCTCGGTCAGTTGCGCGCCGCCTTCGTTGCGGTGGTAGGTCAGCGCGATATCAGCTCCCGCCTGCGCACAGGCCATCGCAATCGCACGTCCAATGCCACTCGACGCCCCTGTTACGAGCACAACGCGTCCCGTCAAAGCTTCAGCGCCGGTCAAGGCTATACAATACCCGTTATCCGAGGGCCCTAGGCGACGTCGGTGCCCTCAAGCGCCGCTCGAAGATCATCCAGGCGATCTGCAGCGATCACCACGCAGGGGGTCGACGACGACCGGACTCTCGCGAAGTGTGCGTCCACCACGTCGGGCCCTGCGGCTCCAGGCGGCTTGACGAGGACGAGCCGCGACGCGGCAATCTCCGTCGCGATCCATGCGGCGACGCTGTCGCTCGTGACGGCCCATGAGTGTGGAAGCGGGTCGACCTGCCGGAGCCAGCGCGAAGGTGCCAACACCGGAATCTGGCCGCTGCGCGCAATGACCAGGTCCTGCGGCTGTTCGATGATCACCGCTCCCCCCAATCTGGACGCAATCAAATGAGCGTACTGATCCATCGCGAGGACGGCCATCCAATGAGCGGCGTCATCAGAAAGACCGATTCGGCCGTCCACCTCCCGAATGGCATCGGCAAACGGCCCGCCTCCTGGCACGAGCAGGAGTCGTCGATGTCTGGCCACGGCACCGATAATGCCGATACTCCGTCGAGGGTGCTCGCATGTCCCAACAAGCCCCCTCCCACCTTCACGACGGTTTCACCAGACATCGACGGCAAAGGCCTCTGACGGATCAGCCGTGCAGGTAGTCGGCGTCGTCGATTTGATCCGCGGGCAAGCTGTGCGTGCGCGCGCCGGCGATCGCAACATGTATCTACCCGTAGCGCAGATCGCCGGCTTACCCATCGATCCGGGTAGCGCACGAGCTCTCGCACGCGCCTATATTGATGACTTCGGACTCTCGACGCTCTATCTCGCCGATCTCGACGCCATCCTGGGACGTCGAACACAAGAAGAACTGATCTTGCAAGTCGCCGGAACTGGCGCGACTCTGTGGCTGGACGCGGGGATCCGCTCCACGTCCTCGGCCCAATACGCTCTCACCCTTGGCGCCTCGCGTGTCGTCGTCGGTCTCGAAACGCTTCGCTCGTTTGCGGAACTCGAAGACATCTGTCGGGACGTCGACTGTGATCGCTTGGCCTTCAGTCTGGACCTTAGAGGGGGACGCC
>CAWGDN010000002.1:0-460000 GCA_963821375.1 Vicinamibacterales bacterium
GGCCCGGGAGAAGACAATCTGAGCGTTCTCCGGCCGTACGGCGTTTCGGCAGTCATCTCGCCGTTCAACTTTCCGATGGCGCTTGCCGCAGGCCCGGCAGGCGCGGCGCTGGCGTCGGGCAACACCGTGGTTTTCAAGCCGGCGAGCGACACGCCCCTTCTTGGTGCAAAGCTCAGCGAGATCACGATCGAAGCGGGTCTGCCGGCTGGCGTCTTCAATTTCGTCACCGGACCGGGCTCGACCGTGGGTCAGGAACTGATCGACAACGAAGGCATAGACGGGATTGTCTTCACGGGATCGAAGGCCGTTGGCCTGAAGCTGATGAGAGACAACGCGGCTCGACCTGTTCCACGTCCCCTGATTATCGAAATGGGGGGCAAGAATCCTGCGATCGTCGCGCGGTCGGCCGACCTCGACAAAGCGACGGACGGGGTCATGCGATCCGCCTTCGGGGCCCAGGGACAGAAATGTTCGGCCTGCTCGCGCGTATACATTCAACGAGAGGTGCGCGAGAAGTTCGTGAGCCTGCTGGTCGAGAAAACCAGGCGCATCCGAATCGGGAATCCACTCGAGCGAGATGTGTGGCTGGGTCCCGTGATCAACCAGGCTGCGGTCGACACGTACCTTTCCGCGGTGAGTCGGGCAACGAAGGACGGGGGCAGAATTCTCGTGGGCGGACAGCGCGTCACCAGGCCCCCGCTCGACCGCGGCTTCTTCGTGGAGCCCACGATCATCGACGGGCTGCCGACCGGACACCCGCTCTTTTCTGAAGAGCTGTTCGTGCCGATTACGGTACTAGCAGAGGTGATCTCGCTCGAAGGCGCGATCGAGCTCGCCAATGGCACCGAATACGGCTTGACCGCGGGAATCTACTCTGAGGACGAAGACGAGCTGCGGACGTTCTTCGACGGCATCCAGGCGGGCGTCACCTACGCCAATCGTCGAGCTGGCGCGACAACGGGAGCGTGGCCTGGCGTCAATCCTTTCGGCGGATGGAAGGCGAGCGGATCGACAGGACGAGGAACCGGTGGGCCTTACTACGTGCAACAATTTATGCGCGAGCAGAGTCGGGTTCGCATCAAAGAACAGGGATTAGGGGTTGGGGATTAGGGGCTAGGGACATGCCTTGGACCGCTCTCGTCCTCGCATACATCCTCGCGGCGAGTGCTGGCATCGCCGCCGCTCAGGGCCTTCCGCCGGTCGGCGGGCAGGGTCCGTTTCCTGGCGGCCGTCTGGGCGGCCTGCCTCCGCGCGACGCCGCTCCGGCGCCGACAGGAACGGCCCGCCTGCTGGGGCGCGTCGTGTCGGCCGAGAGCGGCACGCCGATACGGCGGGCGCAGATCCGGCTGAACTCCCGCGATGCCCGCGTGAATCGCGAGACGACGACAGACAACGACGGACGGTTCGAGGTCGGCGGCCTTCCGGCGGCGCGCTATCGCCTCTACGTCAGCAAGGCCGGATACGTCACGCTCGAGTACGGGCAGGCACGGCCATTCGAAACGGGCAGGCCCATCGATCTCTCCGCAGGGCAGTCGCTGGAAAAACTCGACTTCAGCCTGCCGCGGGGATCGGTCATCTCTGGGCGCATTACCGACGAGCTGGGCGATCCCGTCACCGAGGTGCAAGTGCAGGCGCTGCGCTACCAGTTCGTCAACGGCGAGCGTCAGCTCACGAACGCCGGCCGCCCGTCGGCCACCGACGATCTGGGGCAGTTTCGGATCTACGGTCTCATGCCCGGCGACTACGTCGTGCGCGCGTCGCTGCGCACAGCCAATCTGCCTGAAGGGGTGACCGGTTATCCCGGCACGTACTATCCAGGGGTCGTCGACGTCGCCGAGGCGCAGACCGTGATGGTCGCGCTTGGGCAGGAGTTGAGCTCGGTCGCCTTTTCTCTCGTCCCCGCGCAGCTGTCACGCATCAGTGGCACGGTTACGGGCTCGGATGGCCGGCCGGTGGCAGGGGCGATCATTCAGCTTCGTACTTCAGGCGGCATCGCGCCCCGACTCCCTGGTGGCGGCAACCAAACTCGGCCCGACGGCACATTCCGTCTTACGGGAGTGCCGCCTGGCGACTACATCATCGACGTGCAGCAGCGTCCAAGAGACCTGGCCGAACTGGCGGTGGCCGTTGAACGTCTGGCCCTGGAATTCGCGTCGGTGCCGGTCAGCGTGGCCGGAGACATCGACGGTCTGGCCATCAGTACCACGCCGGGCGTGAACCTGACAGGCACCGTCGTTTTCCGCGGATCGAACGGCCAAAGCGCATCGCCGCGCGGCATTCAGGTGACGGCCCCGGGGTCCGCCGGGACGGGGTCGCCGATGGCAGCGCTCGCCGGACGCGTCCTCGGAGCCGGGCGCGTGAACAACGACGGCACGTTCGAGCTTCGCGGACTCGCGGGCCCGCACTTCATTCGCGCCGGAGGGCTTCCGGCAGGCTGGGCGGTGCGCGGCGTCACGCTCGATGGCGTGGACATCACGGATGTTGCCTTCGATTTCAAGCCGGGCTCGCCCTCTCAGTCGGTTGTTGTCACGCTCACAGATCGTTTGACGCAGATCACCGGAATGGTTCGGGGACCAGGCGGCCAGCCGGCTTCGGACTACGTGCTTCTCGTCTTCCCGGAAAATCAGACGCTGTGGGGCGCGCAGTCGCGGTATGTCGCAGTAGCGAGACCGAATCAGAACGGCACCTTCAGCATCAACGGCCTTCCACCCGCGCGGTACCTTGCCGTCGCACTACCATCGCTGGAGAACGGCGCCCAACACGACGTCGCGCTGCTCACACAGCTGCGACCGCGCGGGCAGAACGTGACGCTCGCCGAGGGCCAAACGCTGAATCTGAATCTGGAGATGGACGCGCAGTAGCGTGGTAGCATTACTCCACTCCTGATGGCCACTGCGCCAAAGCAACCTTCAAACAAACCTGAGCTCGGCGAAGCTCTCGGCCTCATCGAAACGCGCGGCTTCATCGGCATGGTCGAAGCGACCGACGCGATGGTGAAGGCGGCCAACGTCGTGTTCGTGGGATGGCAGAAGGTGGATGCGGGCCTGGTCACCGCAATGGTGCGCGGCGATGTCGCATCAGTGAAGGCCGCCACCGATGCCGGGGCCGCAGCAGCGCGGCGCGTTGGCGAGCTCGTCGGCGTGCATGTGATTCCCCGGCCCGCGGACGATCTCGAAAAGGTCTTTCCTATCGGTTAGGACCCGGCCTTCGTCTTACGTTGGCCCTTGCGGCGGCTCTTCGAGCGCATCCGCAGCTTCAGTTCCTTCAACGTTCCTTCATCTCCCACGACCAGCAGGGGCTGTCCCGGCGAGCGCAGCAAGTTGAAGAACTGCCCTTCCGGCGTCCGTGCGTAGACGTCGCGTCCATCGGTCAGGAGCGTGATGGCTCCACCGCCTCCGATCGCATCGAAGAGACGGACGCCGAAACGCCGGCGAAGCGTGTCCAGCAGCGCGCGCAGCTTGCCGACCGACATCCCGCTTCGCCGCAAGTCGGCGAGCGCAATCAACTCGAACAGCTCGACCGGCGAATAGCGCCGTTCAGTGAAGCCGCCGGCCGCCGTGCGGTGCGTGGCCACGGTCGGCTTGAGCAGCTTTCGCGCGTCCCACCACTGAAGCTGACGGGCGCTCAGTCCCGTGATGGCTGCCACCTCGCGCGAGCTGTAGCTTTTCTTGAGATCGAGCGCCATCGGCTCAGCGAACGCGGCGATCGGCCATCGCCGCGCCGTCGAAGTCCTTCTGTGTGAGGCCGCCTTCGCTGTGGGTGCTGTAGATGAGCGTCACACGGCGGTAGTTGATGGTGATGTCCGGATGATGATCGGCCGACTCGCACTCGGGCACCAGTCGGTTGACGAACGCGACCGCCGCCGGAAAATCGTTGAACGTAAACTGCTTTCTGATCGCTGGTCCTTCCAGAGTCCAGCCGCTGTCGATTTTCTTCAACTGTCGCGCGACTTCCTGCTCCGCCAGAACAGCCATGTCAGTACTCCCCGAACCGCCGCGGCGCCGTGCAGGCGAGCAGCGGATCTTCGCGATTGTCGAGGATGAGATTGGCAACGGCCGCGGCGGTGAGAGGCGCCAGCAGCACGCCGTTGCGATAATGACCGGTCGCATAGACCAGACCCGGCACCACACGGGATGCTCCGATGATCGGCATCTCGTCACCAGTCGCGGGCCGAAGGCCGACGCGAGCACCGGCGAACGTCGAGCGACGCAGGTCCGGCACGAGATCGCACGCGGCCTCGAGCAGCCTCTGAACCCCTTCAGCGGTCGTCCGCTCGTCGAAGCCCACTTCTTCGACGGTCGCGCCGACAAGGATCGTGCGTCGATCCGACGGAACAAGATAGCACCGAGACCCCCACACGATGCGGCTCAGCGCGGGTTCATCACAGACCAGCTGCAGAAGCTGACCGCGCACGGGCCGCACCGGCATCGGCGGCACGCCGTCGATCTCGATCTGCCCCGACCAGCTTCCTGCAGCAAGGACGACGTGGGTGGCCGTCAGTCGATCGCCGTCGAGCAGCACTTCGAGCGAGTCGCCGCTGCGAGCAATTCGACGCGCCCGCGCAGGAATGAGCATGCGCGCCCCATGCTTGATGACAGCGGCAGACAACGCACCAGAGAGCTCGGACGCCACGACAAAACCGTGCTTCTCGATCAGCAGCGCCCCGCCAACGTCGGTCGTGAGCCGCGGTTCGATCTCACCGGCATCCAGGAGCTCGCATTCGACGCCCATCGTGCGCAAGCTCGCCGCAAGCGCCAACAGTTCGTCCAAAGGCTCCGATCGACTGGCGATCTGAAGGGACCCGCACCGGCTGTATCCCACGCGCAGTCCTGAGTCGCGAGAAAGACGATCGACGAAGGCGTCGTACATGTCGAGGCTTCGCACTGCAAGCGGAAGAAGAGGCTTGCCGCATCCCTCGATGTAGGGAACCAGCATCCCGGCAGCCGCCTGAGTCGACCCCAGCCCCGCACCACGAGCGTCGATCAGCGTCACCGAAGCGCCACGGCGTACAAGCTCGTACGCAATGGCCTGCCCGATGACCCCGGCGCCGATGACCGCAACTGCACGTTCGGTCATATGCTTATCATCATTGCGTATCCATGCGTATCCATCATGCCCGATCTGCTCCCTGCGAAGGACAGTTGCGGAAGTGAGGGGACAGGGCTATCGCCCGGCGCGCCAGAACCGCCTGTTTTCCGCGGTTTCGCGGTGGGTTTTCACCGGTACGGGCCTTGCTGTAGAGTGACCGAGGAGTTCTTCCCATGGAGATCAACCGGGCACTATTCGGCGTCGTGGCACTGGTGGGCGCGGCCGCAGTCGGCGGAGGGGCATATTTCGCCAACAGGGAGAGCGATCGGGCGTTGCAGCAAGTGCCGACCGCTCTTGCCGACAGCCCCGTAGCAGGTGCGGTTACCGAAACAGAGAACACCATCGCGACCTCCACGCCGGCAACCGAGAGTGCAGCGCCAATCGCGCCGAAGGCGACAGCGTCCTCGACGCCGGCTGCCGCGCCCGCCGCGCGAAGAGAGCAACCACGGCGCCCAACCACAGCGCCTGCACGTGCGCCGCAGCAGCGTGTGGCCGAGCCGTCGATTCCGGCGGCGTCGCCTTCTACCGTACCGCCAGCGCCGTCAGCCGAGCGTCCGGTCGCTGCGGCAGTCGAACCCGTTGCCCCTCCGATTGCCGAGCGGGTTTCTCCAGTACAAGAGCCACCGCGGCGGACGTTCGAGGAGATCACGGTTCCTGCTGATACGGTCATCGGACTTCAGGTCGAGAATGCCGTGAGCAGCGACACCGCGAAGCTCGAACAGCAGGTGCACGCGCGTGTGACGCGCGATGTGCAAGCGCAGAGTCAGGTCGCGATTCCGGCGGGCGCTCGGGCAGAGGGCTCGATCACGCTGGTCGAGCGGGGCGGCCGGCTCAAGGACCAGGCTCGACTGGGTATCCGCTTCCACACAATCGTGCTCGCAGACGGCACGCGCCTGCCCATCAACACCGAGACGATCTACCGCGAAGGTGAGTCGCCCGCCCGCGAAAGTGCGGTCAAGATCGGCGGCGGCGCGGTCGGCGGCGCCATGCTCGGCGCCATCATCGGCGGCAAGAAGGGCGCGATCATCGGCAGTACAGTTGGAGCGGCTGGCGGCGGAGTCGCCGTTGCGGCAAGCCAACCGAACGCGGCGACGCTCCCTGCCGGATCGACAGTGACGGTCCGAATGGGTTCGCCGGCGACCGTGACGGTCGAACGATAGAGACAGGTCTCGGGCGGCTCGCCCTACAGCGAGCCGCCTGGCGGACCCAGTCTCCACTTCTCTACCCACCTCTCGTCTACTCTTTCGACGGCAACGATCCCATTCAGCGGAAAGTCTGTCGGCGAAGCCTCAGGATCTCCGGAAAACAATCGGCCGAGAAGGCGCGGAAGATGCGGAAAGTGGCCGACGAGCATGATGCTGCGAGTCTCGCCGCGATGGCGTCGACGATCCAGCCGGTCGGGTCGGTCGGTTGAAGCCCTCGAACGGCAGAGAACGACGCGAGAGGATTGCAGCACCGCCAGTAGGCCTCGGCCGTCTGTCGCGCCCGCAGCTTGCCGCTGTGCCAGATGACGTCGGGCTTCGCCCCGCGCGAGCCTGCCTCGCGCGCAAGCGCGTCGACCTGCGCACGGCCGCGTTCCGACAGCGGGCGCATGGGATCGACGTCGGGCCCGACTGCGTCGCCGTGGTGAACGAGATACAGCACGAGACTAGGAGCCGTCGAGCTTGAGCGACTCGAACTCGGCGAGGACCGGCTGCGATTCCTCCAGTCGGCCGATCTTCACGCCCTGGAGCGTGGCATCGAAGCGCTCGACGTCGCGCATCGCCCGCTCGAACTGGCTCTTCGCGTTCTCCAGGTGCTTGCCGACCATGTTGAAGTGATCCTGGAACTTGTCGAACCGCGTGCCCAACTGCGCGAGGATTTCCTGCACGCGCTTCGCTTCTTCCTGAATGCTTCATGCCGCGGAATCCGACTGCCAGCGCCTGGATGTAGGCGTACATCGTGTTCGGCGACACCGGACACGACATGAAGGTCGCGGCCGTACGTGAGCAGCTCGGGCCGACCGATCACCTCGTAGTACACGTTCTCGGCAGGCACGAACATGAAGGCCACATCGAGCGTCTCCGGCGGCGACACGTACCGGTCGCCAATCTCCTTGATGCGCCCCTTCACGTCCGCATAGAACAACTTCATCGCCGCGTCGCGGGCGGCCGGCTCGGTCGCCTGCAGCGCGCGCCGGAAGTTGTCGAGCGGGAAACTTGCAATCGATGCACAGCGCGCCGTACGGCGTCCGGATGATCGCGTCGACACGGACAGCTGCCGATCGGCGCCTGACATTCGTAGTGCTCGGCCGGCAGCAGGTCCCGCAGCATCTGCTCGAGGGTGAACTCCCCGAAGTCGCCGCGCAGCTTCGGCGACTGCAGCATCCGCTGAAACTCGTCGAGGCTGCGGCTCTGCTCGAGGATGCGGTTGTTGGTCGCCTTCAGGTCGCCGAGCGTCTGCGTGACCTGCAGCGACTGCTGCTGAATCGCGCTGCGCGTCTCCTCCCGCACCGCGCGCGCTTCGTCGCGCACGGTGCCGATGGTGCCGGTCAGCGACTGCGTCGCCTGCTGAAGCGCCTGGGCGAACGTGCGGTTCAGCTCGGCCGTGATGACGTCGAGCCGCTGATCGAGTGCACGGACGGCCTGGAAGGCGTCCTCGCTCGCGGCGTCCGGACTTGAGCGCGCGCACCGCGAGTGCGCCGCCGACGAGCCCAATCAGCAGCGCCGCAACGAGCAATCGCCAGAACCGACAAGGACATGCAGAAATCTTAGTACAACTAGCGCGATCTTGCCGAACGCGCCCGGCTTCATGACTTCCTCATGCGCCCGCGGCGCCTCGGCGAGGGGAAGTTCCTGGCCCACCTGAGGCTTGTAGCCCGAGCGCTCCATGCCCGCGACAATGGCGGCGTGCGCGATGGCGAGCTCCGCCGGCGTCGCATTCCACATCGTGAGCCCGCTGACGGTCGCGTCTTTCCCCATGATGGCCCGCGGATTGAGCTCGAGGGAGCCTCGATTGCCGACGATGACGACACGGCCGCGCTTCGCGATCAGGTCGAGATCGCGAACGAGATTCACGTTGGCCAGCATCTCCATCGACGAGGTCGACGCCGCGCCCACGAGTGCTTGCAGCAATGGCCTGTTCGTACCCCGCCGCGCTGTGGTCGAACACCTCGTGCGCGCCCTGATCGCGCGCAAGCTGCCGCCCTCGATCGGTGCCGGCCGTGCCGAGCACGCGCAGTCCGGCGGCACGTCGCCATCTGCACGGCGGCCACTCCCACGGCCCCGCTCGCGCCGTGAATCAGCACCGTCTCGCCCGGCAGCGCGCGGCCGCTGTCGAAAAGCGCACGCCACGCCGTGACGTAGGGGACGTCCGACGCCTGCGCCCTCGGCGAACGTCACATGCGCCGGCAGCGCATGAACCTGAGTCACGTCGCACAGCGCGCGCTGCGCGTACGCGCCCAGTGCACGCCCTGCGACCGTCCCAGCCGATATACACGCGATCGCCTTGCGTGACTCCATCGACTTGGGGACCGACCAGCTCGACGATGCCGGCGGCGTCGGACCCTGGCGTGTACGGCAGCTCCGGACGCAACGCGTAGTTTCCGCTCCGGATGTAGGTGTCGACCGGATTCACGCCGGCGGCCTTCACGCCCACGACCACCTGTCCCGGTCCGGGCACGGGATCCTGGCACGTCTTCGACGACCATCACCGAAGGATCACCAAATTCGCGCACTCTGATCGCTTTCATGTGCGAACAGTTTGACATTGTTTGACAGGGTTGGCGACGTGCAGTAGGCTAAATCCCTCATGACGTTCCCGCGCAGCGCACCACCATCGTCCATCATCACCGCCTCGACGGCGGGTCGGCGGAGCTGCGGATAGACCGATCGAGACGATCACCAACCGAGCCCCAACTGCCCTGCCGCGTCCGGCGGGGTTTTTTGTTTCAGGGACGCTTCCGCAGATATCGAAGACATCAACTGAACAGGCAACGACATGGATTTCACAAAGCTCGACGGGCTCGTGCCGGCCGTCATTCAGGACGTCGATAGCGGCGAGGTGCTGATGGTGGGTTTCATGAACGAAACGGCGCTCGCCAAGACTCGCGAGACGGGCTTCGCGACGTTCTACAGCCGCTCGCGTCAGAAGCTCTGGATGAAAGGCGAGACGTCAGGCAACAAACTCGCTGTGCGCCAGGTGCTCGTGGACTGCGATGATGACACGGTGCTGCTGAAGGTGCAGCGGCTCGGCGACGGCAACGTCTGCCACACCGGAGAGCGGACGTGCTTTTTCCGCGAGCTGCCGTCATGACACGCTCAAGCTCGGCCTGCCTAAAGGGTCGCTGCAGGATTCGACCGTGCAGCTGTTCGCGCGTGCGGGCTTCACCATCTACGTGAGCTCGCGGTCGTACTTTCCGTCGATCGACGACCCCGAGATCGAGTGCATGCTCATCCGCGCGCAGGAGATGGCGCGCTACGTCGCCGACGGCGTGCTCGACTGCGGGCTCACCGGCCAGGATTGGATCGCGGAACATCAGAGTGGGCTGCGCGACGCCGGCTCCGCTCGTGCCAGTCGCCGACCTGATCTACTCGAAGCAGAGCTTCGGGAAGGTGCGGTGGGTGCTGGCGGCGCCAGAGGACTCGCGATTCAAGAAACCGCAGGATCTCGAGGGCGCCACGATCGCGACGGAGCTGGTGCGGGCGACCAAGGCCTATTTCGATCGACTTGGCGTCAACGTGAACGTCGAGTTCTCGTGGGGCGCGACCGAGGTGAAGCCGCCGGTGCTGGCCGACGCGATCGTCGAAGCGACCGAGACCGGATCGACGCTGCGCGCCAACCGTCTTCGCATCCTCGACACGGTGCTCGAAAGCAACACCCAGTTCATCGCCAACGCCGCGGCGATGGCCGACACGTGGAAGCGCACGAAGATCGAGAACATCTCGCTGCTCCTGAAGGCCGCCATCGAAGCGCAGGGCCGGGTGGGGACTCATGCTCAACGTCCGGCGCGACGATCTGAACGGCCATCCTGGCGCTGCTGCCGGCGCTGCAGCGTCCCACGATTTCGCCGCTCGAGCGAGGACGGATGGGTGGCGGTCAACACGATCATCGAGGAGAAGACCGTCCGCGACCTGGTCCCGAAGCTCAAAACGGCCAGGGGCCCAGGGCATCGTCGAGTATCCGCTGAACAAGATCGTGCTGTGATGAAGATTGTCGCCGCGCGCAATCGCACCGCCGTCGACACGCTGCTGCGGCCGGTTGTCGGCGTCGACCGGCGCGTCGAATCGGCGGTCGCACCGATCGTGCTGACGTGCGAAAGCGGGGAGATGCTGCGCTGTTCAAGTACGCGCGGCGCTTCGATCGGCTCGAAGGCGGCATCGAGATCGCGCGCGACGAGATCGACGAGCAGGCCGCGCGCGTGGCACCGAGGGTTCGCGCGGCGCTTGCCGCCGGCGGCGCGCAACATCGAGAAGGTCGCCAGGCGGCAGCGCCCTCGCGGATGGAGGGTCGCCACCGGCCCGGGCGTGACCGTCGAACAGCGGGTCACGCCGCTCGATCTCGTCGGTTGCTATGTGCCCGGCGGACGCTATCCGCTTCCCTCTTCGCTGCTGATGACGGCGCTGCCCGCGAGAGCCGCCGGCGTGCGCGAGGTGATCGTGGCCTGCCCGAATCCAGCGCCGATCGTGATGGCGGCGGCACGCGTCGCCGGCGTCACCCGCATGTTTCGCATGGGCGGCGCGCACGCCATCGCCGCGCTGGCGTAC
Organism: Vicinamibacterales bacterium; assembly: GCA_963821375.1. Taxonomy (GTDB): domain Bacteria; phylum Acidobacteriota; class Vicinamibacteria; order Vicinamibacterales; family JAMQPK01; genus JAMQPK01. The sequence continues at coordinate 10,833 of CAWGDN010000002.1, forward strand.
GGAACGGCGACCGTCCCTCGCGTCGACAAGATCGTGGGACCCGGCAACCAGTACGTCTCGGCCGCCAAGGCGCTCGTGCGCGCGCGACTGCGCCATCGACTTCTACGCCGGGCCGACGGAGATTCTGATCGTCTCGGATGAAGGCAGACCGAGTGGATCGCGGCGGATCTGATCGCACAGGCCGAGCACGACCCCGATGCACGGGCGATTTTCATCACCACCAAGCGGCAGCTGGCTCTGCAGGTGGCACGGGCGGTCGACGCGCAGATGCCACGCGACTGGGCCAGCGCGCGAATCGCTGAAACGTCACGGCGGCATCATCGTCGCCTCCGATCGCGCAGGAGGCGATCGACCTGGCAAACCGCGCGGCCGCAGAGCATCTGGTGTGCGATACCGATCGGTTCGCCGCCGACGTGAAATCGGCCGGAGCGATTTTTGTGGGCCAGTACACGGCGCAGGTCGCCGGCGACTACGCGATCGGCTCCAATCACGTGCTGCCGACGAACGGCGCCGCGCGGTTTCGAGGCGGCCTGCACACGGCCGATTACGTGCGCGTGTCGACGTTCAGCGGATGACGCGAGCCGGGCTCGACGCGTCTGGCGCCCGGTCGTCACGACACTGGCGCGCCAGGAGGGACTCGACGCGCACGCCAGGTCTATCGAGGTGCGGCGGCGATGACTTACCTTCGACCGGCCGATCGTGAAGGCGCGCTACGCCTGCACCTCAACGAGAATACCGGCGGATGCTCTCCCGCCGTGCTCGACGCGATTCGGAAGATCTCCGCCGAGGACGTCGCGTGCTACCCCGACTACGCGGCGTTGTCTCGCGAATGCGCCGATTACCTCGGCGTGCGCGAGGAACAGCTCGTGCTCACTAACGGCCTCGACGAAGGGCTGCTCGCGCTTGACGGTTAGCGCCTTCAGCGGCGCGCCGCCGACGGCCGAAGCGGTTATTCCTGCGCCCGCGTTTGAAATGTATGCCGTATTCGTGAAGGCCGCAGGCGGCCGTGTCGTGTCGGTCGATCCGAAGCCGGGTTTCGCCTTCCAGGTTCGCGAGACGTGCGACGCGATCACCGAGCGAACACGAATTGTGTTTCTCACGAACCCCCAACAACCCCAGCGGCCAGCTCGTCCCGCGGTCGGCCATCGTCGAGATCGCGCAGCGGCTTCGTCGTGACGCAACCCTCGTCGTCGACGAGGCCTACTACGACTTCTGCGGCGAGACATTCATTCGAGATCTCGATCAGTATCCCGAACGTCGTCGTTGGCAGGACATTCGCGAAAGCTCACGGCCTGGCGGGACTGCGCGCCGGGTGCCTTATCGGCGATCCTCAGCACCTCGAGGGCGCTCGACAGGTGGTGCCGCCTTTCAGCATGAGCGTGTTTGCCGCTGAAGGATGGCGGGCCGCACTGAAGGATCGCGAGCACCTGGACTGGTACCGCGCACAAGTCGCCCAGTCTCGCGACCTGGTGTATGCCGCGTGTGAACGGCTCTCATTGCCCTACTGGAAGAGCGCCGGAAATTTTGTCCTGATCGACGTGTCCCGCCTCGGCAGTCCGAAAGCGATCGCCGACGCCTTTGCCGACCGCGGCATCCTCGTACGCGATCGCTCTCGCGATCCGGGCTGCAGCGGGTGCATCCGCATCACGGCGGGCGTCGTTCGGCACACCGAGAAGGCCATCGAAGTGTTGGAGGAGCTGTGCGCCGCGCAGTAATCGATCGACGAACCGCCGAAACGCAAATCCGTGTCCGCGTCGGCATCGAGGGCAAGGGCCGGTACGACGTGCGAACGGGAATACGCTTTCTCGACCACATGCTCGAGCTGTTCGCTCGCCATGGCGGCTTCGATCTCGAGATTCGAGCCGCAGGCGATCTCGACGTCGACCAGCATCACACGGTCGAAGACCTCGGCATCACGCTGGGCGAAGCCATCTCGAAAGCTCTCGGCAACCGCCGCGGCATCAACCGGGCCGGCTATTTCATCATGCCGATGGACGAGACGCTGGGTGTGGCCGCTGTCGATCTCGGCGGCCGCCCGCACGCTGTGGTCGACCTGGCATTGAAGGTCGATCGCGTTGGCGATCTGCAGGCGGAGCTGATTCAGGACTTCTTCGAAGGATTCGCGATCGGTGTGCGAGGCAACGTCCACGTGAAGGTGCTCTACGGACGCTCGAGCCACCATCATGTCGAGGCGGTCTTCAAGGCGTTCGCGCGAGCGCTTCGCGGCTGCCTGCTCGCGCGACAAGCAGCTTGGCAGGACACTGCCGAGCACGAAGGGTCTGCTGTGATTGCGCTGATCGACTACGGCGCGGGCAACCTGACGTCGGTGCGGAAGGCTCTCGCGGCGGTCGGAGCGCAGGTCGCGATTCCTGGTTGCCCTGCAGAGATCGCCCGCGCAGACGCTGTGATCGTACCTGGCGTAGGAAACTTCCAGCGGACGCACGCCCTCGATCAAGCCTGGCGCGATGCCATTGTCCACGCGGTCGAAGAGGGACGGCCGATGCTCGGCATCTGCCTGGGGCTGCAATGGCTGTTCGAAGGCAGCACCGAGGCGCCCGAGTGCAAGGGGCTTTCGTTGATGGCAGGCCGCTGCACGCGCCTCGAGAGCGCGCCGCCGCTGAAAGTTCCGCACGTGGGATGGAATGCGCTGGAGTTGCCGCGACCGTCACGGCTTTTCGACGGCATACGCCGACGGGTCGCAGGTGTACTTCACCCACTCGTACGCCGCGCCTATCACGGGCGCTGCCGTCGGCGATCACCACACACGGGGTACCGTTTGCGAGCGCCGTCGAGCGAGGTCGTGTGTTCGGCGTGCAGTTTCATCCTGAGAAGTCGGGCGATGTCGGCCTCCTGGTGCTGAAGAACTTTCTCAATGCTCTCTAAGCGAATCATCGCCTGCCTCGACGTGCGCAACGGACAGGTGGTCAAAGGCGTCAACTTCGAAGGGTTGCGCAACGCGGGAGACCCGGCCGAACTCGCACAGCGCTACAACGAGGAAGGCATCGATGAGGTTGTCATCCTCGACGTGACGGCGACGCTCGAAGGCCGACGCGCGCTCGCGGAGACGGTTTCGGCAGTCGCCCGGCGCATCTTCATCCCACTGACGGTCGGCGGCGGGATTCGTTCGGAAGCCGACGCCGCGGCCGCGATCGATGCCGGCGCCGAAAAGGTGAGTCTCAACACCGCCGCGCTTTCCGATCCGGCGCTCATCAGCCGGCTCGCGTCGCGCTACGGCAGCCAGGCCGCGATCGTGGCCATCGATGCCAAGTGGGTCGATGGGCGCGCGATCGTCTATGCGAGGAGCGGCCAGGCCGGTACGCGCCGCGAGGCGGTCGAATGGGCGAAGGAGGCCGCCGACCGCGGAGCCGGCGAAATCCTGCTGACGTCGATCGATCGCGATGGCACCAAGGCCGGGTTCGATTGCGAGCTCACGGCGGCGGTTTCGAGAGCCGTCGATATTCCGGTGATCGCGTCGGGCGGCGCCGGATCGCTCGAGCACTTCGTCGAGGTCTTCGATGCCGGCTGTGCCGACGCGGCGCTGGCCGCGTCGATCTTTCACTTCTCGGAGCACGCGGTGCGCGATCTCAAAGAGATGCTGCGCGGCCACGGCATTCCGGTGCGACTCTAGACATGTTGATACCGGCCATCGATCTCAAGGGCGGCAAGGTTGTGCAGCTGATTCAGGGAGAGAAGCTCGCCATCGAGACGAGCGACCTCGACTACTGGATCGAGCGCTTTTCCGGGTACCCCAGGGTGAATGTGATCGACCTCGACGCCGCAATGAACAGCGGCTCCAACGAAGCGCTGGTTCGCGAAATCTGTGACAGACTCCCCTGCCAGGTCGGAGGCGGCGTGCGCTCGCCCGAGCGGGCGCTAGACCTCTGCGCGCTCGGCGCCAGAAAGGTGATCGTCGGGTCTGCCCTTTTCAAAGAGGGCCATCCTGACGTCTCGAGCGCCCAGCGGTTCGCCGATGTGGTCGGCGTCGACCGCCTGATCGGCGCCGTCGACAGCAAAGCCGGCCTCGTCGTCACGCACGGCTGGACGAGCGCCACGGGCACGACCGCAGTGAAGGCCGTCCGCATACTCGAGCCGTACTGCGGCGAGTTTCTCTACACGCACGTGGACAAGGAAGGCTTGATGATGGGCACCGACATCGCCGCCATCCGCGCCGTTCGCAATGCGACGCGGAGGCCGCTCATCGCCGCAGGCGGCATCACGACCCAGGCGGAGATCGACGAACTGGACGCGCATGGCATCGACGCGGTCGTCGGCATGGCCATCTATACCGGAACGCTACGGACCTGACGCATATGACAGAACCCACTCGAAAAGGACCTGAACCACCCGACCTCGCCGAACGCGGCGGCATGAGGCAAGGCCAGCCGCAGCGATCGGACGAGCGTCTCTTCATGCAGCTGCTGGCGTTCGGCGGCTGTCGCGATTCTCGAACGGTGGCCGAGGTGCTCGCGGGCGCCAGGATTGAGGGCGCGCTCTACGAGGACGCCAATGACGCCCAGGGAATCGCGCTGGTGACGCTGACCACGGACCCGAATTTCTTTGTCGACACGCTGCGGCCCCTGCTCAACCGGCCGCCATTCGCAAGTCTGGTCGCCAAGCCCGAGTTCACGATGCTGGGCCGCACCTACGCGCTCGGCTACGAGCCCGACCTCGCCGAGGCGATCCTCCACCGGCCTCGCCGCACGGTCCTCAATCCAGATTGGCGCTGGGCTGTCTGGTATCCGCTTCGCCGCAGCGGACGGTTCGCCCAGTTGCCCGTCGACGAACAGCGAGTCATCCTTGCCGAACACGGCGCCATCGGCATGTCGTACGGCGCCGGCGACTACGCCCACGATATCCGTCTCGCCTGCTACGGTCTCGACAAGAACGACAACGACTTCGTGGTCGGGCTCCTCGGCAAGGAGCTTTACCCGTTGTCGCACATCGTGCAGACGATGAGGAAGACCCAGCAGACGTCCCTGTACCTCGACCGCCTGGGGCCCTTCTTCGTCGGCCGGGCCGTGTGGCAGACCGCCGGCGGCGGCTAGACGGCCTGGCGACATTACGTTATGATGCGTAACTGTTACGTAGAATAACGTAATGGACAATCCTTTCGTCTACGGCGAGGTCGTCCCGGCGGCGTCGTTCGTCGACCGCATCGACGAGCTCGACCGCCTGGTGCGCGACCTCTCGTCGGGGCAGAAGGTCTTCCTCATCTCGCCGAGACGATACGGCAAGTCCTCCCTCATCCGGCAGGCCCTTCGGGCCGTGGCGCGCACCGGCGCGCAGACCACCGAGGTCACGGTCAGCAGCTACAGCTCGTATCTGGCGTTTCTGGAGGGCTACACCCGGTCCCTGCTCGAGATGCAGAGCGGGTGGGACAAGGCCCGGACGTGGCTCAAGAACGCCATCTCGTCGGCGCGGCCGGAGCTGCGACTGGACGCCGGTTCCAGCGGGACGATGGGGATGACGGTGAAGTTCGTTGGCGTGCAAACGGATCGCGACATCGCCAAGCTCGCCACCGAGGTATTCGCCTTGCCCGGCCGACTCAGTGAGGCCCGAAAGACGTCTATCGTTGTCGCACTCGACGAGTTCCAGGCGATCAACGGATTCAATGGCGGGAGTGTCGAGCACGCCATGCGCGCGGCCGTTCAGCACCAGCGCACCGTCGGCTACGTGTTCGCCGGTTCGGAGCCGAGCCTCATGGAGCGGATGCTGGGACCGAAGCGGCCGTTCTACAAGGCCGGCCCGGTGATGCGGCTCCAGAAGATTCCTCCCGACATCTTCTCCACGTTCATCGAGTCGCGGTTCGCGAAGACGGGCATCAAGCCGGAAGCCGGGCTGGGCGCGGCCATCGTCGAGCTCGCCGGCAACATGCCGTACGACGTGCAGCGCCTGGCCCATGAGAGCTGGGACGACGCCCGCGCGGCGGGGGCGAAGCGCATCGGCGTCGATGATTTGCACCAGACCCTGCACAGGTTGCTGGCCGAGCAGGCGACCATCTTCGAAGCGGTCTGGCAGAAACTGACGCTCGCACAGCGGGCGACACTGAGGGCTGTCGTGCTCGCGGACGGCCGCGAATTGTTGTCCACGGACACCCGGGCGCGCTATCGCCTGGGCGGCGCCTCGTCCGTACAAGCGGCGTTGACGGCGCTCGCCCGCGAAGATCTCATCGCGCGAGAGGGCGAACGCTACGCCGTCGTCGATTCGCTGATGCGCGAATGGATCGCCCGACGCACGTTCTAGCGCGGCTCGGTCTCCCCCGCCGCGATATCCGCGCGTGGGCGCTGTATGACTGGGCGAATTCGGCGTTCGCCACCACCATCATCACCGCCATCTTCCCCGTGTACTTCACGTCGGTGGCGGCCGCAGACCTTCCGCCCGGCGAAGCGACGCGGCTGATCGCCCGCACCACGACGATTGCGCTGACCATTTCAGCGCTGCTCGCGCCCTTCCTCGGTGTGCTCGCCGATTACGCGCCGATCAAGAAGAGACTGCTGGGCTTGTTCGCGGGCATCGGCTGCGTGGCTGCTGGAGCATTGGCGCTCACGCACCGGGGAGACTGGCTGTTTGCGGCGGTGCTGTTCGGCATCGGCAACGTGGGGTTTACGGCGAGCCTGACGTTCTACGATTCTCTGCTTCCACACATCGCACGCCCTGACGAAGTCGACCGCGCCTCCACCGCCGGGTTTGCGGTCGGCTACCTGGGAGGCGGGCTGCTTCTCGCTCTCAATGTCGCGTGGATCCTGGCCCCGGGGGCGTTCGGCCTTCGCGATGCGGGCCAGGCGTCACGGCTGGCCTTCCTGAGCGTGGCGGTCTGGTGGGCGCTCTTCTCGATTCCGCTATTCCGCCGCGTTGCCGAACCTGCCGTTCCACAAACTGCCGGCCGGCGCTCGCCAACGGCTCTGGCCGCGGTTGCTCTGACGGGCCTGGGCCAAACGCTCAAAGAACTTCGACGATTCAAGCAGGCCTTCACGCTGCTGATCGCCTTCGTCATCTACAGCGACGGCATTGGCACGATCATCCGGCTTGCCACCAGCTACGGCACCGAACTCGGGCTCGACCAGAGCGCGCTCATCACCGCCATTCTGCTTGTGCAGTTTGCCGGCATGCCGTTTGCGTTTCTCTTCGGCCTGCTTGCGAACCGCATCGGCGCCAAGGCATCGATCTTCATCGCGCTCGCGGTCTACACGATGATCACGATCATGGGCTACTACATGGAGACCGAGCGGGATTTCTACGTGCTCGCGCTGATGGTCGCGACTGTCCAGGGAGGCAGTCAGGCGCTCGGGCGATCGCTCTTCGCCAGCATGATTCCCCGCGACCGCTCGTCGGAGTTCTTCGGACTCTTCTCGACGTTCGAAAAATTCGGCGCCATTGCGGGACCCGCGCTGTTCGAAGCGGCAAGCCGATCGACAGGATCGAGCCGGAGCGCCATCCTCAGCGTGATGGTCTTCTTTATTGCCGGCGCGGCTGTGCTGGCGCTGGTGGACGTGGAAGCTGGTCGAGCTGCTGTCGAATCCGTGCGCCCCACTGACTCTGAACGAGGTCGTTCGACCCGTGACTAGTCTCCGCGTCGAAGCGCGCCTGTTCCTCCTGTAGCGCGCGATCGGCTTTCACGACTTCCTCGTGCAGCACAGCATCACCATCAGGATTGGCGCAGGCGCCTTTGAGCTCGTCGAATCGGGCGCGAAGCCGTCGCACAGCGATCTCGGCAAGATCGAAGTGCAGCTGCTCGTGCTCGAGCAGCTGCCTATCGCGGCCGTCGACTCCCCGCCGCGCGTCCATTTGTACCCGATCGATGCCGCTGCTGGGATCCACTCTGGACCAGACGCTTCCGGAGGCTGTGCGCCACCACGATCGCGCGGGGTCGAACGTCGCCCGCAGCACGACGCCGGCGCATCTGACCGCCCTTGCACTCCCACGACGCGTCGACGTTGAGCCAGCTCATCGACGCCTTCGTGGCGCCGCTGGGCGGACGCCCCTGGAAATCCTCGCGGACGAGCCTCCGCTCTCTCGACCACTCGATCACACCTTGCGCATGAGCGACCTGAGCGACTGCCAGCGAGACCAAAAGCCAAAGGGCGGTCTTCATTGGGATAGGATATCTGCACATGCCCTTCATTGGGGACATCTTTGCAAACGCGCGCGGCGCCAGACCGGTCATTTCGTTCGAGTTTTTTCCGACGAAAACCGCCGAGGGCGAGCGGACGCTGATGGAGAAGACCATTCCGGCGCTTGGCGCGCTGGCCCCCGATTTCTGCTCGGTCACCTACGGCGCCGGCGGCAGCACCCGCGAGAAGACGCTGACCATCGTCGACCGTATCCAACGGGAGCACGGCCTGACGGCGATGGCCCACATGACGTGCGTCAACGCCACTCGTGACGATACGGCCGCCGTGCTCGCGCAAGCCAAGTCATTAGGCATCACAAACATCCTGGCGCTCCGCGGCGATCCTCCGGCGGGCCAGGGCGAATTCCAGCGCACGGAAGGCGGCTTCGAGTTTTCCTACGAGCTGGTTCGCTTCATCAAGGACCTCGGGGGATTCTCGATCGGCGTGGCCGGTTTTCCCGAAGGCCACATCGCCTGCGCGGATGGCAAGTACGCCGACTGGAAGCATCTGAAGCACAAGGTCGATCAGGGGGCGGATTTCGTCATTACGCAGCTCTTCTTCCGCAACCGCGACTACTTCGAGTTCCGCGATCACTTGACATCGCTCGGCGTGCGTGTTCCGCTCGTGCCGGGCATCATTCCGATTTTGAGCGGCGCGCAGATCAAGCGCTTCGTTGGCGTTGTGCGGCGCGGATCTCCCCGCCGCGCTCGTCAGCGAGCTCGACAAGCGCGGCGACGACGACGAGGCCGTCACGCAGTTCGGGATCGAGTACGCGACCCGCCAGTGCGAAGAGCTATTGGGTGAAGGCGTCCCTGGGCTGCACTTCTATACGCTGAACAAGGCGCGGTCGACGGTCAGCATCCTCGAGAATCTCGGGCTGTCGCGCAGCACGCTCACTTCCATTTGATGTTGCAGCCGACGCTGGCCCGTTGTTCCGGAGAGATGGGCCTGCCGGCGATCGCCGCATCGAGTGCCGCGCGCAGGTCGGCGCCCGTCACCGGGAGTCCATTGCCGGGGCGGCTGTCGTCGAGCTGGCCGCGATAGACCAGCCGGCCGGTGCGATCGTAGAGGAAGAAATCGGGAGTGCACTGCGCGTCGTAGGCACGCGCGACGGCCTGTGATTCGTCGTAGAGGTAGGGAAACTCGAACGCCAGTTCTCGGGCCATTTCGGCGAGTTTTTCCGGCCGATCCTCGGGAAAGGCGACCGCGTCGTTCGCGCTCACGGCAACGACCCCGACCCCACGCCGTGCGTAGTCGCGCCCGAGGCGGGCCAGCTCCTCCTGGACGTGCTTCACGAAGGGACAGTGCCGGCAAATGAACATCATGAGCAGACCCGAGGCACCCGCCGCGCCGTCGCGCGTCACGCGGCGCCCCGTCACGACGTCGGGCAGATCGAAGTCCGGGGCCGGGCTGCCAAGCGGCGCCATCGAGGAGGGCGTGCGAGCCATGCAGAGATCATATATAACAAGCACCATGCGATTCACTCTTCTCTCGCTCATCGTTCTGGCAGCAGCGTCGGCGTGCGGCGCCCCCGAGCCGCAGCAACCAGCGTCGGCTCCGCCAGCCGCGCCGGCCCCCGAGCCGCCCAAGGCGCCGTATTACGTGTATGTCACCAACGAAGTCGGCGGCGATTTGACGGTGATCGACGGCGGGACGAACCAGGTGGTGGCGACGATCCCTCTCGGAAAACGTCCGCGCGGGATCAGGGTGAGCCCCGACGGCACGCAGTTGTTCGTCGCGCTCAGCGGATCGCCGATCGCGCCTCCCGGAGTCGACGAGAGCAAACTTCCGCCTCCCGATCGCACGGCCGACGGCATCGGCGTCGTCGACATCGCCGGCAGAAAGCTTCTTCGCGTGCTGACAAGCGGGCCTGATCCGGAACAGATATCCCTGAGCAGTGACGGCACGAAGGTTTACGTCTCCAACGAGGACCAGGGCGTGGCCAGCATCATCGACGCGGCGGCCAACAAGATCCTCACCAGCATCAAAGTTGGCGGCGAACCGGAAGGCGTCACGACGAGCCCGAACGGCCAATGGGTCTACGTCACGTCCGAAGAAGACAACCAGGTGGCCGTCATCGACACCGCCAGCGGCAAGTTGATCAAGATGATCGAGGTAGGCGCCAGGCCACGCACGGTTGTATTCCTGCCAGACAGTTCACGCGCGTACGTGACAGCGGAGAACGGCGGAACCATCCATGTGGTCGACACCAAGAGCCACAGCGCTATCCACACGATCAGCAAGCTTCCCGGCGAGATCGTGCGGCCGATGGGCGCCACTACCTCGCCGGACGGCAAGCGGTTGTACGTCACGACTGGACGCGGAACGATGCTGGTGGCGATCGACACGGCAACCAATGCGCTCGTTGGATCGGTCAAGGTCGGCACGCGCCCATGGGGCGTCGAGATCTCTCCGGACGGCCGCCGCCTGTACACCGCTAACGGGCCGTCGAACGACGTCTCCGTCGTCGATGCCGAAACGATGACGGTGATCGCGACGGTGGCCGCGGGACGCAGCCCGTGGGGCGTTGCGATTCGGTAGTCGGCCTTTAGATCAAATCGTCGAGTTCTCGCGCGATTCGCTCAGGACTCGTTCGCGGTGGGTATCGTCGAAGGACGTCACCTTCTTTGCTGACGAGGAACTTGGTGAAATTCCACGCAATCGATTCGCGTCCCAGGAAACCTTTCTTCGCTGCTTTGAGGTGACGATAGATTGGATGCGCAGCCGGACCGTTGACGTCGATTTTCGCGAATAGCGGAAACGTGATGTCGTACCGGTCGGAGCAAAGCTTCCGAATGTCTGCCGCGGTCCCCGGTTCCTGATCGCCAAACTGGTTGCACGGAAATCCAAGCACAACGAGCCGGTCCTGATAGCGCCGGTAAAGCGCTTCGAGGCCCCGATACTGCGGCGTGAATCCGCAGCGGCTGGCGACGTTCACGATGAGAAGGGCCTTGCCGCGATAAGGTTCGAGCGTGACGACCTGGCCGTCCAACGTCGTCACTGGGATATCGTGGAAACCCATCCTAGCCGGCGATATCGATCGCCGCGAGACACTCGGTCGCAGCATCGGCCCGGATCGGAAGCCAGCGGTTGAAATCGGCGTCAGCGCCAGCGATGAACAGAATCGGCGACTGAGCTTGCGGGTCGAGACCGAGCTGTTGCCGGAAACGACCCACATCGGGAGCATCGAACAGAGCCAGATACACCTGCTGGATCCCACCGGGCACGCTGGTTCGCCGATGCACGAGACAGCGAGGCACGAGCGACGCGCCTTCCAGTCCGGCGGTTCGCGCGGCCCCGAGCAGCTGCTCCTGGGTCATCTGATCGCCCACGACCTTGTCGTACTCGCCACGCAACACAATCGGCATGGCCGAACCCGCCAACGCCGTGTACGACTCCATCGCCCTGGCAAACACCTGGCGGAACAGGTCCTGGGGCAATGCAGCGGACGGCCTCAACACCAGCAGTGGCTCGTTTGGCGTGTTCGCCGACTCCAGCGACAACGCCCAGCCACCGAGGTGCTGTCGTTGCACTGTGTAGGGTTCGGACCTCGAATCCTGCAACGAACGCACGAACAGGAATCCGAACACAGCGATCGCAGCCAGTCCCACAGCAAGCTTGATGAGAACGTGTTTCCTCACGCAGAGCTAGTCTACCAATCTGTCGGTGTGTAGTCCTTCAGGAACTGTCCCGAGGCGTGTTTGCCGGTGTTGAACCCATCGATGATCGGATCGACGATGCGCGCGGCGCCATCGACGCTGTCCAAGGGCGGGCTGAAGCGCTGCTCGATCTCCTTCCGCTCGGCGATCGCGATCGGATCTTCGTCAGTCACCCAGCCGGTATCGACGCTGTTCATGTGAATGCCATCGGCTTCGTAGTCGGCCGCCGATGTTCTGGTCATCATGTTCAACGCGGCCTTGGCCATGTTCGTGTGCGGGTGTCTGGTGGTCTTGAAGCGGCGATAGAACTGCCCTTCCATCGCAGAGACATTGATGATGTGCTTGTCTCGTTCGGCCGTTCGCAGCATCAAGGGTTTCAGTCGCGCGTTGAACAGAAACGGCGCGATCGCATTCACGAGCTGCACTTCGAGCATCTCGACGGTCGAGATCTCGGCGAGCATGAGCCGCCACGAGTTGCGATCGCGCAGATCCACTTGCTGCAAGTCGCCATCGAGCCGACCGGTCGGAAATAGCTCTTCCTGTGTGACGAGCTCCTCGACCAACAATGGAACCTGAGATAGCGCGCGGCGCCGGCGCGAGGCCCGGCACGCTCGAGCCGCCGTATTCGCCCACCAGTCGGCCAGCGGCTTCCGGAAGCGCCTTCATCGACGCCTCCCCGTCCATCATGTGGGCGTAGTAGGCCGGCGGACGCCTGACGGTTTGGCAGGCGTTGTTGATGATGAAGTCCAGACGATCGCGCGTCTGGAGCAGATGACGGCAGAACGCCTCCACACTCGGCGTGTGGCGTAGGTCGAGGCCGAACAACTCGAGCCGGTCGCGCCAGAGGTCAAAGTCGGACTCGCGCGAGTAGCGAACAGCCGCATCTCGAGGAAAGCGCGTGGTCACAATCACGCGCGCTCCCGATCTGAGCAGCTTGAGCGAAGCCTGATACCCGATCTTGACCCTGCCTCCCGTGAGGAGCGCGACGCGCCCGCGCAAATCGGCGAGCTCGGTGCGCTTTTTGAAGTTCAGCTCGGCGCACGCCGGGCACATCTGGTCGTAGAAGTGATGGAGCTGCGAGAACTTCGTCTTGCAGATGTAGCAATGATGCGGAGCGACAGGCTCTGGATCCTCATCCACGTCCTGCTGCTCGAAGTGCTCGGGCGGAAAGACGTTCGGGCTGTGATAGACGGGTTTGCCGCGGAGAAGCCGGATGCCGGTCTCGCCTCGTGCGGCTTCCGATCGTTGCTGGCGCTCGGCCTTTCGCTCGGCCGCGACGGCCCTTGCCATTCTGCGGCGCTCGGCACGATCGGGGCTGTAGACGCTGGCAACGGCCTGCAGCAGCCGGCGGCGATCCTCCGCCGGCACATCGGCCAGCACCCGTCGATCGCGGGCGATAGCCTCCAACAACTCCATCGTGTCGCGCAGACGGCTGGAGATGTCGCGCATCTATGCCAACCGCTTGCTCGAGCGCGCGACGGCCAGAATCAGGATCGCCACACCCCAGGCCAGCAGCGCGAGCGCCTGCGGCCACAGCGTCTCGAGCCCGACACCCTTCAGAAAGATGCCGCGGAGAATGATGACGAAATACCGCAGCGGAAGCAGGTACGTGATTGGCTGGATGACATCGGGCATGTTCTCAATCGGGAACACAAAACCCGAAAGATACATCATCGGAATCAGAAAGAAGAACGTCGAGGTCATCATCGCCTGCTGCTGGGTATTCGAAATGGTCGAAATGAACAGGCCGAGCCCGAGCGTCGTGAGGAGATAGACGAGGCTCATGGCGACGAGCAGCCAGAAGCTCCCGCGCAGAGGCACCTCGAACCAGAACACGATAACGAGCAGCACGATCACGACGTCGATGAGCCCGATGGCGCCGTATGGCAGGAGCTTCCCGAGAATCAGCTCGAACCGGCCAAGCGGTGTCACATTCAATTGTTCGAGCGTTCCCACCTCACGCTCGCGCACATCCGCCATTGACGACAGGTTCGACGTCACGACGAGCAACAAGAGGGCGAAGATCCCCGGAAGCATGAAGTGCCGGCTTTCGAGCGTTGGATTGAACCACACACGCACTCTGGGTTCGATTCCGCCGATTGGCTGCACCGTCGCATCGGCAGCTGCACGCCGCTCGGCGATCTCTTGCGAGTAGCCGGCAACCAGGTTCGTGGCATACCCGAGCGCGATGTTCGTCGAGTTCGCGTCGGCGCCGTCGGCCAGCACCTGCACAACCGCCGGGCGTCCGCGCGCGATGCTCTGGCCATAGTCGCGCGGGATTACGACCGCCATCCAGGCATCGCCGTGCTCGAGATATCGATCGACTTCCGTGGTGCTGGAAACGACGTCGACGAGATCAAAGATTCCCGATCCCGTGAACCGGGCGATGAGCTCCTGGCTGCCAGCGCTGCGATCGCTGTCGGCAATGACAATCGGCACGTTGCGCACGTCCGTTGTCGCGGCATACCCAAGCACGGCCAGTTGGACCACCGGGGCGATGAAAATGATCCCGAAGATGCGCGGATCCTGGCGCAGCTCGATCACCTCTTTCCACATCACGAACCAGGCGCGTCTGAGGATCAGGCCCATTGACGCCTCAACCGCAACGACGCCAGAGCCAGCATCACGAGCGCAAACAGACCGAGCGCCGCGAGGTCTTCCCAGAAGGTGGCGATGCCGGCACCCTTCAGCAGGATTTGGCGCAGTGCGACGATGAAATATCTGGCGGGAACGAGATACGTGACCGCCTGGATGGCCGCAGGCATGCTCGCGATCGGAAAGACGAATCCCGACAGCATCATGGTCGGCAGAAATGACACCAACACGGCCACCTGAAACGCCACCTGCTGCGATTCGGCGAAGGTCGAGACCATCAATCCCAACCCGAGCGCACCAGCGACGTACAGCGACATCGACAACAGCAAGAGCAGCCACGAGCCGTTCATGGGAAGCTCGAAGAGGACCATCGACGCGAGCACCACGAACACAGACGTGGCGAGCGAAATTGCGAAGTATGGCAGCGTCTTGCCCGCGATGTAGGTGCTGGCGCCGAGCGGCGCCATGCGAATCTGCTCCATCGTCCCGCGCTCTTTCTCGCGCACAACCGAGAGTGCCGTGGAAATGACCGCCGAGATCATCCCGATGTAGGCAATGAGACCCGGGATCAGAAACAGTGCGCTCCGCAGCTGCGGGTTGTACCAGACCCGCGGCTCGACAGACACTGCCGGCATCGCAGGACGTGACGTGACCTCGAGCTGATGGACGGCCGACGACGCACGTAGCACCTGTGTTGCGTATCCCATCACCGTGGTCGCGGTGTTCGAGTTGTCTCCATTCACGATCACTTGCACGGGGACTCTTCGTCCAGAGACGAGGTCCTCCTGGAAGCGAGCAGGAATAACGAGCACCGCGCGCGCGTCGCCCCGGTCGATGATCTCGTCCATTTCTCGAGGGCTGCCAACTTCGGCAACCAACCTGAAATAGCCCGAGTTGACGAAGCTGGAGACGAGCTCGCGGCTGGCGGTCGTGCGATCGAGGTCGCGAACCGCGAGGGCAACGTTCTGCACGTCGAAGTTCAAGGCGTATCCGTAAAGGAGCAGGAAGAGCGCCGGAACGAACAGCAACACCAGTAGCGATCGCCTGTCTCGCGCGATCTGGCGAAACTCCTTCCGGCCGACAGCCAACACCTTACGCATGCTCCACCACGTCAAGAAACACGTCCTCGAGTGACGGCGCGACCCGTTCGGCGCTGTCGACGGTCAAGCCGCGCCGGCGAAGGGTCGCGGCGAGCGTGTCGGGGTCCACATCGCTGTGGCGTAGTACCGCGTGCACGGCCGTGCCGAAGATGGTGGTTTTCTCGATCTCCGGCAGTTCGTCGAGAACGCGCATCAGGTCGACCGGCTGGCTCGATCGGATTTCGAAGATGGGACGGGACGTGAACACCTGTTTCAGTTCGCTTGATGTGCCCATCGCGGCCAGGCGTCCTGCGCTGATGATCGCAAGTCGATGGCAGTATTCCGCTTCGTCGAGATAGTGCGTGGTGACGAGGATCGTCACTCCGGTTTTCGACATGTCCTCGATCAGCCGCCAGAATCGCCGTCGCGACAATGGGTCGACACCACCGGTCGGCTCGTCGAGAAAGACAACGGGCGGCTCGTGGAGGATCGCGCAGCCAAGCGCCAGTCGCTGCCGCCAGCCGCCGGCCAAATCTCGTGCCTTGATGTTCTCGCGTCCTGACAAGCCGGCCATGTCGAGGACGAAGCGCTGGCGGTCAGCAATACGCTCGTCGGTCAAGCCGTACAAAGCACCGAAGAACCGGATGTTCTGCTCCACGGTCAGCGACTCGTACAGCGAGAACTTCTGCGACATGTATCCGATGCGCGATTTCACCCGCTCAGGATCGCGGCTCACGTCGACGCCATCGACAACGGCCGTGCCTGAGGTCGGCCTCAACAGCCCGCACATCATCCGGATGGCGGTCGACTTGCCTGCGCCGTTGGCACCGAGAAATCCGAATATCTCCCCGCGGTTCACCTCGAAGCTGATGCGATCAACTGCGACGAAGTGCCCAAACTTCCTCGTCAGCTCCCGAACGGCGATGGCGTGTTCGGACGCCATCAGTTTCCGCGGGCTCTCTCGAGGCGAGCGCTCGCCAGCCGCGTGTTCGCAAAGGCGCGCGTCAGATCCAGGTCGGCCCGAAGAAGTGCGACCTGTGCATCCAACACGTCGGTGTTTGTCGCCACTCCCGCGCTGAATCGCTCGGCCAGCACGCGGCGTGCCTCAGCCGCTGCGCGTACGCCCGATCGAGCGGCAGCGACGGCCGCTCGAGCCGATCGTAGATCCGCGGTACGCTGCTCGATCTCTGCTGCGATGCCGGCGTCGAAGTCGCGCAGGCGGGCTTCGGCGACTCGCCGCAGCGCTGATGCTTCGGCGGTCTCGGCTCGCACACGCCCGCCATCGAGAAAGGTCCATCGCACCTGCAGGCCCAGGTCCCACGACGAACGCCATTCTGCCGTGAGCGGGAATATGCGGGGATTCGGTCGAGCAAAGTCGACCCCCCCAAGCGCGGTCACCGCAGGAAGGCCGCTGGCCGACAACGCTGACACTCGCTCGGTCGCCGCCTCGATTCGAAACTGAAGGGCCTTGCGCTCCGGACGGTTCGCACGAGCATCGGCAACGGCCGTGCCCGGCATCTCAACTGACGGCTCTTCTCGCACTTCGAGCTCGTCCACAAGTTCGAAGGGTGCGCCCGGATCCAGGCCGACAAGCCTGCGAAAGTCGGCCGACGACGTGACGACGATGTTGATCGCTTCGATCGACAGCATCTGCTGGTGCGCTTGCTGAGCCTCAATCGAAAGAACGTCGCTCGGAGGCACGAGACCGACCTGGAACTGGCTGCGCACGTCGGCGAGGTGGGCATTCGTGCGCGCGAGCGCCTCTTGCACGACCGCCTCTGACGCGCGCGCCGTGATCACGGCGAGATACGCGCGGGTGATCTCGAGTCTGAGATCGGCGCGCACCGTCTGGCGATCCTGGCCCGTTGCCTCCGCATCGGCACCGGCCGCACGCGTCAGCGCCTGGAGACGTCCGGCTGTGTAGATCGGCCACTGCAGATCGACGCGCGATCTCCATTGATTCGGCAGATCTGGATAGATCACCCGGGTGCTTCCGCCCGCCGTCGGCACCGCAAACTCCTGCACGTGGTTCGTGCGGGCGTAGCTTCCCATCGCCGAAAACACCGGAGAACCGGCGGCCGAACGCTGCTGCTCCACTGCCCGCGCGGCGTCTTCGCGTGCTACCAGCTCCTCTACGCGATGACTGGAGTCGAGCCCTCGTTCGATCGCTTCCGCCAGCGTCAGGCGAACCGCGCCCTGGGCAGCAGCCGCCGTGGGCATCGCCAGGGTGCATATGCATGTGAGAAGAAGCCGCTTCATGCGATTTCCTTTTCGATTCTTGCGATGAACACGTCTTCGAGCGAGGCTGGGACACGGCGCACGCTTTCGACAGCGAGGCCGGCGTCCCTGAAGGCTGCCGCCATCCTGCCGGCGTCGCCGAGCGGCGAGCGTTCGTCCAGTCGCGCATGCACGCGCTCGCCGAACTGCTGGACGTCAGTGACTCCAGTCCACCCGCTCAGCAGGGTCGTTGCACGCTGGCGATCCTTTGCGAGAATTTCCATGACGACGCCTGGTAGCGCCGCTCGAAGGTTTGCAGGCGTGTCGAGCGCGATCAGCGCCCCCTCGTGCAACAGCGCCACCCTCGAGCACCGCTCCGCCTCGTCGAGGTACGGCGTCGCCATCAGAATGGTGATTCCCTGGGCAAGGAGCCCGGACAACAGCATCCAGAACTCACGCCGCGAAACCGGATCGACGCCGGTCGTCGGCTCATCGAGAATGATGACCGCCGGCTCGTGCACCAGCGTGCAGATGAGCGCGAGCTTTTGCTTCATCCCCCCCGACAGCCGGTCGGCGAGGCGGTCGCGAAACGGCGTGAGCTGCGTCAGACCGAGCAGGCGCTCGCGGCGATCGCGAATCCGCGGATCGCGCAGGCTGAGTCCGTGGATGTCGGCGAAAAACGCGATGTTCTCGTCAACCGACAAATCGCCGTACAGACTGAAACGCTGAGAAAGGTACCCAAGCGACTGCGTCACGTGGACGTGCTCGCGAATCGGATCCCGGCCCTGCACCCGCACCGTGCCCGCATCGCTTGCCAGCAGCCCGCACAGGAGGCGTATCGTGGTCGTCTTTCCAGCGCCGTCTGGTCCGATCAGCCCAAACATTTCGCCCGATTCGACAGAGAACGACAGGTCGCGCACGGCCACGACCGAGCCGTACTTCTTGTGGACGCGATCGAGCTCGAGTGCGCGGGTGGCCATGACGGTTACCGAATCTCCGCTTCGACCGGCATCCCCTGCTTGAGCACGCCCTGACGGTTGTCGACAGCAATCCGCATGCGATAGACGAGCTTCGACCGGTCTTCCGCAGTCTGGACGTTGCGCGGTGTGAACTCGGCCTTCGAGGCGATGAAGCTCACCTTGCCCGGAAGCCCCGGCCCTCCCGCGTCCGTGAACACGGTCGCGGCCTGACCCAGCTTGATGCCCGGGACCTGGAGCTCACCAACGAACACTTCCGCCCAGACCTGATCCAGATTCGCAATCAGCGCGATGGGCGCCCGTGGTGCGGCCATCTCCCCAAGGTCGAGCAGCCGCTCCGTGATGACACCGCCGATCGGCGCGCGAACGACAGCGTCGCCGCGGGCTTTCTCGAGCGTCGCGATTTGCGCGTCGACCGCCGCGACCCTCGCACGAGCGGCGTCGATCTCCTCTCGTCTCGATCCAGCTCGCAGCCGTGCCACCGCTTCGCGCGAGGCGAGCTCGCGTCCTCTCGCCGACTGCAGTCGATCGCGCGCCACATCTCTTCTCGCCGCGGCATCGTCTCGCTGCTTCTGCGACCCGGCGTTTGCCTTCAGCAAACGCTCGAACCGCTCGAGATCCGTTTCCGCCGCGGACAAGTCGGTCTGCGCCGCTGCCACGTCTGCCGCCGCAGCCGCAGCGCTCGCATCTGCCTGCCGGATGTCTTCCGGCCGCGCTCCCGCCTGCAGAAGGCGCAGCTGAGCATCAGCCTGGGATCGATCCGCCTGCGCTTGCTGCAATCTCAGCTCGACGTCGCGCACGTCCAGCCGCGCGACGACATCGCCCTGCGCGAGGCGATCGCCCTCTTCAATGGGAAGCTCGACGATTCGTCCTCCCACTTCGGCCGACACCTGCACCTCGGTCGCGTCAACCTGACCGGAAAAGCGCGCGGCCTGCGGTGCATTCTGGCGGCACGCGCTCAACAGCGCGAGGGCGGCAACGGCACAGACACGAATGAACGATCTCATCTGATCTCCAGCATCCGATGCGCGACCAGCTTGAGGTGTTCGGCAAGCGCGGTCGAATCGGCATCGGGGATGTCCACCTGCCGCAGATTGCGGATCCGCGAGCGGATGGGGGCGGTCGCGCGAAACATCACGAGCGGTCCCACGAGCGTGAAATGCGCCAGGACCGGATGGACGGGATGAAACGCCTTCTGCCGGGCGCCTTCGGCGACGATGCCGCTCACGGTCGCGAAGATCGACGCGACGATCGTCAACTCTTCGGGGCCGAGATGCGCGCCGCCGTCGGCGATCTCGCGAAGAAACATCGGCAGGAAGTGCGTGGAAGCATCGACGGATCGCACGAGCGCCTCGATGACACGGGCCAGGCGGGCGTCGTGGGGCGCGTCGCCGGCGGCGGCCTCGCGCACCCGGACGGCGATGGGCCCGAAGACCTCGCGGATGATGCAGGTGTAGAGGGCGCGCTTGTTGGAGAAGTGGTAGTAGATCATCGCCTTGTTGACGCGCGCGCGGCGGGCGATGCGGTCGACGGTCGCGGCGGCGAAGCCGAGGGCGCCAAACTCGTCGGAGGCGGCGGCGAGGATGCGAGCGCGGGTCGTCGGGGTGCGGGTTTGGGCGCGCGGCATTACTAACTGACTGGTTAGTTAATAAAAAATGCCGCCGGAAGTCAAGCCGCCCTATCCTAGGATCCATGCGCATCGTCATCGCCGGCGGATCCGGCTTCCTCGGCACCGCGCTCACCCACGCCCTCATCCACGATGGCCACGACGTCGCCATCCTCACGCGGCACACTCGCCCACCCGGTCCCTCTCACGCGCGACTCAGCTTTCGCACGTGGATCCCAAACGGCCAGACCGGCGCCTGGGCCGACGTGGTCGACAACGCAGACGCCGTGGTGAACCTCGCTGGCGAGTCGATTGCTGCCAAGAGATGGTCTGCTGCGCAAAAGCAGCTCCTCCGCGACAGCCGACTGCACGCCACTCGAAGCGTGACAGAGGCGATTCGCCAGGCCCAGCGAAAGCCCGTGCTCGTCAGCGGGTCGGCGGTCGGCTACTATGGCAACCGCGGCGAGGAGCCACTGAACGAGGCATCGCCGCCGGGCAGCGACTTTCTCGCGGGCCTTGCCCAAGAGTGGGAAGCTGCCGCCAATGACGTGGCCGCCCTCACACGCGTCGTGTGCATTCGCACAGGCATCGTCCTCGATCGGGGGGGCGGCGCGTTGGCGAAGATGCTGCCGCCGTTCATGTTCTTCGTCGGCGGACCCCTTGGATCTGGCGATCAGTACATGCCGTGGATCCACAAGGCCGACTGGGTGAGGCTGGTGGTCTGGGCGATCACAGCCGATGCCGCACGCGGGCCCGTCAACGCAGCGGCACCGGCGCCCGTGACGAACCGGGAGTTCTCCAAAGCGCTCGGCCGCGCACTGGGGCGTCCCAGCGCCCTTCCGGCGCCGGCGTTCGCGCTTCGGCTCGCGCTCGGCGAAATGGCCGACGCATTGCTGCTGAGCGGTCAGCGCGTGCTTCCGGTTCGCGCATCGGACCTCGGATTCACGTTCCGGTTCCCGAACGTCGATGCCGCGTTGGGAGATATTTTCAGAAAATGAGGTGCTTCATGCGAACACGTTTGCTTTCGGGTCTCTTGGTTGCTCTCGCCATCACTGCTGCTCCCGCGTACGCCGAGGTGAAAAAGGAAGAA
Organism: Vicinamibacterales bacterium; assembly: GCA_963821375.1. Taxonomy (GTDB): domain Bacteria; phylum Acidobacteriota; class Vicinamibacteria; order Vicinamibacterales; family JAMQPK01; genus JAMQPK01. The sequence goes on from CAWGDN010000002.1 coordinate 32,167, forward strand.
CGGAACCAGGTGATGTTCGCCGGGATGCTCGGAAAGGTTGTCAATTTCTTCGGCGGACGCGGGGCCAAAGAGGGCGTTGTCTCGACGGTGGCGGTCTCCGGCGATCGCAAGATGACGACCACCGGCGACAGCACCGGACAAATCATCGACCTTCGCGAGGAGCGAATCTACGATCTCGACCTGCGACGCAGGACCTATACGGTGACGACGTTCGAACAGCTGCGCCAGCGTCTCCGCGAGGCTGAGGCGAAGGCCCGCGAGAGCGCCGCCAAGCAGCCCAAGGAAGAGCAAGCACCGAATCAGGGTAAGGAGGTCGAGGTCGACTTCGACATCAAGAACACCGGCCAGACGAAGGCGATCAACGGGTTCGATACGCGGCAGGTCGTGGCGACGATCACGGTTCGTGAAAAAGGCCGCACCATCCAGCAGAGCGGCGGCCTGGTGATGACCGTCGACACCTGGCTGACGAAAGCCGCGTCCTTGAAGGAGATCGCTGATTTCGATCGGCGTTACTTCGAGAAGCTCGCCGGTCCGATCACCGCAGCCGATGCCCAGCAGATGGCGACGGCGATGGCGCTGTTTCCCGGCCTCAAGGAAGCGTTCGCTCGTCTCAGCCGCGAGGATTTCGGCGGCACGGCGATTCAGACCACGACTACCGTTGATGCCGTCAGAAGCGCCGAGCAGATGAAGGAGCAGCAGAGCGCGGAGGCCAGCGACCAGAAGGAGCAATCGACCCCGACGTCGGTTGGTGGCGCCGTCGGGGGCGCGCTCGGTGGCTTCATGCGCAGGCGACAACAGCAACAGCCGGAATCGAAGCCGAATGCCGATCCGGCGCGCTCGACGTTCATGACGATGAACAATGAGGTTCTCAAGATCGCGACGAACGTCACGGCGGCAGAGGTTGCGATGCCGGAGGGATTCAAAGAACGAAAATAGGGGTTAGGGATCTCGAACTGAGAACGAGAACTGAGAACTGAGAACCTAGAACTGAGAACCTAGAACGCCAGTAGCTTCCGCAAGGCCTCGGCGATCTTGTCGGCGTTGGGCAGGTTGTACTGCTCGAGCACCTGTGAGAAAGGCGGGTGGGTGTCGGGGTACGTCACCCGCATCACGGGTGCATCGAGCACGTTAAAGCGCTCTTCCATCACTACGGCCGACAACTCGGCCCCGATGCCGAGCGTCTTGACGTCTTCATGCACGATCAGCAGACGATTGGTCTTCTCGATGGAGGCAAAGATCGCCGGCTTGTCGTAGGGCATCAGCGAGCGCAGGTCGATGACCTCGACCTCGACGCCTTCTTTGGCCAATCTGTCCGCGGCCTCGAGCGACGGCCCTACCATCGCGCCATAGGACACAACCGTGGCATCCGACCCAGGGCGCCTGACCGCGGCGACGCCGATCGGCACGATCTCATCGCCTTCGGGCACCGGACCCTTCGCGCGGCGGTACAGATATTTGTGCTCGAAGTAGATCACGGGATTGTCGTCGCGGATGGCCGCCTTCAGCAGGCCCTTGGCATCCCAGGCCGTGGACGGCGCGACGACCTTCAGTCCAGGCCGGTGCACGAACCACGCCTCGGGGTTTTGAGAGTGATAGAGGCCGCCGCCGACGTTGCCGCCTGACGGCGCCCGGACGACGATGGGGCACGAGACGCGGCCGCCGCATCGATAGCGCAGCGTCGCAGCCTGATTCACGATCTGATCGAACCCGCAGCTGATGAAATCGGCGAACTGCATCTCGGCAACGGGCCGATACCCACGCTGCGATGCGCCGATGCTGACGCCGACGATAGCCGATTCCGAGATGGGCGTATCGAGGCATCGAGCTTCGCCGAACTCCTCCACCAGTCCGGCTGTGGCGCCGAACGCCCCGCCGTACGGCCCAACGTCCTCGCCAAGCACGAACACCTTGGAATCGCGCCGCATCTCTTCGAACAGCGCTTCGCGGATGGCCTCGATGTAGGTGAGCTCTTTTGCCATTGAACGATGTCAGGCGTAGATGTCAGTCACGGCCTCTTCGGGGGCCGGATCGGGACTGTCTTCGGCAAACCGTACCGCATCATCCAGCTCATCCTTGATGCGCTGGTCGACCTCCTGCTCCTTTTCCGGAGTGAGCACGCTCATGTGCTCGAGATACGTCGTGAAGGTCGGAATCGGATCGCGGCTCTTCCACATCGCGAGCTCTTCCTTCGTGCGATAGAAGGCCTTGTCGTGCTCCGAATGGCCGTGCCACCGATAGGTTTTGCATTCGATCAGCGTCGGACCGTCGCCCGCGCGGGCCCTTCGGCGAGCGCCTTTTACCGCCTGGTACACCGCCAGCACGTCGTTGCCGTTAATCGCGACGCCATCGAAGCCGTACCCCTCGGCGCGCACGGCGACGTCTTCGACGGCCATGCTCTTCTCGATGGGAACCGAGTAGGCGTACAAGTTGTTCTCGCAGATGAAGACGACGGGCAGCTTGTTGACGCCGGCGAAGTTGAGGGCCTCGTGGAAATCGCCGGTGTTGCTCGCGCCTTCGCCGAAGTAGGCAACGCACAGGCTGTCCATCCCTTCCATCTTCATCGTCAGCGCTACGCCTGCGGCAACCGGCAGATTCGCACCGAGCATGCTCGTGTTGCCGAAGATGCCGAGCTCGTTGACGCTGCTGTGCAGCGCCGAGTCGCGCCCCTTCGAGAGCCCTGTAGCCTTGGCGTACATCTGCGCCATCATCCGCCGGGGCTCGACGCCCTTCATCAACAGCGCGCCGAGATCACGGTGAAGCGGGAAGATCCAGTCGTCGGCGCGCAACCCGAAGCAGCTGCCGACGACGATCGCTTCCTGCCCGATGCCGGTGTAGACGCCGCTCCTGACCTTGCCCTGTCGCACGCCAAGGCTCAACCGCTCGTCGAACGCGCGGATGAATTTGAGCCAGTAGAAAATCTCGAGGAGTTCGAGCGTGCTGAGCTTGAACTTGGTTCGTTTGATCGGCGGCATCTAGAGAATCAAGTCTAATCCACCCAATCAGGGCTGTGCGAGAACCACGCTCAACAACACCGCGCGCTGTGTGCCCTTCCACGCGTCGGCGGCGTCGAAGCTCTCGTCAATTGTGTGCACCCGCTCCACCCGACCACCAGAATCGATCGTGATTGAGGGGATCCCGAGGCTCATCGGAAAGTTCGCATCGGTGGAACCCTCCGAAAAAGACACGGGCAGATTGAGGGCTTTCGACACAGAAATGGCCGCCTGCACGATCGGCGCGGTCGTCGGAATGCGTGCGGCCGGACGAAGGCCGACAGTGTCGATGGCTACCGTCAGCGCCTGGCTTCGCCATCGTGCGTTCTCTTCGGCGGCCGCGGCTTGTGCGGCCTGTCTCAGCTGCTTTTCAAGACTGCGCAAGGCGGCCGGATCGAGCGACCGCAGGTCGACTTCCATCCACGCTTCGCTCGCAATCGCGTTGATCGACGTGCCACCGCCAATGCGGCCGACGTTGAATGTCGTGCGCGGAGAAGCCGGGACCTGAAATTCCGCAACGCGGGCCGCCGCGCGCGCCACCGCGTGAACAGGGTTGACGATGCCGAAAGAGCCGAAGCTGTGTCCACCCGGCCCTCTGAAGGTGACGCGAAACCGCGTGCTTCCGACGGAGACGTGGGTGACGCCAAGCCCGTCCCCATCAATGGAGACAAATCGATCGATTCGCCCCTTCAACGTTTCGTTGACGAGGCGCTTGACCCCGCGCAGGTCGCCGAGGCCCTCCTCGCCGACCGTCCCGACGAAAGTGATGGTGCCCGGGGTGCTCACCTCACCCGCATTCAGGGCCCGAGCAACCGCGATCACTGTCGCAAGACCACGGCAGTCATCGCCAATGCCTGGTCCCGATAGAAGGGTGCCGCTGCGGCGGACCTTCACGTTGGTTCCGGGCGGAAAGACAGTGTCGAGGTGGGCGCTGATCACGACGTTAGGTGTCGCGCTCGCGCCGGGCCGCTCGCCGATCACGTTGCCCTCGGCGTCGAGGCGGACGTTCCTCAGCCCGAGCCCGCGGAACATGTCGGCATACAGTTCGAGCCCGCTTCGACTCCTGGAACGGCGGCGCCTCGACCTCGCAGAGTCTGATTTGATCCGCAAGCGTCTGCGGCTCGCTCGTTCGAGCCACGTCGACGGCTTTCCTCACTTGAGAGCTCTGGAGAAGGTTAGCTGCGAGACTTGCCGCGCCGTCCTGTGCGGCAACTGTTGCGCCGACGGCCGGGCAGACAACGGTCAACGTCAGCAGCAGGCGTATTGCGCGTGACATGCCACTCGAAGCATGACACAGCCACGCCTGCTACATGAACTCTGGTGCGCCTGCCCGAAAATCGCCGCCGAGCGTCTGGATCGAGTCGACCCCGAGCCAGTGATCAAGGACGCGCGCGTAGACGGACCTGAAATCCGTTTCGAACCGCACGTCGCTGCCGCCGTTCTCGAGCGTGGGGTTGGCGGGGTCGGGAGACAAGGAGGGGGCGGTCCCATAGAGGCCGCCCCTGACCTGACCGCCGATCGCCATCATGACGCTCGCCGCACCGTGGTCCGTTCCGCCGCTGCCGTTCTCGGTCACGCGTCGGCCGAACTCTGAAAACTGAAGTATCAACGTGCTGTCGAGCAGGCCCTGGTTGCGCAAGTCCTGATAGAAGGCGGCAAGCCCATCGTTGAGTGTCCCCATCAGCGCCGCATAGGCACCGTTCAGGGTGTTCTGGGCCGCGTGGGTGTCATAGCCTCCCGTCTGTACCCAGAAAACCTTCGCGCCGACGTTCGCCACGAGCGCCCCCGCAACCGCCTGAAGGGCCATCCCGATTCCATTCTCCGGATACGCGATTGATGGCGTATACCCCACCGCGCTCGCGACGCGATCGAGTGTGGCGAAGGCCGCTCGAGCGGTGGCGTTGACAAAGGCGAGATGGGGCCGGTGAACCGGAACATGCGAAGACAGCCGCACCGCGTGCGCCCGCTCGATGTCAGACTCGGCGCTGCCGTTCGGACTTTGAAACACGTACGCCGACGGGCTGGGAATCGAGGGCACTGCGACCGTTCGCGCCGCCAATGCGCGAGGGGTCTCGCTACTGGTGTTCCATGCGGCCAGTGGATCGACGGGCGCAGGAATCGAATCGAGATACCGCCCCAACCATCCCGGGCCTTGCGTCGTCGCAGGATTCGCCGTCGACCAGATGTCCGTGCCTTCGAAATGTGATCGGCTGGAGTTCTCGTAGCCGGTTCTCTGGATGAGCGCCAGACGTCCTTCATTGAAGATCGATCGCAGTCCAGCGAGTCGAGGGTGAAGCCCGAGCTCGTTGCCCCCGGAGTCGCTGCCGATCTGCAGCGCCTGGCCCGCCGGCACCGCGAGGGTGGGCCGTCGGGCCGCATAAAACGGATCGCGATACGGCACCAGCATGCTGAGCGAGTCGTTGCCGCCGCCGAGGTACACCACCACCAGGCTGCGAGAAACGGGACCCTGAGCCGACGCGATGTCGACCAGGAACCGCGGCGCCGCGAAGCCGATCGTGAAGGCGGCAACGCCGCCGCGCACGAAGTCGCGCCTGGTTGGTGTCATACGAGCTGGTACTCCGACGATCCCACGATCAAATGCAACAGTCCGGCCGACTTCGTACGGAGCTGGGCGTCGGAGCCGGTCCACGGGGTTCCTTCGCGGAGGTACGCAAGCAGATCCTCGTAGGCGCCCGGCTCGTACGGCGCGGGCGAAACGCGATCGAGCCAAAACGAAAGAAATGCTTCCGGCGTCGCGCCGCGGCCGCTTCCAGCGCGTCCGAGTTCGGCCCGGTGACGTCCGACGACAGCCGATGCGAAATTCATGCGAGCCAGCAGGGCCGCGCTCGAGAACCACAATGGACCGGTGGCCCACCCTCCGACGTCTGGCGGCTCGAACAGCCGGAGGCCCATGTTCGCGAGGGGACCGAGCGCGTTGTTGAGCGGGTAATTCGTGTAACCCACCTCCTTCATGGCGCGGACCACGAACTCCACCGGCCACGAATAGCGCGCGAAGTGGTTCGAGGAAGAGCCGAACTCCGCCGACGAGAGCACCGCGCGCACAGGCGGAGCCATGTGACAGTCGCCTTGGAGGTACACCGCGGCGATGCGCTCGACGAACGTCGGCGGCGGCGCCTGCACTTCGCTGACGAAGTAGTTCCACAGCCGCTGAGCGAGGCGTCGTGCGGTTTGCGGGTGCCGTGCAAGCGCGGCAATCATATCGAGCCCGTCCTGCATCCCGTCCGACGGCGCCCGAGCCGGAATCGTGCGGCTGCCGTTGGTGTAAATCGCAAAGGTGAACGTCTTGGCTTCGGTGTCGTGCTGGGCGGCGTTGTAGAAAAACTGATAGAAAGCATTCGGATCGGCGGAGTCGCCGATCCGCTGAAGATTCCAACCCGTGAATGCGCGCGCGCCGGCAGCGACGTCGGACTCGGCGAACGCGCCAACGCCTACCGTGAACAGCTCCATGAGCTCACGCGCAAAATTTTCCTGGGGCCGATTCTTGACGTTCGATCGACCGTCAAGGTAGACGAGCATCGCCGGACTTCTGGCGACTTCCACCAGCAGATCGCGAAAGTTCGGCAACGCGTAGTCTCGGAACAGCTCCAACTGGCCTCGAAGCCCTACCGGGTGCTCGACGCTCTTCGCCGCCAGCATTCGCGTCGCCTCCGTCGCTCCAACGCGCCCCGCGAGCTTCGAATACCCCGTGGCGAAATGGTTGTGCCAGAACAGCGCCATCTTTTCCTGAAGCGGGCGGCGCGTGTGGAGCATCCGGAAGAGCCAGCGCTGGCGCGCGTCGTTGATAGCGGTAGACGGAGAAAGCGGTTCCGTCGGTGTGAAGCGCGCATCGACGTCGTCTTCGATGCGCGGGAAATTGAGGAGCTCGTCGAGCGTCGCCGCCAGGCCGCGCCCGGCATAGTAGGCGGCTTCCGCGGTCGTGGTGCCGAACCCAGCGCGGCGAAGCAAGTGCTGGATGTGCGGATCCTGGCTCATGGGCTCAGATCATCGAAGCCTCTGGGGGAAGGGCGGCTATTATCGCACACCGCTGCGCCAGAGGCGCGATCTGCCGCAGAGTCAGCGGGCGCCGGGAAGCCTTCCGCGGCTGACCAGGTTCGCCAGAAGGAGGTACGCGCCGTCGGTGCCGGCAGTGACCTGACGCCAGACGCCAAGTCCGACGTAAATCCATTGGCCCTTGCCAACGGCCGCACTCACCAGCGCGCCCTTTTTCCAGCCCTGGTTGTGCTCGAAGGGCTCGTACACCTGAAGCAGATCGGTATAGCGGGTGTCCTGCGGGACGATGAAGTACGTTCCTCGCTCCTGTGCCCAGTTTTGCCAGGCTCCGGCGGCGATTTCGTTCGGGAAATGGAACAGCGGGTCGTCGCCAGACAGGATCTCGATTTTGCCGTTCTCGTCGGTGACTCGCGTCGCGCTGTACCCGGCCGGAAACGGCGCGTACTGAGTCCAGTTCTGGTTGCGGTTGTACTGAACCACCACAGTGCCGCCGGCGGCTGCATAGTCGAGAATTCGCTTGTTGTTGGCGCGAAGGTCCTCGCGGTCGTCGTACGCGCGCACGCCAATTACGATCGCGTGAAAGCGTCCAAGGTCGGACCACGCAAGCTCTTCGGCATCGAGCAGCGTTACCGACGCGCCGAGGCCGCGCAGTGCCGTAGGCACTTCGTCGCCTGTCCCCATCACATAGCCGACGTTCAAGCCTTGAGGCAGACGCACGTCCATCGCCTTCACGGTGACGCTTGCAGGAATCTCGAGCTGCCGCCTCTGAATGTGGGGATACTCAATCACCTGGTAGCCGACGTCGAATTTTTCGGATCCGACCGCGGCCGTCGCCCTAAGAACGTGATCTCCCAAACCGACGTTGGCACCACCGCGGATGGCAAAACGCACGGTCTGCGACTCGTCCTCGCGAGTGAAGGAAACAGCTGCGGACTGTGGCGACACGGTCGAGACCCGGCGCAGCCAACTGCGCGGCCACCTGTCCGGTCACCGCGTCCTTTCCGTGATTCGTCACAGTGATGCGAATCTCTCGATCCGCTGATGCCGCTCCGCCTCGCGGGGAAGGGACAATTGCGATAGAGGGTAGAACACGCACCGCAAGCCGAGGCACGACGGTGAGCTCCATGCGCTTCTCACCCTCGAGATTCGCGCCCTGATAGCGGTACTGCACCGGCCGGTTGAGCGTAATGTTCGTGCGATCGGCTTCAGGCCCTGATCACCGCTCGAAAGGGCGTCGGCCGGAACGGCACACCGAATGGCGCATCCGGTTCCAGCTCATATCGCGCAGAACCTGGTAGGCCTGCGCCAATGAGGTCTTTGTGACCCGCGCATCGGCAGGGATGCGCAGGGTCGTCTCACACCGGTAGACGACGCCGACGTCGATCGCATCCGGCCGGACAGCTCGCCGTTCCCGAAAACCCATTGAGAGCAACCGAGGACAGCGACACCGGACGGCCGCGATCGCCAATCAAGATCGTCACCTGCGCGTCCTGCCCCGGCACCACCAGTCCGTCGTTGGCCAGCACTTCGATGCGCAGGCCGTGCGCGAGCGCGGCGGCCTCTGTGAACTGCTCTTCTTTGGTCTTCAGCCGGAAGTCGATGTTGAACCGGGCCTCCGGCGTGAGGCCCATCGTCGGCAGCTGAGTCCTCAGCGCCCGTACGGCCCTCAGTCCGGCAAGAATCGGCGGCGCTGAAGCAAATGGCCCGTCGAGATCGAACTGCTTCAGCGCCCCGTTCACCTGATCGGCGATCTCGCGCAGACCAGTCACCAGCGCAGCCGGGGGCGTGGCGCCGGCCATCGATGCAAGCGCCGGTATCGTCGTATCAACTCCCCTGAAGAGCGACGCCTCCTCGCCCTGAGTCGGCGTGACGGACGAATCCATCAATAGATACCGCACCTGAGAGCGGCCCGTTGGCAACGCAAGCAGCGGCGCCATCGCCTGACTCTTGTGCATGCCTCGCTCTTCGGTTCCGATTTCGCTGTAGGTGCGGCCAAGAATCGCATCGAAGCCCGACACGTCGAACGACGCGAGGTTCAGCGCGCCAAGCGGCAGCGGTCCGTTGACCGCTGGTGCCTGACCGCCACCGGGTCCGCCGAAGGTGTAATAGAACTTGCGCGCCTGCCATGGCAGCAGCCCATCGCGAATCTGATCCGGGTAGCGCGCCGGATCTGCCGCCGCCTTAAAAGCCTCGCGGCTCAACAAGCCAGACGTCTGGTGGTGAAGGCCTCCAGCTGTGCCGGTCGGACTCATCGCGATGATCACGTCCGGCCTGGTCATCCTGATCAGCCGAGCGTAATCGCTGATGATCTCGTCCCGTCCCCACTTCTCCATCGTCTCTTCGATGTTGAACGAGTAGCCGAAGTCGACGGCGCGCGTGAAGTACTGTTCGGTCGAGTCGAAGCGGTGCATCGCCTCCATCTCGCCCGTCCGGAGAACGGCGAGCGGATCCGCGAGCTCAGGGCCAATCTCGTTTTGACCGCCATCGCCACGTGTGGCAGTGGCGAGTACCGTTCGCATCCCCAACCCGCGGTTGAAGTACACGTGCAGCGCGTTGTTCTCATCGTCTGGATGCGCGGTCATCTGCATGAACACGGCGGTCGTGGTCAGCTGCCGGAGCGCCAGGCCCAAGGCCACCGCGCCGTCCTCGAGGTCGACCGGCCTGATTCGAAGCTGCGCAGAAGCGAGCGCGACGCCGAGCGCGGCGGCCGCGGCGATGAGACTGGCGCGCGTGAGGTTCGACATCTCAGCCCTCGATAATTTCCTGATAATACGCCTCGTACTGCGGCACGACACGAGCCGAGCAGAAGTAGCGCCGCACGCGATCGAGCCCCGCCTTGGCGAAGCGTGCATGGAGCGCGGGATCGGTGAGCAGGGCGACTGCCGCCCGAGACATCCCGTCCACATCGGACGGGTCACACAGATAGCCCGACGCGCCGTCTTCGACGACCTCCGGTATGCCACCGACGCGAGATGCGATCACCGGCACCTCGCACGCCATGGCCTCGAGCGCCGCGAGTCCGAACGACTCCTGCGCGGAGGGCAGCAGAAACAGGTCCGATACCGAGAGCAGCGGCACGACTTGATCCTGCTCGCCAAGTGCCTCGACGTCGCAGGCGAGGTCTCTGTCGTGCACAATTCGCATCGCGCGCGACAGCTCCGGGCCCTCGCCGACGAGGATCAGCTTCGCCCGCACGCCGCGGGCACGCACCCGCGCGAAGATGTCGACCACCGTGTCGACGCGCTTGACCGGCCTGAAGTTCGACAAATGAATAATCAGCTTGTCGTACTTCGACGGCGGACACAGCCGCGCGCGAAGTTCCGGCAGCGATCGCCGGCGATGCTCCTCACACTCGAGAAAATTAGGGATGACGCGAATCTCGCGCGAGATGGGCAACGCCTGATAGGTGTCCCGGCGAAGGCTCTCGGACACCGCGGTGACACCGTCGGACTGGTCGATCGAAAAGGCCACCGTTTCCGAATACGACGGATCGCTGCCCAATAGCGTGATATCCGTGCCGTGGAGCGTGGTAATGATTTTCGGCGCCCGAGCGATCGATTCGGGATGCGTCGAGATGAGGATCTGCTTGGCGAGATACGCCGCCGTCGCGTGCGGAATCCCGTAGTGCGCGTGGACGATATCGAGCGAGAACTCGCGCGACAGCTGCACGATCTTGTTCGTCAGCGAGAGCAGATACTGCGGCTCGCGGAATACGGGATAGGCGGGCGTGTGAACCCGGTGAAACGCGAGGCCGGCCTCGTATTCCCCCAGCCGGAACGGCGGTTCCGTGCTGATGAGATGCACCTGGTGGTTGCGGCGAGCCAGCGCTTTGGCCAGCTCGGTCGCGACGATACCGCTGCCCCCGACCGATGCGTAGCAAACGACTCCTACATTCATCTCTAGTCGCGGGGGCCCCCCGCCCCGCTCCGGTCGCTCCGCTTGCCGGGCCCCAACGCCCCGCGCCGCTTCGCGACCTCTATTTAATCAGATGTTCCAGTACGACCGGCTCGATCGTATAAAGGCCTTCGGCGAACCGCACCCCCGCAAGCGCGCCATACTGCGAATCGCGGCTCTCTATGAGCTGGCTGAACCGAGGGGAGTTCAAACGAGTGTCGGCCGCGCCCGATCCGCGGTCGAACTGGCTGCGATAGCAGGCGAGCGCGCGCTTCTTCGTCTCATAGTGCGCCGTCACGTCCACCAGAAACGACGCGGGGCCGGCATCGTTGATGAAGTAGTGGCACACGCGCTGCGGCTCCCACGGCTCTCCCTCTGCGGTGTAGCGCCGCAGCTTCGCACTGAACACCGCCTCGCGCAGCAGCGTCGCCGCCGCCAGGTGGTCTGGATGACGATCCTTCCAGTACGGCACGGCCACGACCCTGGGCCGCGTCCGGCGAACGATCTCGACGACCCGCCTCACGTGGTCGGGTGACGATCCAATCGCGCGATCGGGCAAGGCCAGATTCTCGCGCCACGCAACGCCCAGCACCGTTGCCGCTTCGTTGGCCTCGCGCACCCGCTCCTCAGGCGTGCCGTTGCTGGCCATTTCGCCGCGCGTCAGGTCGCACAACCCTACGCCATGCCCGAGCGCCGCGTGCTTGGCCAGCGTCCCACCCAACCCAATCTCCAGGTCGTCGGGATGCGGCCCGAACGCGAGAATGTCGACCGGGGTCATTCGCGGATCCTCGTGAAGGAGAACGGCTCGTCCCCCTTGTCCTCTTTGCCGAGAAAGTGGCGCAGGATGATGCGAGCGGCGGTGAAGGATTGTCCGATGCCGCCTGGACCGCCGCCAAACGCGAAGTAATGGTGCGGATAGTTGCGATGAGGACCAAAGTACGGCACACCGTCAACGGTGCGCGAGTACTCCACGTCCCACGCAAACTCAGGCATCAGCCCGGAGATGGCCGGACGCATCACCGACAACTCGTACATCAGTTGTCCCGTGCGCTGGATGAGCGAACGCTCCTTGGCGCGCGCCGGCAGGCTCGCCTGGTCAGCTCCTGAAAACAGCACGCGGTTCCCCGCCCAGTGAACCCAATGGTCCGGTGACGCTGTATCCCGCAGGATCAGGCGATCGGGGGTCATCTCCCTGCGGATCGCCGCGGGAAGCTCGGGCGTGAGCACGACGTATCCATCGCAACGCGAGAACCGCCGTCGCAGCGGCCTGAAGTCGTCCGTCGGATAGCCGCTGGCGACGATCACTCTGGAGGCAACAACGATGCCTCCCTGCGTCCGGATCTCGACGGTCTTCCGCAGGGGGCGAATGCGGACGACTGGCGACTGCTCGAAGATCCTGGCGCCGCGCGCCGCCGCCGCGCGGGCCAGGCCGAGAGTGGCCTTGTAGGGATTCACGCTCGCATTGCCGTGGGTGACGAGCCCAAAGCCGCTCATACCCGTGCGGCGAAAAAACGCGGTCCCCTTCAGCGCCGCGACTTCCAGCCCGGCATCGCGCCGCGCCTGATACTCCTTCTCGAGCCGCGTCGTCCCTTCGGGCGATGAGCTGAAATGAATGGCGTCTCGAAGCTGGAGGCCGCACTCGACTCGCAGGCGCCGCAGCGCCGCGACGTACTCGAGCGACCCGCGTCTGGCTGTCCGGTAGATGTGTCGAGCGGCGCGAACGCCGTGTTGCGCGGCGAGCGGGTGGAAGGCGGGTTCCGGATCGTGAAGGACGATGCCGGTGGTGCGCGCGGCCTGGCTCTGGCCGATGCGGCCCTGCTCGAACAGGGCTACGTCAATACCAGCCGCAGCGAAGACGTACGCCACAGCACAGCCAATGGCGCCTCCTCCGACAATCGCGACATCGGCCTGAAGGGTCCCGCGAAACTTCGAATAGGCGGGCCGCCGGGACGCGGGAAACGCGTCGGTCCAGAACACGCTCCCATAGCTCGTCTTGGACAAGAGGGACCATTCTAGTTCACGTCTTAGAGCTGTCAGCTATGAGCTATCAGCTCTCAGCTGCCAAGTGCCTGGCAGCGGCTACACGGTCAGGCGCGGCGCCCTCGTCGCTCGCGCCGTTCGATATCGAGAAGGGCCTGTTTGCGGGGGATGCCCCACCGATAGCCGCCCAACGTCCCGTCGGTTCGCACGACCCGATGGCACGGGATGATGAGCGCAACGGGATTCGTGGCGCAGGCTCTGGCCACGGCGCGGGTGGCAGACGGACGGCCCATCGCGGCCGCGACCTGCCGATAGGTGCGCGTCTCGCCGTATGGGATGGCCTGAAGCTGCTTCCAGACCTGCCACTGAAACGCCGTGGCCCGGACGTCGATCGGCAGAGCGACGTGCGGAGCGCGGCCTCGAAGATGATCCAGCAGCGATCTGACCTGCGCGCTCAGAAGGCGATCGTTGCGGCGGACGACCGCCTGAGGGTACTCGCGGCGGAGATCGCGCTTCCAGCACCTGATCGCGGTCGCCAATCATCACTCGACAGACGCCACGGGCGGTGGCAGCCAGAAGCAGGCGGCCCAGCGGCGAATCTGCGATCGCAAAATCGATCTCGACGCCCGGCGCTCCTCGACGATACGTTGCCGGCGTCATGCCGAGGGCGCGATGTGATCGTTCGTACAGCCGGCTGCTCGAGCCGTATCCGGCATCGTAGAGCGCGGGTGTGACGCGCTCTCCCGACTTCAGGGCCGACTTGACGTGGCCCAGCCGGCACGCCTCGAGGTAGGCCCGCGGCGAAATACCGACCACGCGCGTAAACGCCCGCTGGAAATGGAAAGCGGCTCAGGCCCACGCGCTCCGCCAGGTCGCCGAGCGTATGGCGCTCTTCCGGATGAGACCGGATGATCTCGCACGCCCGCTGAATCTGCTCGATCTGCGTCGTCATGATCGAACGATAAGACAACTGCTCCGCCGGGATCTATCCGGAGGTTGCGGTTTCGCGCCGGCGGTGCATCGCGCGCGCCTCGAGTCAGCGCACTGACGGCGAGGCCGATCACGAATACGACGAGCGCACCAAGCACGTTGTGCCAGAGGAAGGAAATGTCGGGACGCCAGTACGCGACCGCTGCTACCGACGCCATGCCCGCCAGCAGACCAACGAACGCACCCGTTCCTGTGGCGAACCGCGTAAGGATGGCCAGCATGAACACGCCGAGGATCGACCCGTAGAAAAATGAGCCGAAGCGATTCACGACTTCGATCAGCGAGCCCAGGCTGCTTGCGTAGACCGCGGCGATTCCTGCGAACACACCCCAGAATCCGGTCGTCACCTTCGAGACGAGCACGTAGTGGTCGTCAGCGGCCTCGCGTCTGCCGAGTCTCTTGTAGAAGTCGATGACGCTCGCTGTCGACAACGAGTTGAGCTCGGCTGCAATCGAATCGGTCGCGGCTGTGATGATGGCCGCGATCCACAGTCCGACGATGCCGATCGGCAGAGCGGTGGTGATCCATGTTGGAAAGACGTAGTTCACGTCGCTGTAGGAGGCATCGCCGGTCGCCTGTCTCACGAGGGCAGCCGCGCGCGTCCGCAGCGAGCGCATCTCCCTGTCGTGGAGGTTGAAGGCATCCGTGGCGCCGGCCTGTGCAATCACGTCTCCGGCGGCTCGCGCGGCGGCGATCTCGGTCGCTGCCTGGCGCCGCGCCTGGAACTCCGAATCGAACTCCACTTTCAGGGCCTCATAGGCCGACGCGGCGGCGCTTGCGCGCACGCGCTCGTCGTGAACCGGATTGAACAGCAGCGGCGGCTGATTGAAGAGGTAGAACAGAAACGTGAAGACGCCGACGAGCAGCACCAGCACCTGCAAGCGGAATCTTCCAGTAGGCGCTCATCAGAAGCGACGCCCGGCCTGCATCGACGGAATTCGCCGTCAGGTAGCGCTGCACCTGGCTCTGGTCGCAGCCGAAATACGACAGCATCAGAAACAGCCCGCCGATCATCCCGGACCAGAACGTGTACGTCTGGCTGAGCGTGAAGTCGAAGTTGAACGCCTCGAGTCTGCCCGTTCCGCCCGCGATCGTCAGCGCGTCGCCGATTCCGACGCCGCTCGGAAGGCCCCTCACCAGAAACACCATCGCCACCACGAGCATGAGAATGGTCAGCCCCATCGTCTTCACGTCGGTCCAGGTGACGGCCTGCACGCCGCCGAGTATCGAGTAGACAACGGCTGGTACGAGGATGAGCAGCACGGTCATCGTGACGCTCCATCCCAGAATGACCGAGAGCACCACCGCGGGCGCCGCGGCAATGGCGCCGCACGACATGCCGCGCGAGAGCAGGAAGAGAAAACTCGTGAGGAGGCGCGTCTTCAGGTCGAAGCGGCGCTCGAGGTACTCATACGCGGTGTAGACCTTTGCACGATAGAAAAACGGAACGAGGGTCACGCACAGAATGACCATCGCGAGCGGCAGGCCGTAGTAAAACTGAATGAACCGCAGACCGTCGTTGTACCCCTGGCCGGTCGTGCCCACGAGAGTAATGGCGCTCAACTGCGTCGCCATCACCGACAGCCCGACGGCCCACCACGGCATCGAGCGGTTGGCGAGAAAGTACGATTCGGTGGTGCGATCGAGTTTCGTGCGCTTGATGCCGTCTGAAACAAGCCACGCTACATACCCCAGGACGATGACCCAGTCGATGAGGTGCATCAGACCCGAAAGAGGTGTTGGAACCACCAGAGCGCCAACAACACAAGGACCTCGACACCGAGGACCGTGAGATAGGTGGCCGTCCAGTTCCGCTCCCTGGCGCTCACTGCTGCGATCCGAGCCAGGCCGCGCGGAACGCGCGCTCGTCCGGCGAGGGCTGGCGGCCGGCGGCCTCGACCGGGACGACCTCGAAGCGTGGATCCTCTTCGACCATCACCGTCAGATCCCGAACCGTCCCGCGACGCCGAATGGACAGTCTGACTCGGTCGCCTGGTTTGCGTCGCTGCACCAGATCATCCAGTCGAGATTGCGATGAGACGGCCTCTCCGTCGAACGAGAGCAGGGCATCGCCGCGATCGGCTCCTGCCGCATGGAGCGGCGAGTTCTCGGCGGTAAAGCCGCCAATGCGCAAGCTGCCACCGTCGATTTCGAATGCCGCAGCTCCGATCCACGGACGCCCGGGCCTGGCCTTTCTCAGGATCAGACCCGCGCGCGCCAGCAGCGGGCCGTAGTCGATCGATTCCCGGCCGGTCACATAGCGGTCGAAGAACGACGCCGCAAAACCCTCATCGTTCGAAACCTCACCCAGCACCCTCTGCAGATCGACGATCGTGTACGGCCGCGCGACCGATCCAGGCGCGGCGGCTGGCTTTCCGAACTCGGTCCACAGTCTGCGCATGTAGTGGTCGAGGGTCACCGCTCCGCTGGAGCGAGACCGCAGCGACAGGTCGAGGCCCAGCCCGATAGCCGAGCCCCATTCGTAGTACGACAGAAAGGAGTTGTCGAAGTCCGTGGGATCGGACCAGGTCGCCTGGTCGACGTACTGAGCCAGACGGCTTGCCTCTTCAGCACTCACGTATTTCCGCGCCGGGCTTCGCAGCAGCAAATCCAACGTCTGTCCGATGCGCCACGCCACCCGCGCGGTGTCCCAGAAGCCCGCGCGGCCCATGGTGAGCAGCTCGTAGTAGCTCGTCACGCCTTCGGCAAACCAGAGCTCACCAGACGGATTCGGCGCGTCGAGCTTGAACGGCTCGAGCGAACGGGGACGGATCCGCTCGACGTTCCAGCTATGAAAGAACTCGTGTGCGGCCAGGCTTATCGCGTCCAGCGCGCCGTTTTCGCTCAGCATCGACATCGGTCCCGTCAGGATCGCGCTGTTGCGATGCTCCATCCCGTCGTAGTTGGCGTACGGCAGGAAATCGGCAATGAAGGTGTACGGCTTCTCGAAGCTTGGGAGCTCGCCGAAGACGGCGCGCTCTTCGCGAATCACGCGCTCGAGGGCTGTGGCAAATCGGCCGGCCTCGGCATCGCTGCCCTCGTGATGAACGGCGATGCGAAAGTCTTGCCCAAGGCTCAACGTGCGCACGGTGTGCGCGCTGAGCTCCGCCGGACTGTCCATCAGGTACTGCAGATTCGGCGCGGTGAAAATCCGGGGATCGGTCGTCGCCAGCAGCTGCGTGGCGGCCCGCCAGCCGCCAGCCATCTCAAAGGTGACACGCACGGGACGATCCTCGAGTCCTCGTGCCCACATGAGGGCGGCCGGCATGTTGATGTGCGCGTGTGTGTCGTCGACAGCCAGGTAGGTGCCATCGACTTGGTCGCCCAGCACCTTGTAGCGCACCCGCACGGTGCCTGAGTGTCCCGCGACATCCCATTGATTCGTCGCCGGCCTTTCCGCGTGCAGCGTCATCCCGCGCCCGTCGTCGATCTGCACGTCGAAGACGTTGCGGGCGAACTCGTGGATCGCGTACCGGCCCGGCGACGTCCGGGACATCATGACCTGCAGAGGACCGGCAGGCACATCGCCAAACGTCACCTCGACGGCCATCCGATGATGCTGTGCTTCGGGAAACGAGAGGCGGTACGCAACGGGCGATTGCGCAAACGCAGAGGATGCGAGAAGCAGGCACAGCGCCGCCGTGACGATCGCGCCGTGGCATGTCGCCCGCGCCTTCACTGGATGATGGCCCGAACCAGTTCTTCTTCGGTAACCGCACCCAGCAGCTCGGCCGATCCGTTGATCACCGTCTTCGGAACGCCGTTGACGTTGAAGCGGCGGACGAGATCCGGGTACTCGGTGGCGTCTATCGCGGTGCTGGACACGAGCGAGCTTTCGATCGCGAGTTGATTCGCCAGCGCGATCATCTGGGGGCAATACACGCAGCTTGGCGTGAAAAACACCTGCAGCTCGACGGGCCTCGTGAGCGACTTCAACTGGTTCCTCGTCTGCTCGCTCAGATTCGTCTTTCCGGTTCGAGCCATCTGAGCGGCGGCGAGCAGCGTCGGCAATTCGTTGCCGAGCGGCGGGCCGTAGTATCGGATGCGCTCACACGAAGGTGCCGAGAGCACCACGGCGGGCACGCGCTCGACGCCGAGGGCGGCGGCCCGTTCCTTGTCGAGCACGAGATTCAACGTCTCCAGCAAGAGGCTGTCGTCCTGGTCGATCGCCTGCTGGAGCGCCCTGCGGGTTGGCGCGCACGAGTCGCAGCCGATCGACGTCTCGAAGAACAGCAGGCGCACCGGCAATTCTGGGGTGTGCTCCTCGAGACTACTTGAAGAGGTCATCGAACGCCTTGCGGGCGCTGCTGGGCGCCTGGGTCTGCGGCTGAGCTTGAGAATGGGTTTCGCGCTCGATCGTCACCCGAGGCGAGAACAGATCGCACGAGTTGCGGACGTCCTTCGGTGACACTCGCGCGAGGATGGCTTGCATGCACTCGAACCGTTTGCTCGTGTCGAACGACTCGCACTGCGTGCAGGTATGCAAATCGGCGCCGCATCGCGTGCATTGGGCTTCCTTCAACACGGATCCGGAGCCGACGTTCCCGCACCGGGCGCACCGGGTCACTTCGCGAAACCCGGGCATGTTCGGGCCGCGGCCTTCGAGCGCCTTGCGTTCGGCCTTGTCGGCGCGCGTTTCGATGCGCCCATCCCCCGGCGGCTTGGGCGGCGGTTTGGGGCCTCGAGGCTCGCGGCGGCGGTCGCGGTCTGAATCCTGATATCCGCGCTGCCGATACTTACGGTCGGACACTTAGTGGCTCCTGACGACAGTTTATACTCCCACTCACCCATGCCACGCTGCCTTATCTGCGGGCTGCTGATGCTGAGCGTCTGGTTGGCGTTCGGTGCTGGCGTGGAGTCGCAGGCTCCCTCCCGGAAGTCGATGTCGCCTGTCGACCTTCTGAATATCCCGCGGGTTGGCGATCCGCAGATCTCGCCCGATGGCACCCGCGTGCTGTTCCTGCTCGCGACGACCGACTGGGCCGGCAATCGCCGCGTTCCGCAGATCTGGCAGATCGGCGTCAACGGAACAAACCTGAGGAGACTGACGTCGGGCGACAACGGCGCGGCCGCTGCCCGTTGGTCTCCCGATGGATCGAGCATCGCGTTCCTCTCACGCGGGAGTATCAACGTGATGGACGCCGACGGCGCTGGCGCGAGGCAGGTCTCCAAGCGCACCGGCGTCTCCGAGATCGCGTGGCATCCTGACGGCCGGTCCATCTTCTTCCTTGCCGCCGAACCGCCGACCGACGCCGAACGCGAGCGGCAGCGCGTGCGCGGCGACATCCGTGTGCTGGACGAAGCGCCGCGGCGCCACTTGTGGAAGGTTTCGGTGGCCGACGGAGAAGAGTCCCGCATCACGAGCGGCGGCGATCACACCTTCGGCTTCAAGATCTCGCCGCGGGGGGACCGCATCATCGTTCATCGGCGGCCGACCGCGCTGCCAGCCGACACCGACCGCATGGAACTCTGGAACATCGCCGTAGATGGCAGCGCGCCGATCCAGATCACACGGAATGCCGTGCCGGAGTACGACGGCGAGCTTTCGCCGGACGGAACGCAGGTGTTGTTCATTGCGAGAGCCAACGACCGGTTCGAGTCGTACTACAACGCCAACGTGTTTCTCGCCCCTGCTTCAGGCGGCCAGGCCAGGCCGTTGCTGCCCGACTATCCGCACGAGATTCTGCAGGCCGGATGGGCTGAGGACAGCAAGTCCATCTGGATGGTCGCGAATCTCGGCGCGCGCAGCCAGTTGCTGCAGGTCGTGGTCTCGTCTCGAGAGATTCGCCAGATCACCACGGGCGATCACTCGGTGGTCCCACTCACGTGGACGTCTGCGGCCGGCCGGCATGTGTTCCAGATCGATGAACCGGCGAGGATCGGCGACATCTGGACGTGGGCACCGGGCGATGCCGGGGCGGTCCGCGTGACGAGCATCTACGACTACCTCGATCGACGCTTTCAGCTTCCGCGTCAGGCACTGGTGCAGTGGAAGGGCTCGGACGGCACGCCGATCGAGGGGATCCTGACCTACCCGATCGACTACACGCCCGGCACGCGATACCCGCTGGTCGTCCAGCTGCACGGCGGACCGGAAGCCTCGGATCGCTTCGGTTGGGGGTCCATCTTCTTCTACTATCAGCCTGCCTGGGCCGGCCGCGGCTACGCGATCCTCCGCCCGAACTATCGCGGCAGTTCGGGCTACGGCAATCGGTCGTATCGCGAGCCGGTCGGCGGATATTTCAAGAACAGCCATCTCGACGTGCTGGCCGGCGTCGATCGATTGATCGTCATGGGCATCGCTGACGGCGATCGCGTAGGGATCATGGGCTGGAGCGCCGGCGGACACCTCGTGAACAAGTTGATCACGTTCACGAACCGGTTCAAGGCGGCGGCGTCGGGCGCCGGCGTCGCCAACTGGATTTCGCTGTACGGCTCGTCGGATACGCGCTCGGATCGAGATCTTTGGCTCGGCGGCACGCTGTGGCAGCCACACCCTCCCATCGAGACCTACTGGGAGCAGTCGCCGTTGAGGCACGTCTCGAAGGTTCGTACACCAACGTTGTTCCTCAGCGGCGAGAACGACACGCGTGTGCCGGTCTCGCAAGCGATCGAGTTCAGCAGGGCGCTGAAAGCGCTCGGCGTGCCAACCGAGCTTCACATCGCGCCCAACGAAGGCCACGACTGGGCGCAGCCCCGCCATCAGCTCCACAAGATGAACGCCGAGCTCGAATGGTTCGAGCGGTACGTTCGCACAACCCGCTACACGCCTCAAGTGCCGCCATCGGAGAATGACGGCACCGTGCTTCCAACTCCCTAGACTTTCGCGCCGAAAGCACGCTAGACTTTCGCGCCTAATCACCAAACGTCCGATGCGCACATACGTCTTCGGCGCAGTTGTACTCACGCTCGTGATCGCGTCGGCGGCGCTCGCGTTCCGCGCGCCACAGCCGGTCCAACAACCGATCGCCTATCCGCACAAAACGCACGTGACAGACAACCAGATGGAATGTCTCACCTGTCACGTGAACGCCGACCGATCGATCGCAGCCACCTTTCCGAGCGTGACGGACTGCATGGTGTGCCACGAGAACGTCAAGCCCGAGAGCCCGGAGATTCAGAAGCTCGCGGCGTTTGCCAAGGCCGGTGAAGAGCCGCCATGGGTGCGCGTCTACGGCTTCCCTGCCGAAGCTGCGGTGCATTTCACACACAAGCGCCACGTGAAGGCGGGCATCGACTGCTCGACCTGCCACGGCGACATGGCCAACGCCATGGATGTCCGCGAAAACATCGAATGGACGATGGGCAGGTGCATCGACTGCCATCGCGAGAGGCAGGCCAGCGTCGATTGCCTCGTCTGCCACAAATGAAGCGCAGGGATTTTCTCAAGACCGGCGGCATCGCCGGCACAGCGGGTCTCATCCTGGATGGCTGCGGCCAGCCTCAGCAGTTGATCCCGCTGCTCATCTCCGAGGAGCAGTTCGTTCCCGGCGAGGAACGGTGGGTTCGGACGCTGTGCCAGCAGTGTTCGGCGGGCTGCGGCATCAACGTGCGCGTCATGTCGGGCGAGTCGATCCGCACGATCAACGGCCAGCAGAAGCGCATGAAGGCCGAGCAGGCCAAAAAAATTGAAGGCAACCCCGACCATCCGATCAGCATGGGCGGCACATGCGCGCGCGGACAGGCGACGGTGCAGGCGCTCTACCATCCCGACCGCATTCAGACGCCGCTGAAGCTCACCGGACCGCGCGGCTCGGGGCAGTATCAGCCGATCGCGTGGAGCGAGGCGATCCAGTCGCTTGTTTCGCAACTGCAGGCGCAGCAGGCGACGCCTCGAGCGGTCGCCGTATTGACCGGCCGCCGCAATCGCGGCACGTTCGGAACGATTCTCGAGCGCTTCGCGGCCGCTGTCGGCGCGGGCGATGTCGTCTCGTACGATCCGTTCGACCCTGCGCCGCTGCGAAAGGCGATGGAGTTGACGACCGGCGTCGCACGCCTGCCCGAAGTCGATTTCGCCAACGCCAATTACTTGCTGTCGTTCAACGCGAACCTGTTCGAGACCTTCCTCTCTCCAGTTCGCTACATCTATTCGTACGGCCATTTCAGGCAGGGACGTCCCGGGATCCGCGGCAAGTTCGTGCACGCCGAACCGCGACTGTCACAGACCGCTTCGTGCGCCGACGAGTGGCTGCCCATCAAGCCCGGCACCGAAGGCCTGCTTGCGCTGGCCATGGCCAACGTCATCGTCAGCGAAAAGCTGTACGACGCGAGCGTGGCCCAGAGCGCGACGGGGTTTGCCGAGTGGTCGGCGGCGCTCGGCAGCTACGCGCCCGAGAAAGTCGCCGCGGAAATCGACGTGCCCGCCGCGTCGATTCAGCGCGTGGCGCGCGAGTTCGCCCAGCGGCGGCCCAGCGTGGCTATCGGCGACAGCCGAGACGTCAACTCTCTGCTGGCAATCAACGCGTTGAACGCGCTCGTCGGCGCTTTTGGGCAACCAGGCGGAGTCCTGCTTGGAGCGGATGAGCCCGGCGTCCAGGCTTCAGGCTCCGCGCTCGATATCCACACGCTGATGAACGCGATGGGGGGGAATCAGGTCAAGGCGCTGCTCGTGTTCGATACGAACCCCCTCTTTACGCTGCCGGAAGCGGCAAAGCTGCGGTCGGCGTTGTCCAACGTGCCGTTCGTAGCAAGCTTCGCGTCGTTCCTCGACGAGACGGCCGCGATGGCCGATTTGATTCTCCCGAGCCACGTTCCGCTCGAGCGGTGGCTCGATGACGTGCCCGAGCCTGGTGTGGGATTTCCGGTTCGGACGCTCGGCCAGCCCGCCGTCCTCCCGCGCTTCGATACGCGCGATCCGGTCGACGTGCTCATCGAAACGGCCAAGGCGCTCGGTGGCAACGCCGCAACCGCTCTGCCCTTCGCAAACGCCGCCGCGGCCGTGAAGGAGTCGTTCCGGTCGGCGCACGCGCTGCAAGCGGGCTCGACGGTGGACGCCGACTTCGACGCGTTCTATCGGAAGGTAACGGCGGCGGGCGGCTGGTGGAATCCGCCGGCCGCAGTAACGGGTGAGACTGCGGCGAAACTGGCGAATCGGCCGCCGCCCGCGGCGAATCGTGTCCGATTCGTCACGCCCATCCAGGTCAGCGCGCGCGCCTACGCCGGCGAAGCCGCGCAGATGCCGTTCCTGCTGCACGTCTACCCCTCTGCGGCTTTTGCCGACGGACGCGCGGCTCATCTGCCCTGGCTGCAGGAGCTGCCCGACCCGATGACGAGCGTGATGTGGGGTTCGTGGGTGGAGATCAACACCGAGACGGCACATAAGCTCGACATTCAGGAAGGCGACGTGCTGACGATCCGGTCGCCGCACGGCACGGTCGAGCTGCCCGCGTTCCTCTACCCCGGTCTGCGTCCAGACGTGATCGCCATTCCGGTTGGTCAGGGGCACACGCAGTACGGACGCTATGCGAGCCGCGGCGCAAATCCGCTGCAGCTTTCGGCGTCAGCACTGGATAGCGCATCAAACAGTGTGGTGCAAAGCGGCGTTCGAGTGAGGGTCACGAAGAGCGGACGTCAGGAGCCGTTGATCAGATTTGGTGCGTCAGATGCTCGAGGGCACCACGAGCATGAGCTTCACCGATGACACCATAGGAGGATTGTCAGATGGTTAGAGTGCTCGATTGTTGTCAGAAGGAAGAATCGAAGATTCAACCTTCCAACAACATTCTGACACTCTGACGATCTGACAATCTCTCAATGGTGCGGAGACATTTATGCCCCAGTGGGGAATGACGATTGATCTCGATCGCTGCACGGGCTGCGAAGCCTGTATGGTGGCGTGTCATGCGGAGAACAACTTACCGGTCGTCGGCCCCGATCAGGCTGCCAGGGGACGAACGCACCAGTGGATCCGCATCGAGCGCTACTGGGAGGGCGAGTTCCCCAACATCCGCGCGCGGTTCATGCCCGTCATGTGCCAGCAGTGCGACGCGGCGCCGTGCGAACCGGTTTGCCCGGTCAACGCGACCTACCACACGCCCGATGGCCTGAACGCGCAGGTCTACAACCGTTGCGTCGGGACGCGATTCTGCGCGAACAACTGTCCTTACACAGCGCGCTATTTCACCTGGTTCACGCCCGACTGGCCGAGCCCGCTCAACGAGCAGCTCAATCCCGACGTCTCCATCCGCAGCAGCGGCATCATGGAGAAGTGCACCTTCTGCGTGCAGCGGATCCGCCGCGCGCAGGACAAGGCGAAGGACGAGAAGCGCGGGGTGCGCGACGGCGAGATTCAGCCGGCGTGCGCCCAGGCCTGCCCGGCCAAGGTCTTTGTCTTCGGCGACATGAGCGATCCCGAGAGTGAGGTCTCGCGCCTCGCCGGATCGCGGCGTGGATTCCGTTTGCTCGAGGAGCTTGGCACACGTCCCCGAGTGGTGTACTTGAGGGAGGCGGAC
Organism: Vicinamibacterales bacterium; assembly: GCA_963821375.1. GTDB lineage: Bacteria > Acidobacteriota > Vicinamibacteria > Vicinamibacterales > JAMQPK01 > JAMQPK01. Next base: position 56,483 of record CAWGDN010000002.1, read on the forward strand.
GCCTAAGGTGACTACTCAGTTCACAACCGACCTCGCGGCCGATCAGATTACCGAGGCACAGATCAATCGCGATCTGCTCGGGCCGCTCTTCAAAACGGGACCGAGATACTACGCGGCGGTCGCTGTCCTCGGCGCGGTGACGAGCGTCGTCTTCATCGCGTGGGCCATTCAGATCATTTTCGGCATCGGGATGTCGGGCAAGAACCGCCCGTCGTTCTGGGGCCTCTACATCACGACGTTCGTGTTCTGGATTGGCATCAGCCACGCCGGCACGCTGATCTCGGCCATCCTCCGCGTGGTCCAGGCCGAATGGCGCAGGCCGATCACGCGCTGCGCCGAGGCCATCACCACGTTTGCGCTCGTCACAGGCTCGCTGTTTCCGCTGATCCACCTCGGACGCGCGTGGCTCTTCTTCTGGATGGTGCCGTATCCCAACAGCCGGTATCTGTGGCCGAACTTCCAGTCGCCCCTGATGTGGGATTTCATCGCGATCAACACGTACCTGACGGGCAGCGTCACGTATCTCTACCTGCCGATGATTCCCGACATGGCTGTGGCGCGCGACAAGGCGACAGGCTGGCGCAAGTCGATGTATCGGACGCTGGCTCTTGGCTGGCGCGGCACGGAGCGCGAGTGGGTGCGTCTGGAGAAAGCCATCTCCATCATGGCCCTCATCATCATTCCGGTGGCGGTCTCGGTCCATACGATCGTGTCGTGGGACTTCGCCATGACGCTGATGCCGATGTGGCGCAGCACCATCTTTGGCCCCTACTTCGTCGTCGGCGCCATCTTCTCGGGGATCGCGGCGCTGCTGATTGCAATGGTGCTCATCCGCCGCTTCTTCCATCTCGAGCACTATCTGCAGCCCATCCACTTCGACAACCTCGCGAAGATGCTGTTCGCGATGAGCCTGTTGTGGTTCTACTTCACGTTCACCGAATATCTCGTCACCTGGTACGGCAACGAGGCGGCCGAGATGCCGGTGTTCTGGTCGAAGATCTCCGGCCGCTTCGCGCCGCTCTTCTGGCTGATGGTCTCCTGCAACATCCTGATTCCGTTTCCGATTCTCGCGATCAAGAAGCTGCGAACCATCCCGCTCATCTTCTTCGCGTCGGTGTGCATCCTCGTCGGCATGTGGCTGGAACGCTTCCTGATCATCGTTCCGACGCTCACGCATCCATTCCTTCCGTTCAATTACGGAACGTACTGGCCGTCGCCCACGGAAGCCTCCATTGCCGCAGGCACGCTGGGGCTGTTCGTGCTGCTCTACTTCCTCTTCGCAAAGTTCAGCCCGATGATCTCGATTTGGGAATACGAGGAAGGGCTGCAGGTCGCGAGAAGACACAAGGGCGAGATGCCCGAACCCGCATTCGCCGGACAGATCGTGCCGGGCGACGTGCATCCGGGACACTAGGAGCATCCATGACCAACTGGTGCCTCGCGAGGTTCTCACGGCCCAACGACGCACGGCTCGCGATCCGCCGCCTCATTCAGGAGGGCGTGCGAGGCCGACTCGATGGAAGTGATGTCGTCGCAGCCGATTCACGGCGAGCCGTTCCTGCCCGAAAAGAGCCCAACGAAGCTGCGCACGTGGGCCCTGATCGGCGCGGGCGCGGGACTGCTCGGCGGCTTTGCTCTCGCGACGGTGACAGCACTCAACTATCCCCTGGTGAAAGGCGGAATGCCGATCGTCGCGCCCTGGACGGTGGGCTTGATCACGTACGAAACGACGATGCTGGGGGCGGTGCTGGCGACGCTGGTGGGACTGCTGGTGGAGTTGAGACTCCCGAATTTCAAAAATCTGCCTTACGACCCCGCCGTCGTCGATGGTGCCATTGTGCTGGCCGTGTCGTGCGTCGAGAACACCCAGCCGTCGGTGGAGCGCGCCGTCAACGCCTCGGGGGCGACTAATGTAAACTGGGTTCAACTATGAATATGCGGACATTTCTTTCACTCGTAGGCGCAATCACCGTTGGCCTCACCCTCACGCTTAATGCAGGCCAGGCGAAGCCGCCGGCCGCGCCCACACAGCAGTCGCTGGACAACGGGGCGGCGCTCTTCAAGCGTCAGTGTGTCGTGTGCCACGGCGCCGCGGGGCTCGGCGACGGGCCTGCTGCAAAGAACCTCAAGGGCAAACTCCCCAGCATGGCCGACAAGGCGGTCGATGTCGAAGCTCACCGACGCGCAGATTCACACGGCGATTTCGGAAGGCAAGAAGACCGAGGTCGGCAACATGCCGGCTCTTGGCAAGCGCCTCATGCCGGAAGAGATCACGGATATCGTGAACTTCGTGAGGACGCTGGCGAAATAGAGCCGGTGGGCTCTAGGCTTCGCAGCTGTTCAGCTAAAGACTGCCCAGAGCTGCAGGCTTCACGCTTTCGCCCGCGAGTATCCGCCGTCAGCAGCTTCCGACAGAAATCCCGTCTCGACGAGCTCCAGCAACACTCTCCTGCAAGTGCTGATATCGAGGCTCCACAGCCTCCCGGCTTGAGCCAGTGTGAGCTTGAGACCCGGCATCTCCCGAAACTCTCCACGAACGCGTTCGGCAAGGGCCGTATTGGGTGGGCCGATTAGCTTTGGAAGTTGACCAGATGAGGGTTGGAGCATCGAAAGCCTCCGCTTGCGCGACTCTTTCTTGTTTCGCTTCGTGACACGCACCGAGAGCGTCTGTCTTGTCCCCAGACAAATTTTGAGATCGCAGGCGTGCGCGACAGCGCTGTCCTGCGATTCTCGTACCGGTGTAGGATCGCAGTTTCGATTTGCGATTCCATCTCGAGGCTGCGACATCTGTATGACCCAGGACGCACGAATCAGCATCACCAACGGCAGGCTGCAGGTTCCCGATAACCCGGCCATCCCCTTCATCGAAGGAGACGGCACGGGTCCCGACATCTGGCGCGCCAGCGTGCGAGTCTTCGACGCGGCGGTGGAAAAGGCGTATGGCGGAACACGCCGGATCCAGTGGAAGGAGGTGCTGGCAGGCGAGAAAGCGTTCGTGCACGTGAAGAACTGGCTCCCTGACGAGACGCTGGATGCGTTCCGCACTCACCTGGTCGGCATCAAAGGACCACTGACGACGCCGGTCGGCGGAGGAATCCGGTCGCTCAACGTGGCACTCCGGCAGCTGCTGGACTTGTACGTCTGCCTGCGCCCTGTGCGATGGTTCAAGGGCGTGCCATCGCCCGTGCGGCATCCGGAAAAGGTCGACATGGTGATCTTCCGGGAGAACACCGAAGACATCTACGCCGGCATCGAGTTCGCCGGCGGGTCTCCAGAAGCGCAGAAGGTTCTCGACTTCTTCGAGCGGGAGTTTCCCGAAGGAGTTCAAGAAGATCCGCTTCGGCTCGACCAAGGCGTCGAGGGACTGGCAGGACGTGCTCGAGTCAATCGGGGCGCCGCACCGGGATGTCGGCGTGCAGGTTGGCGTGGGCCTGAAAGCTATCAGCTTTCTCGGCGCGGAACGGCTGATCCACACCGCCATCGGCTATGCCATCAAGAACAAGCGGAAGAGCGTGACGCTGGTGCACAAGGGCAACATCATGAAGTTCACCGAAGGGGCGTTTCGCGACTGGGGCTACAGCGTCGCAAAGCAGGCCTACGGCGCCGTAGAGATCGACGGCGGCCCCTGGTGCCGCATTCCAGACGGCAAACCCGGTGCGGGCATCGTCATCAAGGACGCCATTGCCGACATCACGCTGCAGCAGGTGCTGACGCGTCCGGATGAGTTCGACGTGATCGCGACGCCCAACCTGAACGGCGATTACCTCTCGGATGCGCTGGCCGCGCAAGTCGGAGGCATCGGCATCGCCCCCGGAGGGAACATCAACTACCTCACGGGGCACGCCATCTTCGAAGCCACGCACGGAACCGCCCCGAAGTACGCGAACCAGGATCGGGTGAACCCGGGGTCAGTCGTGCTGTCGGGCGAGATGATGTTCCGCTACATGGGATGGATCGAAGCGGCCGACTTGATCGTCAAGGGCATGGACGGCGCGATCTCGGCGAAGACCGTAACCTACGACTTCGCGCGCCTCATGGACGGCGGCAAGGAAGTGAAGTGCAGCGAGTTCGGCGACGCGATCATCCGGCACATGTAACAGCGGACGGTGGGCTTTAGGCTTCGGACTTTAGGCTTTGGGCCTGAACGAGCGTACCACTGCATTCGTACCGGCTTTCTGGCCCAGAGCCAAAAGCCGAGAGCCGCAGGCGCTCAGGACGGCAGACTCGAGACGAGCGCCATGATGGCGAGCGCGGCGGCAAGCCCCAGCCCCAGCTGGAAGCGCTGTTTGAGAAACAGCACCCCCATCGCGACGCAGCACGCCGCGGCCGCCAACAGATACCAGTAGAGCTCGTCGAACGCTTCGTCCACCTGCTCGCTGTTCGATCGGCGCGAGGCGTTCTGGATGATCCTCGCGGCAATCTGCGCGTCCGCGCGGGTGCCGAGCTCGAAGTACTCCCCGCGTCCCGTCCGCGCGATTTCGCGCAGCGAGTTGCGGTCGATGACGGACCGGAGCACCTCGAAGCCGGCCAGCGCCACGCCTCGCTCGTCTCTGGGAAGGGGAATGTTTCCGCCGGCAGTTGTGCCGACACCAATCACATCGATGGCCACCCCTTGCCGCACGGCCTTCGTGATGGCACTCTCGACGTCGCCGCTCCACACCTGGCCGTCGGAGATGACGACAAAGCTCTTGGCGTTGCCGTTGTTCCCGTACATCTCCTGGTCGGTCTCGACGAGCCTCATACCCCAGTAGACGGCGTCCTCGACGTTCGTATTCCAGGAGGAGTCGTTTTCCAGCCTGAACGTGGGCTCGTCCTCCAGGTGGTCGAGAAAGAAGAGGATGGTGTTGGGGTCTCGCGTCAGCCGCACCTGCGGCACCGCGATCTCGGCAAACGTCGCCAGCGCCATGCGATCGCCTCGCCAGCCGAGCGTCTTGGTCAGCACGCGCACCCACGCCATCGTGCGCTGCCAGCGATCTTGCTGCCCCATGTCTCTTACCCGCATCGACGTCGAGCCATCGACGAGCAGCACCAGGTCGACGCCTGCGCTTCGCACGATGGAGGTGACGCCGCGGGGACGCGAAAGGGCAAGGATCGTGAGCGCCACGGCGATGATGAGGGCGAGCCAGAAAGCCAGTTCGCCGACTGCCACGAAGCGCTCGCCGATCGGAACAAGGCGCGGCGCTGGAGTATCTGCGAACATCGGCGCGGCGGCGCAAGAGCTGGCTGCACCAGAGGAGCAACAGCAATCCGGGAAGGACCAGCAGCCAGAGATAGAGCGGCTGGCCAAACCTCAGCGAGTCGAGCCGGATCAGGCTATCCACGTCTCCGCCGCTGGGCGCCGGTGCCCGCAGACTGATCCTGGCTCTGTCGCATGTCGCGGGGATTCAGCGGCACTCTGATCTGGAACTGCTTCACTTCCATCTGAGGCGGCGGAAGCCCGGGATCGCCCAGCATGTTGGGATCGGTCTCCGGGTCGTCGCCCTGCGTCGTCAACATCTTGCGCTTGCCGGCCGCGATCTCCTGGCGCAGCCGGACGACGAGCTCGTAGTTGAACGCCACGTCCGAGCGGTCGGCGCCCAACCTGAGGGCCTCTCCGTAGGCACGCGCAGCGGTATCGAGGCTTCTGAGAAGTGCTCCACGTTCCTGCGGACCGCGCTGCGCCATGCGGAACATCGCGTTGGCGGCCATCACCTGGATGTCCGGATCGATCGTCTCTTCGTCGTCGGGCTGGCTTGCCGACCGCGCGGCTTCGATGAGGTCGGCATAGTCGCGCTGCCAGTACTGCAGCTCGGCGCGCCGGTGGCGAATCTCCTTGAGCGCAGGCGCCGACACCCATCGATAGCCTCCGAGCTCGTTCTCCAACGCGGCATACTCGGCCTCGGGGTCGGCAAAGTCGAGGACGGCCATGTCTTCCTGGGCGATGGCCATCCGGCGGTCGAAGAGGCCCGCTGCCAGCAGGCCGCCGGCGGCGAGCGCCATGACGAGCGCGACAACAATGAGTCCAGCGGATTTCTTCATGGAAATGTCCTGAATGTTCTAAAGATCAGTCTGCAGAGCCAACGCAACCGTCCAGAGCGCCACCGCGGTGAGGGCAAATCGATCGTAGCGGGGCTGCTTGACCTCGTACTCGCCGAACGGCGACCCGCCCCGTTGACGCCGCGTCGATCTCCCGCACGGCCTGCATGATGGTCTCCTGGTTGGCGGCCGGATAGAACCGTCCGCCGGTCGCGTCGATCGCCTTTTTCCAGACCTGGTCGGGAACGACGTCGTAGAGGTCGCGTGCGTAGGCGGTGCGAATCATGTAGACGGGCACGCGGTTGTCCACCGCCTTCTTGAGCACCTGATCGAGCGTCATCGTGCCTACCTGGACGTTGTTGTCCTGGCCGTCGCTGAAGATGACCATGATGTTGCCGCTCGATTCGAGGAAGTTGAACGCGTTGAAGAGATCGACCCCTTCGTCGATCGCCTTCATGATGATCGTGCCCTGGTCGGGAAAGCGCTGCCATTCCTTCACGTCGCTGATCATCTTGAAGCTGAGCAGCAGATTCTCGTAGTCGGTCGTGAAGGGTGTGATGACGTAGGCCTCGTTGCCGAACTGCTCGAGCGCAATCAGATCGCGATAGCGTCCGCGCATCCGCATCCGGATGAAGTACTCGGCCGCCGCCATCGTGTTCGAGAAGGCGGTGTCGCTGTCGGTCTTGAGCTGCTGGCCGCTGAACGGCGACAGCATGCTGAGCGACGAATCCATGATGACGGCGATCCGCCGGCCCGGATACGAGACCTGGCGTGACGAGAGCGACGTGTGCGGATCGGCGAGCGCCAGCATCAGGAACGGCAAGCCAGCGGCGAACAACACGAACGGGGCGTGCCGAACGAGCGACAGAAGCGGGCGCTCGGCTGCGCGGCAGAAGCGCGGGCAGGCGATCGCGGTTCGTCCTGGAAGGCGGCCGCGCAGCACTCGCCAGGCGAGGACGACAATGGCCGAGCACCACCAGCACGGCCGACGCCAGCAGACCGGCCTCGCGCGACGTGAAGACCGAGATCGCGCACGAACCCCTCGCTTCGCCACTGCGGCGAACGCCGCCACCACCAGATTGACGAGGGCGTTTACCGTGCCCATGTCGGCCTGGCGCTTCCGGACGCCGTACGTCGGGCAGGTCGTCCGATGCGCGCCGCGTGCGAAATCGCGAAGGCGCCGAACTGCACTCCGGCCTTCGTCGAGCGCCGCATCGAGCATCGGACCGTCGAGTGCGGAACCGGCGCCATAGCGCGCGGCAGAAAACGCGCCGAGCGCCCGACCGACCGCCGCCTCCGATTCGCTGGCCACTCTGCCGTCAGTCGACGCGAGCATGGCAGGTGTCGCCGATGCGGACAGCATGACGCGGCGCCCCATGCAGACTCCGGACGCTGAGTGCGGCCGGCACCTCGCCTTCTCTCGGCGATTCGCCAGACGTCGTTTCGCGCTGACCCACCGGGCGCGCCAGCGCGACGGCTCCGGCCAGGCGAAGCGCAGCGGCGGCGCGGCCAGCCAGCTCCGGAGTCCAGCCGTCGCGGCTCGCCGATCGAACCGCGGCGATCTCACTCGCGGCCGCTCGCAGCACGGCGCCGCCCGACAACACCCGCCTGGCTGCGGCCGTCGTCGTCCGACGCTTGCCGGCCGCGCGGGCGATCGACGACGCCAGCTATCAGCACGGCCAGCGCGAACGTGACGCCGGCGAGCATCAGCAGCAGATTCGATCGGAACAGCCGGCGTTCGACGTCGCCGAGGGTATCGGTAGGCTTGTCGCGAATCTCGGTGGTGCCAGGCGGAACGAGCGAGAGCACGCGAATCGGCACAGGCGGAAGCGAGTACTGCGCCTCTCGCCCCTGTAGCGCGGAGCCGCCCTGCAGCGAATTCTGGATGCGATAGCCGATTTGCAGCGTCGGCAGCGTGATCTCTTTGCCGAAGAACTCTTCGCCGAGCAGGCGCAGCGTGTATCGGTATTGAAAGAAGCGTCGTGGCGCGTGCAGCACGTCTCGGAATCGCTGTCCGTCGACAATCTCGAACGGCACGAGATGAAGTGCGGTTGGAGCGAATCCGGTTTCGTCGACGACCACCCGAACTCGATCGGTGTCGATGACGGCGCAGGTCAACGTCAGCGCAAAGCGCTCGCCGATCCGCACCGCGTTTCGATCGGTCTTCCACCAGCACTCGATGGGTTCAGTCGGGTCAGAAGGGACCGACGAGGTTCGTAGGGTTCGTGGGGTTCGTAGGGGTCGCGGCGTTGTCGGCGTCGACTGCGCAGAGGTCGAGCGCCAGGCAGCCCGCCAGGAGCAGGAGCGACAGCCCCAATCCCCAATCCCCAATCCCTAATCCCTTTTCGATTTCATGCTTTTCTCAGTCGCCTCACCATGACGAACTCCAGCAGCGCCGGCAGGTTGCGATGCTCGTCCACGCCGAGTCGCAGCACATCGATGCCACGCTCGTGCGCCTGGCGTCTCGAGATCGTCCTGCCACGCGCGCACACGCGTCGCCAGTCCGCGCACCTCTCGTCTCGACATCAGGCGCGTCTCGCCGGTCTCGACGTCGAACGCCGTCACCCAACCGGCGGATACGTCTGGCAGCTCGAAGGCGAAAGCACCGTCGATCATCACGACGAAGACGTCGTGGACCGAGTTGAGATCGACCAGTTCCTTCAGCAGTTCAGGCGCCTCGACGAACAAGAAGTCAGAAATCACCGGGAAGCAGCGCCGTTCGGCGCAGGTGCCCGCCGATGGTCGCCGACACGCTTCGGCCGAGCTTCATTTCATCCATGCCGACGCGGCCCTGATACGCGTCGAGGCAGTGAATGACGTGCCCGCGACCCACGCGCGGGCGGATGGCCGCCGAGCGTCGAAAAATTTTGATCGAACCCAACCAGCCCGAACATGTCCTGAAAGTACACCGCGGACAAGCCGATCGTGGCCGTCGCGCGCGCGACACCGGCCGCGATCGGCACTCCGTTGACGCCGCAGCGCGTGGACGCGGACCGGTCGGCAACAACGACGATAGGCGCGGTCCCCGGCTGCTCATAGTCCCGTACGATCAGCGGCGTGAAGTTGGTCAGCGACGACTGAGGCCAGTCGATGGACGAGAGCCGATCGCCCGCCTGCCAGTCGCGAAGCCCCACAAAGTCGACACCCGTGCCGTGGAATACGCTGCCGTGATCGCCGAGCGTGTACTCTTTCATCCGCCGCAGCACCCGCAGTTCGATCTCGTTGATCTCGGCGAAATCGATCAGGTCTTCGTTTAGTCGCGGGGACCCCTCCCCCGCTCCTCGGCTCTCACTTGCGGGGACCCCTTCGCCCCGCGCCGCTCGCGCCTTATAGACGTTCATGGAATCGGCACCCGGGCGACGATGTCGTCGACCACCTGCTCGGAGGAAATACCGTGGCTGGTGGCATGAGGCCCGAGCCAGATGCGATGCCCCAGCACGTACTTCGCGAGCTCCTGTATATCTTCGGGATAGACCTCGTCGCGCTCGTGAACGAGCACCGCCCACACCTTCACCAGGCGTCCCCAGCAGATCGTGGCGCGGGGTGACGCGCCCAAATCGACGTGCTCCTCCACCAGCTCCGAAGGCGACCGGAACAGCCACTCGGTTTCGGCGTTGTACGGCCGAGACGCCCCGACCAGTCTGCGGATGTACTTGCCCAGCTTCTCGTGGAGGAACACTTCCCTGGTGATCACCGCGCGAAGCTGGACGATGCGATCCTTCGAGAGGAGCGAGTTGAGACGGACCTGCTTGAAATCGAAATTGACGAGCTTCTGCTCTTCCGCCGGCGGCAGATAGCCGATGTTCACCATGATGGCAAATCGATCGGTGGCCGCCTCGGACAACGGAAACGTTCCCTGCCCCAGCTCTACCGGGTTCATCGTCGCGATGGCGAAGCTGAAGGTCGGGAGCTGGTAGGTGGCTTTGCCGACGGTGATCTTCCGGTCCTGAAGGCCTTCGAGAAACGCGCTTTGCGACTTCAGCGGGATGCGATTGATCTCGTCGAGCAGGATGACCTCGGCCGAGGCCAGCGGTCCGAACTCGGTGAGAAACTCGCCCGTCGCCGGGTTGATCATCTGGAAGCCGACCACTTCGGTGGGCTGGAGGTCGGCGCGCCCCTGAATCCGCGCGAACTTCGCGTCGCTGATGGCGGCGATGATGACGCCGAAGAACGTCTTGCCGATTCCAGGAACGCCGCGCAGCAGGAGATTGCCCGCGTTCACCTGCCGCTGCTCGTCCTTGTCGTACGTCGTCGGAATCTCCGACATCAGCACGACATTGGCCAGTGCCTTTTCCCTGTCGTATCCGACCAGCGCCTTGCCGGCCTCGTCGACGACGGCCTTGTGAAAATCTATGGCTTCGGTCAGCTCAGGATGCACGATATTGGTCGTCCGAGACGGGCTCCAGCCATTCCGTCGTGAGGTTCAGGTTGATGGCGAAGTGGGTCATTCTGCTGCCGGGCGCGGCGCCATGCCAGTGTTTTTCGTTCGGCTCGATCGTGATGGCGTCGCCGGCCTTCATGTCCTGCATCGGCTCTCCCCACTTCTGGACCAACCCGCGGCCTTCGTGAATCAGCAGCAGCTGAGGCGCGCTGTGGCGGTGCCAGTTGGTTCTGGCGCCGGCCTCGAACTCGACCAGGTACGCGATGACCGGTGCGTCGCCGCCTTCAACGAGCGGCAGCCGCTTGACGCGCGCGGAGCCGACGAAGTTTCGGGGGTCGGCTGGCTCGAATGGGATGTCCTGGCCGCGAAACTGTCTCATGGGAAGGCCCACTATATGCCAGGGCGCCCCTCACACACATAGTCCATCAGCTCCTCGTTCGGCAGGAGGTCCCACGGCGATGCAGAGAGCCAGAACGCACGCCATCAACAAGAACGGCCGCATAACAACCTCCCTGCTCTTGCTTTGTGGTTCAGCCTTTACCGGCGATCTTCGCCCACGTGTCGCGCAGCGACACGGTGCGGTTGAAGACAAGCGCGCCTGGTTTCGAGTCGGAATCGACCGCGAAGTATCCCAGCCGCTCGAACTGATAACGCGCGCCGGCTTCCGCAGTATTCAGGCTGGGCTCGACTTTGGCTGTGCGCACCGTCTCGAGAGAGTTGGGGTTGAGGTGATCGAGGTAGTTGTCGGTCGACGCCGGATCTTCGTGGTTGAAGAGCCGGTCGTAGAGCCGCACTTCTGCGTCGAGCGCCTGTCTGGCCGGCACCCAGTGGAGCGTCGCCTTCACCTTCCGCCCATCCGGGGCATCGCCTCCGCGCGTTGACGGATCGTAGGTCGCGCGCAGCTCGGTCACCTCTCCCGTGGCGGGGTCCTTCACCACGCCGGTGCACCTGAGGAAGTACGCGCACCGCAGCCGGACTTCGTTGCCAGGCGACAAGCGGAAGAACTTCTTGGGCGGGTTCTCCATGAAGTCTCCGCGCTCGACGTAGATCTCGCGCGTGAACGGCACCTTGCGCGTACCGGCCGAGGCATCCTCCGGGTTGTTGATCACGTCCACGTAGTCGATCTGATCGTCCGGATAGTTCTCGATGACGACCTTCAACGGCCGCAGCACCGCCATGACGCGGGGCGCGCGCAGGTTCAGATCTTCGCGAACGGCGTGCTCGAGGTTCGCGATGTCGACCACGTTGTTCCGCTTCGCGACGCCGATGCGCTCGCAAAACGTGCGAATGGATTCCGGCGTGTAGCCGCGGCGCCGGAGTCCGGAAAGCGTCGGCATCCGGGGGTCGTCCCAGCCGCTCACCTTCCCGCCCTCCACCAGCTCGAGCAGGATCCGTTTGCTCATCACGGTGTAGTTCAGGTTGAGCCGGGCGAACTCGATTTGCCGCGGCCGCGGAGATGGCAGGTTGAGGGCTTCGAGATACCAGTCGTAGAGCGGCCGATGATCCTCATACTCCAGCGAGCAGAGGGAGTACGTGACACGCTCGATGTAGTCGGACTGGCCGTGAGCCCAGTCGTACATCGGATAGATGCACCACGCATCCCCCGTGCGCTGGTGCGACGTCTTGCGGATGCGGTACATCACCGGATCGCGCAGGTTCATGTTGCCCGACGCCATATCGATGCGCGCTCGAAGCACGTGTGCGCCGTCCTCGAACTCGCCCCCACGCATCCGTCTGAACAGATCGAGGTTCTCCTCGACCGTGCGGTTCCGGTATGGGCTGTCCTTCCCCGGCTCGGTCAACGTGCCGCGATGCTCGCGAATCTGGTCGGCTGTCAGGCTGTCGACGTACGCCTTGCCGTCGCGGATGAGCTGCTCGGCCCACCCGTAGAGCTGCTCGAAATAGTCCGATGCATGGTAGAGATGCGCGCCCCAGTCGAAACCCAGCCAGTGGATGTCGCGCATGATCTGATCGACGTACTCCTGCGACTCCTTGACCGGGTTGGTGTCGTCGAAGCGAAGGTTGCAGCGTCCTCCGAATTCCCGGGCCACCCCGAAATCGATGCAGATCGCCTTGGCATGACCGATGTGGAGCCGGCCGTTCGGCTCGGGCGGAAATCGCGTGACAAGGTCGGTCCCCTGGTGACCGGAGAGCAGATCCTGAGCGACGATTTCGCGGATGAAATCGCGGACGGGGGCCTCAGGCCGGCTTTCCGCGCTTGGGCTGGACATGAGCCGCTCATTTTCGCATATGGCAGAATGGCAAGCCAATGCGCCGCACGAGCACCTCGCGTAAAGCCAGCCAGGATCCCGCCATGCTCTTCGTCCGGTGGTTCCGGGAGGCGAGGCGGGCGGGCACGCCTCTGCCGGAGGCCATGGCGCTCGCGACCGCCGATGCGCGCGGGCGACCGTCGGCCCGCATGGTCCTGCTTCGAGGCGTCGAGCGACGCGGTTTCGTGTTCTACACAAACTACGAGAGCCGCAAGGGACGGGAGCTGGCTGAGAATCCCTGGGCGGCCTTCGCGTTCCACTGGCCGCTCATTCACAAGCAGGTGCGGGGAGAGGGCCGCGTCGAGCGGGTCTCGCGCCGCGAGTCGGCGCGTTACTTTGCCAGCCGTCCCCGGGACAGCCGATTGAGCGCGTGGGCGTCGCCTCAGAGCACCGAAATTTTGGATCGCCCGTTCTTGGAGGGGGAGCTTGCGCGAGCGAAAGCGCGCTTCGCCGGCAAGGAGGTCCCCTGCCCGCCGTTCTGGGGAGGCTTTCGCATCGTTCTGGACACAGTCGAGTTCTGGCAAGAACGGCCTCACCGGCTTCACGATCGCTTGCTGTTCGAGCGAAAGGGCGGAGGCTGGATACAACACCGGCTGGCGCCCTGAAGTTCTTGTCAGACAAACGGTAAGTAAAAAATCTAGGTAAGCGGCCGTTCGCGGCGTGTCGTTATACGTGTGCAATGAAGCCCCACGAGGGTAATGGCAACGGCGACGGCCCGGTCTCAGCTCCGCACGAGCGGCCGCTCGGCCAGGCCCTCGACTTTCTCCGAGTGCTCTGGGCCATCAATCACGGCCTCGCCACGACCTCGCGCTACATGAAATCCAAGCACGGAGTGACCGGCCGCCAGCGCCTCATCGTGCAGGTGGTCAACGAGTTTCCTGGCATTTCGGCAGGGGACCTCGCGCGGGTACTGCACCTCGACCCCAGCACGCTGACCGGCGTGCTCCAGCAGATGAGCCAGCGCGGGCTGCTGCAGCTTCAGCCGGACACGCGCGATCGGCGCAGGATGCGGATTCAGCTGACGGCGAAGGGGCGGCGGATGAGCCACAACGCCGTCGGCGCGGTCGAGGCGGCGGTCACGAGGACGCTCGAAGGGATCTCTCCCGCCAAGGTGAAGGCCACACGGGAAGTGCTCGCTCTGCTCGCCGATAATTTGGATCGACACGCCGATACCGAAGTGATCGAGCAGCCCGCGCCGGCCTAGTCCCGCGATCCCAGATAGCTCAGAGCTCGCAGCTTTGTTAGGCGCGGCGGTTGCGCTCGACGGCAAAGCGGGTCACAATGAGCCTACGTTCGGGCGGCAGCGCGTTCTTTCGCTTGTTCCACCCTTCATTCCAGTTTCACGTACTTGCCTCGAACGACCTTCATCCTACGTAGCATCATTCGTTACACGTCCGTTGCCGCCCGGGCGTATTCTTTCAGGCCACTGTCGTTTTCACGATTGGAGCGAACCATCATGAAACCGTCCCGCCGCGTTTCTTTGAGCGTGCTCGCCTGCCTGATGATCCTCGTCGCGACGGTCGCCCCCAGCGCGGGCCAGAACGTCACGGCCGGATCAATCAGCGGAGTCGCGCTGGATCCGCAGGGCGCCGTTTTACCCGGCGCCACTATCGTCGCCACGCATGAGCCCAGCGGCACGCAGTACGTGGCCGTCACCGGCGCCGAAGGGCGCTTCTTCATTTCGAGCGTCCGAGTGGGAGGGCCGTATCGCGTCGCGGCCGAACTGTCGGGCTTCCGGACGCAGGAGCAGACAAACGTGACGGTCCCGCTCGGCGAAACGCTCGAGCTCAACTTCAAGCTGCCTCTGGCGACCGTCAGCGAGACGGTGACCGTCGAAGGTGAGATCGATCCGGTGATCTCTTCAACGCGGACGGGACCTGCGGCGAACATCTCCTCCGACCAGTTGGAAACCTTGCCAACGGTTTCGCGGAGCATCGAGGACTTCGCGCGGACCTCGCCCTATTTCTCGCCCATCGCCGTCAACGCCGAGCCAGGCGCCTTGTCCGTGTCGGGCCGCAACAACCGCTACAACAGCATTCAGATTGACGGCGCGGTCAACAACGACCTGTTCGGTCTCTCGGCGACGGGCGCCCCGGGCGGACAAACCGAATCCCAGCCCATCAGCGTCGACGCGCTCGAAGAGCTGCAGCTGCTCGTCGCCCCGTACGACGTGCGGCAGGGCGGCTTCTCGGGAGGCGGCGTCAACGCCGTCACGCGCTCGGGGGCCAATTCTTTCAGCGGGACGCTGTACTACTTCGGACGGTCCGACGCGCTCGTGGGGACCTACACCGACCCAATCACGAACAACAAGTCGCTCGACTTCGGTGAGTTCAGCGAGAAGCTCGGCGGCGGCAGCATCGGCGGGCCGATTGTGCGGAACCGCGCGTTCTTCTTCACTAACGCTGAGTGGAACCGGCGCGGCGTGCCTTCCGGGTACTCAGTGGGCGGCAGCTCCGGCGTCGACTTCGGCCGTCAGGCAGAAGCGAACCGGATTCGCAATACGCTGCTCAACAAGTACGGCTACGACCCGGGGGGCCTGGATCAGTTCACGCGCAACATCGACAACAACAAGTTCTTCGTGCGGGGCGACGTCAACTTCAACACGAACCATCGTCTGACGGCCCGGCACAATTACATCGACGCCACGAACGACATCGGCCGCTTGAGCCTGACCGAGTTCTTCTTTCCCGACTACTTCTATCACTTCCGCAACAGCACCAACTCCACGGTCGTTCAGCTGAACAGCGCTCTCGGCAGGATGTTCAACGAGCTTCGCGTCAACTACATACGAGTGCGTGACAACCGCGACGGCGACACGGCGTTTCCCTCGTTGGAAATCCAGCTGGGCGCCGGAGCAGGCGGTGGGCTCTTCCGCTCGGGGCGCGAACGGTCATCGACAGCCAACGCGCTCGACCAGGACATCATCGAGGTGACCGACGACCTGACGATGCAGATGGGCGCCCACACCATCACGCTGGGCACGCACAACGAGTTCTTCGACTTCCGGAACATGTTCATCCAGAACTCGTTCGGCTACTACATCTTCTCGAATGTCGACACCTTCGAGGCGGGGCTCGCGCAGGGTTATCAATACGCGTTCTCGAATACTACCGATCCTCTCCTGGCGGCGAAGTTCGGGGTCCGGCAATACAGCCTATATGCAGGGGATCAGTGGCGGACACTGCCGAACCTGACGCTCACCTACGGGTTGCGGCTCGACATACCGACGTTCCCTGACACGCCAGCGCGGAATTCAGTGACTGAAACCGTTTTCGGGTATCGCACTGACGTCACGCCAGAAGGGGTTCAGTGGTCGCCCCGCATCGGCTTCAACTACAACATCCCGAGTACGACGCCGCAGCAGGTTCGCGGCGGCATCGGGATCTTCAGCGGCCGGACGCCGTATGTGTGGCTCTCGAATCAGTACACGGGCACCGGCCTGGAGTTCACGCGTGTCCAGGTCTCAACGAACAACGCGAACCAGATCCCATTCGTGGCCGATCCCAACAACCAGCCGAAAAATGTCGGCACGGCGTCGGTGAACGAAGTGAACCTGCTCGATCCCGACTACAAGTACCCCAGGTCGCGCGGTGGAACCTCGCGTACGACCGCAGTATCTCGGGCTGGACGACGACTGCGGAGTATCTGCACACCAAGACGATGCAGGACATCTTCTTGCAGAATCTGAACTACGCTCCGTCCGGCCAGACGCGTCCTGACGGGCGGCCCGTCATGGCGCAGGTCGATCGCACCTTCAGCAACGCGATCTTCCTCACCAATACGGATCAGGGAGATCAATGGTCGCTCGCGTTCAAGGGGGACCGCCGGTTGCGCAATGGCTTGTTCGCGAGCGCGTCGTATCTCTACGGCCGGTCGAACACCGTGAACGACGGCAACAGCAGCACGGCGTTCTCGAACTGGCGGTTTCTCTACACCCAAGGCAACCCTAACACGCCGATCCTCGGTGTGTCGGACCGTGACGTGCGTCACCGCATCAACATGACGGCGTCGTACAATCGCCGGCTCTTTGCGGATATCGGCTTCACGGCGTCGATCTACTACAACATCCAGTCCGGGCGACCCTATACGACGACCTTCTCGAACGATATGAACGGCGATCTGCAGGACAACGACATCCTGTTCATTCCCGCCTCGGCAAGCGACGTGGTTGTGACCGGGGGCACCTGGGACGAGCTCAGCGCCTACATCGAGAACGACGACAGCATGAGGAACCAGCGCGGCACGATTCCCGAGCGGAACATGGGCCGGGCGCCCTGGACCAACCTGGTCGATTTCCGGCTGGCATTCGACGTCGGCGTCCGTCAGCGGAACCAGTTCCAGGTCACGTTCGACGTGTCGAACTTCCTGAATTGGCTGAACGATGATTGGGGGGTGGTGCGCTACCCCAATTTCAATGAAGTGTCCCCGATACGATACGATGGGATCGACGCAGCGACCGGGAAGATGATCTACAACCTGACGCCGATGAAGGCGTCGACATTCCGGAAGTTCGAGACCGACGATCCCCGGTCACGCGCCCAGGCTCAGATAGGGTTCAGATACCGGTTCTAGCGAACACATGAAGCTGAGAAGCATCTGCAAGTCGAAGATCCATCAGGCGGTGGTGACCGCGGCCGACATCAACTACATCGGCAGCATCGGCATCGACAGGGCCCTGATGGACGTGACGGATATTGTGGAGGGGGAGCAGGTCTCGGTCTGGAACATCAACAACGGCGAGCGGGTCGAGACCTACGCCATCCCCCTGCCCGAAGGCAGCCGCGAAATCGTGGTCAATGGCGCGGCTGCCCGGCATTTTCACCGCAGGCGATCGCGTCATCATCGCGGCCTTCGTGCTCACGGACGAGCGCATCACACCTCGGATGGTCGCCGTCGACGAACAGAACCGCTTGGTCCGCCACTTGACCAGCAGCACGACGGAGCCGATCGTCCGATAGCTCGAAGTTCTCAGTTCTTCAGTTCTCAGTTCGATACTTGGGGCCCAGAACCCAGAACTGAGAACCTAGAACTGAGCACTGCCCCTCCCCCGTCTCCCCAATGCCCGGCATCGTCTAATCCCTGTAGAATCAGGTAGGTGTGTCCACACGTCCGGCCGGCGCCGGACCGTGAGCAGTGGAGGGTGACGTGAGAATACGAGCGCTTGGCTGCCTGTCCGGGTTGGTTGGTGCGCTGTTGAT
Source organism: Vicinamibacterales bacterium (assembly GCA_963821375.1). Taxonomy (GTDB): domain Bacteria; phylum Acidobacteriota; class Vicinamibacteria; order Vicinamibacterales; family JAMQPK01; genus JAMQPK01. The sequence goes on from CAWGDN010000002.1 coordinate 74,347, forward strand.
AACCACCGCATGTGGAGGTGGGTCGACCCCACCGCCCGCGTCCAACGCATCCCCCTCCGCCATCCGCCACTCCCAGCAACGTCTCCCTCGACAAGAACTCGTATCCGGTCTTTCCGAACGCTGATGCCGGCGCCGATCCATCGGTGCCCGCGGAGCAGGGTGGGAAGGGATTCACGGGCCAAGGGTGGGAGACCAATACCGACTTCGATCTGATTGGCGACCCGCGGGCAGTCAAGGGCGGGACGCTTCGACAGGGCACCATGACGGACTTCCCATCGACGCTGCGCTACTACGGTCCGAACTCGCACGCGTGGACCTCGATGCTGAACTCGATGGTGTACGAGACGCTACTGGGCCTGCATCCGACCTCGCTGGCCTACATGCCCGCCCTGGCCACCCACTGGCAGGTGTCTCCCGACAAGCTCACCTACCGCTTCCGCATCAACCCGAACGCTAAGTTCTCCGACGGCACGCCCGTGACCGCCGCAGGACGTCCTGGCGAGCTGGAAGCTGGTTGTCGACAAGGGGCTCCAGGATCCCGCCGTCAACCTGATCTTTTCGAAGTTCGAAGCAACCGATCGTCGAAAGCAAGTACATCGTCTCGGTGAAAGCCAAGGATCAGAACTGGCAGAACCTGCTGCAATTCGGCAACAGCCTCCTGATCTTCCCCGCGCACGTCCTGAAGGACGTCGACGGCGCTGCCTTCATCAGGGATTACAACTACAAGATGATCGCCGGGCAGCGGGCCCTACATCGTCCGGGAGCAGGACATCAACAAGGGGAACTCGATCAGGATCACCCGCCGCCGCGATTACTGGGCCGAGCGCGATCGCCGCAACATCGGCGCGAACAACTTCGACGAGATCCACCAGATCGTCGTGCGCGATCGCAATCTCGAGTTCGAGCGGTTCAAGCGGGGCGACATCGACTATTTCTGGGTGCAGCGGGCCCAGATGTGGGTGCAGGAGCTGGAGTACCCGCAAATCAAGCGCGGGCTCAACCAGAAGCGCAAGATCTTCAACAACAACCCGCAGGGCCTCCAGGGCGTCGCGATGAACACGCGCCGCGAGCCGTTTAACGACATCCGCGTGCGCAAGGCGCTCCGTCATCTGTTCAATCGCGAGCTGATGATCCAGAAGCTGGCGTTCAACGAGTACATCCCGATGGACTCGATGTATCCCGGCCAGCGTCTACGAGAATCCCGACAACGAGAAAGATCAAGTACGACCCGCAGAAAGCCGCTGCAGCTGCTCGCAGAGGCGGGATGGAAGGATCGCGATTCGTGCGGGACGTCTCGTCAGGAACGGCAGGCCGATCACCCTCGAGATCGTCTACGCGGCTCAGGCATCAGAGCGCTTCTTCACGATCTACCAGGAGGACCTGCGCAAGGTCGGCATCACGCTGAATCTTCGGCTCGTCACGTGGGAGACGCTGATCAAGCTGCTCGACGAGCAAGCCTTCGACATGGTCGATGCTCGCCTATACCGGCGTCGACGTTTCCCGAACCCGGAAGCGAATCTCGCATTCCACGCTGGCGGACCAGAAGAACACCAACAACATCACGGGCTTCAAGAACAAGCGCGCCGACGAGATCATGGAGGCCTACAAGAAGGAGTTCGATCTGGAGAAGCGGGTGAAGCTGCTCCGCGAGCTCGACGGCATCTTTACGAACGAGCACCACTGGATTTTCGAGTGGACCGCACCCTATCGAGCGCCTCGTGTTCTGGAACAAGTTCGGCCATCCCCAGGGCCTCATCACGCGCATCGGCGACTATCGCGACATCCCCAGCCTCTGGTGGATCGACCCGGACAAGATCCAGAAGCTCGAAGGCCGCTTGAAGGATTCGTCGATCCCAGTTGGGGGAGGGCCCGAGCGAGGATCGGTACTGGCTCGAGTACGCGAAGCGCGAGGCGACAGCCAGCGGCGCCGCGGTGACCGAGCTATTTTCTTCGCCGGCTGCTGCTGATCATTCCGACTTTCATCGGGATCACGATGGTCGTCTTCGTGGTCATGCACTTCGTGCCCGGCGGACCGGTCGAGCGGCAGATCATGCGCTACAAGATGGCGGCGATGACCGAAGGCGGCGCCGGCGGCGGTCTGCCAGCAGTCGCTGTCGCTCCCGGACGATGCGATCGAGGAAATCCGACGAGTACTACGGATTCGACAAGCCGGTGCACGTCCGCTATCTCGCAGTGGCTCGGGAACGTCGTTGCGACTCGATCTCGGAAACTCGTACATCTACCAGGATCCGGTGTGGGACGTCATCAAGTCGCGGTTTCCCGATTTCGGTCTTTCTCGGACTCACCGGGTTTTCTGCTCAGCTATCTCGTCTGCGTGCCGCTCGGCGTGCTGAAGGCCGTCAGGCACGGCGCCGGTTCGACTTCCTCACGCAGCGTTCTGGTGTTTCTCGGCTATTCGGTGCCCGGCTGGGCGCTCGGGACGGTGCTGCTGGTGCTGTTCGGCGGCGGCAGTTTCTGGAACGTGTTTCCGCTGGGAGGCTTCCGCCCGGACAACTGGGAGTACCTCGGCTTCTTGGCCAGAAGATCGCGCAGCAGGCTTGGTACATGGCGCTGCCGGTCTTCTGCTACATGGTCGGGGCGTTTGCCACGCTGACGATCCTGACGAAGAACTCGCTGCTGGAGAACATGGCGCAGGACTACGTGCGCACGGCGTTTGCGAAGGGCCTCTCGAGACGGCGCGTCATCTTCGTTCACGCGCTGAGGAATTCGCTCATTCCGATCGCCACCGGTCTCGGACACGTCTTCAGCCTGATCCTTGCGGGATCGTTTCTGATTGAGAAGGTGTTCAACATCGACGGCATGGGCTACCTCGGCTACAACTCGATTCTCCAGCGGACTACCCTGTCGCGCTTGGAATCCTGGTGATCAGCAGCCTGCTGATGCTCATCGGCAACATTCTCTCCGACGTCATCTACGCCGTCGTCGACCCCGCATCCGCTTCAGATGACCGCCGGCACCGGCGATCCGAGACGCTGTTTCGCAAACGCCTTCGCAAATTCAGGCGCATCAAGCGCGGCTACTACTCGTTCCTCGATCATCGTCATCGCTACGTCTTTTTCGTTCGTCCTGCCGTTCGTGATCAACGAACAAGCCGCTGGTCGTGAGGTACAACGGCGAATACTATTTCCCGATGCTCCGGTTCCATCCGGCGACTTCCTTCAGCCAGGACGCCTACGGCGAACCGGACTATCGTGAGTTGAAGAGACAGTTCCAGGCACGAGGGCAAAGGCAACTGGGTGCTGATGCCCCCGTACCCGTACGGGCCGAACGAGTCGCTGCTGAATCTTGCCGAGCTCGCCGCCCAATCCGCCATCGCGCGAACATCCGTTCGGCACCGATGATCGGGGGCGCGATGTGCTTGTCCGGCTCGCCTATGGATTCAACATCTCGCTGACCTTCGCGTTGTTCGTGACGATCTTCGCCGAAGGCGTCGGAATCGTCGTCGGCGCGCTGCTCGGCTACTTCGGCGGCAAGCTCGACATTCTCGGGCAGCGGGTCATTGAGATCTGGTCGTCTCTGCCCGTTCCTGTACACCATCATCATCATCAGCTCGATCGTCGTCCCGGTCTACGTGCCCGGCCGAATGCTCGATGCTGCAGCCATCGTTCTGGCTGCTGGTGACCATCCTGTCGGTGTTCGAGTGGGTGAGCATCACCTACTACATTCGGGGCGAGTTCTACCGCGAGAAGGCGAAGGACTACGTCGGCGCAGCGATCGCCACCGGCGTGTCCGAGCCGAAGATCATGTTCCGCCACATCCTTCCGAACGCGTTGACCCCGCTCGTCTCATTCGCACCGTTCGTCGTCGTTGCCAATATCGGATCGCTCGTTGCGCTCGATTTCCTCGGCTTCGGCCTGCCGGCGCCGACACCGAGCTGGGGTGAGCTCATCGGACAGGGGATGGAGAACCTGACCAAGTGGTGGCTCGTGATCTTCCCGTTGCTCGCAATGTTCTTCACACTCCTCCTCGTCGTCTTCATCGGTGAATCGGTGCGCGAGGCATTCGATCCCAAGGAGTTCTCCGAGATCCAATGAGCCGCCTTCGCGAAGACGCTTCGGCGGGCCAAGCCCCATTCCGCGACGACGTGTCGGCGGGGCAGGCGCCGCTCCACGATGGCGCTTTGGCTGGGCGCACACCGCTGCTCGACATCCGCGGGCTGCGGACCCACTTCTTCACGGAAGCCGGCGTGGCCAAGGCCGTCGATGGCCTCGACCTCACGATCTATCCCGGCGAAGTGGTTGGACTCGTGGGCGAATCCGGCTCAGGCAAGAGCGTGACGGCGCTGAGCGTCCTGCGGCTGATCCCCGATCCTCCAGGACGCATCGTCGCTGGCGAGATCCTCTTTCAAGGGGCGCGACCTGCTTGAAGCTCGACCTGCGACGACATTCGCGATGTACGAGGCGACGAGATCAGCATGATCTTCCAGGAGCCGATGACGTCGCTGAACCCGGTGTTCACGATCGGCATGCAGCTGATGGAGGTCTACCTGCAGCACCACGACATCTCGCAAGAAGGAAGCGTTCGACCGAGCGTGGAGATGCTCGCACCTGGTGGGCATTCCTGACGGCGCGACGCGGATGAGCCATTACCCGCACCAGTTCTCCGGCGGCATGCGGCAGCGCGTCATGATCGCCATGGCGCTCGCCCTGAACCCCGATCTGCTCATCGCCGACGAACCGACCACCGCGCTGGACGTGACCATTCAGGCGCAGATCCTCGATCTGATGCTCGAGCTGAAGGACGCAGCGGAAAGACTCGGCGATCCTCCTGATCACGCACAATCTCGCGGTCGTCGCCGAGACCTGCGACCGCGTGGCGGTGATGTACGGCGGCAAGATTCAGGAGCTCGCGCCGGTGCGGGAGATCTTCAACAACCCGCTGCATCCCTACACGCGCGGCCTCCTCGGCTCGCTGCCCACGCGTCGACGGCGCAAAGGCCGAGCGACTGCACGACGATTCCCGGGATCTGTGCCCGACATTCTCGACCTGCCGATAGGCTGCAAGTTCACCACGCGCTGCCCGGATCGATTCGAGCCATGCCCTGACCATCGAACCGGCCCTCGTCGAGCGTCTCACCCGGGCACTTCGTCCGGTGCCACCTTTATGGAATCACCGGACGAAGCAATGCCGCCACTCCTCGAAGTTAAGGACCTGCACGTCCGGTTCCCGGTCTTCGGCGGGCTCCTGCTGCGCGAAGCAATCGGCGAGGTTCACGCCGTCGACGGCGTGTCCTTCGACGCTGTCGACCGAGGAGAGACGCTGGGCCTGGTCGGCGAATCAGGCTGCGGCAAGACCACGGTCGGGCGCGCCATCATCAACATCCTGCGCGCCGATGAGCTACAGCGTCGAGATCTCTGGACAGATTCTCTACCACCACGCGATCAGGCGTCGTGGACCTGGCGCCGCTCTCGAAGCACGACGATGCGACCGTACCGGACCGACATCCAGATGATCTTCCAGGATCCGTATTCCTCGCTTGAACCCGCGCATGAGCGTGGGACAGATCGTCGAGGAGCCCCTGAAGATCCACACGAAGCAGAGCCCGGCCGAGCGGCCGCGAGCGCGTGCTGTGGCTGATGGACAAGGTGGGACTGTCGCGCGAGTACGTCCACCGGTATCCGCATGAGTTCTCCGGCGGACAGCGCCAGCGAATCGGCATCGCGCGAGCGCTCGCGACCAATCCGAAGATCGTCATCGCCGACGAACCGGTGAGCGCGCTCGACGTGTCGATCCAGGCGCAGGTCGTCAACCTGATGCAGGACCTGCAGGAAGAGTTCGGGCTGTCCTACATCTTCATCGCGCACGATCTGTCGGTGGTCCGGCACATCTCGGATCGGATTGCGGTCATGTACAGAGGAGAGATTGTGGAGATGGGAGACGCCGAGCACATTTACAGCCAGCCCCAGCATCCGTACTCACGCACGCTGCTGGCTGCAGTGCCTCGGCCAGACCCGACGCAGGCGCAGGGCGAGCATAAGCTGACGGCGACATGTTGAGACTGTCGATAAGTCGTAAGTGCTGCAGGTTAGGACGGGCGATCGATCCAGCCCGGATGCAGTCGAGCACATCCCGTCCCTCGTGGAAAGCGACAGGCCGCGACGACGCGTGCCCATCGCGACAATCGTTCCAGTAGGTGATCACCGCGTCGCCGATCCAGCCCTTCAGCGGCTTTGTGAAAGAAGCAGCAGTACGCCCGCGCCAATCGAGAACAGCGTGACGGCGCCAAAGAGCTGCGGCATCGGCAGCGATGCGATGAGGCCGCCCACGCGACCGGCCAGCAGATTGCCGAGCGCGGCGCCCATGAACCAGATGCCCATCATCTGACCCACATAGCGCTGCGGGGACAGCTTCGTGATGCTGCTTAGCCCGATCGGGCTGAGACACAGCTCGCCGACGCTGTGGAAGAAGTACGTCGCGACGAGCCACGCGGGACTCACGGGGCTCTCGAGGGTGGCGGAGGCCGACGCCCACGCAAGGACGAAGAAGCCGGCGCCGAGAAAGATCAAGCCGAACGCCATCTTCGCCGGAATCGACGGATTGCGCGCTCCCAGCCACAGCCAGATCGCGCTGAACACCGGCGCGAGCAGGATGATGAACGTCGGGTTCACAGACTGCAGCCAGCTCGCCGGCATCTCCCAGCCCCCGAACATGCGGTCCGTCAGGCGATCGGCGAACAGGTTCATCGACGATCCGGCTTGCTCGAAGCCAGACCAGAAGCAGGCAGCCGCCAGAAACAAGACCGCGATCACGCCGACGCGCTTGCGCTCGACAACGGTGAGGTCGCCGACGAGCACGACGTACAGCAAGAACACGGCAGCAAGAGCCACGATCATGATTCCAGTCGAGTCGACGAACCTGACGAGACTGATCTCGATGGCGCCCACCGACCTCATCACGGCGACAATCAACGCCACACCAATTAACGCCTCGACACCAACCATCAGCGATCGAAGTGCCTTCGAGCGTTCCGCCGGCGATCGCGCATCGCCCTTCAACTCCCCTGCATCACCCAGATGCTTGCCGCCAAGCACGTACTGGATGAGGCCGAAGACCATCCCGACGCCCGCCGCCGCAAACCCCAGGTGCCAGTTGACGGTCTCGCCGAGGTAGCCGCAAATCAAGGGTCCGAAAAAGCCTCCGACGTTGATCCCCATGTAGTAGATCGAGAACCCTGCGTCGCGACGCGAGCCGCCCTCGGGGTACAGGTCGCCCACCATCGCGCTGATGTTCGGCTTCAGCAAGCCGGTGCCAACGACGATCAGGGCGAGACCGAGATAGAACGTGGGAAGTGACGGAACGGCGAGCGTGAAGTGGCCGGCGGCAATGACGACCCCTCCCCAGAAGACCGAGCGCCGAAGCCCGAGCAGGCGGTCGGCAATCCATCCTCCAGGCAGCGTCACGACATAGACAGAAGCCGTGTAGAGCCCATAGATCGCCGTCGCCGTCACGTCGTCCAGCCCCATCCCGCCAGTCGCGATGGCGTTCGTCATGAACAGCACCAGGAGCGCGCGCATCCCGTAGTAGCTGAAGCGCTCCCACATCTCGGTGAAGAAGAGCGTGGAGAGGCCGCGAGGATGGCCGAACCACCGATCGCCGGTCATTGGCAGGTCGCCGCGATCACGAGCCTCGGTACGTGCTGTAACCGTACGGCGAAACGAGGAGCGGGACATGGTAGTTGCCGGCCGAGCTGGCCACGCCGATCCGAATGACGATGACACCCATGAACGGAGGATCGGTCAGCGACACGCCAAGCCGATGGAAGTAGTCGGCGGCGTGGAAAGAGAGCTCGTAGATGCCGGTCTCGAGGCTGTCGGCTGCAATCAGCGGCGCGTTGGTCCGGCCGTCGGCGTTCGTCGTAACGGCGGCGACGAGGCGGCGGTCGGCTCCCTTGACCAGATGCAGCTCTACCGCGATGCCGTGCGCGGGTGTTCCACGCGTGATGTCGAGGACATGAGTCGATATGCAGGCCATTGAATGCGCCTGAAAGTATGAAGTAAGAAGGGAAAAGTGCAAAGGGTCAGCGGGAGGCGAGCGCGTGGGGCGAGTGGTTGACGGCATGGCCGTCAATCGTCTGGTACTCGTAGGTCATCGAAAATGTCGACAAGCCGGCGATACGGACATCGGCGACCGATTCCACTCCAACCGGCATCAGCGTCCCGCCCATCGGGGCATAGCGGCGCGACACCTCAACCCATCTCACCCAAAAGGACGGCGACTTCGAGAGGCGCCCTTCCACGCGCACCAGGTTCCCGGACGGAGCCGACAGAATCGCCGCGCCGATGATCAGCCTCGAATCGCTCCGCTTCGGGTTGAGCCGCATCCTGATGGTGCCGTCGTCTGCATGGCCGGCGAACTCGAAGTCGTAGTTGACGTGTGACAAGCGTCCCTTGATCCATTCGCGAGGCTCGCTGTTCTCGCGCTCTGTTTCCAGGACCGACTTCAACACACGCCGCTGGATGCGTTCTGAACCTCCGGAGGCGATCACCGAGTATCGAAATCCCGAACCTGGTGTGTATTCAGTAAGCGCCTCCATCCAGGCAGACTCCTCGAGCTTCGCGCTGGAGGCTTCGAGACGCCGGAGGGCCCGATAGGCTACGGGGGATCTATCGAGTTTGGCCAGGAAGCGTTCGACCGTCGCAGATTCCACTGTCGAAGGCGGGATGGACGTCGACGCGCCGTCCAGATTGCGAGAGAGGCCAACTAGACAAATCAGAATGGGAACGAGTGCCGCGCGGCGCCGCATACTGCGGTCTTAGACAGCAAGGGTTGTGCCTGAGGCAGTTCTAGAGTTCTCAGTTCTCAGTTCATCGCTCGAGACCCAGAACCTCGCATCAGCGTGATTCGAATCAATGCAGTCGACCGATCGGGCCCAGGTCGAGATTGAGCTCCTTCGGATCGATCTTGAACCGCTTCGCGATCAGATGAACCGTCTGCTCGAGCTTCATCAAGGCGAGGCCGACGTTCTCGATTTCTTCAGGAGTGAGGGACTTTTCTTCGACGCGACGAATCGCCTGCCGCTCCATCAGCTTCCTGATGAACTCGACCAGGCCGAGCACGAGCTGCACGACCGATCGCTGGACGTCCTCCGGATCGGGATTCCAGCGGAACGCTGGTGGGCGCCGGCTGCGCCGCGACAACGCGGCGCTCTTCTTCGTCCGTCTCGGCTTCGTTCGTTTTGTCGGGCGCTTGCCCGTTGCCGCGGCCTTCCGCTTCACACTGAGGTTCGCTTTTTGGGCGCAGCGGCCGCAGCGCTGATGACCTTCTTGATTTCCTTGATGAGATCGTGCGGCAGGCACGGCTTGGTGATCACGACATCGCAGCCTGCGCTCTTGGCGCTTTCTGAATGCCCAGCCATGGCGTGTCCCGTGAGTGCCACGACCGGAATCTCTTTCGTGGCGGTGTCCGCCTTCAGCCGGCGAGTGGCTTCCCACCCATCCACCACCGGCATCGACAAGTCCATGAGGATGAGGTCGGGCCGCAATCGCTTGGCCTTGTCGATCGCTTCGACGCCATTCTGGGCTTCAGCCACCCTGTAACCGCAGAACTTGAGGTACTCGCCGTACATCTCGCGCGCGTCGGCGAAGTCGTCGACCACCAGGACCAGCGGCTCGTTCTTGCTCTTCGTCGGCATCGGCAATACCAGCCTATTTCTTCAACGTCACGGGAATGCTCAACGTGAACGTCGACCCATGTCCCACACGGCTATCCACCTTCAAAGTGCCCCTCAGCATTGTCGTCAGGCGCCTGCAGATCGACAAACCAAGACCCGTGCCACCGTAAGCTCGCCGCGGCGTGCTGTCGACCTGTCTGAAGTCCTCGAAGATCTGCACATGATCAGCTTTCGGAATGCCAATGCCCGTATCGATGACCGAAATCGAGATCATCCGCTTCCCTGGGGTATCGGCTTTGATGGTCACGCTGCCTTTCTGCGTGAACTTCAGCGCGTTGCTCAGCAGGTTGACGAGAATCTGCTTCACTTTCTGCCGATCCGTGCGCAGTGTAGGGACGTCCCCTACCCTGCTCACCACTTGCAGGCCAGACTTCGCAATGATCGGCTCGAGCTCGGTCGCGACTTCCTTGATGAGATCGCTCAGGGTGAAGGGCACCACCTGAACGGGCATCCGGCCAGCCTCGATCCTGGTGATGTCGAGGATTTCGTTGATGAGCGTCAGCAGGTGGCGCGCGTTGGCGTCGATCCGTGACAGGTTTCTTCGCTGCGGCGCCGACAACTCTCCCGAGACTCCCTGAATGGTCATGGCGGCATAGCCGAGGATCGCATTCAGAGGCGTCCGCAGCTCGTGAGAAACATTGGCGAGGAATTGCGACTTTGCGGCCGACGCCTGCTCCAGCTCGAGCGCCTGGCGCCTGAGCAGCTCGTTCTGATTGGCCAACTCGGCCGTGGCCGCACGGACGCGAGCCTCGAGCTCTTCCGATGCGAGCTTGAGTTGCTCGTAGAGCTGCGTGCGCTCAATCGCCTCGGTTCGATCGTGCAGGATGGTGACAATGGCCGTGAGCTCGCCGACATCGGAAAGCATCTTCGCCGCCAACGCCTCGACAGGCACCTGCCTGCCCGTGTTCGGATCTGTCAGCATGATCTCGCCGCGGCGCGTCACCTCCCAACCAGTGGAAAGCAGGCCCGACACGAACGACGTGAAGTGCGCGTCGTTGGCACGGACGATTCGTTGCGCTTCGTCGCCCGAGCCCGACGGCGCCGTGAACAGGCGCTCAGCCGGATTGTTCATGAGCGACGTCTCGCCTTCCTGATCGGTCACGATGATCGGGTCGGCTACTGAATCGATCAGGAGGTTCAGACGATCGCGCTCACCGCGAATCTCGGCCTCGGCCGCGCGCAGCTTCGCGTAGTTCTCATCGATCTGCCTGGTGGCCTGGCGAAGGTCGGTGATGTTGCGCAGGATCGACACGACGCCGGTTCCCTCTCGGGGATCGCTGACAACGGTGCTAAGAAGCTCAAAGAGCAGATCGGACCCCTCTGTGGGATCGACGAGCAGCAACTCGCGCCGACCGGGCTCGCCTTCACCGAGCGTCGTCCGCGACAACGCCGCCGAGAAGAACATGTTGTTCAGCTGCACCGCCCGCCGTCGCCCCTCGCTCACGTCGTCTGGAGCGGTAAACAGCATCTCCGCCCGCGGATTCGCGATGATGAGCTGTCCTTCCATGTTGGTGAAAAGAATCGGATCGGTGGCCGCGTTGATGATGTTGAACAGCAGCACGTGCTCGCGCTGGACTCGTGCGTCTTCGCTCTGCCATACGCGCGAGTGCGTGGCCATCCGCGAGAGGCAGCCTTCCAGTGCCTCGGCCACCCATCGCAGGAGCGACGCTGGGAGGCCGCTGGCGGGAGCGGCCAGCAGCAAGCCAAGCGCAGGCTTGTCACCGGTCCCGCCAATCGTGACTGACGCGAAGGGACGGAGCGCGGAAAACAACCGTCCGTCGCGGGGGTGATGCGTCGAAAATCCGCTCCGATTCGTCAGCGCGGTCACGAGCGGATGACCGGCATCGTCAAGGGCTACCGAAAACTTCCGGAGCAGGCGCGGCGTCACGCCGGCGCCGGCGACCGCCTGAAGCACCCCGCCTGCCGGATCGGGTGCGACGAAGACCGCGCTTTCCGCCGGCGTGTGGGCGACGATCCATTCAGCGGCAATGCGGCCGGCGTCGGTGGCATCCGAGCAGTGGATGAGATTTTCGAGCAGGGACAGCCTGGCTTCCGGCGAAGCCGGCGTTCCCATCACCATCGCCAGGGACTCGCGCGCCATGGCCATCGTTCGCTAGGCCCGAGGTGTACGGCGGCGTGATGGCGTCCGGCGGGACGGGACGGGGCGTGTGGGAGGCTTATCCAGTTGTGCGCGAAGTGCTTCGTTCTCGGCGACGAGGTCGTCGTACGGGCGCGATTCCAACGCCGGTCGTGCAACGGGGACCGACTGTCCGACCGCCTCGGAGTACTTCAGGTAGGTATCGATGGACGCGACGACGATGCGGGCTTCGACCGTGATGAGATCGATCCCGACCAGCGACACCCTCACCCATGCATCGATGACGATGCCCTTGTCGAGAACCCGATCGAGAACGTCTATGAGACTCGAGCCGCCTGCCGCACGTTCGACCGCCATCTACACCTCCGGAATCGTTTAACGGTCCAGTCGCTTTGCTCTCAGCCGCGGGGCACGCTGCGCCGTGCCTGGTACGGCCTCGAGCCGCCGCTCAAGGCGGCGAATCTGTTCCTTCAGCCGCTCGTTCTCGATCGCCAGCTCGTCGGTGCCCATCGAGAGATGCCGGTCATGTTTCCACCAATCGAGGCCGATCTGCTCGGCCTTGTCGATGGAACAGACCATCAGGCGGATGCGTACGGTTAAGAGCTCGACTTCGGCCACCGACACCTTGATGTCGCCGGCAATCACGAGCCCTTTGTCGAGAATGCGATCGAGGACGTCGACCAGTCCGCTCGCGCGCGAATGGCCGACCGGGAGGGAATCGTTAGGCATAGTGGGCGTGACTCAGGGGCACCGAGTATATCCCGGCGCAATTCCTGCGACCAGACTCCAGGAGGCGCCATGTCCCAACCGAAACCGCAACCCACTCCCCCTTTCCTTCAGCGCCGACCAACCGATGAAAAGGCCGGCGCAACCCGAAGAGGTCTCGCCGGCCTTCGTCTTCATTCGGTTCTCAGTTCTCGTTCTCAGTTCGGTAGCAGAACCCAGAACTGAGAACTGAGAACGTAGAACTGTTCACGCCTCCGGCACCGGCGGCTTGAGCTGCGGCGTTGGTGCCGGTACCGGCGGCGCCGCAACAACCTTCGGGGACCGCTCCTGCGTTTCCATCAGGTTGTATTTCTTCAGCTTGTTGTACAGAGTCGGACGGTAGACACCCAGAATACTCGCCGCCTTCCGCTTGTTGCCCCGGGTCCGCTCCAGCGTCTGGAGAATCGCCAGCTTCTCGATCTCTTCGAGCGTGTGATGGGGTGGGATCACGAAGCCTGTCTGGCTCGGAAGCCGTTCGGCGTCTCGAATCGTCGGCGGCAGATCGTCAAGCGTGATGTCCGTTCCCTCGGCGACGATGACCGCCCGCTCGACCACGTGCTCGAGCTCGCGGACATTCCCGGGCCAGCGATAGCGGAGCAGCGCCTTCGTCGCCTCCGGCTTGATCGAACGGATGTTGCGTTGATGCTGACCGGAGAACCGATCGAGGAAGTGCTCCGTCAACAACAGGATGTCCTCAGTGCGATCGCGCAGAGCCGGAATCGCGAGAGTCACTGTGTTGATGCGGAAGTACAGATCTTCGCGCAGCTTGCCTTCCCCGAGCGCCGCATCCAGGTTGACGTTCGTCGCGCAAATAAGCCTGAAGTTGGGCTGGATGACGCGACTGCCGCCAACAGGACGGAATTCGCGATCCTGAAGCACCCGAAGCAGCTTCACCTGCAGGCTCGCCGGCATCTCGCCGATCTCGTCCAGGAGCAGCGACCCGCCATCGGCCAGTTCCATGAGGCCGGTCTTGTCGGACACCGCACCCGTAAACGCGCCTCGCTTGTGTCCGAACAGCTCCGACTCAATCAGCTCGCTCGGCAGCGCGGCGCAGTTGATCTTGATGAACGGGCCTTTCTTGCGTTTGCTGTGCTCGTGGATGGCGCTCGCCACAAGCTCCTTGCCGGTGCCGTTCTCGCCATGGATGAGCACGCTCGCATCGGTGGGGGCGACCGACTTGATCAAATGGAACAGCTGCCGCATCTTGTCGCTGCGCGCGACGATGCTCGAGAAGCTCGTCTGATCTCTCAGCTCTTCGCGCAGCCGCCGGTTTTCGGCCGACAGCTGAAGCTTCTCGGCTGCTTTGTCGAGCATGACCAGCAGGACATCGGCGTCCACCGGCTTTTCGATGAAGCTGAACGCTCCGCACCGCATGGCTTCAACCGCCTTCGCGACACTCCCATAGCCGGTGACCATGATGACCTGCGTCTCGGGGCTGGCTTCCTTGAAGTCCTTGAGCAGGTCGATGCCATCAGCATCTGGCAGCATGAGATCCATCAAAACCACTTCCGGGCGCCACGACCGCAGAATCTCGCGGGCCTGGACAGCATCAGAGGCAGTTCTGGCCAAGTCCCCTCTGGGCTCAACGAGCAACTTCAAGAAATCAGCGGTGTCCCGGTCGTCATCGATGATTAGCACTCGGGTCGCCATGTCATGCCCCCCAGTAGGTGTATGTAATTATTACATACTGTATTGAAATCATACCAATTATTGGCTCAAATAGCGGCGTTGGTGCCCTCGCTGCAGGCACCATGCCGAAGGGGAGGTTAGAGGGGGTTGAGGCAAGGGCAGAGACTCGAGCCTCCGCCCTCTGACCTCTGGGGTTCAGGCGCCGGACGATGGTCGAGAGGTCGAGAAGTCGGTCGGGCCCTGACGGCCGGTCTGGGTACCAAACTCGGCGCTGCCATTGCCTCCGGTGGCCGACTGGCGGGCGTTGTCGAACGCCTCGCGGCCACGCTCAACGGCCTGTCGGCCCTTATCCATCACGTTGTTGACCTGCTCGCTGGCTTGGCCGTAGGCGTCAGAGGCTTTGCGCCGGAGATCCTCGGTCGAGTCATAGAGCGTCCGGCGCAACTCCGAGCCGGCCTTTGGCGCAAACATCAACCCAAATGCGGCGCCGAGCGCGGCCCCGCAAAGCAGGCCCAGAACAAATCCGCCGCCGCTTGATTCTTCTTCGTACAGTGGTTCGTACATTGCCGGACCCTCCTTCAATGAGCACGTTGAGTCAGTAATTCCTGGCAATTGTTTCAAGTCGCGTGCCACCAGGGCGCTCATTCAACCTCGCACGCTGTTCAGACATAACGCACAAATTTCGGACATCTCAGGGCGCGCTTGTCTCCTGAGCAACAGGACCGCAGTTTGCTACCTCCGATATGGCGGAGCGCAACGCATACAAAGAGAGGGTGACTTTCTCATGAGACTCAAAATCGGAACGGCGGCCTTGTCCATGTTTCTGCTTCTTGCCCCGGCTTCCTCGGCGCGGGCCGATATCGTATTGACTCCCTATGTTGGAACGCTCTTCGGCGGAGACATGTCGTCGAACAAGTTTCATTGGGGCGCATCCGCAGCATTCATGGGCGGCGGGATCTTCGGAGTTGAGCTCGACTTCCACCATGCTCCAGAATTCGTCGAGGAAACCTTGACGGAACCGGCGGTGGCGCAGATGGGTCTTTCTGGAAACCTCATCGTCGGGATTCCGATTGGCGGCACGCAAGGAGCCAGCGTTCGCCCGTACGTCACAGGCGGCGCCGGATTGCTGCGATCGATGTCCGATGAATCGGCGTTCTTCGACTCGATCAGCACCAACGACTTCGCTATTAACTTCGGCGGCGGCCTCATGGCCTTTTTTACCGATCACTTCGGCATTCGCGGCGACATCCGCTACTACCGTGCGCTGAGAGACGAGGATCCGGACAACGACCTCGACTTCGATTTCGGCGACTTCAATTTCTGGAAATGGAACGTCGGCGCCGCATTCCGATTCTAGTTGGCAACTCGAGGACGAAGACGACGTGTCCGCTGATGCGGTAGGTGTTGACGAGGACGACAAGCTCGGAGGGTAGTCACGACAGAGGGAGAAGCTCGCAAGGTCGGGCTCCTTCCTCTGGCGCGGTGCACGACCTAGTGATGTGGTTCCCTAGCCCAGTCTTTCCGCTGGTGCCGGAGCGGCAGTGCTTCCGACACCGCCGCAAACGAACGGCGCCCTTCTTCCACCGCTTCTTTGGCCTTGCCAGCCGCGCCTCTCAATCTCTGCATGTCGCGAATGACATCGTCGAGCCACGGCTCGGCAGTGTCTAACAGCCGGTGCCCCCTTCTGGTGAGAAAGAGGAATGCGAATGCTGCCCCAATTGCTGCGCCGGCAAGCACACTCGAGGTTTGAGATCGCCTGTCCACAAGGCTCTCCTTGGCTGCTGTGCCACTACGTACCGCCGCCTCTCGATGGCCGCTAGACAACACGCCTCCCCTGAATCAGCTGGACGAGCAGCGCAACGACCGCCAGGACCAACAGCACGTGGATGAACCCGCCCAGCGTGTAGGAGCTCACGACGCCAAGCATCCAGAGCACCACGAGAACCAGAAAAATTGTCCACAGCATGCGTCTTCCTCCGCAAAAATTGTCCGCCTGGGTGGAAGCATGTGGTGTGCCATGAGCCTGCTTGCTCGCGGCTCTGCCTTGAACTGCCGGACATGGCCGTTGTTGAACAGAGTGCCGCGCGGATCGTCCAAAAAGAATACAGCCGGCAGAACCTAAGAACTATCCGTCACCGTGTAAGGCGCACGCGGCTCCGCCACAGGCGGATCCTGAACGGGGACAGGCTGTGGCTCGTCGGTCGGCGTGGCCGGTGCTTCGTCGGCGGGGTCGGGGTCTCGAGGATCTGAGTTGGGTTTGTCAGTGCCGTGCTCGTATCGCGCCATGCAGTTCGCATCTGCAGGATCGATACCTATCGACGTTTCTTGCGCCTTCGTCTCTTCGCCTTTGAAGGAGAACCCATGACGCGATCGAGCGCCGCGAGAAGCACCGACAACTTGGCGTAGATCAGATCGACTTTCGCCACGCCGAGCACCAGATCGCCGTTGACGACGACGCCCTTGTTGAGGAGGCTGTCGACAAGATCGAGCAGAGAGGAGTCTTTGTCCGCTAACCGCTTCATCTGCTGACGAAATGATACGGCGGCCACGGGCCGGTTATCTCGACACGGTCGCCGTCGCCCGCCAGAGCGGCGGCGAGCTTCGACGTCTCTCGCTTCCATTCCTTTCGCCGTTTCACTGACACGAGCATCGACGCGCCGGCCACGAACGGCCGGCCTGGGCCCGGCGGCGGAAAGACGTCTTTCCGAACGCGCGCGGCATGCCGCGCCAAGGTTGCGAGCGCGCGAGAGGCCTTTCTCACGGCCGCACTCGGTGCTCTCTTGCGGCGATTCACCCGCTTCTTCGCGGCAAGATATGCGCGTCCGCTCGTCGCAGCCTCGGCGGACTCCTTCTCCGAAGATTCCACCACGACGCGTACTCCCCATTCTTCGCGGCCGGCCAGGTCGGAGAACAGCGAGCGCACCCGCCGCCGCTGTCGGCGTAATGCGGCCACGGCTTTCTCGTCTTCGGAGAACAGCGTAAGCAGCTTCAGCGGGATCACAGGCGACTTCTTGAACAGGAACTCCACTACTGCCGCATGCGCGAGCGCATGGCGGGAGATCGCCTCGACATCCTGAAACTCGGCCTCGAGCTGCGCGCTGTTGAAGCGGTCGACTGGCGCATCGGCTGCGGCGGCCCAGACGCCGTCATGCACCTTGATCAAACGCAATGGCCCAGCGCCTGGAACCGTCCCCGGAGCCCCGCGCAGAGACGGCGCGCTCGCCGCCCTGACCAGGCAAAACACGTACGTCGCGTTGTCGGGTGGGGCTTTCACGATGCGTCGTCGTCGACGGTGATTTCCACACCCGCCACGCGATGCTCTTCGTCGACGATCGATTCCTGGGGCTGGGTTCGAGCCTTGATCTCCCGGATGCGGGCAAAGACGTCGGCTTCGACCTCGGCGAAGGTAGCGTCGTCGATCTCGCCGTTTTCGAGTCTCAACTGCGCCTCGAGAAGACGCTCCTGCTGACGCTGCGGGTCATTCAACTCGTTGTCGGCGACGGTCGCGATCTTGTCGAGGACGAACTGGATGCCGTTGACGAGCAGGCTATCGAGCAGGAACATCAGACACGTTCCAGCTTGAGCCTGATGTTGACGAAGTTGTACGGCGGCCAAGGCCCCGTGTATTTGAAGGTCAGCTTGTCGTGCTTGGCCGCGATCGACTTGACTCTCGAATCGAACGCGGACTCCTGGTCGCGCGAGACGAGGAACGCCGCGTTCATGATCATCTTGTCGCCGATCGGCTTGTTGATGCGGGAGGCCACCGCGACGTCGCGGAGACGGTCGAGGATCTCGCTGCCGTACCGCTCTGAGCGTGCCTGCAGAGCCGCGTCGATCGCACGTCCGTACTGCATCCGGGCGAAGTACGTGGAGCCCTTCTGCAGCGCGATTTCGTTCTTCAGCCGGTGAATGCCTTCTTCCTCGTCCTCGATGTCTTTCACCACCGAGTCGCGGTCCCATAGCACCTTGAGACCGAACTCCATCTTGTCGCGCATCTTGGAGAGCACGTCGCCAAACGCGTCGTAAGCCGAGCGCAGCAGCTGGACGATGTCGTCCTTGGTCTTGAAGATCGTGCCGAACGACATCGGGATGACCGTGTGATCGCGCATCACGATCTCGTTCACCCGCTCGTGCGCCAGCACGTTCTCGCGCGTCGAATCGAGGACGCCGAGCGGCACGTCCGAGACGACGGCGGCAAGGTCGCGATAGTGCACGGTGTGGATCTCGGACCCATTGTCGCCGATACCAGCCGCACCGAAGGTGAGCACATCGGCCGATTGGATGACGCAGTAGACGTACTTGCCGAGCGAAGCCTCCTGCACCGAACTGGAATGGCCGTTCCTCCGTGCGGCGGCTTTCTCGCGCACAGGCTTTGCCCGCGGTTTGGGCGCGCGCGCCGGCTTTCGAACCGCGGCCCGCCGCTTCGCCTTGGTTGCTTTTTTCGGCATGCGTGGTTAGGCTCCCGCTCGAGACCGGCGTAGTGATCGCGCGCGCGACCCGACGCTGTTCAACTCGGCACGTAGCGCCTGATTCTCGGCCGCCAGCTCGTCATACGGCCGCGACTCCAACGCCGGTCGAGCAACCGGCACCGACTGGCCGACAGCCTCGGAGTATTTCAGGTAGGTATCGATGGAGGCCACGACCACGCGAGCCTCGACGGTGATTAAATCGATGCCTACCAGCGAGACGCGTACCCACGCATCGATGACAATGCCCTTATCCAGCACGCGGTCGAGAACATCGATGAGACTCGATCCGCCAGCGGCCCGTTCAACGGCCATGACCACGCTCCTCCCACACGATGGTTTCGCGCCGAGGCGAGCGAGTATACGTCAAGTGATTACGATTTTTGTGCGGCACGAAAGGGGTAGGCGAGACTGTACAAAACCGATACGTGGCTTTGCCCGATCAGTGAATCGACAACGTCTCTCCTCGCAAACGCTCGACTGTCGCCACGAGCACGGCAGGATCCACCGGTTTGGCGAGATGGAACTGGAAGCCTGCCGCGAGCACCCGGTCGCGGTCCTCTTCCGTGGTGTACGCCGTCAGCGCAGCCGCCGGCAGGCGCGCAATCTGCTCGGACTCCGAGCTTCGAACCTGCCGAATCAGGTCGTAGCCGTCCTCGACGGGCATGCCGAGATCCGCGATCAGTACGTCGATCTGTTCGCGTTTGAGGGCCACAAGAGCGGTCGAGACCGACGTCGCCACAATCACGAACGCGCCGTAGTGCCGAAGGATCGCCGCAACCACCTCGCGCGCATCGGGGTCATCGTCCACGATCAAAACGCGCGTGCCAGCTAAGCGCGATCGCAGCTCGGCTCGGGACGCCTCCTCGACCTCGCGGACCTTATCGACGCGAACGGCCCTCGGCGACGCCTGAAGCGGAATGGTGACCCGAAACGTAACGCCCGACGCGCCGTCGGTCTCCGCCTTGATAGTGCCGCCATGCAGATCGATGATGTCGCGCACCAGACCGAGGCCGCGTCCGTATTTCGCTCGAGCAGACTGCTTGCCCGGGTCACTCGGCCGCTGCCGGCTGAAGAGATACGGAAGCGCATCGGCATCGACGCCGATGCCCGTATCGTGAACCGTCAGTTCCGCCATCCCTCTGGCACCCGGCCGCAGACACACCTGGACAGTCCCCTTTTCGGGCGCGAAGTGAATGGCGCTGTTGAAAAGACCGATGAGCGCCTGCCGCAGGCGCGCGCCGTCGGCCAGCAGAGGCGCAGACAGCGCCTCCAGCTTGAAGTCGAACTCGATGTCCTTCGCGGCCCCGGCCTTCGCCGCATACGCCGCGGTATTGACGAGCTCCTTGCCGTCTACTGGAGCGAGCTTGAGCTGCAGATTTCCGGAGAGCAGGCGCCAGGTGTCGACGACTTCGTTGATGAGCTCCAGCTGCTGGCGCGCCTGCCGGATAATGGTTTCGCCGGCACGAACCGTCCCCGCTTCGTTGAGCGCCCCGCGCTTGATGAGCTCTGCCCAGCCGATGATGCTGTTGAGGGAACCGCGCAGGTCGTGCGCGACCACGCTGAGGTAGTCGTCTGGGAAGCCGTCGACTTCGACCTGCCGGCGCGGGGCAAGGTCGTTTCGCCCTGCAAGAGGCTTATGGTTTGAGGTCGTACCCTTGGTTCGACCAGCCATTGCTCTGGAATTCGTCTCTTTCATTACCTATATCACTTCATGCGGTCTATCGGCCAAAGAGCCATCCCCTTCACCCCCGCCGCCAGCGATCTCGCGGGTAGCTGATCAGAGTGGCGAGAGGAGGCGCCCCGCTGGCGCCTCCCGAGCTGTAGGTGCTCTGCTCGTGGGGAGCGATAGTGAGGAATCCGGAAAGAGCCCGGACCAGATTGGAAGTGCAACGGCTGTACCCGCACGACTGCGCGGATTTTTGCGCACGTTGCGGGCAAGGGGTGACGCAAAACCCTACAAGGAGGCGTCGGTTCTGTCGCGCCCGTTACGGGCGCTCTGCATGATCGTGCTCGCGGCCGACTTCAGCCCCTGGATGATTCCCACGATCGGCCAGGTTTTCGCTCTCACGGCCCCGGCCACCATGGAACCGGCGCCAGTGACCTGGCGCAGAGCGTCGCTCACCGATTCCTGGGCATGCTTGACCGTATCGGTCATGGTCTCGACCTGATCCAGCAGGAGATCGACGCGAGCGCGCACGGGTGCGACGTGGACCCGTTCGATCGTCTCGATGGTCGACATTGCCCCTCTGTAGAGCCGGAAGGCAAGGACGCCAACGGCCATGATCATCAGAAACTCGAGCAGGCTCACGATCGCCAGAATAGCCAGCCAAATGTTCGTTGTCTGCAGACTCTCCATGAGTATCTCCCGCTCAAGACGCCAGTCGCGCCCGCGACGGCAGGGCGCGCAGCGTCCGCCGCCGGTCCGGGCGGGCCTGCGGATTGTTCGCCTGGCGGCGAGCCGTCATCGGCCGCCCCACTTCCCAGCCTTCGGACTTGTAGCCGCACAGGGCGCACTCGAGCGAAAGCCGGTTGGGCTCGAAGTGCATCAGGATCAGATGCCCGTGCAATCCGCACCAAAAGCGACTGGCGCGACGCAGAACGGCATCGAAGACGCGGGTGAGGCTGCCAGGTCGGGCAGTCTCGCCGCGCAGGCGCGCTGAAGCAAGGCTGAAGACGTGGTTTATCACCATGACCAGAACTCCCACCGGTTCTTAAGCAAGCTGCGGGCCGTCGGGCAGGCTCCGGATCCGGCCCAAAATGAGCCCCCGATGGAGGGGTATCCTCCGTCCTGACCAGAAATCCGGCCATCTGTCCGGAGGCAACAGGCTTCCTCGTGGGGCGCGCTAGTAGCTGATTGTGTAGATCAAATCAAGGCTGGTGGGGTCGATGCGCTGGCTTCGATGAGACCGCTGGTAGCCCTCGCTGACCTTGCTCACGATTCTCAGCAGCTCGTTGATACGGTACTCGAGCGAGAGCTGGCTTAGCTCCTCCGCCCCGAACTCCTGACGGAAGGATACAAAGAGGCGCGAGCCGATCTGCTGCCCAAGTCCGACGTAGTTGCTGCCGGTGTCGCTCCCGGACGCTCGAATCTCGAAAACGTCGAGGTCGAGCGCGTCGGCAATCGAGTTGGCCAGCGGCGTTGCAAGATACCCGACAGCAAGCCCGCCGGCACGCTCGGCAAGGTTGAGTCGCTCGCCTTCCCCGAGCTGGTTGATCGGTTGATTGAAGACGATGAGCGAGAGCACGTCGGCTTCGTCGAGGGGAGGATTGCTCGAGAGGCGCACCTGGGGCTGCCGCGCGGTTCCTCGAATATTGACGATGGCCGTGACGCCGGAGATCTCACGCTGCGCATCCACTTGTAGGGTTGGATCGATCGGTCTGGTCCCCTGAAACCGGATCTGGCTGTCGCGCAGCACCTCGAACCTCCGGCCTTGAAAATCGTAGAAGCCGCGGACGACCGAGACCGTTCCGACGGTGTCTGGTACTCCGCCCGGAGCCTTGCGGATTCGGACGTCGCCCCCGACGGTGATGTTCATATCGCCCAACCCGATGCGCGAAAAACTCGCGTGCATGTTGCGGCCGCGAAGCACCAGGTCATCGGGAAGCACGAGTCGGACATCTACCGTCGACGCGTCGTACAGGCCCAGGTTTTGTGCGGGAGCCGCTGCAGCGGGCTCGCCCGCGGCGTCACTGGTCGCCACGGTCGCCGCGGTGCTGTACGGATTACGTCCCAGCACTTCGAGAATGCGATCGACTTCGACCCGTCCCGCTTCCGTGACAACCTCGCCGGAGATGTTGGGCTTGGCCGCATCGCCGGTCACGCGCAGGTCCGTTTCGATTTCAATGCTGCCGACATCGTTGTCCAGAACCTTGAACTGCGACGCCGAGATCTGCATGTTCATCTCGCCGACAGCTCGCCGGACGATGCCTAGCTCGCCGATGGCGACCAGCCGGTCCTGATCGTCGTCAGACAGTTCGAACCGATCGACAATCAGGCGGTCGTCTTCCAACACGAGGCGGGCGATGGCATTGCTGTAAGTGACGCCGGTTGTCGCCACTGTGAAGCCCGCATTCTCCGTCTGAACGAGCCCATCCAGACGAGGGGCCTCGAGAGTTCCTCCAACGTGCACGTTGGCCTGGAATTGCCCCGAGAGCTGAGAAATCAGATTTGTCGCGGGCTGAAGCAGCGCCAAGTCGATAGGCGTGCTCTCCAGCGTGAGATCGAATTCCGTCGCGCGCGTCGTCGCACCGGGGCCGTTCGGCAGCGGCACGATCCCGACGGCGGTAAGAACGGCTTGCGGTGTCTGTTCGAGATGTGCGTCGAGATCCACCGCCCGCCCGGAGTACGCCGCCTTTCCAGTAAGCGAATTGAAACTCACGCCATCGACGGAGCCCCCCGTCACGGAGAATGTGGACTGGACGACTGGATCGTTGCGGGTGCCGCCGATATCGGCGTGCGCGTTAATGAGCCCGGCCAGCGAGCGACTGCCGAGCAACAGCTCGTTGATGTCCTGCACCTGCACGTTGTTGAGCCGCAGGGTGAGGTCGTTGGCGAGGTTCGCCGAACCAGAACCGATGGCAACCGTTCCGCGAGCAGAAAGCTGCTGGCTGCCGCGTTCGAGAACGAAGTTGTCGATGGTGACGGAGTCGTCCGTGTAGCGCGCCGTGGCTTCCTGGCCGGGTGCCAGCGCCCACGCTGTCTCCCCTACCGTGAGATCCAGCGCGCGCACGTGTATCTCGTTGTGGTCGGGGTGGAAGACGGCATTACCGCCGAACCCGACCGAACGGCGCTCCTCCTCGAGCAGGACATCGAACTGCAGATCGTTGCGTTCGTAGCCGGTCTTTGCGATCACACGCGGAAGGTTGTAGCCAGCCACTGATACAAACGTGGCCTCGGTTTCCCCCCGGACGCTCGACTGCTCGAAATCGAAGTGCGGCACTTCGGCTTCGTATATGGTCCTAACCGTCAATGCCTCGACGTTGTTGCCGTAGCGCAGCCTGTTGGCCGCGAGAGTGCCATCGAGCCGGAGATTGGATGCAGGACCTGTCGCACTGCCGACCACGTGCGCCGCACCAATCAGAGACTGGTTGAATCGCTGAGCGACTGGCTCGATGGTGGTGAGGGCAATGTCGTACTTCAGATCGGAGGTGCCGGAGTCCCCGAGCGTGAGCCTTCCCACGGCCGACGCCTGCACATCAGGACCGGATACGGTCAACTGTTTCACGTCGAGGATGCGATCCGCGAATCCGGCTGTGACCTCCGCCGATTGCACCGCCACGCCGCTGACACTGGATGGCGTGAGCGTGACGGTACCGTTCGCTTCGAGCACGTCCGCAGGTCCGGTTCGCGGAAGCGCCAGCGCAAGGCTGACATCGGCCGTTCCATTCAACGTTGTGTCGGCAAGCTCTTTGCGGTCGGTGATCAGAGTGCCGGGAAGGTGCTCGAACGGCCCGGCAAATGTCGCATCAATCCGCCGCTCCGCCATCTCAAAGCCCACCTCCGCACGAGGGAACGCAGACCCGGCGAGCGCCGAATCCGTGAGAGAGGCGGTCGTCCGCATCGACAGTTCATCTGTCGTTCGTCCGCTTCCATCGAACACGAACGACCCGTTGAGTGAGCCTTCGAGTCGCGGGTCGTCGAGCCAATCAATCTCCAGCGGCGCTGCAAATCGCCGCGGGTTGAGATCGGCAACACGGCCGGACGCGGAGTAGCTCAGCGCGCGGTTGCGCGATTGCAGTGCCAGCGTCGTCCCATCTTCGAACCGGCTGCCTTCAACGGTCGATTCGCGCAATGTGGCCGATGCCTCCCAGTCGCGCCCTGTCGCCTCGAATGTGTAGTCGCCGGCGGCCAGCGTTGCGAGGTCAGGCATGTTGAGCCGCTGAGGCAGCCGGCGCATGTCGAGGCTCTGGAAGCGGCCCGCAAGCGAATATGCAAGCGGCTTCTGCGGCGTCGCAAGATGAAATGAGGCCTTGGTGGTGGCGTTGGCGCCGTACGCCGCACCGGACGCCTCGAACGTCAGCAACCGAGTCTCGAAGACTCCCTTCGCGCGAACGTTGGCGGCCGTGTAGTTGAAGCCCTCCACGAGCGGCCCGGCAAACGCGAATTGGATCCGCGCGGGCGTGAACGTCCACGCGAAGTCGGCGCGCCCCGTGACACGCGTCTTCCACTCGGGACGATTCAGGATTGGCGCCATGTTGACGTCGCCCACGTCGAGTTGTCCCTCGAGACTCTTGGGTCCAGAGCCGAAGTGACCGACGAGCGGCCCGCTGGCTTTGCCCGTCGACGAGACGACGTCGACCTGCATCTTGAGGGCATCGAGCGTTCCCGTCCCCCGAACGCTGACGGCCGGTTCCAGGCGAATCGCGGCGAGCGGCCTGAAGTAGCGGCCCAGTTCCGGCAGCGAGAGGCGTTCAGCGTCGAACTGCAAATCGAGGCGGCGATCCTGGCGGCCGCTGTAGGTTACGGTTGCGGCCAGCTTCGAGCGGTCGGTCTCGAGCCTTACGTCGCGGGCGTCGATGGCGCCGCGATCGAACCGCAGGTCGGCCGCGAACCGGCGCACGGCGGTCTCGACGCCGCTCGCCGAAAGCTCGCCAATCGACACTGCGATACCGGGTCTCTCGTACGCGAAACTGAATCGAGTGTTCAGGCTCGTCAGATCTTCGATGAGGCGGTCGCGATCTTTCACGATGACGTGGCCGTTCGTGATGATCACCGCGCTCATCGCAATCGGCGGCGCGCCCCGTCCGCCCGTGTTCTGACGTGTCCTGACGAACCTGTTGAAGTTCCATCCCGCATTGTCGCGCTGAAGCAGAATCGTCGGGTTTTCGAGCGTCAGCGAATCCAGCACGATCCCCTCCGACATCATCGTCAGCGGGCTGTACTGCACGGCGAGCCGGTCCATGGCCACAGCCGTCTGCCCCTCGTGTCGAAGGGAGACGCCGGCGAGCTCGACACCTGTGAACAGGTTGCCGCGAAGACTGGCGATGTGGAGTTCGCCGTTCAGATACTGAGCTGCCTGCGAGACGGCCTTCTGGCGCAGCCAGTTCTTGAACCAGCTGGTCTGCGTCACGGCAACGCCGGCGCCCAGCAGGACGACGAGCGACAGCACGGCAACAGCGAGGTACCGCAGGACGCGGCGAACCGCGCGGAAAGCGGCGGCGCGCGCGCTCAGAACGCCTGCCCGATGCTGAAGTGCACTCGCCACCGTCGCCTCTCAGGATTTCCTTCGATCACCAATCCCACTATAGGATTCAGCTGGACGCCGAGGTCCACGCGAACGGGCCCGATCGGCGTGTCGTATCTCAGCCCAGGGCCAACCGCCCATCGCAGATCGCGAAGCTGCACATCCCAGGGCTCCAGCCAGGCGTTGCCGCCATCGATGAACGCGACGCCGCTCAGCTTTCCGCTGATGGCAAAGCGCGCCTCGGTTGAGACCTCGAGCATCGTACGCCCGCCTATCGTCAGTCCGCTGGGGCTCAGCGGGCTCACCTGGTAGCGGCCCCATCCGCGAACGCTGTTCGATCCCCCGACAAAGTAGCGCTTGTAGAACGGGATGTCCGCCGAATCCGGACCCGCGAGCGTCGCGGATCGTACCTTGTTGGCCCACGTGAACCTGCTGCCCAACGGCACGTACGTGCGCACTTCGCCAAGCAGCTCGTTGAAGTCGAAGGTGCCGCCGAACAAGGAGCCCGCGGAGCCGACATGGGCCGAAATCGAGTATCCCTGCCGCGGGTTGAGTGGCTGTGCTGTCGTGTTGCGAAAGAAATCGAACTCGACGGCGGACAGCGTGCCGGAGCCCTCGCCCGTGTCGGGATCCAGTCCCAACGCAATCAGCTCGTCGCGAAACGACGGATCGTTGAGCGCGGCCTCGGAGATCTGATAGCGGTCAAACTCGTGGATGAGCGTCATCGACACCTGGTTGCGCGCGCCACGATCGGTCGCCACCGCCACTCGGCTGAAGTCCTTGGCGATGATCGCGCGGCCGCCGCTGCTTCGAGACTCAAAGGCCGGTTCGTCCGACCACCAGGACAGCCCAGAGAGCCTGAGCGACAGCCCCGGTTGAAACAGGTACGGCTCGGTGAAGCCCACGCGCACACCCTGCTCCAGCGCCGACCATTTCGCTTCCGCGTCCCCGGTGCGAGCGCCGCCGAAAAAATTCACATGCCGCCAGTTGACGGTCGCGCGAACCTGCTCCTCGGATCCATAGCCACCTGACAACTGGAAGCGGCGATGCTTCCCCTCTGTGACGGTCACGAGGATAGGCACCTGCGGCGACTTCTCTTCGGACAACCGAGGCGTAATGTTGACGAACTGAAAGAGCTGAAGCGCATAGATCCGCCGCTGGCTTTCAGTGATGCGGCTGAGTTGGTACCTGTCACCTTCGAGGAACGAGAGCTCGCGCCGGACCACGTTCTCGTCGACCGACGCCACCCCCTCGATCTGGATGGAGCCGAACACCGACTCAGGACCGGCGTCGGCTGCTATCGCGAGCGCCACCCGCTGCGGGGACGACCCTTTGCGTTCCTCGACGCGCACGCTGCCATACGGGAAGCCGTGGTCGCGCAGCTCGGCAACGACAACGTCGTGCGACGCCCGGATCAGGCGCTGGTCGCGCGGTGCCCCCACCTTGATCGGCAACTGCTCCGAGAGACGCTCGCGATGATCGGCGGGAATCTTGTCGAGACCTTCGAAGACAACCTGCTCCACGAGAACAGGTTCCCCCTCGGAGACCTCAACGCTGATGGCGACTTTGTCCTTGTTCGGGCTCAGTTGCACATCGACGGCGGTGACCTTTGCCGAGGGATATCCGCGGTCCGCGTAGTAGGCGACGATGCGCTTGACGTCGAGATCGAACTCTTCCCGGTCGAAGAAGTACTTGCGCGACCAGGGCAGGAATCCGTTCTCGCGTGTCGAGATGACGGCCTTCAACTCACTCTCCGAGATCGCCTTGGTCCCGGAGAACCTGATAGACGAGACTTGCACGTCGCCAGTTTCCCGGCAGGCGGATGCCGCGAGGAGCACGAGCGCGACGACCACGGCGCGGCGCGCGTGGGTCATGCGGCATGCCTCGCTCGCTTCTTCTTATTGCTCGTCGAAGCCGTGCGCGAACGCTTTCGCGCTGCGCGTCCTGGTGTTCGCGCGTCGAGACTCTGGCGCAGGCGCTCCATGAGATCGACGACCTTTCCCTCGTCGGGGGCGGCGCCCGCTGCCGGCAGCCTGGCCGGTCGACCCTTCAGGCGCGCCTTGATGAGCGTCATCAGATTGTCACGATACTCATTCGTGTACTTCGAGGGATCCCAGTCTGCGGCGAGG
Organism: Vicinamibacterales bacterium; assembly: GCA_963821375.1. Taxonomy (GTDB): domain Bacteria; phylum Acidobacteriota; class Vicinamibacteria; order Vicinamibacterales; family JAMQPK01; genus JAMQPK01. The sequence continues at coordinate 102,312 of CAWGDN010000002.1, forward strand.
TTCTCGACGAGCATGCGCGCCATATCGAGCTCGGCCTTCCGCACCTTCTCATCGGCCGGAAATTCCAGCTGCGAGGTGTCGACCAGCTCGTCCGCGTATCTGAGCATCGTGAGCACGAGCGCATTGTCGATCACCTCCAACGCAGCGAGATGCTGGGCCTCGCGAATGATGATCTTGGCGATTCCGACTCGCCCCGAAACCTTGAGCACCTCGCGAAGCAGCGCGTACGCATGCTGGCCGCCTTTCTGCGGTGTCAGGTAATACGGGGTTTCGAAATATCGATCGTCGATCGCCGAGCCCTCGACGAAGTCCATGATGTCGATCGCGCGATCCTTGTTGAGCGCCGCCGACTTCAGGTCGTCCTTCGTGAGGACCACGAACTGACCTTTCTCGTACTCGTAGCCTTTGACGAGGTCTTCCCACGCAACCGGCTTTCCATCGCGCTGGCAGACGCGCTCGTAGCGTACAGGAGACTGATCGCGCGCGTGCAGCATGCGGAACCGGGGACGATGATCGCGGACGGCCGTGTGGAGTTCCACCGGAATGCTGACCAAACCGAACGAAATGGAGCCTTTCCAGATAGCTCGCGGCATTGTGATCCCCCCGGTTAATGACGCGTGAGTGCCTCCTGCAAGGCGTACGCCCGCCGGAAATGGGGAAAACCGCTCGGATGTGATGCGGGAAGGTGACAGTACTGCGGGTATTAGGGACTGGGGTTTAGGGACTGGGAACTCGGGCCAAGCCCAAATCCCCAATCCCTAGTCCCGTCTGGATCGCTTAGATATTGAAGTGAATCAGGTAGTGGTTCCCGCCGCGATTGACCCACAGCCTGAGGTAGTCGTTCCCTTTGAGCACGTCGGTGCGAGCTCCGCCAGCCGGTGGGGGCGCCATCTCTGCGACCTGCTTGATGTCGGCCGCGGGCACGACCGTGACCACTTCGCGGCCCATCACTTTGCCCCCTTGAAGGAACTCGGCCCATCGTTCGTATTGCGGAGTCTGTCCTGCCGCCGCCGGCGATGCGGTCGTTTCGGTGACGCGCAACTGATAGGTGCCAGCCGGCAGATCCTGGCCGTTGGCCTTCACCGCGCGCGGAATCCGCACGCTGCCCAGGTTCGTTGTGCCTGACGGCTGTGCGGCCGCCGCGGGCTTGGACTGCGCCCCGGCTGCCTGTCCTGAAACGCTCGCGGCAGCGCTCATCACGAGCAGGCAGCACAGGCCGATGTATGCGTACCGTTTCATGAGCAGTCCTCCCTTATTGAGTCAGCGTCACGGTCATCGCCGCACGGCGGTTCAGCCGGCGGGTCTCTTCCCGTGAGTTATCGTGCCTCGGCTGCTCCTCGCCAAAGCTGACGGTCGCGAGCCGGTCGGCTCCGATCCCGTTCGAGGTCAGGTACTGCAGGACCGAACGAGCACGGCGATCGCCAAGCGCGAGGTTGTACTCGGCCGTGCCGATGTTGCACGTGTGTCCTTCGATCCGCACCCGCAGCGTCGGGTCGGCGCGCAGCGCCTCGACGGCCTGCGCGAGAATCCGCTGCGCCGCATCAGTGAGCGAGAAGCGGTCGAAGTCGAAGTACACGTCTTCGAACGTAATCGTCTTCACCGCTCTGGCGACGACCTGGATCGTGACGGTGTCTGACGCCGACAGTTTGTCGGTCGGGCAGGTGCCTGTCACGGTGAGGGTCACCGGGCCCGGCGTGTTCGGCGCAGTCCACGCGGTGTTCTGCTGCGCCTGATTTGCGAACGTGCCTGCCGGCGCGCTCCACGAATAGGTGATCGCGCAGCCGATAGAATCCTTCGCCGTCGCGGTGACCTTCGAGGTCGCACCGACTTCCACCGTGCACGGGTTGCACTGCGCGTCGACCGCGAGCGTGTGCTGCGGCGCCGCTGCCACAGGTGGCGGTGGTGGTGGTGGCGGCAGTGGAACCGGAATCCCCGCCACGCCTGGGTGGTACCCTATGCGGAACTGCCAGCCGAACTTGGTGCCGAACTCGTCGCTCAACGCCCGCGTCTTCGCGATTCTCAGCCTGCGTGGACCAGTTGATGCCGGCGCCGGCAAAGAAGCCATTGCGCGCCTGCCAAGTCCCCCCAACATTGATCGTCGACACACGCGGCAGCTGCGAGCTGATCGGCGGGATGCTCCCGTCGTCGCCAATGACTGATGCGGGCGCGGGAGATCCCAAACGCGTGACGACATCGTCAAAGTAGTTCTCGCCGAACCACTCTGCCGCGATCTTCAGCGGGCTTCTTGTCGGGAACTGCGCACCGATGCCATAGCGAATCGAGTTCGACACATCGAACTCATCCGGATCGCCGCGAAATACGAAGCCTAGAGTGCCCGAGACCTCGACCACGCTGGCGAGCTCTTTACTTCCAATGAAGTCGAAGCCTGTGTCCAACCCGCCGCTACCAGCGCCCTTGTCGGTATCGCCAGTAGGAAGCTTGACCATGCCGCGCACCGCGACGGCGATGGGGCTCTGCCGCGATTCGGACAACAGATTGATCTTGGCACCGAAGAACGTGTCGCCGAACTGATTGCCCGACCATCCCTGGCGCACGAAGGGGTAGTTGTTATCGACACCGCCGTACTTGTCGCCGCCAAAGCCGAAGATCGGCCTTGTGTCACGGTCGATTCGCGTGATGAACCGGATGGCGCCGAAAATCTCCGCGCGGTTCTTCACGCCGTAGGCGAATGTGCCTTCGAAATGGGAGATGTCGGTGAAGCCCTGCCGCACGTCCCAATTCACGCGGTAGCCGCTGGCCGACCAGGTTCGGTCGCGCAACACCTCGCCGGTAGGCACGAACCAGAGGCCCGTGTCCCCGTAGATGCTGGTGGTGGCGGGTCGCACCGTTTCTTCCATTCCCGCCGGGGCTTGGGCCTGTGCATTACCGGTGACCAGAAACAATGCACCGATAAGAGCCAGGGTGCCGAATCGTCGCGACATGTGTATCCTCCTGGAGGGCCTTACACGCATAACCGCCGTAATCCGAAGGCGATGCTGCACAAGACGTGCCGCAAGTCGCTCAGGTGCCCCAATCGACGGGCACCGGCGATTATGCGATAGCACATTGTCCACCACTGCGGACACGCAAATCAATCACGTTTCTCGCGAATCTTTCGCACTTTTCGGTCGAACTCGTCCTGGAGCCGCTCGAGCTCGCGTCGGTACTCGGCCTCGCTCGTTGCCCGTGCGCCAGGGTCGGAGAGGGTGCGCATTCTGGCCCGATGGAGAATCTCCAACTCCGCTATCTTGGAGGAATGGAGACTGCGCGCCTCGGCGATTGCCGCCTTTTGTTCGTCGGTGACGGGCGAAGCTGTCTCGCCGCTCTCTGCGTCCTTCTGGCGAAGGCGCTCCATCGCCAGCTCGAGAGCACTCTTGGGGGTATCGTCGGCCGCCATCTGGGTCTCAGTTTAGCCGACTTGACACTTCTCGAGCCCTTGGCCGACAATCAAAGGCCAGTTCAGTGACGTCCTCGCACTTCACCTTCTGTCGTCCCTGTTGCGCGTGTCCGTGTGGATGCGCATGTACACAGCCGACGGCAGGCAGGTGAGCGAGACCCTTTCCCTTCACTAGTACCCCCCCGGGCACTCCCTCCCAGGCTTCGCCGCTCGGCTGATCGGCTTTCACCCAGCAACCAGCTTGAGTCTTGTCATGGGGCAGCCCCATGCGGAGGGAGCGTGTCATGTCTCGGAAATTCTTGGTGTTCGCATTTGCCGCGTTTGCGGCGTTCATACCGGCGACCGGCAATGCCCAAGTCGCCACAGGAACCATCACCGGCCTCATTCGCGATTCGTCGGGGGCATCCGTCCCTGGAGCAACGGTCCGGGTTGTCAGCGACGCCACTGGTGTGGCAGTTGAAACCGTCAGCGATGAGCAAGGAGGTTACAAGACCTCGGCTCTTGCCCCCGGCAGCTATCGGGTGACGACGGCGCTTGATGGGTTCGAGGCTCCGGAAAACCTGGTCCTGCTCACTGCCGGGGAAACGGTCACAGTGAATGTGACGCTTACGCCGTCGCGACTCTCGGAGGCGGTTGTGGTGACGGCCCGGCGCGTGGAAGAGGTCGCGCAAGAGGTGCCGATCCCGGTATCGGTTGTCGCAGGCACGCTGGTGGCCGACACCGGGGGCTTCAACGTGAACCGCCTCAAGGAGCAGATCCCGACGGTTCAGTTCTACTCGACCAACCCGCGAAATTCGTCGGTGCAGATTCGCGGCCTCGGCGCGCCGTTCGGGCTGACCAACGACGGCATCGAGCCTGGAGTGGGCATGTACATCGACGGCGTGTTCTACGCACGACCGGCAGCTGCGACGCTCGACTTTCTCGACGTCGAGCGCATCGAGGTGCTGAGAGGCCCGCAAGGCACGCTGTTCGGCAAGAACACGACGGCGGGCGCCATCAACGTCACAACAACCAGACCGACGTTCCGGCCTGAAACGAACTGGGAACTGAACTTCGGCAACCTCGACTTCGTGCAGGCCAAGGGGTCGGTGTCGGGCCCGCTGTTCTCGAAGGTCGCCGGGCGGCTGTCGTTCTCGGGCACGCAGCGCGACGGCACGATCTTCAACACATCCACCAATCGCGCGCAGAACGATCTCGACAACGTCGGGCTTCGCGGACAGATCATGTACACCCCGAGCGCGACCTCGGCGATCGTCATTGCGGTCGACCACACCCGGCAACGGCCCCAGGGCTATACGCAGGTAGTGGCCGGCGTGGCTCCTACGCAGCGAGTACCCGAGCCGCCAGTACCCACAGATCGCAGCCGACCTGAACTACACACCGCCGAGCTTCAATGCTTTCGATCGCCTGACGGACGTCGGCACGCCATTGCAGTCGTATCAAGACCTCGGTGGCGCGTCGGTCAACCTGGATTTGCGCCTCGGCCCAGGTCGCCTGACCTCGACCACGGCCTATCGCTATTGGGACTGGAAACCGTCGAACGACCGCGACTTCATCGGTCTCGAAGTGACGACGATTTCGGCGGCGCCGTCGAAGCAGTCGCAATGGAGCCAGGAGGTTCGATACGCCGGCGATCTCTCGACGCGTATCCACCTCGTGGGCGGCGCGTTCTTCTTCCGGCAGGCGATCGACTCCGACCCCTCGTTCAAGCAGGAACAGGGCAAGGACGCCGCGCGCTTCCTTCTTGCACCAACCGCGGCGGCGGCGACACCCGGCCTCCTCGACGGCTACGGCTTCAACCAGTACATGAATTTCCGAAGCACCAGCGCTGCGGCGTTCGGCCAGATCGAGTGGAACGTCACGGATCGGCTTCGTCTGCTGCCGGGGCTTCGGTTCAACTACGACCAGAAGGACGTGAACTTCGATCAGCAGGTCTATGGCGGGCTGCAGACAACCGATCCCGCGCTGATCGCGCTGCAGCGCTCGATCTTCGCTCCGCAGCAGTACACCGCGGACGTCGACGACACCAACCTCTCGGGGCAGCTGACGGTGGCGTATCAGTTGACGCGCGCGATCAACACCTACGGCACCTACTCCACCGGCTTCAAGTCGGTCGGGCTCAACCTCAACGGGCTGCCCACTGACGCGCTCGGCCGTCCTGTGTTGTCGGCAGCGACGGTGAAGCCGGAGGATGTCCGTCACACCGAAATCGGCATCAAGACCGAGCCATTTGCCGGCGCGATTGCGAACATCACTGTCTACAACACTGACGTCAAAGACTTTCAGACGCAGGTCGTGAATGCGGGCGTCGGCGTACTGCGCGGCTACCTGGCCAACGCCGAGAAAGTGCGGGTGCGCGGCGTCGAGCTCGACGGCAGTACTCGGATCGGACGGCATGTCTCGCTCTTCGGGGCGGCAGCGTTCACCGACGGCAAGTACGTGTCGTTTCCCGACGCGCCTCCGCCTCTCGAAGAAACGGGCGGCCCCGAGGTGAAAGACATCTCGGGTTCGAAGCTGCCCGGCATTTCCGACTGGGCCGCGTCGTTTGGCGGCGAGTTCGTGAACCCGGCTCAGATCCTGGGCAAGACGGGTGAGTTGTTCGCGGTCGTCGACACGAGCTATCGTTCTTCGTTCTCGTCGAGTGCCAGCGCATCCAAGTACCTCTTTGTCGAGGAATACGGACTGGTGAACGCTCGCGTCGGCTTCCGGTGGGCGGACGGCTGGAGCCTCTCGCTCTGGTCGCGCAATCTGCTCGACAAGGACTACTTCGAGCTGCTGTCGGCGGCTCCGGGCAATTCGGGACTTTTCGTCGGCCAGCCTGGCGACAGCCGGACGGTCGGGGTCACGCTGCGCGTTGCTGTCCGCGCTCCGCGACCATGAAAACAGTTGAGGAGGAGTTTGGTTCCTATCGCGGTTCTCATGATATTGATGCTGTTGCTGCCCGCTGACGATGGCACAGACGGCGGCGGCGCCCAAGGCGCCGCCGCCGATGTTCGATCGCTGGTTCGACTTTCAGAACCTGACGTGAACGTGCGCTACCGCTTCGTCGATACCTCGAGCGGGACCGTCGCCGTGAACCAGCTTCAGCACCGCGAATCGATCCGCGGCCGCGTCAAGTTCGATCGGTCGGCCAAGTACACCTGGAACTTCGGGGGTCTTCACCGGCGCGCGCTTCACGAGCGGATGGGACAACACCGGATGGGGAATGGCCGACGCGCAAAGGAACTTCGCGTTCAAGGCCTCGTACTTCGCCGCCGTTCCGGTTCAAGGGATCGAGGCCCAGTACGGAAGCTTCTACATTCTCAGAGGCGAATCGACTGAGATCACGACCTACGACGATGACGGCTATGTCATCGGCCAGCGGGTCAGCGTCAGGAAGCCTGCTCAGCTCTATTTCGATGAGATCTCCGCCACGGTGGGCTATCTCACAGGCGATCCGGCCGAGATTCCCGTCAGCAAGCGCGTCAAGTACCTCAACGACAGGCCCAACTACGGCCACTACGTGATCGACAAGAAGTTCGGCCGTCGGGCCGGCGTATCGCTCGACTTCACCTCGCAGGACGGCATAGAGACCTGGCGGCAGGCTCTGAATCTGAAGACCCCGGAGGTGCGCATAGTGGACACGGTGATCGTGGAGGTCTACGAGCGCGTCACTCGAAGCCCGGAGCAGGGCTTCGCCGTCACGGTCGACAAGGCACTTCACCGGAAGCTGAGCATGAATGGGGGCTACGCCTCGATCGATCCGCGATACGGAATTCTCAACGCGGATCGGTTTCAGATTGGCAATCGCATCTTTGCGATGGCGATCTACAACATCTCGCCCGATTTTCTGGCCTCGGCCTTCATCACGCGGGCGGTCGGCAACGATGTCCCGATCCCTCAGCGAACGCTCTCCAACATCGTGTTCACCTACAACGTGCTACCGATGCTGAGGCGAAAGGGTTGGTTTTGATGCCCGCGACGTTATTCGTTCTGATACTTCTGATCGTCCTCACGGGCTGTGGCGGGCCCGCTCAACAGCCTGGGGGAACTGGATCGCCAGGCGAACAGCCGGCGGAAGTGACGTTGTTGAACGTGTCCTACGACCCCACGCGCGAGCTCTATCGCGAGTTCAACGAGGCGTTCGCCCGGCATTGGTCGGCACGCAACCATCAGCGCGTCGTCGTCAAACAGTCGCACGGCGGGTCGGGCGGCCAGGCTCGCGCCGTGATCGACGGACTTCAGGCCGACGTCGTCACGCTCGCGCTGGCGTTCGACGTCGACGCGATTGCCCGATCAGGATTGCTGGACCCAAGCTGGGCGACAGACCTGCCGCAGAACAGCGCGCCGTACACGTCGACCATCGTCTTTCTGGTGCGCAAGGGCAACCCCAAGGGCATCAAGGACTGGAGCGACCTGGTCAAGCCCGGCATTCAGGTCATCACGCCAAACCCGAAGACCTCGGGCGGCGCCCGCTGGAACTACCTTGCGGCTTGGCAGTATGCGAAGCTTCAGGCTGGCGGCACCGACGAAAAGGCCCGCGAGTTCGTCACTGCCGCTCTTCAAGAACGTGCCGGTGCTCGATTCGGGCGCACGCGGCTCGACGACGACGTTCATGGAGCGCGGCATCGGCGACGTCCTGCTGGCGTGGGAGAACGAGGCGTATCTGGCTCTCGCGGAGGCCAAGGACCGCGTTGAGATCGTCACGCCGTCGCTGAGCATCCTCGCCGAGCCGTCCGGTCGCCGTCGTCGACCGTGTCGTCGAGCGTCACGGCACCGCCGCCGTCGCACACGCGTATCTCGAGTACCTCTACTCACCAGAAGGCCAGGAGATCGCCGCCAGGAATCACTACCGGCCGAGGGATCCAAACGTGGCCGCGAAATACGCGGCGACGTTTGCCCCGGTGAAGCTGTTCACGATCGACGAGGCGCTTCGGCGGCTGGAACGCCGCGCAGAAGACGCACTTCGCCGATGGCGGCACGTTCGATCAGATCTACAGGCCAGGAGCGCGCTGAGATTCCGATGACACGCAGACGGCATACCGTGCTGCCGGGCTTTCGACTCACGATGGGGTTCACGATCTTCTACCTGTGCCTCATCGTGCTGATTCCGCTGTTGACGCTTCCCGCTGCGGACGGCGACCATGGGATGGCAGGCGATCTGGCAGACGATCAGCGATCCGCGCGTCGTGGCGTCGTACCGGCTCAGCGTCGGCGCGGCGCTGGCCGCAGCTGCCATCAACGCCGTCTTCGGCTTGCTCGTCGCGTGGGTGCTGGCGCGATACCGCTTCCCGGGCCGGCGCATCGTCGATGCGCTCATCGATCTGCCGTTCGCGCTGCCGACGGCGGTCGCCGGCATCACGCTGACGACGCTCTACGCGCCGAACGGCTGGCTGGGAGCGCCTCTCGAGCGGTACGGGATCAAGGTGGCGTTCACGCCGCTGGGCATCACGATGGCGCTCGTCTTCATCGGGCTGCCGTTCGTCGTGCGGACGCTGCAGCCGGTCATCGAGGATCTCGACGTGGAGCTCGAAGAGGCCGCGACGAGCCTGGGCGCCAGCCGAGCGACCGTGCTGCCGCGGATCATCCTTCCCTATCTGTTTCCGGCGTGGCTCACGGGCTTCGCGCTGTGCGTTCGCGCGGGCGGTCGGCGAGTACGGCTCGGTCGTGTTCATCTCGGGCAACATGCCGATGCGGACGGAGATCTCGCCGCTGCTGATCATCACGAAGCTCGAGCAGTACGACTACGCGGGCGCGACGGCCATCGCGCTCGTCATGCTGCTGATTTCGTTCACGCTGCTGCTCACCGTCAACGCGCTGCAGGGCTGGAGCAGCAGAAGGCTGGCGCACTGATGAGCACAGTGGCGAACACGCGGGCCGTGTCGCGCACGACCGTCGCGCGAGCGACAGGGCTCACGGAACCGGCCGCCGTCCGCTGGGTGCTGACGGCCGTCGCGCTGCTGTTTCTCGTGCTGTTTCTCGCGTGCCGCTCGCGGCCGTGTTTCACGGAGGCGTTCGCCAAGGTGGCGGCCTACGTCTCGGCCATTCAGCGAGCCGGATGCGGTGGCGGCGCTGAAGCTGACGCTGCATCGCCGCGGCCATCGCCGTGCCGGCGAATCTGATCTTCGGCGTGTGCGCGGCGTGGGCGATCGGCAAGTTTCAGTTTCCGCGGCAAGAAGCTGCTGATCACGCTGATCGACCTGCCGTTCGCGGTCTCTCCGGTGATCTCCGGGATGGTGTTCGTGCTGCTGTTCGGGCGTCAGGGACTGCTCGGGCCCTGGCTGGCCGGCACACGACATCAGGATCGTCTTCGCCGTGCCCGGCATCGTGCTGGCCACGATCTTCGTGTCGTTTCCGTTCGTCGCGCGCGAGATCATTCCGGTGATGGAGGCGACCGGCTCGCAGGAGGAAGAGGCCGCGCGCGTGCTCGGCGCGAGCGGATTGCAGACGTTCTTCCGCGTGACGCTGCCCAACATCAAGTGGGGGCTGCTCTACGGCGTCATTCTCTGCAACGCCCGCGCGATGGGCGAGTTCGGCGCGGTGTCGGTCGTCTCGGGCCACATCCGCGGCGTCACGAACACGCTGCCGCTGCACGTGGAGATTCTCTACAACGAGTACAAGTTTCAGGCGGCGTTCGCCGTCGCCTCGCTGCTCGCGTTTCTCGCGCTCGTCACGCTCGTGCTGAAGACCATCGTCGAATACCGCACGAGGCAGTCCGATGGCGCCGGTGCACGAATGAGCATCGACATCCGGCACGTCAGCAAGACGTTCGGCAACTTCGCCGCGCTGCGCGACGTGAGCTTCGAGGTGCGGGCCGGCGAGCTCGTCGCGCTGCTCGGTCCGTCGGGCTGCGGCAAGACGACGCTGCTGCGCATCGTCGCCGGTCTCGAGTCGCCGGACGACGGGGCGGTGCTGCTTCGACGGCGAGGACGCGACGACTCGGCAGGCGGGCGAGCGGCGCGTGGGCTTCGTCTTCCAGCACTACGCGCTGTTCCGGCACATGACGGTGTTCGAGAACGTCGCGTTCGGCCTTCGGGTGCGGCCGCGCGCGCAGCGGCCGTCATCCGAGCGCGATCATCACCGGCAAAGTGACCGAGCTGCTGAAGCTGGTGCAGCTCGACTACCTGGGCGACCGCTACCCGTCGCAGCTGTCAGGCGGCCAGCGCCAGCGCGTCGCGCTCGCGCGCGCGCTCGCCGTGGAGCCGAAGGTGCTGCTGCTCGACGAGCCGTTCGGCGCGCTCGATGCGCAGCGTGCGCCAGGAGCTGCGGCGCTGGCTGCGGCGGCTGCACGAGGAGATCATCTGACGAGCGTGTTCGTCACTCACGATCAGGAAGAAGCGCTGGAGCTGGCCGATCGCATCGTGATCATGAACGAAGGACGGATCGAGCAGGACGCAAGCCCCGACGGACGTGTTCGAGCATCCGGCCAGCCCGTTCGTGATGAACTTTCTGGGCAACGTGAACATCTTTCACGGCCGCGTCGAGCACGGGCGGGCGCTGCTCGGGCCGCTCGCGCTGGACTATCCCGAACACGCCAGCGACGAGTCACAGCCGGCCGCCGGCTACGCGCGTCCGCACGAGCTCGAGGTGGGCCGTGCCGATTCGGGCAACGGACTCTGGGCGACGCTCGAAATCGCGAATCTCGCCGGGGCGATCGTCAAACTGGAGCTGTTGGACGATGAGCGCAAGATTCTGCAGGTCGAGGTCGCGCGCGACCACTACGACGCGCTCGAACCCGAGAATCGGCGAACGCCTTTACGTTCGGCCGAAGAAGATTCGAGTGTTCGTGGGGTGAATCACGCGTAGGGCAGTTCTTGTTCTCTTGCTCGCTTCTCGCTCGCCGGGTTCGATAGGACCTCGACGGTGGGCAACGCGACGTAGAACGTGGCGCCCTTGTCGAGTGCGCTCTCCGCCCAGACCCGCCCGCCGTGGCGGGCGACAATCCGCTGGACGTTGGCAAGCCCGATGCCGGTGCCCTCGAACTCCTCGGCCCGATGCAAGCCGTTGAAACACGCCGAAGAGCCTCGTTGGCGTACGCCATGTCGAAGCCGACGCCGTTGTCGCGCACGAAGATGACGGCCTCACTCGGACCGTTCTGCTGGCACGCCCACCTCGATGTCGCGCTGATGCCCGCGTGCGCGAGTACTTGAAGGCGTTCGACAGCAGGTTCGCGAACACCAGTTGAAGCATGCTGGGATCGCCGGTCACGTCGGGCAGCGGGTGAATCATCCACTCCACGCGACGAGACGCGTCGGCCTGCCACCGCTTCCTGCTGGGCAGCGCGCACGATCGCATTCAGATCGACGCGCGTCCGCAGCATCTCCGTCCGGCCCATGCGCGAAAAGACCAGACAGCGCGTCGATCAGCTCCCCCATCGTGACCGCGCTCTCCGAGATGATGCCGCAGAGTACCGCGCGCCGGTGGCATCGAGGCTGGTCCCGCCGGATTTCCGCAAAAGGTCGGCAAAGCCGCTGATGTGGCGCAGCGGGGCGCGGAGGTCGTGAGATACCGAGTAGGAGAACGCTTCGAGCTCCTTGTTGGCAGCGGTAAGCTGATCGCTGCGCTGCCCTAGCTCGGCGATGAGCGCCTGTTGGCGACGGCTCAACGCCGCGTTGTCCAGCTGCACGGCGGTCTCGACACAGCAAAGCCGCAGCAGCGCGAGATCGTCCGACACGAACAGCGCGCCTTTCGGCAGCACCACGTACAGGACTCCACGAGCCGCGACGCGGCTCGGAATCGGCACAACGTAGACGCTGCCTGGAGCGCCGCCTGGCAGCACCCATTCGAATCTGATTCACCAGCGCCGCCCGATCGTCCCACCACGCCTTGAGCAGCCGCCCTTCGGGGACGGCCCTGCCCGGCTCCAGATAACCCCAGCGGCTCACCTGCACGATCAGGTGCTGCTGCCGCTCGTCCCAGAGCGCCACCGCAGCGCCTTTCGTTCCCACGGCCTTCATCACAAAGGTGGAAAGGCGGCTGAGCAACTTCGGTCTCGCTCGCCACGCTCTCTCCCTCCCCGCGCTCGGCAAGGAAGCCGTAGAGCTCTGCCGATTGCCAAGTGCGCCGCAGCCACGGCGGCGGAGCGAACGCGAAGTAATAGTTCAGCGCGGCGCCAAGCGCCGATAGCGGCGCGAATCCGGCCGCGACACCGGCCGAGTTCCTTGCGGTGGATGCAACCACGGTCAGCACGAACGTCATCGCAAGCAGGAGCGCTCCCCACGCCGCGTGCAGCATCCGCCAGTGCGTGACGCCTCCGGCTGCCCGCGCGCCAAGGTAAAACGCGCGAGCGTCGTATCCAATCAACCAGACGAAAAACAGAAACGCTACGACGATGAGCGGCGCCGAGCGGACTTCCGCCACCCACGTGGCCGCGAGAGAAAGAGCCAGGCCGACCGCGGCGAGGCGTCGAACGGCATTGGACACGGGTCGAAAATGCACGACCACGCGCATCAGCAGGTAGGGTGCGCGAGGAAAACTGCGCTACCGAGCGGCCCGAGCCATCGGGTTTCGTATTCGGCAAGCCGCAGGGCACTGGTGAGAATCGACCACAAGCGCGAGCGAGCCGAAGACCAGCAGGATGTCGAAGGACACCCGGTCGCGCCACTCTACCCACTGGCGCAGCATGACGACCGCGAGCAGGACGATGGCGCCCTGCGCGAACAGTTCCAGGAAGCTCTGGAGGCTCACCTATGGGGCGACTGATCCCGTGAGCGCCGATCCCGCCAGGTGCCCGACGAGCTCGGCCTGCACGATGAACCGCTGGGGCGCGTTGCCGATGAACGCAAATGGATAGCACGTAATCAGCGTGAGCGTCGGATGCGCGGTCGGCGCCAGCACCCAGACGTCGTCCGGATCGACGATGTGCGTTCTGGTCACGCGATAGTGATACTCGCCGCGTGGGGTCACGAGGCGAACCTCGTCGTTGAGCCGCACATGCTCGAGGCGGCGGAACGAGCCCGTCGCGATGCGCGGCCAGGCCCACGTTACCATATCGCTGCCACGGAAGCGGCGTATCCGGAAGGTGGCCCACCGCCTTGCTGAGCGTGGCGTCATCGTCTCCTTCCGCCACCGCCGCCGACACACGGAGGCGCGGCACGTCGACGCGCCCAATCAACTCTCCAACCGGCACCGCCGGCGCACGCTCCTCGACGTTCACCATCTGCTCGACGTCAGACTTTGACTGCTGCTGATAGTGCCAGGTGCGGAAGGTCGCCAAACCATAAATCAGCAGACAGGCGATGCCGAAGGCCGCGAACGTCCTAGCGAGCATCGCTCTGCACCTCGTCCGCACCCGCGAGATACGCTCGCCTCGTCCGCACGGAGAGCCTCTGTCCGCCGGGCGATCGGACTTCGACCGCGACCTGACGGAGTCGTTGGGTGCGTGGCGCTCGCTCTGCCGACTCACGCGACTGGGATGGCACATACCCGAGCGTATACATGTTGCGGATGTCGACCGCGATCCGCTGGAAAATCTGCGCCACTTCGTGCGCGTCCCGTGGCCGAAACGTCAGACCGCCCGTCATGCGCGAGAGATCCGCGAGAAACTGGGGGTCCGCCTCCCTGTCCAGCGGATCCACCAACGCGATGGTGTAGATGACAGCGTTCGATCCCTGCGCTGCGCCAAGCACATCGGGACGGGTGGTGCGGCTCGCGTTGTCGCCGCCATCGCTGAGCACAACCAGCACCTGCCGTTCGAACGAGCCTGTGCCGACATGCGCGAGGCCCGCTTCGACGGCGTCGTAGATGGCCGTCTGCCCTTGCGCCCTGATGGCCTGCACGAGGGCCACGCGCAGCGTCGGCTCGTGATGCGTGAACGGCTCACCGCTCAGGAGCGGCCTGTGCAGTTCTTCGTTGAACCCAAGGACGAAGAACTCGTCCTTCGCATTCATCGCCTTGGCAAAACCCAGGGCCGCCGCAATCACCATTTCGCGGTTGGGACCCATACTGCCGCTGCTGTCGATCAAAAGTCCGATTGTGACGGGGGCGTCCTGACTGTGAAAAAAGCCGACCGTCTGCGGCCGCTTGTTTTCGAGCACGCGAAACGATTCCTGCTTAAGACCGCCGACGTAGCCTCCCTTGCGGTCGCGTACAGCCACGTGGAGGACGACGAGCTCGGATTCCGTTGAGAAGGTCGGCGGTTCTTGGCCGCCGAGAACTTGCTGGGCGACTAGCGCCAATACGAGACAGGCCAGAAGGTGCTTCATGGGATGCCAAGGTTCGTCAGTTCGTGAGGTTCGTGCAGTTCGTTGGTTCGGGGTTCCACGGACTCACGACCCTCGAACCTGACGAACCCCCGAACCTCAACGAACTCACGAACTGAACGAACCGTTCGGTCCAGCTTACTGCCTGACGCGCACCGCCGCCGCGCCCAGCAGCGAGATCAACCCGAGAAGTGCAATGCCGGCGAGCGGCGTGGCCGTCTTGGGCAGCGCCGTCCGCCTGTTCGCCGCGCTTGTGCCTTCCTGCACTGGCGCACGCGCGGGCGCACTGGCGCCCACCGGCGGGGTATTCGCCGCCGTGTCCACCAGCTCATTGATCTGATCGTCAGTGAGAGGTCTCACTGCGCCGCTCGGCGAGACATACGCCAGCCCGGCGTTGGCTTGCTGCGCACTGCCGTTGTCTTCTTCCTGTGTCGTCAACACATCCTGATTCGTCTTCTGCGCGAGCTGGCGAGCCTGCCCCCGCGGGTAGATGAACTCGCGGCCCGTCCTCTGACCCGGATACCACCATGTCTTCACCGCAGCCGGCTGACCCGCGGGCGTCTCGAGGAAACGCAATTCGGCCGCCTTCGATGGTGTCGGGCGCTCCGCGCTGATCGTGATGAAGCGACCGTAGCTCTTGTTGGTGGAGTCCTTCGCCGTCACTTCCATGACGTGGCGGGTCGACTCTGACCTCATGACTCGAAAGATGTACGTGCCCGGAGGCAGTGTTGCACCTGGTACTTCCACGGATTGGTTGAACGTGAACTCCGTGCGGTAGTCTGGTGTTTGCGCACCCGCCGGCGCCGCAGGCATCGTCGCCATGATTGTGGCGGCGAATGCAACGGCCATCAGTCTCTTGCTCAGCATGTTTGCTCCTCCTCGCTTCGCAGGAAGGTGCAAGCGTCTTGCCACACTCCGACAATTCTGAACATCGTTCAACCCCAAATATGTCCCCCAAACTGCCAGTCTGGTGTATCAGCTAGAATCGCGCGCTGAACCCGTGCCGACACTCGCCCCAGCACAGCGCCAACCTGCCGGGACAGCGTTCCTGAGATTCGCCAGCGATGGGACGAAGACCCGGCTCGCGCGCTCGTTCGCGACGAGTCCTCTCAAGGTGCTCGCGACCACCGGCGGCCGCTCCGCATGCTGGGTCTATACAGCGACACTCGGAGGAGGGATAGTCGGCGGCGACGTCATTCGGATGACGGCCGAGATCGACACAGGTGCGCGCGCGCTCATCACCACGCAAGCCTCGACAAAGGTCTATCGCTCGCTAAAGCCGGCCGCACAGCACGTGGTCGCGTCGCGTTGAAGCGGGAGGATTGCTGGCCGTGCTGCCCGACGCGGTCGTTTGCTTTGCCGATGCCGATTTCTCGCAGTCGCAGATCTACGACCTGCAGCGCGACGCCAGCCTCGTTGTCGTCGACAGCATCGACGTCGGGCAGGCACGCAATCGCGGCGAACGATGGGCGTTTCTCACGATACGAAAGCCGAATCGCCATCAACCTGGACGGCCGTCCCATCCTGCGCGACGCCTGCGTGCTCGAGGACGGCCTCGATGCTGTGTCCAATCGCATGGGCCGGTTCGATACTGCTGACGACCGCCGTGCTCGTCGGTCCGCTCTTTCGCGACGCGGCGCGAGACTCTCGAGGCGGCGAGCCGAATGCCAGTGGCTCCAGCAGGATCTGATCTTCTCGGCCGCGCCAATCGCGGGCGCCGGCGTGCTGCTGCGAATGGCCAGCGTCGGCGTGGAGCAAGGCACGCGCGCGCTGCGAAGGCACCTGCCTTCTTTTTCTCAGCTTCTCGGCGACGACCCGTGGAGCAGGAAGTGGTGATCGATGCATCTCACTCCACACGAACTCGACAAGCTCTCGCTTCACCAGGCCGGCTACCTGGCACAGAAGCGCCTGGCGCGCGGCCTTCGGCTGAACTACCCGGAAGCGGTGGCGCTCATCAGCACGCAGGTGCTGGAGTTCATCCGCGACGGCCGGTCGGTTGCCGAGCTGATGGACCTCGGCAGGCGACTGCTCGGGCGCGGCTGATGTGCTCGATCACGTTGCCGAGATGATCGTGGAGGTGCAGGTCGAAGGCACGTTTCCCGACGGCAGCAAGCTCGTCACCGTTCACCATCCCATCGTGAACGAGCACGGCGATCTCGACCTGGCACTGTACGGGAGCTTCCTGCCGGTGCCGACGGCGCGGAGGCCTGTCGAGGCGCATGCCAGCGTCGTCCCGGGCGAGATGCTGATCGACAGCGCAGACATCGTCATCAACGAAGGAAGAGAGCGCGATCGGCCTCACGGTGACGAATCGCGGCGATCGGCCGATCCAGGTGGGCAGCCACTATCACTTCGCGCAAACCAATCGCGCGCTTGACTTCGATCGCGCCGCCGCCACCGGTCGCCGGCTCGATATCCCGGCCGGCACTGCGGTGCGCTTCGAACCGGGCGAAACCAAGACCGTGTCAGCTCGTCGAGATCGCCGGGCTCGAAAGTCGTCCGGGGAGGCCTGCTGTGAGCTACAGAATGCCGCGTCAGCACTACGTCGACATCTACGGTCCGACCACGGGCGATCGCGTCCGGCTGGGCGACACCGACTTGATCGCGCGGTCGAGAAAGACCACACCGCTACGGCGACGAGTGCAAGTTCGGCGGCGGCAAGGTGCTGCGCGATGGCATGGGCCAGGCGGCCGGCGTCGCCGAAGAGCGCGCGCTCGATTTCGTGATCACCAACGCGCTCGTGATCGATTGGACCGGCATCTACAAGGCCGACATCGGCATCAAGCACGGCCGCATCGCCGGCATCGGCAAGGCGGGCAATCCCGACGTGATGGCCGGCGTCGACGCGCGAACATGGTCGTCGGCGTCACCACGGAGGCGATCGCCGGCGAGGGACTTGATCCTGACGGCGGGCGGCGTCGACTCGCACATCCATTTCATCTGCCCGCAGCAGGTCGACGTCGCGCTGGCCAGCGGCGTCACGACGTTCATCGGCGGCGGCACCGGACCGGCGACCGGCACCAAGGCCACGACGTGCACGCCCGGCTCCTGGTATCTCGAGCGGATGCTCCAGGCGACCGATCGATCTGCCGATGAACTTCGGGTTCCTCGGCAAGGGCAACAGCTCGCGGCCGGAGGGTCTGCACGAGCAGATTCGCGCTGGCGCGATCGGGCTCAAGCTGCACGAGGACTGGGGAACGACGCCCGCCGCGATCGATTGCTGCCTGACGGTCGCCGACCAGTACGACGTTCAGGTGGCGATCCACACCGACACGCTCAACGAGTCGGGCTTTGTCGACGACTCGATCGCGGCGTTCAAGGGCCGGACGATCCACACGTATCACACCGAAGGCGCGGGCGGCGGCCACGCCCCCGACATCATCCGCGTCTGCGGCGAAGCCGAACGTTCTGCCGAGCTCGACGAATCCGACGCGGCCACTCACGGTCAACACGCTCGACGAGCATCTCGACATGCTCATGGTGTGCCACCACCTCGACCGAAACATCCCCGAGGACGTCGCCTTCGCCGAAAGCCGAATCCGGCAGGAGACGATCGCGGCCGAAGACATCCTGCACGACCTCGGCGCCATCAGCATGATCTCGAGCGACAGCCAGGCGATGGGCCGCGTCGGCGAGGTCGTGTCGCGCACGTGGCAGACGGCGCACAAGATGCGGCGGCAGCGGGGACGTCTGCCAGGCGAGCAGAGGCGATTGCGACAACCTGCGCATCCGGCGCTACGTCGCGAAGTACACGATCAACCCCGCGATCGCGCACGGCGTCGGCGACGAAATCGGATCCGTCGAGGTCGGCAAGCTCGCCGATCTCGTGCTGTGGAATCCGGCCTTCTTCGGCGTCAAACCGGAGCTCGTCATCAAGGGCGGACTCATTGCGTGGTCGCAGATGGGCGACGCGAACGCGTCCATTCCCACGCCGCAGCCCGTCGTCATGCGCCCGATGTTCGGCGGATACGGAACGGCCGGGTCGGAGACCTCGCTGGCGTTCGTCTCGAAAGTCGCGCTCGACGAGCGGGACCGGCGAGAGCTACGGACTTCGCAAACGCGCTCTACGCAGTGCACGGGTGCCGGACCGTCAAGAAGACGGACTTGAAGCTGAACGGCGCGACACCGAAGATGCGCGGTCGATCCCGAGACCTATGTCGTGACGGCGGACGCCGAAGAGCTTCGCTGCGAGCCGCTGGACGTGCTGCCGCTCGCGCAACGGTACTTTCTGTTCTAGATGGGAGCGACATTGCGCCATGGTGATCTGGCAGCTCATCGACTCCGGCTTCCCTTCCGGAGGGTTCGCTCATTCGGGCGGCCTCGAAGCGAGCGTGCACCACGGCCTCGTCGCGGACGCGGCGGGCGTTGCCGCGTTCGCGCGCCAGGCGCTTGCTCAGGCGGGCCGGAGAGCGCTTCCCTTGATGACTGCTGCGTATGACGATCCGGCAGAGCTTGCCAGAGCTCGATCGTCTTGCCGATTTGTTTCTCAACAATCCCGTGGCCAATCGAGCCAGCCGCGCACAAGGCCGAGCGCTCCTGACGAGCGTCGGTCCGATCTTTTCCGACAGCCGCCGCCTCGGCGCCTCGAGTGCGCGCGTCGAGAGACGCGCACCTGTGCTGCCACTACGCTCCTGTGTTCGGCGCGACTTTCCGTGCGCTCGGCATCGAACGGGCCGACAGCGGCGCGCGCGCTGTTCTTCACCACCGTGCGCACTGTCGACATCCTCCGCGGTGCGGCTCGGGCTTCTCGGCGCATACGAGGCACAGGAGGTCCAGGCGCAGCTCGCGGCACGTCGATCGAGTTGACGCTCGAGCGGTGCAGTGATCTCACGCCAGCCGACATCGCCCAGACCGCACCGCTGATCGACCTCTGTCAGTCGACGCACGATCGCTTGTACTCACGGCTGTTTCAATCCTGAGCGAATGGAGCACTTCCATGGCGAGACCCGTTTTTCATCATTCCTCCGAGCCGCACGACCATGACGATCCCGACGACGCCCGGGACTGTTTCACCAGCGCGCCCGGCCGCCGCGCCCGCGATCTCGCGCGCGCGATCCTTCACGGTCGGCATCGGCGGACCGGTAGGCAGCGGCAAGACGGCCCTGCTTCTGGCGCTCTGCCAGCAGCTGCGCGATCGGTATCAGCTTGGCGTGGTCACCAACGACATCTTCACGAAGGAGGACGCCGAGTTTCTGATGCGACACGAGGCGCTGCCTCGCCGAGCGCATTCGGGCGGTCGAAACCGGCGGATGTCCGCACACGGCGATTCGCGACGACATCAGCCCAAACCTGGTCGCGCTCGAGACGTTGATGGAATCGCTGCGAGCCGGAGCTGCTGTTCGTGGAAAGCGGCGGCGACAACCTGGCCGCGCAGTTCAGCCGCGACCTGGCCGACTACACGATCTACGTCATCGACGTGTCCGGCGGCGACAAGATTCCGCGGAAGGGCGGTCCGGGCATCACGCAGTCCGACCTTGCTCATCATCAACAAGACCGATCTCGGCGCCGTTGGTCGGCGCCGATCTCGACGTGATGGATCGCGACGCACAGAAAGATGCGCGGCGACGGTCCGTTCCTCTTTGCGCAGGTGAAGAACGACGTCGGCGTTGCCGACGTCGTGGGCCATGTGCTGGGGGCGTGGAAGGAGGCCGGTAAGGGCGCGCGAGACTAGGCTAGACCGCTGGATTCGCGCACGTACGGTTTACGATCTCGTTCGCGCTTCTGCTTGAAGACGCGCACCCAGTCATCGACGGTCGACGTCTCGTCGCGTCGGGCGAAATCGGCGGCATTCGAAGAGATCGCGGATCTGCCGGTCCGACAGCTGCATCAATCGATCGGCGAGGAACTTCCGCCCATCTTCGCTGATCCGCGGCCGATCGAGCGTGCCGGTAGAACGACTGGTCCATGTCGCCGATGCATCCCGACTCGCCCCGCCAGACGTCGGCGGCCGCCCAGGCTTTCAGGTTGACCGAACCGGGATTGTCCTTGTTGAACGCGTTCGCCTTGCCGAATGTCTTGCCGAGGTCGGCGAGCATCATGAACGGATGGGCGCAAGTGCCGTCTTCGGCCACAGGCAACCCCTTGATCGTGTCGAGGCAGAGCAAGCCGCTGCTGGGCAGGCTTGGTGTCGGTGTGCTGCATGAAGACCGCGAGCAGCTTGAGAGCGTCGCGCTGTGCGAGCGGCGCACCGCCGCGCGACTTGATCGACCGAGTTCAGATCGATCCATCCCCACCCCGAGTCCTTGCCGCTCTCCATTGTGTCGCCCGACATCGGCCGTTCGATCACGGCGGGATCGAAGGTGTGGGTCGACTGTGTCTTCGGTGCGGATCCCTCGCTCTTGCTGTTGAACGGATCGGCCGAGCAGCCGCGGCAGATGACGCGCGACCGGATACATTCCGTCGGCGCCAAAACCGAGCGCCCACAGCAGGCGCGTCGCCGCCACCTCGCCGTAGACCTCGCCGTTGTCCTCGCCGTACTTCACTTTCACTTCGTCGTCCGGAGACAATCGACACCAGAACTTCGGGGTCTTGCCGCCAGAGTCCTTGTCGAAGTACTCGCACGTGACCGTCGTGCCGTGCTCGATCGCGCCTGGCCTCGACGGACCGGCCTTGAGGTCGAGCGATGCGGTGTCAATCGGATTCCAGACCTGGGCCCGCCGGACCGCCTCGATTCGCTTTTCCTTGCTCAGGTCTTCGTACGGATTCTTGTCAGCAGCGTCGAGGGCGGCAGTGCAGCAAATGACAACAGTCAGCGCGGCGGTCTTCCAAGCGCATGGATCACTGACAGCAAGGGGTGTACCGCCGTTCTGGGTTCTGGGTTCCTATCACCCAATCCCCAATCCTACAGAGTACATTTCGGTCCTGACACGACCGAAATGACTATCAGGGGATTGCGCCCTTGCGGCGTGATGGCATGGCTCGTCGAGTAGGGCACGAGACTGAAGGTGCCTGCCTGAAGCCGCTGCTCTGACGTGCCGAGGCGAAGCGTCCCCTCGCCAGCGACAACATAGAGCCACTCGTCGGCATCATCATGCGTGTGAGCGGTCCAGGCTTCGCGCAGTTGGTGGAGTGTGGCAGCGCCGGTCGCGGTGCACCCCAGCGACGACTCCTTCCTGGCCTCTCTTCCACCAATGAAGTTTTTTTCGAGGAAGAGCGGCACGGGTGTGACCCTGGGATCGCCCGGAGGCGCCAACTTGTTGGCAACCGGCACGGGCGCCGGCGGCGGTTCCACTTTCGGCGGCACAGGAGCTGGACTGAGCGACGCGTCCACGGTCAGCGATTCGCCCGCGCGGAGCGTCAGGTCGCGCTCGAGCGTAATGGAGCCTTCTCGAGTGAACCGCAGACGGTAGGTGCCTGCGCGCATGTTCGCGAGACGCAGCGATCCGTCCGGCAGCGTCGTCCCTTCTCGCGCAACAGGGCCGGTGATTGTCACCAGCGTGTTCCCGAGCGGAGCCCCGACTTGATCGGTGACCTGAATGGACAATCCCGTTGGCCTCGCCGCCGTGGGGCGTGGAGCCGCCGGACGGGGCGCAGCAGGCGGCGCTTGCGGTGCTGCGGGCGCCGGTGCTGGCGTCTGCGCTGCAATCGGAATGTGAAGAACGATAGCAAGGACCAACGGAACAGCAGATCGCATATCTACCTGGCTTTCATTAATTCATTCTCGCTGCGACAGCGATCGAGTCTACCAGACCACACTTCGGTCTCTCCGGATCAGTGGGTCAACGCGTAGAGCAAGACGTTGATTCCCAGGGCGTAGCCATCGGGCGAAAACTGATAGAAATAGCGGGGATCGTCCCCTTCCCGTTCCCACGAATCGGCGATGTCGTTGTTGTGGGTAATGACGACGATGATCCGCCCCTGCTTGTCGCGGATGGCCAGCATCGGGTGATCCAGACTGTCGGCTCCCTGCTCCGACGTGGACGCGCCGCCGGTGCGACGCCAGTGCCCGATGTTTGGAATCTGCGGCATTTTCGTGACTTGATACTGCATGGAGAAGATCGGGTCTGTCAGCGGCACCTCCTGGACCGGATACTCGGCTGGCGGGAGCACGCGCGCCATCTCGTCCATCCAGTAGCGCCGCGCCTCCGACCCCCAGATGTCATCCATCCACAAGAACCCGCCTTTCACCAGGTAGGCGCGTAGATTCGCAACCTCATCTTCCTGCAGCACCATTTGTCCGACATCCGACGCTACGGTGTACGGACAATCGAACAGCTGCTTGTCTCTCAGGCGGACCACCCAGTGGTTTGGCCGACCCCTGTCGCCGAAGCTGACCGGCGTCTTGGTCAGCTCGGAGAAGCGGATCATCAGGTTCTGGTCGCCGCTGGGATAGTCGGTGCGCCACCCCAGGCCGGCGGCCCGGAAGCTACGGTAGCTGTTGTACATGATTCGGCAGATAGCGAACTTCCGATCGGGCATCTCTTCCGGCGCCATTCGCACGCCTCCGAATCCGCGCCCGAATCCTCCCCCGCCGAATTGCGCGAACGCGTATGTCGCGGACGCCAACAGCACGGCCAGCAGCAGAGCTGCGTGGGCGCGGGGGTTTCGCATGGGTATGCCTGTCTACCTGGATTTCAGAGTCAGCTTCTGGACGCGCCAGTTGGCGAGCTCGCCGACCAGCAATTCATTCTCGTTGCGACAGTCGATCGAGTTTACCAGACCGAACTCTCCAGGCAGCTTGCCGGCGCTGCCGAATTTGCCGAGCACGTTTCCCTTCAAGTCAACCTTGTAGATCGCAGCATCTTCCATTCCATCCGGATCGCCTGTGTGCGCGACGTACAAAACAGGCTGCGGTCCGCGGGTGAGACACAACGCGGTAGGCGCACCGACGCTGGTGAATTGCGTCTTGAACGTGCCGTCCGTGTCGAAGACCTGAACGCGCTTGTTTCCTTCGTCGCCCACATACACATTCCCCTGCGCGTCGATGGCAATCCCGTGGACGATGTTGAACTGCCCCTGACCGTTGCCGCGTGAACCCCAGTTTTTGATCCATTTGCCGTTGCGGTCGTATTTCGCTACACGCGCGTTCCCATACCCGTCGGCCACATAGATGTTGCCCTGTGCATCCCACGCGACATCGGTTGGCCGCGAAAAGCTCTCGCCTTCAACCCCTGCGCCCGGGAGTGGAGCGGGGCCGGCGGGCGGGCCGCCGCGTCCCCCAGCGGCGGCGGGAGCAGGATTTTCAGGCTGAATAGTCGGAATGTTCATCGGAAGCGGTGTCAAACGCGGCGCCGGCACCACCATCGCCTCCGGTTTTCGGCTCAGCACCATCTGAACACGGCCCATCGGATCGAACTTGATGACCTGCGTGGACATCTGATCGACGACCCAGACGTTGTCCTGCGGATCGACTCGCACCTGTTGTGGCTGGAGGAACCCGTAGAGGCTCTGCCCGATCTCGCGCACGAATTTTCCGCTGCGATCGAATTGAAACAGCCGACCGCCGCCGTGCGACACGGCACGCGCGGTGCCTATGGTGATCGTCGGGTTGCCGGTGCGCGTATAGACGTAGATGTCGCCCCTCGAGTTCGTGGCCACACCCGCTACCTCGCCGAGATGAATGTTGTCTGGCATGGTCAGCGGACTCGGATTCGCATCGAACGGGATGTCTCGCGACGTCTGCCCCAGAAGCGCCCCACTGCCGAGAGCGAGGGCGGCCGCTATTGAGAGGATCGATCTGGTATTCATGTCATTTCTCCTATCGCGCGGCCGCCGATGACAAGATGATCTTCTGCGCGCGCCAGGCGGAAATCTCCGACACGAACAGTTGATCCGGATTGCGGCAATCGATCTCGTGAACGGTGCTGAACTCGCCGAGTCCCTTGCCCGCCTTGCCGAACTTGCCGACGATTTTGCCGTCGAGCTCCATCTTGTAAATCTCGCCGGTGATGGCCCACGAAGCCGCCGGGTTGGAATCAGGATTCGAATTCGAGACGAAGAGGTATTGATGGGGTCCCGGCGAGACGCATACCGCCCACGGATTGCCCACGTTGGTGTACATCGTCTTTAGGGTGAGGTCGTTGTTCAGCACCACGACGCGGCGGTTTCCCCGATCGCCCACATAGATGTTGCCTTGCGAGTCCGACGAGATCGAGTGAGGCGTGTTGAGCTGATTCTGACCATCGCCGCGCTCTCCGCCGGCAAACTGGCCGATGAATCGCCCGTTCTTGTCAAACTTCACGACGCGGGAATTCACATAGCCGTCGGAGACGAAGATGTTGCCCTGCGGATCCCAGGTGACATCGGTCGGTCGGCCGAATCCGTACTTGCGGTCGAGCACCGGCGGATTTTGCGCGTTCTGCGTGGCGGTGGCTCCGGCGACTGGTTCCGGCCTGCGGCCGAGGACCATCACGACCCGACCCGCAGGATTGAACTTGATCACCATGTTGGTCCCCTCGTCGACCACCCAGACATTGTCTTGAGAGTCAACGCGCACCTGGTGGGCGAACTCGATGCCGTAGAGACCAACGCCCCATTCCTTCACAAACCTCCCTTCGGGATCGAATTCGAACAGCCGCGTATCGCCGCTCCGGTGGTACACCCAGATGTGCCCCCGCGAATTGGTGGCGATCCCGATCCCCTCGCCGAGGTACAAGTCGGCCGGGAGCTTGAAGAAGTTCGGCACCGATGTGTGCGGAATGATTGGAACGTTCTCTGCCGTGGCTTTGGTCTGTGCCATCAGCGGCGTACCGGCGAGCAACGCGAGTACCGGCAGAGACGGAAACAGCGGAGCAAGCAGTCTCATGAAGAGCTCCATTTTCGTGGGTTCCAACATGGGATCCAACTACGGAACTGGGACCGCAGCACCCCGCTGCGTCCGAAGCGGCGATGGCACGACCGGCGGCTTCTGCAGAATGTCGCGAACCCGCTGAATCTCGAGCTCCTCGAAAATCACGCTCGGCGCAATTACGGAGACTGCCGAAACGCTCCCTGCACGATACGAATACACAAACCGCTCCTGCGACGCCTCGGCAAGGTCCCTGAATACAGTCGGAGCGACACTTCCGAACCGCATTCCGCGAACGGGCGACTCCTGTCCGTCCACGGTCACCTTGACGATGGAGTCGATGCCGGGACCGTCGCCATCGCCGTCTGGCGTGACACCGCGTACGATGTAGCCGAACGGCCGGTTCTGCGCCTTCAGCAGCGCAAGATACTTCTCCTTCAGCGCGGACGCCGGAATCGCCTGGGTGCTCTCGATCTGCAGCACGCCGGCGAGTACAGCTCCCGAACGCCCATGCCCATTGGACTGAAGGAAGTTCTTCTGCGGCGTCCGCGAAGTGAGCAGTGTTGCGAGCCGCCCTTTCTCAACGAGCGTGACATCGCTGGCTCTTACACCCTCGTCATCGACGACATAGCTGCCAGAGAGCGGCCGGCCATCGAAGGTTGTCAACGACGGCGTGTCGCGTACGACGAACGCATCGGCCATCACCCTGAGTCCTGTGCGATTCAGAAATGGAGACGCCCCGCCCTGAACATTCCGCGGATTCTCGGCGTCTGGCGGCCGCCTCGCCTGGAGCATCTGGACGAGCGTCTCCGAAAAGAATTGCGCGCTGCCGATGCCTTCGATCATGACCGGACCGGCAAGCTCTTCGCCGATGGGTGCATTCCGTACCGCTGACACCTCCGCCGCAAACTCTCTTGCTTGCGACGCGAGCTCGCGGTCCGAAGGCAAGTCGTTGACGGTCGGCGCGACGAGGCCGAGGGTTCGGCGGACTGGCATGCCGTCGGCGGCCTGCGCTTCGCCGTACATGTTGAGCGCGGCGATGCGGATGGGCGTCACCGACTGGAAGCCTTCGCTGTTGAGGTAGTAGCGCGTTCCCTGAACCTTCGTGATGAGCACTTCGGAAAGCTCGACACCCGCATACTCGCCAAAGGCAGCAGACGCACTACGTGCGAGGTTTCCTGCCTCGCCGCGCCCATCGTTGCGACCAATGGCCGGGACCGACAGAATCGTTTCGACTGGGGACTCTTTCGAGAAATCGGGCAGCGGGTCGCTGGCCGCGCGATTTTGGAAAGCGGCCTTCTTGCGGGCAAACACCGCGATGGCGCGCTTGTACGCCGCATCGGTCGTCATCCAGATTTCCCGACGCAAGGCTGTGTAGTTGTCGTCGAGCGGCGCGATCGCCGTCTCGCCGGTGAGCGCGGCCCCACCGAATCCTTGCAGCACGAACCGTGAGCTGTCGAACGTGTAATCCCCCACCCGCACCTCGGCTCGAAGGGTCCTCACGCGTCGCGGCTCATCCTCGATGATCGCCCCGAGCCGGCCGGAGACCTCGAACAGCGTCCTGTCGAGCACTTCGTACGCGATGTAGTACGGAGGCGCTTCGTCCTTCATGCGGAGCTCGGCCATCGATCGCCGCAGCTCGTCCTGCATCGCCGAGATGATGGGAGAGTGCTGGGCAGGCGCGACCGACGCGAGGAACAACACGAAGCCTGCCGTGGCGACGATCGCCGGCCTCATGATTTGGGAGTCGCGGGGGGCGCGGGCAGAATGGGGCCGGTCTCCTGCGACTGCGCCTTCTTCTGCACTTCCACCTCGCTCACGAGCAGCGCAGGGGACGAAGCGGACACTGGCACACCCCCGCTTTCCGCACCGCAAATCCCGTTGAACACTTCCACGCGATTGTCAGTGGCGAGGATTCTTCCGAACGCGGCCAGCGGCGTGCCGATCAAATCCACACCGCGGACGAGCTCGGAGGGTCGGCCGTCGGTAAAGACTCGATAGACGACGTTGGGAAGCACGTTGAAGGCGTTTGGCGATCCACGGCCGGTCGTCGTAAAGCCGCCCTCGATGTTCTCGAAGAGCAAGCCGAACGGCTTGCCCTGCCGGCGCGCCTCGTCTCGCAGCTGCGTCATCAGCTCGTCGCGAGAGACAGCGCGGCTGGACTGCGACGATGAGATTGGACTGTCGCGAGACCGGGAGGTAGCCCGGCTCCGCTCGTCCGTGACCGTTCGACCGCGGAAAATCCGTGAGCGGCGCCCGGTCGAGCAGGAACGTCTTGAGCGTCCCCTTTTCCACCACGGAGACGCGCTGGGCACGCACACCCTGATCGTCGAAGGTGTAGTGTCCCATGAGCTCGACGTTGCCGACCTTCTTCAACGTGGGGTCGAAGATCACGCTGAGAAACGGCGGAAGCACCGGCTGTCCCACCCTCCGCGTGAACGTCTGCCCGTCGCTGACGTTGCGCTGCCGGTTCGCTTCGACCCGATGCCCGAAGATCTCGTGGAAGAAGACGCCGGCGGCGCGGCCCGACAGGATCGCCGGTCCCGAGAAGGGCTCGACGACGGGCGCGGCACGAAGCCGGCGGAGCAGTTCGACCATCGCGCGGGCTTCCGACATGAGCTGCGACTCGTCGGGAAGCCCGCTCGGGCGACGTCGCGAAGTAGCTCGTGTAGAGCGGCAGCTCCATGCCGTCCGCCGCTTTCGTGGTCCCCTGCACAGACACGCGGCACCCGACCTCGGCCGTCACGATCTGCGAACCTTCGCTGTTGACGAAGTAGCGGGTTTCGGACTGAACGGTCAGCGACACCTGGCTCGAAAGAACGAACTCGTCTTGATTGAAGATCGCCGAAACACGCCGCAGCCGCGCTTCCCAGGCGGGCGTATCGAGCGAGTACGATGCAGACGCCTCTGCGAACTCGCGACTCTCCTCTTTCGAGAAATCGGAGGCGGGGTTTTCGTCCTGAATCTTCGCGGCGACATTGGCCCGCACGCGCGTCAGCGCCTCGCTCGCCTGCTTGTAGCTGCGGTCAGTTGCCCGCCACAACGTCTGCCGGATCGGCCGCTCGTCGTCGGTGAGCGGGAAGGCTGACCTGGACCAGGCGGGTCGACATGGGCCCGCGCGTCGCCTCGCATCGGCCGCGTGTTGTCCAGGGCGTAGTCGCCGACTCTTACTTCGATGGTCGCAGAGCGCTCGCGGCTGTCGTCGCTGCGTTCCACGGCGCCAAACGTCGCCACGATCTGCGTGGTCCGCGTGTCGTGAAGCGTGTACGCGCCGTAGTAGGCCGAAACCGGCTGCCGCGCGAGAACCTCCATGTTCCGCTGCAGCTCCGCCTGAAGGATGCGGGTAATCGCCGGCTGGCGACCCTGCGCGGACACCAACTGCCCGGACAGGACGCCGTCGGAACCTCGCGGAGCGGCGAGGCTTAGAACCGCAATCGTCAGCGCCGCGCGAAGCCTTTTCATCTGCTGTTAGGTGATTGACGGATCATACCGCAGTACGGAATCCTTCCTTCATATGAGGAGCCTGCTCTGGCTCGCTGCGACCCTGCCTCTGGCGGTCGGCTGTACGACCGCTGCCGAAGACTCTCCCTACTTCGGAAAGACCGAACCACCGCAGGGCCAGGTCCTTCGCTACATTTCTGGTTCCGAGCCCGAGTCGCTCGATCCTCACGTGTCGTCGGGACAGCCCGAAGCGCGGTTGTTCGTCGCCCTCTACGATGGGCTGACGGAGTACCACCCGGAGACTGCCGAAGCGATTCCCTCGCTGGCGGAGCGCTGGGAGCCCAATCACGACAATTCCGAATTCACGTTCCATCTTCGCGAAGCCTACTGGTCGAACGGCGATCCGATTACGGCGCACGACTTCGTCTACTCGCTTCGGCGTGGTCTCGCTCCCGAGCTCGCGTCGCGGATTGCGTACCTCGCCTACTACGTCAGCGGCGCACAGGCCTACAACGAAGGAAAGGGACGCGCGGAGGACGTCGGCGTCGACGCGATCGACGATCGGACCGTGCGCTATCGCCTCACGCAGTCGGTCCCCTTCTTTCCTGGCCTCGTCGCGCATCAGCTCTTCCGTCCTGTTCCACGAAGGGCAGTCGAAGCATTCGGCCAGGCCTGGACCCAGCCGGCGCACATCATCACGAGCGGCGCCTTCACGTTGGAGACATGGAAGCCGTACGACCGCCTCGTCTTCGTCCGCAATCCGCGCTACTGGGACGCGCAGAACGTGAAGCTCGAGCGGATCACCGTCTACCCGCTCGAAGACTCGACGACGATGATGAACCTGTTCAAGGCGGGTGAGGTCGACGCACTCTACAACCACGTTCCACCGGCCGCCTGGATCGATCGTCTTCGGCTGACGAAAGACCACATGGACAAACCCGAGGCCGCACTCGACTACTACCAGCTGAATACGACCCGGCCGCCGATGAACGACGTCCGCGTGCGCAAGGCGCTGAACATGGCGATCGACAAGGTTGGTCTTGCCGCGTACCAGCGCACCATCAAACCGCTGACGGCCTTCACGCCGGAAGGAATCTTCCCGGGCTATCCGCAGCCTCAAGGAGACCCCTACGACGCGACGCGCGCCCGGGCGCTGCTCGCCGACGCCGGGTATCGCGACGCAGCCGGCAACTACGATCCGCGCTCATTTCCCATCTCGGAGATCGAACTCACCTACAACACGACGGAGCGCAATCGTCAGATCGCCGAGTTCGTGCAGGCTCAGTGGAAGCAGAATCTGGGATTGACCGTTCCGCTCAAGAACATGGAGTGGAAGACCTTCCTCAACCACCGCGCCAAACTCGAATACAAGGGCGTGGCGCGATCGGGGTGGGTGGGCGACTACATGGATCCCAATACGTTTCTCGAGTTGTTCACGACGAGAACGGGCGACAACGGTACCGGTTGGTACGACCAGAAGTACGTCGATACGCTGAAGGCGGCGAACCGCGAGACGGATCCGGCCAGACGTTACGCGATGATGGCGCAGGCCGAGAAGATGCTCCTGGACGCGCAGCCGGTGATTCCGCTGGCCACCAGCTCGACGAACTGGATGAAGAAGATCTACGTGAAGGGCATGTATCCGAATCCTGTGACGATTCACGCCTGGAAGTACGTCTACATCGAGCACGACCCCGCCAAGTGGTAAGGTTCATCCTTCGCCGTCTGCTCGTCACCGTGCCGATGGTTCTGGTCGTGGTGTCGGTGACGTGGGGGCTCATCCGGCTTGCCCCCGGGAATTTCTACACGGGGGAAAAGGCGATCCCTGCCGCAATCGAACGCAACCTTCGCGAGCGCTATGGACTCGATCGGCCCTGGTACGTGCAGTACGGCCGAACACTGTCGAACACGCTGCGCGGCGATTTCGGTCTGTCGCTGCGATATCAGGGACAGCCGGTGAACACGATCCTCGCGCAGGCGGTTCCGGTCTCGGCGACCGTGGGACTGCTGGCGTACCTGCTCGCGCTGATCGTTGGAATCACCGCCGGCACCTACGCCGCCGTCCGGCAGAACAGCGCTGTTGACTACTCGTTGATGACGGTCGCGATGGTGGGGATTTCGGTACCCGAACTTCGTTCTGGGTCCGGTCCTGGTGCTCCTGTTCGGACTCACGTGGTTTGTATTGCCGCCGGCGCTGTGGGGCGGTGTCAGCCACCTCATTCTGCCGGTCATCACGCTCTCGGCGGTCTACATGGCCTACATCGCGCGCCTGACTCGGTCGGGCATGCTCGAAGTGCTGCGCTCCAACTACATCCGCACGGCGCGCGCGAAAGGACTCCCCGAGCGTCAGATCCTGGTCCGCCACGCGATGCGCGGAGGACTGCTGCCGGTCGTCTCGTTCTCGGGTCCCGCGCTCGCCCTGCTGATCACCGGCACGGTCGTCGTCGAGCGCATCTTCGCGCTCCCCGGCCTCGGCAACTATTTCATCAATGCCAACCTCAACCGCGACGAACCGCTCATCATCGGCATCGTCGCGTTCATCTCGATCGTCGTCCTGATCTTCAATCTGCTGGTCGATATCGCGTACGGCTTCCTCGACCCGCGCGTGCGGTACTGACCATGGCGACCGTGCGCGAGAACGATCGTCTAGAAGAAGAAATCGTCGTCGGAACGTCGTTGTGGAAGGACGCGTGGCGGCGCCTCAAGCGCAACCGCCTTGCCGTGTTCGGCATGGCGATCGTGGGTGTGGTCGTGGCTGCCTCGCTCGCCGGCCCGCCGATCATCTTCGCGACGACCGGGTACACCTACGACTTCATCCCCTCGGATCCGCGCCTGCTCACATCGCTTCCGCCGTTCACCGGCCCCGATGGATCTTTCTCGTGGGCACATCCGATGGGCACCGACAATGCGGGTCGCGACATGCTCGCGCGCGTTTTGCTCGGCGGCCGCATCTCGCTGATGGTGGGCATCATCTCGACGCTGGTCTCGCTCGTCATCGGCATCAGCTATGGCGCGACGGCCGGCTACCTGGGCGGGCACATCGACGACGCGATGATGCGGATCGTGGACGTGCTCTACGCGCTGCCGTACATGATGATCGTGATCGTTCTGCTGGCGTTCTTCGGCAGCCAGTCGCCGCTCGGTCAGCTGTTCCTGCTCTTCGCAGCGCTTGGCGCGGTGTCGTGGTTGACGATGGCGCGGATCGTCCGCGGCCAGGTGATGTCGCTGAAGAACCAGGAGTTCATACTCGCGGCGCGCGCAACAGGTGTCGCCAGTTGGAAGATCGTCGCACGTCATCTCGTGCCCAATACGCTGGGACCCGTCATCGTCTACGCGACGCTCACGATTCCGTCCGTGATGCTGCTCGAAGCGTTCCTGTCTTTCCTGGGTCTTGGCGTCCAGGCGCCGCTCGCATCGTGGGGCAGTCTTGCTGCTGACGGAATTCAGAATATCGCCATCTTTCCCTGGCAGCTTCTCTGCCCTGGCATCACGATGGCCGTCACGCTCTTCTCCCTCAATTTTCTCGGCGATGGACTGCGGGAC
Source organism: Vicinamibacterales bacterium (assembly GCA_963821375.1). Classification (GTDB taxonomy): domain Bacteria; phylum Acidobacteriota; class Vicinamibacteria; order Vicinamibacterales; family JAMQPK01; genus JAMQPK01. The sequence continues at coordinate 134,599 of CAWGDN010000002.1, forward strand.
GCGCTTGATCCTCAGATGAGAAAGGGCTGACCGGCCCATGCTCCTGTCGGTCAGAGATCTTCGAACCTACTTCGACGAAGACGGCCGCGTGGTCAAGGCGGTCGACGGCATCTCGTTCGACATCGATCGCGGCCAGACGCTCGGCATCGTCGGCGAATCAGGATCGGGTAAATCGGTCACGAACCTCTCGATCATGCGCCTCGTCCCCTCGTCCGCCTGGTCGCATTGCCGGCGGTGAAATAGCGTTCGCCGGCCGCGATCTGCTCACGCTCTCCGAAGACGACATGCGAGCGGTGCGCGGCAAACGCATCGCGATGATCTTTCAGGACCCGATGACGTCGTTGAACCCGTTCATGCGCGTCTCACGGCAGCTCATGGAGGTCACCCGGCTTCATCTCGGGCTATGGGAAGGCCGAGGCGTACGCACACGCCGTCAAGATGCTCGAGACCGTCGGCATCCCGGACGCACGGCGGCGGGCCGATTCCTACCCTCACGAGTTCTCAGGCGGGATGCGCCAGCGCGTGATGATCGCCATGGCGCTGTCTTGCCGGCCTGAGCTGATCATCGCCGACGAACCGACGACGGCGCTCGACGTGACAATCCAGGCGCAGATCCTCGAGCTCATCAAGAAGATCAAGGATGAGATGGGCACGAGCATCATTCTCGTCACGCACGACCTCGGCGTTGTCGCCGGCACGACGGACGCTGTCCTCGTGATGTATGCCGGCAAGGTGATGGAGCGGGCGCCCACGCTGGAGCTCTTCTGCCCGATCGGGAAACCCCTACACGCGTGGGTTGCTTGCCTCGATGCCCGATCCGCTTCAAGACGACCGGAAGCCGCTCTTCCAGATTCCAGGGCTGCCACCCGACGTCGCGCATCTCGGTCCTGGCTGTCCGTTTGCGCCGCGCTGCGCGCGCGCAGAAGCGGTGTGTCACGAGACGTTTCCGCCCTTCGTCGAGCTCACACCGCAACATCATTCGCTGTGCCACTTCGCGCGCGAGGTCTATGGATCCGCTGGTCTCGATCACTGACCTTCAGGTCCACTTCGCGCTCGGCCGGCACCGCGTGGTCAAGGCGGTCGACGGCGTCTCGCTCGACATCATGTCGGGAGAGACACTGGGTCTCGTGGGGGAATCCGGCTGCGGCAAGACGACGCTGGGGCGGGCGGTCTTGCGGCTGGTCGAACCGACAGGCGGACGCATCGTGTTTCGCGGCGTCGACCTCGGCCGGCTCAAGCCGTCTGAGCTCCGGCGCATGCGGCGATACATGCAGATGATCTTTCAGGATCCGTACGCGGCGCTCGACCCGCGGATGACGGTCGGTCAGATCGTCGCGGAGCCCATCGAGACGTTCCGGCTTGCAGCGAGCGCCGACGAGAAGCGCGCTCGCGTGCGTGAGCTGATGCAGACGGTCGGACTGAGCCAGCGGTTCATCAACCGCTATCCGCACGAGTTTTCGGGAGGACAACAACAGCGCATCGGGATCGCGCGAGCGCTGGCCGCGAGTCCAGACTTCATCGTCGCCGACGAGCCGATCTCGGCGCTCGACGTGTCGATCCAGGCGCAGATCCTCAATCTGATGGAGACGTTGCAGCGCGAGCGTCGTCTCACGTACTTGTTCATCTCGCACGACCTGCGCGCGATCCGTCACACGTCGAATCGCGTGGCGGTGATGTACCTGGGAAAGATCGTGGAGCTGGCACCCGCGCGCGACGTCTATGCCCGACCGTTGATGCCGTACACGAAAGCGTTGATCTCCGCCGTCCCCGTGCCGAATCCTGCGGTCGAGGCGCAACGCCAGCGGATCGTGCTCGAAGGAGATGTGCCGTCGCCGATCAATCCACCGGCCGGCTGCCGTTTTCACACCAGATGCCCGTACTGCATTCCTGCCTGCCGCGAGATCGAGCCGCCGCTCGTGGAGATCAAGCCGGCTCACTATGCGGCATGTATCAGAATCAGTCCGGAAGAGCCGGACATCGAGAAGGTTGCACCGGGGGAGGCTCCGGGATTACCGGCGGTTGGATAAGTGCCAGTCGTCGAGTGGAGTCGACAGTCATAGTCAGCAGTCAAAGTCGGCAGTCGCGAGTGCCGATTCGCTTTCGCCAGTCACACCCACGCAGCAGGAAAATCGCCAGCAGGATCGGAATGGGAATACCCAGCAGCCACATCAGAATGTAGCCGATGGCGCCTTTCTCACTCGAGAATCGGTTCACGGTGCCCTCCTTTTTCACGTCTGAGGAGTCAGCAAAACGCGGGCCAACGCGCCCGAACTGGCTCGTCGTCTGGCCAAGATCGACGGACTGCTGATGACCGCCGACTGACAGAGCCGCGACAGTGCAAAGCGCACAATCTGCAATGCGCGAACCGGCGGGCAACGGGCCCACTGCGACACGAGTAATCGCGCTTCATGTTGGCAACTCCGTATAATCATGCCGATCCCCCGATGGCGCTTGCAGAAGGCACCCGTCTCGGCGCGAACAGGACTTGGCTCTTGCGAGCGCGGCAGGCGCTTGTCCTCGTCCTGCTGGCTGGCTCCGCGAGCCTGGAGTCCTCTCGACTCGCCCAGTCAGCCGACCTGACGATCCTTTTCAGCCCGAGCGCCGGAACGTTTGTCGAAAGCCAGGCCGTCACCCTCAGTGTCCGGGCCCGAACCGACATCCACTACACGCTCGACGGCTCGTTGCCGACTTCGATGTCGCCCGTGTACCGCGGGCCCCTTACCTTCCGCACGTCGACGCGCCTTCGGGCGGTCGCCATCGTGCCTGACCGCAAGGGCCCAGTCGCCACGGAAACCTACCTGCGAGTCAGCCCGGATACCCGGAGCTTCACGAGCCACCTGCCAATCATGCTGATTCACACGTTCGAGTCGGGGGCGCTCGATACGTACGGGACCGAGCACGTCTCTGCGGCGCTCCAGGTGCTGGAGCCGAATACGGGCACCAGCCGCATCGTCGGCCGAGCCGCGCTCGATGCCCGCATCGGCATTCACGTACGCGGCCAAACATCGCGCCACTTTCCGAAGAAGCAGTACGCGATCGATCTGCGCAACGACGAGGACGACGCCGATCGCGCCCAGCCACTGCTCGGTCTGCCCAGCCACGCCGAGTGGGCATTGTCCGACCCCCTCGTCTACGATCGGTCGCTCATCAGGAACGCGCTCGCCTACGCGCTCAGCAACCGCATCGGTCGATACGCGCCGCGCACGCGCTTCGCCGAAGTATTCATGGTGAACGACGGCGGCGACGTCGGCGCTCAACACTTTCTGGGGTTCTTCACGTTAATCGAGAGGATCGATCGCGGCGCCAACCGTGTCGACGTGAGTCGACTCCCTGCGTCAGCCACGAGCCTGCCGGACGTGACCGGCGGGTTCATCGTGAGCATCGACAAGGGGCCGCCTGACTTCGCTGCGGCGGGGCGATGGCTCCAGTTCGTGTATCCGAACGCCGAGGACATGGCTCGTCCGGAGAGGAAGCCGCAGTTCGACTTCATCCGCACGTTCATCGACAGCTTCGGGCAGGCAGCCAGCGCCCCGAACTTCACCCACCCAGCCACTGGCCAGCACTACTCGGAGTTCATCGACGTGGATGCGTGGATCGATCACCACATCATCAACACGCTGGCCAAGAACGTCGACGGGATGCGCTTCAGTTCGTACTTTCACAAGGATCGAGGCGGCCGTTTGATCGCGGGGCCCGTATGGGATTTCGATCGCAGCCTGGGCACGCCGTACGACGCGCGCGCCGCCGAGCCCGAAGAGTGGGCGTCGTCGTGGGGTTATGCGGCCGGCCTCAGCGAGGGGTGGTGGCGGCTCCTGTTTCGCGATCCGGCCTTCAGGTCCCGATATCGGGAGCGCTTCAAGACGCTCTTGAACGGAGAGTTCTCGGCCGACAACCTGGCGCGCATCGTCGATGGGATGGCCTCTGAGGTCGGTGAGGCCGCAGGTCGCAACTTCCAGCGCTGGCCGCAGACCGCTCCGCAAGACAACTCACACGCGGCCGAGATCGGGCTGCTCAAGGACTTCCTTCGCCGCCGTGTGGCGTGGATCAAGATCCGGTTGGACGCGGACTTCTGAAGGTGCGTCGGCGACACGTCGACTTCATTGGCGCCAGCTTGGGAGGTCTCGTACCCCGCCGCACTGCGCCAATGACCGGCGCGTAGTCGAGTTCCTGGCTGGCAGCCGCTGAGCGAAGGAGCAGCCCGCCTCGGCTCATGTCGCCCCGCCCCACGAATGCCGTCGGAAAAACGAGTCGCTCTCCGAAAATCTCCGACAGCACCTGCACGTATTTGTCAGACGCAATACTGCCGAGGAGCACGAACTCGGAGGCGTCATCGACAACGGACGCCAGCTCGCGCGCGGTTCGCTCGAGCGGAAACCGATATGACGGATTCTCCAGGCTGATCTCGGCGTCTCTGAAGCGCACTAGCGTGCTCGATGTCACCACGCAATCGGCCGGCACCAGCCCTTCATCGGGCGTGATGACGAAGGCACGGCCAAATTTGCGCGCGTACGTGATCTTGCCGCGAAAGTAGAGTCCGCTCAGGTGCGCAAACAGCTCTCCGATGGGCACGCCGTCGCTGCGCAGACGCGTTGCCACATCGAACGTCGCTCGAGGCGACAGCACTTGCTGCGCACGCCGGCCCCGGCAATTCGCAGGAGAAAGAAGAAAGACGCGGCGGCCCACGAAGGCGATCTTAGCAGCGGCGCCCGAACCCCACGAACTCTACGAACCCAACGAACCCACGAACCGGTATAACTGTGAGAACGTGACCGACACCTTTCTCGTGGGGGCCAACCTTCCGTGGATCAACTACGGGCTCGACTTCGGCGCCAACGCCTGGCAGCCGGATGGTGGCATCGCCCAAACCGAGAACCGCGCCCGGCTCGAGGCGGCAATTTGCCAACTCGCCAATGCCAACATTCACCACGTGAGGTGGTTTCTGTTATGCGATGGGCGCGCCGGAATCGAGTACGACCAGCGCGGCTGGCCCACCGGTCCAGATGCCTGTCTTTTCCGCGATCTCGACATCGCACTCGAGCTCGCGCAGCGCCATCGGCTCAACGTGATGTTCGTGCTCCTCGACTTTCATTGGTGCGCTGTTTCGTCTCTCGTACGCGGCGTTCAGTTGGGGGGACGCGCGCACATTCTCGGCAACCGGGACAGCCGCTCGGCGCTTCTCGACAACGTAATCCAACCGCTCATGGAACGCTACGGAAAGGAAGCGTCGGTTTTTGCCTGGGACATCATCAACGAGCCCGAATGGATCCGGACGCTCGCGCGTGGAACGCTCCACGCGTTCCTGGCCGAGGCAATCGCGGTCGTTCGAAGCTGCGCGCGTCAACCGATCACGATCGGTTCCGCCGGCGCTCGCTGGCGGCGCCGCTATCAGGACCTCGAACTCGATTTTCACCAGGTACATTGGTATGAGACGTTGAAGTTACAACCGCCGTTGTCCACGCCGGTCGACCAGCTCGGTTACGAGACGCCTGTCTTGTTGGGAGAGTTTCCAACCGGCGGGTCGACCCTGACGCCGGACCGGATCGTGGAAATGGCCAGAGCCGCAGGCTATTCTGGTGCGTTTTTCTGGTCGCTCCTGGCGCGCGACGAGTGCACCGAGCCAGCTACATTTCTTCGAGGGCTTTGACGCCGGACCGCATGCCGTACGCGAGCACCGCGACGCTGATCGCAATCGCGGCCGTGAAGCACGTCGAGATCAGGGCGATCTCCCACGTCTGAAACGGCCGGACGTGCACCCGGGCCATGCGCCAGAGAAACAGCGAAGACGGCCAGCCCAACAGTCCCACCATCACGATGATGTAGGAAACGGCGGCAATCATGAACGCGACGCCGCCAGGCGACCCGGCCACTTGCGTCGCGTTGTCGGCGCCGAATCGCGGATAGCGAGCGCCCATGCCCGTCGCCAATCCCACCAGCGCAAGGCTCATCAGGGCAATCGCCACGGCCGTGACGACCTTCAGGAACGGTTCGACGCCGAGAAACTCATTGGCGACGATCGTCAGCGTGAGGCTGAGCAGGAGCACCGGAAACAGACCGATCCAGAACTTCGACCAGAGGAAGCTGCTGAGCGGCACCGGAGACGTTCGGATGATCCAGAACGCCGCCCCCTCTGACGACACGGCTGGAAACACGAATCGCGCAGCCACGGTCGCCAGCACGAACCCCGCCAGGCCGAGGTTCAAGAACGCGTACAGGTTCTTGATCATCCCAGCCATGAACGGGATGCGATCTAGATCGATCACTCGGAAGTTGTAGAGATAGATGACCATCAACGCCACGAGCAGAAGCAACTGAGACCACTGCGTGACGTCGCGCAGGAACACCTTGAGGTCCTTGACGAGCAGGCTTCGGCGCGCGATCGGCATCGGCACCCAGTGCGTGATGCGATCGAGCACCCGAAGGCTCGTGAACCGCGCCTTTCGCGCCTCCTGCGACTTGCTGAACCCCGCAAAGTACCACCGCTCGCTCGCCGCTCCCAGCAGCACAGTAAATGCCGCCGCGGTCGTCCACAGCGCCCCGCCGTGCAGGAAGTCCCATCCGCCGTTGAGGCTCGCGAACAACGTCTCGCCCGCCCAGAACGACGGCAGGAACGGCGTCACCGGCGACTGCAAGGTGGCGAAAAATCCCGTGACGTCCGGCAGCGACTCGACCCTGAGCAACCGCTCCGGCTGGATGAATCTCAGCAGCAGCACGAGGCTGCCTGCGAAGACGAGCCCCATGAGCATGAGGATGTCGCGCGCCCGGCGCGCCGGAAAGACGTTGACGAGCAGCAGGGTGATGCCCGTGCCGAGCGAGACCGGAATCACGCAGAACGGCGCCACCGTCAGCAGCGCCGTCAGATAGAAGATGCAGGGCGCGCACCGGGCCACGCCCACGCCCAACAACACCGGCGCCAGGAATACTCCGACCATCCACGACGACTGCAGCACGGTCTTGACGAATCGAGCATAGAAGAGGCGGCGGATTGCCACGGGAGCGGCCAGCAGAAATCGGAGGTCTTCGGACAGAAAGAACGTCGACAACGCCGTGACGATCCCACTGAAGGCCAGAAACGACAGAAACGTGAGGAACAGCCACGACAGACCGATGCGCAGGAGGAAATCTCCAAGCTCTTCGTAACCGGCGAGCTGGGTCGTGATCCAGAACGCGCCCCCGAACAGCGCCGCGAAGACCAGCGCACCGACGCCCCCAAACACGCACGCCCGCACCCGATCTCCACGGTCGCTGGCTCGCGCGCGGTTGCGCGACGCCCAATAGGCGGGGAGCAGCAGGTAGGCAAACGAGTTAGACAAGCTCGTCGATCTCCTGAAGCGCGCTGCCGCCCGTCAGTTTGAGAAAGACCGGCGTGAGTTCCTCGTGCTCGTTGCCGGCGAGCTCGCGCAGATCGTCGACCGTGCCGCGCGCGATGATGTGCCCCTTCAAGATGATGCTGATGCGATCGCACATCTCCTGCGCCACTTCGAGCGTGTGGGTACTCATGAGGATGGCGACGCCACGCTCGCTCATCTGCTTGAACACGCTCTTGATGAGCTTCGCGCCGCGCGGATCGAGCCCCACCATCGGCTCGTCGACGAGCACCGCCTGCGGCCGATGGAGAAACGCGGCCGCCATCACGAGCCGCTGCTTCATGCCGTGCGAGAAGCTTTCAACCAGCTCGTTCTCCCATCGGCCGAGCTCGAAGAGCTCCAGCATCTCGCGCACGCGTTGATCGACGCCGCTGCCGTTGATTCCGTAGAGGCCGGCGTGGAACCGGAGAAACTCCCCGGCGGTCAGTTTCTCGTAGATGTAGGGGCGGTCCGGGATGAACCCGAGCGATGCCTTCGCGGCTTCCGGCTCCGTCGCCAAATCGTGGCCGTTGACGCTGATGCGGCCCTCGGTTGGCTTGAGCAGGCCCGCGATCATCCGAATCGACGTGGTCTTGCCGGCGCCATTGGGGCCGAGGAACCCGTGTATTTCTCCGGGCTGCACGTCGAGGTCGATTCCATCGACGGCCGTGAACTGTCCGTATTGCTTTCGAAGACCTTGTATCTCAATCATTCGTGACCACCAAGGAAGCACGGCAGACACCAGCGACGGGTGTCGCGTGGCGTGGGAAGCGCGATGGGCGCACCGGCAACGGCCTGACCCACCAGCGTCGGCGTCGAGCCCGGCCTGACCTCGATGTCGAGCATCGTGATCTTCAGCCGGCCAATCAGCGGAAGGATGGTCGCCTGTCGGTCCAGTCCTCCCCTCACGAGCCGGAGGTGCGTGGCATCTGCCGGAAACTGATTGAACGTGGGATCGACGGGCAGCCATCGCCCTCGGCCGCTGCCTTCATCGAGATATACCTCCGGCCAGGCGTGGTAGTAGAAGGCGCCGCGCACGTACGCCAGTCCGACGGCGATGCGGGCCGGGATCCCAATGGCTCGCGCCATCGCAACGAACAGCGCCGTATGCTCGTTGCAGTCGCCGATCTTGGTGCGCAACACCTCGCGAGCGGACGGCAGGCTCACCGTCGGCTTCTTCTGCACCGTCGCGCTGACATAGCGCGTGAGCGCTTCGGCCTGCGCGCGCGAGCCCGTGACACCGCGAACGGCTTCCTCGGCCGCAGTCCGAATGCCCTCGTCGTCGCTTTCGATGAACGGCTCCGGAGCCAGATAGCGCGCGAGGTCTTCGCGAACGGCCGTGGCGTCGATCGCCAGCGCGTCCTCGATCTCGATGATTCCCTTCTCGACGCGCTGACCTGCGCCGACGAGATCGGCGCTGGACAGGTCGATGCCCTCGACCTGCATCTTGACGCGGCGCACATCGCGGGGATCAGCGATGGGAGGAAGGCCCGGCGTGAGTTGAGGAACGACCGCCGCCGCTTCGAGAAGATCTTGTCTGATGCGGCCTGGCACCGCGAGCGCGCGCGCGGTCTCGGAATTCTCGCGCACCGAGATGAATCCAAGCGGACTCTCCTCGCGCACCATCTCGCCCGTGTCTGTAATCCACGAAGTCGTGCGGAGGCCGGCAAACTCCATCTCGACCCGAAACGCCGGCATCGGCCTGCCGTCCGCCCGCACGACTTCTCGCTCACCTACCGTCACGGTGACGGGCGCGTTCCGGAGTGTGGCGGGATCAAAGACCTTCCACTCGTAGCGCGCGCCCGGCGTGAGGCCGCGATCCGCCAGACGGCGGACAAGATTCATCGCCAGCATAGGGCGTTCGGCCAAACGCATCGTCTCCGATCGCGTCTGCCCGTTGCTCGTAATCGACAGATCGAGCGTCAAGTCGCGTACGTCGCCAGCCACGGTGATGGGACCAGTGCCTGGATCGAGCGAGAAGACAAAGGATTGCAGCTCGAACGCCCGATTGACGCGCGCTGTGGTGCGCAGCGTCGTGACCGTGTGCGATCCAAGCAGCGACATCTGGAGCTGGCCGTCTTCCTGCAGGTCGAGCGCCCCTGCGTCGTCTTTTGCGGGGAGCGTCTGGCTGACGGTAAAGCCGATTTTTTCGCCCCGATAGTAAACGCCCCGCCATTGCGCGGTGGATCCGTATCGAGCGAGATCGGTGGCGAGGTTGCCGGACGACTCTCCGTACGTTCGCTGAACGAGAGCCGCCATACAACCGATCCAGACAATGACGACGAGAATGGGGATTGGACGCGACATGGAGACGCCGTGATTAGTTATCGGCTTCAAACCAGGCGGGCTTCATGACAGAATGAGGCGCATGTCGGAACCCGTGGATGAGTCTTCGATCGATCAGTATCTCGAACCAACACGCCCCGCACGCCAAGGCCTGCCGCCCACATACCGGATGCGCCACGACGCTCACTACATAGACGAGCTCGAGTCGCGGCGTCGTCCCGCGGAGGCGAGCCAGACGACCGCGGCCGCGCTCGCGTTTCCCACGAGCATTCCCGTGACGTTCGCGCTGCAGGACATGTCGCAGGAGCTCGAAGGCGTGGCATCGTGCTTCAACCTCGTCGCGGCGCGATCGCGCCCGCTGCGCGAGCGGATGGGGCTGGCACTGGCCCGAGTCGGCGTGCAGCGGAACATGCGCGCGTTTCAGGCGCTCCGCATCCTGCTGGAGGACGCGGCGCCCGAGATGGCGCCGCTCTCGTTCAACAGCGCCGTCGAGACCGCGGCGCGCTCCTTCGATGAGGAGTTGCGCGTCACGGAGTCGCGCGTCGCGTTCGACCTCTGCGACTCTCCGCTTCGGCTGACGGCCGACGGTCGGATGATTGCGCTCGCGCTGCAGGCGTGCCTTGGCACCCTGGTGTCGCTGATCGAGATCTCGGGCAAGGGAGGCCCGATCCAGGTCGCGACGCGAAGCGCGGACGGCTTGGCGTCGTGCGAGCTGCGGCAGGATGTCTTCCGCCTTTCGGCCGATCAGTTCTCGAGGCTGGCCGATCTTGAGTGGTCCGAACGTCCGGGTGGAATCCCCGCCGGCATTGCGCTGGCAGCGGCCGCCCGGATCGCCCAGGCCCACGGCGGAACGCTCGACGCTCGACGCACCGAGGCCGGCGGCTGCACGTTGATGTTCAGCGTGAAAGCCTGACGATCCGGCTACAGCAGCAGGGTCTCGACACGGTGCGCGTGGACGCTCCCTTCGCAGGGAGACCACGCGAACACCGTGAACCGCCGATCCTGCGAAGCCACCAGCGCAATCGAATCGCGCTGGTCGTGCACGAACTGCGCGGCCGACAGATGCCTCGTTCCGCCAAGCTCTGACGCCGCGTACTGCTTTGCAGGAAGCCCTTCGACCGGCTCCGTCACCATCACCGATTCAACCGGTGGCGATCCGCGGCGGCGCTGGATTTTGGCGCCGAAAGCAAGGGTTTCGTACTCGTCGGTGAGCACCGTGGCGCCGTCGACCGCCGTCAGCCCCGCGATCGCGTCCACGGCCTCCTTGAGCGCGCCCCGCCACGAATCGGCCGCTCGTCCCTTGCCGGTCGCACGCATCACCTCGGCAAGACCCTGATACGGTGGCGACACCGCGTACGGCATCGGATGGACGATGGACTCGCGCCAATGTTGGGATGCTGGCGGGACCATGAGCAGGAGACCGCCGCGGCCGTGGCTGCGCATTGCGACCGCCAGCTGCACCAGCACGTTGACGGAGTCGACCCACGATGCAGGCGAATCGAAGCCCAGCAGCGACTTGAGCAGCTCAGGACAGTCGGGCAGGCTCGACGCGCTCTCGTCGACGAACTTCACCTGATCCCCCTCCAGGACCGCGACGTTCACGTACTTGCCCGACTGCTCGCCCCGGTGGTGCTTGATCACCATCAAGCCTGGCTCGACAACTTCCAGCACGAAGCAGAACGTCGGGATGTTGTGCGTGGCACCCCAGATGCTCAGCTTCCCTTCGTGTGACCAGACACCCAGGTGGATGCCCGGCTTTTCGACGACAGCGGCGATCTTGGTGAGCACCGCCGGCGACATCGGCAACGGATGTTCGAGCGTCAGCGGATGCTGGTCGTGCTCAGGCGGCAGGTAGGCCAGTGAGATCTTCGGGACGTACCCTTCCTCGCGCCGCAAGCTCGCCCAGAACGTCGCGCTGATCATCGTCTCGATGCACGCCTGATCGGGAAGCGCCGCAACCAGCTCGATTCCTCTGGCACGCGCCTGCTCCAGATGGCGGGCGAAATGCTGATGCGCCTTCGGCGCGACGATCTGGGCGGCGGGGTAGGTGCGACTCACGAGAAGGATTGTACGTGAGTCGTCAGTCGATAGTCGTCAGTCGTGGCCCGCCGACAAGCCTAAAGCCTAGAGCCCAAAGCCGCCTTGATCAGCCCCCTCACGTCGCCGTGCGCGACGACGGCATCGGGCAGTTCCTGCAGCGCCCTGTCGTACCGCCGCTCATAGGTGTTTCCGTTTTCGTTCGGAGAGGTGAGCGTTCTCACCGCCGCGACAATGGCGTCGACATCATTGCGCATCGGCGGCGTCGGCTCGCTGAGCGTCTCGTCGATCCGGACGATCAGCTGCGAGATGGGGCGCAGCCAGGCGAACTGCGAATCCGAGAGGAGCACCTGCAGCATGTCGTGGCTCGACTGCCGTCCGTGGATTCGCTCGTAGCCCCGCCGCTCCCAGTCGAGCAGCACCTTGTGGAGCTTCATCAAGGCCTGGCGCAGGTCCGCCAGCAGCTTCTCGTCTTGATGAATCTCGTCCGCGTCGCTGCGAGAGCCGTCGAGCTCGGTCATCCGTGCCTAGGTTTGCTCTTCAGCTGGTTCAAGCGGGCGCGGGCAGCTTTCGCCGGCGCGCAGGGGACTTCGTCCCGGCCGCCCGCCGGACGGAAGATTTTGGAGCCGCGGGAGATTTCCGGGATCGGCGCGGTTTTGGCGCCGACTCGACGTCGCTCGCGGCTTCGTCTGCAGCGGCGGGAGACGCCTCGCGAAACGATTCAATGAGCGCGTCGACGGGTTCGGCTGGCATGTCGGGCAGCTCCTCCGCATCCACGACCACTGCTTCCTGTATCACTTCCACACCCGGAGCAGCCTGAATCGCCGGCCCGGGGAACACGCGAACCTGACCGCGGCGGTCGCGCTCGAGCCTCAACACCCCTTCGCGCTGGCAGGCCCGCAGGAACTCCATGATCGTGGCGAACCCCCACTTGCGTTCGTCGAACGCCGAATCGATGCCGCGCAAATACTGTTTGATCTGCCGCACGTACATCGGCCAGCGCGGCGGCTGGCCTGCTCGCGCAAAAAGCTCGCGGAGCTCTGCCGCCATCTGGTGGAGTTGTTCCGGGTCGCGCAAAACGGGCGCCACATTCGCCGAGGCCGTGGATGTGGCGGCCTCCTCTGGGCCTGGCTCTGTCAACGACGGGGACCGGTGGCGCCAAAGCGGGGGCGCCACCGTTCTCGGCCGCCCCTTCTGCCAGGTCCACCATCATGCTGCGACCCGAATGGCGGATCGTGATGATGCCGGTCTTTGCAATCTTCTCGATGAAGTCGCGGAACGAGCTGACGCCGTAGTCGCGCTCGGAGAAGGTCGAATCGAGCTGCAGCAGCGTGCTCTTCAGCAGCCCGAGCTGCGGCGACACTTCGCGATCGGCGAGCACCTTGAGCGCCCGTTTCACCAGCGGAATCACCTTCGCGACGTCGGCTGTTGCCGCGGGCGCGGCCTCGCGCCGGACTCCCGGCTGACCAGCGGGCGCCGGCCGTCGTGTGCCCACGAGGTTCTCGTAGGCGATGAACTCGTGGCAGTTCTTCTGCATCACCTGGCTCGTGAACTGCCGCCCGCCGACCACGAAGACCTTCTTGTCGTACTGCTTCAGCTTCTCGACGAGCGTGATGAAGTCGCTGTCGCCGCCGACGATGACGAATGCGTTGATGTGGTCGTGCGTGAAGGCCATCTCGAGCGCGTCGAGCGCCAGGTTGATGTCGGCGCCGTTCTTGTCGCCGCCAGGCGTCAGGTTGCGCTGCACCATCCGGATGGCGTGCTGGGACAGCAGGCGGCCGTAGTCGCCGGCGCGCTTCCAGTCGCCATAGGCGACCTTGGTCACGACCTCCCCGCGCTCCTTGATCCCGTCGAGAATGGCAGCGATATCGAACTGTGTATGCAGCGTCGTCTTGACGCCGATCTCGATGTTGTCGAAATCAATGAAGACGGCGATCTTCAGGCGTTGGCTGTCGAGCAAACTATTCTCCTCTCCGTCATGCAAAGTCTACCGCACCTCCGATTTTTATTCGTCATCTCGCTGCTTTGGCGCGCCGATTGCCTATAGGAAGGCAGGAGGTGCGGAATGCTGTTTACGATCGCGGCCGTTCTATTGGTGTTATGGGTGTTGGGGCTGGTGTCTGGCTACACCGTCGGCAACTTCATCTATCTTCTTCTCGTCGCAGCCCTGGTGCTGTTCGTCGTCGGGCTGTTGAGCGGCCGCCGGACCGTCTGACATGCTCCGCGGAGAGAGCGGGCTCCGGCCCGTTCTCTCGTTACATAAGAGAACGACATACCGGAAACCGTGGCCACCTTCGATACGCCTGTTCAGGATCGCTTCAGCGAGCGATACACGGTCCAAAGCGTGCGGACGCCAACGCGATGATGGCCCTTGGGAAGGCTGGATCGAATCTACACCCGTGAGCGGCGGTGCCGGCGCCGGTCGTGCGCGAGGTGATTGACCGTCCGGATGAGCTCGATCGGCTCCACGGGCTTCGCCACATGCACGTGAAACCCCGCCGCCAGCGCACGTTGACGTTCGTCCTGGCGCGCGTGAGCGGTAACGGCGGCCGCGGGAAGCCCCGCCAGCTTCGATGCCGCTGACGACCGAATCCTCTTGATCAGCTCATAGCCATCTTCGCCGGGCATCGCGATATCGGCGAGCAGCACGTCGATGTCGGACTTCTCGAGGATTTCTATCGCCGCCTGCGAGTTCTCAGCCAGCGTGATCTTGGCTCCCTGCCCTGCGAGCGCCCGCCCGATCAGCTCGCGCGAATCCTGCTCGTCGTCCACCACCAACACCCGAACTCCGTCGAGCCGTGGCTCTTCCGTCTTCGGCGGTTCCGGCCGTTCCTCCGCATGACCCGCCAGCGGCAGCGTGACGATGAAGGCGGTTCCCGCGCCGGGCCCACCGCTCTCGACGCGGATCGAACCCTTGTGCGCCTCGACGAGCTGCTTCGCGATCGACAGGCCGAGGCCGAGTCCTGGGTGGTTGCGGGTCGTCGTGCTGTCGCCCTGGCGGAACCTGTCGAAGACATGCGGCAGGAACTCGGCATCGATGCCGATGCCATCGTCCGCCACACGCACCTCGAGGTTGCGGCCCATCAACCTGGCCGACAGCATGATGTGTCCGCCGGACGGCGTGAACTTGAGCGCGTTCCCCAGCAAGTTGATGAAGACCTGCTCGAGCCGGCGCACATCGCCGCGGACGGCCGCGTCGGGCAGCGGCGAGACGGCGATGTCGATTTGGCTGCTCACGGCCAGCGGCGTCACCGATTCGACGATGCCGCGCAGCAGACTGGGCACGTCGATCACCTCGAGCTCCAGCGCAGTCCGGCCCCCGGAGATGCGCGAGAAATCGAGCAAGTCGTCGACGAGTTTGGCCTGCCGCGACGCGTTCCTGTACACGGACTCGATGGCCTGCGGCACGAGCTCCTCATCCATCGAGCCCTGACGCAGCATCGACGTCCAACCGAGGATCGCGTTGAGCGGAGTCCTCAGCTCGTGGGAGACCGTCGACACGAATTCGTCCTTCAGGCGGTTGGCCGCTTCGGCCTCGGCTTGTGCGCGCTGCGCCTGCTCGTACAAGCGCGCGCGATCGAGCGCCTGAGTGCAGTGCTGTGTGACGGAGACCAGCAGCGCCTGATACTCCTGATCGAAGTTCACGGGCGCCGTAAAGTGAAACTCGAGCACGCCGATTGGTGCGCTCTCCACGATCAGGGGCAGCACCGACATCGACTCGAACCCACGGTCGGCGGCAGTCGAGGCCGAGCGCCAAAACTTTTCCTGCGCTTCCGCTATCGATCCCACGAATACCGGCCGGCGCGTAAGCAGGGCTTCCGTGGCGGCAGTGCCGGGCTCGAACGTGGCGGGATCGTCGCCGATCAGCTTGAGCTCCCCTTCGTTCGCGCCCACTACCAGGTGCGCGTGCTCGACGATCACTTGGGCAACCGCTGTAATGCTCGCTGCCTCCGACAGGTTCGCTGTCAAGGCGTGCAACCTCGTGGTGCGGGTGGCGAGCGCACGATATCGCGTTTCGCTGGCTCGAAGCGCCTGCTCGGATCGCTGCCGCTCGATCAGCTCGGCGTCGGCGCGCATTTTGAGAAGCTCCGCATCGGCGCGAGCCCGCTCGACGGCCTCATAGAGCCAGGTGCGACTCAGAGCCTGGCCGGCACGCGCACACAGCGTGTGGATGTACTCATGGTCTTCCACGCTGAATTCGTGGGGCGCGAGAAAATCGAGCTGGAGCAGCGCGACCACGCGGCGTTCGACGGCAATCGGCAGAACGAGCGTGGCCTCGTACGATTCCCACGGACCCTGGTGCGCCCACTGTCCGAATTCCGCTTTGCGGGCCGCCTTCGATTTGATCACGACCGGGGTTGCACGGTGCAGCGACTCCGTGAATGGCGATTCTTCGCCGAAATGAGCCACCGGCCACGATTCGCCTTCGCGCAGGGGGTACCCCACCGTTCGCGCCAGCGTCAGCTGCTCTCCCTGTTCGTCGGTGAGAAAGACGGTGCCGGCATCGGCGCGCAGCCAGTGCAACGGCTCCTGCACGATGCTTTCGACCGCATCGGCCGACGTGCGGGCGAGCGCGAGCGCGGCCGTCGACTGTGCGATGCGGTGCGCCTGGGCCGCCGCCCGATCGGAGAACGTTCGCGCGGCGATTTCCACGGCGACGCGGCCTGACGCCGCACTGGCAATTGCCGCGATGCTCGTCCAGCCGGCGGCGAACACCCCGAGGGCAAGCACTCCGCTCCTGCCGCCCACCGAAAACATCGTCCCGGGCTCGAGAACGAAGAAGTCGATCGCCGACGCCGCCAGCAGGATGGCGAACAGCGCGGTCCGTCTGCCAACGGACCACGCAGCGAACGCGACGACGGGAGCGAAGAAGAGAAATGTGAAACGGGGGCTGAGTCGATTCAGCGCCAGCTCCAACCAGAGTGCAATCAGGAAGGCAGCAAGGACGAACACGTACGGACGCGCTCGTTGCCAGAGCCCGGGTGACGGCATGACAGATCCTTGGTACTGCCGTGGGCGGCGGGGAGACTTTCAGTATACAGGAACGCCGCGGCACTATGCTTCGCTTCGTGCACACCGCATCGCTCTATGTTCATAGTTACCTTCGGTGGCTCGTACTACTGACAGGTGTCCTGCTCGTAACGAAATCGTTAGTCGGATGGTCTGCGGGGCGGCCGTGGACCACGACCGACGATCGCGTGCACTCGGCTTTCGTCAATATGGTCAGTCTGCAGTTTCTCGTCGGGCTTGCCCTCTACGCGTGGCTCAGCCCGCTTACGCCCGCGTTCTTTGCGGATCCAGGGACCGGCATGAACGTGCCGACACTGCGATTCTTCATGCTCGACCATCCGGTCTCGATGCTGATCGCGATCGGAATCCTGCACGCGTGGCGCGGCAAGACGCGGCGCGTGGCCGACGGCCGCAGACGCCACAAGCAAGTGATGATCTCTACGCTCGTCGCGGTACTCATCATCGCCGCGTCGATCCCGTGGCCGGGGCTTTCATACGGCCGCGAACTGTTCAGGTAGGAGCTACCAGCGCCGCGCGTATGAGAGCGTGATCGTACGACGTCACCTCGAGCTGGTGATCGAACGGGTCATTGAAGTAGATCGAGAACGCCTTGTCGTGATCGACCGGTGAGGCCGCCGTCACGTCATTGCCGCGCGAGTCCCTCAGCTCGAGATCGCTGAGCCGGCGGAGAAATTCCAGGAACTGCTCGCCTGTCACGCTGAAGGCGACCCGCCTGAATGCCGCAGTGTCGGCTACGCGAGTCGGCTGGCCTTCGAAGAGCGCGAGTTTCGTGCGCCCGTCGTCGCTCGAGATCATCAGCGGCCCGCCCCCGACCGCCCACTCCTCGCATTCCCGGACCACCTGCAAGCCCAGGACGCGTTCGTACCAGCGGGCCGCATCGTCGCGATCCGGGACGAACAGCTCGACGTGGTCGATCTGAAGAACCTTGAACATGCTCCGACTCTATCCGATCGGCGATAATGAACGCATGACTGCTTCCGACGAGTCGCTGGTCACATGGACGCACGCCATCTATCTGCTCCATGCCCTCAGCTTGCTCACGGGCATTCTGGGCGCGGCCACCGTCATCGGGGCCTTTCTCATCGGATGGCCTTCGCTGATCGCGGTGATTCTGAACTACGTGAAGCGCAGCGATGCGCGCGGCACGTGGCTCGAATCGCACTTCCGCTGGCAGATCCGAACGTTCTGGTTTGGGCTGCTGTGGGCGTCGTTGTGCCTGTTCTTCGTTCTTGCCACGCTGGGCATCGGCATCCTCGTCGTCTGGCTGCCAGCGGGCATCCTCACCATGTGGTTCATCTATCGCATCGTGCGAGGATGGCTCGCGCTGGCGGACAGGCGGCCCATGTATGGCGTCCCTGCGACGACGTGACGCTCAACGATACAGCGGCCGTACCTGAAAGAGGATGTAGAGCGAGATCAGCCCGAACAGCAAACCGCCCACAATCGCGCCCGTGAACAGCGAAAGCGCGATGCTCACGAGTTGTGAGTAGAACAGCAGGGTCCACCCGGACATCTTGCGATCGAACAGCCCGGGGAGCGCAGCCACCATCAGCCCGATCTCCACGATGAGAACGATCGTAAAAAACCCGAAGCTGGACGCGTAGCCAACCCCGCCGAACGGGATGAGAAACGTGCCGATGCCGAGGACGAAGAGCAGCGGCGGCAGCGACAAAATCAGCAGCACCAGCGTGATCCAGGGCCCGAACTTGACGATCCATTCCCGACCCGCATCGGGGATCTGAAACGGCGCTTTCTGCACGAGATAGAGATCCAGGAAACCAACCAGATCCTTGGGGGCCTCGGCAGCTGGTGTAGTCATGCGGCGGATACTAGCACCAACGGCTCCCGAAGTAAGATGATTCCGATGGCAGCGCTCATCGAGGCAATCGAGATCAAACGGAAAATGTACTTCGAGTTCGAGGGAGCTCCGTATCACGCTCTGGACGTCGACATCTCGCGGCCGACAGCCCGAGGGGGACAGACGCTCGTCCGGATCAAGATGCGGAATCTCGTCACCAGAGCGGTCTTCGACAAGACGTTCAAGGCCGGCGAGAAATTTCAGGAACCAGACCTCATGGTCGTCGATGCCGCGTATCTCTATGCGGACGCCAGCGGCCTGCACTTCATGGATCAGGAGACGTTCGAGACGCTCACGCTGCGCGCCGAGCTGCTTGGCGACGACCGCCTGCTTCTCGTCGACAACCTGGTGGTGGAAGTGCAGAAGTTCAACGGCAACCCGATTGGCGTGCAGTTCCCTCCTCACGTGGAGATGACGGTGACGGCCACCGAATCGGGCGTCCGTGGCAACACCGCCAGCGGCAGCGTCACCAAGAACGCGACGCTCGAGAGCGGTCTGCAGGTTCAGGTGCCCCTCTTCATCAAGGAAGGCGAAAAGGTGAAGGTGCACACCGAAACCCGCGAGTTCGCCGGACGCGCCTAGGCGTCGAATTCGATGGCCGACCTCAAGCAGGACCTCGCCGCGCTCAAGCTCGAGCGGGAGCCCGTCGCGCCGGGCCGGGGCCGACGCGGCGTGGCGTGGGTCGTTCTGATCGCCGCGCTCCTGCTTGGCGCGGGCGCCGCCTGGTGGTGGACGACACGCGAACGGCCTGTCGAAGTCGAGGTCGTAGCGGTCACCTCCAGGCAGGCGGGCGCGCAGGCGTCCGTGCTCAACGCTTCGGGTTATGTCACCGCGCGCCGCCGAGCGACGGTCTCGTCGAAGATCACCGGGAAGATTGTGGAGCTGAACATCGAAGAAGGCATGGCGGTCAAGGAGCGACAGGTACTCGCCAGGTTGGACGATCAGACCGAACGCGCAACGGTCGCGCTGGCGGATGCGCAAGCGGAGGCCGAGCGCAGAAACGTCACCGAGAACGAGGTGCGGCTCAAGGAAGCGCGCATCAACCTCGATCGCGTCTCGACGCTCGTCAAGGCAGGCTATTCGACCGCCGCCGAAGTCGACGCCGCGCGGGCATCGGTCGACTCGTTCGACGCGCGCATTCTTGCCGCTCGCGAGGAAGTGCGGGTCGCCGAGCGGCAGGCGGCGCTCGCACGCACCAATCTCGACAACACGATCATCCGCGCGCCGTTCTCCGGCGTGGTCATTTCCAAAGACGCGCAGCCTGGCGAGATGGTGTCGCCCGTCTCGGCGGGCGGCGGGTTCACCAGGACCGGCATCGGGACCATCGTCGACATGCAGTCGCTGGAAATCGAAGTCGACGTCAACGAGAGCTACATCAATCGCGTCAAATCAGATCAAGCGGTGACCGCGATCCTCGACGCGTACCCCGACTGGCAGATTCCCGCGCGGGTGATTACCACCGTGCCGGCTGCCGATCGGCAGAAAGCCACCGTGCTGGTGCGCATCGCCTTTCGGGAGCTCGATCCGCGAATCTTGCCCGACATGGGGGTCAAGGTGACGTTCCTGCGCGAACAGGAATCGGGCGCCACGGCAGCGCGCGCCGTTGCGCTGGTGCCAAAGGCCGCCATCAGAACTGACGGCCAACAAGCGCACGTCTTCGTCGTCGCTGGCGATCGCGTCGAGCGGCGTGCGATCACAACCGGAGGCACTGACGGCGATCGCATCGAAGTCATTGCAGGGTTGAACGCCGGCGAGCGCGTGGTCGTGTCGCCGCCCGCGGAGCTGTCAACCGGTGCGATTATCAGGACAAAGCAGTCATGACCGACTCCTCTCTCGTTCGGGTCAGGGACGTCCACAAGCACTTCACGCGAGGCAGCGAGCGCATCGACGTCCTCAAAGGAGTGAATCTCGAGATCCCGCAAGGCGATTTCCTGGCGCTCATGGGGCCGTCCGGGTCCGGCAAGACCACGCTGCTCAATCTGCTCGGCGGCCTGGATACGCCCACCGGCGGGTCGGTCGACGTCGCCGGCGTCACGGTGAGCGCACTCAGCAGCAGCCAGCTCTCGAAGTGGCGCGCGCAGAACATCGGCTTCGTGTTCCAGCTCTACAACCTGTTGCCGGTGCTCACGGCTGAGCGAAACGTCGAACTTCCTCTTCTGCTCACCAAGCTGTCGAAGGCCGAACGCCGGAAACGCGCAGGGATCGCGCTCAAGGTCGTCGGCCTTGCCGACCGCGGGTCCCACTATCCGAGACAGCTCTCCGGCGGCCAAGAACAGCGCGTGGGCATCGCGCGCGCGATCGTGACCGATCCCACGCTGCTGCTGTGCGACGAGCCCACGGGCGACCTCGATCGCAAGGCCGGCGACGAGATTCTCGATCTCCTGCAGTCGCTGAATCAGGATCACGGCAAGACCATCGTCATGGTGACCCACGATCCGCGCGCCGCCGAGCGCGCTCGTCGGACGATGCACCTCGACAAGGGAGTGCTGTCGGGAGCGCCGGCATGAAGTTCCTGCCGCTCGTCTGGAAGAACATCTGGCGGAAGAAGTTCCGCACGATTTTCACGCTGCTCTCGATCTTCATCGCCTTCCTTCTGTTCGGCATTCTGATGACGATCAGGATGGCGTTTACGTTCGGCGTCGATGTGGCGGGCCTCGATCGGCTGGTGCTGATTCACAAGGTGTCGCTCATCATGCCGCTGCCGCTGGCGTATCAGACGCGTCTCCAACAGACCAACGGTGTCGAGATCGTGACTCATCAGTCGTGGTTCGGCGGCGTCTACCAGGATCCGGCCAACTTCTTCGCCAACATCGCAGTGGAACCCGAATCGTTTCTGAAGATCTATCAGGAATTCCGTATCCCGCCCGATCAGGTCAAAGCCTGGCTGGCCGATCGGCAGGGAGCGATCATCGGACGGGATCTGGCCAACCGCTTCGAGTGGGAGATCGGCGATCGCGTCCCGCTGACCGGCACCATCTTTCCACCCAAAGGCGGCGGTCAGACGTGGGAATTCAACATCGTCGGGATCTACGACGGAGACGACGGCGTCGACAAGACGAATTTCTTCTTTCGGTACGACTACCTCGACGAGAACCGCACCTTTAGCGCCGGAACTATCGGGTGGTACGTCGTGAAGATTGCCGACCCGTCGCGGGCGGTCGAGCTCAGCCGGACATTCGACGAGATGTTCGCGAATTCATCGGCTGAAACGAAGACGACAACGGAGAAGGGCTTCGTGGAAGGGTTCGCCAAACAGATCGGCGACGTCTCGACCATCATGATCGCGATCTCGTCCACCGTCCTCTTCATGTTCGGCTTGGTGGCGGCCAGCACGATGGCGCAATCCGTCCGTGAACGCACGAGCGAGTTCGCCGTGCTCAAGACGCTGGGCTTCTCCGACGGATCGATCCTGGCGCTCGTGCTCGGCGAATCGCTGTTCGTCGCCTTCACCGGCGGCCTTCTCGGCCTCGGGCTCGCGTGGCTCTTCGTGCAGAGCGGCGATCCCACCAACGGCATGCTCCCCATTTTCATCCTTCCGGCGCGGGAGCTCGCCATTGGCGTGAGCCTCATGGTGCTCATGGGGCTGCTCGCGGGTGTGATGCCGGCGCTTGGCGCGATGCGTCTGCGGATTACCGACGCGCTGAGGCGAACCTGACATGAGGTGGCTCACGCAGACCCTCGCCGTGCTGCTGCTCAACATCCGGACTATTCCGCAAAGGTTGAGCTCGTCGGCTGTCGCCATTGTCGGCATCGCCGGCGTCGTGGTCGTGTTCGTCTCGGTGCTCTCGATTGCGGCGGGCTTTTCCGCCGCCATGCAGGGGTCGGGTTCGCCAAGCCGCGCGCTCGTCATGCGAAGCGGCGCCGACAGCGAGATGACGAGCGGATTGTTGGGGACGGCTGTCGAAATCATCAAGCAGGCGCCTGGTATCCGGCGTGCCGGCCAGACGCCGCTCGCGTCAGCGGAGATGTACGTCATTCTCGATCTCCCCAAACGCGGTGTTCCCGACTCGCCGTCCAACGTGCCGATGCGAGGGATCGAGGAAACGGGCCTTCCACTGCGAGAAGAGGTCTCGATTATCGAAGGCCGCATGCTCCAGTTCGGCACCGACGAGGTGGTCGTCGGAAGAGGTGCGCGCGGGCAGTTTGAGGGTACCGAGGTCGGCAACACGATCGTGTCGGGCCAGAACCGCTGGCGCGTGGTCGGCGTATTCGAGGCCGACGGGGGGGTGGCCGAAACGGAGATCTGGGCGGACGTGCGTACGCTTCAGGGCGCCTTTCGCCGCGGCAATACCTATCAGTCCTTGCTCGCGCGGCTCGATTCGGCCGACTCGCTGGGCGCGTTCCAAGACTGGCTCACCACAAATCCGCAGCTCAACGTCTCAATCAGGCGCGAGAACGAGTACTACGCGGGACAGTCGCAGGCGCTCACGCGGTTGATCCAGACGATCGGGTTCGGCATTGCCGGACTCATGGGCATCGGCGCGGTCTTCGGTGCGATCCTCACGATGTACACCGCCGTTGCCACGCGGTCGCGTGAGATCGCGACGCTGCGGGCCCTGGGGTTCAACACCATGTCGGTGCTCGTGTCGGTGCTCGTCGAGTCGCTCGTGCTCGGGGCGATTGGCGGCGCGATCGGCGGCGCGGCTGCCTACCTCGGGTTCAACGGCTACCAGACCTCGACGATGAATTTTCAGACGTTCAGCCAGGTCGCATTTGCGTTCCGTGTCACACCGCAATTGCTGGGAATGGGCCTTGTGTATGCGCTGGCGATGGGATTGATTGGCGGGCTGTTTCCGGCAATCCGCGCGGCGCGGCTGCCCATTCCAACGGCACTACGAGAGCTTTAGAGAACCTCTATTGGAAGATCGCTGGATTGCCAGATTGTGGGAGTGTTGTTAGATAGGTGATTGACGATTGAGTTGCCCGTAATCTTCAATCCTCAATCAACCAACATTCTGACAATCTTCCAATCCTCCAATCTCTCAATGGTGTTTCACAACCACATCTCCTATAGTGGGCCGCATGACACCGGCGCACGAACGGCTCAACTCCAGACAGGAAGAGGCGGTGAGAGCCGGGGCGGAACCTCTGCTGATCATCGCCGGCGCCGGTACCGGCAAGACCCATACGCTTGCGCATCGCGTGGCTTACCTCGTGTTGTCCGGCGCGTCGCCCGCGCGCATCCTGCTCCTGACCTTCAGCCGCAGAGCGGCGCACGAGATGATTCGCCGCACTCAGCGCATCATCGCCGAGCAGACGGCAGCCACGTCTGCAGGACACGGAACCAGCGTTCGCCTGCCATGGTCGGGCACGTTTCACTCGGTCGCAAACCGGCTGATCCGCCGCCACGCCGCGGCAGTTGGGCTCGACAGCAGCTTCAGCGTGCTCGACCGCGGCGATGCCGCCGACCTGATGGATGTGCTCAGGCACGAGCTCGGCTTCTCGAAAACAGACAGGCGCTTTCCGCGGAAGGACACGTGCCTGGCCATCTACTCCCACCGCGTCAATACGCAGCGGCCGCTTTCCGAAACGCTCGACTTGCTGTTTCCGTGGTGCGCGTCCTGGGAGGCCGAGCTCGTCGAGCTGTATCGGGCGTACGTCGACCGTAAGCTGGCCAATCAGGCGCTCGACTACGACGACCTGCTCCTCTATTGGCACACGATGATGGGCGACGAACGGCTCGCGTCCGACATCGGCGGTGAGTTCGATCACATTCTGGTCGACGAGTATCAGGACACCAATTCGCTGCAAGCCGGCATCCTGAAGAGCCTCAAGCGAAACGGCGCTGGCGTCACTGTCGTCGGAGACGACGCGCAGGCGATCTATTCGTTCAGGGCCGCGACCGTCGACAATATTCTTGGATTTCCCCAGCAATACATTCCGGACAACGGCGCTCCTGCGGCGGTGATCACACTCGAGGACAACTACCGATCGACGCAGGGAGTGCTCGATGCCGCCAATGCCCTGATCGCGGAGAGCGCGCGGCAGTACCGCAAGGTGCTCCAAGCACGACGTGGAGCGGGAGATCGGCCGCGATACGTGACCGTGGCAGACGATCAGGCGCAGGCAGACTACGTCGTCGCTCACGTGCTGGAGGCGCGCGAGGCCGGCCTGCGACTGCAGCGCCAGGCGGTGCTGTTCAGGAGCTCACATCACAGCGACATCCTCGAGCTCGAATTGACGCGGCGGAACATCCCGTATGTGAAGCACGGGGGCCTGAAGTTTCTCGAGGCTGCGCACGTGAAGGACTTGCTGGCCGTGCTGCGGTGGGCCGACAACCCGAAAAACCGCATCGCGGCGTTCCGTGCGCTTCAGCTTCTGCCGGGCATGGGCCCCGCAACGGCGGAACAGGTGGTGAGCCGCTTCGAACGAGAAGGTCATCGATGGGGAAGCCTGAGCGACTTCCGGCCGCCGGCGGCGATTGTTGAAGCGTGGGCGCCGTTTGTCGCGCTCATGAACGATCTGGCTCGCACCGATGGGCCATGGCACGGGCAGGTCGGGCACGCTCGTGAGTGGTTCGAGCCGCACCTCGAACGCATCTACGAATCGGCGCAGGCGCGCATGGGAGATCTCGTTCAACTCGAAGGGGTCGCGCAGCAGTTCGCCTCTCGCGATCAGTTTCTTGCAGAGCTCGCGCTCGATCCTCCGTCAGCGACGGGCGATTTTTCCGGGACGCCGTATCTGGACGAAGACTACCTGGTGCTGTCGACGGTGCACTCGGCCAAAGGGCAGGAATGGGATGCGGTCTATATCCTGAATGTCGCCGACGGCAACTTCCCGTCAGAGTTCTCGACGGGCCGCGCCGATCAGATCGAGGAAGAGCGCCGTCTTCTTTACGTCGCGATGACGCGCGCGAAGAACGATCTCCACCTCATCGCGCCCCTCAAGTACTACGTTACCAACCAACCCAAATCTGGCGATCGCCACGTATATGGCGCAAGAAGCCGGTTCCTGACCTCGGCGGTGATGGCCACGCTCGCGACGACAAGCTGGCCGACGATCCAGCAAGACGCACCGCCCGCAGCGCGGCACACCGCGCGCGTGAACGTCGCGGATAGGACGATGTGGTAGGGACAAGGGTGGTAGGGGCGTCTTCACTTTTTACTTCTTACTTTCTACTTTCCACTTACAGCATTAGAACCTGTGCGTGTACTGGATCTTCGTCGACAGCTTGGTGTCCTGGGTGACGAAACGCCGGCCGCGAGTCGGCAGCCCGTCCTCTTCCTGGATCCAGCCCTGATTGAACGCGACGAACAGGTCGCTTCCCGGCTGGATCGTCCACCGCGCGCGGCTCTGCCAGCCGAGATTTCTCGATCGGTTGTCGTACTGGATGAGGTTGGTGAACGACAACCGCGGCGAGAACGCGTAGTTGATGTTCGAGGTGAAGATGCGCGCCGTGAAATTCCCCTCAGGCAGTTCCGCGAACGTCTGATTGGTGCTCAGGCTCGCGAGGAAACGTGGCGGCAGCCTGAAGTTCACCGACGCCGTGATCTGATCAGCCTCGCCCGACCAGTAATTGCCCCACGTATAGGCGACGTTGCCCGAAACCCGTCTCCGATTCGCAAAGGAGATGGGGTTTACGCGAAAGCGCGTGAAGCGATACTCGCCCGGTGGCAGTATCGACCCCCGGTGAGATCTCGAACGGCTCGAACAACCGCTCGAACGTCGGATTGAAGTCGAACATCCCGTGCATCGCGTCGCCCGATCGGAAATGCCAGTCCCACCAGGTTACGTAGAGGTTCCAGCTTTCGGTTTCGTTGTTGTCGAGCCGCGTCAAATGCGTGAAATACGCGTCGTGGTTCACGTTGAGGATATTGAGGAAACGCGGGCCGAGGGTTGTAGCTGCCGCCTGCTCTCACCATCCGTACGTTGTCCCTCTGGACGAACCCCATGGCGGGATTGAAGTTCTTCTGGATGTCCTTCACGGCGACTTGAGCCAACCACTTGTCGTTCGGGTAGTCCGCCGAGGCACCGTAGGACCAGTCGTCCCCCGAGACGCCCTCGTTCACGCTTCTCGCCACGTACCCGTTGACGACGAAATTTCGCGAGCCGCCGAGAAAGCGCGACGTCGCCAGGCGGACGTCCGCGCCGTAGGTCTGGCCCGAACGGTCGCCGACCGGATTGCCGTCTGTGAAGATGGCTCCGATGTACGACTGCTCGAGCAGGTTTCGCTTGACGCGCCCGACGAAGAAGTTCGTCTCGTCGACGAACAGCGTGTTCCCTTCGTGCAGGTCGCCGGTACGGACGTCCAGCACGCCAATCTCTGTCCGGCCCACTGTGCCGATCAGCTTCACGCCAGCATCGATCGGCACTTCTCGCCCGCTCACGAGACCGATCCGCCGGCTGAAGAACGGATAGACGTCGGCGCCCGTCTCCGGAATACCGCCCGGCGACTCCGGCCCCGTGGCGGTGTAGTCGAACACGCCCGCGCCCTCCAAAAAGAAGGCGCGCTTCTCGGGGAAGAAGAGCGAGAACCGGGTGAGGTTGATCTGCCGCGCGTCGACTTCGGTTTCGCCGAAGTCGGTGTTCACGGTCCCCGTCAGTTTCAGACTCGGCGTCACGTTGTAGAAGACGTCGAGTCCCGGCTTGCCGTCGAAGTCGTCGCGGTCGACCGCGCCCCTGCCCAGTCGAAGCCACCGCCCGGCCATGAATGGCCTGAGGTCGAGGCCGACACCTTGCGTCAAGCCGCCCAGATTCGTGATTTCGCCCGCTTCGGATATCTGAAGGAACTGCGTTTCCAGGCGTGCGCCCGACCAGCGGCTCTCCTCAGACTTGCGAACGACTGTTCGTGAGAGGTTGAAGCCCCAAATGTCGCGATCGGCCGGAAAGCCCAGACTCTTGAACGGAATCGCGAACTCGGCGACCCAACCGTCATTCGTGCGGCGGGTTCGCACGTCCCAGATCGCGTCCCACTCCCGGTTCAGACCGCCATTCGCGAACACCAGGCCGTCGATCAGAGCGCCTACCGAGTTGGTCGAGAAGTAGAACGCGCTGCGCTGATCGCGGAACGTGTCGAGAACGATCTCGATTCGGTCGTCAGAGTTGATCCCGGCATCGCGCGCCATGCCGGTGCCGACCACTCTCCCCGGCTCCGAGTCGAATGCATGCACGCCGATGTAGAGGTTGTCGGCGTCGCGCAGAAGCGTGACGGTCGTGCGCTCTGTAGGCGGGACGCCGGTTTCCGGCTGCCGCTGGATGAGATCCCCGATGGGGGGCGCCGTGCTCCAGACGGACTCGCTCAGCACGCCGTCGACCGAGATCGGTGTCGACACGAACGTCACTGGCGCGATGCGGCGCCCCGCTTCGGGCGAGGGAGCTGGCTGCGCCTGCGGAGCCGCGTGGGCGATGCTGAAATTCGAAGTTGAAAGAAACGCAACGAAGAAGGAAAAGAACCTGGGCGTATAGGGTCTGATCACGCCGAAGATTCTATTTCATCAGTTGTATGGACCCTTTGGCGCTCCCCGGAAACACACGATCAAGCTGGGCAGTTGTCAAGTCGAACACGCCACCGACGACGCTCTTCAGTACCGTGCGCGTGTCGAGCGTCGGCCGGAGATCGCGGCCTTCAAAGAGATCGCGGTCGCCCAAGCCCGGCCAATCCGCGACCACGATTCCCTTAGCCAGCTGAGGTCCGAGCACGAAACCGGCGCCCGCGGTGCCGTGATCGGTGCCGCGTGTGCCGTTCGGACGCGCCGTGCGGCCGAACTCGGTCATCACGACGACGGTCGTGTCCGACCAGGCCGCGCCCATTTCACTCCGAAACGCAACGAGTCCTTCCGCCAATTGGCCCAGCAGGCGATCGAGCGGTCCGCCGGCCAGTCCCTGGTTTGCATGCGTGTCCCACCCGCTGAACTCCACCGCGGCGATGTTGGGACCAGTCTCCTGTTTGAGAATGCGAGCGGCCGCCTGCATCAGCGGCGTGATGCCTCCGCGCCGCGCGTTGCCGCCGGCCATCGGTTCCTCACCGATGAGATCCTGCTGCTGCACTGCCGACTCGAACCGGCCATACAGTGCCGCATCCGTACGATAGAGGCTCGACAACCTCCCCAGATACTCGTCGTCGACGGCCCCAAGTTGAGTCGGCGACCACGTCTGCACGTCGAACTGTCCCGTGAGCGATCGAGGCATCCCCGACGCAATGGCGATGCCCGACCGATCGCCGGTCATCACTTGCAACAACCGATTGAGCCAGCCGTCAGCAGACCCGACCGGTCGATCGATCCCGGTCTCGAGAATGGCTTGTCCGTCGAAGTGGCTTCGCGTACGGAATGGAATGGCCATCGCGTGCACGACGGCCATTTCGTTGCGCTCCCAGAGATCGCGCAGCGGCGCGAGGCCGGGTGCGAGGCCGAACGTGTCGTTCAGCGGAGCCAACTCTGATTCGTCGAATGCAAACCCGCCGCGAAGCGAGCGATACGCGGGGTCGCCGAATGGCACGACGGCGGCCAATCCATCGAAACCGCCCCGCAGCAGTACGAACACGAAACGTCCTCGCTGCTTCACCTGCGCGAAGTTGACGGTCGGAAACCCGAACGTCGCTAAGCCGCCGAGGCACATGCAGCTGATGAAGTGACGGCGATCCATGGTCATCTCCATTGAAAAGCAGGACCTGCGAGCGCCAGCGCCATCCGCTCGTCGACAGCGATGCTGTTGTCGTCGAGGAACGTGCGGAGCGGATCGGCAGGTGGTACGTCGATGACGTCGAGCAGAGAACGAGGCTCGACGCGTTGCACGCGAAGCCGTCGGGCGAGCGTGCGGGCCAGCTCGGCCCGGTTGAGAAGCGAGTCGGGATCGGCCCAGTCCTGCATCGTGTCGCCAAATCCCTTTGGAGACTGCGGCGACCAGAGCGGATGACGGAGCTGCCGCAGGAGTGGCGCGGTGCCCTCGCTGACGTCGCTCGCGTTGAAGGCTCGCAGCATCGCCACAATCCAGTCCTGCGGCGATCGAAACTTGCGATGCCGCTCCTCCCAGGCGTCGGGCAGATCGACCAGCGCAGCGGACACCGCCCGGAGATCTCCCTCGCTGTCGCGAAAGACGGCGGCAATCCGATCGACAGCCGCGCGCGGCGGCTCGTCGGCCACGAAATGTCTCACCAGCTTCGTCGCGACGAATCGCGCGGTCGACGGATGCCGCGAGAACGACCGAATCGCACGCTCGCCTTCGTCGACGCCGTCCTCCGAATAGCGCGTGCCGAGTACCGTCTTCGTCCCCGGCTCGTGCAGCGCTTCACGAAACGCGAACCCGATCGTCCCGTCGTCCTGCGACGTCGGCGCGCCGCCCGCGCATCGGGGCCCGCGCGCCAGGTCCTCCGAAGCCGCCAATCGTCCAGCCCGTCAGAATCTTTCGCCAGCTCGAGCACGTCCTGCTGCGAGTATCCGCCGTCCACGCCAAGCGTGTGCAGCTCGAGCAGCTCGCGCGCGTAGTTCTCGTTGAGGCCGCGAGCCTGCGCGCGAGGCGCCGCGCCGCCGCGCCCGCGTCCAGCTCTGGCTCCGAGCGAAGATGGCCCGATGGACTGGAAATTGTCGAGGTAGATGAGCATGGCCGGATGCTTCGCAGACGCCATCACCAGGTCTTCGAAGCGTCCGAGCACGTGCGGCCGAATGGCTTCGCGCTCGTAGCTGCCGGCCAGCGGCGCCACAAGCACTTTCGATCCCACAGAGATGCAAAGATGATTCGACCAGAAGGCGACCAGTCGTTCCACGAACGGCCGGTCGGTTGTGACGCGGGCCTCGAGCGCCGCGCGGCTTTCGGCTGCCGCAATGGCGATCAACTGGCGCCGCAACTGCATCCGCTCCTGAGGATTCTGCTGGCCAACGCCGCGGAACGCGCGAAGGGCCTCGTTGATGGCGTCCGGCGCCGCCTCGGCTGGTGCGCTCAGCTCGGGTGCGCCTCCCTTCAGCTGCGCGCGCAGCCATCCGCGTGGATCGCCGATGCGTCGCTGCTCGCCGCCACGCGCGCCGAGGCCGAAACGGTTGAGGGCGCGAATCGAGGGATTCATGGTCAGCTCCGATCGCTCTGAGTCCCAATGTAGCCGAGAGCCGCACACGCTGGCTGTGAAGAAATCGTGAAATCGATCACGCTATTGGCGGCCCGAAAGCCGCGTTCCATACTTTCCAGAACTGCTCATTGACTCAAACTGGCCGGATTCAACGGGTTACGGTCCAGCGCCGCCGCCACGGCTCGGGCACTGCCTTTGCTCGACTCATGCCTGGAGTCAACTGCATGAGATTCAGGATGGCCCGTCGTATGTCTGCCCTCGTGTTCATGCTCGTAGTGAATCCCGCGCCGCTGTTCGGACAGAGCTCGAGCGCGCCGGAGTCTGAGCTGCTCGTAAGACAGACTGCAGACGTTCACAAGTTTCCAAGCATCGCGAGCCCTGTTATCGGCAGGACAACGCGCGGCACAGTGCTGCCAATCACGCGAAGCCTGGGTTCGTGGGTCGAAGTTTCATGGCCGGACGGCGAAGCCGGCCGCGCGTTCCTGCATGTCAACACCGGGACCGTTGCACCGCGTGCGGCGGAAGCCTCACCCAGCTCCCACGCAGCCGTTGCAGAGATCTCAGCCGTAGCTGCGGCCGCCAGTTCCGCGGGCGCTGCCGATGTGAGTCCCCGCTCCACCGGCGCGACAACGCCGAGGGCGACGGAAAAGACAACCTATCTGTCGTTGCCCTCGCATCGTGTCGGAGTCGGCGCTCTCGCGAGCGGGCAAGCGCTCGGAGGAACAGCGCGAACCTGGTTCGCTCCCCGGCTTGGTGTTCAATTCAGCGTGACTCGTCCGACGCTCGAGCACGCAGATGGTCGGTCAGCCACGTCAACACAGTTCGCGCCAAGCGTCCTCTTCTCGATAGCGGATTTCGCACGCAACGCCATCTGGCTGCGGCCGTATGTCGGTGGCGGTCCACGTATCTACGACGCGGATCTGGGAACGGGCCTCGGCTACGAACTGCTGGGCGGCGCCGAGACTACGCTGGCGGTGATGCCGCAAGTCGCCCTCAGCGCCGACGTCGGCTATCGATGGGTGAGGCCGTCGTTCGCCGACTTCCAGCCGCGGCAGATGAGCTTCTCGCTCTCTGCGCACTGGTACGTGAAGTAGCAGCTACCTGACGCCCTCTATCAAGAACAGATCCGAAATGGTTCGGTTGCCCGTGCCAGCAATCACAGCACCATTGCGGGAGATACGAACTGACGACGCGAACATCTGATCCTCCAAACGATCGCGCATGATCTCGCGATGCGGCTGCGTTGCCCCGGTCTTCGTGTCCACTTTCGTCGTTGTCCATCGGTCGTCGCCGATCGTCAACACGAAGACCTGCCGTCCGTCCTCGCTCCATTGCCTGATGAACTGATTGGTCTGCAAGGTGAAGGACAGCCGCACGGCTGGTGCCTGCGCGAGGGTCGCCATCCAGAGCGATCCGTCAGAACGCTGGCTGACGAACCGCACGCCGTCCGGCGCGACGGGCGATACCATCCGTCCCGGCTCGTGATCCACGGGAACTGGCGGCCCGCTTTCGATCGATTGTGAATAGGTCTGGAATTGACCGTCGGCGCGGCGCGCAACGAAGACGATTCGATCCATGCCAGCAAATGATGCTTGCATCGTGGCGCTCGACGGCGTCATGTCGAGTCCGCCGTTGTCCAGGATTCGTGCAGCGCCCGGCTCCAACGGGTAGAGAACGTATTTCGAATTGCGATCCTCTCGTGTCGATGTGAGCGCCCACCGGCCATCGTCCGACAACGCGTGGCCGTATCCCGCCCCGAGGTGCGTGGCTGGCGCACCGTCGGTGGGCCTCACGTAGATCGGGTAGAGGTCGAGCGATGTCAGCCTCTGCCCGCCCTCAAGCGTCGGGCCCGTGCGGACGGTGAGCAGGACCATCCGGCCATCCTTCGAGATCGCATCGACCACAGAGCTCCCCAGCCAGCTGATATCCCGCCTGCCACCGGAGCCGCTCGGATCGTGCAGCCAAGCCCGCGTCAGTACCTCCGACTGATCGACAAGCAGGCGCCCACCTGCGGCCGCATCGAGCACGCGGACGCGCGGCCGCGAGCGAAACACGGTGCGTGACGTGCCGTCCATTTCGATTCGCGAAACGCCGTCATCATGGTTGTCCGGTCCCATGCCGCTCACGAAGAGCGCATCGCCGTCGGGTACCCACGCCAGGCCGGAGATGAATGTCCACCCTCGCGATAACACCTGTCTCTCCTGCCCGCGACGTACAACAACAAGCCAACTGTCCCCTTCACGCTCGGTCGACGCCAGGCGTTGACCATCGGGCGAGACGCGCACATGGCTCACTCGATCGGCCAGATGAGTCCCGAGCGGTGCCTCCAGGCGGCCGGACACAATCGCCGCCAGAGTTCCATTGGGCATCCAGTCGGCCGAATGGACGTTTTCGGCAAGCGCGCGCGGAGCGCCTCCCAGCATCGGCGCGCGCGCGAGCGTCCCGTTGCAGCCTCCCCGGGATAGGACGTAGGTACAGGACAGCGCCAAGGCGAGCTGGCCGCTTCGCGACACAGCGAGGAGCCCGGCCGGTGGCAGATCAAGCTCGCGTGTTTCCGGACTCAACACCGTCGTGCTGAAGACGCGGATTGGCTTGCCGTCCCACGATGCCGAGTAGAGGATGGTCTGTCCATCGGGTCCGAATCGCCCGGTGTGCACGTAGCCCTCGCCGAAGCTCAGTTTGCGCCATCTCGGTACAACGTCGTTGACCGAATCCGGACGACGCTGCACGGCCCAGCCGGCAGCGAAGGCCGTCATGGCGATGGCGAGCCCGGTCGCTACCATGAACAGTTGGCGCCGACCGCGGCGCGGCTCATCTGGTCCGGCATCCGGACGGAGGGCGTCATCGAGATCCGCCAAGACATCACCGACGTCGCGTCGTCGCTTCCTCGGATCCTCGTCGAGGCATCGCTTCAACATCGCTGTGACGCCCGCGGGTACTACCCGAGGTATGAGGTCCCAGCGAGGTGTGTCATCGGCAATGACGGCTGTTGGGCTTCCGTTCGACTGTCTCCGGAATGCCGGCTCCCCCGTCAACATCTCGAGGTACACGCACCCGAACGCCCAGATGTCGGCCCGCTTGTCGACTGGATCGCCCCGCAACTGCTCGGGGCTCATGTACGAAGTCGTGCCGATCAATGCTCCATCGACTGTGTGGTGCGAAGATGTCGCGAGTCCGAAGTCCAGAATTTTGGTGGTTCCATCACTGGCGATCTTGATGTTGGACGGCTTCAAATCACGGTGCACGATGCCGCGTTGATGGGCGGCATCCAGGCCCTCGCCGATCTGCCTCGCAATCCGCTCGGCTTCATATGTCGGCAGAGGACCTCTTGCGATGCGTTCAGCGAGCGTCTCACCGTCTACCAGCTCCAACACAAGTCCACGGATCCCATTGGATTCGTGCAGGCCATAGATGGCCGCGATGTTCGGATGGCTGAGCGAGGCGAGGCACCGTGCCTCCTGTTCGAAGCGCGCCAGGCGCTCCGGGTCGTTGTTAAATGCTTCGGGGAGAATCTTGATCGCGACGTCTCGGCCAAGCGCGTTGTCGCGCGCGCGATAGACGTCGCCCATCCCTCCCGATCCAATCAGCGCATCGATTCGATAGGAACCAAACGTCCTGCCCGTAAGCGAAGGGATTTCATCAGAGACGAGCTCTGCAACGGCTGCGAGCGCCGGCCGCTCGAGAAACGCCGCGTCGTCATCGTCTTCGGCCAGGAGCGCCTCGATCTCGGCCGCCAGGGCACGGTCCTCTCCGCAGGCCCGAGCGAGGAAGGCAGCACGATCGACGCGTGCGAGCGCCGCCGCTTCGTGGTACAGACGCTCCATCAACGTCCATCGCTCAGCGTCCATCGGCCGAGTCCTTTCGAAGCTCCCGGCGTAGCCATGACTTCGCCAGCCGCCAGTCACGGTGAACGGTTTCATCAGAGATGCCGAGCGCCGCAGCGGTCTCTTCGACGCTGAATCCTCCGAAGAAGCGCAACTCGACGACCTGGCTCTTTCGCGGGTCGACCTGCGCGAGCGCCTGCAGCGCCAGATCGAGCGCGACCAGACTCGGCGCGCGCTCCAACGCGATGGTGGTCGCCTCGTCGAGCGGGACCGCGGAGGCGCCCTCGCCGCGCTTCAGGCGTCCCTTCGATCGCGCGACATCCACCAGAACGCGGCGCATCAGTCGCGCAAAAGTCGCAAAGAAATGCGACCGGTCCTGCCAGTCGACCGGCGATTCCGGCGCAGAGACGGAGGTAGGCCTCGTTGATCAAAGCCGTGGGCTGAAGACTGTGGCCAGCTCGCTCCGCCGACATACAGTGCCGCGCCAGTCTGTGTAGTTCGCGGTGCACAACGGGCACAAGGGCCTCGAAGGCGGTGCCATCACCATCCGCCCAGGCTTTGAGGAGCGAAGTGACGTCCGGGTTAGCCACGGGAGGGGCGGAATCTTACTCCAGGCGTCCCCCTACACGAATTAGCGAGAACGGTCGGCCAGAACTGTCATACGCCGACCTTGGATGACATGACAGGTTTGGCCGGTGGTTGTCGCTAGTAGGTGCAGGGGGAATCATGGCCATTTCTCACTTTCGTCTTTGTTGCATTGCCACACTGTTGACTGTAGGCGCTGGCTGCAGCGACTCGCCTCCGGCTCCCACACCGATCGTGCTGACACCGGTCCCTCCTCCATCGGTCATTCCGCCACCCCCACCCACCGTATCATCCGCCCTGGCTTCGGTGGTGTTGGAGAACGCCAAAGTGATCGTGCACAAGACAGAAGGGGGGTTCGGTTACGACGTGAGGTTTCAGGTACGAGAGACGGGCGGCAAGAGCGGTGGGACGGTTCAGAACGTCTTCGTCCAAAACCCCGACGGCGGGGGCGACAACACCGGACCAGGCTGCTGGGTGACCCCTCTCAGGGTTCCACCGAGTGGAATACTCGATACCTTTTATACCGACGAGGGTTCTAGATGGCTGAGCTACTGTGCTCCAGCCAGTGGCGGGAACAGCGCAATGCCTGTACTTCGAATCACTGTGACCTTCACGGACGACCAGGGAGGCGTAGGCAGCGCTGGCGCCATCGCCAGCACCGACAACTGACCGAGCGCTGTCCTCGCGAGTTCCTGAGCTACCGCACGTACACCGTCTTCACGTTCATGAACTCGCGGATGCCGTGGTGGCTCAGCTCGCGGCCGTAGCCAGACTCTTTGACCCCGCCAAACGGCAGCCGCGGGTCGGACGCCACCATCTGGTTCACGAACGTGCATCCTGCGTCGAGCTGACGCGCCACGCGCTCGCCGCGCGCGAGATCGCTCGTGAACACCGCCGCGCCAAGGCCAAAGGGGCTGTCGTTGGCAATCCGCACGGCGTCGGCTTCGTCGCGAGCTCGGACGATCGCGGCAACCGGCCCGAAGAGCTCTTCGTCGTACGCCGGCATGCCCGGTTTGACATCGGTCAACACTGTCGGCGGATAGAACGCGCCCTTCCCCGCAGGCAGCTCTCCTCCCAGCAGCACCTTCGCCCCTTTCGCCACCGACTGCAGCACCTGCTTGTGCAGGTCGTCTCGCAGATCGCGGCGAGCCTGCGGCCCCACGTCGACGCCATCGGCCAAGGGATCGCCCATCTTTCTTGATCGCATCACGTCGACGAACCGATCCGTAAACGGCTCGATAAGAGATTCGACGACAATCAGGCGCTTGGCGTTGATGCAGCTCTGTCCCGAATTGAGGAGGCGCGAGGTCGCGCAGGTGGTCACGGCCTGCTCGAGATCGGCGTCCTCGAGCACGAGATACGGATCCGAGCCCCCGAGCTCCAGGACCGTTTTCTTGATGACAGCGCCCGCCTGGGCGGCGACCGCGCTGCCCGCCGGGGTGCTCCCGGTGAGCGCGACAGCCCGCACGAGCGGGTGTTCGACGACGGCCTTCACCTGGCGGCTGCCGATGATGAGCGCTCTGAACAGATTCGCGGGAAATCCGGCTTCGGCGAAGATGCCTTCGATAGCCAGCGCGCAGCCCTGCACGTTCGAGGCGTGCTTCAACACACCGGCGTTCCCCGCCATCAACACCGGAGCCGCGAACCGAAAGACCTGCCAGAAGGGAAAGTTCCACGGCATCACCGCGAGGACCACTCCGATGGGATCGAATGCGACGTACGACTTCGACGCTTCGGTCTTGATGACTTCCGGCGCCAGGTGCGCCTCCGCGTTGTCCGCGTAGTAGTCGCACACGAGCGCACATTTCTCTGCTTCCGCGATCCCTTGCTTGAGCGGCTTCCCCATCTCGAGCGCCATCAGTCGCCCGAACTCCGCGCGCCGATCGCGCAAAATAGCGCCGGCCCTTTTCATCCGCACCCCGCGCTCGGCAAAGGACACCCTGCGCCACCGTGTCCACGCATCGTGCGACTGCGAGACGACGGACGCCGCCTGCTGCGGCGTCATCTCTTCGTATGTTCCTATGACTTCGTCCGTTGCCGGATTCACTGATTCGATCACGCGGCACTCCTCACGCTAGGATACTGGCATGCCACTCATCGATCCCGGGAGAAAAGCTCCTGCCTTCAACCTCAAGGATCAACGCGGGAAGGTTCACCGATTATCGGACTATGCGGGACAACCTGTCGTCGTCTACTTCTACCCCAAAGACGACACGACCGGCTGCACCAAAGAGGCCTGCGCGTTTCAGGCCCACCTTCCGCGCTTCGCGAAGAGCAAGGCCGCCGTTCTGGGCATCAGCATTCTGGACGAGGCGAGCAAGGCGAAGTTCGCGGAGAAGTACCAATTGACGTTCCCGCTGCTCGCGGACGCCGATCACGCGGTGGCAGAGAGCTACGGCGTATGGCAGAAGAAGTCGCTGTACGGCCGGTCGTTCATGGGAATCGTGCGCACCACCTATCTGATCGATTCCAGTGGCAGAGTGAACAAGCGGTGGGACAACGTGAAGGTCGATGGACACGCGGAGGCTGTTCGCGAGGCCATTGAGGAGCTCTAGCGATCAGGTTTTTCGGAATCGCCGGCGAGCGCGGAGCACCACCGACGCGCCGCCAGCGGCAAGGAGCAGCACGATCAGCGTTGACGCCAGTGCCTGTCGCGACGGCCGCACGATGTAATCCACTTGGATGCTGCGCTGAAGGGGATCGCGAATCTCGCGCTCGACAAAGGTTCCGGGCTCCGGGTTCCGCACCTCCATCAGATAGACCCCCATCGCACGCTCGAAGCCATTTTCGACAATCAACTGGTGCGATCCAGTGGTTGGCGCCGCCGAGTAGGTATTGACGCGAACCGAGGCGATGCCGGCAGCAAGATCGGCCGGCGCAGGAAACTGCGCGCCGTCGAGCGTCAAGGACGCGCGCCGGCCATCGATGGTCACGCTGATAGCATCGATCACCTGACGTGCGTAGGCGTCGCGCTCGGCAGACGAGAACGCGCCATCGCCGTCCGAATCGATGCGCGCGATCATCTGCGGAGCGATCTGCGTGCCCGGGGTCAGCGAGACGTCCACGCGCGCGCGATCGGCCCCGATCGAAATGAAGGCCGTCTGCAGCAGCTCGTCGAGACGGTGGGCGCCGGCGCCCCTCGTGCAGGATGGCGAACAGGGCCAGAGCAAGCACGATTACCTTCTTGTCGGCCATGAATGTAATATGCCCCGTATGAATCAGCCGAGCTATCACAAATTGGTTGTCCTGGCTGCGGGCATCGTCGTTGGAGCCATCTCCGGCTGCCGCGCGACCCCTGCCCCGTCCGCACCGCCCGCGAACGCGCCAGCCGCAACGGCGACGTCCGAAAACGTGTGGGCCGTCGTCGACGGCCGGCAGATTACGCGCGGCGACGTCGAGAAAGCCTACCGCCGAGTCCAGACCGCGGGACAGCCGGCGTCAAACGAAGAGGCCCTTGCGGCGACGCTGAGCGTGCTCGACGACTACATCGTCCAGGACATTCTTCTCGCGAAGGCGCGCACGCTGAAGGTGGAAGTGAGCGACGCGGAGCTCAACAACGCCTACGCCGAGGGCAAGAAGAACGTGACCGACCAGGTCTTCCAGCAGGAGCTGACGAGGCGGGCCCTGACCGAAGCCGACATGCGAGAGGGGCTCCGCCGCGAGATGGTGGTGCGGAAGCTGCTCGATCAGGAAGTGACCGGCAAGGTCGCGGTGACGGCGCAGGAAGTGAGCGACTTCTTCATGGCCAATCGGGCGCGCCTCGATCTCAAAGAAGACGCGTACCACATCGGCCAGATCGTGGTCACTCCCGCGCGCGAGGCGCAGATCACGAACCGAACCGGCAGCGACGCCATCAACGAGGACACCGCTGTTGTGAAGGTGAACATGCTGATGGCGCGCCTCAAGAATGGCGAATCGTTCGCGGATCTTGCGCGCGACTACTCCGAGGACCCGCAGAGCGCGCCCGTCGGCGGCGACATCGGCCTGGTGCCGATATCACAGCTCAAGCAGGCGCCGCAGCCGCTTCGTGATGCCGTTCTCAAGAAGACGCCGGGCACCGTCAGCATCGCGAGCGTCAACGGCGTTCACACGCTCGTGCTGGTCGTCGCGCATGCGCCAGCCGGACAGCGCGATCTGTCGACGCCTGGCGTGAGCGACCAGATCACCCAGGAGCTCAGGACGCGCAAAGAACAGTTGATGCGCGCCGCGTACCTCATGTCGGCGCGGGACGACGCGAATGTCGTGAATTATCTGGCGCGGCGAGTCGTCGACTTGAGGGGCGACGTGCCGCCAGGCACTGCGCCGACACCGATCGCGCCGGCGACGAGCGTACCGCCGGCCAACGCTCCGGCGAAACCGGCGGCGAGCGCTCCCGCTGCGGCGAAACCGGCGCCACCCGCACCGGCCAAGAAGTAGCGCTTAGCGCGGGCTCAGCCCGATCGGTGCACCACCAACCGCAAAGAGTCGGGCCCTTCCGTCCGGCGTGGCAGCAACCGGCGCCGGTAGATCGGCGCCTGCTGCGCGAAGCCGTTCGCGCAGCGGCATCTCCTCCCACGATTCGAGCAGCAAATACACCGGCTGTCCTTCGCCCAGCTTCAGGCTTCCGTCGAGCAGCGACTCAGAAGGGATGAAGGGCAGTCGCACGGGCGAAACGGATCGCGCGACGAGATGCGCAAACCGAGAAGTGTGAACTGGAACCCGCCGGAGATCGCGATCGCCGTTCCCCACGCGCTGATCGCCAGCCCCGCTGCGAGAATCGGGCTCATGGACGAAGGCGGTTCAGCATTGGGCCGGCCATGAGCGATGTGATCATCGCCATCACGACAATCGCGACGCACGAGCTCAACGGTGGACGGTCACGCGAAGGTACGTCGCCGGAATGGACGTCGTCGCTGTGTTCTTGCTCGTGTTCTTGCTCTTGAACAGCGCATCGAGCTCCTGGAACAGCTCGTCGACCTTGCCGTTTTTCGATGCCGCGTCGAACGCATTCATGGTTGGCCCGTAGTAGTCGCGGAACTCGGCGACGAACTGCGACGGCGTTCCCGAAAAGTTGAACACCCAGGTGTCTCGTGCGAACTCGATCTTCTCCGGCGAAACGCCCGCGCCGCCAAAACGCTCGATCACGTTGGACTCGACGCCCCACGTCATCGGGCTGATGAAGCCCTCTGGCGGAGGGGGCGAATACGCCGAGCTGATACGGAGAATCTGCGCCACCAGCGTCGGGTCGTTCGGGATCCAGTTGCCCATGACGATTCGACCGCCGGGTTTGGTGACGCGCACCATTTCTTTGGCGACATCGGCCGGCCTCGGCGCGAACATCGCCCCAAAGATGCTCACCACGAGGTCGAATGTCTTGTCCGCGAGATCCTGTAGATTCGAGGCCTCCCCTTCCTGAAACGTGATATTGGACAGACCCGCTTCCCGCGCGCGCTGATTGCCGGCATCAACGAGGTTCCGCGCGATGTCCACACCGAGCACGTCGGCGCCCAATCTGGCCTCCGGCAGCGCCGTTGTCCCATCGCCGCAACCGAGGTCCAGGACCTTCATCTCTTTGCTGACGCCAAGCCTGCCGACCAGCTCGACGCCGCTCTCCCTCATCGTCCGGGCGATCCGCGTGAAATCGCCCTTCTCCCAAAGCGCCTGATTAGGGTTCATCCCCGTTGCCTCCGCCGAAAGCATAAACCCACCGAGGGGAAGGCGCATCGCCAAGCAGACCAGCGCACGTGAAGGCAGTCGCAGAGGCTTCACTGAAGCGCCTCAACATCGAAGCCATTGGTCTTTTCTATCAGCACCGTGTCGACCCCGAGGTGGCCGATTGAAGACGTCGCCGGAGCGGTGAAGGATCTGATCGAAGAAGGCAAGGTGCGGCACTCGCTCTGGTGCAGCCAGACAGAGGCGGTGC
Source organism: Vicinamibacterales bacterium (assembly GCA_963821375.1). Lineage (GTDB taxonomy): Bacteria > Acidobacteriota > Vicinamibacteria > Vicinamibacterales > JAMQPK01 > JAMQPK01. The sequence continues at coordinate 175,463 of CAWGDN010000002.1, forward strand.
AGGCTACGGTCAGATTCGAATCGAAATGGAGATCGAGGCGGCCAAGGCGGATTTCGAAAGGCGTCGCGCCCGCCATGCGAGGCGGGCGCGACGCTGGTATTGCGGGAGACCTGTGTTATCGCGACAGCCGGCGACGTCTCGCGACGATGGCTGCCACGAGCGAGCCGAGCCCTGCCACCCCCAGGAAGGGCAACGGGCTTGCGGTTGCAGGCAGCGTTCTCCCCGGGGAGGCTGCGGCCCCTTGGCCCGCGGAGGCTGCGGGGGCTGCGGAGGCCGACTGTCCAGCCGCCGGTTTCGACCCTGGCGCGGCTGCAGTTCCCGCCGACGCCGCTGGTGCACCTGCCTTGGCAAGGGTCGCCTGCACTTCCTTGTCGGTCACGACCCGCGGGGGCATCGAGGTGACGATGGTCGCCGTCAACCTGTCGCCCTGGCGGAGATCCGAAATGTTTGCAGGCCGGCCATCGCGCATGATCTTGACACCGCGCTTGTCGAGCTCGCCCGGTCCGAACGACCGTATACCCTCATCGGTGCGGATGATCACGTTCGCACCGCTGGCCTGCATCACCGTGCCGTTCTTCACCTCGGTGACGGTGACGGGCGTGATCGTCGTTCTCGTCGTGATGGTCGCGGTACCCCTCATGCCCGGCTTCAGCTCCCGCACGGACAGCTGTTTGCCGTCGACGGTGAACATGAAGCCCTCGGGAACCGAGATCTCCCTCGTGCCTTCCGGCAACCTCACCACCAACAGGTTCCCATCGACTGTGATCACCTGAAACGACTTCGTTTCCGTTGTCGACGCTGTCGACGACTGCGCCGATGCGTTGGCGGCCGCGCCCACGAGGGTGACGACCACCAGAATGACCCAACTAGCTGCGCGGAACATACGGCCTCCTTCGGATTCAGTTTCGTGACGTTGACGGTCCAAGATCGACGCTTGCGACTGACTGTTCGTCGGCTCTCACCGCCCGCACGATGAATCGCTGCGGCGCCGAACCGATGAAGTAGAACGGATAGCAGGTAACGAGAGTCAACGATTGCACGGGCGTCGGATCCAGCACCGACACGTCTTCAGGCTCGACGATCCAGATCCGCTCGACGCGATAGGTCTGACGGCCTGCGAGGGTCTCGAGCTCCACGGCATCGCCGGCGGCGATGTCCTTCAGCCCGCGAAGAAATCCGTCGCGGTGGCCGGCGATGCCGGAATTGCCGACAGTTCCCGGCAGCGCCGTCTCCTCGATGTGGCCCAGCCCGCGGTTGAGCACGAACTCGTCCGTCCCCGACAATACCGCCACTTCGAGACGGATCTTAGGGATGCGAAGAACGGCGAGCGGCGGCGGAGCGGGTTTTGTGAGCGCGGCCTGCCAGGTCCGGATGCGGCCGAGTCCCCACGAGCTGATGTCGGGCATGGCCGTCCCGGTGAGCGGGGCAGGTTGCTGGGCGGAGGCGCGGAGCGCCTCGAAGCGCAGCAAGTCCCGGCGTGCGCCTGCACCGCCAGCCAAATTGCCCACTCCCCAAATTGCGAGCGCGGTCAGTCCGAATGCCCACGCCGCGCATTCAGCCAGCGACCACACGCTCCTGGCCAGCTTCATCTGCGACAACCTATCACATCACCTGCGGATCGCGGGGTGAGCAATTGACGTACCGTGAGACCGCTGCTGTCCAAAACGCTTGCGGGCGGGTATTGGCAACTCAAATGGTCGGAAGGCTACGACCTGATGGAGGTCCTCCAAAATAGAGGTGTGAAGCCCGGACTGGTTCACCCGCACGGAGGCACAGAAATGTCGTGTCCAGTCAGGCAGCTCCGCCATCAACCCGTGTTTGGCGCGGAAGCGCATCGGGCACGGCCGTTGCTCTGACCGCCACGACGCCGGAATTCGGCACGTATTACGGCGCCTTGCTGCAAGTGATCCACGACGGGCGGCCGGGCGGGACGATCACCTTCGTCTGGCGCAGGATAGACGGCGAATGGCGGCTGGTCTCCTATCGAGTCGAGGAGTATCGTCACCGGAATCACGATCAAGATGAGGCCTGTTATGGACCTGTCAAAGCGTTTCGCCATCGCACTCGCCCTAAACCTCGCGTTGGTCGCCGGAGCGCCCGGCCCCGGACTCGTCGACATCAACGTCTCGGCTCAGGGGCCGGACGTGTGCGCGCTGGTCACAGACGACGAGATTGAGACGCTCGCGCCGGAGGAGGCAATCGCCAAAGGTGTCTCGGGCGCCCTCCCAGCCTTCGGCTTGGTGGCATGTCACTACACCTGGGGGACCGGCATCGACCGGTTCAAACTCGACATCACGATCCACGAGTCATCCCGAATGTTTCCCGGGATGACGCCAGACCAGATCAAGCAGCGACTCGTAGAGTCAGTGAAAGCTGAAACGGACGAAGCGGTCCTCTCGGACATCGGCGAAGCCGCCGTGTTCAAGCCCGACTCTACCTTCTATGTCACCGCGACAGCGTTGATGAAGGGCCGCATCCTGCAGGTTCGGCTGGATGGGCTCACTGCGAGCGCGAAGCGAGATCAAGTCATTGGCCTGTTGAAAGCCGCTGCATCGCGTCTGTAACCACGATGTGATTTCACGTCCAGGAAGGAGTGCGCCGTGTGGTCTAAAGTCTGTGCGGAGTCGATCGGCACGTTCTGGCTCGTGCTCGGCGGATGCGGCAGCGCGGTGCTTGCGGCTGCCTTTCCAGACGTCGGAATCGGATTGCTCGGCGTCTCGCTGGCCTTCGGTCTCACGGTGCTGTCGGGGGCCTACGCTCTCGGGCCGATTTCGGGAGGTCATTTCAACCCTGCCGTCTCCATCGGCTTGTGTACGGCAGGGCGTTTTCCCGCCGCCCTTGTACTGCCTTACATCGTCGCGCAAGTCGTCGGCGGCTTCTTAGGCGCGGGCGTCCTGTACGTGATCGCGAGCGGCCGCGCCGACTTCACCCTCGCTGGAGGATTCGCCTCCAACGGCTACGGGATCCACTCGCCGGGTGGGTATTCGCTGACGGCGGCTCTCGTCTGCGAATTCGTAATGACCTTCATGTTCCTGGTGATCATTCTCGGTACCACTCACAAACGTGCTCCTGTTGGGTTCGCCGGCATGGCGATCGGACTCGGACTTACGCTCATTCATCTGATCAGCATTCCGGTGACGAACACGTCGGTCAACCCCGCGCGCAGCACCGCAACCGCGCTCTTCGTTGGAGGGTGGGCGATTCAGCAACTCTGGCTGTTCTGGCTTGCTCCCATACTCGGCGCCGCAGCCGCAGGCCTCACACGCAAGTTAATCATCGAAGGTTCGGTCCTGGAACCACCGGTGAGCGGACGCATAGCCGTCGCGCACGCGCGCCAGGGCTCGGAGGTTCCTATCTGAGTTGCGTTTCGAATATCTCACGATCGCGTATTTCGCGTTCTTCGCGTGCGCGGCCCTGTGTGCGCGCGTGGACTGGAGACGGCGAGCGCGCACCAGCGTCTTCGGCAGGCGCGTATGTCGAAGCGCTCCAGAAAGTTATGGCTGCCAGGACTGCGATGGCCGCAATCGCCGCGCAAGCCGCCGACTCCAGCGTCCCATGAACAGCTCGTAGGCGTCCGCTTCTGAAAAGAGTGCACCCAGGCCGCGATCATCAATCATCAGTGGTGCACAGTATCAAACGCTTGGCGGCAATCTGCACCCTCGACGAATTGACGTAACCGAGCCAGCTTCATTGCGGCCGGTTCACCCGCCAGCAGGTTCGAGCATCACGATGTGCGCCCGCGTGGCGCCGACAACGGCACGGAAGGGAATCGACCGATCGCACGTCGCCAGCCGTCCGCCCATCTTCACAGCTAGCCCGAGCAGATAGATATCCGTAATCTGGCGGTGGCCGCTGATGTAGGACTGATTGAAGAGTCGGGCGTCCCTCAGCGACACGGCGTCGGGCCAGAACGAGTGGAACCCGCTCGAGCAGAACCGCCGAAGGCGTTCCGCCAGCTCGTGCGGCCGCATTGCGATTCCCAGGCCAGGATGCGACAACAGTCGCACGAAGGCGTTCTCGGTGAGGGGGCATGTCGCCCAACCTGCCTCGCGCTCGTCCTCGAACCAGTCGTGCGCCAGGGTGTGATGAACGTGGTCGGGGCTGAACAATGCCACCAGCAGATTGACGTCGAGCAGCGCGACGCGAGCCAGCCGCCTACTCCTCGTCGCGCAGTTCGTTCACGCGCTTCATCGTCAGTTTCGGACTCCCAGCGGGGCGCGAGGGGAGGAGCGGCACACCGTTTCGCACGCGGCGCGCGCGTGCCGTCGCGTGCGTGAGCGCCGAGCGAAGCAGTTCCGAGACGACCTGTCCGGCGGTCGCACCCCGCACGGCGGCAATCTCCTTGGCGGCCTGAAGCACGTCTTCGTCGAGGTCGAGTGTGGTTCTCACCCAGCGATCATCACGCATCATGCATCAGATGTCAAAGTCGCTGCTTCGCGCCGCCCATGAATCCTGCGGCCTGAGCCCAGACCCACTGCTCTGTGTTCGGAGAGCCCCACGACCCGACGGAGGCGTTTCCGGCAGGGCCGTGCACGAAGCGCAATTCTCGCGCGGATTTCGCTTTGGCACAGGTCGTGCCCCGCTCGTCGGCCGACATGGTGTCGCGGCTGCTGCTCGCCTGGGGACTCGTGGCCGTGTGCGTGGTGATTCACGCGAGCGGCGTGACCTCCGCAGTCCGCTGGCTCCGACGTCAGGACGTACCGGGCCGGCCGCACTGGCCCTGGCTCAGGTTGTTCATCTGCCTGGCCGGTTGGATTGTCTTCCTCCACGTGGTCGAGATCACCGCGTGGGCGCTCGTCTATCTCTGGAGCGAAGCTATGCCCGGCCTTCAGCCGGCTCTGTACTTTAGTGCGGTGACCTACACCACGACCGGGTACGGCGACCTGGTGCTCCCGGAGGGCTGGCAACTGGTCGGAGCCATCGAAGCCCTGACCGGCATCCTGATGTGCGGATGGTCCACCGGCTTCTTCGTCGCCGTCGTGAGCCGGATGTACCAGGACAGCCCGACGTCGTTCGATTCCAGGAGGTGATTGCGATGCTACCCATGCTGCGATCAAATCCGCTCCTCGCGCTGCTGGTCTTCGTACCGGCCGTGTTCGTTGCCGCGGCTGTGAGGCCCGAGGCGCACACGCTGCTGTTCGTGTTGTCCATCCTCGCCATCGTTCCCCTCGCGTCCCTGCTGAGTCACGCCACCGAATCGGTAGCGGTGAAGACCGGCGATGCGGTCGGCGGCCTCTTGAACGCGACGCTGGGAAATCTCACCGAGCTGGTGATCGCACTGGCTGCGCTCCGTGCGGGTCAGTACATGCTCGTCAAAGCATCGATCGCCGGGGCGATCGTGACCAACAGCCTCTTCATGCTGGGGGCGTCCTTCCTGCTCGGCGGCCTGCGTCACCATGTGCAGGAGTTCAACCGCAACAGCGCGCGCCTGCAAGCGAGCCTGCTCTTTCTGGCAACCGTGGCGCTACTGGCTCCCTCGGCGGTCAGGATCGGCGATGCCGCCGATGCATCGGCGTTCACACAGCAGTTGAGCGTGGGACTATCCATGTTGCTGATCATGGCGTATGGGCTTGGGATGGTGTTCTCGCTCAAAACTCATCGCGAGCTCTTTGCGTCTGCCGACCATCACGGCGACGACGAGCAGCCGTGGCCGATTGGCGTCGCCTTGATCGCGCTCGCGGTGGTCACTGTGCTGGTAGCACTTGTGAGCGAGGTGTTCGTCGAGTCTGCTCAGCACGCTGCTGACACATTCGGCATGACACCGGCCTTCGTCGGCTTCATCGTCGTCGCTCTGGTCGGCGGGGCGGCGGAAATGGCGTCTGCCTTCTCCGGCGCCCGCAAGAATCGCCTGGATCTGAGCGTCGGTATCGCGCTCGGCAGCGCGTCTCAGATTGCGTTGTTCGTGGCGCCTGTCCTCGTATTGCTCAGCTACGTGATCGGACCGACTCCGATGGACCTCCGCTTCTGGCCAGGCGCCATCGTGATGATGCTGATTGCCACGCTCACCGCCTCGCTGGTGACCACGGCGGGAAAGTCTGCGTGGTTCGTCGGCGTGCTCGTCCTGATGGTCTATTGCATCTTCGCGATGACGCTCTATCTCCTGCCTTCCTCTGCACAATGACCACATCCGATCGCCCATGAGACTCTCTCGACTGTTTCCGAAAGGGCGCAGACCGCCGGCCCTCGCCGCCCTGCCGATCGTTGTCGTGATCAATGCCGCGCTCGCGCTCCTGGCGCCGTTCGGCGCGGCTGAGGATCCTCTCGTCCGTGTGGGCGTCCTCCTTGCGGTAACTGGCGTGCTCGAGGTCCTGCACGGCGTCCGGCGCGCCGAGTCCGAGGCGCTGTATCGAGGTGTCAAGAGCGGCGCCACGACCGTCCTGATGGGACTCCTCATCGTCTCAACGCCGTTCCTCGTTGGAACCGCGCTCCTGCTTCTGCTCGCCTTGTCGTTTGCGATGGACGGCCTCGGGTACATGCGTACCGCGTGGCGTTCGGAAGGCCGCGCGCGGGCGTTCGCCGCGCTGGGCGCAGCCGGCGACCTGGGCGCGGCCGTTCTTCTGCTGCTCACGGGTCAACTGTCGCTGACGTGGGTCGTGTCCTTGGCCGCAGCGCTCCGCATGGCCGGCATCGCCTGGACGATGGCGGTGACGCCCGCGCTCGCTCCTGAAGACGCCAAGAACACGGTGCTCGACGATCTCGGCCTGGCCGATCGGCCTGGCGCGGCGGCGCTTGCGGCCCGCGTTGCTGAAGAAGAGGTGGCGAGGGTGCCGAGCGATCGCCGATGGACCATCGCGTTTCTCGTGAGCCTGTTTGCCATCCATGCCGCGCGGATCCAGGAAGACGGCACGCTTCTGGGGCTCGCATCGCCGGCTATTGCGGTCGTCGGCGACATGTCGCTCGCGATCCTGTTCACGCTCGTGGTGATCGTACCGGTGGTGCTGTCCGCGCGTTCGTCGACACGCTGGCTGGAACGTCTCGTCTGGCAGTGGTATCTCGCGGCTGACAACGCCGCAACAGGATGGCGCCACCGCCTCGCGGCGCTGTGGCTGCGCTATCGGCTTCGGATCGGCATGCGACTGCGCGAAGCGCAGTATTCAGTGCCCGCGGCGCTCTGGCGGAGCCTCGCGACGGGACTCCCGGTCGCCGCGATCATCGCCGCGACGGTGCCGGTCTGGGGCATGAGCTGGTTCTTCGACACCGAGAACTGGGCGTCCGGTATCTGGAATTCGTGGGCCGAAGCGCGAACCGACGGTTGGCGCGAGGCGATGGGGCGCGCGGTGATGCGTGGTGCCGGCGCGGAGTCGACGACGTTTGCGGTCGCACCACGAGACATCCAGGGCGTGGATTTTTCCTTCATCGTGATTGGCGATACAGGCGAAGGCGACGCTTCGCAGCACGCGCTTCGCGATCAGCTGCTGAGCGCGGCCGCACGCGATGAGGTGCGTTTCGTCGTAATCTCGTCGGACGTCGTCTATCCGAACGGAGCGATGAAAGACTACGAAGCGAAGTTCTGGCTGCCGTTCAAGGGCGTCAGCAAACCGGTGTATGCGATTCCCGGCAATCACGACTGGTACGACGCGCTCGAGGGGTTCCTGGCGACGTTCCTCGAACCCGAGGCGGCGCGACTGTCGATGCGCGCCAGGGCCGAGGCCGATCTGCGCCTGACGAGCACGACGGAGGAACGCATCGACAGCCTGATCGGTGAAGCGCAGCGGCTGAGGGGCGAGTACCAGGTGCCGACCGGTTTTCAGCGTGCTCCGTTCTTCGAAGTGCAAGCCGATCGGTTTGCGCTTGTCGCCATCGACACAGGTGTCATCAAGCGCATCGATGATGCGCAGCGGGCCTGGCTCGAATCGGCGCTCGATCGCGCGAGGGGCAAGACGATCATGGCGGTGCTCGGACATCCTTTCTACGCGGGTGGCCAGGACCAGGCGAGCGGGCTACGAGGACTTCTCCAGTCTCAAGCGACTCCTCCTCGACCGCGGCGTCACGATCTTGATGGCTGGCGACACACACGACCTGGAGTACTACGCAGAGCCGCCCGCAGCCGGTATGCCGGCAGCGCACTACTTCGTCAACGGCGGCGGCGGCGCGTACCTCAGCTTCGGCACATCGCTGCAATGGCCCGACAAGCCGCCAACCGCCGACTGGGCGTTCTACCCCAATCGCGCGGCCGTCGTAGACAAGCTCGAATTTCGAACGCCGTGGTACAAGCGGCCCGCCTGGTGGTGGACGAACAACTTCAACGCCTGGCCGTTCTCCTCCGAGTGGCTCTCGGCCCTGTTCGACTACAACGTCGCGCCGTTCTTTCAGAGCTTCATCGAGGTGCGCGTCGAGGCCTCGGCGGGGAGAATTGTGCTCGTGCCGTACGGCGTGCACGGGCGATTGCGGTGGAACGACCTGGGGCACTCCCCAAGCCTGCGTGGAGCGGCCGACGAAACGGACTTTGCCGAATGGATTGTGCCGATGCGCACGACTCCCTGAATCAACTCGTGACCGCCCTATCGCACGGATCACGGCTCAGCCGGGCGCGCTAAGCCCGCTTGGCCCGCAGGATCGCTTCCGCGCGCTCCGCGGCTTCCCTTACAAGGATGCCCATCTTGGGATGCGACGGTTCGAGGTCGGCGGAGAGTCCGCGCCGCTGCAGTTCTTCGGAGGTGGTCGGCCCAATCGACGCGATCACCGATCGCTGTAGCCCATGACGCAGATCGTCCTCGAGTCCCATCTCGCTGGCCACCTGATAGAGATGCGCCACCTGCACGCCTGTCGTGAAGAGAACGACATCTACATTGCCAGCGCCAACCGCGCGGATTGCTTCGCGAAGCGGACCAACGTCTTCGGGCAGCTCCCATCGATACACGGGCACACGCGCCACCGAAGCGCCCCGAGCGGTCAACGCCTCCAAGAGCTCGACGTTCGACACGCCGTACTCCTGGACCGCCACGCGCGTGCCGGCCAGCGACTCAGGCGCCTTTGCATCGATGGCTTCCAACACTTCGCGCCACGTGTTGGGTTCAGGCGCCGAGACCCAGATGGGCACACTCCACTCGCGCAGCACCGCAAGCGGCTTCGGTCCGCGTACCACCACACGAGTGCGAGCAAGCGCCTCGACGAACTTGTCGAGCGGATGAACTGGTTCGATCGCGGCGGCCAAGGCCCGAGCGCCAACACCGGTAAGAAAGACGACGATATCGAACTCGCCGCGAAGAAGAGCCGCAGCAAAGTCGCGCGCCATGACGTTCGACTCGAGAGGTACTTCGCGAAGCGCAGGAGCAACGAGCGGCTGACCGCCGTACGCCTTGATCAGAGCGCCGAGCTCGGCTGCCCTACGGCTCTCGAGCGACAGCACGCGGCAACCATTGAAGCTCGGCTTGGGGATTGCGTCAGGCTGTTTCGTCACCCAGCAGATTCTGGATCGTATTCCCGTCATGAACGCCACGGAAAGGACCTGGAGTCCCAAAACCTCGCGCCGCATGGCTCGGCCGTCATGTACACTCTCAAGCCTCATTCATCTCGACTAATGACGCGCGTCGTCCGGCGATAACGTGTCCCATCTGCGCCTCCATCCCACCATCCTCCTGATGGCCAGCGCCCACCTGATGGTGGACGGCTACGGCAACATCTACGCGCCGCTCCTGCCGCTGCTCATCCCGAAGCACGGGCTATCGCTCGCCGATGCCGGCACGTTGACGATGCTCTTTCAGATGTCCGCGTCGGTCGCGCAGATTGGTTTCGGCCGGCTTGCCGACCGCTGGCGTCCGCGCGTGCTCGTCATGGCAGGACCAGTCGTCTCGGTCACCATCCTGAGCCTGCTTGGCCTGGCGACGTCGCCGGTGATGCTCGCCGCCGTCCTTGTCGTCGGCGGTCTGGGCGCTGCGGCGTTTCACCCGCCCGCCGCCGCTCTGGCGCACCGCCTCGGCGGCGATCGACCCGGCCTGGCGATGTCCGTCTATATCACCGGCGGGACGCTTGGCTTTTCCCTTGGACCTCTGATGTTCGCGCCGTTCGCCGAACGGTTCGGACTGTCGTGGACGCCAATCCTCGCGGTGCCGGGCTTGATCGTGGTTGCGTTCTTCCTGTCGCGAGTGCCGCCGATGCCGGCTCATGCCGCGGCGTCCGCTGGTCTGCGCGCGCTCGCGCCATACGCGAAGCCGCTCGCTCTTCTCTACACGATCGTCGTCCTTCGTACATTGACCGCTATCGCTTTCTCGACGTTCGTGCCGGTCATGCTCACGCGGCGGGGCTTGAGCGTGACGCAGGCGGGTACCGCCGTCGCGCTCTATCTCTTCGCGAGTGGCGTCGGTGGGTTCTTCGGCGGGGCGTCCGCGGACAGATTCGGCGCCAAGCGCGTGATCGCTCTCTCATTGGTGTGCGCGACGCCCTTTCTCTTCGCCGCGCCGTTCTTCACCGGCTGGGTGTTCGTCGTGCTTCTTGCGATCGGCGGGTTCTTCCTGCAGTCGACGCTGCCGGTCAACGTCACGTTCGGTCAGGCGCTCGCCCCGGTCAGCGCGGCCACGGTCTCGTCCATCATGATGGGGTTCGGATGGGGCACCGGCGGTCTCAGCGTACCCTTCATCGGCATGATTGCCGACCGAGTCGGCATCGAGCCGACGTTGTCGGGACTCGCGCTGATTCCTCTCGTCGCGGCGGCTTGCACGATGCCGCTGCCGTCGCGCGCCCGAGTCAGCGCCCCTGTGCGGCCGGCCGAGGTGGCGGTGCCCGAAGCAGACGCATGACGGCGCTGTGGTATACGATCAGCGACTCCTTTGACCCCGGTCTGATCACGTTCGCAGGAGGGACAACGACATGGTCTTGACGAAGCCAGAGCTGATCGCCGCACTGCAGAAAGAAGTCCGCATCCTCACTCATCTCGCAGGAAAACTCGACTCGAAGAGTCTTGATTATCGGCCGACGCCGAAACAGCGAAGTTCGCTCGAGCTGCTTCACTATCTCAGCATCATGGGGCCGCAGCTTCTCGCGGCGGCGAAGCGCGGACAGTTCGATGGCGAGGCGTGGGGAGCTGCAGTGGCCGCCGCCGCCAAACGCGACCTCAAGGAAACGATGGCTGTCATTGCGAAGCAGCCGGAGGAATACGAGAAGGCGCTCGCGGACATGTCGGACAGCGACTTGCGCGCCGAGATGACCGACTTCAGCGGCAACAAGGTCTCACGCGGCTCTTTCATCGTCGGGCTGGTGCTGGGCGGCTATGCGGCGTATCGAACGCAGTTGTTCTGCTATCTGAAGGCGTGCGGGCGGGAAGAGTTGGGAACGGCCAACCTGTGGCGAGGCGCCGACGGAGTGCCCGCAGCGTAGTCGGCTCTGGGCTTTAGCGCCAGCTCAGTTCCCCGCCGCCCAGGACAGGCCGTCCGGCCAGTAGCCCGTATCGATCGTTCGCTCAACGCCCCAGTCGGACGTGCGGATGGCGACAACCTTCTGCGCCTGGTCGCACGACACGAACGCCATCTGACCGTCGGGGCGAAGGATCACCTGCTGCGGCGTCGCCGGCACATCGATTTCGCGAACCATCTTCATGGCGTGCACATCGACAACCGAAAGCTTCTTCGCATCACGCGCGGCAGCCAGCGCAAATCGCCCGTCGGGCGTCGCGGCAATGGAGTAGCAGGGAGACGAAATCTTCGCCCGAGCCCGCACGGTGTTCGACGTCGCGTCGATCGCGACCAGCTCCGACGTGATCCAGTCGCACGTGTAGACGGTCTTGTCGTCGGGCGAAACGGCTAGCCGCTGTGTTCTCCACACACGCTTCGCAGTCGGATCCTTGGCCGGCGCAACGGGGACGGTCGTCAGCAGTTTCCGTGCTTGCAGATCCAGCACCGAGACGGTGCCGGTGTAGACGTTGGCCGTATAGCCGCGGCGGCCGTCGCTCGACACGACCACGAAGTGCGACTCTGGCGAACCTGTAGGAATCGTCCCCACCACTTTCCGCGTGTTCGGATCGACGATGGTGACGGTCTCCTCGATCTCGGTGGTGACGTAGAGCAGGCCGTCCTTCTTTCCCACCGCGACGAAATGCGGCCGAACGCCCTTGCCAAAATCGATGGTCCCCACGGTCTTCGCCGCTTTCAGATCGACGATGTCCAGCGTTCTCCCGTCGCTGCCCGGCATCCCCACGCCACCGTTGCCGAAGATCGGCACGTATGCAAAGCGGCCATCGGGAGAGGCCGTCACTTCATGTGCGGTCGTACCAGTATTGGGGATTGTCGCCAACCGCTTGCCGGTGGCGGGATCGTAGATCGCGACGTAGCCCGGGCCTTTTTCGCGGTGAAGGGTGTCGTGAGAGTTCGCCACGAGCAGCCGGCCCGCAGCCGGCCCAGTGGCAGGTTGCTGAGCGGATATCGATCCGAGGGCCGACGCGATCAGGCCCACAACGAGCAGCCGAGTCCTCATGGCACGCTCCCTCCTGAACTGGTATACGAGGCGAATCTTACTCCGTTCCTGAGATTCCTGGCAGCGCGTCTCGTCAAGTACACTGTGCCGCATGCAACATCTTCGTCTCGCGCTCGTGGCTGTGTTCGCGTGCGCCGCATTGACGCTGGCTCAGAGCAGCCCATCCACACCCGGTGCAACGCCAGGAGGTTCACTTACAACCGGAACGGCAACGAACCGCCGGCCGATGAAGGGCGTTCCCGGGTCCTGCTCGCAACCGGTAAACGTGCAGCCTGGGGTGTTTCCAGTCAGCCTCGGTGTGCTGACCTCGCCCGATGGTCATCAATGGACGGCGCCCGCGCCAGTGAACGACGGCGGCGCCGTTGCGGTGGACCTCTTCAATAACTGCACTGGAACCGGCGACAACCCGGGCTGGGACTCCCAGTTGAAGACGGTTGTTGTCGATGAAGACGGCGTCGAGATTACCGGCTACATTTTCGCCGACAACTATTTCGAGCTGTGGGTCAACGGGCGTTTCATCGCGCGCGATTCTATTCCCATGACGCCGTTCAACAGCAGCGTCGTCCGGTTCAAGGCGCGCTATCCGATGACGATCGCCGTCATGGCAGTCGATTGGGAGACGCACCTCGGCCTGGGACTGGAATATCCCACGTTCAACGTGGGCGACGGCGGGTTCATCGCGTACTTCAGCGACGGCAACGGCACGAGCAATCAGTGGCGGGCGGAGACGTTCACGATCGCGCCGCTCGACGATCCCGCTTGTGTCCAGCTGACGGCCGCCGGCCGCGATTCGAGCGGGTGCGGTCCCAAGGAGCGCCCGAAGTGCGCCCAACAGGATCCGAATACGTGTCGCGCACTTCGCTTTCCGTTGCCAGCTGAGTGGACTGCAGCAAAGTTCGACGACCGCGCATGGCCCGCTGCAATCGTGTGGCCGGCATCGGCGGTAACGAACCAGCGCGGCTACACCGACTATACGCGCATGTTCGGCGACGCCGAGTTCATCTGGACGCGCAACTTGCTGCTCGACAACCTGGTACTCGCCCGCTACACCGCCGCCGGCCCGCGGCGCAGGTAGGTCGTCTGAAGTTTGAGTATCTGACAATCGCCTATCTGGCGTTCTTTGCACTGGCCGCTCCCTTCGCATGCGTGCCGTGGAAGCGCCGCATCAGGACGAGTGTGGTCTCGTCGGTCATGGCGGTTGGCGTCGTCGTCGCGGCACATTCACTCTCGCCCCAGATGCGGCTCTGGCTCCCTTTTCTCTATATTGCCGTGGCGTATTGGATCCCTGTGCCGCTGGCGCCGTCGCGCGGTGGTGGACACTTCGAGGCGTGGCTGAAGACCACCGACGCAGCCATTCGACAGCGCGTGCGGCCCGCGCCGCGATGGCTCGCGCAGGTGGCCGAGGTGGGATATCTCACCTGCTTCCCGCTGGTGCCGATCTCTTTTGCTCTTACGTGGCAGTCGGGCTCGGCCGCCGACGTCGCGCGTTTCTGGACCGCCGTGCTCGCCGCCGGGTTCGCCTGCTATGGCACGCTCCCGTGGCTCGTCAGCGCGCCGCCACGGCTGAGCGATTCGGCGGCAGTCGCGCCATCCACTGCTTCACGCGCCAATGTCCACATCCTTGGCGTCGTCAGCCACGGATTGAACACGTTTCCGAGCGGTCACGTGGCGGTATCGGTCGCGTGCGCGCTTTCCGTGGCGCGCGTCTGGCCCGAGGCAGGCGTCGCGCTCAGCACTGTCGCTGCCGCAGTCGCCGCTGGTGCCGTTGCGGGCCGCTACCATTTCATCATCGACGTCTTGCTGGGCGCGATCGTCGGCATTGCCGCCGTGCTTCTGACGTAGGGCGAGTCTTGCCAGCCTACTTTCTCACCTCGAGCTGCAGGTTGTTGAGCCGCACCGGCTCGCTCGAGTAGTTCTCGATCTCGATCGTATTCTTCGACTTGTCGAAGACGATCTGCGTCGCATACGCCATCCTGCCGTCTCCCCTGCCTTCTTTGTTGAACCGCATCTCGAACAACGTGAAGGGATAGTCGAAGCTCCTGGGCCGATTCGAGGCTTCACGGAAGCCAATGACGCGCGGCGTGATGATGACGATGCGACGGCCACCGTCTTCGCCGGGAAAGTTCATCGCGTAGCGGATGTCTGTGCCGAGTCGCATCACGTTGTTCGGATCCGGCCCCTGATAGCCGGGAAAGTTGAACCGGCCGTCGTTCGGGCTGCTTCTCGAGCTCGCTGACCAGCGCTTGCTGCTTCTTCTCGAGGAAAGATCGCAATCAGATGCGCGCGCTGCGCCGGACTCGACCACGAGTCGATGTTGATGCGAATCGACTGATTCGCGCCGGTGGCGATGTTGCTCATGCTGAGGGCCAGCCCATTGATGGTCACTTTGTCGATGGCGCTCGGAGCCTTCGATGGCGGTTTCGACTGTGCTGCGCGCCATCAACGTGACCGTGGCAAGGACAGCCGCTACAGCGGCAGATACAACGGTGCGCTTCATATCGACACTCCTCTCTTGCGGACTACCTGATCATGATATTCACTGTATCAGCACTCTTACCGCCCGTATTCCTGGCTTCGTGAGCGACACCTCTTCCAAGGAACACCGCGTCGCCTCTAGCCCATGACGATTTTGCCGGTTTCCCTTCGAGGGCCAGGGACAGCGGAACCGGTCCGAGCGAAATGACGACGATGTCGAAGTCATGCTTGGTGCCGGCGGGTTCGGAAAAGGCCGCAGTGGATGACACCCGGTACGCAGCTGCACGCGGGCCTTCGGCCAGCAACTTCATGTTCATGTTGGGACGCGTCGTCGGCAGCGTGGCCTTGCCGGGAGCGGCCGATTTGAACTCCACAAGAATGCCGCCAATGGCGGTCTTTCCGTTGTTGGACGGAAGATGCGTGCCGGCCGGCGTGTACAGTCCTGAGTCGTTGGCCATCTCGACATCTTGAAACTTTCCGTCTGGCGTCGTGAATCTCGCCGTCGACGCCCCTAATGCAATGAACAGGGCGTCGGGATGAGAGTGCATCACACTCTTGGAGCCTGCGGGATAGTTGACGCGGATTACCCGGACACTCGCGTTCTCCAAGATCAGCGTGTAGTGCTGAGGATCGACTTTGAGAGGGTCTTGTGCGAACGCAGGCGAGGAACAGACCAGGGCCACAGCCGTCGAGACGAGCACAGTCAGAAACCGCTTCATAGCCACTCCTTTGCCAAATGTGTCCTCGGGAGATAGGCATTATTCCCACGCGTCAGGTCGGAGTAAAGAGGTGATTGACATACATAGAACCGCAATGTATAAAGGTTCTACGTATGGACCTCGGCAAGGATCTGGTCGCTGCGTCCGCCACGCCGCTCGTGCTCGCCATCCTGGCCGAGGGCGATAGTTACGGCTACGCCATCATCAAGCGCGTCAACGAGCTCTCCGGCGGCCATCTGCAGTGGACCGACGGAATGCTCTATCCGGTCCTCCACGGCTCGAACGCCAGGGCTACGTCGCAGCAAAATGGCGCGCATCCGACAGCGGCCGACGACGAAAGTACTACCGCCTCACCAAGGAGGGTCGCACTCAGCTCGAAGCCACAGCGCAAGCAGTGGCAGGTGGTCGACGACACCCTCCGCGGCGTCTGGCTGAAAGCGCAAATGGCATGACGCTCGAGGAACAGATCGCACAGTGGCGCGGATACCTGCACCGACGCCGAGCGATCAACGGCCCGGATGTGGACGAGCTGGAGGGCCACCTCCGCGACCAAGTGACGGTGCTCACTGCGGCCGGGCTCGCGGCGGACGAAGCTTTTCTCGTCGCGGTCAAGCGCATGGGGAGCCTCGACGCGCTGTCACGCGAGTTCGCGCGCGAGCACTCCGACCGCTTGTGGAAGCAGCTGGTCATCGCGGCGGACGGGGTCGAGAGCGACCGGGAAGATGCCTACCGAGACATGGGTCGCGCTGGGACTGGCCGCGGCCGCGGCGCTCGCCGTCAAGGTGCCGACGCTGTTCGGGATCCGGCTGAGCCCTGATGAGGAGGTACCCGCGTTCTACCTCCGCAATGCCAGCCTGTTCGTGTTTCCGCTGCTCGCTCTTTACTTCGTGTGGAAGCGAAAATCGAGTCTCGCACACACCCTCTGGCTCGCTGTGCCCTTCGCCGCCGCAGCCGTGTTCGCCAATGCGTTCCCCTTCGCGGAGGGCAGCGACACGCAAATTCTGACGGCTCTTGCATCTGCCAATCGCCCTTTGGCTGGCCGTGGGTTTCGCATACGTGCGCGGCCGCTGGTTCGGCGATGGCGGGCGGATGAACTTCGTCCGATTCTCCGGCGAGCTGTTCATCTACTACGTGCTCATCGCGCTGGGCGGCGGCGTCCTCAATATCTTTACATTCATGATGTTTGCCGCGATCGACAAGAACCCCGCGTGGTTCGTCGGGCCCTGGCTCATCCCCTGCGGCGCGGCGGGCGCCGTCATCATCGGATCCTGGCTGGTGGAGGCGAAGCAAAGCGTCATCGAGAACATGGCGCCGGTGCTGACCAGATTGTTCACGCCGCTCTTCACCGTTCTGCTCCTGGCCTTCCTGGCGACGATGGCGTGGACGGGCAGCCCGATCGATGTCGGAGCGGCAAGTGCTGATCGGGTTCGACCTGTTGCTCGCGGCGATCGTGGGGCTGGTGCTGTATGCGGCCTCCGCCCGTGACCCGCAGGCGCCGCCTGACTTCTTCGATCGGCTGCAGCTCTTGCTGGTGGCGAGCGCACTCGTCGTTGATGCCGTGGCACTCGCCGCGATTGCGGCGCGCATCTCGGAGTTCGGCTTCACGCCGAATCGCGTGGCCGCGCTCGGCGAGAACATCATCCTGCTCGTCAATCTGACATGGACGGCGTGGCTCTACGCGCGCTTCGTGCTGCACCGCGGCTCGTTTGCGGCTCTCGAGCGATGGCAGGTGGCGTATCTTCCGGTCTACTCCGTCTGGGCGGCGTTGGTAGTCGTGCTCTTCCCCCCGATCTTCGGGTACCGCTGAAACTCACCAGTGCAGGGAGCGCGTCAGCGGACTTCGATCTCGACGACTTGCCCTTCGGTGTTCGCCAGCGCCACGAGATGATGCGTATCGCCTGCGGGGACGAGTAGCCACTCGCCTGGAAGCACCAATTGCTTGAGGCCAACCGCTGCCGGGGCGTTCTCTTTGGCCTTGTTGCTCGAGCCGTCCGACATCATCCTGCCGCTTAGCAGCACCACAATCGTGGGAACCGCGTGGGTGTGACCGGACTGCTGCCCTCGGCCCACAGTCACGTTGTAGACACGGAACGCACGTGATTCCGTAGCAAGCTTCGTCGCGGCAGCCGACACGGCCGGGGTGGCCGACCACCCACCCTTCTTCAAGTTCTCGACTGCAAATAATTGGTAGGCGCCCTTCCCGACGTTCTCCACGCGATGCACGCCGGGCTTGCCGGTGTACTCCGTGACCTCCACCTGTCCGAGCGGCCGCCTGGGACGAACGGCGCTCCACGGCTGGCCCGGCAGCTGCGTCCGCGTGTCTGTCGGACTGGCCATCATCGACACCGTCGCGACGTCGAGCTCGTGAACGTGCTCGGTCGTCGTCTTTCCCGGCGGGATATTTACGTTCAGCACGCGGAATTGCGAGTTCTCGAAGGCCACCGTGTGATCAGGATCCTTGCTCACCGGCACTTGAGCCACGACGAACGTGTTGAATACCAACAGAACAAGGCCGACCGACCGTGCGATATGCATGCTGTTGATGATAGTGTGATTGTGGCCAGGTTGTGAACAGGATGCCGGTCTGCCCAGACTGTCAGCGTCGTCTGACGTTCGTCGCGTCGTGCCCCACCCTCAACATCGACGCCATCGCGATCCCCGAGCCGGACTGACGCTTCCGGTATGCGACATGCTCTCGGTCAAGTGGACCGGGCCGGAGTCTTCCGCGACGAATGATTGCCGAGGGAGAATGTCAGCATGACACCCAAGAACACGATCTGCCTCTGGTTCGACAAGGACGCGCACGAGGCGGCGCGCTTCTACGCCGCCACGTTTCCCAACAGTGAAGTGGGCGCTGTTCACAAAGCGCCCGCCGACTACCCTGGCGGCGGCAAGAAAGGTGACGTGCTGACGGTGGACTTCACCGTTCTCGGGATTCCCTGCCTCGGCCTCAACGGCGGCCCGCAGTTCAAACACAGCGAGGCCTTCTCCTTCCAGATCGCGACGGACAATCAGGAGGAGACCGACCGCTACTGGAACGCCATCGTCGGCAATGGCGGTCAGGAAAGTCAGTGCGGTTGGTGCAGAGATCGGTGGGGACTCTCGTGGCAGATCACCCCTCGCGCGCTCATCGACGCTCTCGCGGCTGGCGGAGATCAGGCGAAGCGTGCCTTCGAGGCGATGATGGCGATGAAGAAGATCGACATCGCCACCATCGAAGCAGCGCGGAGAGGGTGAGGAGCCTACTTCTCGATCACCCGGAGAGTTCCGTCCGCCTTGTTCAGCAGGAAAATCTGACCTGCCGCGTTCGCGTCGAACCGCAGATCCGCACGCGTCGCCGGAGTCTTCCCCTGCGCGCGGTTCTTCTCCTGGATGATCTCGAGGAACGTCCTCGGCGCCGCACCGGGAGCCGTCACGAAGAGCACGCGGCGGATGGCATCCTGGCCGCCTTTCGGCAAATCGTCCGCGCTCACGTGAAACATCTCGCCAGGCGGCATGTCACCGAACAGCAGCCGATTCGTGAGCTGCGGAATTGTGGTGCTCCGGTAGACAATCACGCCCACTGATGAGGAAGCATTGTTCGGCAGCAGGATCGGGTCGAATTGGTCCCACTCGACGATCGGATAGATCATCTTCGGATCGCTGCGCGGCGATTCCGTGCTCACGGCCTGCCGGCTGATGAACCGGTAGCTGCCTTCCCAAATGTTCCAACCGAGGTTCGCGCCGGCACTAATCGGGCTCACTTCCTCGACGATGTTCTGGCCGATGTCCGACATGTACATCGCACTCGTCTTCGGGTCCCAGGCGAAACGCTGCATATTACGGATGCCGTAGGCCCACATCTCCGGCAGAGCGTCCGGCGTCTTCACAAACGGATTCCCGGCCGGGATGCCGTACTTGCCGTTGCGGCTGTTCTTGCCGAGCGGATCGATACGCAACATCTTGCCGAACGGCGAGCCGAGGTTCTGCGCGAGGTTCATCGGGTCGCCTCCGCTGCCGCCGTCACCGATGCCGATGTAGAGCAGCCCGAAGTCGGCGGCGCCCGGACGTGCGAGCGGATTGAATCCGATCATCCCGCCGTTGTGATTGGCGAACGGCTGCCGCAGCCGGAAGAGCTCTCGCGGCGCCTGCACCGTCGTAGGACGCCGCGCCGGGCGTCTTCGCCGTCCACTCGAGCAGCACGAAGTCGTGCGTCGGTTTCTCGTTGGGCGTCGTGAAGTCCGGCTGCGGCGTCATGGTTCGATGTGTCCGTGAACGTGTAGAGCTTGCCGAATCCTGGCGTCCCGGCCTGGGCGAACTGTGGGTGCAGCGTGATGCTCTGCACACCGCGCTCGCGGCCCTGCGACTGCACGGGGACGCCCCACTTCGGATCGTTGACGTCGAGGTACGGCGTCACCGTCCTGCCATCCGCGCTCACGGTGTACAGCGGGCCGCGCATGTCACTGACGAACAGACGCTTGCGATGCCGGCTCTTCGACGAGGGTCATCATGCGCGCGGCCACGCCGTCGATGTCCGGAAGCGACGCGAACTCGCGGAGCGTCACGGTGATGACGCCCTCGGTGCGGGCGATTGGTTGTGGAAATGGCTCGTTCGTCTGCCCCGGGGGCAGCGGCTCAGGCGGACCGCCACGCCCTTGGCCCTGGCCCCGTCCCTGCCCTTGGGCTGATATGAGTGAACTGCTGACCAACGCGAGCGCGACAAGCGCGAGAATGAACAACGTGCGCGAGAACATGAATCCTCCTGAAGTACTCATCGACGATGAGGCACAGTGCAGCCACTGGCCCCATGGTACCGCTATTCGACTCACGACCATTCGTCGACCGGAGCCAAACCGGGGTCTGGATCCTCAACGACGAGTTGAAGGCTGCGCGGGGATCGCGCGCCTGCGCGACAGGCAAAACCACGACTTCAGCCCCTGCTCGTAGCACAGTGAACTCCGCCGAACGCAGCTCCAGGATTTCCAGAGATGGCTCGATCGCGTTCATCACGTCGCGCGCGCTGCGTCGCGGCGGTCCTTCCTCGCGAGCCGCGCCTTCGGTGCTGCCAATCAGGCTGAGCCACAACCCGCCTTCGACGAGCTTCGCAGCCACGTTCTGCGCGAACCGGGCGCGGGCGCTGTCGTCGTCGAACGCGTGAAAACAGCCGCGATCGAACACGAACTCGAAGAGATCGCCTGCCGGCGGCGCCTCGAGGAAGTCAGCCACGGCGAAGCGACACAGATCATGTGCCTTGGCTCTCGCCTTGCTCACAGCGATATCCGAGATGTCGACGCCAAGCACGTTGAAGCCATGCTGCGCGAGGAAGATCGCGTTGGTCCCGGTGCCGCAGCCGATTTCCAGCGCCCGCCCTGGAACGATGGCACCAGACTCGACCATCTCGACCAGTTGCGGGTCGGGCGTGCCCGTATCCCAGGGTAACGGCTCTCCCACGGCGTATCGCTCATTCCACGAAGTCTGAGACATATCGACATCGTAGCGCCACCGTCTCTCGCGCGTTCCTTGACCCGGACGCGAAGGTCCAGTGAGGCCTAGCTCCGCTCTTTAACCTACTCGCCCTTCGACCTGCGGCTGTTTGATTGCCTACGGTCGCGTACTCGATCTCAAACGACGAAGTCCAGTTGCAATTTCAGTGGCAAATTGTGATGATCCTTTTCCCGTGAAAATGCTGCTCCGCCTTCGCGCAAGAATCCTCGAAAAAGCCTTTCAGAGTCCTGGCATCAAACGCCTCCTCGTCAGATCTGTGCTGACAGCTCGAGAGTCGCTGGATTGGCTTCGGGATCCCATTGAGAAACCTGCGTTCCGGTTTGACAAGGCAAAGTCCTTGTATCCGCGTCTGGCGCACGACTTCATGAAGATCGCGGACCAGATCGATACTCACCCTCATTACCTTTGGGGAGCGCTCAATGGCGTCAGTCTCGCCAAGGCGCTGAAGATCGATCGTGTCTCCGTGATCGAGTTTGGAGTCGGTGGGGGCCGCGGTCTGGTTGCCTTGGACAAGATGGCGGCGATGTTGGAAGAAATGTACGGCGTGAAGATTGACGTGTACGGGTTTGATATGGCCACCGGGCTGCCGAAGCCGCGAGATTATCGTGACCTTCCAAATCTGTGGTCGGAAGGCTACTACGCGACGGACCCGGACCACATTCGAAAGTACCTGAAGAGAGCCAAATTAATAGTCGGAGACGTTCAGGACACCATTCGCGATTTCGTTCGATCATCGCCCGCGCCTGTCGCCTTCATTGGCTTCGATCTGGACCTGTATAGTTCGACCAGGGCCGCGTTCCAGGTCTTCGAGACGGATCTCTCGGTCGTACTGCCGAGAGTCCACTGCTATTTTGACGACGTGCATGGATTTACCGCCGGCGAATACATCGGTGAGCGCCTCGCGATCCGCGAGTTCAACGAGGCTCATCCAATGCGGAAGATTTCGCAGACGTTCGGTGTGAAGTATTTCGTTCCCGAACCGTTCGCACGCGAGATGTGGACAGAGATGATGTATCTCGCTCACTTCTTCGACCATCCGCTCTACACGCACAACGACGGCCTCGTGCGAGGGGCTGATCCCGGGTATACCCTCGAGAGACCGGGTCCAAACTGGACGCGCATGGCCAGATAGGTTCCTACTGCGGCAGGCTCGCGATCGTGAGCTTGTGATCGATCATCCTGCCACTACGGATCACTCTGATGACGGCAGCGGTACCGGGCGCGAGGGACTGCACTGTCTTTGCGAGATCCTCGCCATCCTGAATGACTCCGCCGTTGACAGCTACGATCCAGTCGCCAACTTGAAGACCCACCCGTTCGGCTGGAGAGTCCGCGCGCACCTGCGAGACGAATGCCCCCACGAACGAAAGACCGACCCCCAGCGAGCCCTCGCCATTGGGACCGGTCGTCAAGGTTGCAGTCAGACTCGATCTGGGACCGCCTTCTCGAGAAAACTCAATCTCCACGCGGTCGCCAGGTTTTCGGCTCGCAAGCGCCGCGTGCAGCGCCGAGGCGTTCTGCACCGCCGTTCCGTCGAGCCTCGCTATCACATCGCCGGGACGTAGTCCCAGACTTGCGGCGGGGCTGTTTTGGAGGATCGTCAAGATCGGAACGCCGGTCGTGGGGGTGCCAACCCCGAGGAATCCGCGGCCGCCTGTGGGGGCGGGCGGCGTTTGTCGAGTGCTCGGCGGAGCAGAGGGTGCCGGCGTCTTGGACTCCCGCGTCCATGGTGCGTCGTCGATAGTGACGCTGTCGCGGCTCGTCCAGCGGAGCCTGGACGGAGCTTGCGGGCCTGTTCGAAGCTTTAGGGCTGCGAAGCTTGCTGCGTTGTCGACGGCGCTGTTCGTGCGCCGCAGGAGCCCGGCGACGGCGTCGAACTCGTAGGTCCCCCTCGCCGCCGTTCTCGTCCCGGGATCCCGGCCGATGGCCGTTGATAGTCGGCTGGACACCTGCTCGCGGAACGTTCCATCGGGCTCGAAGATGACCGTCGTCCCATCCGGCTTGATCCACGAGCCGGGCAGGAGATCCATGACGGTCGCTCGATGCACCGTCGTGACGTCATGAACCCGTTGCGCTCTTCGGAACGCTCTCTGTTGCGCTCCTTGTCGTGACCCCTCCTGGTACCGATCGGGAGTGAGCCACGTGATCGGCGTGACCGTTGGCTTATCCCAGCCGATTACTTGGAAGGTCTCCTTGAGCCCGGGCGCGGAAGCTCCGGTCGCGAGCTGGCGCATCTCGAACGGGGTCGACGTAAGGACATTGGCCGTCGCACTCCAGAACGCGATCAAAGCCACCTTCTGGAACGGATTGATGTATAGCCCGTCCGCAAGATAGATCGTCTGGTTCGATCCGGGCGGCAGGCCGGGGCCGAGATCGGCGTCTGGCTCCCACACGCCCAGGAGCCCCGCGCGCGTCTCTTCGGCCGACACGGTACCCGCCGCAATCTTGATGCGCGTCGGACCGGAGCTCGGAACGGTCGACTGGGCGATGCCGCTGGGGGCCGCAAGGCAGACCAGTGCGGCGACGGCTACCACATGGCGCCAACGGACGTGGCTCTTCATGTTCAGTCCCCTCGGATGCGGCCCAGTCTGACACGTTGTAGAGGGGTAGATCGGATTTTTTCGCAGAGGGAAATCGTGGCGCATGATTGCCTGGTCGCCCGTGATCGTCGAGTGAGTCGCGGTCGCGATGGTCCCCAACCGGCTCACTGTGCGGTGAAGTAGACTCCTCCCAGGGGGAGCCATCCTCGACGAACACGCCGGATCTGTTTCGCGATCTCGTCGAAGGCGTTTCCCGACGGGATCCTGATCAGCCGGAACCTCCGCACGGTTTTCGTCAATCCCGCAGCCGTCGGTCTGTTCGGCGCTTCGCATCCGGATCAGATTCTCGGCAGGCCCGTGCTGGACCTGTTTCATGCCGAACATCGTGAGGCCGTCGCGAACGCGATTGAGCGATCACTCGGCGGCGAGCGAGTCCTGCAGACGAGCACGCCAAGGTTGTCGGGCTTGACGGCGCCGCACGCGACGTTGAGATCAGTGTCGACGGTCCTCGGCGATCCGGCTGTGTCCGTCGCGCTGATCGTCCACGACGTGACGGAGCGCAGAGGTGCCGAGCTCGCGCTGCGGGAGCGCGAGGAGCGGCTCAGGCTCGCCTTCGCTGGCGCCCAGGAGGGGGTCTGGGACTGGAATCTCGAAACGGGCGACGTCGTCTACTCCGAGCGTTGGAAGCGGATGCTCGGCTATGCCGATGACGAGATCGAACCCCACGTGCGGGCGTGGGAGCGATTGCTGCACCCCGACGATCGAGCTGCTGCCGATGCGTTGACTGACGCGGTCACGCGGGACAAGCGCCCGTACGAGGCAGAGTTCCGCCTCCAACACAAGGACGGTCACTACATCAACGTGCTGACACGCGGGTTGCCGGTACGGCGCGATCCGGCCGGACCGGTGGTCAGAATCGTCGGCACACATCTGGACATCACCGAGCGGAAACGCACGGAGTCGGCCCTTCGCGAAAGCGAAGAACGCCTGACGCTGGCGTTCGCCGGAGCACAAGAGGGCGTCTGGGACTGGAGCCTTGAAACCAACGCGGTCGTGTATTCCTCGCGGTGGAAACAGATGCTTGGTTACTCCGACGAAGAAATCGAGCCGCACGTGAGTGCGTGGGAACGGCTCGTCCATCCGGACGACCGCGCGGCGGCGGAGCGGGCGAACGAGAGTGTGGCGCGTGGCCAACCGACGTACGAGGCCGAGTTCCGTCTGCGCCACAAGGACGGACATTACGTGCAGGTGCTGTCGCGAGGCTTTCCGGTTCGTCGCGAGCCCGGCGGTCCTGTCGTGCGCATTGTCGGGACTCACTTCGATTTGACCGAGCGGCAGAAGAGAGAAGCCGAGCGCGTCCGCACCGAGCTGCTGACACGGCTCGTGTTCGCCCAGGAGGACGAACGCCGGCGCATCGCGCGCGACATGCACGACCAGTTCGGCGAGCACCTGACGACGTTGGGCCTGCGGATCGGCGTGTCTGAAGGCAATGTGCGCTGACAAGCACGGACCTCACACGCGAGATCGATGCGCTCGAGGCGATCGCCCGGAGCCTCGATGAGGACGTGGATCGGCTCGCCTGGGAGCTCCGCCCGACGGCTCTCGACGACCTCGGCCTCAGGGCCGCGCTGACCAACTACACCCAGGACTGGTCCGCTCGCGTCGGCATTCCCGCGCGCCTGCACACCTCGGGTCTGCTGGATGAGCGGCTCGCGCCTGACCTCGAGACGACGCTTGTATCGAATCGCGCAGGAAGCGCTCAACAACGCCGCCAAGTACTCCCGCGCACGGCATGTCGAGGTCACTCCTCGAGCGGCGCTCCGACTCCGTCCTCCTCGTCGTTGAGGACGACGGGATCGGCTTCGACGCTGACGGTGGTGCGACAGGTCGCGGATTCGGGCTTGTCGGCATGCAGGAGCGCGCGGCGCTCGTCGGCGGTAGTCTGGAGATCGAATCCTCTCCCGGAAAGGGCACGACGGTTCTCGTGCGAATCGCCGTTCCCGCGGGCGCCAGTTCGGCCGTGCGTCGTGGCTGACAAGACGCACCCGCTCCGCATCCTGCTCGCCGACGACCACGTGACGGTCCGGCAGGGATTGAAGCTCCTGATCGACAGCGAGCACGATATGAAAGTCGTCGGCGAAGCCGGCGACGGCAGCGAGGCTGTTCAAAAGGCGCGTGAGTTGAGTCCCGACGTCGTCGTGATGGACATCTCGATGCCGGGCGTGAACGGACTCGCGGCCACGCGGGCGCTCAAGAAGATCCAGCCTGACGCGGTGATCGTGACGCTGACGCGGCACGGCGATCACGCCTACCTGCAGGAATTGCTGCGCGCGGGCGTCGCGGGATACGTGCTCAAGCGGAGCGCGCCTACCGAGCTGCTGCACGCGATTCGCGCGGCGGCAGCGGGCGGTCAGTACCTCGATACGACGCTGACGGCGCGAGTCACCGCTGGCCTTGCGGGCAAAGAAGGGTCGGCGAAGATGCCGACCACCGCTTTGACCGAGCGCGAGGCCGCGGTGCTTCGCCTGATCGCATCGGGGTACAGCAACAAGGAAATCGCGGCGCAGCTGTCGCTCAGCGTCAAGACCGTCGAGGCGCACAAGGCGAACGCGATGCGAAAGCTCGATCTGACCGGCCGGATCGACATCGTCAAGTACGCGATTCTTCAGGGCTGGTTGGACAACGCGTGACGCCGGCCGGCCGCGCGGGCGATTAGGGATCTTCCCTAGGTCGACTTCGGGATCTTCCTCATAGCGGCACCAGCCGGGGCCGAGTAGAGTGGCTGGCCATCCCCAAGGAAGCCTCATGGCCCGGCTCTCGTCAACGGCGCGGATGTCGCCGAGTCAAGCGACCTGGATCTCGTGCGTGTCTCCAGCACGAATCTGCTCGTCGTCGGCGACGACGACGTCGTGGCGAGACTCATCACGTCTCTGTGGCCGTCCCTCGCCACCCCCATTGTCGTGCGGCATCGCGGCGAGCGCCTTCGGCTGTCGCCGATGTCCCCGCCGGTCGGGACGATCGTCGTCTACGACGTGGATACGCTGACACGTCACGAGCAGCACGCGTTGTACGACTGGACAGCCGGGAACGGCCGCACCCAGGTCGTGAGCACCGCGTCGAAGTCTCTGATGCCTCTGCTGGCGGCGGGTGCGTTCAACGAAGGGTTGTACTATCGTCTCAACGTGGTGATGCTCGACTCTCCGTTCGATTCTCCGTTGCCCGTCGCAGGGTAGCTCTGCTCACGGTCCGCCTACGCGGCTTCGCTGCGTTGGCTACAACGACGCAGCTTTCCATTGTGCGAAGTCCTCGGCAAAGGACTTCAGATCGGCGTTCTGGGGAACCGTCGTGCGCGCACCGTCGACCAGCTCGTCAAGCCGTCCATGCGATTCTGCCCACTCAATAAGCCCAAACACCTGCTGTGACAGGTTCCCTGTTCCAACGATCGCCTGCAGATTTGTACTCAGCTTGTGCCTGACCATCTGCCTAAGAGCGGCATCTGTAGGAAAGGCCGAGAGGATAGCGTCACGAAGCCTCTCTTGTTGAGCGCCTGTGAGCTTCACGCCTCTTGGGTGAGTCATCTTGCCGAGGATCGTTCACTATCCGGGTCAGCCGCTCCTGCGCGGGAAACTCCCTGGCAGCTATTTGAACGATAGCGTCGATCCGACCACGGGATTTTGCGGCCTCCAGGATGTTGAACCAATTGATGATCGCCGCGTCATGAAACTTGACAAAGGCCGCGGGTAGATCCGCTCGTACGACAACCCGCCGCGAATCTGCAATCGTCGGATACAGCTCCGCGAGTATCTCGTTGAGATCTGTGAGACGGCTGTTCCAGCGGGCGTCTGTCGACATCACGCGGCACGCAAAGCAGCAGGGTGTTCGATGGCGAGGGCCTGGAGAATTCCCGGTAGATGTTCGCCGCGATCTGCGCGTGCGAGGAACTGTGCCGCCGCATCTGCAAGCGTCCCGCCTGTGTACCATGTTGCCGGCGGTATACCTACCTTAGTCGAGATGCGACGCAGGAAGTCGAGATCGGGCAGCTCCGACAAGGCCTGTAGAACGAGCTCCTCGATATTGTCGCCAAGCAGGCGCGCCTGGACCCGACGCTCGAGCAGCTTCAGGTGCGATTCTGCGGCCGGATCCGCGCGATTGAGCTCCTGAGGTCCTGCATACACCGCATCCCACAACGGATTTCCGATGTCGGCCGCCGTCAGGTACCGACCGTGTCTGCCTTGCCGGTCCTTGTACGAATCGAAGAACTCCATCAAGCGCTGACGATGCTGCGGGTCGCCCGTGTTTCCGGTCGCGAACACAAAATCGAAGTGCTCAGCGCTTCCGGTTGAATACTCCATGATCGTGTAGGGGTGAATCTGGGCCGCTCCATTCCCGCGGACCTCGATCTGTTTCACGTCTTGCACGAGCAGGCAACCGAGCGGCAAGCCCTTGGTGGACGGGAAGCGGGATGACCACTCGAGAGGCAGCTGCACCCACAGGAGGGGCTGCGCATTCACGAGGCTCCCTTCCCGGAGTTGTCCATCGGCCCAGACTTCGCGGCTGACGAGGACCGGGACTCCGGTTGAGACGTTCGCGCTCATCGTGAACGTGCCCAGTCGGTACCCTTCCAAACTTGGCGGAAGCTTGATGGTTCCAACACCTCCTATGACGATCTGGGACTTACCATATGGTCGCAGCGTCACTCCGCCGAGATCGCGCCCCTCGACGGCATCTGGTGTGTACTGCCGAAGCCGCTCGGATTCAGGTCTCCAATACAACCCCGGCACGCGGGCGATCCATTCTGAAAACACTACACTGTCGAGGAATCGCACTGGCCGGCTCCATGTGCTGTCGGCGCGGTGCAGGACCTCCCGCCAGAATTCCCCATCATCATAGAAAACATTGTCGCCTGGCTGTTCCTGGGCGGCATCGGGCGGCTTGGGCACCCGCGCTCGCGCGTAGTTCTCGGCGCTCTCTATGACCTGCGCCGCCACCAACCCGTCTCGCAGCGAAACCCGCCGGCGCGGACGACGACTAGCCTTCTTCGCCATGACGAATCCTCAAGGTTGCTTCACGACGTCGGTCCGATTCCCTCACATGTCAACTGAATCTCTTCCATCGCGATCTCGTTCGCGGTGGCGCTGAGCGTGGCCGCTTCGTATTTCTTCGGTAGCGCGCCGCTCAACACCCAGCTCCTGGCCGGCCGTCGAGCGGCATCTACCTGCGTGATCGTGATCCGGCGCGGGTCCGCCCCGCCGTCGTGCGCGGCCTTCAGCCACCCGACGAGCACCGCACTGGCGGCGCCGCGTCTCAAGGTGATCGAGAGGCCCGAGTCAAGGCCACCCACTTCCGAGAAATTGCCAACGACGGTGGCACCGAACGAGACCAGATAGGTGTAAGCGCGGTCGCGACGGGGAGGCATGATTTCGTCGTGCTTGTTGCGGGTATTGTACAGCGATCATTTTCGCTATTGATCGGTATCGCGCTTCAGCCGCACGACGTTACCGGTGAGGTTCTCTGTCGCAATCGAGATGTACAGCTCGCCATCCGCAACAGACATACTGAAAGCGACGCGGCGTTCAAGTCGCGCGGCGAGCGCGGCGATCAGTTCACGATCGATCGCATATAGCTCCAGCGCCTCTGCCCGGTGGATCCTTTCGCCCGCGAGCTGGTTCAGGAATTGCCGCGGATCCTTATGGGTGTAGACGACGACGCGCCGTGCGGCTTTCGACGCCTTGTGCAGCCGGCGAGCATCGGGCGTCCCGATGTCGATCCATGTTGTGATCGCGCCGGTTGGATCGCGAACCGCGATGGCCGGCTCATCGGGCTCCGATACACCGCGGGAAAACGCGATCCCGTCCCTGAACTCGAGCAGGTACGCCAAGAGCCGCGCAATCAGATAGTCGTCGGACTCGGACGGGTGACGAGCGAGGCGCAGCGCGAGCGACTCGTACACTCTGCGATCGCTGTCGGCGAGCTCGATGTCGAAGTTATAGATAGTTGCCTGGAGCGCCATCTAGGAATCGACCGGCACGTCGTCTGACGCGCCGATCAGCAGCCGGTTCTTCGGCGTGATCTCGCCGGGGATGACCTGCGTCCAGATGCGATAGCCCGCAGTCGCCAGCCGGCGCGCTCGCATGACGTCGATCGCGAGCGCATCGTTCATCCACCCCGAGAGCCCGCCCGAATCAGACCGATCGACGTCGTGACAACAAGGCAGGACGGCGACACGTGCCCGCGCGGCGATCGCGCGATCGATGACCAAATCCGTGAGCGGACCACACGCATGGATGGACATGACGATATCTGTCGGCCGAATGACGACCGAGTCCAAGGGACTTGGGAGGAACTCAATACGTCCGGTCAGCCGGGGCCATCGATCCGCGAGCGCCCGATGCAATGTGGCGGCCGACGGCGGCACGACCGTATCGACGGCCACCGCCTGTGGTGACGTGTCATCGAGAATGAGCATCAACTGTGCGAGCAAACCATGGCCGGCGGCGAGGTCGACGATGCGACCGCCACGAAAGAGACGCCGAACGCGACGGGCAGTTTCCCATGCCTCGTACAACTCTTTGCGCGGCAGGCATGCGGCATGACATGCCGCTCGTGCCACGTGGTCGAGAAGCGTCGCGCCGGGAAAGCGGCCGAGGTCGTAGTCGGTCAGTCGATTGCGCGACGCTGGCGAGAAGCCCACACGATGAGGATACCGTGGACCGCATGTTCGTCGTCTGCCTCGCGAGATTCGGAAACAATGTCTCGTAAGGGGATCTCGACGGAACGGAAAAGAACGTCTTGAAGAACGTCGCGTGAGGTGAGTGAGGGAACCGTCTACTCTTTGCTGGGCGGCGGTTCCCACCCGTGCTGGCAGTTCAGGCAGAGGCGCGACGGCGGATCCCAGCTTCTAAGCTGAAGTGTCACGGTCTGACTCGATCCACATTGCGGGCAAAAGCGGCAACTCGGCTTAGAAGACCGCAGCGTAGTAAGCGGCATGTCGTGCGAGTGTTATCGGTCAACACGAATGTTGTCGGTAGCCGGACACATACTCACACGGCCCTGCTAATGATCGGGATTTCAAGCCCACGGCGCTTCGACGCAGCAAGCGTCATCCAGCGACCTGCCGTCCGTTGGTCATCGACACAGAGGAACTCTTGGATTCGGACAGCCGCGAATCGATCCGGTGCAGACATCGGCCGTCGACCAGCATGCGCACTCTCTCGAATTGAGGAGGCGCAGGACCGGCGGTCCTTCGCCGGATCGCTTCCAGTGGTGACATTACGCCCGAAAGGACATCGAACGCCCACGATCGATCAATCCGAACGTGGGTGCCACTCATGATCAACCGCCAATTGCCGTTGCCCTCGTGCAGCTCGAGTGTGTGACCGTGCCGTTCCAAATCACGGTTCTCAGTGTCGAAGCGATGCACGATCTGAGAGCCCGCGAGGAGTTCCGGGTCAACAGCCTCTCGGTGTTCGCGGCCCCGCCCGCGATCGTGCATGTCGATCACCGTCGCTCGTTGCCCGGCAGGCGCAGGGTCTCGCCCGTCGAACGACTCCAGCCGCGCCATCAGCGTCTCGACGCCCCGTCGCCGAACCTCCCATTGATCCTGCGACTCACGTCCCTGTCGTCGAGCCGGCGGAATGCGAGACTCGAGCTCGCTCCAAATGCCGGCGAACGCCGCCGTCGCGGCGTCTCGCGGGGCGAAGACCCCAAGCGGCGTGCGCCTAACCGACATCTGTTCGACGATGCTCGCGTACGGGATGAATCCGGTGAGGAAGGTCTCGGGGTAATCGCGCGACCTTTCGTACGCCTGCCGGTGAAGCACCTTGCGGCGGTCGACCATACTGAAAAACGCCGCAAGTTCGACCATCGAGTCGGAGCGATCGGCCCACTTCATCAACTGGACAAGTGTTCGGAGTGAGAGTACGGCGGGGATGGCGGGGACGAGAATGGCGTCTGCCGCGGCGAAGATTCCTTCCGTGACGAGCGAAAAACCCGCCGGACAGTCCAGGAAGACCACGTCGTACTCCGCGCCGATTGTCTCGATGAGTCTCGTCACCACGCGTCTTGGTTGGCCGAGATGATCGAGGAATCGATCGAGCTTCCGGCACGCGAAGTCCGCTGGCAGCAGATGCAGATTGGCGTAGTCGGTCTCCTTGATGGCTTCGCCGAATATCCGGCCGCTCTCGAGACTCTTCTTGCTGAAACCCTCGATGTGCTGCCGCACGCGGAACGCGAAGGTGGCCGCACCTTGCGGATCGAAATCCCAGAGAAGGACTCGCGCTCCGCCCGCGGACGCCAAATATGCCAAGTTCACGGCGGTCGTGGTCTTGCCAACGCCGCCTTTCATGTTATAGATGGCGACGACCTTCATCGTGCTCGTTTCCCGTGAGTCCCGCGTTTGAATGCGCGGCGGCACGCCGCGCGGATGGCGCGCGCCCTGAATTGACGCAGCTGATCAGTGGCTTCGGGATAGAGACGATCGCGGCGCTGACGGCTGTGCTCCGCGAGCCGGGTGAGCGCCAGCACCGCGCCCGCCGATCCTCCCGCGGAACCCACCGTCTGCGCGAACTCGAGCAATCGGGTCTCCTGAACCTGTGCGTCGTTGAAGTCGCCGAGAACACGCTGAAGCTTTTTTAGTGGGCTCAGCACGCATTCGAGATCGTCAGCGTCATAAAACGACGACGTGACATCGACCAAGTAGCGCAATTTCTTCGCGATGATGCGGACTTCATGCAGCTCGGCCGGATCCGAGCACTCGTCGATCACCTTCGCCCTCCGAGCAAGCCGCTTGCTCAGCCGCCACGCACGGCGGGCTACCACCTCGCCAAGCGGACATCCAGCGTCTGGCGCCGTCGAGGCGAAGACCGCTGGCTGCGCCAGAAACCGCTGCCAGGCTGAGAGGAGCAACTGGTAGCGTGGGCTGTCCAGTGCCGTGATGAGCGCCTGGCGATTGGCGGCCTGGACCTCGGCAAGAAACGCGGTAAGCGGGTTCAGATCCACAGCCGGCAGGTCCGCGTGTGCCCGCAGAGACAGGACGAGTACGTCCAGATCGCGCGGCGGCCCCGTGAGGCAGCCGAGCCAGGAAAATTCGGTCGAGAAGTGCTCGACGCTGTCGGATGGAAACACGTGCTTCAACTGGCGAAGCAGTGATCGTGTGCGCCTGAGCGCGACACGGAAGTCGTGCAGGAACTCGGTATCGAGATTCGCCCGGAGTCCCGGCTCGTTTGCGGTGAGGATGCGGGCGATCTCCCGGAGAATCCCGCGAGCGCCGGCCTCGGCGGGGACATTCGGCGCGACGTCGATCCGGAGCGTGGATCCGCCGAGCGCGTTGGGAACGCCTGCATGCTGGAAGATGATGCCGTCGAGACCGTCCGGGCATGACGAAACGCCCGGTCGGCTGGCGATAATCGGCTTGAGCCGTTCGTACGGCTCATCGTACCCACGCAGTCCCGTCAGCCTCAGGATGGTCGGGAGCGGTTGCCAGGCGCTCCGCGGCATCGGCTGTCGGACCTGCCCAGATTCGATCCGCAACCGTGCGACTGTCTTGCGCCGATCGTCGAGGATATCGAGCTGTGAACCGTGCTCTTCGGCGTCTACTTGCGGCAGCAGACGACGTACGCCAATGACTCGAGCGAGGGTCCTCTGCAGCGGACCGTCCGGCAGGTCCCACGCAAAGCTGACCGGTTCTGCCAAGCGTGCCGTCAATGGCGCCCGTCCGTCGCACGGCTGCCACACGATGATGTCGACCCCGTCGATCCTCGTGCGCGTCAGACGCGCGCCGGCTCGTCGCACCCGGCCGTCGAAGGTATCGAGCATCGTGAACCGGTGGCGGGCGATCGCATGATGGCGCGTGCGAAGTAGCGCGCGCAGGCTGTTCGTGATCGCCTCGCGCGAGGCATCGCCACCGACCACGTAGACGGACTCGCGTCCAGCGGGTTCGCAACTCGCCTCGGTGACCACGCTCACCGCCCTAGCCTGACGGAGCGACCGAGACTCTGGATGAGCCCAGCCAGCTCGTCGTGCAGCCGGTCGGCCGCGTCGGGCACGCGCATCCAGCGTCGGCGGCGCAGCTTGTCTTCCATCCACTCGTTCATCACGGTCGTCACGCGCATCACGTAGACATCAACCAGGCAGGGTCCGTGGCCGTTGACGTGTCGATACCGCCCGAGCCGCTTCCGCTCGACGACCCCGCGCAGGCCCGCCTCTTCCTCGGCCTCGCGAATGGCCGCGTCGCGCGCCCGTTCGCCCTCGTCGATGCAGCCCTTCGGCACGATCCAACCGTTGCCCTTCGAGGTGGTGACGAGCGCGACCTCGAGCCGCGACTTTCGTATCCGATACGGAATCACCGCGGCCTGCCGGCGGACACGCGCCATTCGTCCCCCTGTTGTGACGAGTGACTCAACTGTTGATGAGCCATGAAGGTACCAAAGCCTGGCGGGAAGTACAAGAGAAGTTGGAATTTACACATGACATTTGTGTTAGGACATAATGACGGCCTCATGACGACCGTGTATCGGAACTTCCGCTTTCCGGTTCGGGTGATTTTCAATCGACGGCTGATTCGCCCAGGCTCTACATGGAGGTTCTCGGTTGAAACGGACCCGAGGGGTTGGCGGGCAACCGAAGAAGACAACGGGTGCATCACGAAAGAGATCTGGAGTGCGAACTGGCGTCGAATTGAAGGCCAGATGACGCTATTTGACGTCCGGGCCCAAGACCTGCGCGGTCGAGGATGGCATGAAGTGTCGGAATCGCAATCCTAGGAGTTCAGTCGGATTCGCAGCGTCCCACCGGCGAGTACCTGCTGGAAATAGCGGTCGCCCAGCCGCTCGATGATCCTGGTGCGCCGAGCTCGGCGCCCTCCTCGTCAACGATGCCCTCGCCACACACGATCACCACATTCTTCTGAAGATCGTAGAGATGCTTGACGGGGATGACGAGTCCGGTTCACGCGGACGCATGAAAAAACCTGCGTCGGAATCACACGCCGGAAGTACACTGCTTGCGCGAGGAAGTCCGTGGTGGCCTGCCAATTCGTGCTGAGGGTCGCAATGAAGATCAAAGAGACGATCGCATGCTCTCTCCTCGCCGTCGTGACCGCGACGGCGCAAGTGCCTGCACCCAAACCCGTACCTCCCGTAAAGCCGGCGGGAGTGGCTGCACCGAAGTTCAAGGCCATCTGGGAGCCGGTACCGTTCAACAAGGACCTCAATCTCAATGCGATTGCGTGCGTCGGGCCGGAGACCTGCTGGGTCGTTGGAGCCAAGTCGACCATCCTGTTCACGGCCGACGGCGGGACCACATGGCAGGTCCAGCTTGGCGGCGACCCGGAGTCCACCGACCCCGAGCTGTCGAAGGTGTTCTTCCTGGACGCGAAGAACGGCTGGGCGATGACAACGAGTGGAAAGATTCTGGGCACCAGGGACGGAAGCACGTGGGCCGAGCTGTCCACCGTCAGCGGGACGACATATGGCCTGTGGTTCCTGAGCCCACAGAACGGGTTCAATTTCGAGAATTCCCCTCAGGCGTCACAGCGCCGCACCAACGACGGCGGCAAGAGCTGGAAGCCGGAGAGCCGCTGCAGCGTCGACACCAGTGTCGGCGGACTGCCGCGAAAATTGCCATGCCTCTTGCACGCGGCACACTTTCTCGCACCGACCCTGGGGTTCGCTGGCGGAGGAGCAGCCCTCGGGGAGGCAATGTACATGGCCACGTTCGGCAGGACGACCGACAGGGGACAGACATGGACGATGTCGGTGATTCCGGAAACCAAACATCAGATCACCGCCGTCAGGTTCTGGACCGAGAAAGACGGGATCGTCGTGCTGGCCAGGGGCGAGGGGATCTACTGGACCGCCGATGGAGGCACGACGTGGACGCGGTCCGTCATGCAGCGCCTGTGGCCCAGCGCCCACGGCGTCGGCGAGGGCAAGATCATCGTCGCGATCGGTGAAGCCGGTGGCATCGGCTACTCCTTCAACGGAGGACGCAACTTCACCTCCAGGCCCTTCGCCTTGCCGGCGCGCGCCCAGGCGGTGACGTTTCCCGATGCGCAGCACGGATACCTGGTCGGGCAGCACGCGATGGTGTATCGCTACCGGATCGTTCCGATCGACTACACGCGTCAGGGGATGATTGCGGCGATGGCGCCGTAACCGCGCCGCACATCGGCAGATCGCGGGATGTATAGCGGGAGGCCTTCAGGCCTCGCGAATCCGACGTGACTCATTTCAGCATCGAGCTGGCAACGCCGCGTCTTCTGGGACTCGGCGACTCAGAATGTCGCTCGGAAATGTCACTCGGGCTCAATTGCCTTCACAATCTCAGAATTTACTCAAGAAAAACCACGAGATCCGATGAATGGGCTGCGAAGTCGAGAGTCCCGAGCTGAGCGCAGCGATCTCAGAGCGGAAAGTGTTTGAAATGATTGACGTTCTCTCGGAGTGCGACCCGCAGTTCGAACTTGGCTGGCTGTTCGGGACGACTTCCGCAACTGGCTCATCCGTGCAGCGTGACCTATGCGCTCAGCTTGAATCTGCTAAGAGATCAACGCTTCCACGATTTTCAGAGTGACTTGGTGCGATCAGCCGAGCTGAGCCCTTGTCTCCCGCCCTGTCAGACTACGCGCACACAAGCGGTTCCGGCGCGCCGGCTGTTTTGCCCCACGCATGAGGGCTCATTGCCGACGAAGATCGAATCGATCACTTCGCGATCGGAGTGAACTGTGTGGATGCAACCCTCCACACGCCAGCCTGTCGCACCCATACCGTTGTTGTAAGCGTAGGATTCAAGCTGCCGGATCCGCTCCGCTGAATCATGACAGCCGTGTCCGAGCCATACATGCGAATACTTTCAGTGACGGCAACAACCCCGGTGCCCTTGCTGGTGGTCAACATCTTCAAACGAGTGTCACGACTCTCGATCTCGCCACGATTGTTGATGAGCACGAAATCTTCAGCCGTATGTTTAAGCCAGTCCGCAGTGTTCCGCGAGAGAATCGAATTCTGACGCGTTTCAATGGCCGTTTGTAAAGCGGCGTCGGTTTTTGCAGACCCCGTTTGAGCATCCGCACTCACGAGTCCGAACCAGAGGACAACTCCGAGCGCCGACATGATGATGCGTGCCATTGGTCCTCTGCCTCCCGTGCGCACCGAAGGTCGGCGCATTCCACGAGGTGCAGGACCCCGTTGTACCGCGTGACCATGTCGATTCCGCCCTGATTCGTTCCCAGGATGCTGGGCTTGTACATCAGGACCGTGTGGCCCATCGAGGCCAGCGCTTCGGTGCCCAGGCGCTCACCCAGGTTTCCGCGAGCAAGCCGTTGAGTCGTTTGATATGGGCCCTGCTCGCCGACCGGGCCCGGTGAGAAGGTCGCCGCAAACGATTGGTCGAACGCAGCCTCCTCCGGAGCGGCGCGCCCGGCTCCCAGCTCCGGCTCCACGGCTCCCGCACGCCGCTCGATCCGGCGGAGCTCCTGGAGCGAATCCAGAACCCGGCGCACGGCCGGGATACGCTCTGCGAGCTCTCCGAACAGCTGTTCGAACCGGCGGCCTGCTCGAGTCACATCCAGCAGCCTGTCCGCGATCCGCAGGCCCTGTTGCGCGGCCCTGGCGCCACGGGCTTCCCAGCCGCCGGGCCCGAGCAGCCCCAACACCACATCTTGCGCAATCTCGACGGCGATCTCCGTGAGCATGACGCCAGCCACATATCCGGCAAGGTGGCCCTTCTCACGGGTCGACAACGGCATGAACCGATCATTGAATTCGTCAGCGAGCCTTCGCCCGACGACGTCACCAAGCTCGTGGCCGTGGAGCCAGAGCAGGCGAGGGTTGCGTTCGATCTCGTCGAGAAAATCTTCAAGACCCCGATAGAGATCGACGAGGGCATCGGCTTGCTGTTGACGCCTCTGCCTGTGCGTTTCCGATGTGAGCAGCGCAATGGCCTCGTCAACGGCGAACTGCTGCGCCCTGGCCGATAGTTGGACCATCTCGACGACGCCCTCAACCTGATCCTGAAGATCGCCCGCGATTCCGTCGGCCACACCTTCCGCCATTCCGCGTTCGAACTCCTCACGATTAGTTGTCAACTCAGGCCCCAACCGGTCAAGGTCCATGGGTCGGATCTGTACCGAGAGACCTGCCCATAACCCTCTGGAGAATGCATCCGGCGGCGTATAGCCACCGGCCAGCAGGTCGGACGACTTCCGCAACTGGCTCGTGAGGTGCCCGATTGTTACGCAGTCTTGCGTAGCGGGCGGACCTTTGGCCTCCCGCCCCGACCCTTCATGGCGTGCCACAGGTCCCACTTCGCTTGCAGCGTCAACCAGATCTGGGCGTCCCAGCCCGTCAACGCCTCCAGCAGGAGAGCCGTGTCGGCGCTGACACCGCGGCGCCCCTTCACGATCGCGTTCAGGCGTTGAAACGGGATGTTCATCCGCGTCGCCGCGTCGACCTGAGATACCGCCAGCGGTTCGAGGAACTCCTTCAGGAGTATTTCTCCAGGGTGAGTCGGCGGACGATGGGTCGGCAGCATGGAGATTCCTCAGTGGTAGTCCGTGCACAGGACGTCGAACGCATCTCCGCCTTCGAAGCGAAACACGATCCGGCATTGGTCGTTGACTCGCACCGCGTGGAACCCTCGCAGATCAGCACGGAGCGCGTGCAACCTGTTCCCGGGCGGCACTTTCAAATCGTCAAGCTTCGTCACCGCGTCGATTTGATCGAGTTTCCGACGCACGTTTGGCCAGAGCTCGCGAGGAACCCGCCGCGCCGCCTTGCTGTTGACGCCGTTCCAGATGTCCCGGGTCGTTTCATCGGAGAACGTCCGGATCACACGATAGCACTATAGCACGCCTAGCGTGCTATGGCCTGTCACCTTTATCCGAACGGTAGCTCGCCACTCGCCATGGCAGCCAAGGTCTTGACGACGACTTCGCGCTCGCACGCCTGGACGAGGGCCGTTACCGCTCGAGCTCGAGCGTCCCACGGGGTTTCATACGGGCGATGCCGAGCCTCGCCATCCGGCTCTCGAGCGTCGTCGGCCTGAGGCCCAGACGCTCCGCCGCGCCGCCCGATCCGCGGACGCGCCAGTTGGTGCTCCCGAGAACGGCGGTGATGTGCCCGACTTCGAGCTCGGTCAGCGTCATCGCGGTGCGGGGCATCCGCCGTTCGTCGATCTGCGGAACCGCGACGACCAGCTCGGGACCGGTCGCCAGGATGACCGCGCGTTCAATGACGTTGCGCAGCTCGCGGACATTTCCTGGCCAGTGGTAGCGCAGCAGCTCGCGCAGGCTCTCCTCTGAAATCGACTCGATCCTCTTGCCGAACGACTGGGCGAACTCACCGGCGAAGGTCCATGCCAGCGCGGGGATGTCCTCGACCCGCTCACGCAAGGGCGGAAGGACGACGGGGAACACGTTGAGGCGATAGTAGAGATCCTCGCGAAAGGTCCTGTCGCGGACGGCGTCGTCGAGGTTGCGGTTCGTGGCAGCGATGATGCGGACGTCGACCTTGATGGGCTGCGCGCTCCCGAGGCGTTCGACCACCCGCTCCTGAAGGACGCGGAGCAGCTTCACCTGGGTTGCCATGGGCAGGTCGCCGATCTCGTCGAGAAAGAGCGTGGACTGGTGGGCGGCTTCGAACCGCCCGATCTGCCGCGAAAGCGCGTCTGTATACGCGCCCTTTTCGCGGCCGAACAGCTCGCTCTCGATGAGGGCGGTCGGAATTGCCGCGCAGCTCACGCCGATCATCCGGCGCTGACGGCGCGGGCTGAGGTCGTGAATCCTCCGCGCCATCACTTCCTTGCCCGTTCCCGTTTCACCGAGCAGCAGGACAATGGCGGGCGTGGGTGCCACCAGCTGGATTTGTGCTAGCACTTTTTGGATAGCCGCGCTCTCCACCTTGGCCAGCGTTCCCTCAGTCACCGCGTCTGTGGAAGGTTTCATGTGCCTCAGGAATACCAGTACCGCTGGCACTCTGTCAAGACTATGTCCATGACAAATCATTGACACATGGCTGGCACCGCGATACACTCGGCGCTCGATGAGCAAGCCACCCGCGGGCGCGGCGCGTTATCCGATCCGCGTCGTCTCCAGGCTGACCGGGGTCGGCATCGACACCCTGCGCGCCTGGGAGCGCCGCTACGCCGCTGTCACGCCGAGCCGTGACGATCGGGGCCGGATGTACACCGAGGCCGACGTCGCGCGCCTGCGGCTCCTCAACGGGGCCGTCGAGCAGGGACACAGCATCGGGCGGGTGGCCGCGCTCAGCAACGATCAACTACGCGGCCTCTGCGACGCGGCTGCCGCCATGGCTGCGCCCCCGCCGGTCCAGCGGGCGCCGCTCGATACGACCGCACTCACCACCGCGCTGCGCGATTACGACGCGGTCGGCATCGATCAGGAGCTCTCCAGGCTGGCCACGGTGCTGCGTCCGCTCGACCTCCTCCAGGACGTGCTGATGCCGGTCTTGACAAAGGTCGGCGACGACTGGCACAGCCGCCGCGCCCGCATCGCGCACGAGCACCTGATGTCGTCCACGATGCGGAATCTGCTCGGCGCGTTTCTCCGGATGTACACGCGCCGCGAGGCGTCGGTCCGCCTGCTGTTCGCGACGCCCTCCGGCGAGCGCCACGAGATCGCAACGCTCGGCGCGGCGATGCTGGCAGCGAGCGCAGGGCTGGGCGTCTCCTACCTCGGCGCCGATTTGCCGGCGCGCGAGATCGTCCACAGCGTCGAGCCCGCAGGCGCCCAGGTGCTGGTGCTCGGATTGACGACGGTTGTCGCCGACAAGGCGCGCGAACGAGAGTTGAAGACGATCGTCCGCGGTCTCCCGAAGGACGTCGAGTTATGGGCCGGCGGACGTGGCGCCGAGCGGCACGGCTCGATCATCCGGCCGCGAGGGTTGGTCCTTTCCGACTACAACGCCTACCAGCACGAACTGGTCCGTCTCGGCGGACGGATGGCATGACACAAATGACACGTCGTATCGTCGCGCTGGTCGCCGTCATGCTGACCCTCATCGAAACGCATGCAGCTGCGCAGGACACCACCGGCGTGGGCGCCATCCGAGGTGTGGTGGTGAACGCGGACGGCCGACCGGCACAAGGCGTGCGCGTATGCGCCCTCGACACCTCCTCCTGCGCCGTCAGCGACGCTCGCGGCATGTTTCGCATCGGCGAGCTGCGCTCTGGAGGGTACCGTCTGGAGATTCTGCCGCTCGAAGGCTTGCCCTTCACCAGCGACCAGGTGGACGTCCGTGCCGGCCTGGACGGCACCGTGGAAATCACGCTCCCCGCGGTCGAGGAGTTCCAGCAGACGGTCACGGTGACCGCGCCGGCTTTCCAGGCGCCCGAGGCGGTGAAGAACTCGGGGTTTCTCGTGCAGCCTCGCGAGATTCTCAAGAGCGCCGCGGCCCTTCAGGACGTGTCGCGCTACGTCCAGGGCCTGCCGGGCGTTGTCATCGGCACCAACGACTTCCGCAACGACATCATCGTCCGCGGCGGCAGCCCCCTCGAGAATCTGTTCGTCGTGGACAACGTCGAGATCCCCAACATCAACGCCTTCGCCAATTTTGCGTCGGCCGGCGGGACGGTGAGCCTGCTCGATGCGGAGCTCCTCCAGGATGTGAGCTTCCTGACCGGCGGGTATCCCGCGCCCTACATCAACCGCACGTCGAGCGTGCTGCAGGTGACACAGCGCGAGGGCAGCCGCAATCAGTTGGGCGGGTGGGCGACGCTCGGCTTTGCCGGCGCCGGGGCGATCGTTGAGGGTCCGATCAATGCGGGGACGGGGA
This sequence comes from Vicinamibacterales bacterium, assembly GCA_963821375.1. GTDB lineage: Bacteria > Acidobacteriota > Vicinamibacteria > Vicinamibacterales > JAMQPK01 > JAMQPK01. The sequence goes on from CAWGDN010000002.1 coordinate 216,875, forward strand.
CCGGAAAAGGATCGTGGGTGGTTTCGGCGCGACGAAGCTTCCTGGACCTGTTCACTGAGGACGTGGGCATCGGCGGCGTTCCGGTGTTGTATGCGCTCAACGGCAAAGCCGTCTACGACCTCACGCCCCGGGACCGCATCTGGCTGGTCAACATCGCGGGTGTCGACGAGATTCGGCTCGGGCTCACGGAGTCCACCGACCTCGAAGACGAGATTGCCAACTTCGATATCCGGTACGACGGCTGGCGCACCGCCACCGGCTTCAACTGGCAACGTCTGTTCGGGTCGCGGGGCGTGGGCCTTTTCGGCGTCAGCCATTCCGAGGCCAAGGTCAGCCAGCAAGTGAAGGATCTGGTGGCGCAGGGCGCGCCGCCGGCCGGTGTCCCCCCTGAGGTCGTCATCGCGCGGAGCCCCGTCGTCTACTTCGAGGACTCGCGCGAGGGCGAGACCACCGTCAAGTACGACCTCACGGTGCACCTGCCGCTGTTCGACACGGTGCAGGCCGGCGGCAGCTTCAAAACCTTCCGCATCGACTACACGGTGGAATCGCCGTACGGCAACGACACGCCGTACTCTCCGGTGGCCGGCATCGACCCGTTCTTTCTCGACACGCGGTTCCGGTCGTATCAGACCGGCGCATACCTGCAGGTCTCGAAGCAGGTGGCGTCGCGCCTCAACGTTACGGTGGGCGGTCGCTTCGACCACTACGCCATCCTGTCGCAGGCGCGGTTCAGCCCGCGCGCGGGCGTCGCCGTGCGCCTGTCCGACACACTGTCGTGGAACTCGAGCGCCGGGTCGTACTATCAGCAGCCCGCGTTCCTGTTCGTGTCGGCGTTTCCGCAGAACGCGGCGCTACTGCCCTGGCGCGCCAACCACTTCGTGACCGGCGTCGCGTGGTCGCCCGACGCCTCCTTGCGGGTGACGGCCGAGGCGTATCGGAAAACGTACAGCGACTACCCGGTGGCGAGCGATCTCGCCACCGTGTCGCTGGCCAACATCGGAGACACCTTCAACGTGCGCGAGATCCTGTTTCCGCTCACGAGCGCCGGCGAGGGCTACTCGGAAGGCGTTGAATTCTTCGTTGAGAAGCGATTGACCACGCGGCTCTATGGCCAGGGCAACCTCTCGTTCTCCCGGACGAACCACGCCGGGCTCGACGCCGTGCTGAGGCCTGGTTCGTTCGACTACCCATTCGTGTTCAACCTCCTCGGCGGGTATCGGCTGTCGCCGGCGTGGGAGCTCTCCGCCCGGCTCTCATTTCTGTCGGGTCGGCCGTTTACGCCCTACGACCAGGCGGTGTCCACCGAACAACGGCGCGGCGTGTACGACCTCACCCGCGTCAACGCCGAGCGAGCGCCTGACTACGGGCGGGTCGACATCCGCGTGGATCGCACCTTCACCGTGAGCGGACAGCCAGTGAATCTCTTTTTCGGCGTGCAGAATGTGACCAACCGACGCAACTTCTCGAGCTATACCTGGAACCGCCGCACGAACACCGAGCAGTTCGGCGAGCAGCAGGGGATCTTTCCCATCCTCGGCTTCGACTGGCGGTTTTGATACGGACCGTCACGCTGCGTGCAGGGCGCCGGCCGACTTCACCCCACCCACGAGCTTCAGGCTGGGTCGAATCTCGGACGGCACTTCGCCGCGGATCACCACGTCGGATACCGCAAACCATGCCGCCAGGCTTCGCTCTGCGCTAATGGCGGGACAGCCTTCGCGTGTTGGTGTGTTCGCGTGTTCTAGTGAGGCGAGCTCATACGCCGTCTCTCGCCTGCCTAGCCGAAGCTCACGCGCAGCGTGAGCGAAGGCTGGCTGGGTGTTACGGACGGAATTCGCCACTGGCTGGTCACGGCGGCCTGAGAACCAGTTGTCGCGCAATCCCCTTTTTCAGCACCATTTGCGGTGAAGTCGCCTCCGACTGAAAGCTGCGGCTGTCCGAAATGTGTAGACATATTTCGGACATGAAATAGTCGTCGAAGTGAGGAGAGCGCGCGCGTTCAGCCGGCCAACAACTTCCTGGCCATCCACCGAGCGTCGCTCGCCCGCTGCGGCCCGTCCACCTCGGATCCCGCGACGGCGCCGTCGAACAGCACGACAAGAGCGCGAGCCGTCGCTTTCGGGTCCTTCACGCCCGCCGCCATCGTCCACTCGGGGAGCCCCTCACCAGCCGAGTCGACTGTCCGAAATCTGTCTACACACTTCGGACAGCGGCTTGTGCATCGGTCGCACAGTCCATTGCCTGCGACAGCGACATGGCGCGACCTGCCGCCAACGCGCGTCCGTAGGTGTCCGTCCCCAACTTCTCCTGCAATGCGCCGGTGAGCCGATCGCCGATCAACGCGTTGAACGTCGGCTGCGCGGACGAACCGATGGCGTCGAGCAGACCCTCCATCGCGCCGAGAAGCCGCGCGGCGCGCACGGGCTGCCCCTCGGCTGCATCGGCCCCGGCGAGCACCCCGAGGCACCAGGCGATCGCCCGCCGATCGCGGAATCGAAGGCCGATCGTCATCCCCTCACGGCACAAGGCTCTGGCCTCGGCGTAACGCTGTTGAACCACGCGCAGTAGCGCCAAGTCGAACAGCACGATCCCCATTCCCCACAGATCGCCGTGCGCGCGGCCGATCGCGAGCACCTGTTCGTGCAGGTCGCCGGCGCGATCGACCTCGCCGGCGTACAGCGCTTCGTACGCTGAGTACGTCAACGAGAAGCTTTCGAGCCAGCGCTCGCCGGAGGCCCGGCCAGCCGCGCCTGATGCAGCGGCACACCGGGCGGCGGCGGCACGATCCCCGCGCTCCATCGCGGCCATCGTCTGCAAGCCGAGCGCGACGGCCACAATCGATGGCTCGCCGGCAGCGCCGGCCAGCGCTGCGCTCTCTTCTAGCAGACCGTCGGCACGATCGAAGTGGCCTTGAAAGAACACGATGCTGCCGAGCGCCATGAGCGCCGGTGCTCGCTGCGCCGGCACCGCGCTCGTGCACCTCGCGAGCGCGCGCTCGAGGAAGCGTTGTCCCTCGGCGAAATAGGCGCGCTTCAGCCAGAACCAGTGCAGCGACGCGGCCAGCGTCGAGACCGTCCGAGCTGGGGTGGCGAGATGCCAGGTACCACTCCAGCGCGGCTCGAAGATTGTCGTGCTCCAACTGGAGACGGTCGAGCCACAGCAGCTGTTCCGCCCTCGTCAGCTCCGGCTCGGCTCGTCGGGCCAGATCGAGGAAGAAGCCGAAGTGGCGGGCGCGCACGGGGTCGGCCTCGTCCGACGCCTCCAGGCGCTCGCGCCCGTAGTGACGCACGGTCTCGAGGAATCGATACCGGTGGTGCCCTTCGACATCGGCGTCGACCAGGACGAGCGACTTGTCGACGAGGCGGGTCATCAGGTCCAGCACGTCCTGGGAGTCGATCCCGTCGCCGGCACAGACGTGCTCGGCGGATTCGAGCGTCCACCCGCCCGCGAACGTCGAGAGCCGCCGCAGCAGCTGGCGCTCGGCTTCCGTGAGAAGGTCATGGCTCCAGTCAACGGTGGCTTCGAGCGTTCGCTGCCGCCCGATCCGCGTACGGTCCGAACGGGTGAGCAGTCGAAAGCGATCGTCGAGCCGGGTGTTGATCTGCTCGATCGTCAACACCTTCAATCGCACCGCCGCCAGCTCGATCGCCAGCGGTATCCCGTCGAGGCGCCGGCACACGTCCGCGACCATGGCGGCGTTTTCACTCGTGACCGCGAACGCGGAACCAGCGGCTGTCGCTCGATCGACCAGCAATCGAACAGCCTCGTACTCGAGGAGATCGTGGGATGGAGGGATGCCCGGTTCGGGCACAGTCAGAGAGGCAACTCGCCACGACTTCTCGCCGGCGACGCCGAGTGCTTCGCGGCTCGTGGCGAGAAGCGTCAGCCCGGCCGCAGCGCTGAGCAGCGTTTCGGCGAGCTCGGCGACGCTGGCGATCACGTGTTCGCAATTGTCGAGCAACAGAAGCATGCGGCGATGGCGCAGCTGATTGGCCAGCGATTCGATGACCGACCGGCTCGGCAACTGACAGACGTCCAGCACTGAGGCGACGCTCTGGGCGACCAGCGACGGGTCGCCGAGTGGAGTCAGGTCGACCAGCCAGACACCGTCGGGAAACCCGTCGAGCATCTGCCGCGCACCCTCGATCGCCAGGCGCGTCTTGCCGCACCCGCCGGCACCGGTGAGCGTCAACAACCGCGTGGAGACCAGCAACCGCTCGAGCTCAGCCATCTCCCGCTCACGACCAATGAAGCTGGTGAGCTGCGCCGGCAGATTGTGGGTCCGGCGTTCGGATGACTCACGACGCGTCGCCGTGGGCGCTTCCGCGTCGGCGATCCGGACGGTCGCCAGGGGCGCATCGAGAATGAAGCCTCGCCGTGCCACCGTCTTCAGCAACTGGTGACCGCCGTCTCCCAGCGCGTGGCGAATCTCGCGGACGCACTTGGTCAGCGAGTCGTCCGACACGAACGTGTCCGGCCAGACGGTCCGAAACAGGTCCTCCTTGGTGACCAGCCGCCCGTGGTGCTCATGGAGGCGCACGAGGACCTGGAACGTCTTCGCTCTCAGCCTGATCTCGCGGCCGCCGCACAGCAGGGACCCACGATCCAGGTTGATCGCCACATCCTGCGCCTCTCCTGAAAGCTGGCGCGCCATGCTCACCCTCTGCGAAAGTCGGAGTTCTTTCCGCGCTCGGTCAGGACATCCGGCCGACCGATCCATACCCTGAAGAAGCGTTGATTATAGGAGGTCCAGATGCAGGTGGCAGACGGAAGGATCGCCGTTCCCGGTGGCAATGTCTTCTGGCGTCGCTTCGGCAACGGCAGCGGCATCCCGCTCCTCGTGATCCATGGCGGACCAGGGCTCACGAGCGGCTATCTCGAATCGTTCACGGCATTGAGCGACGCGCGCCCGGTGTTCATGTGGGACCAGCTCGATTGCGGCCGATCGGATTGCCCGAAGAATCCCGACCTGTGGACGCTGGAGCGGTTCGTCGAGGAGCTCGATCTCGTCCGCGCGGCGTTGACGCCAGGGCCCGTGCACATACTCGGACATTCCTGGGGCACGACACTGGCCATGGAGTGGCTCGTGACCAGGCGCCCCGGCGGGATTGCCAGCGTCACATTCGCGAGCCCTTGTCTCAGTACACCGCGCTGGATAGAAGACACTCGCGCACTCGTGGCCCAGTTGTCGCCCGACGCGCAGGCCGCCATTGCGGAAGCGGAGCGAACTGGCAACTTCCAGACGCCCGGCTATCAGGCTGCCGCCTGGGGTGAATGGATACGTGCGCACATCGTGCGGCAACTGCCCCCGGAGTCCATCGAATCCCTGATCGGCTCGCTGGTCGAACTGAACGCCAACCTCGAGATGCTCGAATACATGTGGGGACCGTCGGACTTCACGGTGACCGGTACCCTCAGGAGCTTCGATCGCACGTCCGATCTCGGCACCCTGACCATGCCCGTGTTGTTCCAGTGCGGGGAGTTCGACGAGGCCCGTCCCGATACCGTCCGCGAGCAGGCCGGCCTCACTCCGAACGCCGAGGTCGCGATCATCGCTGGCGCGGGCCACCTCACGATGATCGATGCGCCCGAACTGGCGAACGGCGCCATCCGAAACTTCCTGGCCAGGGTGGAGAACGAGGTAGGCTCGGTCGGAGTGATCGCCGACTAGGTGCATTCCTGCGGCCTATTTCGGAAACAACTGCCTGGGATTCGAACTTCGCTGATCTCCGCCAACATGTTGATGACACGGACGTGGGACGCGGTGGCGATCGAGACCTTGCTCGCTGGCCGGAGAAGGCGGTCGAAAACAGAACTCACAACTCGCTGTTGAGAAAGGGAGTTCGGGTTGCGTGTGTGGTATTGGCTGGGAGGCAGGGATTCGAACCCCGATACCGTGGTCCAGAGCCACGTGTCCTACCGTTGGACGACCTCCCAACTGGAGTGCTGAGGCGGGACGATCTCGCCGAAACGAAACCCCAATTATACATGCTCGGCTCAGGACCATGACCCAGGTCCCACGCCTCTTGGCGGCGTTCGTTGGAGTTCTAAGGAAGCGGCACACGGGCAAACGGCCTACGGTCTCTTCCGCCGGAACGTGTAGCCCGCGACGAACTTCAACTGCGGGCTGTCTCCGCCGCCAAATTTGAAGTCGGTGAAGAAACCGCCTTGGTGCCCAAAGCCGAAGGTGAGCACGCCGCCCGCGTGGACGCTGAGGTCGTCCACCGGGTCATCGACGCGCAGGAGGACGATGGACGGTCCACCGCCCTGATAGAGGGACCAGCCCGATCGCCCTAGCGGAATGTGATACAGGAACTCCAGGTTGATCGTCACGAGGCTGAAGTCGCTGCTGAAGCCCCCTTCGATGGCCGGCTTGAAGCGCAGGCCGTTCGTGATGTCCGGCGACTCGAAGTGAGTGCCGAAGAAGAACTGCTCGGGATCGACGGTGGCGCCCGCCTGGAAACCTACGCCCTGCGCTGCGGCAGTCGAACTTGTCAAAAGGAGGACAGCCGCAAAGACTCCACCCCGGAGGAAACGTCCAGAAAAGAGGAAGAAGGGAGGCACGAAACCGGGCGTGAGCAAGCTCGTTGCCATTCCGCGCGTGCCTGAAGCCCGCAGCCCGATGCCGGAACTTATTGTATGCTATCATATATCATATGAAGCGGACGACCATCTTCGTGCCCGAGAGCCTCGAGCGCGACTTGCAGCTGCTTGCGAGTCGCGTTCGCAAACCCACTGCTGCCGTCGTCCGTGAGGCGCTCGCGGAGTACGTGGCGAAGCACCGGCCATCGCACGCGCTGCCCTCGTTCGTCGGTGCGTTCGCCAGCGGCCGAGCCGATACGGCCGAGCGTCACGAGGAACTGCTGTTCGCAACACTCTCACCGCACGACGAAGGGAAGCTGGAGGCATCGAGTCGACGGCCTCCAACAGCGCGAAGACAAACGAAGCCGGCGCCGCGCCGATCCCGTACCTGATGCCGCTGCTCGTCGACACCGGCATCCTCTTCGCCCTCGCAGATGCGAGCGACGCCTGGCACAAGCGTGCGCGAACCTATGTGGCATCGTCCGGTCAGACGCTCCTCGCGCCAGTGACAGTGCTGCCAGAGATCGCCTATCTGCTGCGCGAGCGGATTGGCATCGACGCGGAACGTACACTCATTCGCGCCCTTGCCACCAACGAGCTCGCTGTGGAGCCGCTCGATAGCCGCGACTGGCCGCGCGTCGAGCAGCTGATGAAGCGCTACACGTTTCTCGGATTCGTCGACGCGACGGTGATTGCCGTCGCGGAGCGGCTCAAGCTGAAGACTTTGGCGACCACGGATCGGCGTCACTTCGGCGCCGTGACGCCGGCGCATGTCGAGAAGCTGCAACTGGTTCCGTAGCGGTCGTGACCGCACCGGGGCTGACGCCAGGAGCTGAGGACAGGTCGAGAGGCTATTTGGCTTGCGGGGCGGTCAGCGTCGCCTTGGCGGCCGTCCGGCCGCCGGCAGCTTCGGGCTGCTCTTGCGAACGGCAACGGCGAGGTTCCCGCCTGTGCGCACGGCATCTCGAGCAGGTCGTCGTCCTCGAGGTTCTGCGGTGCAGCCTCGATGGCCACCGGCGGCTTTCCCTGGGCCTTGAACCTCTCGTTGAGGTGCCGCCCTTGTGCGAAAGGGTACAGATCCGACGACTACTCAGCCGCTAACCTGCAGGTTATCTTTCGGGACTGGGCCTTCCGTCGCCACGTCCTCTAGGTATCTACCCACCGAGCGCACATCATTGCCGCGCACAGTCGTCGCGGCCACACAGGAAGGTTCTATGACCATTACTCAATTCGAACGCCCAGCACGCCGCAGCAGCGCGTGCGCCCAGACCATTCTCCTCGTGAGCGCCTTGTTTCTGTGGTCCATGCCGGTGCTCGCCCAGGCCGGACGCGAGCGCCTTGCCGACAGGGACGTCAAGGCGTTGATCGATCAGGTCGACGAGGGGCGCGACAAGTTCGAAGGCAACCTCGATGGCCAGTTCAAGGCGTCGACCGTGCAGGGGTCGACCGGCGAGACGAAGGTCGCCGGCGCCCTCCAGGACTATCAGGACAACACGCAGAAGCTCAAGGATCGGTTCACCCCGGACTACAGCGCCGCCGCCGAGGTCGCCACCGTGCTCAAACAGTCCACAGCCATCGAGACGTTCATGCAAGGCGCGCCGAGTGCCATGAAGGGCCGCAGCGAGTGGGATAACCAGACGGCGAACCTCAAGCGCCTGGCCGACGCGTACGGCGCCTCGTTTCCCTTTCCGGATGGAGCCACGGTCCGCCGGATGAACGACAAGGAAACCGCCGCTTCCGCCGCTGCGATTGCCACGGCCGCGGACCGCTTCAAGAGCGACCTCGACAAAGACAAGACCCTTGCAAAGCCAGAGAGGGACGCCGCCAAGAAGGATGTCGAGCTTCTGATCAAGCAGGCCGATGCCGTGAAGTCCCGCGTGAACGACGGCAAACCGGCGACCGGTGAAGTGCGGTTGCTCGTTGATCAGGTGGCGAAGCTTCAGACGTTTGTTGGCGCGCACCCGATGCCCACCATGGCGAATTGGCAAGCCGTGCAGGCGTCGCTCGGTAAGCTTCAGCAGGCCTTCGGTCTGACGTCGTAGCAGGGAGCGCCCGACACGCAATAATGAGTGAGCTCTCGGCCCAATGCCGAGAGCTCACAGACGACAGGCTCTTTCAGGAGCCCTGGTTCAGCACGAACATATAGAGCGACGCCAGTCGATCGGCGTAAATTCTATACCCGCATTCCCGCCAGGATGGGTGAGACTTATGTCCTGGTCCAACACATCTAGGTTCTGGCTTCCGGTTCGACGACGAACCGAGAACTGCTAAGCTGCAGCGAAAAGCCGCGCAGTCGTCGAGGAGGATCGAAATGATGCGGACGAAATTCGTGAGCGCTCTGGTGGCGATGACGTTGTTCGCGGCGTCCGGCGTATCCGCTCAGCAGACCGCATCACCGGCCGGCGCGGCCCCGCCCGCCGAGCTGCTGAATGCGCTTTCCGGCATCTGGAACCGAATCGATCCGACCGGCGCGGGGAGCTATGACGCGATCTACTTTCCCGAACCCGAGTTGAGGCCGGAGTACGCGGCGAAGCTGCCCAAGGACAACTACGACGGGTTTGGCCCCCCGCCTCCCGGGTGGACGCCGCCCCCCTACAACATCGCAACCCAGAACACAGGACCGGCCCGCTGCGCCGTGGGCGGGGGCGGCCTTGGCCTGGGCGGCGGCGCGGACGTGAGCTCCAGCGGCATGGCGTTGATGGCGTCAAAAGATCTCGTGCTGATGTTGCGAGACGGCGCCCAGGGCGCTCGACACATTTACGTCGACGGGCGCTCGTTTCCGGAGCGATTTGCCGGACTCTATTCGATCGGCCGCTGGCAGGACGGAGCGCTCGTCGTGAGAACGCGAGGATTTGCGCCGGGCGTGGTCGGACAGGATCGCAACAGAGGCCGCGGCTACCGCGAGGCGACGACCGAACTCACAGAGTCGATGAAGCCGTCGCCCGATGGGAAACGGCTTGTCATCACCTACACCTACGAGGATCCGAAAATCTACTTCAAGCCTTGGACTTACGACATCACGTTCGAGCGGCTGCCGATCGAGCAGTATGTTTTCGAAAGCTGGTGCGACTCGAGGCTTTGGATCGACGCGAATGCGAAGGCGAAATAAGTTCTCGGTTCTCAGTTCTCAGTTCTCAGTTCCAAGACCTCAGAACCGAGAACGGAGAACCGAGAACTGCTGTCGCCTAATTCAACACGAACATGTAAAGCGATCCGGCCGCGCTGAACAGGAAGTGCTGCTTCCCGTCGAGCATGAACGTCTGCGGCGGACTCTGCAGATTGCCGATCTGCGTATACCAGAGACCCGCGCCCGTCGCCGCATCCCACGCCTCCACGTTCTGTCCGTTTTGCGCGAAGATCAGGCCACCCGCGGTTGAGAGCAGACCAATGCTGCCGGCGTTGATCGGTTTTCGCCAGACGATCTTCCCGGTCTTGTAGTCGATCGCGATGATGTTGGTGCCGTAGTTCAGGTTTCCGCCGTTCATGATGCCGCCGAGTCCCATCGAGCCGCGCGGATCGGGTTCCATCAGATAGCTGACGCGAAGCGCGTTCGTCTCGTGCACGTAGAACAACCCGGTGTCGGGCGAGTACGTCGCCGGCGGATAGTTCAGCACCTGGTTGTTGACGAGCGCGCCGGCGATAACGGCGTCCTTGTGGGGATTCCGCTTCGGCTGCCCCTTGTCGTCCAGCCCGACGGTCCAGTTGTTCACGATACCCAGCTTCTGCGTCAGCAGGTGCTCGCCCGTCACGCGGTCGAGGACGAAGAAGAAGCCATTGCGCGTCGCCGTCATCACCAGCTTGCGCGGCTTCCCGTTGAACGTGCCGTCGACGATGATTGGCGTCTGGGTCGAATCCCAATCGTGCGTATCGTGCGGCGAGGTCTGGTAGTACCACGCCATCTTGCCGGTCTCGGAGTGAATCGCCACGAGCGCATGCGTGTAGAGGTTGTCCCCTTCTCCGCGGCCGCCCGTGTATGACGGCGTCGCGTTGCCCGTGCCCGGTGATGTAGTACTTCGTCTCGGGGTCGTAGACGCCCGGAATCCACGGGTTGCCTCCGCCATGTCGCGCGGCGTCGAGACTCGACCAGGTCTCGAGCCCCGGGTCGCCCGGCTTCTGCGGCGTGACATACCAGATCCACTTGAACTTGCCGGTTGCGGGATCAAGCGATTTCAGGAATCCCGGTGCGTCGAGATCGTTGCCGGTGCCGACAATCAGGTCGTTCCCGAGCGGCATCGCCGCGATCGACGAGAAGTACTGCTGAGCGAACGGCGCAATTTCGTGCCGCCAGACTTCCTTGCCGGTCTTGGAGTCGAGGGCGAGCAGCCAGTTGTCGTGCTCCGCGAAGTAGATCAGGTTCCTCCACATCGACGGCCCACGCGTGCCGGTGGTCGTGCCGCCGCGGGTCTTCCAGTAGTTGTGCCAGAGCAGCGTGCCGTCGCGCGCGTCCCACGCAAAGACGTTGAGCGGCACGGCGTTGTAGATGACGCCGTCCTGCACGATCATGCCGCCGCCGGCGCGCGTCGAGAGGCACTGGTTGGCGTTGCCATCACCGAACCCGCTGATGATGATCGGGTAGCCGACCGCACTCGTGCCATTGGGACCGCAGCCTGGAGTGATGGGCGACACCCACTTGAGGCTCAAGTTCTTGACGTTGGTTCGGTTGACCAGTTTCAGCGCGCTGTAGCGCCTGCCGGTCATGTCGCCCGAATACGTGGGCCACTGGTCGGGCCGGGGATTCACGATCTCGGCGGGGTCGAGACCGGCATATTTTTGCGCGGCTGGGCTGAGTTGTCCGGTCTGAATCGTCTCTCCCTGCCAGTCGGGGTGACCGGGTCCGGACAGATTGGCCGGAAGCGCATTCTGAATCTGCTGCGCGGTCGAGCACGACGGGGCCGATCCGGCGAACACGGTGCGACGAAGCAATAGTTTCTTCATGGTCTCGTCCTTTACTTGATCGTCGCGAGATACGCCGTGATGTTGTGCATGATGCTGTTGTCGCTGTCTTCGAAGGCGAGTTTCATGATCGTATTCTTGTGCCCGCCCCGGCGTCGTGCACGTCGACCTTCGGCACGCCGTTGACGCGCGCCATCGAGCGGCGCGTGCCGTCGGCTAGCGTCAGAACCACGATGAAGTCGTTCTGCCGCACGAGCGTGCCCTTCCATCTTCGAGCCGTCGGCCAGCGTCACGACCGCGGGCAGGCCCGCGCCCTGCGGACCACCGCCCGCACCACCACCACCGCCACCACCGGCGGCAGCTCCGGGGCGGGTCGCGCTAATCCACGCGTTCTGAAGCGCGCGCGCGTCCTTGAACCGTGCCCGCATAGCCTTTCATGTCTCCGGTCACGGAATGACACGAGCCGCACAGATCTTCCAAACTGCGCTTCACCAATTTTGGGATCGCCGACCAACACGTTCAGTGTGATGTTCTGCGGATAGCGTCCCAGGCGGGCTTCCCTGACCGGCCATCGTGGCATGAATGCTGTGGATGTATTCCGCGATCGCCACCGAGTCGGCGTCGCTGAGGTTGAACGGCGGCGCGTGCTGATCGTGATGGCGAACGTCACGAGCTCGCCCTTCTGATCGCGCAACGCGATGCCCGATCGCAGGAGATTCGCGCCCTTGTCGCCACCGCGAAGGTCGGACGTTGTGGCAGCTGGCACAGTTGGTCTCGTACAGCGCCTGACCGCGAACGAGCACATCCTGCGACGCCAGCGGTCTGGTGAACTGCGTGAAGCCGCCTCGACGCGCGGGCGCGGGCTGACCCTGGCCGCCCTGTGCACCCCCTTGGCCACCCTGCCGGCGCCTCCGCGACCGCCCCCAGCGCCCCCGCCTCCGCGGCCGCCGGGAATCTGGACGAGGCCCTCGTCCTGGGCGAAGGTTCCAGGTCCCTGGGCGAGGATGAGGCCGCAGAGCAGCGCACCTGCCAGCGCGATCGACACCCGTCAAGCGATTCTGTGATGTCATAAGAAAGTGATCCTGCTGCGAATGGTGTTAGGCCGCAACAATACGCCAGCGATGCCGGCGCCGCAACCTTGCGCAAGCCGACAGGAGGCTCGGGTATACCTTCGCTGCTACCGAGAGGGCGGCCATGAAGCAGTTCGTGCGTGACAATCTCGCCATTGTCGCCGCCATCGTCCTGCCGCTCATCCTCGTTGGTGTCTTCGTCATCTCGTCCGCCGTCACCAACCGCGTGGTCGGCCGATCCGCGGTTCGACTTTCTGATGGCGACGAACTTCTACGGCGGGATCGAACGAGGCGTTCTACTTCGACGTCGTCCAGAACAGCCTGAAGATTTCCTACACCTTCCCCACGAAGGTGAACGGCGCCTACCAGAACGGCAACATCGCCGCTTGTGGCGCGTTCGCGTGCCCGCGATGACCGTCGAGGAGATTTCGCTGGTGCCGCCGCCGCGTGGTGCAGACGACGCCGACGGCAAGCGGATTCCGATCGAGATTGCAAAACGTGAGCGACCTCCGCATGGTCGCCGCGCAGCCGTCGCCCGATGGCTACGTCTTCCGCGAGAGGTACGACGACGACAACAACTTCATGATCGAGATCTTCGGCGGCCGGAGGAATCGTGGAACGGCCAGCGCGATCGTGAAGGATGGCCGCGTGATCCCAGTGATGGGCCTTGGGGGCGCGCGCTACAGCTACTACAACATCCACTTCATCGGCTGGATCGCGGACGGTCAATGACGGGGACGGATCGTCCCGATCGCGAGCAGGCCATCGCCCGCATTCTCCAGATCGATGGAGGAATACGGCATCGACGCGTCCGACTCGGCAGCGCGGCTAAAGCGGCCGAAACCGGCCGCTAGCGTCCGCTGCCGCCGCGCGGCAGGTGCGCTCGGCCCGCTCGTGCTGCGAGTGTTCTACTACCTGGGCGGCACGCTGGTCTTCACGGGTCTCGGCATCTACATCGAAACCGTCTGGCACGAGCTCACGAGCTTTCAGCGCGTGCTCGTCACCTTCGGCCCCGGGTTCATCGCGTTCGTCCTCGGCATTCTCTTCGCGCGCAATCCACGATCTCGAGAAAGCCGCCACGCCTGCCACATCGTGGCGTTCGTGATGCAGCCGATCGGTGTCGGCGTATTTCTGAACGAGTACTTCGAGGGCGACAACCCGGCGCTGGGCGCCATGGTGATTTTCGGACCGCTCGCACTGCAGCAGCTGCTGGCCTTTCTAGCGCTAAGGCGGCAGTCGCTGCTTTTCTTCAGTTGCTGTTCGCGTACGCGTTTCTGGGTGCCGCCACGGTCTACTACGACTTCGACCGGGGCGTCGCGGCGCTGGCCTGCGGCAACGTTCATGTACTTCGTCGGCGTCGACGTGCAGGCGCGAAGAGCGTATCGCGACATCTCGCCGGTTTGCTTCGTGCTCGGCGCGAGCTTGATGATGGCGGGTCTGTACTATCACGCCGGACGAACCATCTACGATCCCCTGCTGCTCGCGTTGAGCCTGGCGTTCCTGATGCACGCGGTCATGCTCGAGAGCCGCGGATGCTCTTCGTGCTCGCGCTTCTCTATGTCGGCGCGTATGTCTGCGGTGGCATCAACGAAAGCTGGTCGATCCTCCTTCGACGGCATTACCACGAGGCGACGGCTGTCGTCGCGGGCACCAGTCTCGTGCTGACCGGGCAATGGCTCACCCGATCGCGATTCACGTCTGCCTCGTCCAGTCTGGTTCTTTGCCGGCACCGGCTTCGCGCTCGGCGGCGTCTACAGCGCGCTCCACGACACCATCATGGAGCCGCTCTTCGCCGGTATCGCGACGCTGGCGATCTACGCCGCGCTCGCGATGCTGCAGCCGCGCGATGCTCGCGTCGGCGATCTCTTGCGCTGATCATCTTCATCATCGCCTACGCGACAGCAGCACTTCGCCGACAGCGTCAGCTGGCCGCTTCTGGTGATCCTGTTCGGCTTCATGGTGCTGGCCGCCGGGTATGTCTTCGCGCGCTCTCGGCGCGGATGCGCCTCAATACCGAGCCCACGACCTCACAGCCATCGTCATCTGGCTGAGCGTCGTACAGCCCGCCGGCGATCACGCAATTGGCCGATCGATACGGGTGTGCGCGGTGCACTGCCCTCACATCGCATCGGAATGGGTGGAGCCGCGTCACTCGGCTTCTCGTTGTCGGGTCACTGGATCTGAATAGCCGCCAGCTCCCGGCTGGTCGCTCCATGGATCCGCTGCTCCACCTCGACGAATCGCGCCTCGGCCTCGGGCTCCGGCCATAGCAGCGACACCAGCATGCCGGTGGCAAACGACACGGGAATCGAGATCAGTCCGGGATTGCGCAGCGGAAACCACGCCGAGCCGTTCTTCAGCACGTCGATCTGAATCGTCGGCGACAGAGTAGATGAGCACAAGGCTCGACGCCGTGCCGACTAGCATGCTCAACTGAGCCGCCCGCGTCGTGAACCTGCCGCCAGAACATCGACAGGACGAGCGCCGGGAAAATTGGCGCTCGCGGCAATCGCGAACGCGAGTCCGACCATGTAGGCAACGTTCTGTCCTCTGAAACACGATGCCCAGCACGATCGCCAGCACGCCGAGCGCGAGCGTGGACACGCGCGCAACCCGCAACTGCTCGGCGTCGGACGCCTCGCCGTGGCGCATCACGTTCACCCACAGGTCGTGCGACAGCGTCGCCGCTCCTGCCAGCGTCAGCCCGGCCACGACGGCGAGGATCGTCGCGAACGCGACGGCCGAGATGAATCCGAGGAACGCATCGCCGCCGACGGCCTGCGCCAGCAGCGGCGCCGCCATGTTGCCGCCCGCGTCGATGGCGCGGATCGCCGGCTGCCCCACCAGCACCATCGCGCCAAAGCCAAGGATGAACGTCAGCAGGTAGAAGAAGCCGATGAACGCGGTCGCGTAGCTCACCGAGGTGCGCGCTGTTCGTGGCATCGGGCACGGTGTAGAACCGCATCAGGATGTGCGGCAGACCTGCGGTGCCGAACATCAGCGACAGGCCCAGCGACACGGCATCGAGCGGATTCGACACCAGCCGCCCGGGCGCGAGCACGGCCGCACCGTAGGTGTCGGCCGCGGCGCGAAACAGCGCGAGCGGGCTGAAGCCGAATCGGGCCAGCGCCATGACCGCCAGAAGGAACGCGCCGCTCAGGAGCAGCACGGCCTTGACGATCTGCACCCACGTCGTCGCCATCATGCCGCCGAACAGCACGTACCCCAGCATGACGACGCCGACGATGAGGACGGCGAGCTCGTACTGGAGGCCGAAGAGCAGCCGGATGAGGTTGCCGGCGCCGACCATCTGCGCGATCAGATAGAACGCGATGACCGCCAGCGATCCGACCGATGCCGCCACGCGCACGGGCGCCTGGCGCAGCCTGAATGCGACGACGTCGGCGAACGTGTATCGACCGAGATTGCGCAGCGGCTCGGCGATCAGGAACATCACCACCGGCCAGCCGACGAGAAACCCGATGGAATAGATCAGGCCGTCGAATCCGGACAAGCGCCACGAGACCCGCGATGCCGAGGAAGCTGGCCGCGCTCATGTAATCGCCCGCCAGCGCAAGGCCGTTCTGAAATCCGGTCACGCCGCCGCCGGCCGTGTAGAAGTGCTGCGGTGCTGTGCGTGCGGCGCGCGGCGACATAGGTGATGCCGAGTGACAGCGCGATGAAGAGGAAGAAGAAGACCGCGGTCACAGCCGCTCCCGCAGCGCGGCGATGCCGGCGTCGTAGTGCGCGTTGGCCCACTGCACGTAGATCCAGATGAGGATCCACGCCGCCACGATCACGAGCGCGCCCAGCAGAATGCCGAGGCTCAGACCCGGCACGACGAGCGTCGCCAGCAGCGGCTTTTGATAGGCCACGAGCAGGATGAAGCCGAAGTAGAGCGCCACCATCGCAGCAGTGAGGCGGAGCGCGATGCGCCAGCGGGCGACGTCGAGTGCCCGCAACTCTTCCGCGTGAGTCTTTGGTTTGGAGGTCAGGCCGACGAGTATAACCGGCGGGCCCGGTGGCTAGGACGCTGCGGCGCCGCGCTCGGGTGGAAACCGGATGACGAACGCTGCGCCTGCGCCCGGTGTGCTCCGCACGGTCACCGTGGCACCATGCCGCTCGACGATCGCCTTGACAATCGACAGACCGAGGCCGCTGCCGCCGGCCTGTCCGGCAGCGCGACGGGTCGCCCTTGTAGAACCGATCGAAGACGTGCGGCAGGTGTTCCGGCGCGATGCCCGCGCCCGAATCGCTGACGGCGATGACGATGCCTCGTCTTCGACCCGCGCGTCGAGTCTCACGAATCCGCCGGCTCGGCGTGTGTCGCAGCGCGTTGGCCGCGAGATTCTGCAGCGCCTGTTCGAGCCGCATCGGATCGCCCGTCACGATCTCCGCTCCGGCGCCGACGTCCGCCGTCAGCGTCACGCCCTTCTGCTCGGCGGCGCCCCCGTGCCTCGCCACCACGCGGCCGAACAAATCCTCGACTGGCACATCCTGCGCGTCGAACGATTCGCCGCCGCCTTCGAGCCGCGCCAGATCGAGCAGGTCGCCGACGATGTGCTCGACCCGCTTGGTTTCGTCTTTGATGATGGCGAGATAGCGCTCGCGCTTTTCGGTATCCAGGGTCTCGGCGTGGAGCGACAACGTCTCGAGATAGCCGCGCATGGCCGTCAGCGGCGTCATCAGCTCGTGCGAGACGTCGGCCAGAAGCAGCCGCCTGGTGCGATCGGCTTCCTGAAGCTGCTGTGCTCTCGCAAACAGGTCGCGCGTCATCTGGTTGAACGCGCGCGCCAGCGCGGCCACTTCGTCGCCGCCATCTTCCCTGGCTCGCGCGCGTGAGATCGCCGGCGCCGACCTGCCTGGCCGCCTCTTCGAGACTGCGCAGTCGCCCGCGCACTGGGCCGAAGATCAGGAGCGCCGCCGCTGTCGTTCCTACCGCGAGCAGCAGCGCGCCGATGGCGGCCAGCGTCGGTCCCAGCTGTCTGAGCGTCGATCGCGGAACCGGCACGACGGCGCCGACGACTTCGCCGTTGACCAGTACGATGCCGACCATCGCGCCGCGGCGAGCCGGCCCTCCGTCTCCGAATCCCCCTCCGAATCCCCGCCCCCGATTCCCGGCATCTCCGTCATTGTTGGGTCCATCATCGTTGTCCCGCCGCAGCCGCCCACGGTTCGCGCGTCCCTGCCGGAGCGCGTTGGCAGTCGCGAAGCGCGCACGGACCTGCTCGACGACCTGCGCAGATGGCAGCGTGCCGTCGCTCGACACGACGCGGCCATCTCTCATCACGACGGCAAGCGCGATGCGGCCCTCGTACTCCTGCCGCAGGAACTGCTCGATGTCGAGCTTGGGGTCGGCTTCCAGCGCCTCGCCGAGATCGCGAGCCGCAAGGCGGATGACCTCCGGCGGTGTCCGTCCCGGAGCCACCTCCATCCGCGAGATCAGCCAGACAACCGCACTACCTTGCACCACGAGCAGCGCAGCGAGGAACAATACGAACCCGAGACCGATGCGCCAGTAGAGACTGCGATACCAGGCGGTGCGCACGTCAGGCTCCAGACATCAGGCTTTGGACTCTGGGCTTTGGGCTCTGGGCCCGGAGCTCCGCACGTCGGATTCGAGATCGGCGAATTTGTAGCCGTCGCCCCACACCGTGAGGATCAGTCTTGGCTCTGCGGGATCGACTTCGATCTTCTTGCGCAGACGTTTCACGAGCGTGTCGACGCTGCGGCCGGTGACGAACGACTGTTCCTGCCAGACCTTCGAAAGCAGACGCTCTCGCGTGAACACGATGCCGGGACTCGACGCGAGGACATAGAGAAGGTTGAACTCCTGTCGCGTCACGTCGATCGCCGTGCCGCGCACGCGCACGGCGCGCCGCGATGGGTCGAGCTCGAGCCCCTGGAGCGCCACCGGCTTCAGCTCATCGCTGCCCTGCGTCAGGCTGCCGCGCGCCCGCCGTGTGAGCGCGGCCGCGCGCGCGATGAGCTCGCGGACGCCGAACGGCTTGGTCAGATAGTCGTCGGCTCCGCTGTCGAGCCCGATCACCTTGTCGGCCTCTTCGCGCCGCGCGGTCAGCATCAGAGATTGGCGCGTCGCGGTTCGGGCCCCTGTCGCCTCAGCGCGCGCGTGATGCTGACGCCATCCAGGCCGGGCAGCATCAAATCGAGGATGATCAGGTCGAACGCCTTCTCTGACGCGACGCGCATCGCGTCGGTGCCATCGCGGACCGGCACGCACTCGTAGCCTTCCATGCCGAGGTGCAGGCACACCAGGTCCCGGATGTTCTGTTCGTCCTCGACGACGAGCACCTGGCGGCTGCGATCCATTGGGCCTCGTCCTGCTGACTATAGATTCTAGGGCCGACCGCCGTTGGAGCCACGGCAGTCACGGTCTTTTCACAGTTCCGCCCCCGCCTTGCCACGTTGAGCCTCGTCTAATCGTTCAAAGCCCGCATTCGTGGGCGCACTCTTTCGATGAGTTTTGAGGAGGCTACATGGAGACGACAACGATTACCCGCACCGTCGGCGGCGCCATTGGGGCGGCACTGTTCGCGATTGGTCTGTTGGCGCTCGCACCGGTTACCGGCGCAGCGCAGGATCAGAGCCAGGCACAAGCGCAGACCCAGGATGGGCGCCGGGGACCCGGGGCCGGCGGCCGCGGCGGCCGGTTCGGAGGACCGGGGGCGGCGACTTCGGTATGGTGGCCAGATCGCTTACCGATGCGCAGCGCGACCAGGTGAGAGCGATTCGCGAGAAGCACGCCGCAACCGTCCAGCCGCTGATGGAACGGGTGCGCAGCGCCCGCGAAGCGGTGCATACCGCGATCGTGGAGGGCAAGGCCGGCGCTTTGCAATCGCTCGCGATCGAAGTGGGAAACGCCGAGACCGAGCTGACTTACGCGCAGGCGCAGGTCGAAACGGAGATCTACGCGCTGCTGACGCCGCAGCAGAAGCAGCAGGTCGCCGAGCGGCGCCAGCAGATGGAAACGCGTCGGGCGGAGATGCAGAAGCGGCGGCAAGAACAAACACAATAGCGCCGCGGGTAAGGCGTAGGGGGCGAAGGGCAATTCTCTCGCCCCTTGCCCTTTACCCCTCCCCGATCCCTAACTCCCAATCCCCAATCCCTGATAGGATCCGCCCCCATTGGGGGGAAGCCATGAATCTCACGCGGCGGGAGCTAGGCCATTTGGTGATTGGCGGCATTGGTGGTCTTGCGATTGCGAAGTTCGGCGGCGCCACCGTCTCCGCTCAAGCGACGTTGAAGCCAAACCGGTCGCTCATCCACGGCGTGCAGTTCGGCCTGCAGCCCTTCTGCTACCACGATCTGGTCCCGAGCCAGGCGAACCGGCCCGAGCTCATCAAGCGGATGCTGAAGAACGGCATGGGCATGGTGGAGCTGCACGCCGGCTGGTGCGAGCCGATCTTCACCGGGCCCGGCGTCACCGCGCCGCAGGCCCGCGAGCAGCTGCGGAACTGGCGGCTCACGCGGTCCGACGATCACTTCCGCGCCATCAAGAAAGAGTTCGACGCGGCCGGCATCGAGATCTTCACGTACTACCTGACAATGAACGACAGCTTCACCGACGCCGAGGTGGACGCGTGCCTCGCGGGCGCGAAGCTGCTCGGCGCCGGAGGCAATGTCGGCTCGTACGGTCTACGGCTGGCCAAACGGTTCGCGGCCTTCCCGGCCAAGCACGGCATGTTTCTCGGCATCCACAACCACGACAACCTCTCGGACCCGGATGCGTTCAACAACGAGGAAAGCTTCGTCAAAGGGCTCGCGTACGGACCACAGGTGAAGGCGACGCTCGATGTCCGTCATTTCACTGCCGGCGACGGCGACTGCCTCGGCTTCATGCAGCGGCACCACACGCGCATGTCGAGCGTGCACCTCGGCGATCGGCGCCGCAACAACGGACGCGCCACGCCGTTCGGCGAGGGGGACGCGCCCATCATCCAGATCCTGCGGATGATTCGGGACAACCAGTGGCCGCTCCCCGTCATTCTGGAGTTCGAGCACGGCACGCTGCGTCCTCAGGTTGAGGAAGTGCAATTGATGTTCGACTACTGCAAACGGGCGCTCGCAACCTAGCGCCGGCTTCGAGCCATTCAACTCGGGAGACTGCCGATGCTGCTCCGCCAATTACTGCAAGCGCTTGTCTGTGCCGCGATCGCCTTCATCTCGCTGACCGGCTCTGCCGCCGCCCAAGTGCGGGCCGGCTCCGACTACGACGTCGCCTATCTCGGGCAGCCGCTGGCCGACCCCGTCGCGCAGCTCAACAAGGAGACGTACGCGTCGTTCGGTTGCCACTACTGCCACGGGCTGAACCTGCTGCCGCGCGGCGAGGCGCCCGATCTGCGGCGCTCGACCGTCGTCGGGCGCGACGTGAATGGCGACCTGCTGGTCCCGCTGCTGCGGAAGGGGATTCCCCAGACGGCCGCGTTGTCGCCGATGCCGCAGTACTCCGACCTCAGCGATCTGCAGCTCCACGCGATCGCCGACTGGATCCACTACGCGCGGCAGCGCGACCGCATCACGACGATCTCGGAAGCCAAGTCGGCGCCCGGAGACGCCGCGGCAGGCAAGACGTTCTTCGACAAGAGCTGCGTCTCGTGCCATTCCGGCGGCTTCGCCAACATCGGCAAGAAGTACGACGCCACGGCACTGCGCGCGCAGATCCTCGAACCGAAGGCGCTCGCCGGCGCTCCGTCGTACAAGCTGGACGCAATGGCCAACGCTCAGCGACACGCGGCCCGCCAGCGGCACGGCTCCCTGCTCGAAAACTACACGGCTGCCGACGTCGCGAACCTGGTGGCCTATCTGCAGGGAGGCAACTAGGCAAGGGGTAAAGGACAAGGGGTAAGGGGTAACCAACCTCTTACCCCTTACCCCTTATCCCCTACTCACACGGTCCTCCTGTCACAAGAAAATCACTACCCCCGGTCGCTGCCTCTCCTGATACTGTCGTAATCCGGCAGCAGGGAGAGGCATATGTCCCATCTCAAGTTCCTCGCATTGATCGCAGCGCTTGCCGCCCTGCTCGCGGGCGGAGCGCTGCTGGCTCAGGACGGCGGCGGAAATCGCGGAGGGCGGCGCGGACGTGGGGGTGGGTTCCAGTCGGTCGGCACGCAGCCGGTTGGCACTGCGCTCCCAGAAACCATTCGTGCGCCGGCAGGCAACCCGACGACCGAGGCCAGAGTGGCGCTGGGCCGGCTGCTCTTCTGGGATCCGATTCTCTCCGGCTCGAAAGACGTGGCGTGCGCGACGTGCCACCATCCGGACTTCGGCTACGCCGAGAGCCGCGACTTGTCTATCGGCGTCAACGGCGTCGGCCTCGGACACGCCCGCCGTTTCGCTCCTGGCAACACAATCCCGCTCGTCAAGCGGAACAGCCAGACGATCCTGAACGTCGCGTTCAACGGCATCGACAACTCGGGCGCGTACGATCCGGCAGCGGCACCGATGTTCTGGGACCTCCGCGCCCGCGGTCTGGAGGCGCAAGCGCTCGAGCCGCTCAAGGCGCTCGAGGAAATGCGTGGGCATTCGTTTCCCGAGGACAAAGCGATTACGGCGGTCGTCGGCCGGCTGAACGAGAACGCGGAGTACCGGCGGCTCTTCACGTCGGCCTTTGGCGGCTCCCGCATCACGGACGATCAGCTCGCCAAATCGCTCGCCGCATTTCAACGCACGTTGGTGGCCAATCAATCCCCGTTCGATCG
The DNA here is from genome assembly GCA_963821375.1 of Vicinamibacterales bacterium. Classification (GTDB taxonomy): domain Bacteria; phylum Acidobacteriota; class Vicinamibacteria; order Vicinamibacterales; family JAMQPK01; genus JAMQPK01. Next base: position 239,142 of record CAWGDN010000002.1, read on the forward strand.
CTATCGCCGCGGCGACACGGCCGCGATGACGGCGTTCCAGATCGAAGGCATGCGCCGCTTCGAGCGGGTCGGCTGCGTCAACTGTCACAGCGGTCCGATGTTCTCCGACTTCAAGTCCCACGTGCTCGGGGTGCCCGACAACCCGCGTCTCCAAGCATCGGATGAGGGCGTCGATCGCACCTACGCGTTTCGAACGCCATCGCTGCGGAACCTCGCCTACACTGCGCCCTACATGCACAGCGGTGTCTTCCAGGATCTGGACGCCGTCGTCGATTTCTACGATGACGTGACAGGCAGGGGCGGCCGCGATCGCAACCCGAACGTGAGCCGTGAGCAGTTGGACCCGCTGGTCCGCCAGCTTCGCGGCGTCGATCGCGACGAAGACGCGCTTATCGCTTTCCTCGACGCACTCAACGACCCGTCGTTCGACAGGACGATTCCGCCCCGCGTGCCGAGCGGGCTCGCGCCCGGGGGAGCGATTAGATAAGTTCTCAGTTCTGGGTTCTGGGTTCTAGGTTCTAGGTTCTGGGAACTGAGAACTAAGAACTGAGAACTGAGAACCGCTACGAAGGTACTCGGCGAGCCTGCCGAGCCGAGCCAGCGTCGTCTCTTTGCCGAGCAACGCGAGCACTTCGAAGATCCCCGGGCTGACGGCTTGCCCCGTTGCCGCGATGCGCGCGGCGTGAATCAACGGAGCGGCCTTGATGCGGTGTTCGTCGGCAACGACCCGCAGCACACGCTCGATCGTCGGCTCGTCGAACGGATCCGCATCCCTCGAGAATGCGGTGACGAGCGCGTCGACGTGCTTGTCGAGATCGGCCTGCGTCAGGTGCTTGCGCACGGCTTCCTCGTCGTAGGCGGCAACGTCTGAGAGAAACGGACGCGCCAGCTCGACGACATCGGGCAGCCGGCGCACGCGCGGCAGCACCAGCCGCAACACGCGGCCGAGCCACTCGCGTTTCTCGCCCGTGTAGGCCGCCATCCACAACCCGGCAGCCTCGAGCTGCGGCTGCACGCGCCGAATCAACTCCTCAACAGGCAGACGCGCAAGATACTGCGCGTTGAACCAGTCGAGCTTCTCGGGATCGAACACCGCGCCGCCGCCGCTGATGCCGTCGAGGCGTGAAGGCGTCGATCATCTCCTGCCGCGACATCACTTCGCGATCGCCGCCGGGCGACCAGCCGAGGAGGCCGAGGAAGTTGACCATCGCGTCGGAGAGATAGCCGAGGCGCTCGTACTCCGTCACCGACGTCGCGCCGTGGCGCTTGCTGAGGCGCTTCTTGTCGGTCCCCAGAATGAGCGGAATGTGCGCGAACTCCGGCGGTTCCGTGCCGAGCGCGCGCCACAGCAGAATGTGCTTCGGCGTGTTCGAGATGTGATCGTCGCCGCGAATCACGTGCGTGATCGCCATGTCGAGATCGTCGGCGACGACCGAGAGGTGATATGTCGGCAGGCCGGTTGAACGGAGGACGATGAAGTCCTCGATCTGCGCGTGGTCGAACTCGATCGTTCCCGTGCACGCGATCGACGTACGTGGTCTTGCCGGACGGCACCTTGAAGCGAATGGCTGGCTGCGCGCCGCTCTGCTCGAGGCGCTTCAGCTCGTCGGCGGGCAGATGAAGGCAGCGCCGGTCGTACATCCAGCCACCGCCCGCCCGCTCGGCCGCCTCACGTTGTTCTTTCAGGCGATCCGGCGAGCAATAACATCGATAGGCGTGCCCCGCGGCGAGCAGCGTTTGGGCCACCTCACGGTGCCGATCGAAGCGCTGCGTCTGGAAGTAGGGTGCGTGCGGCCCGCCCACTTCCGGCCCTTCGTCCCAGTCGAGGCCGAGCCAGCGCATCGACTCGAGGATGCCCGACACCATCTCGTCGGACGAACGCTCGGCGTCGGTGTCTTCGATGCGCAGCACGAACGTGCCGCCATGGCGCCTCGCGAACAGCCAGTTGAAGAGCGCTGTTCGCGCGCCGCCGACGTGCAGGTATCCGGTGGGAGAGGGAGCGAAGCGAACCCGCGGACGATCCATCGACGGGATTCTATCGCGTGGAGAGAACGAAGAGCCGGACGCCGCCGAGGCGGCGTCCGGTCGAGAGGGCCTATCGCTTCGCCATTCTGGCGACCGCGTCGTTGTAGTACTCGTACACGCCGGGCCAGGATGGATTTTCCGGAATGCTCGCCAGAATGTGGCGTCGCACGACGAAGATGTCGAGCGCGCCTTCCTTCTGATAGAGCACCTTGCCGTCCGGTCCGATGACCACGGTGAACGGCTGGGAGCCGTTCCACTTCAACCCGAAGGCCGCCTGCGCTGCCGCGACGTTCGTGGACAACTGTCTGTTCGGCGTCGTCGCGTACTGACCCTTCAGATAAGCCAGCACGGCCTCCGACCTCGCGGCCGGATCGGTCGACACGGTCACCATGTCCATCGGCCTGTTGCTGCCGGCGTACATCCGGTAGGTCGTCTGCAGATCGGCGAACTGCTGTTCGGCAAGCTTGTTCCCCGTCTGCCAGAAGCTGACGAGCATCGTCTTCTTCGTGTCGGCGTTCGCACGCAGCGCCTTCAGCCCGTCGGCGTCGATGGGCGTGAGCGTCACCGGCGTCGACTGGATCTTCTTCATTTCCTCTTCGACGCCGACCAGCGACGTCGTGAGCCACTTGGTCGCGCAGCCGGGGGCGCGGGTTTCCGCAACAGGCACCGGCTGGCCCGCGAGCAGCGCTTCGATCGCGTTCTCGGCGTACTTCTCCTTGACGTTCAGGCGATTCCGGTTGTCGTCGATGGCTCCCTGATACCGTAGTTTTCTCTCGGCGTCGAAGACGAAGATGTGCGGCGTGGCCACGGCGCCGAACTTCTTCGCGAGATCCTGCGTTTCGCCGTCATACAGATACGGCCAGGTCAGCTTCATGAACGCGGCGCGCAGCTTCATCTCCTCGAAGGAGTCGTTCATGTCGGTGTAGCCCAGCTCGTTCAGGCGAACGGCCTTGGGGTTGTTCGGATTCACCGCGACAACCTCCACCCCCTTGCCGCGATACCTCTCGTAGAGATCGAGCACCCGATGCTCGTAGGCGATCGACGCCGGGCAGTGGTTGCTCTCGAACATCACGACGAGCACTTTCGCCTTGCTGTACTCCTTGAGCGTGTGGCGCCTGTCGTCGATGCCCAGCAAGCTGTTGTCTGGCAGGTCCGACCCGATCGCCAGCACCGGGTAGAGCGGCGCGGCGATGCCGCGGCCGCCGCCGCGTCCACCCTCACGCCCACCGCCTTCGCGTCCCGCGGGAGCCTGACCTTCCCTTTGCGGTGCCTGGGCGAAGCCTTGAGACGCTGCGAGCGCAAGGCCCGCCGCTATGCTCAAAGCCGCAATCGACCATCTCACTGTCGTTCTCGCTGTCGAGTCACTCCGCATCACTGCCTCCTCGGACGTGAAAATTTTCTTGCTCACTCGGCCCAATACGCTTGAAGGCCCGGATACCGTTGATCCTCGGGAAGATTAGCCAGAATCGCCCGCCGGAGCGGCAGGAATTCGACCTCGCCGAACTGCTGGTGAACGACGTCGCCGTTCGGGGCGAGCAGCAGCGTGAACGGCACCGAGGCCGGCACGGCCGGATCGAAGGCGTCCTGCAGCGCCGCGGTGTCGTCGCTCGAGAACATGACGTTGGTGCTCGAGGCGCGCTGCTCGTTCAGAAATTTCGTGACCTCGGACTTCGCCTCGGGAAAGTCGATGGAGACCGTCACGAACTCGAGCTCTCGCGATCGGTACGTCCGATAGATCTTCTGCAGCTCGGGGAACTCGATCACGCAGGGCGGGCACCACGTCGCCCAGAAGTTGATCATCATCAGCCTCGGCGTGCCGTTGCCTCGGAGGGCCTTCAGGTCTGGCGCACTCACGAGCTTGAGACCCACCGTCTCCGGTTTGCTCGCCGCCTGCTCGGTGGCCGCGCTCGCCGTCTGGCCTTGCCCGTTGATGGGACAGCCTTCGACGCGAGTCGTCTGGACGCGCACCGGCTGCTTCGCGAGCAGCGCGTCGATTGCTGCGCGCGCGTCGCGGCTCTTCACCTGGTCGGGCCGGAGGTTGTCGTCGATGCGCCCGACGTATTGCAGCGTTCGCTGCGCGTCGAACACGAACACCTGTGGAGTCGCGACGACCTTGAACGCCGCCGTCGCCGCCTGTGCGTCCCCGTCGTAGAGATACGGGTACTCGAGACGCCGGTGCTTCGCGCGTTCGCTCATCCCGGCCAGCGTGTCCGGCACGTCAGAATACGCGAGCTCGTTCAATCCGGTGGTCTTCGGTCCGTCCGGGTTGATGGCCACGACGCTGACACCGCGACTGCGATAGTCCGTGTGGAGCTGCTGAATGCGCTGCTCGTAGAGCTGCGAAGCCGGACAGTGATTGCACGTGAAGACGACGACCAGCACCGGGCTGCTGGCATACTCCGCCAGAGAATGGGTCTTGCCGTCGGCGCCAGACAGCGAAAACGCCGGTGCGGGGGCGCCGATGGCCAGGGTTTCAGGAAGGCGCGAGCAACCGGACGCCAGTGTCGCAAGCGCGCCGAGTAACACGATGAGTCGTCCCTTCACGGTACCTCGCAATGAGCTGTGAGCTATGAGCTTATCAGCTGTGGGCTATGAGCCACTCACAGCTCAGAGCTCACAGCTCACAGCTTCCAACACCGGAGTCTAGGACGAGTGCGCGTCCTTGCACAGCAACTTTTGTATCTCGCCGTTCCAAAATAGCTCATGTGCCCTATCCGATCTCCGAGACGATCCGCACCATGGCCGCTCAAACCTCTGATTTACTGGAGGTTAGCCTGTCCGTGGTCCATCGGCGAACTGGGGACTTCGTTTTGCACTTCGCGGTCCGCGGATTTCAGGATGCGTTCAAAATGACCAACATCAAACGCTTCGAGCAGGTGAACAAAGAGCTTTGGATTCTGCTCTCGCTGTTCGGTATTGCACTCCTGCTCAATCACGTCCTTTCGTCACAGCAAATGGTGCTCGGCTTCTATGTCTTGCCGACGCTGGGCTCAGCCTACTTGTACGGGCGCCGGCAGGCGACGCTGACCGCTCTGGCGAGCGTGCTCATGGTCGTCGGGCTGATGTTGTATCGCGACTCGTTCTCTACGGATGGGGAACAGGCGATGACGGCGGCCATTGCGATGACCGCGTGGGGGCGATGGCTCGACGTCACCGTGTGGGGCGGCTCGCTGCTCGTCACCGGTTACTTGATGGGCACGCTCTGCGAGCGCAAGAACTCTCAGCTGCAGGAGCTGCGCGATACCTATCACGGTGTCTTGATGATCCTCCGGCATTTCATCTCGAAAGACGCTTACACGGAAAACCACTGCCATCGCGTGTCCGTCTACGCCACCACGATCGCGGCGACGATGGACTTGAGCCAGGACCAGGTCGAAGACGTGAAGGCCGCCGCGCTGCTGCACGACATCGGCAAGCTCGACATCAGCCGCGAGTTGCTCTATAAGGCCGCCAAGCTGACGAACGAGGAATACGAAGAGATCAAGCAGCACGTCAACAAGGGCGTCGGCATGCTGGATCCGGTGGGCGGATCGCTGCGCCGCGTGATTCCGATCATCCTCGCGCACCACGACAAGTTCGACGGCTCGGGATACAACCCGACGTCCGGCGAAAACATCCCGCTCGAATCGCGCATCATCTCGGTGGCAGACGTCTACGACTCGCTCACCAGCGACCGCCCGTACCGCAAAGCGATGTCCACATTCGAAGCGCGCGACATCATCGTCAAGGGATCCGAGAAGGAATTCGATCCGAAGGTTGTCGCGGCGTTCCTGAAGGCGTTCAAGCTGGGCAAGCTGGAGATCTGGTCGACGCCGCTGTCTGCCGCTTAGCCAGTAGAGCTTTTAGGCCCTACTACGGGGCGTGGACTTCGATGTCGACTACCGCGTCACCCTGCGCGTCGATCTCCGTAGGCACGAAGCGGCCGTCCCGCGTGACCACATCGAGGCAGCCCGCGCGCGGAACCCGACAGATCTCGTAACGACCGTTGGCGTCGCTGCGCGTCCACGCTTCACCGATGCCCTCCGTGCAACCCCACAGGTAAGCAACCAAGGCATTGGGAATCGGCTGTCTGCCGGCAGGGGTGTTTTCAAAGATCATCCCCGAGACAATCGGTGAGCGCGACAGTCTGGCTGATGGATGCGCCTTGCCAAGTTCGACGTCGAGCACTGTATCGGTCTGCACGGTGGTGCTCGCCACGCATGGCTGCTCGAGAGCGATGGGGGCGGAGTCCAGCGCGAGTGCGACCGTCGTACCACGCGGTATGTTGGCAAGCACGTACCGGCCGTCCGCATCGCTCGATACGAATCCGAGAAAGGGCGCACTCAATGTGTGGATCTCTAGCCTGACACCGCCGAGCGGGCGGTCGCCCTGGGGTGTTCCTTCGAACACCAATCCACTCAAACTCGCTGTCTGGGGGACTGATTCAGTCGGGCCGATCAGTGGACTGGCAGCGTTTTCTCCGCATGACACGGACAACGCAGCGGATGCGAGCGCGGTGGCGAGTGCGGTGATGCTCGTCACGTTGGCCATGTTCGACAGCCTCCGGCGTTGCAGCGTTCATCGATGAAGAAGGCAGCCACCGCAGAGGTAAGTGTACGTGAAGTCAGAACAGGCGGGCTCTGAAGATCGCGCGCATCGTGGCGCGCGATTCATACGATGTTTGGCGCAAGCGCGCTTACAGCAGCGTGCCTCGCAGTATCACCAGGGCAACGGAGAAGTAGATAATCAGCCCGGTGACGTCGACCAGCGTCGCCACGAACGGCGCCGACGACGCAGCTGGATCGAATCCCAGACGCTTGAGCACGAATGGCAGCAGCGACCCGCTGAGTGTTCCCCACAGGACTACGCCGACCAGGGAGACAGCTACCGTGGTTGCGACGAGCAGCCAGTGCGGGCCGTAGATGTCTGAAAAGGCAGACCAGAGGCTGATACGAAGGAACCCGATGCCTCCGAGAATCACGCCAAGCGCAAGGCCCGCCATCACCTCACGGCGCATGACCCGCCACCAATCACCCACGCCCACTTCACCGAGCGCCAACGCACGAATAACGAGGGTCGCAGCCTGTGATCCGGAGTTGCCGCCGCTCGAGATGATGAGCGGGACAAATAGGGCGAGGACGACAGCCTTCGAGATCTCCGCCTCGAACGCGCCCATCGCCGTCGCCGTCAACATCTCTCCGAGAAACAGCGCCGTCAGCCATCCCCCTCGCTTCTGAACCATCCGCCAAAACGCGATGCTGATGTACGGTTCGTCGAGTGCTTCCGATCCGCCGATCCGCTGGATTTCCCTGGTCGCCGTCGCCTCCGCCACGTCGAGCACATCGTCGATCGTGACGATGCCGATCAGCATGCCGCCCGTATCGGTCACGGGCAGCGCGGTGCGATCGTATTGACGAAAGACTCCGACTGCAGTGTCCTGATCATCTGTTGCCTTCAACGCCACGAAGCGGCGGTCCATGAGGTCCACCACTCGGCTCTCGAGCGGAGCGAGCAGGAGCTCGCGAATCCGGATGTCGTCAACCAGCAAGCCGTGCTCGTCGAGCACGTAGATGACGTTGAGGGTTTCGCTGTCCTGCCCGTGGGTTCGGACGTAGTCCAGAACTTCGCGGACGGTCCACTGTTCCCGGACCGCCACGTAGTGCGGCGTCATCAGCCGGCCGACTGACTTCTCGGGGTATCCGAGCAGGGTCAGCGCCACAGAGCGTTCGGCAGGCGTCAGCAGCGAGAGCAGCTGACGGGTGGCTTCCGCGGGAAGCTCCTCGAGGAACACGGTGCGCTCGTCTGGAGCCATGTTGTTCAACAGCTCCGCCACGTCTTCCTGGGCCATCCCTTTCAGCAGCGCTTCCTTCGACTCTTGTGCGAGGTACTCGAACACGGCCGCCGCGTCCTTGCGCGGCATCACGCGAAACACGACCACCTGGTCTTCAAGGCTGAGCGCGGTCAGCAACGATGCGATCTCGCCTGCGTGCCGATTGCGCAGCATGTCTCGCAACCGCGCGTAGTCTCGAGCACGAAGAATCTCGGCGAGCTCTTCGGCTGGACGCGCCTCTTCTCGTATCGCCGCAACGGCCGAATCGCGGTTGGGACCGGTAAGCTGTTGTTCCATTTGTTTCAGCGCTGCTCTGACGACGTCGTCGTGATGCACGTGTGGGCCGACCGTCTTGACGGCGTCGAGCCACAACCGGTGAATCAAATCGAGGTCGCCGGAAGTGAGAGAGGGAGGATGGGCGCCAAGGTGGTACGTGTCGGCGCGACCACTGCGGTGAAAGATGACGAGTCGAACGTCGAGCGCCTCGGGCTTGTCCGCGCGCTCCCAGGCTTCGCCCAAGAGACGGGCCTGATCGGCGCCTGAAAGCGTCGTGGATTCACCCACGAACACGTCGGACGAACGGAGCCGAATGGCCGTGGCCACGATCGCGTCGACGACGCTGCGAGCGGGGACGATCAGCAAGCGCACCGGACGACCGACGCGCTCGGCGAGCGCGACCACGTCAGAGAGGAGCCGCCGCTCGTACGGCGTCGGTGCCGTCTGGGTCGCCTGCTCCTCGCTGACGTCGATGTCCAGCAGTCTGGCAGTCATCACGACCACGTCTCGATTGCCGGGAGTCTGAAGCGCAGCGGCCACATGCGCCAGCAGGTGCGGATTGCGAACCGGCACGAGCACGCTTCCTTGGCGCGCCTCGACCTGATCGGGCGAGAGCTCCGCGGCCAGCAGAAGATCAAACGTGCTCTCGTCGACACTCGCTTCGACCGGCGTCGCGTCCTTGCCGCTCGATTGAAACCAGACCGCCAGCACCGCCATCAGCACGCCCGCAGCTATCGATGGAACGTCGCCGGTCAGAACCATCGCACCTGCACTGACAACCGAAATCGTCCCAGCGGCAAGGAGTCCCACCGGCAGTTCGTGCGCACCGAACCGCACGTTCCCTCGCACCTTGAACGGTGCAGGCCCGCGGCGCGCGCGCCGAAGTCGAATGAGCGTCAGAACCGTCAGCGCCAGCATCGCAACAATCGCGGCGCCATAGGCTCGCGAGAGCCACGACACGCGCCCGCCGCTCGCCAGGACCGCAAACGTCATCGCCATCACCGCGACATCAGCCGCACGAGCGGGGGTTCCGAATCTCGTGTGAATCGAGGCGAGCCCCGACGGCAGCGTGCCGTCGCTGGAGAAGCGATGCAGCATCTTTTCGGCATCGCTGACCGCAACATGGGCGGCCGGACCGAGCACGAGTGCAGCGGCGCCAGCCAACGCGACGGCCATCAACACTCGGATTGCCGATGGCGCGGCCAGCTGCTGGGCCAGGCCCGCCAGCGGTGCGTTCGCCCACAATGGCTGTTCGCTCGGTGGTATCAGCAGAACCACCAGAAACGTGCCGATGGTGGTCACGACTCCGGCGAAGAGGACTGTCAGCAGGCTTGTCCGCCGAAGCGCCTGGACACGCGGCGGGGGAAGCTCGTGAGCTGCTCGGGCCAGCACCTCACCGCTTCCGATGACCGGCAACGTCAGCGCAAAGCCAAGCACGACCGTCAGCGCGGCATCGAAGAAGGTCCATCCGGTGATCGAAGGGAACGACGGGGCCACCACGACTGAGGACACGGGAATCCCACGCCGCGCGACCGTGATCGTCGCCCAGACAATGGCCGTTACCAGGATCGCCACTCCGATCCAAACGGCTCGCGCGGCAAGGTCGCGGTTGACGTCGCGTCCAATTCTCGTCGGAAGCCACAGAAGGCCGAGAAGGCCAACGGCAACGAGCGTCGCGAGATCCTCGGGCCGCACGTACCCGGTGAAGCGCCAGCCGGCAATCGCTGTGGCAGAAACAGTCGCGACGTAGTGCCCAACAACGACGGAGGCGAGTGCACCGAGGAGCACACGTTCGACCAGGGCTATCGCCTTCGCAAGTCCGGCCGTGCGCTCCCCCAACGCGCTTGCGACACGGCTGACGAAACCGCCAGGAATCAGCAGCGCCCAGCTCTCGATGTCTATCGCGCGAACAAGAGCCGCGAGCGTCGTCGCGGCCAGCACGAACCACGGAGCCGCGTCGCCGAGAACGCTCCGAGTAACGCTCGAGATGAAGAACGCGGCAATGCCGAGTTGTGCGATGGCCAGGGCGGCGGCCTTCCCGACCGACATGAACGGCAGCAAGGCCGTCGATGACACAACGACCCGGATGGGGTTTCGGCGCGGGATCGGGGAGAACGGAGACACGTCAGGCTTCTCTTGTGAGGTGCGAGTCCGATGATACAAGCAGGCAACGACTTATCCTGCGAATACCACGATTCGCCGATGCGCATCCTCGACGTCGAAGACGATCGGAAGGTGGCCGATTTTCTTCAGAAGGGTCTCGAGGAAGAAGGGTACGCCGTTGATGTGCTCAACGACGGCGACGAAGCCCGAAGACCTACGGGAGTCGTACCGTCACGCCCGCGGTGAATTCCGCCTGCCACACGACGTCCACTTCCAGGGCGAGCGCGCACCCGCGATTGCTCGAGCACGCGCCGAAGCGCCCGTCTGCATCAATGAACGTCGTAAAGACCCGCCCATCCAATCGAAGACCAAGCCATGGAACAGGGAACGCCTTCACGCCTCCGCCGGCGGCCACGGTAAAGCGAAGCTCCTGCTCTGCTTCGAACGCGTAGCGCGTCAGTCCAAGCATGCCGGTTGTAAACGGCCGTACGCGCCGGCTCTTGCCGAACTCCTGCAGCCCGCCGCCCAGCCAGTGATCGACGGCCGTGTGAGACGGCCCTTTCTGGTGGGTGAAGAGGCCTTCAATCTGCAGCCCACGTTTGAGCGGAATATTCAGCACGAAGCCGACCGCCGGTCCACCGTCGCTATCGATCGGTGCCTGTGTGACGAGCTCGAAGAAGTCGCCGCCAAACCGGTAGCCGTAGTAAGGCGAAAGCTCCGCCTCCTGGGCGAGCGCTACCTCGGCGTGGCCGACGGCCGCGATCGCCAGGGCGACAACGCACGCGAATCGCAAGGGCGTCATTTCTGTAATTGCGAGGTGAGGGGCACTTTAGCAGTGCCCGTGCCAGTGTTCCAGGCTCGAATAGCCCGCAAATCAGCGTCTCACCTATCGGACAAACTCCGATAGTGCGGAGCTTCTCAGCAATTTTGCTCACGAATTCGAAAGAAATGGGACGGCACGTGGTGTCCCCGCCTTCGCCAGCAGGCACATGGCGAACATTGTCGCGCTCACACCGAAACGTTGACGTCAGTGGCAGTGGTGGCAAAGTTCTAAGATCCGGACGAGGGCAGCGATCAGAACACGCGCACCTCGAGCGAGTTCACATCGTCGGTCTGCGACGTGTATCCAGTAGCAAGGGCGCCAACGCCGTCAGCCTGGCGGATGAGGTCCCTCGACACCCTCCAACATTACGGAGTAACTCCAACATCCAACCCGAGCGCTCGCCCTCTGGAGCGAGGGCGTGCTGCAGTCGGCCCATGTCTAACCCGGTCGATTAGTTTCATTTAGCGTCACGAGAATCGGAAACCGGCAACCTGGCCTGCGCCATGCAGGCGCCCGGCCGTTCGTTTCTCAAGGAGAGCCGCGATGAGATTGGTAAAGACTCTACTGGTAGCTGCCCTGATGATGATTCCGGCGTTGGCCCACGCACAGAAGCCGGTCACGCAAGGTGCCTCGGTCTCGGAAACGTTCACCATCGACGCCATCGACTACACCTCGCGCCTGGTGACGCTGCGAGACGTGACAGGCGAAACCGAAACGATCTACTGCGGCCCCGACGTGAAGCGCTTCGATGCGCTCAAGGTCGGCGACAAGGTGACGTTCCGCTACTACGAGTCGCTGGTCTATGCCATCCGCAGGCCGGGCTCCGCGCCCGCGGCGGAGGCCGCAGCTGTGGTTCGTACCCCTGGCGACCGCCCCGGTGGAACGCTCTCGCAGCAGATGACGGCCATCGTGACGATCGCCGCCATCGACGCGAAGGTGCCGTCGGTGACGATCACGACCAAGGACAAGCAGAAGATGTCGTTCAAGGTGGAGAACCCGAAGAACTTGGAAGGGTTCAAGGCGGGGGATCAGGTCGAGATCACTTACACGCAGGCGCTGGCGATCAACGTGGAACCCGCGAAGTAGACGGGATGGTCTGGCCTCGATCGTGAGCTGTCCACCTGCCTCAGGCTAGGGTGGACAGCCTTCGCAGTGTCTGCCAAAGGATCTCTCGCCCTCCATCTGGCTCTGGTATCGCGAGACCGGCGCGAGCAAGCCGAACGGCTCGCACGGCGCATGGGCGACCTCGGGCAATGGGAGATTGACCGCGGCCCGCAGGAGCCATGTGCGAACGGCGTGGATTAACCTGGATTGGTTGTGGGCCGGAACGCTGGTGCTCACCGGCGCGGTCGTCCTGCTCGCGTGAGCCAGCGCCCGTCGACCGGATCCGAGAGAAGGATCTGGCGGTGAGGCAGGGATTCGAACCCTGGGTAGAGCTTTTAGGCCCTACAACGGTTTAGCAAACCGCCGCCTTCAGCCTCTCGGCCACCTCACCGCGCGGGGAGAAATCAAGTATAAGTCACGTGCTCGTGTTCGCGCGCTGGGAGCTTCAGTGCACCAATCAATCCGACCGGGCCGCGCACCTGGATGGAACTTCTGTTCTCAGCGTCGGCGATCCTCTCGACGTGGAACGGCACACATGCTACTCTGACGCTCGCGCGCCGCTCCGCCCTGAACGCACCCGCGCCAGTCATCGTGCTACCAGGGCACGCTACTTGAAGATGCCGAGCGCTTTCAGGATCACGATGAGGATGGCGGCGCCTCCAACGGCCACTAACCACGACACGAGGCTGCCCCCGGCAATCCCCAACACCCCAGCCAACCAGAAGCCCAGGCTCGACCCGACGATGCCGACGAGCACGTTCGCAATAAGACCCATCTGCGCATTGGTCTTCATCACGATGCTCGCGAGCCACCCGACGATGCCCCCGATCACGAGTGTGACAATCCAGTTCATCTGTCGCCTCCGGATGCGACAGAGCCTAGCGCAGTCCCAGCATTGAGTCTACAGGGCAGCCAGCGATGCACAATCGATCCCCAACGCCGCGGCGTGCTTGAGGTCCGCTTCATCCTTCGGGTTAGAATGCGACCGCGCCCGCGCCTTTGAAACTCGAGAGAACTATGGCAAGAATCCGCTGCATTCGCCGGTCTTACGCGCTCCCGCTCGCGATCCTTTGCTGGCTCCAGGCCGACGTTGCCACCGCTCAGCAAGGGCCGGTTGCCGCCATGTTCGCCAGCGACCAGAAACGCGATGAGACGCTCGCATTGAGTTTCCTTTCGCAGGACCTGCCGCCGACGAAAACTGCGGCCGGCCCTCTGCGTATCTACCTCAGCGCCGGGGATCTCGAGCGCGCGTTTGACAATCCCCAATTTCGGGCCGATGCGGCCATTGTGCCGACAAATACGGATCTGCTGATCGCCGCACCGTCACCGGCAACGCAGCGTACGCTCGTCGATCGCATCCGGAAACAACCCGATGTTCTGCGCGACCTGGAAGCCCAAATCGCAACGCGCCGCAAGCAGTCACCAGCTTCGTCCAAGACCGAGGGGGGCGTGCTGCGCATCGGCGTCGACACCTTCGTTGCGCACTTGCCGAGCGGAGCCGGCAACCCGAGCGGCGGAGCTTTTCCAAAGATCGTCTGCTTGGTTGCGACCGACTACGCCAAAGGCGGCGCGGTGGACCGTCGCGAGCTCTTCACGCAGGACCGCGTGCGAAGGGGCATCTCAAGCTGCCTCGCCGCGCTGGACGCGGCAGGTGTTCAATCGGTCGTCATGCCCCTCATGGGCGCAGCCAGCTCCGGCACGCAGACCAACGACGCGCTTTTCGAAGGCCAGCGTGTGCTCAAAGAGTGCCGTCTCATAAATTCCACGGCAGGGATCGCACTTGGAATTCATGATGTCGCGCCGAGCCGCCGGAGCCTCCGGGAGATAGGCATCGTCCAATGGGATCAGGAAATCGTCGGAATGTTCAGCGTGCCGAAAGACAGTCGCGTCGCGCAGATGGCGCAAAATGCTTATCGTACGTACGCGGAGCAGATTCGGCAGGCGGTCCGCCAAGGGCTGGCGGGCAACAAGACGACACCGAGTGACGTCCTCGGCAGCTGTATCAACATCATTCAGTAAGTCGCCGCTTCCTTAGCAGCGACTCGCGGAAATCACGATACGCCGGAGGCGGTAGGCTCGGATGGAAAGTCGATCGCTAACTCCGCGGCGTGCTTGAGGTCCGCCAGGCTCAGCTCTTTGACCGGCGGAGACGCGGTCAAACCCAAACGCGCCGACGCGCCGTCAATGATTTGCTTCACGGCCTTCTTGCTGTCCTGCAGTTCGAGCAGGCGCTTCTTGGTGCGGCTCAGTTCGGCCGCGATATCCTGATCAATGGACTCGAGCTCTGCAAGCGCGGTCTGGCGCATCCGTTCATACGTGGCTTTCTGCTCTGCGGTCAGCACAATGAGGCCTCCAGGTCCGTTAGCGAGCGACTTGTGGGGAGCTGCTCGGATTCGGGGCACTGCCGGGATCAAAGTTGAACGTCACCGTGACGTTACTTTGCTGCGGCTTGCCATTGACCGTTGCCGGTTCGAATTGAAAGCGGCGTGCAGCAGCTTCTGCCGCCGAAAAGAACGGACTCGGCCCGCTGACCGAGCGCGCGTCCACGACACGCCCTTGACCGTTAACCGACAACGTCACCGTGACGGTGCCGCCTATTCTTGCCCTACGAAGATGGCTTGGATACTCAGGTAGCGCCCGGCTGAGCGTTCGCGGTTGGGTGCTCCGAACGGCCAACGGCGCGTTTGGTGGCGTCGGCAGCGCGCTGGTCACCACCGTCGCAGTTACGCCCGCCGGTGCCGCAGCGGGTTGACCGGTCTCGACTGCCGTTGGCACCGAGTCGGTTGCTGCAACGGCTGTCTGCGGCGTGACCACCGCAGGCGCCGTCTGAGGCGCGGCCACCGTGGACGCCGGCTGAGGCGCTACGACTGTGGCCAGTGGCGTGGGCGGCGGTTCTGACACGACGACAGGCGCTCGCGCCGCTGTCAATTCAACTGGACGCGCGGGCTCGGGCGCTCTGGTCACCGGCCGAGCGGGCGCGGCGGTCCGTGCGCGGTCCGTGTCCGCCGGAACGGTCGCGCCTGCTGCACGAGTGCCACTGCTTCCCACGACTGCCGTCGCCGGGGCACCTGATTGCCCCGCCACGTTGTCGCGAACGGCGTCCACTCGATCAGCGGGCGTGGGAGCTGGCGGAGGGCTCACAGCGCGGACCCCTGCCACCGCGGATTGCACAGCTCTGACGGTGGTCGGCGATCCCGTCGACGCCGCTGGCCTGCTGCCCATCTGCCAGCCCACGAGTCCCAACGCGATGATCGTCGCCACTCCTATCGCCGTCAAAACCGGCCCGCGCGAGACCGGCCATTTTGGTAGCAGGGTGGTGAGTTGGGGCGAAATGGGCGTCGAACTCGGTCGCACAATGGCGGGTTGCAGCGCGAGCCGGCTGTCGAGCTTGACCTCGCGCCCCTCAGGCTGTTCTGTCAGAAACTTGTCGAGGTCCGAACGCCACGACGAGATCAATTCCGCCTCGATAGTCTGGCGTCCTTTGGCTGGCTGCTCGACGGCTACAGGTCGGGGCCGCTCGACGACCGGACGCTCCACGACCGGAGAGTAGTTAAGTCCTACAGGTCGGGGCGGCTCGACGGCCGGCGAGCTGACGCGTTCGCTTGCTTGGCTATCGTCTCCAAGAATGGCGGCCATCAGGGAGTCGAGATCCGTCGACTCCGAAAGAACTTTCTCCGATATTTCGGACTCCGACCTGACGCGAACGTCGTCCCCGGCGGCCGCGCCAGTTGAATCGTCGCCGCCGCCTGGTTCGGCGAATTGCGTTCGGGCCATAAATTCCTCTAAAACCTGAAGCTTAAAGCCCTACCGTCGCACACGCTTACAAACTTGTCAATGATTAGCACAGGTTGGCGCTGTCAAAACAGACAGAGACCCTAGATCATTATAAAAAACGTCACTTCTGCGGACGTGACGCGATGCAGGTCCGCTAGCGTCTATCCAGGCGGAAGGAGATGGCCAGCCCGACATGAGGCTTCGGCTCGAGGAAGGTCTGGGTGCCGAAAAGCGCAGCGTCGACGGCAAAACTGCGCGTGAAGTTGAAGCCCGCCCCTAATGACGGATACCAGTCGCCGTTCGAATAGCGTCCCGCCCCCCTGATCTCCACTGCGCCGAGTCTATATTCGAGGCCGGTGCGGAAATTGGTGCCTCCTAAACCGTTTGAGTACTCTGTGTAGGCAGACCACTGATCTCTGTGATACGAGATGTCTCCGGTGTAGGTCACCGGCATCTCGACTTGTGCGGTGAGATTGGTGCGAGGCCGCTTGATGTGCACGAACTCGACGTTGTTGAAGAGGCTGACAAGGCTGACCTCGTGTTGTGTGATGTCGCGCCACTTGATCCGGTTCGCGACGCCGCTCACGCCAGCCCCGAAGTCCCAACGATTGACCACGAAAGCGACGCCGAAATCCATGGACAAGCCGATGCCCTTTGAGGAGGTGTTCCAGTCGAGCAGAAAGGGCCGCTCGGGCGGATCGGGCACGAGGAGTCCGTTGGTGTCGGTGTCCAACTGCAGGCCCGCATCGAAACTGTCGTAGCGAAAGCCCTGAAGGTGATGGTAGTTCGCCGCCACGTACATGCCATTGCGGCTGGCACCAGCACCGTCCGGTGCAAACAGCGGGAAACGCGCGCGATACGATCCGGTGATATCGAGCGCAAGCTGGTTTATCTCCCCTCCGCCGACGCCAAGACTCGCAAATGGAACGTACCTGTCGCCTGAGCCGCTCAGTATTCTCTCGAGCTCCGAATCGAACTCGAAGAACGCCTTCGAGGCGAGATACGGTCCCGCGCCGACATAAATGCCCTGGAAGCTACGGTCGTCCTGCTGCAGCATGAACGTCTTGCCCCAGGTCAGCGATACGAGACCTTCTGTGTCCGTCATGACGGGCATCTCGAAGCCGCTGTAGGCGTTCAGGTCCGGTTGGAGGCTCGCATGGACGATATCGCGGAAGAACGATCGAGGGGTGATGTCATCGCTTCGCCCGAACGTGAAGTGAAGTGGGCTGGCAGCAAACTCGACGGCCCGAGTGAAATCGAAGTCCTCGCGATTCGGATAGAACACGTGGAAATCGCTCAGCATCTTCACCAGTCCCACCGGAATGAGGATCGACTTGTACCGGCGCTGCCGTTCGACGAGCTTCGTCGCCACGTTCGGGGTACCTCCGGCGCCGCCGAGTGCGATGCGCCTGGCGTCGAAACTGTAGTTCTGGGCGAATGCCGGCGAGGCGGCTGATGTAATCAAGAGTGCCGCCACCACTGCGCTCCGCCATCTGCCCGTCTGGCGTGCGCCGTTCCGGTTGTGCATGTCGTCCATCTCTCTGGGATTCAACCACTGACTTCGCGTGTGGATGACGCGCGCATCGACCGCGATGACGATTGCGAGCGCAGCGACCCACTTCACAAACTCGGGAATGATAGCAAGTGTCAACGCGAACAAGCGATGATCCGTGGATTTCGCGCCATGCCACCGCTCGAGCAGCAGGCGCTTGAGACTGAGTCGCGCGAGCCGAAGCGCCATCGAATCGGCTTGAACGACGAGCGGCTGCGATCCCTCGAAGGCGAGATCGCTGATGACATCAATCAGCAGAAGCGCATCGCGCTGGCTGGGCTCGAATGAGCCCAGCCAGCCATCAACGTTCAACTAGTCCGAGTCGGTGATGGGACGGATCGCGAGATTGCGCCACCAGATCTCCGCGTACTCGACCTCGATGCCGATCCTTCCGCGATCGAGCGGCACCAGGTTCGGTTCCGGAGCCGGCGGGGCCGCCGCTGCTGGTGGCGCGGCGCCGCGAGCCCCAGCACCTCCGCCACGAGCCGCGAAGACCGGCGGATCGGGCCGCTTCATCTGGAACATCGAGTTGACGATTCGCCCGTTGACGATGAAAGCGCAATCGGCGCCCCGACAGACGTATTCGGCGACGTTCCAGTCGTCAAATCTCTCGAAATCGGTGACGCGCTTGTTACCGCGTGCTTGCCCTGGCCCGCCTGCCGGCACGGCGCTCGCCGGCATGTTCGGCCACGGCGGCAGCCCTGCGCCAATCTGGGGGCTCATGTGACGGATGCCGCCTATCGGGATGATGTCGCCCGTGTCTCCCTCCTGCACCTGAAACTCCATGCACATCGGGAACACGCGGTCTTCGCCGACGACATGGATCAGGAGTCCGTTGTCGCGCTTGTACTCTGTTCGCGGGCGATGGCGCGCCATCCCCCATTTGTATTCGCCGCGGAACCGGTAGTTGGCGTACTCGGCCGTAGTCGAGAGAAAGCCGGTCTCGGCAGCGCCATCGGGAACATGGTTGCCCAGGATGTGAATCATCCCGTTGTCCACGCGGACCATTCCGAGCGGATCGTTGTTCTTGCCCGATTTCTGAAAGTAGACGTACCAACCGTCGAGATTGCGCCCGTTGAAGATCGAGATCCATCCGTCCGAACCAGGATTGGGGAATTTGGTGGCCGGCGCCTGCTGCGCTCGAGCCTCGCCGCCCAATGCGAACGGCGCGAAGATGGCAGAAGCGCCCGAACCCAAGAAAGCTCTACGATTCACGTGGGCCTCCTTTCAGGAGATCGTCGTGGTTGTCGAGGCTGAGGAGCGCCAATTATTGTGAACCCCAACAAGCCAGTCAAGTAGAGACAGTTCTCGGTTCTCAGTTCTCAGTTCGGTTCTCAGTTCGGTAGGGAAATGCGGCAGGGTTGATTGAGCAGATTCCGGCAGCTGAGGAAAACCGGTGCGTCGTCGACACGAATGCCCGGCCGTCCTCGATCGAGCCCCATCCGGGCACTTTCGAAAACTTACCGCCCGGGCCGGCCTCCTCGGTACGCGACAAAGCCGCCTGTGACAGCCAACAGGCCAAGGACAAGCCACCACAACCACCTTCGTGGCGGCTCGGTGACGCCGAACTCGATGCGCAGCGTCTTCTGTTGATTGGTGCGTTCCTGCTCGAAGATCGCAATCGCAGGATCGCGCGGAAGCATCGCGTTGGCGAGATAGACACCCTGCCCTGGATCGAAGTTGTTGGTGAAGGTCAGCGCGTGCCGGCCAATCTCCAGTGGCGGAATGGCGCCGCGCGCCTCGAGGCGCACGCTGCCTTCGCCGCTGCGCATCAACGCGATGGTCGGATACTGACTTGTTTCGAGCGACAGGCCGAGAGTCGAGCCATCAACGTCGAGCCGAAGCTGCGCCACAACCTGTTGAGCGAACGCTCTCCCTTCATCGGCTGAGATTGTGTCGTCTGCGTTTCTGTCGAGCAGGTGAAGAAACCGGTCGGCTACTTCGACGCCTGGCGTCTGATAGAGGAGGATCGTCACATGCGATTGCGTGATGGAAATCTGTGCGGCCTGGAGCACCTCGTCGAGCCGATGCGCCGAGAGTGACGCAGCCTCGGGACAGGACAACCGCACCGACCACGAAACGGACGAGGAACCGCCCGGCTCGCCGACATGGCGCGCGCACTTCAGCGTGCGGTGATGAACTTCTTGCCGTAATCGTTGGTGAAGTCCCGGTAGACCGTGTGTACGTGCGTCGCGTCGAGCTGGCGCTCGCCGGGAGGAATCGCAGCACGCCCGCCGCCGCGTGCACCCCGGGCACCGTCGCCCGGCGCCGCTCCGTCACCTCGCACCGCGCCTTCACCTCGCGCGGCACCGCGTCCGCGCGCGGATCCCGGTCCGCCCGCCGTTTGCGGCGAGTATTCGATGTGGACAGTCGGCCCCTGCACGCGGAAGTACGCATAGCCCGGTCTCGTCAGATCGCCGCTCCAGAGGAAATAGGTGTCAGCGAGAGCTGCGCGAACTTCCGCGAGCTTCGTCTTCGCGGTTGCGTCGTTGACGATGTTGACCCACGCCGCTGCAACGTCGAGCATCATCTCGCGCTGAGCGGCCGACATCTCCGATCCCTTGAGGCCTTCGGGCTGGATGACCTCGCCATCGTGTCCCGGTCCGAGCAGGAAGTTCCAGATCTGCTCGTTGGCGACGGCCTTGCCGCGCTGCGTCTGGTCGAGCGACTGCGCCAGCTTGAGCGCGCGATTCGCTTCGTCAGCCAACACGAAAACCGTCTTCCCATCCTTCTGATAGATGTTGGGATACGCAGCGGTCAGCGTCGGTGCCAGCACATTCTGCGATCCGACGATGGTCACGTTGACGCCGAGGTGATGGCCGTTGAACTGCACGCCCCAGGGCGCCGTCGCGGAGGGCGTGCCGAAGATGGCGAGCATGTAGGCGTCGGGGCCTGTGGGAAAGTTCACCCCCATCTCCTCGCCGAGGTACTTGTCAGCAGCCAGGATGTCTTGGACCTTCTGGTAGCCATAGGGACTCAAGACCGCTCTGAGCACCGCGGTCCCCGCGTCGCGCTGCTCGGGCGTGAGCTCGGAGTATCGAACCCCGGCGCGCGTGTTCATCTGTGGGGGCAGGTTGTGCCAGTTCGGCTTGATCGGATCATTGAAAGGAAAACTGGCCACCGATTTCTGCTTCTCGTCGAGCAGCGAGAGAAAGCGCTGGGCCGCACTAACGACACCAGCTGCCGCCCCGCCCCGCGCGCGGGCGCTTGAGCGCGCAGGCCAACGACAATCATTCCAACCGCGAGACATCCTGCGACACTGGCCGCAACGGTAAGCCTTGGCATGCGTGCGATATTAAGTCGAAATTCCGCAGTTGAAGTGTGACATTTCGGTGATCTCCTGGAGCGTCCTAGATGTCCTCTTGGAAGCAGATCTTGCCAAATTGAAACCCTTTTGCCTTCAGCTGAGGGATCAGCTGGTCCGTCGTCTCCACCGCGTAGCGGCGGTCGGCGCTGGGGTCCTCGTGATGACCGTCATGAATCACGACGATATCGCCCGCCGACGCGTGTGATACCAGGCGCGGGACGAGGTCATCGGCGGTCTTGGGCCGAAACCAATTGAAGTCCCACAACATCCATCCCCAGCCCACGACCTTGTAGCCGGCCCTCGACGCGCCCATCAGCATCGTCACGCTCCGGTGACCGGCGTGAGGCCGGAATGCTCGGCACACCGGGCGCCCCGTCAGCAGCTCGATCCGCGCCGCTGCGTCCTGCAGTGTCGATGCGACGGCGCCCCAGTCGGCAAACATCAAACGTCTCGTATGGGAGTGCAGGGCAACGGCGTGTCCCTCCTCGAACGTTCGCTCGAGAATCGGCAGCGTCTCGTCTGTGATGTATTTGTCGATGACGAAGAAGGTGGCCTTCACCTCGTGGTGTCGCAGGACGTCGAGCAGCGCCGGCGTGGCAGTTGGATTGGGCCCGTCATCGAACGTGAGGTAGATCGTCGGAGGATCGGTCGCCGGCATCCGCCACACCGTGTCGTCGGTGACGTCGAGCAGGAACGGGAACGGCGCGGTGTGCGCGAGCACAACTGCGGCGATAAGACCGATCAACCAGAACACGTTCCCCGCTCACTCTCCAGGGCGGACGCCCTCGACGCCGGGCTGGGGAAATTCGCATGGGTAGCGTGAAATTCCCCGCGAGATCCGAGACAACTCAAGGCTTGGCCGACGTTTGTCATGAGCACGATCTTTGCTCAGCGGCCGGCATGCATCAACTGCTTGCCTCGATGGAAGGCAGCGCGTTTGCCGTGTGGGTACGCGAGTCCCCATCGATGTTCGCCTACACCGGTCTGCTCTCGCTTCATGCGTTCGGCCTGGCATTTGCCGTCGGCTTCAGCTGGTTCATCTCCCTGCGCGTGCTCGGAGTCGTGCGCGCGGTGCCGCTCGAATCGGTCGATTCACTCTTTCCGATTATGTGGGCGGGCTTCTGGGTGAACTTCGCCTCCGGCGTGCCACTGCTCATCTCCAACGCTACGAGAGATTTCAGAAACCCGGTCTTTCTAACCAAGCTGGCCCTCATCGCGCTCTCCGCGGGCGTCATGGTGCTGCTCAGGCGCGAAGTCTTCGGGAAGCAGCCGCTTGCGGAGAGCGATCTCCACAAGGGCAACAGCCGCCTGCTGGCAAGCCTGGCAATCGTTTTCTGGGCGAGCGCCATCGTGGCAGGGAAGCTCACCGAGTATCCCTGGCTCTACGGTTTGCCTTCCCACTGAGGAGACCGCGCATGGAGTTTCTCGCACCGTTGTTCGGCAGCCAGACCATCCGCGCGGTTGTGGTCAACAGCGCCTGGGCCTGGCCGATCCTCGAAATGATCCACTTCATCGGCATGTCGCTGCTCTTCGGCACCATCGGCGTCCTCGACGTCCGCCTCCTTGGCCTCGGCAAGCGCATGCCGGTCGGCCCGCTGGAACGGCTGGTCCCGCTGGGGGTGTTCGGGTTCCTCCTGGCGCTGCTTTCCGGGTACGTGTTCGTCACGAGCGCGCCGGAAGGTCCGGTCGAGTACCTGACGAATCTCTCCTTCTACTTCAAGACCGTCTGTCTGCTGCTCGCGGGGGCCAATGTGGTGTTCTTCTACGCGAGCGGTGTGGCTAAGGAAGTCGCAGTGCTCGGGCCCGGCGATGACGCGTCGTTGCGCGCGAAGGTCGTGGCGGCCGCGTCGCTGGTGTTGTGGCTCGGGGTCATCTATTTCGGCCGCATGCTGATGTACGCCGACGCGTTCTACACGCGCGAGTTCTATCCCTTCTGAGGCGGGGCCGCAGGCACGTTGTACACGACGTCATCAATTGTGATCTCGATGTACGCGTAGTCGCCGTTGGCTTCGTGCCAGCGGCCTTCGCCCGCGCCCGCCAGGCGTGCCGCGCCAAACGCGCGGTAGCCGTGCACGGGCGTCGACCACCTGACCCGCCGGAGGGTCTTCCCGTCGGGCGAAGCCTGGTACCGATCGTCCGACACGAAGTTCATCAGCTCGCCTGAGGGGCTGAACGAGAGTTCAGCCTGAATCAGATGGCCGGCGTGTGAGAAGCGCGCCGTCACGCGGTGTGCGTCGACGACTTCCCACGCGATCGCAGGATCGATCAGTGTGGCAGGCGCCATGATGCACATGTCGTTGAACAACGTCACGGTTTCGCTCTGCGTCATTTCCGCTCCGGCTGCCGTTGCGACCGGCACGATAGCAGCCGCCTTCACGCGCATGCTGGCCGCGCTCCTCACATACGTGTGATAACCCTGGATGGGAAGCGCGAACATCGAGGCCCTCAGATAGAACAAACGCGCGGGCGGGTCGACGAAGTTGTGTTGTTCCGCCACGAGCGGCATCCAGCGCGCGTCACGTCCGCTGCGAATCCTGCCGTGAACACGAGCCCAGAAGTTGTGCACGCGCGGCCGGCCGACGGCGCCCGCGAGTCGAAGGTAGCGTTGCACAACAGCAGGAAGGTGCGACAGGTCTGCATCAGTGACAATCTGCTCCGAGACGCTGACTGACAGAAGGCGGTCGCGGTCCTCGTCATACTCGGCCCTGAGGCTAAAGGGGCCGTAAGTCAAGAAGCCAAAGATGACTCCGACGAGTAGGATGCCATTTGGAATCAACCCAAACCGCGCATCGGACCACGACGACAAGATGACAGCCACAGAGACAAGTAACGCGCAGGCGCCGACCATCCACCAGCCTCGAGGCCAGAAGAACAGTGATCCCGCTGCTGCGAGAGAGAGAAATGCCGCGATGAGCCACAACACCCCATAGGACGCTGCCACTGACCCAGTCGACTGAGGGAGAGCGGCCAGTCCGAACGCTTTGGCAAAGCCGAGCAGATGGATCAGCGCGTGCACCACGAGCAGCGCTGCAAAGGCGATCGTCATGGGAGGAGGCGCACCAAATAGCATGCCGGACCCCAGCGAACGCGAGGCCGCGAGTGGCCGCCCCCCTGAAGTCGCTGTACGCACGGTTGGGTGCGAGATTCCCCAGCACCTGCGGAATTTTCCCGGTTGGGAAGTTCCGATTGGCGCAAGCACGAAGACTCGCAGCCCCGCCGGTGAAGCACCTCATCGACGGGACGCGCGTGCCACGAATTCATGGCCGCTCCCGCGGCTTTGTCACTACAATCTGCGGCATCGCAATGGCTCGTCTCTTGCTCCAATTCCGAGGCCTATGACGCAACGCAGGCTCTTCCAAACCGTTCTCTGCCCGATCGACTTCTCCGAGCACTCCCGACAAGCCCTCTCCTACGCGGCCGCCGTGGTCAAGCAGCAGGCGGGGCGGCTGATCGTCATCTATGTCGAGGACCCGCTCCTGGTCGCCGCCGCAGCTATGGCCTATGACGAGAAACTCATGAGAGAACAGGCCCGCGCCGCCCTGCGACGATTCGTCGAGAAGGCCATCCGGCCATACCGTCTCTCGATCGAAGCGGTCACGCTCGACGTGGCGATCGGCAAGCCGCATCAGGAAATCGAATGGACCGCCGACCGGCTGAAGTGCGACCTCATTGTCCTCGGTTCTCATGGGGAGACCGGTGCCAATCGCATCATGCTCGGCTCGACGACGCTCCGCGTGCTGCGCCGATCGCCGATTCCCGTGCTGGCGATTCCGCCGGTCAAGGGTCGGGTGAAAGGCCCAGGGACCGGGTGGCCTGGGCCATGGGTGCTGGCTCCGATCGACCTCGATGCGAGCGCACGGGTGGATGCACTGGCCGCGGCCGTCAGCGCGCGCGAACTCGGTGCGCAGCTGCGTCTCGTGCATGTCGTCGAGCCCCTTGCCGAACGGCCGTGGCTCGAAGTGGATGCACGTCGAAGAAATCAGCTGCGGCAGCGGCGCGCGATGGCTCGCCTGGTGAGCCTCAAGGACGGCCTGAGCTGGGTTGTGACCGACACGCTCGTGCAGGCTGGCAAACCCGCGCGCGCGATCGCCGAGCTTGCATCGTCGAACAAAGTCGGGCTCGTCGTCATGACACGCCGGCGAGGGCAGGGACTGCTCGGTCCCCGTCAGGGCTCGATCAGCTACCAGGTGCTGGTCGATGCCAAGACTCCGGTACTCGCTCTGCCGAGCGACAAACAGTGGTGGCGTCGCGCCGCCGCTCTTCGGCCGGACAAGGAAGGTGCCCAATGACCGCTCTCGTTCGAACTGTTCTGGTGTGCACTATCACGACTGCGCTGGGGATCACAGCATCGGCCGATCAAGCTTCGCCTCCACAATTGAGCCGTGTGATGCGCGAGAAGCTGGTCCACTCTCAGGCGATCCTCGGCGCGATCCTTACGAGCAATTGGGCCGTTCTCGACAAAGAGAGCCGTGAGCTTGTCCTCGCCGTCCGTGATCCTGCGTGGGGCGCCGCGCTCACCGGACCCGAGTATCTGCGGCAGAGCGATGCTTTCTCCCGAGCGCTTCAGGACTTGATTCAAGCCAGCGCCAAGCGCGACCTCGAAGCGGCCGGCAACGCTCAGGTGAACCTCACCATCACGTGTGTTCAGTGCCATCTCCAAATGACCAGGCGGCGGCTAGCCAAATAGGAGTTTCCATGGCCGGGCACACTGACGATCTCCTGGACAAGATTGGCGACGTCCAGGAAGACTTCCAACGCGAACTCCGGAAAGCTCACAAGCGGCTCAAGCAGAGCATCCCGGCCTATCTGCGGCAAAGCCACCCACTCAATCTGCTGTCGTCGCCGGTGATTTATTCCGTGATCGTGCCGATTGCCCTGCTCGATCTCTGGGTGTCGTGCTATCAGCAGATATGTTTCCCGCTCTTCCGGATTGCCAGGGTCCGGCGTCGCGATTACATCGTTATCGACCGGCACAAACTGGCATATCTGAACGGCATCGAGAAGTTCAACTGCGTCTACTGCGGCTATACGAACGGCGTGTTCGCCTACGTGCGCGAGATTACCGCTCGCACCGAGACATATTGGTGCCCTATCAAGCACGCTCGCCGTCTTCGCGACGCGCACGACCACTATGACGACTTCGTCTCCTACGGTGACGCAGCCGGGTATAAGCGCCGGCTGCCGATGCTGCGCCGCGGACTGAAAAAGTAACGAGGCCGATCTACCGTCGCTGGATGGACCGCAGATGGGAAACGAGGCTGGCGATGCGCGCCTTGACGCGTGCGTCCGAAGGATCGAGCGCCTGGAAAATCGGCCCCCATACCGGCATCTCCTCAGACCCATGAGCTGAGACCGCCGTACCGCGGAGGATCGCCTGCACTTCTATTGCGGGGAACATCCCTCCCTGCCGCGCGGTAAGTCTCGTCAGATCCGGTGGCGATACCTTCAGCGCCGGAGCGACCGGGCCATCACCCCTTCCGTCCTTGCCGTGGCAACTTGCACAATAGGCACGATAGAGGTCTGGGCCGTATGCCGACTCGCTGATGAGCGGTGGCACCACAGGGCCGGTCTGCTGGCCGGCTTCGGCACTACAAGCCAGAAGTGCAATGCAAACGATCCCGATCGCCACGTGCGGTTTCATACAGTCAGTCGCGCCGGCAACCTACATCGAACCGGATGTATCGGTTCCTGTCGGTCCGCGTGTTGCAAGTGGCATGCCGAGAGATGAGGCGCGAAATATTCCCTACTTGACCCCCTCACGCCGCACGTCGAGCAGGAGCGCCGGCTGGCTTTCGTAGTCCGCCATCACGATGCCGGCGGCTTTGTCCTCGCGCAGCTGTCCGACCGCGAGCTTCCCTTCTCCAGTGCCGGCCTTTGTGAGGCGCAACTGGATCACGCTGAAGGTGGCGTCGAGCGGGCTCGACGGCAGAGCGGTATCCCACCACACGGTCGTCCGCCAGTCGGAAACCAGGACGATGTCTTCGCCGCCGTCCGGACGCAGAGAGCGCCGAGCGTAGCGAATCGTGTTCGCCAACCCGCCAGGCAGCGAATCACACCGGACATCAGGGCATCGCTGATCGCGTTCGCAGACTGCTCTGACCATCGGTCCTTGAAAACGGTGAGCATGCGATCGCGTTCGACATCGGACGACCATCGGTCCACAGTAGTCTCGAACCGGCCGTCACCCCCGACGCCAGCCTTCGTTCCCGAAGCAACGGAGAACGTGAATCGTTCCCTGTTGGGGGGACTTGCGCACCGGCAATCGACGGGAGACTCGTCAGCACGCAAACGCGCCACAAACAATCAGCCGACTTCTGTGGGTCATGATCGCAACCTCCTTTGTGTATGCACAACCCTTCCGCCGATCTGACGTCGCTGCCCGCAAGAAAGTTTTCGCCTTGCCTGACGCTTGCACGTGGTCTGTCTTTTGGGCAAGACTCTTCACCTCATCCCACGTCAAAGAATGCCGGCAACAAGGCCTATTTCCATACATGCATTTGGAGGAGGAAGAACCGTGATGAAGCGTATGACCGTGTTCGTGGCGTTCGTGATGTCCTCTCGCGGGGGACGTTCTGTCGATCGGTCAGGCACAGGCCCATCACCCGATCGTCACGATGAGCGTGACGCCGCAGGGTGGACAAGCCACCACGTTGACCGCTCCCGACAGCGGCGTGGCCACGCTGAAGATGAAGGACGGCACCGAGATCGGCTTCCGGCCGACCATCCAGGATTCGCGGCCGTGGAATCTGATCACCATCACGATCGTGCGGATGCCGACCGCGACGCAGCCCACTCAGGAGCTCGGACGTGTCGACGTGAAGAAAGGCGCGTCCCCTGCGAATTCGAACACGACACCGGCGTTCCGGATCGCGGTGACGACCGTCGCCGAACCGAAGTAGGGAGTTGAGGGGAGCTTCCGAGATCTGCTGGCATCGAGCGGCACCCTGAGGTAGCCTGAGGACTGGAGGTGCCCGATGAGGAAGTCGAGTAAGCTCGCTTATTCGCGCCGTCCTGTTCGCGTTCGTGCTCGCGCCAATCTCGCTGGCCGCACATCACGGATGGGCCGGTTACTTCGACGAAGACATGGACATGACCGGAACGGTCGAAACGCCGGTGAGCCTGGCAGGACCGCATGCCGCTTGAAGATCCGCTCGAATGGCCAGGTGTGGGATGTCGTGCTCGCGCCGTCCCCGCGCACGCCGTCAGCTGGCCTGAAGGAAGGCATGATTCCGGTTGGCGCCACCGTGACCGCGCACGGCCATCGTCATCGCGATCCGAAGAAATTCGAGATCAAGACGGAACGCCTCACGTGGGGCAATCGGACGTTCAACGTCTACCCCGATCGCACGTGACGGATCGCCGGTAGCGTGTGGAACGAGTTTCTCTCGTGGATGGAGTTGTCCGCGTTGGGCCGCTTCATCCGCGAAGCCGGGCCGTGGACCTACGCGATCGTCAACCTCAGCCACATCCTCGGCATCGCAACTCTCTTCGGTTCCACCCTCGTTATCGATCTTCGATTGATGGGCTTGTGGCGCTCGGTCCCGCTCGGTCCGCTCAGCTCGGCGATCGTGCCAGTCGCGACTTCAGGTTTCTGCCTCGCCGTACTCAGCGGCATCGGTCTGTTCGCCACGAACGCGACTGAATACGCGGGCAATCCGCTTCTTCCGCTCAAGTTCGTCGCTATCGCACTCGGCCTCGTGAATGTGATGCGTTCTCAATGCCGTCGCCCGCCTGGCGCGCACGGCACACTCGCGAACTCTCGCAGGACGAGCAGCGTCAACTGGCGGTGATGGGAGGGTTGTCGCTGGCGTGTTGGCTCGACGGCGGTCACTCGCGGTCGGATGATCGCCTACTGGTAGCTGGCAGCTAGCGGAACGACAACTGAAGCCCCACCCACGCCGCGCGCGGCGCTCCCGGACTCAGGAACCGCGGATCGTCGTAGTCGTCGCCGAGGACTTCGTCAGCCTCACCGAGCAGCCCGAACGTCGAGTACTCGGAATCGAACAGATTCGTCACGCGTCCGGTCACGGCCGACGTGCTTCGCGAGCGTGTAGCTCGCCGTCAGGTTCACGACGGCAAACCCGTCGAGCGGCGCAAGCAGATTCGCTTCGTCGCCGCGCAGGTACTGATTCGACTGCGTCAAGAGGTTGCCGCCGACCGTGAGGCGGCCTGATCGTTGCCGAGAGGTTGAGCCTTGAGATTGTGCTGCGGCACGCCGGGAATGCGGCTGCCGGCCTCCACTTCGATCTCCCCGTCCTCTTCGTCAGGATGATTCGGACTGCTCAAGTCAGCGGCGTGTCGAAGCGCGCGCGCAGGAACGAGTAGGCGACGCCCCAGCGAACGCGCGTTGACAACACCCGACGCGCCGAGCTCCAACGCCCTGTCTGAGCGTGTCGCCTACGTTCTGAAAGTGGCCGGTGTTCGTCAGCGGGCCGCTGCTGATGAACATGATGTCGTCGGCCGTGGCGGTCCGGAACATCGACGCGTTCCACGAAAAGGCCCGGGACGACGTCCGCGGACTCCGCCCTCCCACGTTTGCGCCGACACCTGCTCGAGCGGCGGATCGGCCACGAACGCATTCGGAAGCCGGCACGGATCCTCCGGGATCGGCACAGCTCAGCTCCGATGGCGCCGGCACGCGCGACGACACGCTGAAGCTGCCGTATGCGGTCGTAGCCTCGCGCGGCAGGTCGTACGTCAGCCCGACCGCGGGGTTCAACCGCGAGAAGCTGTGGTCGCCGTCGAGGTCCGTTCCCAGCTGGTCCCTCAGCGTGATCGTCGCTGTAGTTGAATCGCGCCGCACCCATCAGCGTGAGGTTCGGCGCAACCGTGAAGAAGTCGGCGGCGAAGAGGCCGGTATGTCGCACGCGTGTCCGAAGCCGGACGACGGCCTCCTCGTCGAACAGGCCCGTGCCTTCCGTGCCGCGCTCGTCCGTGAGACGCGCGATCTCGGTGTCGGCCTCGTAGTTCGAGCGCCTCGCCGTCGAAGGTGACACCGGTGACGAAGTGGTTCGGCCGATCCGACAGCGGCTTCGCGATCGTCGCCTGCAAAGACGCCGCCCCATCCGTTCGTGACAGTCGTTGCGACGTGTTGTTCGTGCCGTTCAGCTCGTCGTCATCGTCGACCGCGATGAAATCGCCGAACTGATTCACGACCGGCTCGCCGTCACCCTCGTCGGAACAGAGCAACTCCTCGAAGTCGTCGTCCTCGCATTCGTCATAGTCGGAGTCGTCGCCGTTGAATGTGTCGAGCGACGCGCGCCGATAGAAGAACATGCCGTCGACGCTCACCGCTGGACCCGCGTTGTGACGGCTGCGGAACGAGAGCAGCGTCATGTTGGTCTTCGTCTCGTCCGGATAGGTGAAGATCGGCGGCGCGATCCTCCTCGAGCAGCTGGATCGGCGCGGCGCCGTTGCCGATGAGCCGGTTCACAGCCGTCGTCACGCTCGCGTTCCAGCGTCGTCGACGCCGCGTCGCCATTCGACGTCGCCGAACAGCTGGCGGACGCGCGACGGGGAGAAATCGCGCCAGCCGTCCTCAGACAAGGCGCTGCCAGCCACGAAGTAGCTCACATCGTCCGTTGTTGCCGCCGCTCCCTGCTTCGACCAGGTAGCGGCCGAACGATCCACCCGACACGTGAAGCACTGTCCACGGATGCGAGAAGCCGGTCTTTGTCTGAATCGAGACAGCGCGCCGCCAAGCGCGTTCAGTCCGAAAAGCGGATTCGAACCGGGCATCAGGTTGATGCTGGCCATCGCGTTGCGTCGGCAGCAGGTCCCAGTTCACGTGTCGCCGAACGGCTCATTCAGCCGAACGCCGTTCTGGTACACGGCCAGACCCTGGGCAAGACCGAGCAGCGGCGAGCCCACGAATCCGCGAAACTGAAGATCGGGTTGGAAAGGATTCGTCGTCGCCTCGTTGACATGCACGCTGGGCATGGCGAAGAGCATCTTCTTCGCCAACGGAGACGGCTCCCGTTCGCTCGAGCGCCTCGGCGGTCGCCGTCTGCACGTTACTGGGAATCTTGTTCCGGTCGACGCCGAGGCCGTGGATCGGGTGTCGCGCCGACCACCTCAACTGTCTCTTCGAACTGCGCGGGCGTTTGCTGGCTCGATGGGCTCTGCGTGCTGGTTTGTTGGGCCGCCAACGGGAGGATCTGGATACTCGCCAGGGCCAGAGAGAGGACGGTCAGCTTGGGCATCAATGGGGATATTCCCCGGACAGTGGTTTTGTTCACGCTATTTTTCGATGGATGTGTAGAATTCCACCACCGACGATGCCCGATTCCCCTGTCCGGTCGGCGCTCGACCTGCGGGTGCTCGTGCAGACCACTGCGGCGTCCGCGGATTCGGCCCGGCTTCCGCAAGACGAAGTACTCTTTCTCTTCGATTCCACCGCGCCCGGCCTGTTCCGCTACGTTCGATCGCTCGGCCTCGACGGAGAGGCTTCGAGAGACGTCGTCCAGGAAGTGTTCCTCGCGCTCTTTCATCACGTACGGCTGGACCGTCCGAGGGACAACCTGAAAGGGTGGCTCTTCACCGTGGCTCACAATCTCGCGTGCAAGCAGCGCGCGAAGGCGCGGCGGCGTCTGGGAGACTTCGTGTGCCCCGATGTCCTTGCGGAGATTGTGATCGATCCCGCCCTCAATCCGGAGGAACGCCTGGTGGAAACACGGCGGCAGAAGCGTCTCCTCGCGGTGCTCAAGGCGCTGCCGGAGCGGGATCGGCAATGCCTCGCGCTGCGGTCTGAAGGACTTCGCTACCGCGAGATCGCCGAGGTGCTCGGCATCTCGCTCGGATCCATCTCCAAATCTCTGACGCGTTCACTGGCGAGGTTGGCCGATGTCTAACCATCCTCTCGACACCGAGTTGCTCGCGCTCGTCGATGGCGAGCTGGATGCGGCTCGTGCGTCACGCATCGAATCGCACCTTCAGGCCTGTCACGAGTGCCGGTCGACCCGCGCGCGACTGGCCGAGACCACGAGCGATGTTGCGATGCTCTGGCACGGTGACGCTCCCAGGATGCCGGACGCCGATCAGACCCGCGAGCGTCTTCAGCACGCGATCGTTGCGGACATCGCGCAGCGGAGCAGCCGTAGGGCGATCAGTCTTTTCGCGATCACCGCAGCGCTCGTTTTCCTGATGCTTCGCCACGAAGCGGCAAACATCGAGCGCGTGCTGCAAGCCAAGACCCACGAGTGGCGGGCGCTGCCAGTGGCTCTCTACACGCCAGGGGCGTCGCAGGCGGGCGTGACCGCAGTCACCCTCTGCGACTCGCGCCCGGTCCCCGTCCCGGTGGTACCTGAATCAGTTCGTCGGCAGGTACTCGAGGCTTACGGTATGGAAGACGTACCCGCCGAGGAGTACCAGTTGGATTACTTGATTACGCCCGAGCTGGGCGGCCTTCCGGACCGGCGCAACCTGTGGCCCGAGTTGTACGGATCCCCCTCCTGGAACGCGCACGCCAAGGATGCACTCGAGCGCGCGCTCCCGAGGCTCGTGTGCGAAGGGCGCATTGACTTGGCCACGGCTCAGCGCGAGATCGCCACCAACTGGATCGATGCTTACAAGAAGTACCTCGGGTCGTCGCAGCCGATCCACACCTACGCGAAGCTGCTTCTGCCTACGGAGCCGACGCCCGACTGGTGACAGTGGCGCGCGAAGGAAGAGCCGCCTCGGGCGCGGGCCGGCGCCTGAACCACTTCACCCACCCCCACAGCCACGACGGCCGGAAGTCGTCGAGGAAGGTGTAGACGACCGGCACGACCAGCAGCGACAGCAGCGTCGACGTGATCAGCCCGCCGATCACCGCGCGCGCCATCGGCGCGCGCATCTCGGCGCCGGCGCCGATCGCGAACGCCAGCGGCAGCATGCCGAAGATCATCGCCGAGCGTCGTCATCACGATCGGGCGAAGGCGCGTGGTGCCCGCCCTCAGCAGCGCCTCGTGCCGCGACAGGCCCTCGCGCCGGCACTGGTTCGTGAAGTCGACGAGCAGAATCGCGTTCTTCGTGACGAGTCCCATCAGCATGATGAGCCCGATCATGCTCATGATGTTCAGCGTGTCGCCTCGTGAGGAACAGCATCACCGCCACGCCGACGAGCGAGAGCGGCAGCGACAGCATGATCGCGAGCGGATGCGTGAACGATCCGAACTGCGACGCCAGAATCAGGTAGATGAACACGACCGCGAGCCCCAGCGCCTGGAACATGTTCCTGAACATGATCACCAGCTCTTCGGTGTCGCCGCCCGCGACGATGTCGTAGCCGGCCGGCAGATTCATCCGTGCGGCGGCCGCCGCGATGTCGTTCGACAGCTCCTGCAGCGGCCGGCCGTCGGTATTGGCCGAGATGCGCACCTCGCGGACGAGGTCGCGCCGGCGGATCGATGACGGTCCGGTTGCCGGGAACACGGTCGCCACCTCGCTCAGCGGCGTCAGGATCTTGTCGCCATTCGCGTCGTCCTTGTCCGTCGGCACCGACAGGCGTTCCAGATCGTCGGCGAAGCGACGCTGATCGGCGCGCAGCCGCACACGCACGTTGTGGTTGTCGCCGACGGAGTCCTGAATCGTCGTCGCCACCTGCCCCACGACCCCGGCCTGCATCGTCGCGGCGATCGTGGACGACGGGAATGCCGAGGTCGCTCGCCCGCTGCCGGTTCACGTTGACGCGCAGCTCGGGCTTCGATTTCTCGAGGCTGTTCTCGATGTCGGCGTCGCCGGGAATCGCGCGCATCGCGTCCACCAGCTCGCGCGAAATGCGGTCGAGCTCGTCGATCTCCGGTCCGCGCACGCTGATCTGAATCGGCTTCTGGCCGAACGCTCCGGCCTCGGTGAGTCCGAACGTCAGTCCCGGCACCTGCTCCGACCTTGGCGCGCGCCTGCCGCCAGCACTTCGCTGAACGTGCCGCCGGATGCGCGGCTTCAGCTTCACGTAGGTCGAGCCCTCGGTGACCGGCCGGAACTGCGATCCGGCCTCGCCGATGGTCGTGTAGGTGTACTCCACGGCCGGCAGCTCGCGAAGCTGCGCCACCATCTGCTGCGCGCGATCGCTCGTCTCGCGCAGCGTCGCGCCGGGCGTCGCCTTGAAGGACACCTGGTACTCGCCGCGGTTGTAGTCGGGCATGAAGTCGCCGCCCAGCCTCGCAAGGATCGGGAACGCGCTGACGAACGCCACGACCGCAACCCCGACGACGACCCAGCGATGCCGGAGCGCCCAGTCGAGCGTGCGCTCGTAGGTCCCGTGCAGACCGTCGAACCACCGGTTGAACGCCTGCAGCATGCGGCCGACAACGCCTCGCTGCCGATGCTCCTCGACGTCCGGGTCGTACCACCGCGACGACAGCATCGGGTCGAGCGTGAAGCTGACGAACAGCGACACGAGCACGGCCGCCGCGACCGTGATGCCGAACTGGTAGAAGAACTGGCCGACCATGCCGCCCATGAACGCCACGGGGATGAACACCGCGATGATCGTGAACGTCGTGGCCATGACGGCGAGGCCGATCTCCGCCGTGCCGTCGCGTGCGGCGGTCAGGTGATCCTTGCCGTGCTGCATGTGCCGGACGATGTTCTCGCGCACCACGATCGCATCGTCGATCAGCATGCCGATGGCGAGCGACAGCCCCATCAGCGTCAGGACGTTCAGCGTGAAGCCGAAGATCCGCATCGCGATGAACGCCGCGACGACCGAGATCGGCAGCGTGAGACCGGTGATGACCGTCGAGCGCCACGAGTTGAGGAACAGGAACACGATGAAGACGGTCAGCAGGCCGCCGAGCACCAGCGTGACCTGCACGTCCTCGATCGATTCGCGGATGAACGTCGAGTCGTCGCGCACCATCTGGAGCGAGACGCCGGGCGGCAGCTCGGGCTGCATGCGCGCGACGGCCTCGCGCACGCCGTCGGCCACGCCGACCGTGTTGGCGCCCGCCTGCTTCTGCACGTCGAGCGCAATCGCCGGCCGATCGTTGACGAACGCCGACGCTTCGCGCTTCCTCGACGCCGTCGATCACCTGGGCGACGTCGCGCACCAGCACCGTGCGCTCGCCGACGCGCTTGACCGGAATCTCCGCGATCTGCGCGGCGGACGATCCCCGCGCGGCCACGCGCACCATCGCTTCGGTGGCGCCGCGATCGGCGGTGCCGACCGGCGCATCCACGTTCTGGGTCCGAAGCGCGTCCACCACTTCGACCAGCGACAGGCCGTACGACTCGAGCCGGCTTCGATCGACGACCACCTGGATCTCGCGCTTGGCTTCGCCGACCAGGTTCACCGCGCCCGACGCCTGGCACGTTCTCGAGCCGTCGCTTCACGATCTTGTCGGCGATGTCGGAAACGGCGCGCGGCGTCAGCGCCGGCGCGTTGACCGCCACCGACACGATCGGCGTCGCGGCCGGATCGATGCGCTGGATGATCGGCTCGTCGATCTCGCGCGGCAGCTCGCCGCGGATGGCCGCCACCTTGCCGCGGATGTCCTGCGACGCGTTCAGCGTCGGGCACGCCGATGTTGAACTGCACGACGATGGTCGACAGGCCTTCCTGCGACGTCGACTCGATGTGCCGCACGCCTTCGACCGTGTTGACGGCTTCTTCGATGATCTTCGTCACGTCGCGCTCGACGGTCTCGGGCGACGCGCCCGTGTACCGCGTCGTCACGGTGACGACCGGAAACTCGACGTCCGGAAACAGGTCGACCTTGCAGCGCCTGATACGACGTCAGGCCGAGGACCGCCAGCGCGGCCATCATCATGGTGGCGAGCACCGGCTGCTTGATGGAGAGATCGCTGAGGAACATGGCTTATGACCCCGCCTTGGCCTCGGTCTGGCCTTCTGAATCTGCACCTGCGCGCCGGGACCGAGCGCGCTCGGCGGATCGAGGACGACGACTTCGCCGACCTTCAGGCCGCTCGTCACCTGAACGGCGTCGGAGGCTTCGACGCCAACCGTCGACGTCGCGCCGTTCGGCCTTGCCGTCGACGACGACGAACGTCTGCGCCGTCGATCGGATCCGAGCCGTCGCGCACGAGCGCCGCCGGCGGCACGGTGAGGCGCCTCGGGCACATCGCGCACCTGGACCTCGGCGCGCGCGAAGAGTCCCGAGACGAGCTCCGGCTGGCCGGGCACGCGGATGATGACCTCGAACGAGCGGCTGCGCGCGTCGACCAGCGGCGAGATGCGATTCACTTCGCCTTCGGTCGTGAAGCCCGGCAGCGCATCGACCGTGACCGTGACCGTTGCCGCCGACCTTCAGCTTTGCCGAAATCGTCCGACCCAACCGACGGCGCGGAACTCGAACACCGAGTCGTCGACGATCGTGTAGATCGGCGTGCCCGCATCCACCATCGTCCCGGCGTCGGCGTGCCGCTTCGCCACCCGGCCGCTGAGCGGCGCGGTGATCTGCGGCGCGGCCGAGCTGCCGCTCGGCAATCGCCAGCTCGGTTCGCGCCTGCGCGTGCGACGCGTCGGCAACCTGCACCGCGACCTGCGCCGACAGGTGGTCCTTGTCGGTGATGCCGCCGGTCTTCAGCGAGGCTGTCGGCGCGATCCTTCTCCGCCCTCGCGTGCGCGCGATTGGCCTCGGCCAGATCGAGGTTGCGCCCGCGCGCGATCGCGCGCCAGCCGGAAGTCGGCGCAGTCGAGCACGGCCAGCACCTGGCCGCGGCACACGCGATCGCCTTCGTTCCTCAGCACGCGCTCGAGGCGCGCCGACACTTCAGGGACCACGACGACCTCGGCGCGCGGATCGAGCGTGCCGGTCAGCGACAGCGTCTCGGTGAGATCGCGCGTCTCGACCGTCGCCGTGCGCACCGGAATCGTGCGGTTCGTCTCGACGGCGGGCGTCTCGGCTTCGGTGCCGCCGCACGCCGCCGCGCCCGCGATACCAGCCAGCGCGGCCATCAATAGGTGACTGCGAAATCTCGGTCTCATAGCTCCCAGTATCTCGCCAAGCTCCCTATCCCTTGCCCCTTGCCCCTTGGCCCTAACCCTTGCCCCTAGTCGAGCGGCTCCCGCCCCATCACGAACCGCAGCGACGCGCGCGCGTTCGCGTGCGCGTACAAGAGCCTGGTTGCGGATGTTCTCCGCCTGGCGCAGCGCCTGCTGCGCGTCGATCACGTCGAGCGGCGTCGCGGCGCCCAGGCGGTAGTTGGCCTCGGTCATCTCGGCGGCGCGGCGCGCCTGCGTCACGTTGAGATCGGCGGCCTTGATGGTTCTGTTGGCCAGCGCCAGCGCATCCCACGCCGACTGCACGTCGAGCCGCACCTGGTTCTCGAGCGCCGCGATCTGCTGCGTCACGGTGTTGCGCTCCGCGCGCGCCTGCGCCACGCGCCCGGCCGTTCGCCAGCCGTCGAAGAGCGGCACCTCGACGGTGACCGCCGCCGACCATCGCGCGAAATCGGGCTGGAAGAGGTTCTCGTGCGCGCCGCACCGCGAACCCGTAGGAGCCGTCGAAATCGATGCGCGGCTTTGCATCGCCCGCCGCCACGTCGATCAGCTGTCGCTGAATCTGCTCCTGAATCCGCAGCATCTGCAGCTCCGGCCGCGCAGCCAGCGCTTCTTTCACCGCCTCCTCGAACGAGCACGTCGAACGCCACGACCGACAGGCTGTCGGTCGGCTGAATCGGCGCGGCGGTCGGACGCAGCATCACGGTGTTGAGCGTCGCGCGCGCCTCCGACGACTCCGTATTCGGCGCCCGATCGGCCTCGGCGCGCTGGTTTTCGAGGTCGACCTCCGCGCGCAGCACCTCGAGCTCGGTGGCCGCACCGGCCGCACGCCGGTTTCGCGCGAAGTCCAGGTGGCTCTGCTTCGATGCACGTTGCTGTCGATGCACACGCAGCTGCTTCGATCGCGAACAGCAGCTGGTTGTAGGCGCGGACGGCGTCGAGCGCGGTCGCCTGACGCGCGCGCCGCACTTCGTGCTCGCCCGCCGCGCCGCGCCAGCCGCGCCGCCTCGAGCGCCTCGCCCAGCTTGAAGCTGAAGATCGTCTGGCGGAAGTCGGCGGTCGTCCAGAAGGCGTTGGCCGGAATCGGGCTCAGCGCCTCGCGGAACTCCGGCGGAAACTCGTCGAAGTTCGGGCTGTTCAGCAGGCCGGGATCGCGCGACCGCATGGCGAACGACGTCCAGGTGATGTCGGGCAGCGCGTCGGCTTTCGCTTCGGTGATGCGTCCTTCGAGCAGCGCGACCTGCTCGAGGCTGAGCTTCACCTGCGGATTGGCAGCCGAGCGCCTGCGCCACCGCATCGGCGCGCGAGAGACCCTGCGCGGCCGCGCCGGAGACACAGAGAGATGACGAAGGCGAACGCGAACAGAACTGTTTTCATATCTTCCAACCGTCGATGATGGTGTCGATGATGCGATCGGCCAGCTCCGGCGTCAGCTCGGGCTTGCCCGCAATGACGTATCCGGTCGCCGCCTCGCTGATCGCCCCCATCAGAATCAGCATCCGGAC
Organism: Vicinamibacterales bacterium; assembly: GCA_963821375.1. Taxonomy (GTDB): domain Bacteria; phylum Acidobacteriota; class Vicinamibacteria; order Vicinamibacterales; family JAMQPK01; genus JAMQPK01. The sequence continues at coordinate 277,363 of CAWGDN010000002.1, forward strand.
GTCGACGGGCCCGGCGCGAGCTCCCCGTCCGCGACCGCCTCCTCGGCGGCAGCGCCAGCGCGCCGACCACGCCGTCGTAGAACTGCGTGCAGGCTCGGTCGGCGGCAGCGCCGTGCCGGGCGGCGCCCAGATGACGCTGTGCATGAAGCGCCAGAACTGCGGCTTCGCTGCTCGCGCTCTCGAACATCGCCCGCGCCAGAACCTTCGCGCGGTGCCGGAAGCTGCCGGCGTCGCCAGCGCCGCATCCACCATCGTCCGAACTGGACGAATCCGCTCGCTGACCAGCGCCTCGAAGCACGCCGTCCTTGCTGCCGTAGAAGTGATAGAGCGTCGGCTTGGTGATGCCGGCCGCCTCGCAGATCTCCCGAACCGACGTCGCGTCGTAGCCTTTGACGGCGAAGAGATCGAGGGCGGTGCCGAGGATTCGATCGGCTGAGTTGGATTGGTGGGGTTCCGGAGTATCGGTAATGGCCTTGGTTACGGTCACATCTTGCAGTATACCGACCGGTAGATACACAGTCAACGTAGCGCTAGGCCAACGCCGGAATCGACGGGCTCACGCCGTTTTCACGGTATGGTCGCGCTGTCCTGAAACGAGGAATCTCGAGAAGACCCAATCCGACATCGCGCGGAAAACGCGATGGGATTCTGCTTGGCACGTACTCTGCTTTCTCCCAGAGATTATGCTGGACGATCGACTCGAACGACATCTTCCCGCAGCGGCCGCGACGCTCGTCGCCATCGTCACCTCGGCCTCACTGGTGCTCGGCCAGACGAAGATCGTCGCGCCCGACAACAAGTACACGCCGAGCGACGACGTGAAGCTGGGACGCGAGGCCGCACAGGAGGTGCAGCAACAGCTTCCGCTGCTGCGCGATGACGGCGTGGACGACTACGTCGAAACCGTCGGTCAGCGCCTCGTCAACAGCATCCCTTCCGAGTTCAGGCATTCCGAGTTCCGCTACACGTTCGAGGTCGTGAACGTGAGCGACATCAACGCGTTCGCGCTTCCTGGCGGCCCGATGTTCGTGAATCGCGGCATGATCGAAGCGGCGCGCAACGAAGGCGAAGTGGCCGGCGTGCTCGCGCACGAGATCAGCCACGTGGCGCTTCGCCACGGAACGGCTCAGGCGAGCAAGGCCACCAAGTACGAAGTCGGCTCGGTGATCGGGCAGATTGCCGGCGCCATCCTCGGCGGCACGGCTGGGCCAGGTGGTGTCGCTCGGCAGCCAGTTCGGCTTCGGCACCGCGTTCCTGCGATTCAGCCGCGAGTACGAACGGCAGGCCGATCTTCTCGGCGCGCAGATCATGGCGCGCGCCGGCTACGACCCCCGCGACATGGCCAGCATGTTCGAGACGATTCAGTCGAAAGTTCGGGCAACGGCGGTCCGGAATGGCTGAGCAGCCATCCGAACCCGAGCAACCGACAACAGACCATCACGCAGGAAGCCGCAAAGCTGACGGTCTCGAATCCCATCCGCAACACGCAGCGCTTCACGCAGGTGAAGACGCGGCTTGCAGCGCATGTCGCCTGCGCCGTCGACTGAGCAGGCGATGCGGCAGGCGAAGGGGCAGGGTGGACGTCAGCCGCAAGGCGGGCGCTACCCTTCGGACGCGCGAGTCGGCCAGGTTCAGCCGCCCTCAGGCCGATTACCAGACCTACGACCGAGGGAAATCTCTTCCGGGTGAGCGTGCCGTCGAACTGGCGCGAGCTGCCCGCGAGCACGACCGTCACGTTTGCGCCGCAGGGCGGCTACGGCAGCTATCAGGGACAGGACGTCTTCACGCACGGCGTGCAGATTGGCGTCGATCCGAATGAGTCGCACAACCTCCGCACCGCCTCGTCGGAGCTGGTCGAGCATCTGCGTCAAAACAATCCACAGATGCGGCAGAGCAGGCAGTTCGCCAGCTTCAACTTCGCCGGGAGAAACGGGCTGGCGACGATCCTGACGAACGTCTCCGAGGTCACGAATCAGCAGGAAAGAATCGCGCTCTACACTACGCTGCTAGCCGACGGCAGCCTCTTCTATGTCGCCGGCGTCGCACCGAACGACGAGTTCTCCGGCTATCAATCGGTATTCAACCAGGTTGTCCGATCGATTCAGTTGACCGACGGGTATCGGAATTCGCGGTATTGAGAGGTCGGGTCGCTGCTTGACGCCTAAGTCAGGAGCGGCCTGTCTCAGTAGAGCGAACGCGTACAGCGTGTCGCCACGGCCACCAGCATGTACTGCCGGCCGTCAACCGCATAGGTTTGCGGAGCGTTCGACGTGTTGCCGATGCGCGAGTGCCACAGCGGCTTGCCGTTGCGGTCGTCGAAGGCGACGATGTTGCCGCTGCCGTCACTCGAGAAGAGCAGGCCCTCCTGCCGTCGCCAGGATGCCGCCGATGGCGCCGCCACCCGGAAAGGCTTGCGCCACGCGATCGAGCCGTTCTTTGGATTGATCGCCGTCAGGAAATTCCCCGCCGAGCCTAGCGTCGCGACCACCTTGCCGCCGAGGCCAATCGACCCGCGCTTATCGGGTTCTGTCAGGTAGATGATGTTGAAGTCGTTGCGCTCCTGCGTGTAGAACAGACCGGTGTCCGGCGAGTAAGCCGGCGACGGCCAGTTCGTCACGCCGCCTTCGACCGGCGACACGATCGTGCCCGGCACAAGTCGCTTCTTTGCCCGGTTCGACCACACCCGTCTTCCGAACTCCAGGACTCCAGTTGGTGTGTGTGCCGAACTTCGTGGTAACGATGTGTTCGCCCGTCACGCGATCGAGTGTGTAGAAGTAGCCGTTGCGCGTCGCGGTCGACACGAGCTTGCGCGGCTTGCCGTCGATGACGGCGTCGAAGAGCACCGGCTGCTGCGTCGAGTCCCAGTCGTGCGTGTCGTGTGCCGACGTCTGGAAGTACCACACCATCTTGCCTGTGTCGACATTGACCGCGATGAGCGAGCAGGTAAACAAGTTGTCGCCCCGGCCGCGGCGCGCCGGTGTACCCGGGAGTCGGATTGCCGGTGCCGAACAGGTACAAACGCGTCTCGGGATCGAACGACCCCGACATCCACACTTGCCCGCCTCCGTGTCGCGCGGCGTCGAGGCTCGGCCACGTCTCGAGTCCCGGGATCTCCCGGGTTCATCGGCACGGTGTAGAACTTCCATTCCAGCTTGCCGGTTTCCGCGTTGAAAGACTGCAGGAAGCCAGGAGCGTCGAGGTCGTTGCCGGTGCCGACGAGCACGTGGTTGTCGACCACGACGGGAGCGACGGTAGAGAAGTACTGCTGCTCGAAGTCTGCGATCTCGACGAACCACTTCTCCTTTCCCGTCTTTGCGTCGAGGGCCACGAGGTAGTCGTCGATCGTCTCGACGAACAGCGTGTCGCGCCAGATGGCCGCGCCGCGATGCCCGATGTGCGTGCCGCCTCGGGTCCTCCAGTAGTAGTGCCAGATGATGCGGCCGTCGCGCGCGTCCACCTTCCACACGTTGTCAGGCGACGTGACGTACAAGACGTCGTCTACGGCGAGAATCGCTCCCTTGATGTTCACCAGGATCCCGGCGCCAAGATCGCCCTTGCGCGACTCCTCCGACGATCGTCGGCGCGCCGTTCGGCATCGGTGCCTGTCCCGGCGTCATCTTCGACAGCCACGCCAGCGTCAGGCCCTTCACCGTCGTCCGGTTGATGGCCTTGAGCTGGCTGTATCGCTTGGCGGTGTAGTCGCCCGCGTAGGTCGGCCACGATTCGACGAGGGGTTTGTACAGCGCCGCTGGATCGAATCCGGTGGCTTGCTGCCCGATGAGCAATGCGGGAACAGCGCACAGCACGGCGGCGACGAAGCAAGTGACTGTTCTCATTTGAGACTCGCAAGGTAGGCGGTGACGTCGTGCATGTCTTTGTCCTGGAGCGTCGTCCAGAGCTTGATGTGCGGTTCGCGCGGGTTCTTCACGTAAATCTCGGGCAGATCGCCTTCACGGCGAAAACTCCGCTCGGCTGCCGTCCGGCAGCCGCATGACGACGACGAAGTCGTCCATGCGGACGAGCTCTCCAGTCACGGGCGCTCCTTTCGGCACCGTGACCGTGACCGTCGAGGGTTTCGGCATTGGTGCTTCACGCCCGCCGGCGATGCGCATGCCCGCAACCCAGGTGTTCTGAAGCGTCATGATGTCGGGAATCCGTCGCGCCGATGCCCGCGAGATCGCCGCGTCGCCGAGTGGCACGTGCTGCAGTTCGTTTTGAAGTATGCCTGACCTGCCGCCACATCGCCGACGAGCAGGTTGAGCGGCACCGCGGGTCCGCCGCCGCGGCCAGACGCCATCACGCTGTGGATGAATTCGGCGACGGCAACCACGTTCTCTTCCGACATGCCGACAGCCGGCATCGGCGGCATACCCGGCCGCGATCGGCCCTTCTGAATGATCTCGAGCATCAGCTCGCCTTTCTGATCGTTCAGGACGAGCTCGGAGCGAACGAGGTTGACGCCGCCCATGTCGCCGCCTCGAAGATCAACGCCATGACAGAGGCGACAGCTGACGTCGTAAAGCGCCTTGCCTCGCGCAATGAGCTCCGGGTCGCCAGGCGGACGCTGCGCGGCGGGGAACGTCAGGCGGAAGTTCTGGCCTGCGCCTTCGGCGCCGCCGCCTCCTCTGCCCCCTCTTCCCTCGCCTCGAGCAGGCGGGGTCTGCGCCCCGTCACCCTGCGCAGGCGGTGGCCCCTGGGCGAGCAGGCCGGACTGCTGCGAAAGTTGCCAGCCAACGGCGATGACTAGCACAGACAGGGCTACGACGATTGCGTTCTTGACCCGTATCATCAGAACACCTCAAATGGCCGGGACGTCGCCGATTATCGCGCGCGATCAGAATGGAAGTTTGGCCGATGGTAACGCCTCGACGACGAAAGCGCCAACCGTATTGTTGCCGTCCCGAAGGGCCGTCTCCGGAACCAGTGTGCCGAAGACGTGAGACGCCCGTTCGCGATAGGACTGGGCACTGCTGCCACAGTCCCGTTGACAACGACGACCACAGTCAATGGCGCCGGCCTGGAAGTCGTAAGGACGCCTCGCACGTAGAGCGGGAGTGGATCGCGATCTCGCTCAACCGATGCGAACCGCTGCTGGTCGCGGATCGCAATCTGCACATCGGGCGCCGCCGGCAGCGGTCGCACCGCGCAAATCAATGCCAAGCAAGCGACGAGCGTCGGGGGGCATACATCGCTGAAGCGTCTCCGGTTCCAAATCGACGCAGTTTTCGGGCAAGGCCTTCGCCGCGGTTGGCCGGCCAGTCTGCGAAGGTGCGGACGGTTACGTCGGTCCGGTCGCGAAAAATGAACGTGCGGTGCGATCTCGCCGGTTGGTTTGGATTGATCAACGAGTGGCCGTCGAGGCGGAGCGCCGCCCTCGCGCCGACCACATCGAGAATCGTCGGCAGTATGTCGACGGTCTCGACGATCCGATCGACGACGGCACCCTGCTGCTGCCCCGGCAACTTGAAAAAAAGCGGCACTTGAATGACGTCGGAAAGAGTGTCGTCCTGTGGATACCGTCTGGCGCGCCCTTCGCGAAACTCGCCCCGTGATCGGCGGTAACGACGAGCAGGGCGCTGTCGTACACGCCCACTTTCCGCAGCCGTGCAATGAGATCGCCGATCAAGTGGTCTACGAAGCCGACCTGCGCAAGATGCCGCTGCTGAAGTGTGTCGGCGTACTCCTGACTCGCCCGCTCGAACAGCGCCTTGCCGTCTTCATTCGTCGTCTGGTAGTCGGGCGCGCGGTACACCCGTCCCGACGGGGACGTACTCGAAGGCCATGTGCGGCAGCAGGAGATGGATGACGTGCATCCGCGCCGGCTGCCGCGTCGATCGACGACAGGAATTGCGCGAACACTCCAGCACGGCCGTTCCGTACGTCTCCGTTCCCCGCCACTCGCCTGGCCGAACTGCGCCCAGTCGCCGACGATTGGCGGCAGCGCGTCCGCGAGCCCTTGCGGCGCGACGATGTGCAGCCATACCAGGGAGAGGTCCGTCAGAAGAGACCGGACGGTGTCGTCAGGGATTGCGGCGTTCTGCTCACACGCCTGAGCCGGACACAGGCCTTCGAATCTCAACGAGGCAAAGATTTCGTAGTGCCGCGCAAGGGTCGTGAAGAGGTTGACCGGGTAGTACCGTAGCGTCGGCACGGAATCGACGGCCGTTGGATATCGCCCCGACAGAATCGCCGGCACCGCCCAGAGCGTCTCCGACGACACGGTGCTGGCGTTGCGGAACCAATACGCGTCGCGAGCGAGCGCGGCGAAGTTGGGGTACCGCTCGGCATCAATCTTCTCGTCGGCGTCGAGCAGGCTGTTCAACGGCAGCTCGTCGAATACGACGAGCACGATTGGGGGGGTCCGTTCGACGGTTTGCACCGCCGTGGGCGACTCCGACGGCAGGAATATGTGCGCGACGCCCGGATCGGACAGAAACAGTCCGGGAACGACGAGCGCAGCAGGCGATAGAGCTGTCAGGAATTGCCGGACGACTCGGAGGCGAGCATTCGCAAACGCGACCGCCAATCCGACGAACGCCGCGATGAGGGCGTCTGTTGGCGACGTGACTGCGCCGTATCGACGAAGCAACGGCATCACGATGGCTGCGGAGAGCAGCGCAACCAGGACGCTCTGAAACGCCGACGCGGCGCGCGGATTGACGAACGAAATGGCGCGTTCGATGCCGAGAAGCGCGAGTGGAATGCCGAGACTGATCGCAAGAACCGCCACCACAGCCATCGAAGGCGGCGTGCCTCGAGCGGTGAAGAACTCCGGGCTGTTCGACACCACGTCGAAAACCGGCTGCGCCACGGCGATAGCCACGAGCGCAAGGAGCGCTGCGCCGCGCTCGCACGCGATCGGGTGACGCGACCAGTACCGCGCAACGAGCCGCGTCATGGCGCGGATCGTGGTCGCGACGAGTGCGGTTGAAGCGCGCAAGACCGACGGGGTCCACCCCACCAACGCAGTGGCCGTGTAGAGGAGAATCGGCGCAAAGAGTCCCGCGGCGAGAAGCACGAACCCGAGCGGTGACAGCAGCACCTGGTAGAGCGAGAGCCTAGGAAGGAACAGGCACGCCACACAGGCTGAAACCGCAATCAGCGTGAGACCGTCGCCCGCCAGGCGAAGAAGCCTTTTTCGAGCGGGCAGGCCGAGCGTTTGGATCAGGGAGAGGAGCGACAAGAGAATCGCAACCGCCACGAAGCTAGACCCGGAGGCGGGGGTATTTCTCTGTCGCGGAACACCAACCGCTAACAGAGGCTCCCCCCACCGCCAACGATAGTTGCGGAAGTCGAGAGCAGTCAGTGCCCAGCCGTCGGCGTCGCCGGTAAGCTCCAGCGGTCGCGTCGCGCTCGCCGCATCTCGCGCCAGCGCCTCAACCTGCGCAGAAGTCAGAACGAGATTCCAATCGACGGTGGCGCGTGGGGAAAGGAGGATCCGACTCGCTGGAAATCCGTCGCGCAGAAGCCCAACTCGTCGCGGTTCGGCACGCGTATTCGAGAGATGCATCCCAAGCACGGCAGGGTGACCGCGAAGCGTCGACAAATCCGGAAGCGGAACCTCGACCACGTGGCGGGTCGGGTAAGTTTCGGAGGCGACGACCTGCACGCGGATCGCGACGAACTGCGGCGAGACCACGAGGCGATAGACCGCCGAAGCCATCGCGGCCAGTGCGACCGCCATCAGAAGCGATGCGCTTCTCCGAACAGGAAGCTGGTAGCCGGTAGCTGGTCGCTGAGTGCTCAGTGGCTGATGGTAACGCCTCGACCGCGAACGCGGCAACCAAGGTCGAGCGCGTCGGGTCGCGCGTACGAGATACTATCGGGCACATCGACAAAGACGCACCAACCACAGCCACAGCGAGGCGGCCATGCGAACTGAAGGTCAACGCCAGTCCAGTAACTTCGAAGATCGCGGCAGCGGTCGCGGCGGGCGCGTTGGCGGCGGCGTCCCGATTCAGGCGCTGGTCTCTCTCGTGAGCCTGCTCGGATTCAAGGGCACGTTGCTCGCAGGGGTTGCGCTCTTGATCGGGTTCTTTGTGATGCCCGCGGGGATCAGGCAGGAGCTGTTGGGAGCTCTGGCGGGCGGTGGCGAGGGAGCGCTTTCGACGCCAGGTGCCGGCAGCGTGTGCGACGCGTCGCAGGCGAACGGCGCCGCGTGCGATTTCTCACGCGTCGTCCTCGCGTCGACCGAGGACGTGTGGACGCAGCAGTTCGGCCGCGGGGCGCTGCCGAACTACGGCAGTACTCCGGGGCCTTACCGACATCCCACACTCGTCGTGTTTGCCAATGGCGTGTCCACCGGCGGATGCGGCAACGCGACCTCCGACGTCGGGCCCTTCTATTGCCCTGCGGATCAAAGGCTCTACATCGATCCGAGCTTCTACAGCGTTATGGAGCGCCGCCTGCGGGCGCCCGGCGATTTCGCCCAGGCGTATGTGATCGCACACGAGGTCGGTCATCACGTGCAAAACCTGATCGGCTCCAGCCGGCTGCAAACGAGGGGCGACACCTCGAACCAGAACTCGGTGCGCGTCGAGCTTCAGGCGGATTGCCTCGCAGGTGTCTGGGGTCACACGGCGCGGGCGTCGCTCCAAATCACGGACGACGATCTGAGCGAAGCGCTCACCGCCGCGCATGCGATCGGGGACGACACCCTCGGGCATTCCGACGAGAGGACGTTCACGCACGGCTCGAGCGAACAGCGCAAGCGATGGTTCCGTCGCGGTTTCGACAGCGGCGATGCCCGCCAATGCGACACGTTTGCAGTTCGGAGCTATGACGAGCTCTGAATGCTCACCGGGTGAAGTCGGATGGCGGAGAGAGAGGGATTCGAACCCCCGGTACCCTTCCGGGCACAGTGGTTTTCAAGACCACCGCCATCGACCACTCGGCCATCTCTCCGCGCGGGGAAATTCTAATCCCTTCGAGTTTATCGCGCCTTTCGCTGTTACGGCCGAGGCTTCTTCCCTGTGCCGCTCTCCCAAGCGGCCGGCAGTAGAACGTTCTTGGTCCAGGTTGGAAAAGACGAGCGTGAATGTGGAGGTCAGGTTTTGCAGGATAGCCGCCGCCTTGACGTTTCTGGTAAGGTCCGGCACATATGGCCAACATGACAGGTTGGGGTGCTCCATGCGCGAAGTGCGGCTCATCGCGCACGACGGTTATTCAACTGCGAAGCCACGAGTAATTCCCTGTGCTGCCGGTTGCCCAACCTGGTGCGTCGCCTGCATCAGACATTCTTCCCGAGAATCCCAGTCGGCCGCTCGTCGTGGCGGTGTATGCCACGGCTCTCATCAATCTGGCCGCAGGCTTGGTCATCGCGTCCTGGCCGGAGCGCCAAGAAGATCTCGCAACCATGTATCGATGGGGACGCGAGTGGCTCGAAGCGTATCCGATCTACTTTTCCGATGTTGATCCCCCAGACTATCCCCCTCACGCGATTATCGGGCTCTCGTGGCTCAGTGTTCTCCCATTCCCGGTCGCGGTGTGGACATGGGCGGGGGTCAATGCGTTGCTCGCACCGATTGCGGCGGTCCTGGCCGTCCGCGCCGCACACCCTCGCCCGCTGACACGTCAAACCAGACTCGCCGTGGCCTTGCTTCTATGCTGGGGCGGGTTCAGGACATTTCTGCAGTTCAGTCTCCTCGCGGTTGTGTTTGGACTCGCTTCGAATGTTCTGGTGAGACAGAGACCAGGGGCCAGCGCGTTGTTACTCGGCTGGTCCGCCATGAAACCGCAGATTGCTCTGCCGTTTGTGGCGGCGCTGCTGTTTCGCGCGCGCCACGCAGTGCTGTTGGTGGCGGCTGCTGTGCCGGCTGCCGGTGTCCTGATCTACTGCCTCCACGTCGGTACGACGCCATTCGCGTGGATGCTCCGATACCTTGAGATTCTCTCTATGTTCTATACCGGCGAGGCGATCATGCTGGGACTGGCCCAACTGCGGCCGTTGGTGATGCTCGCCTTCGACGACCCTCGGGCGGTCGATCTTGTAAGTGGGGCGGTTGCCTTGGCGCTACTTGCCACCATCACGGCCGTCTTAGGTACGCTTCCGTCAAAGCAACGCGCTCCCTTCGCCGGATCGCTCCTGGGCATCTGGTCGTTGCTGACTTTCCACCATCTCACAAATGGCTTCTTGGTGCTCCTACCGACCGCGACGCTCTTGATGTTTCTGAATGATCCCCAAAGCCGGCTATATCGCTGGCGGCTGTTCATAGTCCTACAACTCGGCCTGACGTTCGATGTTGTTACCCTCTCCCGATGGCTGAGGCCAAGTGAGGGTCGGTTTGCCGTAGTTACAGGGTGGATTCTTCACACCGACCGCGTCTTGATGATTGGTCTCTTTGTGGCCATATGCGTGCTCGCGCTAGGCGTTGCCCGACGTTCGAGCGGCGAGTTGGCTCTATCAGGCGTTCGCGGATGAGTCGTGGATCAGAGAGAGCACCGCCTGAATCAGTCAGAGAGCGGATCGAGTCCGAAGAGGAAAGACACGAACAGGCCGCGAATCGGAGGCAGGCAATCTGGGGAGGCACGGAGAGTCGAAAGGATACGGCCAAGGCTCGCGTCTCATGCGCTTTTCGGAGGAAGTTGACTGGGGTCAACGTTGACGACGAACTTGCGCTTACAGTCGACGCACTGAAAGAGTCGATGCGTTGAAGGATACGCCGTGGTGGTGAGATCGATCGTTTTGTGGCACGGGCAATAAATGCAGGACGGTGTAGTCGGAAGGGCGCTAATCGTCATTCTGAGGGGTGATTATCGGTATTTTGGTATGGCAACAACAGAGAGTATGAGAGAGGATTGCCGGCCGTATCGAACGCCGTCCTCTGCGCTACCCTAAGCCAAGTGGCAAACCTCGAAGCCCGAATCGACGAGTTGTACCAGCGGCCTCTGGACGAATTCACTAGCGCGCGCAACGCCCTTGCAAAAACCCTCTCGGGCGAGGCCAAGCGGCAGGTTGCGGCGCTGAAGAAACCAACCAGTGCGTTGTGGGCGGTCAATCAACTGTACTGGCGCTTGCCTGCAACGTACAAGGCACTGGTCGATGCATCGGAGAAGCTCCGCGCTGCGCATCGCACCGTGCTCGAAGGAAAGAAATCTGATATTCGGAAAGCCGAACGTCTACACCATCACACGCTGGAACGCGCTGTGACTGAGACATCAAACCTCGTCGTCGACGGCGCGGGTACACCGTCGGAGGCGATGGTTGCCACTGTCCGTCGCGTCTTGGCGGGTTTGCCAGGCGCCGATCGCGCCGGACGGTTCACACAGGAGCCGCCGCCGGCGGGCTTTTCCCTGCTCGAAGGCGTGGCCATCAAAGCCCAACCGGCCCACAAATCGGTGGCTCGAGATCGCCATGCCGAGGCGCGAACGCAGCGAAAGGTGGCCGAGGACGAACGACGACGCCACAAAGCCGAACAACTGGAAAGAAAGGCCGAAGCGGCTCGCCGGTCGCAGGAGGCACAGGCTCAGCGCGCGCTCGACCGGGCGAGACGCACCGAACTTCGGGCGGCAGAACGCAGGAAGGCCGCCGAAGAGCGTCTAGCAGCGCTCGCTCGAAAGTAAGCTACGGAACGAGCTTCACCTCCACGATCTGGCGGAAAGTCACCGGCTGGCCGCCCCTGGTCGCCGGACGAAATTTCCACGTGCGCACGGCGTCAACGAGCTGCCTGTCGAACTGCGCGTGAACGCCTTTCTGAACCGCTACCTCGGCCACGTTGCCGTCCTCGGTCACCAAGATGTCGAGGACTGCCACCCGATCGCGCCACATCGTCGCCATGTGCCTCGGAATCTGCGGGAGCGGCTTGGAGAGCGGGACCGGAGGAAAGACGGCTGCGCCGCCGACCTCCCCGCGCTCGGGTGGGGCCGCCGCAGCGAGCTCAAGAGAAGGTGACGAAGCCAGTGTCGGGGCCGGCGCCGGCGCTTTCTCCGTGGCGACGGCGGCCTGCGACAAATCCGCGAAGGCCGACACCACCATCCGGAAGTCGCCGCGGGGATCCTCCCCCTTCAGCGCCGGATCCTCGAGCAGCGACGCCAGCGATCGGAACTGAACAACGGCCGCCTGAAAGTCCTTCCGTTCAAACGTCGCTTTGGCAGCGCCGTACTGTTCCTGCACGATCTGCGGCAGCAGGCGACGCCGGGTGTCCTCGAACACCGCGCGGATGCGCGGCGAAATCTCGGTCTCCGAAGGCCGGTATCGAGGGTCCTGCCTGAAAATGGCGGCGATCGATTGTTGTGCCTCGTCGCTCTTTCCCAGAGCAAGGAGACAAAGGACGCGGTAGGGCGCGATTTCCGGATCCGCCGCCGACGCTGTTCCGCCCGTTGTCAGCCGATCAAGCATGCCGAGCGCGGCGTCGTAGTCTGCCGACTGATAGAGCTTCCTGGCCTCCGCGATCGAATCCTGAGCCCAGGCGGGCGGGGAATGCAGGGCAAGCAATGCGATGAAGCTCACAGTCGTGCACACGCGCGCGTGTCTGAGTGTCATCGTGCACCTGCAGAGCTGGGTGACGTGCAGGAAGCGACGACGAAATCGTACTGCCGTGGCGTTTGTTGTCAAGACGAAAACATGACCGGTGTATGATGCTCGCGGGGTCGTGACTACACACACTTCAGTGGAACAGCAGGAGTCAGATCTCGAACGACGGATCTCGGAAATCCAGGTGCAGCTCGAGCGGCTGAACACCACCCTCGCGCAGTCCGCCGAGAGCCGCCCGCCTCTCGCCCTCGTCGAAACCCGCGTCTCATCGCTGACCCAACAGTTCGCAGAAATTCTCGATCGTTGGACGTTGAGCGATTTGCGCCACGAGCGCGCCATCGGAGAAATGGAAGCGCGGCTCAAAGACCTGGAAAGCCTCAAGGCGCGCGTCGAGCACAGCGCCGAGGGCCATTTACACAGCCTGGAGCGGAAGGTCTCCGATGAATGGAGCGCGCTGCAACACATGCTCGGGCAGCAAATTGCTCAGCTGCAGGAACACGCCGCGCGCCTGGGCGAGACATCGGTCGCCACTGCAGGAACGGCCCTCAGCGGACTCGAACGCGCTGAATCGCGGCTGGCGGCCATTCAGGCGGAAATGGCCGAACGGGTCGGCCAGCTTTCGCGCGACGTGCAGACGGCGCTCGCAGAGATCCGTAGCGGACTGCCGATGGCCGCTCGCGCAACCGCGAACACCGAACATTGGCCGCTCGACCAGGTCATGCGCCTGCATGATGAGCTACGACAAACGGACGGAGAGGAGCGCGGTGGCCGACCCGCGCGTGATTCCAAAACCATCAAGCTGCTGCCTGAATCAGCGGAGATCCCAGACTCGGGCGAGCGAGCGGTCTTCGCCGACAACGACACGGTTCAACAGATCCACGAACGCCGGATCCACGAACAACGGCAAGGCGAACGCAGGTTGCCATGGATAGCGGCCGTTCTGGTGCTCCTGGTCGGTCTGGCTGTCTCGGCATTCTTTGCGTGGCGATTCCAACAGGAGTTCGACGCGGCATCGACGAGGATGACTCAGGTCGAGCAGCAGGCGCAGTCGACACGCGCGGCGGCCGAACAGCAGATTGCCGCGAGTCAGAAGGAAGCCGAGCGGCGCATCCTGGAAGCGAACGACACGGCGCTGAAAGCCCAGATGGTCAGCGAGGTTCTTGCCGCACCCGATCTCGTGCGATATGGGTTGTCCGGCGGAAACGCCGCGCCGGCCGCACGCGGTCAGCTTCTCTGGAGTCGATCGCGCGGTCTCGTGCTGAGCGCCTCTCGCGTTCCAAAGGCGCCTCCCGGGTCGGCCTATCAGTTGTGGCTCGTGACCGCCTCCGGCCCCACACGTGCGGGCGCGACCGATGCTGACACGGAGGGCCGGCTCTCGCTGGCGAGCGACAAGATCCCGCCTGTCGCGCGACCGGTTGTCGGCGCACTCTTGACCCTGGAACCCATCAACGGCGGCCCAGAACCTTCAGGGCCGACGGTTCTTTCGTATCTTCCGCCGCAGAACAACTGAGGAGCCGGAGAGTGGCGCTATCGGAGATCCGCGCTGACCCGCGCTGGACTATCGAAGCGCACGATGGCAGTACGCCGCTGCTCTCCTAAGACGGGATGACGAAAGGTCACTTCGTGCTGTCCGATTGGTATCGGGAGATTCGCAAGCGGCGTTTCACCGACATGCGCGCCGTCGATCCAGACGTCGGCCCAGGGTGTGGCATTGATGCTGATGCGACCGTCTGGATGAGGCACCGACAATGACACGACCTCGCCTGCCCTGAGCGTCACCACCCGTCGGGTGCGATAGCCGAGCGCGTTGTGCACGAGCTCGAGTTCGTGGCGACCCGCTGACGCGACGATGGGACCGCCGGCGCTCGATCCCAAAACGCGATCGCCCTCGAACACCTGCAAATCGAAAGACGACAGGATTCGCACTCCGCCTGAGCGTACCGGCTGCGCCGAAGGCGCAGTCGCAGCAGGTTGTCGTGGTTCGGCAGTGAGAGCCTGCAGGACCAGAGGCGGCGCTGGCGGCGATTGCGGAAGCGATTGTGCGGGCGTCGGAGGCTCGGTCTTGCTCGGCGGGGAGTCCTGCGGTGCTTGCACGACAATCGCAGGCGGCTTCAGGTACGCCGAGTACGCAATGTAACCCGTCTGCGCAACCACGATCCCGGCGAAGACGGCCAAGAGATAGTCGCGAAATCCTGTGCGGGGTTGGCTGTAGCGGTGAAGCAGCTGACTGCTCATCTGCTGCCGTGCACGGGTGAAGTCCTCAGATTCTGCAAAGGGTTGAGCGCGTGGTTCAGCTGCGGCTTTCCGAGCGCCGTTCGTGACGTCAGTCGCGCTTCGGAGGCCAGCCTCGTCATCCAAACTTTGCTCTGCGGCCAGAAGGACCCGTTCGGCCCGCTTGACGGTCTGAGTTGCCGCACCGGACATGCCAGCGCCGGCCAACGCGAGGTTGCTCGGCGCCGCCTGAAACTCGCCCAGACTGTTCTGCGCATCGCGGGCCGACTCGAACGGTTGTCCGCCAAGTTGGAGGGCCCGTATCAGCCATGATTGGAGCGAGGGCGGAAGCTCGCGGCCCGTCGATTGCTCGAACGTGGCGAGTGTCGCCGCCAGATGATGCGGATACTCGTAGGCTTCCAGAGGGCGGCCCATCAAGACCGCTACGGCCAGCAAGGCCAGCTGGAACACGTCGGTCTGTTGGTCGAGCACCACCGAGGCGGCGCTGGCGGGCGGCGTGGCAATACCGAAACGCAGCCAGAGGTCGTTGCGTGCCAGTTGAAGGCGCTGCAATGCGGACCCCAGTACGTGCTCGACTATCACGAAGCGCCCACCGGGCGTGAGCACGATCCGGTCGCCGGTCAGTGCGCCATGTGCAAGGCCCGGGGCGTGCTGCTGGAAATCCGCGAGCACCGGCACCACCTCGCGAATCAGCCACTCGGCGAACAGAGGCCCCCGCAGCGTCGCGAGGCTGTCCGAGAGCCGTTTCCCCGAAACGTAGTTGGAGACAAGCGTCAGATCCCGGCGTGGCGCGAGCACTTCAACTGCTCGGATCTTGGCGAACGATTGGTGTTGGAACCGTGAAAGCAGCTCGACCCGCTCGCGCAGCGCGGTCTCGAACTCGGAGCAGCTGGTGACCCTCCAGGAAAATCGCAAGAGCTCGAGCGATGGTCCGCCCGAGTTGTCGAACATCAGGAGTCGATCACCTATCGCATCTGAGTGGCCCTGCGCGTACCAACTGGCGTGTCCCGGTTGGTCAGGTCGAGGCGTGTGCGCTTCATCTGTCGTGGTCGTTTCAGCGCTCCACGTCTTCATGCAGTAGGTGAAAGCATTGTGCACGAAAGTATCGGCCAGTCAAGAACTCTCCCGTGCTACCATCCTCTCGCAATGCAACCGACGATCCTCGTCCTCGATCGCAATGCCACGGTTCAGCGAGTAATGAAACTGGCGTTCAAGGACGAGAGCGTTCGGGTCAACGTCGTTCAGCATGGTGACGACGCATTCGCGGCGATTGAGGCCAACCCACCCGATATCATCTTCACGGACGACGCACGCAAGATTGCGGCGTTTCTGAAAAAACACCGGGCGAAGCTGCCGCGTATCCCTGTCGTCTTGCTGAGGGGAGCGTTCGATTCGTCGGCCTCAGCAGCGGGTCAGGAGCTCGCCGACGAGGTCTTGACGAAACCGCTGCAGCCCGATGCCATGATCGATTGCGTGAAGCGGCTGTTGTCGGCACGAAGCACCGCCGCACCAGAAGGGGAATCGCAGCCGCAGCCCGCTGAGCGCAGCAACGTCGATCTGGACCTCGAACAGTATTTCGATCAGCTGGAGATTGCATTTAGTGAGGCAGATCACACGCCGTCCAGGCTCGACGGCGAGCCTTGGGACGGAGCCCTGGCTTCCGCCACTGATGCGGGGCCGCAGCGCGCCGAGGTCGTGCGTGCACGACTCGAGCACCCGACGCCGATCCTTCACGGGGTAACCAACGAGCTGGTCGACCAAATCACCCAGCGCGTTCTCGATCGGCTCGGCGAGCGCCTCGTTCGGGGCACCGCCACGGAAGTCGTGGCGCGGCTGTCGAAATGGCTGCTCGTCAATGAGGTTGAAAAAGGCAGGAGCCCGACCTAGGGCTGAGTTCTAGGTTCTGGGTTCTAGGTTCTCAGTTCTTCTGGATCAGCCCCGACAGGTGCCCGCCCACCTTGCCATGTTGCCAGGTGCCAGCGTAGCGATCGCCGTAGAAGAAGACGCGCACGGTGAACGTCCCGATTCCGGGAAGGCTCGTGTCGGTCATCATGATCACCGGCGTGTCGCCAACAAACCGCATCGGCACGACGATCGGAATGCCTTGTGAGCCGGCCACGCCGCAGCAGTCCATCTTCGCGTTGAATCGCCACAGGTCGTCGCCGACCTTCTCGACGCTGGCGATCTCGTAGCGGTCCGGACCTGGCGTCCGGTCCTCCCGTCCGGCAACCGTAAACGTGCCGACCATGGTCACGCCCCGCATGCTCTCTGCGAACCGGCGCTCGGTTTCAGTCAGCGACGAGGGGTTGACGACGGAGCCAATCCCGAGCCGGCCGGCCAACCACCCGCCTGCAAAAAGGACCACTGCGAGCACGATGACGAACGCAGCACCGACGATACGTCGCATGGTCACCCTCCGGCTCACCTCCCTGTCGACTTACCCAATCTGTTCCTCAACCCGCTCAGAAACGCACCCCGGCGCGGAAGCTGATCGTGCGCGGTGCGCCCATCTCTCCCATGAAGCCCGACGGCGCGAAGTTCGGGTACGGAAACGCCACCGGAATGTACTTGGTGTCGAACGCGTTGCGAATCACCAGCTCGCTCGTGAGAAAGCGACCGGATACGGCGAGGCGGAAATTGACGAGCGAATAGGCTTCCTGCGCGAGCGAATTCTGATCGTTGTATTGCAGGGAGCCGTAGAACACCGCATCGGCCCGGCCGACGAACGTCGCTCGGCCGACCGTTCGAGTGTACTGCCCGCCGAAGCTCGTCGTGTATTCGGGGGTGTTGGGGATCGTGTTGCCCTCGACATCGACGCCGCTCGAGACGGCCCCCGTCCCGAAACGTGCGTGCGTGAAACCGACGGCCGTAAACACGTCGACACCCTGTGCCGCACGCGCAGCTACCTCCAACTCGACGCCCTTACTCGACGCGGAGCCGACATTGGAGATGAAGAATTGCCCCGGGACCTGCGGGTTGAACGTGTTCAGCTGCAGATCGTCCCAGTCGATGTAGAAGGCAGCAGCATTCGTCGACACCCGCCCGGCCGCCCAGAGCGTCTTGATGCCCCCTTCGATGTTCCAACTGGACTCTTCGCCGTACGACTCACTTCCTGCCGGAGACGCCGGGTTGAAGCCGCCCGCCTTGTAGCCACTGGCCACCGTTCCATACACCGTCTGCTCCGGCTGGAACCGATAGGCGACCGACACCTGGGGAGATACGTTGGAGAAGGTGTCTTCCGCTTCGACGCGCGTAGGTGGTGCGATGGCCGGCTCGAAGAAGCTCTCGAGCAGCGCGTTCTTGTTCTCGTAGTCGAATCGCGCGCCCGCGGACACGTCCAGACGGTTGTTGAAGGTCAGGGTCGCCTGGCCGAACAAGCCGAGACCAAAGTCATCCAGGTCCGACCGTGGTGTGTGGTGACGCACGGCAATAGGCGCAAAGACGAACGGCGAGTAGCTGTTGATGGCATCCTGCTGGTATGACTGCGTGAACAAGAACACGCCGGACTGCCAACGCAGTTGGGTTGTGTCCGCCACTCGCACGGGGGCCGTCTCCGCGGAAGCGAACCGGATCTCCTGCGTGAACTGAAAGTCCTCTTCGCTGTTGTCGCGCGTCGCGATCGGCTGCGGCGTGTAGTCGAGATCCGTCTCGTCCTGCGTTCGCCAATTGAGAAAGCCGGTCGTGCTCGAAAACGTCACCGGGCCAGCGGCGCGCCTCGCCAGGATCGTGGTGCCGACGACGTCTCGATCGACGTGCCCCTCGAAGTCCCGGGCGGCGTGAAACGGGTTGCTGCGGAGGGCCCCGACGTCGTTCAGCGAGTAGTCGCCGTCCCGCGCGCGCTCAGCAGTGAAGATGACTCGGCTCTCCCAGGCGCTGTTCGGCAGCCACAGGAGCTGGGCCTTGCCCGAGAACGCCGAACGCGAATCGATGTCGTTGCCGGTGACGTCGTTGACCGTGAATCCTTCGCGATCGATTTGGGCGAGGGAAAAACCGACGCTCACGTTGTCGCGAACGACAGGACCTGCCGCGCTGCCGCGAACGGTCCACGATCCATAGTTGCCGAACGGCACCGAGAAGTCGCCCGTCCATGACGAGACGGACGGCCGCGTACTCGCGACGTTGACGAGCCCGCCCAGCGTGTTGCGGCCGAACAGCGCGCTCTGTGGGCCCCGCACGAACTCGATCTGATCGACATCCAGCAGCTCGATGCTCGAGGAGTTGATGTTCAACTGCGGCACGCCGTCGATGAAGGTCGTGACGCCCGGATTGTTGGGGCTGGAGCCGATGCCGCGGAACGCCGCGCTGCTCAGCTTTCTGGCTGACCACTCCGTAAAGTATGTGTTCGGCGCAAAGATCGACGCGTCGCTGACAATTCGCACCCCCGCACCATCGACGATGTCCTTCGATACCGCCGTGACGCTGACGGGTACTCTCTGTTTGTCTTCGGGCTCCTTCTGCGCGGTGACCGTGACCGTCGGTACGCGAAACCGGAGCGCCGGGACTTGCGCGGTGCTGCTCTGACTGTTACCGGAAGACTGCGCGCCGGCCGCCACCGGCGCGAGTGCGATGAAGAACACGACGAGTGAACGATGGAAGGACCTGGTCGTCAGCATGTGAGCCCATTATGCATATGGTCGGGCACGACCGGCAAAGTCGTCACCTGAACGCAACGCCGAAGCTGAAGCTGAACTCGTTGGCTACACTCCGGTCTTTACCTGAAGGTATAGCCGACGCCGAACTTCAGATCGGGACTATCGACGACTCCAATCTTCATTTCGAAAAAGAGTCCCGAACGGTTCTTGGCGCCGATCAGGAAATTGAACCCGCCTTCCGTCTCCGAATCGGAATCGGAATCGAACCAGTTGAGCGCCGGGCCCGCGCCGGCATACAGGTTCCACGGGCGGTTCTCGGTAAACGAATAGGTGAAGTCGAAATTGAGTGCAACGAGCGTCACATCGTCGCCGAGGCCGATATCGACATTCGGGCGGAACCGCAGACGATCGATCAGCGGCGAGGTTTCGATGTGGCCACCGAAGTACACCTGATCAGGATCGATCGAAAGACCGCCCTGGACGCCGGGCCGCACCTGCGCCGCGGCTGGCGAGACGCCGAACCCGCACATTGTGGCTATCACAATCGCAGTCCCCACAAGCGACGACACACAGGCACGAAACATAGGGCAACTCCTCCTGCCAGAGCGAGTTCAAGATGCGATCCGCGATAAATCGAGCCGTTTGTGTATCCAAACCATACGCCTTGCCCGCCATTGCGGGGAGCGCGATAATGCGCCCTACAGATTTGGCATTTGAGGTACGCATCATGACGACCAGACGAGGGTCCTTCCAGTTGACTGTCGCCACGCTCGTCGCCTCGATCGCTGCAGTCGCCGTCGTGGCTGCACAAAGCGCCCCGCCGCGCCGCGCTCCGGTGGATATGTCAGGGTTGTGGCTTGTGCAGGATCCAGGATCCGGCAGCTGGACCAACTGGTTCTTCAAGGCGGTATCGCTGCCCAAGCCGGAATTGCATCCAGACGTCGTGGCCGAGAACGCGAAGATGGAGGCGCTCGAAGCGAAGGGCGACGTGGTGAACCGCGCGCAGCGGCGGCTCGACTGCCCCACGGGCAGCGTCGCCATGATGATGGCCTCTTCAGGACCGCTCAACATCGTGCAGGGTGGAACCGAGCTGCTGATGGGCGCCGAGGCAGGACGCGGGCGCGCTATCGCGCTCGACGGCCGGCCGCTGCCGGACACGAAAAGTCCGACGTTCGTGCCGACCGGCACCGGCTATTCAGTAGGTCACTGGGAAGGCGACACGCTGGTGGTCGAGACGATCGGGTTCGCGACGGATATTTGCGATAGCCGCAGGCCTAGCGGAGGGATGACGGCGGGAAGTGGCCGTGTGCGCGCCTCGACGAAGCTGACCGAACGCTTCAGGATTGAGGGCGACATGTTGTCGGTCACATTCACGTGGGTGGACCCAACCGTGTTCCTCAAGCCGTACACCTACACCTATCAGTACAAGAGAATTCCGAACGGCGAAGGATCCGAGAACCCCTGATGAGACTGCACGCCTCACTTCCGCCCTGGCTGCTCGCCGTGCTGCTTTCGCTGGCCGCTGCGGCGAGCAGCTCGGCCCAGACCGCGCCCGCGAAGATCCCCGACTTCTCCGGATATTGGGAGCTTCGCATGGACAGCTTTGCGGTGCCGCGCGCGACGCTGACATCCGCGGCGCAGGCGGGTGAAGCCGAAGCCACGAAACGCGACCTCGATACCATCCGCCGCTGCCAGCCAATGGGGGTACCGGGTCTCATGCTGGATCGACCGGTGCTGAACCTTCAGCAGAGCGCGGGCGTGATTGGCATCGTGCCGAAAGGACCGGCGTCGGTCCGCTATATCTACTTCGATGGGCGGCCGCATCCGCCGGCCGACGAATGGGAAGGCGCCACCAACGGACACTCGATCGGAAAGTGGGAGGGCGCCACGCTCGTCGTCGACACCATCGGGTTCAACGACCGTGGTATCACCAGCATCCCGGGTGGCGGCTGGAGAACGCCCGAGTCGAAGTTGACCGAACGCTATCGGCTGATGGCTAACGGACTCGTGTTGTCGGTGCAGTCCACGTGGGAGGATGCGAAGGTCTTTGCAAAGCCCCACACCTACGAGCTGCGGTACTACAAGGTGACTCAGATCGTCGAGCCGCGCACGCATAACTGCCTCGGCAACGACGCGGAGCGCACCAAGTTTCTCGCGCCCGCGGGGGTACTGATCCGCTAGGTGGCGGGTCTACTTCTTACTTTCAATCTTCTCAACGCCTCCCATGTACGGCCGGAGCGCGTCGGGGACCACCACCGATCCATCCTTCTGCTGATAGTTCTCCAGGACGGCAATCAGCGTGCGTCCGACGGCAAGGCCGGACCCGTTGAGGGTGTGGACGAAATCCGCCTTGCCCGCACCGCCCGTCTTGAACCTGATGTTCGCGCGCCGCGCCTGAAATGCTTCGGCGTTGCTGCATGACGAGATCTCGCGATACTGCTTCTGGCTCGGCAGCCACACCTCGATGTCGTACGTCTTGGCCATGGACTTTCCGAGATCGCCAGTGCAGAGGACCACAGTTCGATAGGGCAAACCAAGGCGCTTCAGCACTTCTTCAGCATTCAGCGTGAGCGCTTCCAGTTCGTCGTAGGACTGATCCGGCTTCGCGATCTTGACCAGCTCGACTTTGTCGAACTGATGCTGGCGGATCAGGCCGCGCACGTCGGCACCGTAGGAGCCGGCCTCGCTGCGGAAGCAGGGGGTATACGCGACGTACTTGAGCGGCAGCTTCTCGCCAGCAAGGATCTCCGTCCGGTGGAGGTTGGTGAGCGGCACCTCGGCGGTCGGAATCAGAAAGAGATCCCAGTCGCCCGCCACCTTGAACAGCTCTGCTTCGAACTTGGGAAGCTGCCCCGTGCCTTCGAGCGAGGCGCGGTTCACCAGCAGCGGTGGCGCCACTTCGAGATAACTGTGCTCGCGCGTGTGCAGATCCAGCATGAAGTCGATGAGCGCGCGCGACAGCCGCGCGCCTGCACCCTTCAGCACGGCAAAGCGGGCGCCCGACATCCTGGTCGCGCGCTCGAAGTCAAGAATGCCCAGGTCCGGCCCCAGATCCCAATGCGCCTGGGGCTCGAAATCAAAGGTCCTTAGCTCGCCCCACGACCGGACCACCACGTTGTCCGCGGCGTTGCGCCCCAACGGAACGGTGGCATGCGGAAGGTTCGGCAGCGTCATCAACAGGTTCGTCCGCTGCTGCTCGACTTGGTCCAGCTCGATTTCCAGTTGCCTGATTCGCTGCGACCGCTGGCGGTTCGCCTCGAGGAGGGCGCTCGCGTCCTTCCCCTGCCGCTTGGCCCGCGCGACTTCGTCGCCCGACGCGTTCTGCTCGCGCTTCAGGCCCTCGAAATCGGGGATCAATCGGCGGCGTCGGTTTTCGAGGGTGCCGAGCTGCTCGAGCTCAGCATCCATGTTGTCACCGCGACTCTCGAGACGCTTCCGGACATCGTCCTGGTGTTCGCGCAGAAATGCAGGGTCGAGCATCGGGAAATCCTATCCGAGTACAATGGCGACCGTGAAATCCAGCGTGCGCAAGGTTGTGTTTCCAGCAGCGGGTCTCGGCACTCGCTTTCTCCCCGCGACAAAAGCTCAGCCGAAGGAGATGCTGCCGCTCGTCGACAAGCCGATCATCCAGTACGGCGTCGAGGAGGCGGTTGCCTCCGGCGTGGACAACGTCATCATCGTCACCGGCCGCGGCAAGAACGCCATCGAGGATCACTTCGACGTCAACATCGAGCTCGAGAGCTTCCTCCAGCAGCGTGGCAAGACCGAATTGGCCGACGAGGTTCGGAAGATCTCGAGCGTCATCAACCTGGCGTACGTGCGCCAGGGCGAGCCGCTCGGCCTCGGCCATGCGGTCCTCGTCACAGCCGCTCTCATTGGCGACGAACCATTCGCCGTCATTCTGGCCGACGACGTGATCGACGCGACGCCGCCGGCGTTGAAGCAGATGATCGATGTGTTCGAGCAGGTCGGCGGCCCGGTTCTTGCCGTCGAGCGCGTGCCCTACGAGCAAGTTTCCAGCTACGGGATCGTCGACATCGACACATCGGCGAGTCTCGGCAAGGGCATCCATCTGGTCAAAGACCTCGTGGAAAAGCCGCGCCGTGACGAGGCGCCGTCGAACCTCGCGATCATCGGCCGCTACCTGCTGACGCCAGACATCTTCCCGGCGCTCCGGGAGACTGCCAGCGACCGAACGGGAGAAATTCAGCTGACCAACGGACTGCGACAGCTGCTGACTCACCGCCAGATCTTCGCCTACGAGATCGATGGCTTGCGCCACGATACCGGCAACAAATTGGGTTACCTGCAAGCGATGGTGTACTTCGCGCTGCGGCGGCCCGATCTGGGCGACGCCTTCCGCGCGTACCTCAGGAAAGAGAACCTCGAGCGCCGCAGTACCCTCCGCGACGGACGGTCCTAGTCGCTCGAGGTTTTCGGTCCGGATTTGTCGGTGGAGGTGGTCGATTTTGCGGAGTCGCCCGCCGAGCTTTCCTTGGAGGACGCGCTTTCTGATGCGTTCTTCGTTCCGGTTTTCGCTCGTTCTTGGCTTCGTTCTTGGCTTCGTTCTTGGCGTCGGTCCCTGCCGATCCCTTCGAGGCGTAATCCGTGATGTAGAAGCCAGAGCCCTTGAACTGGATGGCCGGCGTCGAGAGCAGCTTCCGAATGTCGCTCTTGCCGCAGTTGGGGCAGACGTCGACCGGCGGATCGGAGAACTTCTGGATCCGCTCGAAGCGGTGTCCGCACGCGTCGCACTGGTATTCGTAGAGTGGCATTTCAGCTCAGAATCCTACTCGAGCAGGTCGCCCGATGCGTCTCCGAGCATGAGCTGCCGATGCACGGCAAAGGTCGCGGTCCCGTTGCCGAGCAATTGATCGTGGAACGCCCGCTGGGAATATTTCGCACCCTGTTGCTCCTGATAGTCGTGGCGCAACTTCAGCAGCATCAACTTGCCCACCGAATACACCAGGTAGGTCGGATCGAAGGTGCCGCGCTCGGCCTCGCGCCTGGCGCTCGATTCCTCCATGAAACATTCGTCCCGGAAGAATCGCATGCCCTGCTCCACGGACCAGTCCTCGACGTGGAGCCGGATGCTCACGATGAATCGTCCGAGACGAACGAGCGCCTCGGCAAGCTGGCCGAGTTTCAGAGCGTGGTCGTTCCGCCGGAAGCCGGCCTCCATCATCATCTGCTCGGTATAGTGCGCCCAGCCTTCGACGAACGACGCCGGGCGAGAACATGATCGACTTGCGCACCTTCGATTCGACCCGCCGCAGGAACTGATAGTGAAGGAAATGCCCGGGTACACCTCGTGAATGGAGATGGCCCACAACGTCGGGTAGTTGAAATCGCGCAGGTGCTCTTCCTGCCGGTCCGCCGGCCATGACGGATCGGCATCCGTCACGTAGTAGTAGGCACGCGTCGCCTTCTGCTCGAAGGGGCCGGGCACCCACATGCTGGCAAACGACCATCGATAGAACTCCGGGGTCGGCGCGACGACCACCGGCTCCCCCTCCGGCATCGTGAGAATGCCCTGGCGTTCGATGAAGCGGCTCAGCTCCTCGAGCTGCTCCTGCGCCGCCGCCGCCAGCTCTCCCGGCGCGGGATGTTCGTTCTTCGCTTTGCGCCAGGCGCCAATCGGATCTCCGCCGTCCAGCTTGCCTGCCAGCGTTCGGAATTCCTGCTGCGTCTTCTGAAACTCCCGCAGGGCGATCGTCAGCAGGCGATCGGCGTCCAGGGGGATCCCTTCGTCCAGCTTCAGTTTCTGCTCGAACAGCTCGCGCCCCAGCCGGAAGGATGCCCGCGCTTTCGGCTGCACCTCCGACTCCAGGTGCTGGATGTAGCTGCCAATCGACTGGATGGCCTCGGTGGAGGCATCGGCGAGATCAGAAAGCAGATGCAGATCGTCGAGGCTCGAGAACGCACGCGGCAGATCCCGTTCGATGAAGTTCAGAGCCCCTCTCAGCGTCTCCAGTCCAACCTTGACGAAAATGCCTGGCGGATCCTTCACGTTGTCGCGTGCCGCCTGAATCAGCCGTGCGGTCTGACGCAGCTTCGACAACACGCGGCGGGCACGCTCGGGAACCGGCGCGTGGCTAAAGACCACCTGGGCGGCCAGACTGGTGCACAACGTATCCGCGTAAAAGTGAGGGCTGCGCTCCCACGTTCGGGTCTGCTCGAGCTCGAACATCCTCGCCTGAATGTTCGAGCCGATCATCGGCTGCTCGACCTTTTCGACTGCTGTGAGGTCTGTGCCGTTGATGTCCTGAAGCCGCCTCGAGAACCCAGCGAGCGCGCGAGTGTGCTGCTCTATGCCGATCCGGCTGAGATCCTCGAGGTGATCGTCAAACGTGTGAACCCCGTCCAGAGTGGCTACGGTTGGATGAACTTCGTAGAGGTACGCGAGGTAGTCGTCGATGAAGTGATGAAATGGCTCGGACGAACGCATCATGGAGGCTGCAGCTCGAGTGGCTTCTGAATATCAAATCCCTACAAACCACAATGGTACAATACTCTATCCCCTCATGCCCGGCCGCCTGTTCGTCGTCTCGACGCCGATCGGGAACCTCGAGGACATCACGCTCCGCGCCCTCTCGACGCTCAAGGCCGTCGACCTTATCGCCGCCGAGGACACGCGCCGAACTGGTACGCTCCTGAAACACTTCGAGATCTCAACGCCGACTACCAGCTATCACGAGCACAACGAGGCGCAGAAGCTGCCCGGCCTCCTCCAGAAACTGGCAGAGGGTCAAGACATAGCGCTCGTTTCAGACGCTGGAACGCCGGTAGTCGCAGACCCAGGACAACGCCTAACGGCCGCCGCGCTGGAAAGGGGTTTTCGTGTTGTTCCCATTCCGGGCGCCAGCGCCTTGATGTCGGCTCTCAGCGCTTCCGGGTTTCCGGCGGATCGGTTCGTTTTTTTGGGCTTTGCGCCTTCTAGGTCTAATGACAGAGCGAAATGGACTGCGGGGCTTGCCGAGGAGGACCGCACCATCGTCTTCTTCGAGGCGCCCCACCGGATTCAGGATCTACTGTCTAGGCTGTCGACTGTATTGGCTGAAAGACCTATTTTTGTAGGTCGCGAGATGACGAAGCTCCACGAGCAGGGCCTCCTCGTAGTAGCGTCGAAGGCAACAAGCGCTGACGTTCCCGCCAGAGGGGAGTTCACGGTTGTTGTCGGGCCTCGTGTCGAGGGATCTAGTGGTAATGTGGAAACCGTTGCAGATAAAACCGTTACATTATATTTCGAGCAAATGACCAACTCTGAGCGCATTTCCAGGCGTCAGGCAGCCTCTCGGACTGCCAAGTATTTCGGTCTATCGACCAATCATGTATACGCTCTGCTCGAACGGGTAAAGACCGGCTCGGCGCCTTGACCGATGGATTGGGGATTTGCTACGGTACGACCCTTTCAGGCCCAACCTCGATGGCGAAACAGCGGAGGTCCAAACCCCGACCCGTCCGGACGACAGCCACAGTCCCCCGGTCCCAGGCGACAGTTCCGAAGGCCCTTGACCTGCCCAAGGCGGCACATCTCGAAGCACTCGCGCTATACGAGCAGGGCGTGGCTGCCCTCCAGGCGCACGACTACGCCCGAGCCTCCTCCATCCTGCGCTCGGTCGTTTCCCGCTATCCCTCGGAAAAGGAGCTTCACGAACGCGTTCATCTCTATCTCAACATCTGCGACCGTCATATGGCGCCCCGTGCAGCATCGCCATCGACACCAGAAGAGCGGATTTTCGCCGCCACGCTCGCGATCAACTCAGGCTCCTACGACGACGCACTGGGACACCTGCAGGCGGCAACACGTGAATTGCCCGATCACGACCATGCCCTGTACATGCTCGCGTCGGTGCTCGTGCAGCGCGACGAGACGGAGCAGGCCATCCGCGTTCTCCTTCGCGCCATTGACCTCAATCCCGAGAACCGCGCCATGGCGCGGCATGATCCCGATTTGGAAAGGCTGCGCGGGCACGAGGTCGTGCGCGCGGCACTCGAATCACCCGCCGTCGCAAGAAACGACCGCCGCAAGGCTCCCCGACGCCGCTAGGTTTCATGCCTGATCTCCACGTCGTCATCCTTGCCGCCGGCAAGGGCACGCGCATGAAGTCGGCGCTGCCCAAGGTGCTCCACCGAGTCGCGGGCAGGCCGATGATCGACTATGTGATCCGCATCGCGCGATCTCTGGAGCCCAAGTCTATTACCGTCGTCGTCGGGCATATGAAGGAGCTGCTGCGGCAAGGTCTCGGCGAGCGCAGCGGATTGTCCTTTGTGACGCAGGAACCGCAGCTTGGCACTGGTCATGCTTTGCTGCAGACAGCCGGCATCCTGGAGGGCAAGAGTGGCGTCGTTGTGTTGCTTTCCGGCGACGTGCCGTTGCTGCGTTCCAACACACTTGCCGCGTTGCTCAAGAGGCACGAGGAGACAAATGCCTCGGCAACTGTGCTGACCGCCGCGATGCCGCAGCCTTACGGTTACGGCCGCATCGTTCGGGTGAAAGGCCGGGTATCGCGGATCGTTGAAGAGCGGGACGCGTCTCCCGCTCATCGCAAGATTCAGGAAATCAACAGCGGCATCTTCGCACTGTCGCTGCCGCCGCTGTTCGGTGCGCTGCGGCAGCTGGCAACAGCGAACGCACAAGGGGAGTACTATCTGACGGACCTGGTCGCGGCCTATCGCCGTCGGCGGCTTCACGTCGAAGGCGTCGAGCTCGACGATCCGGATCAGATTCGGGGGATCAACAGCCGGTCGGAACTGGCAGAGGCGAGCCGAATCATGAGACAGAAGAAGAACGAGGAGCTCATGGCGGCGGGCGTCACGATCGAAGACCCCGCCACCACCTACATCGACGACGACGTAGTGGTCGGTGCCGATACCGTGATCCATCCCGGCGTCCACCTCGAGGGGAAGACACGCATCGGCGAGGCCTGTGAGATTCACTCGGGCGTCCGCATCGTCAACTCGACGGTCGAGGACCGCGTGACGATCCAGAACTTCTGTGTCATCACGGGCAGCAGGGTCGGACCCGGCTCGACCATCGGCCCC
Organism: Vicinamibacterales bacterium; assembly: GCA_963821375.1. GTDB lineage: Bacteria > Acidobacteriota > Vicinamibacteria > Vicinamibacterales > JAMQPK01 > JAMQPK01. The sequence goes on from CAWGDN010000002.1 coordinate 305,704, forward strand.
TTCGCGCACATGCGTCCTGACTCCCATGTTCACGAGTCGGTACACATTGGCAATTTTGTCGAGCTCAAGAAGGCGACCCTGGGGAAGGGCTCGAAGGCCGGCCACCTCTCGTACCTCGGCGATGCGGTTATCGGGGAGGGCGTCAACATCGGCGCGGGTACCATCACTTGCAACTACGACGGCAGTCAGAAGCATCAAACGACCATCGAGGACGGCGTCTTCGTTGGCAGCGACTCTCAGCTGGTGGCGCCCGTCACGGTTGGCAAGGGGGCCTACATCGGGAGCGGGACGACCATCCGGCGCGACGTACCTCCTGGGTCGCTGGCCGTCAGCGGCGGGGAGCAACGGAACATCGATGGATGGGTCGAAAAGAAGAAGGGGAAGGGATAAGCGAACATGTGCGGAATCATCGGATATCTGGGGCCCAAGGAGGTCGTCCCGGTGCTGCTGGATGGCCTGCGGCGCCTCGAATACCGAGGCTATGACTCGGCCGGCGTTGCCGTGGTGCGCGACGGCCAGATCGAGCGGCGGCGGAGCGCCGGCAAACTGGCGAACCTCGAGCAGGCGATCGAAACACAGCCGCTCACCGGCGTCTACGGCGTGGGCCACACGCGCTGGGCGACCCACGGCCGGCCGACCGAAGAGAACGCCCATCCCCATCAGGACTGCACCGGCCGCATCGTCGTGGTGCACAACGGGATCATCGAGAACTACCTGGACCTGAAGCGAGAGCTCCAAAAGCTCGGCCACACCTTCGTGACGGAGACCGACACGGAAGTGATTGCGCATCTGCTCGAGCACGAGATGGCCGATGGCACTCTCGAGTCGGCGGCCCGCCGTTCGCTGCTCCAAATGCGCGGGCTCTTTGCTTTCGTCGCCATCTCGACGAGCGATCCCGAGAAGATCGTCGCCGTCCGCAACGGCCCTCCCGTCGTTGTCGGTCTCGGCGACGGCGAGTTCTTCGTCGCCTCGGATACGCCTGCCCTGCTCAGTCACACGCGCGACGTCATCTTTCTGGGAGACGAGGAGATGGCCGTCATCACGCGAGGCGGCGTCGAGTTCACGAATTTCGCTGGCGTCCCTGTGTCGAAGGTCACACAGCGCGTGCTGTGGGACCCGGTCATGGCCGAGAAGTCGGGATACCGGCACTTCATGCTCAAGGAGATCTTCGAGCAGCCGCGCGCCGCGGAAGAGACCCTCCTGGGTCGGGTGTCCGTCGAGAGCGGCAAGGTGTTCCTCGACGAGATCGCGATCACGGAAGCGGACCTGCGCGCCATTTCGAAGGTGGTCCTGATCGCGTGCGGCACATCGTGGCACGCAGCGCTGGTCGGCAAGTTCCTGATCGAGCGCTTTGCCGGACTTCCAGTCGAGGTCGACTACGGCTCCGAATACCGCTATCGAGACTTCATCGTCGATCGGAACTCGCTCGTCGTCATCATCACGCAATCGGGCGAGACGGCAGACACGCTCGCTGCGCTCCGCGAGGCGAGGAAGAAGGGCGCCCGGAGCCTGGCCATCTGTAATGTCGTCGGCAGCATGGCGACCCGGGAGTCCGAGGGCACGATTCATACGCATGCCGGACCCGAGATTGGCGTCGCGTCGACCAAGGCGTTCACCTCGCAGCTCGTCGCGCTCAACGTGCTGGCGCTCGCGCTGGGCCAGGTCAGGAACGCCCTTCCGGTTGCAGACGCCCGGGACCATATCGCCGCGCTCCTCAAGCTGCCAAAGCTGATGGAACAGGCCCTGAAGGCCTCAGCCGTGGTCGAGGCTATCGCGGCGCGATTCGCCGACCGGCCCGATTTCCTGTTCATCGGCCGCGGCATCAACTACCCGATTGCGCTCGAAGGCGCGCTGAAGCTGAAGGAGATCTCGTACATCCACGCGGAGGGCTATCCGGCCGGGGAGATGAAGCACGGGCCGATCGCGCTCATCGACAACAACATGCCCGTGGTGTGCATTGCACCGAATGATCACGTCTTCGAGAAGATGCTTGGCAATATTCAAGAGGTGAAGGCCCGCGGCGGCAGTGTGATCGCCGTGGTCACCGAAGGGCACGACACGCTCAAGAGCGTGCTGGATCCGGCCCGCGATGCGATGATTGCGCTGCCGCGGGTGCCCCTTATGCTGTCGCCCATTGCGACGGTACTTCCGTTGCAGCTTCTTGCGTATCACGTGGCGGTGCGACGCGGGTGCGATGTCGACCAACCGCGCAATCTCGCAAAGAGTGTCACGGTAGAATAGGCTCTGGGCTCTCGGCTGTAGGCTCTGGGCCTGGCCCAAAGCCCATAGTCCAAAGCCGAAAGCCTTGATGGATCCACTCAACAGTCTCAATCCCGAACAGCGCGACGCGGTGCTTCACGTCGACGGCCCGTTGTTGATTCTGGCCGGCGCCGGATCGGGGAAGACGCGCGTCATCGCGCAGCGGATCGCCTACCTGCTGTCCGAAGGGTTCGCGCAGCAGGACGAAATACTCGCCGTGACGTTCACCAACAAGGCCGCCGAGGAAATGCGCGCCCGCGTCGAGGGCCTGCTCGGCGCGTCCCTGGCGGGTGCGTGGATCTCGACGTTCCATGCCTTGTGCGCCCGCCTGCTGCGCCGCGAGGCGACCGCGATCGGCCTGCCTCGCGATTTCGTCATCTACGACTCGGCCGACCAGGTCTCGCTCGTCAAACAGGTGCTCAAGGAACTTCAGATCGACGACGCGCTCGTGCCGCCTCGCATGGCGCTGTCGAAGATCAGCCACGCCAAGAACACGATGGCGGGACCGGAATTCTTCACGACGACCGGCTGGAGCCAGCGAGGCGAGCTGCTCGCCAAGATCTACGCCGGCTACGTGAAGGGGCTGAAAGACAACGCGGCGCTCGACTTCGACGACCTGCTGCTGAAGGCCGTTCAGCTGCTCGACGAGGCGGTGCGCGTGCGCGAGAAGTACGCCGGCCAGTTCCGGTTCGTGATGGTCGACGAGTATCAGGATACGAACCGGCCTCAGTATCATTTGATTCAGCGGCTCTCCGGCCGCTATCGGAACCTGGCCGTCGTCGGCGACCCGGATCAATCGATCTACCGGTGGCGTGGCGCCGACTTGAAGAACATCCTCGACTTCGAGCACGACTTCCCGGAAGCGAAGATCGTGAAGCTCGAGCGGAACTATCGATCGACGCAGATCATCCTCGACGCTGCGTCGGCGGTCATCAGCCAGAACCGCAACCGAAAGGACAAGCGCCTCTGGACCGAGCGCAAGGGAGGCGATCTCATCAGATATTTCCGGGGATCCGATGAGCTCGAGGAGGCCGATTTCGTGACGAGAACGGCGCGCAGCGCCACCTCGTCTGGCGCGGATTGCATGGTCGCGGTGCTCTACCGCACCAACGCCCAATCGCGCGTCATCGAAGATTCGCTGATGCGTTCGGGGCTCTCCTACCGCATCGTCGGCGGGGTGCGGTTCTACGAACGCAAAGAGATCAAAGATGCCCTCGCCTACCTGAAGCTGCTGCTGAACCCGCACGACAACATCAGTCTGCGACGAGTGATCAACGTGCCCGCGCGCGGCATCGGGCGGGGCGTGATGGACTCGCTCGAGGCGATTTCGGCCGACGAGGCGCCTCCGCTGCTGCTCGCGAGCGGCCTCGCCGTGCCGGCTCCCGATTCGCTGTGGACGAAGCTCAACCGCGCCGTCGACGAGCGGCTCGTGCCGCCGCGCGCGACCGCGTCGCTTCGTACGTTCCGCGATCTCATCAACGGCCTGTCGGACGTCGCGCGACGCGAGCTTCTCTCCATCACCCTGGGCAAGGTTCTCGACCAGACCGGCTACTTGCAGGATCTGCGCGAAGACAAGAGCGAAGAGTCGCAGAGCCGAATCGAGAACCTCATGGAGCTCGTGTCGGCCTCGCGCGAGTACGAAGGGCGGGAACCTGAGGCATCGCTCGGTGGTTTCACAGACAAGCTCTCGCTCTTGTCTGAGGCCGACGAAGGCCAGGGCAGCGTGGATGCCCGCATCTGGCTCATGACCTTGCATGCCGCCAAGGGCCTCGAATTTCCCACGGTCGTCATGACGGGTCTCGAGGAAGGTGTCTTTCCTCACTCACGCGCGTTCGAAGAAGAGGACGAGATGGCCGAAGAGCGACGGTTGTGCTACGTCGGCATGACGCGGGCGCGAAGTCATCTGGTGCTCAGCGGCGCAGCGCGCCGGCGCGTGTTCGGAGAGTATCAGTCGATGGAGCCGTCGAGATTCCTCGACGAGGTGCCGCCGCAGCTCGTCGAACGCATCGAGCCGGCATTCCCCACGAGCAGCTACCAGGGCTCGTTCGGCGGCGCGTTCGGGCGCGCTGCTACCTACGGCAGGAGCTCTGGGCCATACCGCGGCCCAAGGCACGGTTCTTCGCGCACGCGCGAAGAGGCGCCATTCGCGTACGAAGACGAAGATCAATCGTCGCTGCTGGGATTGCGGCTCGGAGCGAAAGTACGGCACCCGCAATTCGGCATCGGAACGATTCTCAGCGTCGAAGAACTGGCCGACGATGTGAAGCTGGTTGTACGGTTTGCGGTTGGACCGAAGACGCTTCGCGCCAAGTACGCGAAGCTGGAGATGGTGTAGCTGGGAGAGGTAAGGGGTAAGGGGTAAGGGGTGGAACGCTTACCCCTTACCCTCACCCCTAGTCCCTGTCCTTCTACGCCGGCTTGACGCCGGTTACGATCCACTTGCCGGTACGGTCGCCGTTGGCGCCCTTCACGACCGCTCGCGCCAACGTCACGACGTAGTTCTTCTGGCTCGTCGCGCCATCGGGCCCGCGCACGGTGGCGGCGATGTTGACATCCCTCGAATTGAGCACGCCGTTCAGTGTCCTCAATTGCGGGAGGCGCGGCAGTGCCGGTGGTCAAGCTCAGTTCGGCGACCGGCCGCGAATCGTTGAACGCCTCGCGTGCGGCCGACAGCTTCTTCGCCTCGGCGCCGGTTTCGGCCTGCCATTTCTCCCATTCCGCCTGCACCTGTCCGTCGCGACCGCTCAGCTTGGCGCCGCTGGCCTGTGCCTTTATCACGCGGTTAATCGCTTCGATGTTGGCGTCCTGGTAGGTCTTCTTCTTTTCGTTGAACGCCTTGTTGGCCGACTCCGCTTCCGAGAATGCCTTCTGGAGCTCGATGATCCTCAGCGGCTCGCTCCGCTCCTCGCTTACCGAGGTCACATCGAAATCGGTGACAGCACCCTCGGTCTTCGGGTCGAAACTCACGACCGCGAAGTTCGCGAGTGTCTGGTTGTCGCGAAGCCCAGACGCGCGGAAGTATTGGCGGACGATGTTCTCTTCCTGTGCGTTGGGTGAAGAACAGGCCGTCGATGCGGCGGCAGCCACGAGCATGGACAACAGCAGGTACCCGCTAGCCTTGGGCCGAAACATACCAGCCTCCCTTTCCAGAGTCAGATTTCAGTTGGTTTCGTCGGAACCGTTCTCGTCGTCTTTCTCGGCGAGCCGCGCGAGAGCGACGACCCGGTCATCTGCGTCGATCTCGATGAGCCGGACACCCTGCGTCGCGCGTCCGATGGTCCGGATGTCGCGCGCCACAGTCCTCAGGATTTTTCCCTGCTGCGTGATGAGCATGAACTCGTCTTCGTCGTGGACCGACGCCATCCCCACCACGCGGCCGTTCCGTTCGCTTGTTTGGATGTTAATAATACCCACACCGCCCCTGGACTGCACACGATATTCGTCGAGCTCGGTCCGCTTGCCGTACCCGTGCTCGGTCACGGTCAGAAGGGTGCTCCCCGGCCGCACGACCTCCATGGCCACCACCTGGTCCCCTTCCCGCAGGGCGATGCCCTTGACGCCGTAGGCGGCCCGGCCCATCGGCCTGACGTCGCTTTCTGGGAACCGTATGGCCACGCCGTCCCGGGTGCCGATGAAGATTTCCCCGGTGCCGTCGGTGATCTGGGCCGCCATCAGCCGATCGTCGTCTTCGACACCCATCGCGATGATGCCGCCCGCGCGGGGGTTGCTGAAGGCCGAGAGCTCGGTCTTCTTGACGATCCCCCGCTCGGTCCCCATGGCGATGAACTTGCCCTCCTCGAACTCCTTGACCGCCTGCAGCGCGGCGATCTTCTCGTCGGGCGCCATCGACACGAGATTCGCAATCGCCTTCCCCTTGCCGCCGGGGCCGACGTCGGGAATCTCGTGCACCTTCAGCCAGTAGGCGCGTCCGCGGTCCGAGAAAATCATGATGTACGCGTGGGTCGACGCCACAAACAGGTGGCTGACGAAATCTTCCTCGCGGGTGCGCATGCCGATGCGCCCCTTGCCGCCGCGGCGCTGATTGCGATAGCTCGTGATCGGCGTCCGCTTGATGTAGCCGGTGTTGCTCACCGTGATCGCCATGTCTTCGTCGGCGATCAGATCCTCGATGCTGATCTCGCCGCTGTCCTCGACGATCTCGGTCCGCCGGTCGTCGCCGTACTTCTGGCGGACGGCCTTGAGGTCGTCGACGATGATCTGCATCAGCAGTTTTTCGCTGGCAAGGATCGCACGCAGCCGCTCGATGGTCTTGAGCAGCTCGGCCATCTCGTCGAGGATCTTCTGACGTTCGAGGCCAGTCAGGCGCTGGAGCTGCATGTCGAGGATGGCCTGGGCCTGCAGCTGGCTGAGCGAGAACTGGGTGACGAGGCCCTCGCGGGCCTCGGGCACGGTCTTCGATCCCCTGATGAACTTGATGACCGCGTCGAGATGATCGAGCGCAATCTTCAGGCCTTCGAGGATGTGATAGCGCGCCTCGGCCTTGCGGAGGTCGAACTGCGTGCTCCGCGTCACGACCTCGCGCCGGAAGTCGACGAAGCTTTCGACCAGCTCGGCCAGGTTGAGCACGCGCGGCCGGCCCGCCACGATGGCGAGCATGATGACGCCGAAGCTCTGCTGCAGCGGCGTGTGCTTGTAGAGGTTGTTGAGGACGACTTCCGGAACCTCCCCCCGCTTGAGCTCGATGACGACGCGCATGCCTTCGCGGTCGGACTCATCGCGCAGGTCGGAAATCCCCTCGATGGTCTTCTCGCCGACGAGGTCGGCGATCTTCTTGATGAGCGCCGCCTTGTTGACCTGATACGGGATCTCAGTGACGACGATCGATTGCCTGTCGCCTTTCTTGGCGGTCTCGATCGAGACCCTTGCCCGCATGAGGATGGCGCCCCGGCCCGTGCGGTGCGCGGCTACCAGGCCCGCGCGCCCGACGATGAGCCCGCCGGTCGGGAAGTCGGGGCCCTTGATGTGCTCCATCAGCCCGCGCAGTTGTTCGTCCTTCGAGAGTTTGCCGCCAAGTTCCTGTTCGCGTTCGATCGACCAGACGACACCGTCGATGACTTCCCGCAGGTTATGCGGCGGGATGTTGGTCGCCATGCCGACCGCGATGCCCGCCGAACCGTTGACGAGCAGATTCGGAATGTGCGCGGGAAGCACGGTCGGCTCTTCGGTCGTTTCGTCGTAGTTGGGGACGAAGTCGACCGTCTCCTTGTCGAGGTCCGCCATCACGTCGTCGGAGATGGGCTGGAGCCTCGCTTCGGTGTACCGCATCGCCGCCGGCGGGTCGCCGTCGACAGAGCCGAAATTCCCCTGGCCGTCGACCAGGGGATACCGCATGTTGAAGTCCTGCGAGAGCCGGACGAGCGTGTCGTAGATCGAGGCGTCGCCGTGGGGATGGTAGTTGCCCATCACCTCGCCGACGATCTTGGCGCACTTGCGATAGCCGCGGTTTGCCGACAGCCCCATCTGACGCATGCCGTACAACACACGGCGATGCGCCGGCTTCAGCCCGTCCCGGACGTCGGGCAGCGCTCGCCCAATGATGACGCTCATGGCGTAATCCATGTACGAGCGCTTCATCTCGTCTTCGATGTTGACGGGTACTTTGGTGGTTTGGTCGCTCATGTGTGCGAAGAAGGCTTTAGGCTCAGGGCTCTAGGCTTTCGGCCGGAACACGCGCGTCATCGTTCCAGGACCAAAGTCCAAAGCCCAAAGCCCGATCAAATGTCCAAGTTCCTGACGTCCAGCGCGTTGTCTTCGATAAACTTGCGCCGCGGTTCGACCTGATCGCCCATCAGTGTGGTGAACATCTGATCGGCTTCCGTGTGGTCTTCCGCACGCACCTGCAGCAGCGTCCGTCCCTCCGGGTTCATCGTCGTCGCCCAAAGCTGGTCGGGATTCATCTCGCCCAGTCCCTTGTAGCGATTGATGGCGACGCCGCGCTTGCCGGCGTTGACGAAATACTCCAGGAGCTCCTCCAACGACTGGATCGTGACGCTCGGCTCGATCTTCGTCCGGAGTGTGGCCTCTCCCGCCGCTTCGGGATCCTGGTCCACCGATCCTCCGGTCGTGACGACGGTCATCGGCGGTTTGATGTCGCGGATCTCCCGGTAGCTGTTCAGCAGCGTGCGGTAGTCCGGCGACGTCACGAAGTCGAGCGAGATCGTGGTGTGGCGCGGATAGCCGTTCGAACGATCCTCGATCGAAAGGCTCGACGACTTGTTCTCTTCGTCGGGCTGCACGGTGACGACGCGCGACCCCGATGTCAGTCTTGACGCCAGCGCGCCAAGCGCGTCCTGGCTGTCGAAGAACGACCGGTCGTGGGCGTTTTCCGACAACAGCGCCTCGATGGCTTCGCGTACATGCCCGCGCCGTTCGACCAGGCGCAAATACTTGCGGTACGTCATCAAGCGGTGAAGCAGCTGCTCCAGGGCGGCTCCGGAGACCTCGCGTCCGTTCAACTTGACGCTGCGCGACTCGGACGCGCGGTGAATCAGAAACGTCTCGAGGGCGCGCTCGTCCTTGATGTACGTCTCCCCTTTTCCGCGTTTGGCGCGGAACAGCGGCGGCTGCGCGATGTACACGTAGCCGTTCTCAATGAGCTGCGGCATCTGGCGGTAGAAGAACGTGAGCAGCAGCGTCCGGATGTGCGAGCCGTCGACGTCGGCGTCGGTCATGATGATCACGCGGTGGTACCGGAGCTTCGTGAGATCGAAATCCTCGCCGCCGATCCCGCAGCCGAGAGCCGCGATCATGGTCCTGATTTCCTCGCTGCCCAGCATCTTGTCGAAGCGCGCCTTTTCGACGTTGAGGATCTTGCCTTTGATCGGCAGGATCGCCTGAAAGCGCCGATCGCGTCCCTGCTTCGCGGAGCCGCCGGCCGATTCTCCCTCGACGATGTAGAGCTCGCTGTTTGCGGGATCGCGTTCCTGGCAATCGGCCAGCTTGCCGGGCAGACCGCCCCCTTCGAGCGCCCCCTTCCGGCGCACGAGATCCCGGGCCTTGCGCGCCGCTTCCCGCGCCCGCGCGGCCTCCACAGCTTTGCCCAGAATCCGCTTCGCCACAGCCGGGTTTTCCTCGAGGAACGACCCGAGCTTGTCGTTGACGATCGCCTCGACGATGCCCTTCACCTCGGTGTTGCCAAGTTTTGTCTTCGTCTGCCCTTCGAACTGCGGCCGTGGAATCTTGACGCTGATGACCGCAGTCAGCCCTTCGCGGATGTCGTCGCCGCTGATGCTTTCTTTGAGGTCTTTCGCCAGGTTGTTCTTCTGGGCGTAGAAGTTGATCGTCCGGGTGAGCGCCGATCGGAACCCCGAAAGGTGCGTGCCCCCTTCGTGCGTGTTGATGTTGTTGGCAAACGTGTAGATCGCTTCGGAGTAGCCGTCGTTCCACTGCAGCGCGATTTCCGCGTCGATGCCGTCGCGGTCGCCTTTCATGTAGATCGGCTTCTCGTTGACCGCCGCCTTGTTCTTGTTGAGGTGCTTGACGAACGAGATGATGCCGCCGTCGTATTGGAACTTGTGGCTCTTCGTTTCGCGTTCGTCGTCCAGCGTGATGAGAATGCCGGCGTTCAGAAACGCCAGCTCGCGCAGGCGCTGCGCCAGCGTGTCGAAGCTGAATTCGACGGTCTCGAAGATCTCGACATCGGGGCGGAACGTGATTTTCGTCCCGCGTTTCTTGGTGGTGCCGGTCGTCTCGAGCTCGCCGCCCGGCTTGCCCCGCTGGTATCGCTGCTTGAACACCTGGCCGTTGCGCCAGATCTCCAGGTCGAGCTCCTGCGACAGGGCGTTCACAACCGACACACCGACGCCGTGCAGACCTCCGGAGACTTTGTAGCTGTCGTTGTCGAACTTGCCCCCGGCGTGCAGCACGGTAAGCACGACTTCAGCGGCGGACCGGCCGCTCACATGCTGATCCGTGGGGATGCCGCGGCCGTTGTCGACGACCGTCACCGAGCCGTCGATGTGAATCGTGACGTTGACTTGATCGCAGAAGCCGGCAAGCGCCTCATCGATGGAGTTGTCGACGACCTCGTAGACGAGATGGTGCAATCCCGACGGCCCAGTCGACCCGATGTACATCGCGGGCCGCTTGCGAACGGCTTCCAGACCTTCGAGAACTTTGATTTTGTCCGCGCCATACTCGGCGGACTCGGTTGCGTCGCGTTCGATCTCGATGCCCTGATTCGATTCGGTCATGTATGATCGCTCAGCCCGTCACACCCGCATCGGCATGATGACGTAGGTATAGTCGTAGCCATCCGTGCCGATCGGCTTCATCACCGCCTGGCTCACTTCGTCTTTGAGCTCCAGTGCTACCAAGTCGGTGTCGACCACGCCGAGGAAATCCATCACATACTGCGCATTGAAACAGATCTGCATGCTGCCATCGGAGTAGTCCACCGGCAGCGTCTCCTTGGCCTCACCGAACTCGGGGCTGCTCGACGTCACCTCGACCTTCCCCTTGTCCAGTTGAAACTTCACCGATCGAGAGCGCTCGTTCGACAGCAACGCCACTCGCCGCACCGCGTTGATCAAGCGATCGCGCTCGAATTCGATGCGCTTGTTGTTGCCCTTGGGAATCACGCGTTCGAATGCCGGAAATTGACCGTCGATCATCCTGGAGATGAGCGTGCGGTCGCCAATCCTGAAAAACAGGTGGTTCTCTCCCCGCTCATACTGGACATCGGCGTCGCCGTCCGTCAGCAGCTTTCCGAGCTCCCAGAGGGTCTTCCGCGGAAGAATCGCCCGAACGTCCTCCCCCTCCTTAGCTTCCTTAGCCCCCTTGGGACGGTCGACTGTCACAAGAGCCAGCCGATGGCCGTCTGTCGCCACCAGGCTCATCGATCCGGCGCCCAGAATGAAAAGCGCGCCGTTCAAGAAGAACCGCGTGTCCTCGCCTGTAATGGCAAATTGCGTTTTGGCAACCATCTCGCGAATGGCGGCGCGCGGCAGTACCGCGCTGGTCGCACCACTCGACTCCGGCACGGCTGGAAAATCCTCGCGCGGCAAGGTCTGCATTCTCGAGTCGAACCGATCGGCCGCCACCTTGACGCCGTGTTTGTCTTCGGCGATTCGCACATCGACTTCCGGAAGCGCCTTGACGATCTCGTAGAGTTTTTTTGCTGGCACGGTCAGGGTACCGCTCTTGTCGACCGCCGCAGGACAGCGACTGCGCAAGCCAACTTCGAGATCCGTCGCCAGCAGCGAGATCTCGTTGCCCCGAGTTTCCATCAGCACGTTCGCCAGAATCGGAATGGTGTTCTTCCGTTCGACGATGCCCTGAAAAAGTTGCAGTTCTCTCAGTAGGTCGTTTTTCTTAACGACTAGATCCATGGCTGACTGAACCTCGGTTGGAGCCTGCGATCTCTGTCTAGAAATGGGAAAGAAGAGATAAAGAATTATACAAGAAGAAGGCGCTGTTAGGAAGTCAAAATCCTCCCACAAGTGCTTGCAGTTCAGGTACTTAAACTGTGAGCTTTTCTGTGGATTCTCAGAGCGAGCCGTGCCGTAATTACAAGAGGCGTTTGACCTAAACTTTGCGCCCTGGAAGCCCTGTGGACAGCCCGCCGGTCAAGGCTGTGGAAATCTCGTTTTTTCACCGGAAACTCTGGATGAAGCTGTTGACAAGCGTGTTGAACTGCGGATCGCCGGACCGAAGGGCTTCGACTTTCTTGATGGAATGAATCACCGTGGAATGGTGCTTGCCGCCAAACGCCCGTCCTATTTCCGGCAGCGACGCATGCGTGAGCGACTTGCAGAGATACATAGCCACTTGCCGGGGCATGGCTATCGACTTCGAGTTGTTGCGCGACTTCAAATCGCCAAGCTTCAACTGGTAGTAGTCCGCGACAAATTTCTGGATGTGATCGATGGTGACCGCTCTTTCCTCGTGGTCTTTGACGTTTCGTAAGACCTCCTGCGCAAGCTCTGTCGAAATTTCGCGACCGGTCAGCGAGGCATAAGCAATCAGGCGAATGAGCGATCCTTCGAGCTCGCGAATGTTCGACTTGATCCGGCCGGCGATATAAATGGCGACCGCATCTGGGAGCGGTACTGCCTCGGCCTCGGCTTTCTTTTTCAAGATCGCCACCTTGGTCTCGAGATCCGGCGATTGAATGTCCGCGATGAGACCCCATTCAAAGCGGGATCGCAGCCGTTCCTCCAACTGCTCGATCTCGTGAGGCGGGCAATCGCTGCTCAACACGATCTGTTTTTGCGAGTCGTAGAGTGCGTTGAATGTGTGAAAAAACTCGTTCTGTGTGCCCTCTTTTCCCGATAGGAACTGCACGTCATCGACGAGGAGAACGTCGACGCTGCGATAGCGCTCGCGGAAATCGATCAGGCGATCGTAGCGAACGGCGTTGATCATCTCGTTCATGAACCGCTCGGACGAGATGTAGGTCAACGCGAGCGTGTGGTCGTGCTGCAGCACATAGTGGCCGATCGCGTGCATCAGATGCGTCTTCCCAAGACCGACACCGCCATAGATGAACAGCGGGTTGTATGAGCGCGAAGGGGCCTCGGCAACGGCACGGCACGCGGCATGCGCGAACTGATTCGACGATCCGACGATGAAGGTATCGAACGTGTAGCGCGGATTGAGCCCGGCCGCCGGCGTCGAGCGCGCAACCGGCAACAGGTCTGATGCGAGCCCCTCGCCGTCGGGCGCCGGGTCGGCCGGGGGTGGGGCTTCCGCCTCGACGGAACCGGTCGTCACGAAGTGCACGAGCGCATCCGCGCGCTGGACTTCCCCGAGCGCTTCGGCAATCACGCCGGCATAATGCTTGGTTATCCAATCTTTAAAAAGCGCATTCGGGACGCGCACGGTGAGGGTGCGGCCGTCGTCGGTTACGTAGGTCGTTGGCTTGAACCAGGTGTAGAAGCTGTGCCGGTTCACCTTGGCCTGCACGTGCGAGAGGATCTCGTCCCAGATATTGCTACCAATCATTTGGATTTCTCAGCGTGAACCGGAGGCATTTTCCACAGGTTTTTGCACAGGTGTGGAAAACTCTGGGAGGAGACCGAATTTCATACGTACCGAATCGAACCCGGACTGTAACATACCGGGTCCTTCGTTGACAGGCTGCAGGCGGCCCATTAGGATTGTAGGTTCTCGCGCAGCAATTTTTTCAAAATACCTAAGGATTTCGATGAAACGCACCTTCCAACCCAATCGCCGCCGCCGCCGTCGCACTCACGGTTTTCTGGTTCGCATGAAAACGAAGAACGGGCGGATTGTGCTCAAGAGACGGCGCGCCAAGGGCCGCAAGAGGCTGTCTGTCTCGTCATCGCGGTGAAATTGCGTCGCCGGGCGGAGTTTACCCGGGTCTACGAGAAGGGCGCCCGAGTTCGCGGGCGCTTCATGACCTGTTTCGGGCTGAGAAACACGATCGGCTCGCCTCGCTTGGGCATTGCGGCCAGTCAGAAGATCGGAAATGCGGTGGTCAGGAACCGCGCAAAACGGCGAATCCGGGAGTTGTTTCAGGCCAGTAAACCGTTAACAGGAATAGACATAGTGGTCGTTCCGCGGCGAGAGACCGCGGACGCGCCCTGGCGGATTCTCGAAGCGGACTATCGTGCTGCACTCCTGCGCCTCCAGCGATCCATCCACTAGCGTCGCCCTGTCGCCGGCTGCCCGTGTGGCCATGGCCGCCATCAGAGGCTACCAACTTGTTGTCAGGCCTTCACTTACAGGCTCATGTCGCTACCTCCCCACCTGCTCGCACTATGCGGAGGAGGCGATTGCCAGACACGGAATATTTCGCGGGACCGTGTTGAGCCTGAAGCGCGTCGCGCGCTGTCATCCGCTCGGCGGCTCTGGATTGGATCCTGTCCCATGACCACGGAGCGTCGTCTCCTCCTCGCCATCGTTCTCACGTTCGTCGTGCTGACGATTTACCAATGGCTCGTTCCCACGCCGCAACCGGCGCGACCGAGCCCCGCTCAACAGGCTGCGCCAACAACGGGCGCCGCCACCGCGCCCGGGGCGCAGCCGACGCCCAGTACACCTGCGGCGCCGGCGATTCAGCCCGCTGAGACGCCGGTCCAGACGGTTCGGGCCGACACCTCCGAACAGACCGTCGTCGTGGACAACGGCGTGGTGCGTGCGGCGTTCTCGAATCGCGGTGCCACTCTGACGTCGTGGCTGCTGACGCAATACCTCGCCGACGGAAAGCCGGTTGATCTTGTTCCTCACGATCTCCCGCCGAATCAACCGAAGCCGTTTTCTCTCAAGCTGGAGGACGCGGCGAAGACCACGCGGCTCAACTCGGCGCTGTTCGTGCGAAGCGCGAGCTCATCGATCGCCGCCGGCGAAACGCCGACGCTCGACGCGCGCACCAATCCGGTGACGCTGGTGTTCGAGTACCAGGATGTGGCGGGCCTCACCGCACGCAAAGAGTTCGTCATCGCGCCGAATTCATATGTCGTCACCGTGACGGCGAACGTGGTGGATGGCTCGCGCGCGATCAGTCCGGCGATTCAATGGGGCCCGGGTCTGGGCGACGTCACAGCCAGCGGAGGCGGGAGCTTCTTTGTTGCCGCGCGAACAGCGGAGGCGATCTTTTCAGTCGCCGGTGACGTGGAGCGGGTCCTGGCCCCGGCGCTCCTGGAGACCCCGCGGTATCAGGGCGTCTACGACTTTGCCGGTATCGACACGCACTACTTCATGTCGGCGGCGGTCAAACCCGGAGCCGCAGAGCTCGAATATCAGACGCTGTCGATACCCGATCCGTCGGCGAACCCGCCGTTGTCTCGCAATTATGTCGGCTACGACATTCGGTCCCGGTCGGCGGCTGGGCCAACGACCGCAAAGTTCTTCGTCGGACCGAAACACTTCGAGTCGCTTCGCAGGGTGGACACCGACCTGGTGCGCGCAATCTGGTTCGGCATGTTCGCGTTTCTGTGCGTGCCGCTCTTGTCAGCGCTCAACTGGCTGAATGGTTTCGTCGGCAACTACGGCTGGTCCATCATCCTGCTGACGGTCATCATCAACGCGGCGATGTTTCCGCTGAGGCACAAGAGCAACGTGTCGATGCGGAAGATGCAGGCGATTCAGCCGCAGGTCAAGAGCATTCAGGATCGGTACGCGAAGATGAAGATCACCGATCCGGCGCGCCAGAAGATGAACACGGAGATGATGGAGCTCTACCGGCAGAAAGGCGTCAATCCGGCGAGCGGCTGCGTGCCGATGCTGCTGACCTTTCCGGTGCTCCTCGCCTTCTACAGTCTGTTGTCGGAAGCGATCGAGTTGCGCGGTGCGCCTTTCATCTGGTGGATCAAGGATCTCGCCGCGGCCGACCCCTACTACGTCTTTCCGATTCTGATGGGCGCGTCGCAGGTCCTGCAGCAGAAGATGATGCCGATGACCGGCGCCGATCCGGTGCAGCAGAAGATGATGCTCTTCATGCCCGTCATCTTCACGTTCCTGTTTCTCACGTCGCCCGCCGGACTCGCCATCTACTGGTTTGCCAGCAACGTGCTGGTGATCCTCCAACAAGTGCTGACGAACCGAATGATCAGCATTGCCGATGCGAAGAGTCGAAGATAGGTGAACGTATGAGTGCAACGCAGACGATCGTCGACTTCGTCAACAAGGTGACCCGGCAGATGGGCCTCGGAGTCGAACCGCAGGTAGAGACGACGCAGGATGGCACCCGCATCAATCTGGTCGGGGAGGGATCCGAAGTGCTCCTGGCCAGGCGAGGCGAAGGCCTGCAGGCGTTGCAGCATCTGGTCGACAGCGCTTTCCGGAAGCAGCTCGGCGACGGGCGGCTGTTGATCGACTGCATGGACTTCCGCCGCGGCAAGGACAACGAGCTGCGGCAGATGGCGAAGTTCCTCGCCGAGAAAGCCAAGACGTCGGGCGTCGAGCAGAACATTGGCCCGCTGAACGCGTACGAGCGGCGACTCGTGCATCTGGCGGTCGCTGAAGTGCCGGGGGCGACATCGGAAAGCATCGGCGACGCCGCTGTGAAGACCGTCACGATCAGCGCCTCGAAGTGATCGCCTGATCTACGCGGAGTTCTCATGTTCTCGACGGACGACACGATCGTCGCCATCGCGACCCCTCCTGGTCGCGGCGGGATAGGCATCGTCCGGCTGAGCGGGCCCGGCGCGGCCGACATCGCGGTGTCGCTGCTGAAGCTGCGCGCGCCTCTGCAACCACGCCATGCGACGTTCGCGCGCACGGACTCGGACCAGGTCGTGGCGACCTACTTTCCAGCGCCGCGTTCGTACACCGGCGAACACGTCGTGGAGATCAGCGCCCACGGCAGCCCGGTCGTGCTGCGGACTATCGTCGAACGGGCAATGCAGAGCGGCGCTCGTCTGGCCGAACCGGGCGAATTTACCCTTCGCGCCTTCTTGAATCGTCGAATCGATCTCGTTCAGGCAGAGGCGGTCGCCGATCTCGTCGACGCAGTTACGCCGCTGCAAGCCCGCGCCGCGTTCGATCAACTCGAGGGCACGCTCACCGAACGCATCGGCGCGATTGAGGCGGCGCTGTTCGATCTGGCCGCGCGACTGGAAGCCTCGCTCGACTTTCCCGACGAGGGCTATCACTTCGTCGGCGAAGGCGAAGCGGCCGTCGCCCTTCGGTCGATCGAGCGTCAGCTGGATGCGCTGCTTTGCGATGCAAGGCGCGGCAAGCTGGTTCGCGAAGGCGCCCGAGTGGCGATCGCGGGGAAGCCGAACGTCGGCAAGTCGAGCGTGTTCAATGCCCTGTTG
Organism: Vicinamibacterales bacterium; assembly: GCA_963821375.1. Classification (GTDB taxonomy): domain Bacteria; phylum Acidobacteriota; class Vicinamibacteria; order Vicinamibacterales; family JAMQPK01; genus JAMQPK01. The sequence continues at coordinate 322,707 of CAWGDN010000002.1, forward strand.
CAGGCGGGGCGGGCAATCGTCACGGCTGTTCCAGGGACCACGCGGGACTTGCTGACGGAAGTGGCCGACGTCGAAGGCCTGCGGCTCGAGCTGATTGACACAGCTGGCATCCGCGACAGTGACGACGAAGTCGAGATCGAAGGCGTGTCAAGAGCCCGGCGCGCATGGACGATGGCCGACATGGTCCTCGTCGTGCTGGATGTGTCCGTCCCGCTCGATGAAAGCGATGTCCAGCTGCTTGGGGATACCGACAAACTGCCGCGGCTGATCATCGCCAACAAGTCGGACTTGCCAGCAGCGTGGAACGGCACGAGCGTTCCGGTGCCGCCGCTCCGCATCTCGGCGCTGACGGGCGTCGGCCTCGACGAGCTGCGTCGGGCGATGCGCGCCACTCTCGAGGGAAACAGCTCGAGGGTCGAGCGAGACGCCGCGGCTGTCACAAACGTTCGCCACGCCGCGCTGCTCGAAGACGCGCGGGCGGCAATACGGAGAGCGGCCGAAGCGGTGGAACGGCCCGCAGACCCGGTACCCGAAGAGTTCGTGATGAGCGATGTTCAGGAAGCGCGTGCCGCACTCGAAGCGGTGACAGGCAAGCGAACGTCCGAAGATTTGCTGCGTCACATCTTCGCGCGCTTCTGTATCGGGAAATAGCGATCACGATGACCTATGACCTGATCGTGGTCGGCGCCGGACACGCGGGATGCGAAGCTGCGCACGCGGCCGCCCGCTTGGGACGGCACGTGGCAATCTGCACGCTGACGTCTGATACCGTCGCGCATATGCCGTGCAACCCTGCCATTGGCGGCACTGCGAAGGGGCATTTGGTCGCTGAGATCGACGCGATGGGCGGCCTGATGGCGCGCGCGATCGATGCGACCGGCATTCAGTTCAAGGTACTCAATCGCAGCCGCGGACCGGCGGTGTGGTCGCCGCGCGCGCAGGCGGACAAGAAACAGTACGGCCGTTGGATGCTCGCGGAACTGCGGAAGCAAACCAACATCGACTGGCTGTTCGGAAGAGCCGGGCGCATTCTCGTCGACAACGGCCGCGTGGTTGGCCTCGCGCTCGAAGACGGGCCGAGCTACGCCTGCCGTGCGCTCGTGATGACAACTGGCACGTTCCTCAACGGATTGATCCACATAGGGCCCGAGCAACGGCCGGCCGGCCGCGCCGGGGAGCCGCCATCGAACGATCTCGCCGACTCGCTCAAGTCGTTCGGGTTCGTGTGGGGGCGGCTCAAGACGGGCACGCCACCGCGTCTCGATCGTCACAGCATCGATTTCGACGCGTGCGTACGCGACGGGCGCTTCGCTCTCGAGCCGGGCGATACGCCGCCGGTGCCATTCTCGTTTCTCACAGAGTCAGTCGACGTCGATCAGAAGCCGTGTTACCTGGTGCACACCAACGAGCGCGTGCGTCAGCTCGTGCTGGACAACATCGGCAAGTCGCCGCTCTACAACGGCCAGATTCAAGGGATCGGACCGCGCTACTGTCCGTCGCTCGAGGACAAGATCGTCCGGTTCTCCCAGCGCGAGCGGCACCACATCTACCTCGAGCCAGAGGGAAGAGATGTCGACGAGATCTACGTGAACGGATTTTCGATGAGTCTTCCACCCGACGTGCAGCTCGAGATCGTGCGTGCGATGCCTGGTCTCGAGTCGGCGCGGATGCTGCGCCCCGCCTACGCGGTGGAGTACGACTTCATCCAGCCAACTGAGCTCACAAGTCGCCTGGAAACCAAGCGGGTGGCGGGTCTCTTTCTGGCAGGTCAGATCAACGGGACATCAGGCTATGAGGAAGCCGCCGCGCAGGGGTTGATCGCGGGCACAAATGCCGCGCTGAGTTGCAGCGGAACCGCCGCGTTCTCGATCTGCCGAAACGAGGGCTACGCTGGAATTATGGTAGACGACCTAATAACAACAGGCTGTTTGGAGCCTTATCGGATGTTCACGTCTCGTGCCGAGTACCGGCTTCTCCTCAGGGTGGACAATGCGGACCTGCGCCTGACGCCGAAGGCATTTCGAGCTGGCCTCGTGAACTCCGAGCGGTGGGATAGTTTCCGAGACCGTGAGCGCCGGTTCCAGATGAATCTCGAGAAGCTCAGCTCTTCGGCGCGGCAGTCGCTTCGGCAGCCTGGTTCATCGCTGAGTAAGCTTATTGGCAGGGACATCGAACTCGCGAAGCCGATCAGCCGTCTTGATATGCCGAGCTTGGAGACCGAGGTCAAGTTCGAGGGATACCTGAAGAGGCAGCAGTCCGATGTCGCGAGGCGTGCGCGCGACGAGTCCCGGCGCATTCCTTCAGGATTCCCCTACAAGTCGATCCCCGGTCTCTCGACTGAGGTCGTGCAGCGACTCTCGCAAGTCCAGCCGGAAACCATCGGCCAGGCAGCGCGCATCCCCGGCATGACGCCGGCCGCGGCCTCCGTGATATCCACGTACTTGTCTCGGCTCGCGTGATAGCCGAATCACGAGCGTTCAGGGACAGGCTCTCCAACAGGGCCGTCGAAGTCGGGATTCCTCCCCTACGCGCTGATACTCTGGAAAAGCTCTGCAGCTACTTCGAGCTGCTGAGGGCCTGGAATCGGCGGCTAGCCCTCACCTCCCTACCCGTCGAGGAGTACGGTGACGAGGCGATGGACCGCGTGCTGCTCGAACCACTAGCGGCCGCAGGCGTTCTCGCTCCAGCGGGCTCGCTGATTGATGTCGGTTCTGGAGGGGGCTCGCCGGCGGTTCCACTCAAGATCGTGCGGCCTGAGATGTCGCTCGTAATGGTGGACGCCAAGGAGAAAAAGTGCGCATTCCTGAGAGAGGTCGTGCGGGGCCTTCAGCTCTCTGATGCCTCTGTGCGCGTTGCGCGCTACCAGGCTCTCACGAGTGAGGCTGCCTTTGCCGGCCGGGCCGAGGCGGTCACGGTCCGAGCGGTGAGGACGCGGACCGAGGATCTGGCGCTGATGGTCGAGTTTCTGAAGCCTCTCGGGCGGCTGTTGCTCTTCTCATCGGATCCCCACTTGAGCGCCAAGCTTCCCAAAGCCCTGGAACACGTGGCCACTGACATCCTCCTTCCCGAACGGAAGAGTTTTCTACACGTCCTTCGCCGCCGGGCGGTTTGATTCTTGTTCCACGTGGAACACTGCGGTATCCTTCACCGCGACCAAGGCGACGGTCTGACATGTTTGGTCAAATAACATAAATAAGCAGTATCTCATTTGAAATGAAGAAGATACTGGCAATCGCCAATCAAAAGGGCGGCGTCGGCAAAACCACCACAGCCATCAACCTGGGCTCGGCTCTCGCCGCCGCTGGCCGGCAGGTGCTGCTTGTCGACCTCGATCCCCAAAGCAATATGACCAGCGGCGTTGGCCTCCGCGGCCAATCTGCAGCGGGCGGCACGATCTATCAGGTTCTCACGGCAGCTGATGGCAACGCGTTCCGGACCGCCGACGAATTCATCCTCAAGACGCCTATCGCCAACCTTTTCCTCGTGCCCGCCGACCGCAACCTCACCGGCGCGGAGATTGAGATGGTGGCGCTCCCTGGACGCGAATCTCAGCTCCGCCGGTTCTTGACGCCGCTCCGAGAACGCTTCGATCACATCTTCATCGACTGTCCTCCTTCCCTCGGCTTGCTGACGCTCAACGCGCTCGTCGCCGCCGAAGCCGTGTTCATCCCACTCCACTGCGAGTACCTTCGCCCTCGAGGGGCTCGCCGATCTCATGACGACCATGCGCCGAGTGCGCGCGGGGTTGAATCCGACGCTGGATGTCGATGGGGTGTTGTTGACGATGTATGACGAGCGGACGAATCTAGGGTCGCAGGTCGCCGGCAGCGTGAGAGAGTTTTTCAAGACGAAGGTGTTCCACACGGTCATCCCGCGCAACGTGCGGCTCGCAGAAGCGCCCAGCCACGGCCTGCCCGTGACGGTCTACGATGCGAAGTCGCGCGGCGCGGAAGCCTACTTCTCGCTCGCGCGCGAGTTCCTGAGCCGGAGCTCGCCGCCTCCCGATGCAGCGACGGCATGACGGACAGCGTGGATCTGATTCGCCACCGAGAAAGGACTCCCATGGAGAAGCGACCGGCGCTCGGCAAAGGGTTGAGCGCGCTGATTCCCGACGTTCCCGAGTTCCGGCCCGGCAGCGCACCGATGGAGATCGACGTGGATCAGATCGCCCCGAGCGAGCATCAACCTCGCCATCACTTTGAGGACGCACGGCTCGACGAACTGGCTCGTTCGATCAAGTCCAACGGCATCATCCAGCCGATCATTGTCCGGCGCAGCGCAGATGGCTACCGCATCATCGCGGGTGAGCGTCGATGGCGCGCCGCGCAACGAGCCGGACTGATGCGGGTGCCGGCCATTGTCAAGGATGTTGCGGATGGACAGAGCGCGCAGCTCCTGGAGATGGCTCTCATCGAGAACATCCAGCGCGAAGACTTGAACCCCATCGACGAAGCTGCCGCTTACGACAAGCTGAGTACCCAGTTCAACATGACGCAGGAAGAGATCGCGGCGGCCGTGGGGAAGGACCGCTCGTCGATTGCGAATCACCTGCGTTTGTTGAAGCTGCCGCAGGAGGTTCGCGCGGAAGTGGCGGCCGGACGGCTTTCGATGGGACACGCGCGCGCGCTGCTGGCGATCTCTGATGAAGCAGGGCAGCGCCAGGTGGCCCGCGACGTGATCGCGCGCAATCTGTCGGTGCGAGAGACGGAGGCTGTCGCCAAGCGCGCCGGGCAGCCGGTCGTGGCGGCGCCGAAGCCGGCCGATCCCGATGTGCATACGCGCGCGGCACAGGACAAGCTCAAGCTGTCGCTCGGCACGCGCGTACGGATCGTGCGCAGGGGCGACGGGGGACGCATCGAGATCGAGTTCACATCCGAGGCAGAACTGCAGCGTCTCTACGAGATTCTTGTGAGTTGAGCGTTTGACGTGCTATAAATGGCCCTTTTGCGCTTGTGAAATTCGGCGCAAGCACGCGGGATCCGTCGGTTTCGCCTTCGCCACATGACTAACCGCACTGCCGCCGCCCGATACGCCAGGGCTCTCCTCGACGTCGGCGCCACAGAGTCGGTCGATTTCGACGTGGTCGCCCGGGATCTGGACGAGTTCGTCGCGTCGTTCTATCGGGAACGCGAGCTCCAGCGTGTGATGCTCGACCCGGCAGTGCCGTCGCCACGGAAGCGCGCGGCCATGGAGCAGATCGTCCAGCGGTCCGGCCTGACGTCGATTGTCGCCAAGCTGCTGATCCTGCTCGCCAATCGCGATCGCCTGGGCTTGTTGAGCGACATCGCCGCGACGTATCGCGAGCAACTGGATGAACGCAGGGGCGTCGTCCATGCAAACGTGACGAGCGCGGAACCGCTGACGCCCGAGCGAACGGCCGCCATCGAAGGCAAGCTCGCCGCGGTCACCGGAAAGCGCATTTCGTTGACGACCGCTGTCGACAAGGACTTGATTGGCGGTCTTGTGGCAAAGGTCGGCGGCACCGTGTACGACGCGAGCGTTCTCACTCAGTTGAAGAAGATCAAAGAGCGGCTCACCACATAGACCTCATATGCAGATCAAATCCGAAGACATCTCCAAAATCATCCGGGACCAGATCGGCAGCTATGCTGTCGAGGTCGACGTGGCCGAAGTCGGCAGCGTCGTTTCGCTTGGCGACGGCATTGCGCGGGTTCACGGCGTCGAGCGCACCATGGCCGGCGAGATGCTCGAGTTTCCGCATGGCGTGTTCGGCATCGCGCTGAACCTCGAAGAGGATGGCGTGGGCACCGTGCTCCTCGGTGAGTACACGGAGATCAAAGAGGGCGACACCGTGAAGCGGACCGGGCGAATCATCTCGGTGCCGGTCGGTGAGGAAATGCTGGGCCGGGTGGTCAACGCGCTCGGTCAGCCGATTGACGGAAAAGGTCCGATCACGTCAAAGACGTTCATGCCGATCGAGCGCCTTGCGCCGGGCGTCACGGACCGTCAGCCGGTGCGCGAACCGCTGCAGACAGGCCTGAAGGCGATCGACGCGATGGTGCCCATCGGCCGCGGACAGCGTGAGCTGATCATCGGCGACCGGCAGACCGGGAAGACGGCGGTCGCGGTCGACACGATCATCAACCAGCGCGGCAAGGACGTCATCTGCATCTACAATGCAATCGGCCAGAAGCAGTCGACCATCGCGCAGGTCGTCCGCACGCTCGAAGAAGCGGACGCCCTGAGCTACAGCATCATCGTGGCGGCCGGTGCATCCGACCCGGCGCCGCTCCTTTACATCTCGCCGTATTCCGCCTGCACGATGGGCGAGTTTTTCCGTGACAGCGGCCGCCACGCGCTCTGCGTGTATGACGACCTGTCGAAGCACGCACAGGCGTATCGCGAGATCTCCTTGCTGCTCCGGCGGCCGCCGGGTCGTGAGGCGTACCCCGGCGACGTTTTCTACCTGCACTCGCGGCTGCTGGAGCGCGCATCCAAGCTGAACAACTCGCTCGGCGGCGGCTCACTGACGGCGCTGCCGATCATCGAGACGCAGGCGGGCGACCTGTCGGCGTACATCCCGACGAACGTCATCTCGATTACGGACGGACAGATCTTCCTCGAGTCCAACCTGTTTCACCAGGGCATCCGGCCGGCGATCAACGTCGGCAACTCCGTTTCACGCGTCGGAGGATCGGCGCAGATCAAGGCCATGCGGCAAGTCGCTGGATCGCTCCGGCTCGACCTCGCGCAGTACCGCGAGCTCGCGGCGTTCGCGCAGTTCGGGAGCGACCTCGATGCCGCTACACAGTCCCAGTTGAATCGTGGCGCGCGGCTGGTGGAAATTCTGAAGCAAGCCCAGTATCAGCCGCTGCCGGTGGAGAAGCAGGTGCTCATCATCTTCGCAGGCACCAACGGTTACCTGGATCAGGTGCCCGTTGCCGACGCCGGTGCGTTCGAAGAGGAGCTGTACCGGTTCATCGAGCTTCGATTCGCTGGCCTGCTGAAGGGCATCGCCGACAAGAAGCAGATAGACGACGAGTTGAAGGGGCAGGTCAACGCGGCGCTCAAGGAGTTCGCGCAGCAGTTCGCGGCGAGGAAAGCAGCCTAGCACATGCCGTCGCTCCTGGACCTCCGTCGCCAAGTCAGGGCGGTGAAGTCGACGCAGCAGATCACGAAAGCGATGAAGATGATCTCGGCGTCGAAGCTGCGCCGTGCCCAGGATCGGGTCGTCGGCGCTCGGCCGTTTGCGATCCACATGCAGCGCGTGCTGAACAGCGTCGCGGGACGAGTCAGCCCGGAGTCGCATCCGCTTCTCGCGGAGGGGGAGGCCGGACGGGATGCCAAGATCCTGCTGATTGTGATCACCGCCGACAAGGGACTGTGCGGCGGATTCAACACGAACATCGTCAAGGCGGCCGGCAACTTCATGAGCTCGACCGGCGGCCGCCAAGTGACGCTGGGGCTGGTGGGCCGGAAAGGACGCGACTTCTTCAAGCGGCGCGGCTTCGAGGCGCGCTTCGAAGAGATCGGCCTCTTCCAGAAGCTGAAGTACGCCGACGCGCAGCGGATCGCGCAGGTGGCGATCGAAGAATTCACGAGCGGTCGCGCCAGCCGCGTCTACCTCCTCTACAACGAGTTCAAGTCGGTGATGCAGCAGCGCGTGACGACCGAGCAGCTCCTGCCCATTCCCCGGGTCGCGGAGGGATCGGAACAGGCCGGCGCGTCAGCTCCCGTCGCCGGGGACGTGGAGTACCTCTACGAGCCCGAACCGGCGAAGATCTTCGCGGCGCTGCTTCCCCGGCACGTCGAGATTCAGGTCTATCGTGCATTGCTCGAATCGGCGGCAGCCGAGCACGCCGCGCGCATGACCGCGATGGACGCCGCGTCGAAGAACTCGAGCGAGATTATCGATTCGCTCACGCTCTACATGAACAAGGTTCGGCAGGCGGCCATCACCCGCGAGATCATCGAGGTGGTGTCGGGCGCGGCCGCTGCACAGTAGCAAGATCACGGAGGAACATGGCAACCGACACCGCGAGCGCACAGAAGGTCGGCAAGGTCGTCCAGGTCATTGGACCCGTCGTGGACATTCAGTTCGAGGATGGCCACTTGCCCGACATCTACAACGCCATTCACATCGTCTCCGACGGCACCGGTGGCAGCGCGAAGGTCGATATCATCTGCGAGGTGGAGCAGCACCTCGGCGAGGCCCGCGTGAGGACCGTCGCGATGAAACCGACCGACGGCATGCAACGCGGGATGAAGGCCGCCGATCTCGGGCAGCCGATCTCGATGCCCGTCGGGCCGGCCACATTGGGCAGAGTGATGAACGTGCTCGGCGAGCCCGTCGACTATCCGGACCGTCCGGTCGATTCGAAGGAGCGGTGGTCGATTCACCGCTCAGCCCCGACGCTGGAGCAGCAGTCGACGGAACTGAAGATGTTCGAGACGGGCATCAAGGTGATCGACCTGCTCGAGCCCTATCTGCTGGGCGGCAAGATCGGCCTCTTCGGTGGCGCGGGGGTCGGCAAGACCGTCATCATTCAGGAGCTGATCCACAACATCGCGATGAAGCACGGGGGCGTGTCGGTCTTTGCCGGCGTCGGCGAACGCACGCGCGAAGGGAACGACTTGTGGCTGGAGTTCCAGGAGAGCGGTGTCATCAACAAGGACGACCTCGGGAAATCGCGCGCGGCCCTTGTTTACGGTCAGATGACGGAACCACCTGGCGCCCGGCTCCGCGTGGCGCTGTCGGGCCTGACGGTCGCCGAGTACTTCCGCGACGCCGAAGGCAAGGACGTGCTGTTGTTCATCGACAACATCTTCCGGTTCACGCAGGCAGGCTCGGAAGTGTCGGCGCTGCTCGGGCGCATGCCGTCGGCGGTCGGCTATCAACCGACGCTGGGCTCGGAGATGGGAGAGTTGCAGGAACGCATCACCTCGACCAAGAAAGGGTCGATCACGTCGGTGCAGGCGATCTACGTCCCGGCGGACGACTACACCGATCCGGCGCCGGCGACGACATTCGCGCATCTGGACGCCACCACCAACCTGTCGCGAGCGATTGTTGAACTGGGAATCTATCCTGCGGTCGATCCGCTGGCGTCGACGTCGCGCATTCTGGATGCGCGCATCATCGGCGACGAGCACTACAGCGTCGCGCGCGAGGTGAAGCGCGTGCTGCAGCGCTACAAGGATCTGCAGGACATCATCGCGATTCTCGGCATCGACGAGCTGGCCGACGAGGACAAGGTGACGGTGGCGCGCGCGCGCAAGCTGCAGCGGTTCCTCTCGCAGCCGTTCTTTGTCGCCTCGCAGTTCACCGGCCGCGACGGCAAGTACGTCCCGATTGCCGAGACCATCCGGGGCTTCCGGGAGATCCTCGAGGGCAAGCACGACGCGCTGCCCGAGCAGGCGTTCTACATGGTGGGCACGATCGATGAGGTCGTCGAAGCGTCCAGAAAGATGGCGGCGTCTAGCTGATGGCCGAGATTCCTCCGCTACCCAGGCATCTCACGCTGCAGGTCGTCACGCCCGAGCGGTCTGTCGTCACCGAGGAAGTCGACGAGGTCCAGATCCCCGGCGCCGAAGGTTACTTCGATGTCCTGCCCGGCCACACCCCGCTGCTCGCCGCGCTCAGGATTGGCGAGCTGTGGTACCGAAAGGGCAGCCAGCGGTTCTACCTCTCCATCGTCTTCGGGTTTGCCGAAGTGCTGCCCGATCGCGTGACGATCCTGGCGCAACTCGCCGAGCTCCCCGAAGAGATCGACGTGGCGCGCGCCGAGTCGGCCAGGCAGCGAGCCCAGCAACGATTGACGCAGCCCACGCTCGATCTCGACTTCGAGCGAGCCCGCATCGCGTTGATGAAGGCGCTCGTCCGCATCCAGGTAGGCACCAAAGCGAACACGAGAGTTGCTCAATAATCTCCGGCAATTGCCGCGCTATCGTGGGCTCATCCAGAGCCTCGTCGCGCGCGAGCTCAAGGCGCGCTATCGCGGTTCGGTCCTCGGATTCTTCTGGTCGTTCTTCAACCCCCTGCTCCTGCTGCTCGTCTACACCTTCGTCTTCGCGTACGTGATGCCGCCTGCGCAGTTGAGCGAGATCCCGAATTTCGCGTTGTTCCTGTTTTGCGGACTGCTGCCCTGGACGTGGTTTCAGGCGTCGCTGATCGAGTCGTCGAACATCCTGATTGCCGGCGGCAATCTGATCAAGAAGGTGATGTTTCCGGCCGAGATTCTGCCGATCGTGACCGTGCTCGCCAACCTCGTGCATTTTCTCTTCGGGTTGCCGATTCTCATCGCCTTCCTGATCTACTTCGACGCGCCGCTTCAGCTCTCGGAGCTCGCGTGGTTTCCCGTGGTCGTGCTGGTGCAGCTCCTGCTCAGCGTCTCGCTGGCCCTGATTCTCTCGGCGCTGACCGTCCACTTCAGGGACATCAAGGACATCCTCGCGAACGTCATGACGCTCTGGTTCTTCGCGACTCCCATCGTCTACTACTGGCGATTCGCTCCGGCGCGAATCCGGCGTTTTCTCGATCTCAATCCGTTCACGCACCTCGCCATTTCGTATCAGGAGATTCTGTACTTCCCCGGATCCTTCGGCCATTGGAAGTGGCTGCTCGCCCTTGGGGTGGGTTCCGCCGCGCTGTTCGTGTTCGCGTACTTCCTGTTCGACAGGCTGCGCGACTCGTTTGCCGAAGAAGTGTGAAGACGATGAATGCCATCGAGGTCACGCACGTCACGAAGATCTATCGCCGGTATGCCCGGCGGAAGCAGTTCGCGACGCTCAAAAGCGCGCTGCTGAGCGGGAGCCTCATCCAGGATCTGCAGCCCGATGAGACGTTCCCGGCGCTGCAGGGCGTGTCCTTCGCGGTGCCGGCCGGGAAGACCTACGGCATCATCGGCCGCAATGGTTCAGGCAAGAGCACGGCGCTCAAGCTCGTTGCCGGCATCACGAAGCCGACGAGCGGTACGGTGAAGGTGGAGGGCCGAATCTCGGCGCTGATCGAGCTCGGTGCGGGGTTCCATCCCGAGATCTCCGGTCGCGAGAACGTGTTCATCAACGGCATCATGCTCGGCCTCACGAAGCGCGAGGTGGCTCGCCGCTTCGACGAGATCGTCGAGTTTGCCGAGATGGAGAACTTCATCGACGCCCCTGTCAAGACCTACTCGTCGGGCATGTACATGCGGCTCGGCTTCGCGGTCGCCATCCATGTCGATCCGGACGTGCTCCTCGTCGACGAAGTGCTGGCGGTGGGCGACGAGGGCTTTACGCACAAGTGCCTCGACAAGTTCGGCGAGTTCAAGCGACGCGGCAAAACGATCCTGCTGGTGACGCACGCGCTCAGCCTCGTGGAGCGCTTTTGCGACGAGGCGTTGTGGCTCGACGGCGGGAAAGTCCGGGGAGCGGGCGATCCGAAGCGGGTCGTTGGGGCCTATCTCATTGACGTGGAAAGGAGCGAGGAACGCGAGCTCGCCCTTGCGGAAGCCCGCGCGCAGGCGAGCGGGGAGACGTCAGAGACCGCGGGTCGCAGAGGGGAGCTCCAGGACTGGGTGACGACCGAAGACCGTGCGGAGACGAGCGCTGGCGCCGCGCAGAGCGCCGCTGCGCCCGTGGAAGACATGACCCAGGCCGTCGAGGGCCGCTGGGGATCACGCGAGATCGAAATCGTCGGGGTGACGCTCAGAGGCGCCGATGGCGAAGCCGCTCACATCTTCCAATCGGGCGAGCCGTTGTCGATCCATCTCGCTGTGCGCGCGCATCAGCCCCACGACGACTTCGTCTTCGGCATCGGGCTCTACGGCGCCGACGGCGTCACATGCTACGGAACGAACACGCAGCTCGAAGACTATCGGTCGGATCGCATCAGCGGCGAAGGAGAGGTCGTGCTTCGGATCGAGAGCCTCGACCTGGTCGAAGGCACCTACAAGCTCGACGTCGCCGTGCACAAGCGCGATGGATACCCCTTCGACTATCACCGGCTGCTCTACACGTTCCGGGTCAAGACTCGCACCAGAGAGGTCGGCATCTACCGTCCGCGCCACAGCTGGTCGTTTTCGCCCGGCGTCCGGCTGACGAAGCTCTGATCGTGAAGTCCCAGCTCCGAAAAGTGATGTCGACGGCTGAGGCCGTCGCGTTCGTCGAGCACCAGCGCCATGGCGGCAAGGAGGTCGTGTTCACGAACGGCGTGTTCGACCTCTTGCATCCCGGTCACGTGCGGTACCTGCAGGCCGCCCGCCGCGAAGGCGATGCGCTGGTCGTTGCGGTGAATTCGGATCGATCGGTGCGCACCATCAAGGGCGCATCGCGACCGATCAATCCCGAGGCCGAACGCGCCGAAGTGTTGGCGGCGCTGGCGTGTGTCGACGCCGTGCTCGTGTTCGATGAAGAAGATCCCCTGCAGATCATCTCCAGACTGCAACCGGATGTGCTCGTGAAGGGCGCGGACTGGGCGCTTGAAGCCATTGTGGGCCGAGATGTCGTCGAAGCCGGCGGCGGACGGGTATGTCGGATCCCGCTCGCCGAGGGTCATTCCACGTCGGCGATAATAAACAGGATCCGTGATGCCGGCGACCACCTCCCTTAGCCTTCAAGCGCTGTTCAAGACCGCCGCCGCTCGAACCGGTCTGGACAGCGCGGCGATGCGCGTGTCCGGGCTCTCGCCCCCTGCCCAGGCGCTCTTCGTCGCGGCCCAGATCAGCCATCGGAAAGGTGCGCTGTCGGTGGTCGTCGTTGCAACGGACGAGGAAGCGGAACGGTTCTGCGCCGACACGAGGTTCTTCGTCTCAGCGCTCGAGGGGGCGGCGGCTGCCGCGCTCGAGGAATCCGTCAAAACCTTTCCGTCGCTGCAGGTCGATCCCTACCGAAACCTGGCGCCGCACTTCGGCGTGGCGGCGGCGCGGGCGGCCGCGCTCCACGCGCTGGCGCGCGGGACCGCGCGAGTGATCGTCGCATCCGCAACGGCGCTGATGCCGCGGTTGATTTCGCCTGAAGGTCTCGAACACGCGGCTCTCGACATCAGGCCAGGCATGGAATTGGATCCCGTTGTCCTCGGCGATATCCTCGCCGACGCGGGCTTCACGCGCGAGGACCCTGTAGACGAGCACGGCGAGTTCTGCGTGCGTGGCGGGATCGTTGACTGGTTCCCGGCCGGGGCAGATCATCCCGTTCGCGTCGAGTTCGTCGGCGACACCATCGAGTCGATTCGACGTTACGACCCGGCAACGCAGCGGTCGGTGCAGACCATCGACCAGGCTGCCGTCGTTCCGCTCTCCGACAAACCGGGTTCGGCCACGTTCTTCGACTATCTCCCGACAGACCGCAATCTCCTATTCGTCGTCGTCGAAGAAGACGATGTAACAGCGCACGCGGCGAAGTTTGCCGAACAGCTGACCTCGAGCTACGAAGAGGCCAGGCAGAACAATCCGGGTCTCGCAGGTCCCGACACGTTACTGGTGCCATGGGAAGAGGTCGCCGGACGTTTGAAGCACAGCACGCGGCTCGAACAGCTGGCGATAGGCGAAGCTGCGGATACCGCGGGCACACACATCGCATGTCAACCGGCGGTCGAGTTCCGCGGCCGGCTTCAGGACTGGATTGCCGAAGTCCGGCGCGCCCGCGAACACGGCGACACGGTCGTGTTCGTGGCTGCCTCAGACGGGCGCGCAGAGCGCACGGCCGAACTGCTCGCCGAGTACGACCTCAGGGGGGTGCTGATCGACCGCGCCCCTGCAGGGGATGAACGCCTCAACGCGCCCGTCCTCATCGCCGTCGGCCAGCTCTCAAGAGGATTCCGGCTTCCGGGCGCCGAGCTGCAGATCATCGCGGAAGCCGACGTCTTCGAAGAGGAGCGGACCAAGGCCGAGCGGCGCGGCGACCGGCACCGATCGATCTCGAAGACGTTCCTGTCGGACCTGCGCGATCTGAAAGTCGACGATCTCGTGGTCCATGTCGACCATGGAATCGGCCGGTTCGTCGGGCTCAAGCCGATCGGCGTCGGCGACTCGCTGCAAGAGTTCATGGAGCTCCGCTATGCCGGAGAGGACAAGCTTTTCGTCCCCGTCGAACGCCTCGATCTCGTCCAGAAGTTCAGCGGAAGCGCGAAGCCGCAGCTCGACAAGCTCGGCGGCACATCATGGGAGCGCGCCAAGACGCGCGTGAAGAAGGCGATGCGCGACATGGCCGAAGAGCTGCTCAAGCTCTACGCCGCGCGCAAGGCCGTGCCTGGACATGCGTTCAGCCCAGACGCACATTGGCAACGGGAGTTTGAAGACGCCTTCGAGTGGGATCTGACCGTTGATCAGGCGAGCGCGATCGCCGACATCAAGCGAGACATGGAATCGCCGACGCCCATGGACCGTCTGCTGTGCGGCGATGTCGGGTACGGCAAAACGGAAGTGGCCATGCGGGCCGCGTTCAAGGCTGTGATGGACGGGAAGCAGGTGGCCTTTCTGGCGCCGACAACCGTGCTCGCGTTTCAGCACCAGAAGACGCTGACCGAACGGTTCGCCGGCTTCCCCGTGAAGATCGACATGGTCAGCCGATTCCGGAGCAAGGCCGAGCAGGAGCAGATCATCGAAGAGCTCACTGCCGGTCGGGTCGACATCATCGTGGGCACCCACCGGTTGCTGTCGAAGGACGTCCGGTTCAAGGACCTGGGTCTTCTCATCGTCGACGAGGAGCAGCGGTTCGGCGTCGCCCACAAGGAACGCATCAAGCAAATGCGCCGGAAGGTCGACGTGCTCACGCTGAGCGCCACCCCGATCCCTCGCACACTCAACATGTCGCTCGTGGGCATTCGCGACATGTCGATCATCGAAACCCCGCCGAAGGACCGCCTCTCGATCCAGACGAACGTGATGAAGTTCGACTCACATGTGATCGGGCAAGCTGTCAGGCACGAGATGGAGCGGGGAGGGCAGGTGTACTTCGTTCACAACCGCGTGGAATCCATCTTTTCGATTGGGGCCTTGCTGCAGCGGTTGGTTCCTGAGGCCCGTGTCGTCGTGGGACACGGGCAGATGGGTGAGCTCGAGCTCGAAAAGGCCATGCTCGACTTCATCGGCAAGAAGTTCGATGTTCTCCTCGCAACCACCATCATCGAGAACGGCCTCGACATCCCGAACGTCAACACCATCATCGTCAATCGCGCCGACCGGTATGGACTGTCGCAGCTGTACCAGTTGCGCGGCCGAGTCGGCCGGTCGGATCGGCCCGCGTACGCGTACCTGTTGATTCCGCCGGAAACAACGCTGTCCGCGGTTGCGAAGAAGCGGCTTGCGGCCATCAGAGAGTTCAGCGATCTCGGAAGCGGCTTCCGTGTGGCTGCTCTCGACCTCGAGATTCGCGGTGCCGGAAACCTGCTGGGAGGCGAACAGAGCGGCCACATCGAGACGGTCGGCTTCGAGATGTACACGAAGCTCCTCGAGCAGGCGGTGCGCGAGCTCAAGGGCGAGGAGATCGAGGACGATGTGCGCGCCGTGGTGAACCTGCGCGTCGACCTGAAGATCGACGCGGCTTACGTGCCCGACATGAACCAGCGGCTGATGATCTATCGCCGGGTGGCAGACGCGCGCACCGACGGCGAGCTCGATTCGATTCTGACCGAGCTGCGCGATCGCTTTGGCCCATGGCCCGAAACGGTCGCCCACCTCGAGCAGTACGGGCGCATTCGCATCCTGGCCGACAGGCTGGGCGTGGAGGCGATCGACCGTGAAGGGCAAAGCGTTCTCATCCGTTTCCGGCCAGATATCCAGAAGGAGCGATTGAGCATCGAGCGGCTGATCGCAGTTGTGGGTCAACGAAGCGAGGCCAAGCTGGTTCCCCCGGCGAGCATCAAGCTCGACCTGCGGGTGCCGGCCGCGCCGGCGGTCCCCAGGCCGAGCCGAGCGCCGGCTGGGTCCGGTTCCGGAGTGGTTGGCACCAAGGCGAAGGCCCGCCAGAGCACGGGAGCCAGCTGGTGGACGACAAGGGCCACTGCCGGCGAGGTGACGGCGGGATTTACCAAGGCTGAGATTTTGAAACCACCGAAGGAAGACCCGAGTGGCCCCGACGGCGTCTTTACCAGGGTGCGAGGTTTGCTGGCCGAACTCAGAGGTCTACAATAGAGGTTCAATGCGAAGAGCAGCAGTTGTTGTCGCGGTCTTGATGACGGGAGCCGTCCTCTCGGCCGAAGTGATCGAGCAGGTTCTCGTCAAGGTGAACGGGGAGATCATCACGAAAACCGAGTTCGAGCGAGCCCAGGTCACCGCCCTGCGAGAGCTGCCCAACCAGCCCGACCTGACCCGGATGGGCAACGCGGAGCTGTCGAAGGCGCTGGCGCAGGTCACCCCCAGGCTGATCGTGTCCATGGTGGACGAGCTCATCCTGCTGCAGCGCGCGAAAGAGCTCGGATTGTCGGTGACGGACGCGCAATTCAACGACGTGCTCGCTGCCATCAAGAAGGACAACAAGATCGAGAGCGACGAGCTGTTCGAGGCGGCGCTCAAGTCCGAAGGCATCACGGTCGCCCAGCTCAAGGAGTCGCTGTCCAAGCGCATGCTGGTGGGGCAGGTTCAGCGGCGCGAGGTCGGCGGCCGCTTCGAAGTGACTGAAGCTGAGGAGCGGGCGTACTACGACGCCCATCCAGCGGATTTTGCGACGACTCCCAGCGTCACTCTACGCGAGTTCGTCGTCAATGCTGAGCTGGATCCCGTGAAAAAGGCCGCCAGCGTCGGCGCTTTGGATGACGCGCGGGCGAAGGCCGAGGCAATGCGCGCGCGGATCCTCAAAGGCGAATCCTTCGAAAAGCTGGCGGCCGAGTTGTCGGACTCGGCGTCCAAGGCCAATGCCGGACTGGTCGGGCCCCTCTCGAGGGAGGAGCTCAACGAACAGCTCGCCAAGTTGATTTCGACCATGAAGGTCGGGGACATCACGCCGGTCATGAACGGCTCGACGGGCGCACAGTTCTTCAAGCTGGAGGCCTCCGTCGACTCGACGACGATGTCCTTCGAGGCGGCCCGCGGCCGGATCGCCGACCGGTTAGGCCAGGAGAAATTTGCAGCCGAACTGCGCAAGGCGATGCAGCGCCTCCGCTCGCAAGCTCTCATCGAGTGGAAGAATGAAGAGCTTCGCAAAGCCTGGGAGACCGGGCTCACGGCTGAACCGACGTTCTGATGTCCGACCCGAGGTGGTTCGCAATCTGGACGCGATCACGCCACGAACAGGTGGTGCGGCAGCAGATCGAGCTCAAGCATCTCGAAGTATTCCTGCCAACCGTCACTCGCTGGAGCCGCTGGAAGGACCGCAAGAAGAAAATCGACTGGCCGCTCTTTCCCGGCTACTGCTTTGCACGGTTCAAGTCTGAAGACGCGCTGGTCGTCCGGAAGTGTACCGGCGTCGTTAACATCGTCTCGTGCGAAGGGCAGCTGGCACCTATTCCGGACCACGAAATCGAGAGCATCCGCCTCCTGCTTCAAAGCGATCTCCAGTTCGATCCGTGCCCGATGATTCGGGAAGGGATGCTGGTGGAGGTCGTTCACGGCGCCCTCAAGGGAGTTGTCGGACGGCTCATCCGGAAAGGCGCCCACGCCCGGTTGATTCTGGCCGTCGACCTCATCAGCCAGAGTGTGAGCGTGGAAGTCGACGCCGCCGACGTCAAGCCCTACTGACCCCCTCTGAGCGCGGAACGCATCCGAAGCGCGGCCACAGACCAGCGGCCGATATACTCGTATGTGTGAGCGAGTTGAAAATCGGCCCCCGGAAGCTCGAGTCGCCCTACGTGGTGGCCCCGATGGCGGGGATGACCGACTCTGCTTTCCGGCGACTGGTCAAGCGTCACGGCGGGTGCGGGCTCGTCGTCACCGAGATGGTGAGCGCCGAGGGGCTGGTGCGAGGGATCGACCGGACGCTCGAGTATGCCGAATACACAGAAGAAGAGCGCCCTGTTTCGATCCAGATCTTCGGCGGCGATCCGGAGAAAATGGCCGATGCCGCCCAGATTGTCGAAGGCCTTGGGGCGGACATCGTCGACGTCAACATGGGGTGTCCGGTCCCGAAAATCGCCAAGCACAACGCCGGCTGCAGCCTGATGCGCGAACCGGAGCACGCCGCGAAGGTGATCGCCGCGATGGCAAGGCGAGTCACGATCCCGGTTACCGTGAAGATGCGGGCAGGGTGGAACGAGAGCTCGATCAACGCGCCTGAACTGGCCAGACGTGTAGAAGACGCTGGGGCCTCGGCAGTGGCCGTGCATGGCCGTACCGCCGCGCAATCCTATTCGGGCCAATCCGACTGGGATCTGATCGAACGCGTCGCTGCAAGCGTGGAGATCCCGGTACTGGGTTCAGGAGACTGCGTCGAGCCGGAGCAGATCATCGAACGCATGGCCTCGGGTGTCAGCGGCGTGCTGGTGGGCAGGGGCGTGTTGCGGAATCCTTGGGTTCTGGCGCAGGCCGCAGATTTGGCGGCGGGCCGTTTGCCACGCGAGGTGACTCTGGAAGATCGAGGCCGGTTCCTGCTCGAATATCTGAATATGCTGCTGAGTGAAGGCGAAGGCGAACAGGACGGCTTCCGCCATCGAGCTGGGACGTCGGACGCAGTGTCGCAGCGAGCCGAGTCGCGGCACGAGCGCTGGGTCATCAACAAGCTGCGGGCGCTGATGTCGTGGTATTCGAAAGGCCTGACCAACGGCGGGCATCTCAGAACGGCAATCAATTCGGCGGATTCGATCGATCGCGTGCGCGGAATCGTCGATGCCTTCTTCACTTCTAATGTTGGTCTCAAGACCTAATCACGTCCGCCAGCTCACAATCCTTATTGTGATGATGCTTGGGCTGTGCTCGAGCTCCTGCGGAGGAAGTCCCGACGCAGGCACGGTCAAGGCCAAGTACGATGAGAAAACAGGCAAACTAGGCCAATTGACCGTGAACGTCGGCAATGACGGTAAGCCAGATGTTTTCAGCTATATGGACGGTTCTGTCGTTACCAGGATTGAGATCGACAGCAACGAGGATGGCAAGATCGATCGATGGGAATACTACGGTCCTGGGCAGAAGCTAGAGAGAGTCGGATCTTCTAGGTCGAATGACGGAAGACCTGATAGCTGGTACTACGAAGCGGCTGATGGGACCATCTCAAAGGTCGAGTTTTCCACGCGAAAGAATGGCCGTGTCGATCGGACGGAGTACTACACCAAAGGGCAGCTCTCGCGCGTCGAGCAGGATACCGACGGCGATGGTCGCATCGACAAGTGGGAAGAGTATGTCGACGGGGCGTTGGTCAAGGCCGGATTCGACCTCGAAAAGGCCGGCAAGCCGACAAGGACCATCGACTATCGGTAAGCGCGTTCTTCGTCGTAGTCGAAGACGAGCGCTGCTTCCTGCAGGCGGTAGAAAAGCTCGCCGAGCCGTTCGTGCTTCGGGTGTGCGAGATACGCTTTGAGGCCCTCCATCCCATCGAAGCCCACAATGGCAGCGAACGGAAAGTCCTCGGTCATCAGCGGCTCGTAGCGGGCGCCGTGCGCGATCCGGCTGCCCACGTAGAAGGTTCGAACCTCAGGAATCTCCTTCGCCGCTGTCTCCAAAGCGGCCAGCATCGCCTGACGGTCTGCGTCGGTTGCATCCTTCCTCGGCCGAAACAACACGACGTGCAGCACCATCAGCTCTGCGGCTCCAATCGCTTCAGCTTTTCGACCAGCGTTGTCCTTTTGAGGTTCAGCAGCTTCGACGCCTTTCCCTTGTTGCCGCCGGTCTTCTCGAGAGCACGACGTATCAGCTCGTGCTCGATCCGGCTCACGTAGCCCTGGAAGTCGATGCCGTCCTCAGGCAACTGGAGGTCCGGCGCGTGCGCCGACTCGGAGGCCTGGATGATCTCGGGCGTGAGATCTGACGTTTCGATTTGGGTCCGCCCGCCGCTGAGGGCGACGGCGCGCTCGATCGCGTTCTCGAGCTGCCGCACATTGCCGGGCCACGAGTACGACATCAGACAGCGCATGGCCTGTTGCGAGACGGTGAACGCACGGCCAGGTGGCTCGGGGCCTCGGTTCGATGACGGTTCGAGCCCGCGGAGGCCCGATTCCGCCGTCGCGAATTTCTTGAGGAAATGCTGCACGAGAAGGGGGACATCCTCGCGCCGATCGCGCAGTGGCGGAAGGCCGATCGGGATGATGTTGAGTCGGTAGAACAAGTCCTCGCGAAACGCGCCAGCGGCCACCATCTTCTGGAGATCGCTGTTAGTGGCGGCGATGACGCGCACGTCGACCTTGATCGTGTGCGAGTCGCCAATCCGTTCGAACTCCCGCTCTTGCAGCACCCGCAGCAGCTTCATCTGCATGCCGGGGCTCATGGTCCCGACTTCGTCGAGAAAGAGCGTGCCTTTGTGCGCCTGTTCGAGTCGGCCCTGTCGAGTGCCGACGGCGCCAGTGAACGCGCCGCGAACGTGGCCGAACAGCTCGGCTTCCAGAAGCGTCTCGGGGATGGCGCCGCAGTTCAACGCGACAAATCGTTGCGCCCGCCGCGCGCTGTTGTGATGGATCGCGCGCGCCGCGACTTCCTTGCCCGTTCCCGTTTCGCCCGTGATGAGAATCGTGCTCGCCGAAGCCGAGACAGTTTCGAGCAGCTGAAAGAGGTCCCGCATCGCGGGGCTGCGCCCGATGAGCCCTTCGAACCGGTACCGTTCCTGAAGCTGCGAGCGAAGGTAGGCGTTCTCCGCTTTGAGCCGTCGCTGCTCCATTGTGGAATTGAGCGCGTGGAGCAGCTCATCGAACTGGAACGGCTTGGTTACGAAATCGCTCGCGCCGCGTTTGATGGCTTCGACGGCGTCCTTCACAGTGCCGTACCCGGTCACGATGATGCCGATAATGTCGGGATAACGCACGAGCGCGGCTTCAAGCACGCGCGTGCCGTCCAGACCAGGCAGGCGCAGGTCGGTGACCACCACGTCAAACGCGAAGTCGGCCAGCATCTCGATCGCGCGCTCGCCGGTATCGGCCTGCTCCACTTCGAAGCCGTGCTCGGCGAGACGTTCAGCCAGAGCCTGCCGAAGCGCAGCCTCGTCCTCGACGAGGAGCAAATGTTTAGTCACGTCAGTCATTTAGGGCGCTGCGTCAAGAGTTTGACATCGGCCTCCCCCTCAGTCAACCCAGATGCTCCCTGGCCGGCTGACGTGGTTCGTCCGTCAAAGCGAGTCAAGGACTACAGAGTTGTAAACCGCCTACCGATAGGCTTTGGCGAGGGAGGAAACAACGTGGAATCAGAACGGCAGACCATCTCGATCATGAAGGCTTGCGAAGTCGTTGGCGTGAGCCGCCGCACCATCTACAACTGGATGGCTGGCGGGAAAGTGGAGTACGTGCGCACGGCAGGTGGCTCGGTCCGCATCTTCGCCGACTCGCTTTGGCGCACCCCACAGGGAACTCCCAGCAACGGCGCCGACGTTCAGCACTAAGGTCGCGGCCGCTTCCGCGAACGTCCGCGCTCGAGCTACGGGTGTTCCAAAAAACCCTGGGTCGTTTCTGGCTCTTCGGCGGAGAATAAGCATGGAGAGATTGTCGTACTCGGTCACCGATCTGCTCGAGCGTGAAGCCATGGGACAGCCGCCTGAGCTCAGGACCCTCTTTCACAGGCTCAACAACCAACTCGGCATCATCCTGGCTCACGCGGAGCTGATGGAAAAGAAGTCGGCCGACGAGGCCGGCAGGGCGCGCGCGGCCCAGGTTGTCAGCAGCGTGCTCGATGCCATGGGCACCGCCAAAGAAATACGGATGCAGATCGGCAACAGCGCCTCCGACGCCTAGGTTCCAAGTTAGCACCCGCCCGCCAGTCATCCGCCCATCTCTTCTCTTCCCACCTGGTTACGCTCGACGCTTCCAGTTTTGAAATTTGAACTGTGCGAAATTGCAACTTTCGACACCCAAAACTGTGATCAGTTTTTGCCATTCTTTTGACGCAATCAGCTATTGTCGTCATAAATTTGGCGATGTACGGGCGGTACATCGTCCAGTTTTCCCTATTCTGCACCTCACAAAAAGCCACTAAACGCTTCTATTACAACATTTTGTCGACACAGCCCTGCAAAGCCCAACGATTCGTTTTTTCTTTGTGTCCATTCTGGTACCCATGTTGCGATATGGCCGCCCGCAGCCGGAAAATCCGGCGCTTTTCAGGAGCCAAAACGAATCATGCGCGCCCAATCACTGTCCGCCGCCCAGAGCCGTCGCATCGTGAACGGATTGCCGTTCGTCGAGGCACTCGCACGCCGCATGGCGTCGACGATGCCCCATTCCATCGACGTTGGCGACCTGGTGCAGGACGGGGTCATTGGATTGATCGACGCGGCCCATCGCTACGACGAGGGGCGCGGGATCAAGTTTGAGACCTTCGCTGAGCGGCGAATTCGAGGCTCGATGATCGACGCACTCCGCCGCGATGCGTGGCCAAGAGGCGTGCGGCGTATGCGGCGCGAGCTGGAAGCGGCTCGCGAGACGCTGCGGCGCGAATTGGGCCACGAGCCATCGCTGGCCGATCTGGCCGCGAAGGTGGGCACGGACGAGAAACGACTTGGGCGCACGATCGTCCGCATCCACACGATCGAGTCCACGTCGCCCCTGGCGACGAGCGAAACGGTCGATGAAGCCTGTCTGCCGACCGCGCTGGTCCCATCAGAGCCCGAGGCGCCAGATGCCGCCTTTGAGCGCACGGAATTAGAGAGGCGAGTCCGCGACGCCATCGCGTCGCTTCCCCCCCGAGAGCAGAAAGTCATCACCCTTTACTACTACGGCGACGTCACCATGAAGCAGATCGGCGCTGAGATCGGCGTCAACGAATCTCGCGTATCGCAGCTCCATGCTCGCGCCGTCAAGCGGTTGAGGGTCGTCCTCGCCGACCTGGCGCCGGCCGAAGCGATCGCGGCGCTCAAGAGTGCGGTGCTGGCGTTCCAGCACAAGCCCGTCATGGCGAAGGCGCACCTGCCCGAGCGCGTGGCGGCTGCACAGCAGGCGGTCGGCGGCGTGGTGGTCAACATGAAGCCAGGTTTCCCGAAGAAGTCGTTCGTGCCGCCGGCGCCGCGCGCAGTCCGGCAGCCGAGAGTGGCGGTCGCGGCGGCGAGATAGCGTCAGTCGAGGATTTCTCGAGCGGTTCGGAGGAGATCGCCGAGTCTGAACGGCTTGGCAAGCCACCGGCAGCCGCTCTCCTGCAGGAACTTTTCGGCCTCCGTGCCGGCGACATCGCCGGTCACGAAGATCACGCGCCGCGCCATCGCGGCGTCCGAGGCGGCCAGCCTCTGGTGGAAACGGATGCCGTCGATCTTCGGCATCTTCAAGTCGCAGACGATGAGATCGTAGGCGTTGGCGCCGACCCGGCGCAGCGCTTCTTCTCCGTCGCCCGCCCGTTCGACGACAAATCCTGCATCGGTCAACGCTTCGCTCACCGCCGCGGCAAGTGCCGGCTCGTCCTCCACGACCAGCACCGTAGAGCCGATCAGCGACTGGAAGTCCGCGCGTAGCGGAGCGGCAGCTGGCCGCTGAAGCGGCGTGCCGCTCACGGGCAGCTCGACATAGAACGACGCGCCTGCGCCGGCGTTGGAGGCGAGGCGAATGCGCCCGCCGTGTTCCTGAACGATCGCGTAGGCGACCGTCAATCCAAGTCCGGTGCCCTTGCCGACTTCCTTGGTTGTGAAGAACGGATCGAAAATCTTGGGCTGGAGCTCCGCCGCGATTCCAGGCCCGTCGTCGTTGATTTCGAGAACGACAGCCTCGCGGTCGACGTCGTGCCAGCTGCGCACGACCAGCGTGCCCCGGCCGTTCGCTCCCAGCATCGCCTGCTCGGCGTTGATGATCAGGTTCAAGAGCACCTGTTGGACCTGATGGGGATCGGCGAACACCTCTGGCAATCCCGCCGCGAGCGCATCCACGACCGTGATGTTGGTGATGCGCTGCTCGTAGGACCGCAGCGCCAGGGTCTCGCGCACGACGTGGTTGAGATCGACCATCGCCCTCGTGGATTGCCGCTTGCGGGCGAAGGTCAGCAGGTTGCGAACGATCTTGGCCGCGCGCTCCGACTCACCCAGGATGGTTTCGAGACCGCGGCGCGTCTTCTCGTCGATCTCTCCGGCAGGGCGCTGCGAAAGGCGCTCGGCCCACGTGAGAATGGTCGCCAGAGGATTGTTGAGCTCATGCGCGACGCCAGAGATGGTCTGACCCAGCGCCGCCAGCTTTTCGGCTTGCAGCAGCTGGTGGTAGAGGTCGCGCGTCTGATCCTCGAGCTTCTTCCGTTCGCTCACGTCGCGCACGAGCGCGTCGATGCGGATGGACCCGTCGGCGCGCGGCGGCTCCGCGTGGGCCGTCACTTCGACCCAGAGCGGCGAGTTGTCCAGTCGCCGAAGCCGCAGCAGGTGATCGGTGACGGCGCCCTCTGCCGAGAGGCGGCTGATGAACCCGGCCCGTGCTCGGGGATCGACGAACCGCGGAGGATCAAAGGGCCGCACCTGTGCGTCGGCCACGTCAGCGGCGTACCCGAACATGAGTTTGAGGTGGGGGTTGGCCGCGACGGTCGTCGTGTGCGCGGCGCTGAGCAAGCCGATGTAGACCCCTTCGTGGACCGCCTCAAACAGCCGAGCGAAGGCGTCGGCGCGGGGTTGCGACAACGTCAGTTTGCCGGCGGGGCCGCCGTTGGCGTCTCGGAGTTCGGGAAGTTGGGCCGGTAATCCCCCTGAATCTTGCGTCGGATGGCCGTGACCGACGCCCCCGAATTCCTCATCCGCATCGACTCGACGGCAATGTCGATGCACACGGCGCAGGCGACCCCGTGCGGCTCCCACTCGGTGACGCGGCCCTGTGCATCACGGCCCTTCACGAAGCAGTCGGCGTTGTGCTTGTGGCCGGCATTGCCGCACCCGCAATAGCACGGGACATAGCTCGCGATCTCGGGATGGTCGGCCGTAAACGTATGCGCATCGCGCAGCACTTCCATTGGCCGTGCCGGCGTGTACCCAGCGAGCTCGATCAGCGGCAAGTCGAACCCGGGACCGTGCGGCGCGCCCGGCTTCGGCCTCGGCGGGACAACGAAGACCGGCTGCGGGTAGTCCGGCTCCGGCGCGGCCGCCGCCGGCGCGCTGCCACTCTGTGCCGTTTCAGCGGCTGGCTGCGTTGTGGTTTCGCTGTTCGAACATGCGCTCAACACGAGAAGGCCGCAGAGCGCCAGCGCGATCCAGGCACGAATGAGCATGGTGACTTTTGATTCTACAACGCCTCGGCGCGTCGTGCATGTGTCAGTATGATGGGCCTACGATGAGCGGTCCCGGACGCCTCCCGTTGGTTCGAGCGTTCACCCCGGAACTCAACGGCTGGAGCTATTTCCTCTGCACGCAGAAGGACCTGCGCCAGGGGCGGGGTGGGGACCTCTATCTGTCGCTGACGCTTCAGGACCGCACCGGATTCGTGCGGGCCCGCATCTTCAACGAAGTCGCCCGCCTGAAGGACGAGTTCGACAGCGGGGAGTTCGTGAAGGTGCAGGGGCGCACCGATCTCTTCAACGGCCGAGTGCAGCTTCTCGTCGAGAAGATTCGCCGGGTCAATCCCGCGCAGGACGCCCTCCAGGGGTTTCGCGAGGAAGACTGCATCGTGTCCGCATCGCGTCCGGTCGACGAGATGTGGGCGGAACTGCAGGAATTGATTCAGCACGTGCGCGATCCCCACATTCGCGAGCTGCTCGAGCGCATCACCACGGCCCATGCGGAAAAGCTGCGCATCTGGCCGGCGGCGCTAACCGTCCACCACGCGTATCGGAGCGGCTTCCTCGAGCATATTCTTTCGGTGGCACGCTCGGTTCTCGTGTTGGGCGCGGCGTATGGGGCGAATCAGGATCTCCTCACAGCTGGGGCGCTGCTTCATGACATCGGCAAGCTCGAGGAGCTCGAGTACGAGCACGCCACCCGGTATTCGCGCGAGGGCAACCTGGTGGGACACGTCACCCTCGGTGCGATGATGGTGCGAGGCGTCATCCAGTCGATTCCCGATTTTCCCGACGTGCTCGGAACGCAGATCGAGCACCTCATCGTCTCCCATCATGGGCACAAGGAGTTCGGCGCTCCCGTTGAGCCGATGACCGTCGAGGCCATGATTCTGTCGGCCGCCGACGACCTCGACGCCAAGATCAATCAGGTGAAACAGGCGATTGCGGAGGATGCCGAAGGGGAGTTCACGCCGTACCACACGCGCCTGGGCCGGGTGCTGTGGCGAGGGTAGGGGAGCTGCGAGCCATGAGCTGCGAGGGACGAGCTGGCAGCTGGCAGCTGAAAGCTGGGAGCTTCGCGATCCTCCTGCTCGTGTTGGCGACGTCTCCGGCCTTCGCGCAGGAACGGTCTGCCGCCTCGCGCTTCGGGAGAGTACTGCTCGGCGGCGCGGCCGGGCTCGCCTCTCACGAAGCGGGACACCTCATCGCCAACTGGGCCTTCGATCAGAAGGTCGTCGTCAAGAAGGTCGACTTCGAGGGCATCCCCTTCTTCGCCCTTTCACATGCGCCGGAGCTGTCTCCGCGGCGGGAGTACGTGGTGTCGTCCGCCGGCTTCTGGGCTCAGTATCTCTACAGCGAGCAGATTCTGACGCACCACCCGAATCTCAAGAACGAGGAGAGTCCTGTCCGCAAGGGCATGTTGACGTTTCACGTGGCGACATCCTTCATCTACGCCGGAGCGGCATTCGCCAAGGGCGGGCCTTACGAGCGAGACACGCGCGGAATGGCCGCGTCTCGGCGTCTGAGCGAACGTTGGATTGGGGCGATGGTTCTGGCGCCTGCTGTTCTCGACGCGGTTCGTTACTTCAATCCGGAGGCGCGATGGGCGGCCTGGGCATCGCGCGGCGCCAAGATCGGCACCGTGCTGCTGGTCATCAAATAGGGAATCGCCCGACAGCGGGCGCCTCTCGCCGCTAGCGCGGTCCCAAGGCGAAGGTCATCGTCCCTTCGACCACGACCTTGCCGTCCACGCGCGCTTCGCCAGCGAGCACGCCCATGCGGCTGCGGAGCCGCTTCACCGTGACCGAGATGACCACCTGGTCGCCGGGGTGGACCGGCCGCCGGTAGCGCACACGCTCGATGCCGGCAAAAAACGGCAGGCGATCCTGATTCTCCGGTTTCGCGAGGATCAGAATCGCGCCGACTTGCGCGATGACCTCCGTCAGAATTGTCGGCGGCAGCACGAGCCGACCCGAAGGCGCAGGCGACAGATACGGTTCGTTCGCGGAGATGTTCTTGAGCCCGACGATTCGCTTGTCCAGCTCGAGCTCGGTGATGCGATCCACGAGCAGGAACGGATAGCGGTGCGGAAGAATCTTCTCGATGGCGGCGTAGTCGAGCGGCAACGTCAGCGAGTCCATCGGGCTGCTATTATGACAGAGTTGCTTGACCGTCCCTCCGCCCAGGATCACGAGCTCGTTGCGACCCTGTTCGAGCTCGGCCGCGAAGTTTCTGCCGTGCTCGACGTCGACGAGCTGCTGCGGCGCATCCCGCGTCTGATTGCCAGACTCACGTCGTTCACGGTGTTCTCCGTGTACATGCTCGACGACACCGGTCAGGAGCTCCGGATCGCCTATGCCGAGGGTTATCCGCTCGATCTCGTGCTGAACTTCCGTCTCAAAGTCGGCCAGGGCATCGTCGGCGCTGCTGTATCCGAGGAGAAGCCGATTCTCGTCGACAGCGTGAACGAGGACGCGCGGTACGTGGGGCTGGTCGAAGGCGTGAACTCGCAGCTCGCGGTGCCCCTGCGCCACAAGAATCGCACGCTGGGTGCGCTGAATCTTCTCAGCGATCGCATCGGTGCGTTTACCGAACGAGATGTCGAGATCCTCGGGCATTTTCGGCGTACACGTCGCGCAGGCGCTCGCCAACGCCCGCACGTTCCAGCAGGAGCGCGATCATGCGGCGGCGCTGGAAACGCTGACCGAGATCGCCCGCGAAGTCGCAGAGATCCTCGATCTGGATGAACTGCTCAGCCGCATCGCAATCCTCACGAAGCGGATCATGGACTACCGGACGTTCGGCATCCTCCTGGTGAACGAAGAGAAGCAGGAGCTGGAGCCGAAGGTGGCCCTGCAGTACGGCGAGAAGACCAACAGATTGAACATCAAGATCGGCGAAGGACTCGTCGGCTACTCGGCTCAGCACAAGGTCCCGCTGATCGTCGACGACGTGTCCAAGGATCCGCGGTACATCAAAGTCGTCGAGGACGTGCGGTCCGAGCTGGTGATCCCGCTGCTGCTGAAAGACAGGTGCATTGGTGTGTTCGACCTCGAGAGTCCCGAGCTGCACGCCTTCAGCCAGCGTCATGCCGAGATTCTGGGGATCCTCGCCAGCCAGGCCGCGGTCGCGATCGAAAACGCTCGGCTGTACGAGACGGTGCGGGCCAGTGAGCTCAGGCTCGAGCGCGAAATCGAGTTCGCGCGACGGGTGCAGATGGCGCTGATGCCGTCGGAGGCGCCGAAGAGGCCCAAGGGCGTCGAATTGGGCGCGCGATTCCAGGCGGCGCGACAGATCGGCGGCGACCTGTACGACTTTCTGTCGCCCGATCCGGGTACCCTCGTGATTGCGGTCGGGGATGTGTCAGGCAAGGGGGTTCCGGCCGCGCTGTATGGAGCGTTTGCGGGCGAGCTGGTGCGGTCGAGGACGTTCCGCCGGCGTTTTACGACTCTGCGATCGACCCCTTGCGGCGTCCTGGCGTCGATGAACACCATCCTGCATGAAAGGAAGCTCGAGGAATACTTCTGCACGCTATGCTACGCCTCCTTCGACATGAAGAAGCGTCAGGTGTCGATGGCAAACTCGGGCCTGCCGTTTCCCATTCGACGAAGCGACGGTGTGTCGGAGCCAATCCAGCTGCCCGGGGTTCCGCTCGGATCTTTTCCCAACACCAGCTACGAGGAGATCACGCTGGACCTCAAGGCGGGGGATCTGTACGTGTTCTGCACGGATGGAATCTTTGAGGCCGAGAATCCGCTGGGGCACGAATTCGGCGCCGCGCGGCTGATCAAGGTCCTCGATCGCCTCGCCGATCAGCCGGCGCAGGCGATCGTGGACGGCATTTTCGAGTCGGTCGAGCTCTTTCGCGACCGCCAGCCCGCATCCGACGACATGACGGCGGTCGTGATGCGGGTGGCGGGGTAGGCGCTAGTTGCGCCGGATATCGAGATCGCGCTCTTCCAGGTGGAGTCCGAGCGGCATGCCGTTGAAGACGGCGATGTCCCGAACAACTCCCTTGACCTTGACATGGCTGCCCCGGATGGGCGGGCTGCTGCCATGGCGCGAGACGACGGTGATCTCGCCGGTTCCGTCTTCGACTTTGTAGATCTTGAACGGCACGGGCGACGCGCCCCAAGAGCTTGTCACGGTTCCATCGAACGTCACGGTTCGATCCGAATATCGACTGGCATTGCGGCGGACGTCGGAGATATTGGGCGCGTGAAGCGCGCACCCATAGGCAACCGACGCCAGCGCCAACGCCAGGAAAGCGCGGCCGATGCGAGTCATGAACACCTCCTCAAGTAACTGCCAAACGGGGCCGTGCGCGTATCGTGAACGAACGCGGAGTGCGCTGTGCCAGCGCCTGCCTGCCACGCACTCCGTGACACGGCGCAGCCCCACCCGGGAACAATCCAAAAGCTGTGCCCGTGACAAAACGGCCTAGATTGTTGAAACTAGAGCGGGATCGTCACACCGGGTAGACGGTCGGTGTCCTCTGCGGACCCGGCGATCGGCTGGATCAGGCCTGCGCGGCGGTCCTTGGGGACGGCGACAGGAAGCGGCGCGACGAGGGTGGCGAGCTGGGCCGCGAAGATGGTGGCAAGGGCCTGCGAGCTCTCGTCCTTCTCGCAGCCGTTCTTCAACTCGGTTGAGAGCACACCGATGCAGCCGTCGGGTGTCATCAGCGGAGTGATCAGCGCGCCATTGGCCGCGCCGTCACCCGGAACGGTCCGGACTTCCGCGGACGGAAAGCGGCGGCGACGGCATTGCCGGCCTCGCGCGGGATGCCTCCCATCCGGGCAACGACCTTATCGGAGTAGCCGAAGGAAACGGCCGGACGCAGCTCCCGTCCGGACTGGGTCTGCCACCCAGGCGATCATGCCCGATGCGTCCAGGACCCTGGCGGCACGCTCGAGCAGCGAAGGAAGCTGACGGCTTTCGGTAATGCGAGAAAGCTCGCCGCACAATTGAGCGGTCGTGATCAGCTTCGGCGTGACAGCCGCCTTGGCGCGCGGCAGCGGCGCCTCGAAGCGAATGGGCTCGATGACCGGCGCGGTCACCTGCGGCTCGGCAGCCGGGCGAGGCGCTGTACCCGTAAGGGCAAGCCACAAGAGCAGTAGCACGATGCCCCCTGTCGCGCCCGGCGAGAATGTCGAGCTGCCGGCGTTGAATCTGAGCCACGTCGTTCGCCCTCGCCTGCAGCTCTTCCTGGAGCGCGGTCGCCAGATGCGACGAGGCAGCGGTGGCCGACTCGAGGCCATCGGCAAAGATGAGATCGCCCGCGAGCAGCCCATTGCCGCCGGTGACGAACTCGCGAACGCGGGCGTCCAGCGTTCTGAAATTCTCGAGCGCGGCGACGGCGGCGTCGAAGGCGGAGCGGGAGGCAGGCGCCGCCAGGCCGGCGGCAAATTCTGCCGACTGTTTCTGGAGCACCGGCAGGAGAGTCGCCACGTGCGTCATCCAGAACTCTTCGCTCTGGCCGTTGGCCACGTACGCGACTTGGCCCACACGCATGTCGGCGATCGTGGCGCTCAGTCCCCTGGCCTGCCCGCGAAGCGCATCCGAGAACGATTCATGCGAGCGAATTCTGGAGTCGAGGTCCCTGAGAAGGAATGCCGCAGACATCACGATGGCCACGCCGACAACGACGATCAGGACTCGGATGAGGCGTGAATTCATCGGGAAATCAATATAACAAAGGAAACTGCAAGAGTACAGGGAAAAGTCGGTAGTCGACTGCTGATCGTCTGACGAACGACTCATCAGACTGCGACTCGGCTACTCGATCGGCTTCAGCCGAATCACTCCTCCGTCGCGCAGTCCCGGTGCTGGAGGCAGCGAGCTCGGATCGACGGCGCCTTTGACGGGCGGGAGATCTTTGAACAGAAAGTCCCATTTCCATCGCTCCGATGGATTCGAACCCTGCAGCCACGTCCGGGCCGGCACGGGGCGGCTGAAGGCCATCTGTCCCAGAGCGCTGTAGGCCGGGAGATGCGAGAGCGCGGAAGCAATCTCCGCACGCGCGTCCTCGCGCGACACGAGACGCGTACCGAAGAGCATCGCCAGATTCGACAGAATGAGACAATCGTCCTGTGCGTCCGCAGGCGGCGCGACGACGGCCGCGGCGCCTTGCACCTTGCCTTGGTCGTTCGTGTACGCCGCGTCCTTCTCGAACGACGTCGAGCCTGGCAGCACGAAGTCGGCAGCGGCTGTCACGTCGGAACGCAGGACGCCCTGAACGATCAGCAGAGGAAGGCGGCCGCTTTCGCGTGCCGCGATCACCCACGTGAGATCGCCGCTGAGCGTTCTGGCCGGTCCTGGATCCAGCAGGTAGAGGGCTCGGACACGACCACTCTCCACGGCGGCTCTGAGCTCCGCGAGATCCGGCGGCGTGTCGTTCGAAGCGGGAACGGCCAGACCGAGATCCCGCGCGCCATTGACGTTCGGTGCATCGGCACGCGGAACCCTGAACTTCGTGCCTTCTGGCTGGTTCTTGTCGCTCGCCGTCCAGCTGACAGAGATCGATGATCCGGTTGCGCCGGCCAGCTGTTTGAGCAGGTGGAGCTCTTCGAGCGACGCGTGGGCCGAGGCGAGAAAGGCGAGCGGCGAGCGTGCGCCCCCATTGCCGGTCTCACTCAGACGAGCGTCGAGCGCGCGCCACACATCGTGCCAGTTGACTGGCTGGTGCACGCCATTGGAGGCGCGGACGAGCGGTTGCACGAGTCGTGCGTCGCCCTCCACCCAGTGGTAGTCGAAGCGGCCGATGTCGCACATCCAGTAGCTATTGACGTCCGGATTCAGTCTCGGCGTGACGCGCGCCATCTGTGGGCCCCGCGCCCACTCTGGTTTTGCCTTCATCCACACCGTGGTGTTGCAGCCCTTCGAGCAGAACGTGCAGATCGTGTCGCCCGCCATCGGGTTGTCCCACGGCCTCGACTTGAACCGATAGTCGCGGGTGGTGATCGCCCCAACCGGGCAGACATCCATCAGGTTCCCTGACAGCAGCGACTGCACGCCCTCTTCTTTATAGGTCGCGATCTCGCTCCCCGCTCCTCTGTTGGCGATGCCGATCTGCGCATCGGCATCCACGTCCCGCATGAACCGGATGCACCGCGTGCACAGGATGCACCGGTTCCGGTTGAGCATCAGGGTTGGCCCGAAATCGATGTCGGCTTCCACGCCTTCGCCATCGAATGTGCGCCTCGGAAACTCCATCCGGCTTCGGTCGGGCCCGAACTCGTACGAAAAATCCTGGAGCGGACACTCGCCGCCTTTGTCGCAAACGGGGCAGTCGAGAGGGTGATTGATCAGCAAGAACTCGAAGACGCCTGCGCGCGCTTCGACCACGTCGGGCGTCTGCGTGTGAACGATCATGCCGTCGGCGCAGACGGTGGAACACGACGTCTGCAGCTTGGGCATCTTTTCGATCTTGACGATGCACACCCGGCAGGAGCCGTCGACGCCGAGACCTGGGTGATAGCAGTAGTAGGGGAGCTCTATCCCGTTTTCGAGGGCCGCCTGAAGAACTGTCTTGCCTTTCTCGACGCTGAGCTCACGCCCGTTGATAGTGACCGTGATCCTGTCCATGCCTGAGCAATTTTAGTCTATCTCACGAAGATGACCGGCGCCGCGCCATCGCTGTTCGCTTCGATGTCGCGGAGTGGTCCGGCCAGCGGGATGCGCATTGTGGTGACCGCCTCCGTGAGCGGCACGACGACCTCAGATGAGGATCCGGCGTATTCGAGCGCGACCGTGATCGGCACATCGAAGACCTCGCCAATCTGCTCGAACCGTACGGTGACGGCATCTGGCTCGGTGGTGTAGCTGAACTTGACGCGCGGCAGCGACGATCCGTAGATCCATCGGTCGAAGAACCGATCGAGATCCCGGCCGCCCTCGATTTCGAAGGCGTTCTTCACTTCTTCGGTGCCGGCTTTACGGAAACGCCACGTCGAGTAGAAGCGACGCAGTCCGCGGAAGAACGCATCATCGCCCATCATGCGGCGCAGCATGTGGAGCGTGAGCGCGCCTTTGTTGTACACGAGTGCGCGGAACACGCGGCTCTCGTTGCGGATGTGGCCAAGCCGGTAGCCAAGGTAGACCGGCCCCTGATCGGATCGATCGATCGTCCACCGTGCCATCTGCCGGATGATCGAATCGAAGACAGAGTCTTTCTTCAGGTGCTCGGCATACAGCGCGGCGAAGTACTGCGAGAAGCCCTCACTGATCCACTGCTCGTGGTAGTTCTTCCAGCCCACGGCGTGGCCCCACCACTGATGGGCCGCCTCGTGCGCGAGGAAGAACTCGGGAAATCCTTCAAAGTACGCCGGATCCGACCTCCAGGAGATCGGCATGCCCGGCGTGGGCTGGCTGAGTGTGGCGAAGTACGGCGGACTGTGGCCGCCGGGCTGCGTGTTCTCGACAAAGGCAAGCGTGAAGCTCGGGTACGGGACGTCGCTGAGTAGGGAGCTGTAGAAATTCATCACTCCGCCCGACGCGTTGAACAATTCTCGCGCGTGCCGCCGCAACGCGATGCTCGACACCACGGTCAGGTCACCGTTTCTGTACGACACGCCAGTGAGAGAGCCCCGCTCGCCTTCCGACTCGTCAACGGCAAAGGGCGCGCTGTCGATAGGAACGAAGCGGCTCGTCGACCAACCGAGGTAGCGAACCGGCTGGGTCGCGGTGAAGTGGTACTCTTTCCACTGACCGTTCTGCCCTTCGAGCCTGACGAGCTTCGGGTCGCCCTCGGCCATCCGTCCACTCGCGACCGACGTGAAAATCTGCGGCACACGAAGCACCATCGTTGCCGTCGCGTAGTCGTCGACCTTGGCCTGCGGATACCAACCCGAGCGTCCGGTGAACGTGTAACTAGGCTCGGCCTGGAGCCCGAAGACGTCCGAAGAGACTTGTAGCGCCTCGCGTTCTGGGACAGCAGGGGGTAGACGGCCACCGTAAGTCACGTCCAGATCGAGTGACTGCCCGGGCTTCAACGGTTCGGTGAGGCTCACGATGACGTCTTCCTGACCGGTCACGCGAAGGGCCATCAAGTACCCCTGCCGGCGACTGACCACCGAGCGCACCACAAGCGGCACTGCCAGTGCGAGCGTCAGCGACGCAATGGGGCCCCGGCGCGGTGTCAGTGTGATCGTCGACTTGCCCTCGATCCAGTCGCGGGCAGGGTCGAAGCTCGCGGTGATGTCGTGATGCAGGATGTCGAAGTCGACCTGGTCGTCCTCGTTGAAGGCGCGTCCGCGTGCGGCCAGCTTTTCACGCGAGCTATACATGGCAATCGTTCGGTTTCTCGCGCGATCGAAGAACCGGATGTCCTCCGCCTCTGTCGTCGAACGCATGTACGTCAGATGCGAACGGCCCTCCTGGATCTCTGCGACGAGGTCGCCTTTGGTCGGAACGACCGACCACTTGTCGCGGCTCAAGTCGCCGAGGTCGAGGCCGAAGGACTTCATCAGATTTTCCTGGAAGACTTCGTCCGCGCGCTTGAGCTCCCGAGGGTCGATGGCCGTCGGTTTGAAGATGCCGGCGTCGAGAAGTCGATCGAACTCCGCCGGGTGCGCGCGAAGGTAGAGCGTCGAGAACCGTCCTTCGTGCGTATCCCCGCCGCTGTAGAGGCGGACCTGACCTTTTTCAGCTTCGGGTGCCGGCGAGAAGGTCATCGTCCCTCGGCCGAGCACGACGATGGCCGTGACGCCGAGGTTGGTCTCGGCAACGAACGCGACGCCACCGGGTACACGGATCTCGAAATCTTCGGCGCTTAGCGCGAAGTTGTTGAGCGTGTATTGCCGCTCGGTGGTGAGAGCGAGGCGATGCAGGCCTGCAACCGTCGTCAGAACGCTGAGGCCGCTCATACGCCATGCCGACTCGAGCAGCCGTACCTGGATTAGCAGCGTGCCAACTCGCCCGTTCCGTCCGTACTCGAGCAGGACGTCTGCGTAGACGTCATATCCCTGTCCCTTTGGAAGCTTCTCCGTCTCGAACCGGGCGCGTTCCTGGATGATGGCGCGTGTCCCGCCGAACTGCAGCCACGCATCGACGAATTCCTCGGTGCCTGTGACGACCATCCCGGGCACCATCATGGCGCGGAAGCCTGCGACGTCGCCGGCTACGAGCGCCCGTTCGATGGTGCGAAGGAACAGCGTGATGCCGTCGTTCGATGCGGCCGGAGTCTGGGCACTCGCGGTCGCTGGTATCGACAGCGCCAGCGCGAGCAGCAACACTTTCACGAGTGTATTAGACCACGGCGCGGTACTTCCCGACGCGGCTCTAACTCAAATCAATCCCAGCGTTCGGCCCACTTTCTCGAAGGCGGCGAGCGCAAACTGCAGGTCTTCCGACGTGTGGGTTGCCGTGACGATGGTGCGCACCCGCGCCTTGTCGCGCGGCACGGTCGGGAATCCGATGCCCTGCGCGAAGACTCCCTGCGCGAAGAGCGCGTCGGACAGCTTCATGGCCGTCGCCGGGTCGCCGGTAATGACGGGAGTAATCGGGCTTTCGCTGGCGCCGGTGTTGAACCCCAGCGCGTTGAGGCGATTCTTGAAGAACCGCGTGTTCTCCCACAAGCGTCCGATGAGCTGCGGTTCGTCGTTCAGCACGTCGAGCGCGGCGAGGCACGTGGCGGTCACTGAAGGTGGATGCGAGGTCGAAAAGAGAAACGGGCGACCGCGGTGCTGAAGAAACTCGATCAGCTCGCGGCTGCCTGCGACGTACCCACCAAGCGCGCCGATAGCCTTCGAGAGCGTGCCGACCTGAATGTCGACGCGGCCGTGTAG
Source organism: Vicinamibacterales bacterium (assembly GCA_963821375.1). Classification (GTDB taxonomy): domain Bacteria; phylum Acidobacteriota; class Vicinamibacteria; order Vicinamibacterales; family JAMQPK01; genus JAMQPK01. The sequence continues at coordinate 358,663 of CAWGDN010000002.1, forward strand.
GCCGAAGTGATCGACTGGTGCCACGTCCGTTCCGCCCAAACACTCCGCTCGCATGGGCATCGTCCACCATCATGATGAGGCCATGCTCGCTCGGCGAGATCGCACAGTTGCGGCAGCGCGCCGAGATCGCCGTCCATGCTGAAGACGCCGTCGGTGATCAGCAGCTTGCGCGCCTGGGCGGGGAGTGTCTGGACGATGGCCCGCGCGGTGGCGACGTCGCGATGGGGAAAGACCTTGATGGTGGCCCGACTCAGTCTGGCGCCGTCGATGATGCTGGCGTGGTTCAACTCGTCGGAGATGACGAAGTCGTCTTTGGTGAGGATGGCGGCCACGGTTCCGGCGTTGGCGGCAAACCCGCTCTGGAACACGACGGCGGCTTCGGTCTTCTTGAACTCGGCGAGCCGCCGCTCGAGCTCCACGTGAAGCTGCATCGTACCGGCGATCGTTCGGACCGAGCCCGTTCCAACGCCGTACTTTGTCGAGCGCCGCGCGCGCACGCTCGCACCAGCAGCGGATGTGTGGTCAGTCCGAGGTAGTTGTTCGACGAGAGGTTGACGACCGAGCGGCCGTCGATGCGCGTCCGCGCGGCCTGCGCATCGTCCAGTACGCGGATAGGCCCATAGAGCCCTTGCGCCCTGAGGGTGTCGAGCTCCGCACCGAGGAAGGCGAGCGGGTCGTCGCGGTGGGGAGCGCCGGCCATGACCCTACTTTAGCTGAAAGACCTGGTCACCATTCGCGTCGAGACAATCTTGGCGCCGTTCGAGAGCAGCCACGTTGCGATGTCGGTTCCCTCGTTGTCCGTATAGAGATCACCGTGGACGATTGCGTGAGTGGCGCCGTCTTTTCGAAGCTGCTCCCATGCGAGCTCCGGGTTCTGCAAGGGATGCCGCAGCAGCGCGCCCCGGACGACCGTAGCTCAACGGAAAGGTGCCGCTGTACCCGTTCAACAGCGGATGCCAGTGCAGTGGTCGAATAGAACATGTAGCGAACCTCATATCCGGGTTCGCCGAACGGAAACTCCACCAGCACGGTCCCAGGCCTCTGGCAGCGTCTCGAGAAATCCGTAGACGGCCGGAGCTTCGTTCCGGTGTAAGCACCCGGGGCGGCGGGGTGGCGTAGCCGGCCTCGGCCTTGGTGCCGTTGAGCACGATGGGCGCGGCGAATGACTCGGAGAGCGACCGCGAGCGAGAAGCAGGAACGACACGAGCCCGGACCCGGGCGAAGCGCTTCTCCACGGCGGCTGCGCCGACTCCTGCCGCGACCGCGAGGAACAGCGTGACGAGCATCGCAAATCGCGCCGGAACTCGCAGGCCGTCGAAGCCGGGCACGTGCGAGTAGAGAAAGGCGTAAGGAGCCGGGTCGCCGATGAGGCGGCCGCCTGATCGAATGTCGGGACCGAACGAGAGCACGACCGCAAACAGAACAGCCGCCACGATCGCGAAGGCGAGCGGCATTCGCGTCCACGCCCGGCGAATCGCGCGAGCGCGAGGTGAGACCGCCAGCAACGCGACGCCTGCGGCGGTCAGTAGCAAGAACGGGCGGTCGATCCGGCGAACACTGATCGACGAGCGGTCCGATGCCGTCCAGCCCTGAAACCCAGCAATACCAGCAGCAGCAGGACGGAGATAGATCGCGCAGACCACCACGGAGCGCGTATGAGAGCCAGGAGATTGCGCGCGACGGTCGCCGGACTACGCGCGCCTGCTTCCACGCCGAACGTGTCGCGGCGATCAACCCGATCCGCCGTCGCAGGATCGCCGTCAGCGTCGGAAACAGATCCCCCTCTGGCTTCGGGAACGCTCGCATGACGCGGCCCCACATGTGCGATTCGGGCGGCGCGGTCCAGTAACTGTAGACAGTCGGCGGAATAGGCAACGACTTCCGTCAAGCGTCGCCGCGGAAAGCCAGTTTCGTCTCAGTTCGAGATACGGCCAGAGAAACGGAAGCGTCACGGCCGCGACAAGACACGCGGCGCCCGCGACTGCCGATCCAGACGATCCGGCGTTGCGCCACAGCCGTCGCGAGCGCGATCTCGAAGAGCACGTAGGCGACGACGAAACGGCGAAAAGAACAGCAGGTAGTAGCCGTTCGACAGGTTCTGCGCGATGAGCGCAGCGACCGCGCCGGCGAGCGGCACGAAGGTCGGCGCGCGTCGTTCGCCGGATTGGCAGCGCTCGAAGTAGCGCCGCAGCCCGAACAGGGCGAACGGCATCCACTGCGACGAGAGCACCTGCAGGTGCGCAAACTGCGGAACGCGGTACGGCGCGAACGCGTAGACGACACCGGCGAAGAACGCCGCCGCGCGGCTGCCGGTCACTTCGCGCACGAACAGGAACGTGCCGAGCCCCGACAGCACGAAGGTCGAGAGGAACAGCAGGTTGTAGCAGAGGACGATGTTGCCGGTGAGCGCGTAGACCGGAAGGATCTGCACGGCCTGCGCGAACAGATGCTCGGAGTAGGCCAGCGTCAACGGCTCGGGATGAAAGATGTTCGCGTTCCAGAAACTCGCGGAGCGCGGCGAAGTCGCCGCTGAAGAACCGAAGCAGATGATCGGCGTCCCAGGCGAGGATCCAGGCAGTTGAGCAGCGAGTCGCCCAGATCCCACGGAATGTCGCGGGTCAGGCCGGCGGCCAGCGGCCAGGTGAAGACGAGCGCGATCAGCAGGTAGAGAGCCGCGGCAAGGGACGGGGTCAGCACGACCCGGGACCGCTGCTCCCTACTTGTATCCACTCACGAAGCCGGCGATGAGGTTCCAGATCTCGTCGAGTTGGGCCGGTGGCGCCAGCGTGACCATCCGGAAGTAGCCCTCGGCCGGGTCCATCCCAAAACCGGAGCCGTGCACGCACAGCACGCCGGTTGCGTGCACCAGATCGACGATGAAGTCGGCGTCGGTTCTGCCGGGGGCAACGCGACCTTGCGGCATGGCGTAGAACGCCGCGCTTGGCCGCGTCGACGTGATGCCCGGGATCGCGTTCGCGCGTTTGTAGACGAGCTCCGCGCGCTCGCGCAGCGCGGCCCGGAACGACGCCTGGTGCGAGCGATCGCCGGTCAGGGCCGCCGCAATGGCCCGCTGCATCGGCACAGTCGAGCAGCAAGCGTCCTTCGGCGAGTCGGGTCATGGCAGCCAGCACGTCGTTCAGCCGATCGCCGCCTCCGACGGCGAGCCAGCCCGTGCGCCAACCAGGCACCAGGTACCCCTTGGACAGCCCGGAGAGCGAAATCACCGGCGCGTCAGGGTCGAGCGACGCAATCGGGCGCGATCGGCCCATCGAACGCGACGTCCTGATAGATCTCGTCGGCGATCATCGGCAGGTTGTGCCGGTCGGCGATCTCGAGCAGAGCTTTGCGGATCGCGTACGAGTACGAGCTGCCCGTCGGGTTGTTCGGGTCGTTGACGACGATCGCCTTGGTGCGCGGCGTGATCAGCCGTTGCACTTCGTCCGGATCGGGCAGCCATCCGTTGGCCGGATCGGTGCGGTAGTACACCTCGCGCGCCCCGATCTTGCTGGAGGATCGCCGTGTAGAGCGGATACGTCGGCAGCGGCACGAGGACTTCGTCGCCGGGATCGGCGAGCGCGGTCGAGGACGAAGTCGATGCCTTCCGACGATCCGGCGGTCAGCAGGATGCGATCGGCGTCCAACGGGCCAGCCGCGGCGCGCTGTTCTCGGCGGCCACCGCCTCGCGCGCCTCGCAGCAGACCCGACGGACGGGCCGTAGCCGTTCTCGCCGTCGCGGAGCGCCCGCTCCACGGCTTCCACCATGTGCGGCGGCGTCGCGAATCCGAACGCGACAGGGTCGCCGGTGTTCAGGTAGTGAATGCGCTTGCCGGCCGCTTCGGCCTTCCGCGCCTCCGCGACAACGCGGCGGATGGAGTAGCTGACGCTGCTCATGCGGCTGGCGGGCGGAATCATCGCGGGGATGCGCGGGGTCATGTGTGATGAGATTCTAACAGGCTTGCTCTTTGACCCCGCCACGCTTAGAGTGCCGTCATGGCCATTCAACGGGAGATGACCGTCAAACTGGCGAACAGTCCTGGAGCCCTGGCTCGGGTCGCGCAAGTGCTCGGCGCCGAGCGCATCAACCTGCTGGCGATGATGGTCGAACCCGTCCGGCTCGCTGCGCCTGGTCGTCGACAATCCGCTGCATGCGGCGTCGCTGCTGCGCGAGCAGCACTATCAGGTGGAAGAGCGCGACGTGCTTTACACGACGATGCCGAACGAACCGGGTGCGCTCGGCCGCGCGCTCAGGATGCTCGCAGACAGCGGCATCAACGTGGACTATGCCTACGCCAGCGGCATCGACCGCGATGCCGATGGTCGCCGTCGTAATTGGCGTGGCCGACGCGTCGAAGGCCTCGTACGCGACCGGAATGTGACATGCGGCTGCTTCGTGCCCACCATGGACGCCTATCTCGTGGAATTCGATCGCGAGGGGCAGATCCGCCTCGACAAAGACGGGTGGTCGTCGCCGTCGGTTCAGGAGCGGCGCGCGATCATCCATGCCGCGAAGGAAGAACTGGAAAATCTGAAAGAGCTCCTGGACGTGCTGGAGAATTCACGATGAGACTCCATCGACTGCTTACCGCGATCCTGATGCTGGCGGCTGCAGCCGCCACTGGGTCCGCGCAAGCGATTCCCAAAGTCAACTTCACCGACACTCGCCTCAAGAACGGCATGCGCGTCATTGTTTCGGCCGATCGTGCCGCTCCGGTCGTGTCGGTGTCCGTCTCCTACAACGTGGGCTCGCGCAACGAGCGCAAAGGTCGGACGGGATTCGCGCATCTCTTCGAGCACCTGATGTTCAAGGGATCGGAGAACGTGGCCGACGGCGAGTTTGCGGCCCTCATCGAGAACTACGGCGGCAATCACAACGGCCAGACCGACAAGGACCACACGATCTACTTCGAGCAGGTGCCGTCGAATCAGCTCGACATGGTGTTGTTCCTCGAGGCCGATCGCATGCGGTCGCCCGCAATCACCCAGGCCAACGTCGACAACCAGCGCGAAGCGGTCAAGGAGGAGCGGCGCCTGCGGGTCGATAACCAGCCGTACGGCCGGACGTCCGAGTTGCTCGCCGAGCTGGCGTTCGAGAACTTTCGCCAACGAGCACTCCATCATCGGCTCGATGGCCGATCTCGATGCGGCATCGCTCGAAGACTTCGCGGCGTTCTTCAAGACGTACTACGCGCCGAACAATGCCGTGCTGGCGTTGTCGGGCGACGTCGACGAGAAGGCGGCTCTCGAGAAGATTCGCAAGTACTTCGAAGCCATTCCCTCCGGTCCCCCCCCGCCCGCGCTGGATGCGGCGGAGTCCGCCGCAGAAGGAAGAGCGCCGCAGCGCCGTGCAGGATCCGCTGGCGCGGCTCACGCTGGTCGACACGGCGTATCAGGTGCCGGGCGGCCTTCATCCCGACATGGACGCGCTGAGCGCGCTGGCCTCGGTGCTCGGCGCAGGACGCAGCTCGCGCCTGTACGACAACCTCGTGCGCCAGCAGCAGGTCGCTGTCCAGGTGTATGCGGGCGTCCAGCAGTCGAAGGGTCCAGGCCTTTTCTATCTTGAGGCGATGGCCGCGCCGGGCCGCGATCCGGCCGCAGTCGAGAAAGCCATGTACGCGGAAGTCGAGAAGATTCAAGAAGGGGCCGATCCAGGAGTGGGAGCTCGACAAAGCGCGCAATGCAGCTCGGCGCAGCCTGGTCGGCAACCTGCGCAACTCGCTGCAGCGCGCGATTCTGCTGTCGCGCTATGCAGTGTTCTTCAACGATCCCGGAGTCATCAATACTCGCTACGAGCGCATCGCGTCGCTCAAGGTCGACGACCTCCAGCGCGTCGCACGCCAGTACATCGTCCCGACGAACCGAACCGTCGTCATCACGACGCCCGCGCCCAAGCCGGCGGCGCCCGCTGCAGGAGGTGGGAAGTGAAGCGCGTTGGGTTTGCCCTCTGCGTCCTCTTGTGTTCCGCGGCAACGATTGGCGTGCTTGGTCAGGCCCCTCCCAAGTTCATGGGCAAAGCGCCGGTGAGCAAGGAGTTGATTCGCATCAAGCTGCCGCGTGCGCAGGAGGTTCAACTCTCGAACGGCGCACATTTGATGGTGCTCGAAGATCATCGCGTGCCGTCTGTGCAGTTCGAGATCCTGATGATCGGCGCTGGCGGCTACTACGACCCAGCCGGCCTGCCGGGACTTGCCGATACCACCGCGTCGCTCATGGACGAGGGCACCTCGTCCAGGTCGTCCGAGCAGATCGCCCAGGCGCTCGACACGATGGCGGCGAACGTGTCGGTGACCGCCAATGAGGGATCGCAGATCGCGACGGTCACCGGCTCGGCGCTGACCGATCAACTCGATCAGGTGCTGGCGCTTGCCGCCGACGTCCTGCTTCATCCGACGTTTCCGGAGAAAGAACTGGAGCTCTATCGCGGCCGGGCGCGCGCGGCGCTTGAGGAGCAGCGAAGCGACCCGGATTTCCTGCGGCAGGAGCGCTACGGCAGGGTGATCTACGGGAGCCACCCGGCGGCGAGCGTGGGGCTGACCCGGGAATCGCTGGAGAAACTGAAACGAGACGATCTCGTTGCGTTTCACAAGGCGAACTACGTGCCCGACCACGCCATCATCGGGGTGTCCGGCGACATCACGCTGGCGGAGGCGCGCACGAAGTTCGAAGCGGCGCTGAAGGGCTGGGCGAAGAGCGGCAAGCCACGGCCGGGAGTCGTCGATCCGCCGGAAGCGGGACCGGCACGCGTGTCGCTCGTCCATCGGCCTGGATCGGTGCAGACCGGTCTGCAGGTCGGCGAGCAGGCAATCGACCGATTGAATCCCGATTACGACGCCGTCCAGGTGATGAACAACATCCTCGGCGGGTCCAACGGGAGGTTATTCCGCGAGCTACGGGAGTCGAAGGGCTACACCTACGGCGTCTACAGCACGGCGCGGGCGCTTCGCTATCGGGGCGACTGGCGGGCGGCGATGGACGTGCGGACCGACGTGACCGAGGCGGCGCTGAGAGACTTGCTCGCCGAGCTTGCAAAGATGCGCGACCAGCTCGTTCCGGCCGACGAGTTCGCCGACGCGCAGCGTGCGATGACGGCGTCGTTTGCGTTGTCGCTCGAGAATCCGGCGGAGTTGCTCAACCTCTACGTGGTCCGGCATCTCTACAACTACCCGCCCGACTATTGGGACCGCTACACCGACCGAATCATGGCGGTCACGCCGGCTCAGGTACAGGCGGTGGCGAGGAAGTATCTCGATCCGTCGCGCCTGCAGATCGTCGCGGTCGGCGATGCGGCGAAGATCGAAGAGGGCCTGCGCAAGTTCGGCAGGTCGACGTGTTCGACGACGAGGGCAAGGCAGCGAAACCCGCCGCTCCCTGAGGGGTTCCGCGCAGCACTACTTGGCGGCGGGAGGCGCAGCGGCTGCCGCCGCCGCGGGTGCGGCTTCCGACTTGACGAACACCTCGATGATTTGCACCGCGGCAGACGTCTTGTTCGTGAAGCTGTGCGTCTGGCCTTTGGTGCTGTAGTAGGCTTGGCCGGGAATCGCCGTCACAACCGGATCCTTGTCGACCGTCAGCTCCAGTGATCCCGTGACGGGCACCACGATGGAGAAGATCACGTCGTTGTGGATGTGCGGCCGCCGCACGGCGCCGGCCAGCAGCGTGATCTGCAGCACGCGGACTTGAGCGTTCTCGACGACGTTGATGAAGGTGACGCCAGGATCGAGGTTTCCCGGCTGTCCGACCTTCTGATCGACGGGCGCGCCCGCGCGTCCCGCGGAATCCGCCGGCGCTTGAGCCCGGACGGCCCCCGGCGCGAGCGTCATAAGTAATACCGCTCCTGCGATTGCCCGCATCGTCATGCCTCTTCGTACCATCAGCCGTACCTGCTGTCAAACTTGCTAAGCTTCGCTCATGGATCTGACCAATCGCGTAGTGGTGATCACCGGCGGCAAGCGGATCGGTGCCGCAGTGGCCGTCGAGCTCGCCCGGCATGGCGCCGACATCGCGCTCTGCTACAACCGCTCGAAGGACGAGACCGATCGAACAGCCTCTGCGGTGAAGGACCTGGGCCGGCGCGTGTTCCTGAAGCGCGCGGATCTCACGAATGCCGGCGAGTGCGAGGCGTTCGTGAACGAGAGCGCCGCTGCCCTGGGTCGGCTCGACGTGCTCATCAACATGGCGTCGATCTACGTCAGCCGTCCACTTCACGGAGCTGACGGTCCAGCAATTCGACGACAACATCGCGGTGGACCTGCGCGCGGCGTTCATCTGCTCGCGTGCGGCCTGGCCGCATTTGAAGCGTGCAGGCGACGGCCAGATCATCAACTTCTCCGACTGGCTGTCACGGAGCGGCCGCCCTCGGTATCCTGGATATCTGCCGTACTACGTGGCCAAGACTGGCGTCATCGGCCTGACCGAAGCGCTGGCGTTGGAGCTGGCGCCCGACAAGATTCGGGTGAACGCGATTGCCCCCGGTCCGATCCTGGCGCCGCCGGAAACCACAGACGAAGAGTTGGCCGCGGTCGAGAAAGCGACGCCGCTCGGATCATGGGGTGGGGAGCGGGCGATCGCCGACGCTGTGCTTGCACTGCTGCGCTGCGACTTCGTCACGGGAGAGACCGTGAGGGTGGACGGAGGAAGGCATGTGAGGTAGAAGCCGTGTAAGTAGAAAGTAAGAAGTGAAAAGTAAGAAGTAAGACGAAAAGACGAAAGAGGGAAGACGAAGAAACCGACGGGATCGAAGGCGGACGAGGTCGCCGATCCTGCACACTTGGGCTGCGGGCAATCACAATACGCCCGATCTCTCTAGGCGGCAATCTGGCAAGGCTTGTGCTCCGCCGCTTGCGAGTGTCGCAGGCACCCGACCTTCTGAGACGCGTTTTTCGATTCGCGCTGGCGGCTCGAACCCTCTATCGAAAGCTGCCGTCCGGTCCGGACGCACAAATACCTGGAGTTCAGTTCTACAAGGCCGCCACGTCGAGTTGGGCCAACTATCGCGCGTGCCAGCGCGGACGTTCACGGGCTGAATTCATCGCAAAGCTTGGCAGCGTCGTCGAGGAAACAGATGAAGCCGTGGGCTGGCTCGAGTTCATGCGAGATGCCGGCATCGCCTCCGATGAGGCGCTCCTGGCCGAGGCAAGGGAGCTGCTGGCGATCTTCACGCTTGTCTCACCACCGCTCGCAGAAACGCTCAGACTCGATAGTTCCTCCACCTTACTTTTTACTTTCTACTTTCTACTTTTTACTTTCTCCCAACGCCTCTGCCATGCGCGCTTGCTCTTCAAACATTTCTTTGGGGACGCGCGCTCCGAGAGAGCTGAAGAACTCCGCCTGATCGGCTGATGCGTCTGCCCACTCGTGCGGTTCCACCATCATCAGCTCTTCGAGCTTCTTGTCCGAGATGTCGAGACCGGTCAGGTCGAGGGCGTCCGGGGTGGGAACAACGCCAATGGGCGTCTCTTGACCCTTCGCCCACGCCGTCGCAGCGCTCGAAGATCCACTTGAGCACGCGCAGGTTCTCGCCGAAGCCTGGCCATAGCAGCTTTCCGTCGGCACCGCGTCGGAACCAGTTGACTCGAAACACCTTCGGCGGCGACGGCACCGATGCGGCCCATTTCGAGCCAGTGCGCGAAGTAGTCGCCCATGTTGTAGCCGCAGAATGCCAGCATGGCCATCGGATCGCGCTTCGCAGCACGCCAGTCTTGCCGGAAGCCGCCGCGGTCGTCTCCGACGACAGCGTCGCACCCAGAAAGACTCCGTGCTGCCAATTTCTGGATTGATAGACAAGCGGGACTCTGCTGCGCACGTCGTGCGCCGAACATGATCGCGTCGAGTGGCACACCGTTGGGATTTCCGTACTCGGGCGACAGCGACGCGCAGTTGGCGACGGGAGTCGTGAACCGGGCGTTCGGGTGCGTCGCCTTCTCCGCAGAGTCCGGCGTCCACGGACGACCTTGCCAGTCAAGCGCATGAGCAGGCGGCGGCTCGTCGTGGCCCTCCCACCAAGGTGTGCCGTCGGGGCGCAACGCGGCGTTGGTGTAGATCGTGTCGCGCCGAATCATGTTGAACGCCGTCGGGTTGGTTTTGTGACTGGTGCCTGGGAGCACGCCGAAGAAGCCTGCTTCCGGGTTGACGGCCCAGAGCCGACCGTCGGCGCCAGGACGAATCCATGCGATGTCATCGCCAACGGTCCAGGTCTGCCAACCCGGCATGGAGGCGGGCGGCACGAGCATCGCGGTGTTGGTCTTGCCGCAGGCCGACGGAAAGCCTCCGGCGATGTAGCGCACGGGGCCATCCTTGTAGCGGCGCCCGCGATCAACATGTGTTCTGCGAGCCAGCCCTCGCGACGGGCGCGGTGGCTCGCGAGGCGAAGCGCGAGGCATTTTTTGCCGAGTAGCGCGTTGCCTCCGTAGCCGGAGCCAATCGACCAGACCGCATTCTCTTCGGGAAAGTGCATGACGAAGCGTCGATCCGGGACTCAGATCGCCCAACGAGTGCAGGCACTTCGTGAAGTCGTCCGATTGCTCGAGATGATCGAGCGCGTCCAGTCCCGACGTGCGTCATGATGCGCATGTTGAGCACGACGTAGCGGCTGTCGGTGATTTGCACGCCGGCGATCGCATACGGCGATTTGGGCGGACCCATCAGAAACGGAATCACGAACAGCGTGCGCCCTTTCATCGATCCGCTGAACAGCGGCCGCAGCCTTCGCCCGCGCTGCGTCTGGCACCATCCAGTTGTTCGTCGCGCCCGCATCCTCCTGTTCCGTCGTGCAGACGAATGTCAGGTGTTCCGTCCGTGCCACGTCGTGCACGGCGCTGCGATGCAGATAGCATCCGCGGCAGCTTCTTCTGGTTCAGCTCGATCAGCTCGCCGGTCGCGAGGCACTCGGCAATCAGCCGCTGTCGCTCGGCTTCGGAGCCGTCGCAATGGATCACTGCTGAAGGGCGTCGTGAGGTCGCTGACTTCCTGGACCCATCCGCGGAGGGCTGTGTTCATGTCAGGCATGCTAAGGGAGGAGGTGCCTTCTCGTGAACTCGAGCATCATGTGCCGCAGGTGCGTCGCGAGCTGCGGGTCGTTCACTCCATGCGCCGAGCGCGGATAGATCATCATTTGAAACGGCTTGCCCGCTTTCTGGAGCTCGTAGGCGAATTGCGTCGCGTTCTGCGGGTGGACGTTGTCATCGAGGGCGCTGTGGATGAGCAGCAGCTGGCCGCTCAGTTCCGACGCACTGAACCGGGGCGAGCTGAGGCGGTAGCCCTCGGGATTCTCGTCGGGCAGTCCCATGTACCGTTCGGTGTAGATGGTGTCGTAGTTCCGCCAGTCCGATACCGCGCCTTCGGCGATGCCCATCGCGAAGCTCGTGCTGTGCGTGAGCGCGTACAACGTCATGTAGCCGCCGTAGCTGACTCCGGCGATCCCGATTCGGGAACCATCCACGTACGACTGCTGCCGCAGCCACGCGAGCCCGTCCTCGATGTCGCGCAGTTCGGTCTCGCCGAAGTTCCGGTAGAGCGGCCACGCGGACCGCACGCCCTTTCCGCTCGCCGTGCGGTTGTCCAGCATCCAGACGATGATCCCCTGCTGCGCGAGAAGCTGGTGGTACATGAAGTCGAGGCTGCCCCAGCCGTTGACGACCTGCTGCGAGTGAGGTCCTCGCATAGGTGAACTGATAGACGGGATATCGACGCGACGGATCGAAGTCGGGCGGCTTGATCATCATCGCTTCCATGACGAACCCGTCGCGGGCCTTCACTTGCAGAAACTCCGGCTTCGACAGTCGGTACTCCCGAAGCGCGGACACCGGGTTCTCGCTCGACGACGCGGACGAGCCGTCGCCGTTGACGCGATGCAGCCGCACCTGCGGCGGTGTCGTCACGTCGTTCCACGAGTCGATGAACAGAGTGCGAGGAGGGATTGAAGAACGGTCTATGCCGTCCGTCCTGCTGCGAGAGCCGCCTGCAGGCCGGTACCGTCGATCCCCACGCGGTACACGTCGAGTCCGATCGGGCTGTGCGCGGTGCGCGTCGATGAAGATCGAGGTCTGCGCCGCGTCGACGCCGTGTATCTCGCCGGACCTCCCATTCGCCCGATGTGACCTGTCGGATGAGCGAGCCGCAGCCCGAGTAGTGATAGAGTGACGCCAGCCAGTGCGCTCGCTGAGCCAGAGAAACGACCCGTCCTTCAGCCACACGGGATCGGCGCTCGAATCCTGCCATCGTTCGACCCAGGCCTTTCCCGATTCTCTCAGCAGCGTCGTCACCGCTGCCTGTCGCAAGGGCGGCGCGGTTCAAGTCGAGCCACGTCTGTTCGCGGTTCTGGATCTGATAGACGACGGCGTCGACCGTCTGGCGTCCAGCCGACGTTGACGATCAGAAAATCGGAGTACTTCGAGCGTGTCGATCCAGCGGACCGGGACCGCCGGTTGCGGCGACGACACGCCGAGCCGCGCGGCCGGATTCGGATCGCCGGCCTTCGGATAGTTCCAGCGCGTCGACTACCGGGTGATAGGAGATGTCGTCGAGCAGCGTGTATTCCGGCACGCTCGTCTCGTCGAGCTGGATGAAGGCGATGTGCGATGAGTCCGGGCTCCACCAGTACGCGCGGTGTGTGCCGCGTCCATACAACTCCTCGGAGTAGACCCAATCGAGCTTGCCGTTGAGCCGCTTGTCGCTTCCGTCGCTCGTCAATGCCAGCTCCGAGACTGACTCGTTCGCACGCCCTCCAGAATCGGAGCGACATTCTCCGCGCGACATGAAGGTCGTTGCTGCGCACGTACGCCACGGTCCGGCCGTCGGGACTGAACGTCATCTCGCTCTTGGACTCCGCCGAGCGGGTCAACCGGCTCGCTTTACCGGTTGCGAGATCGAAGACGTACAGGTCGGTCTCGATCGTCATCACGAATGCCTTGCGGTCTTCGCTGAAGTTCGACGGTCGTCGTCTGGCCGCCTCGCTGGCGATGGACGCGGGAACGCCAATCTCGACGAGAGCCGACTCGACCTGTCGCGGCCAACAGCGGCTCACTGGCGCCGGTCTGCGCGTCGATGCGGACCCAGCGCGTGTCCCCATCGTTCCCGGCCAGAGAAATGGCTGTCGCTCAGCCACGGGCTCGATGTTCGACGCCCAGCCCATCGACGCGTCGGGACTCGCCGTTGAAACGCCGCCAGCCGTCATAGCCAAAAATGTCGGCGATGGTGAGGCGCTGCTGCTGAGCGGCAACCGTTGCCACCATCAGGACCAGCAGCACCAGAGAGGTGAATCGCGGACGCAGTACCATACAGGCCCAGAATATGCCAAAGCTGACGTTCCTGGGTGCCGCGCGCACTGTGACCGGCTCCCAAGTACCTGCTCGAGACCGGCGGACGGAAGATTCTGATCGACTGCGGCCTCTTTCAGGGGCTCAAAGAGAGCTGCGCCTTCGAAATTGGGAGCATCTCCCAGTCGACCCTGCCGATCTGTCTGCGGTGTTGCTGACACACGCCCACCTCGATCACTCCGGCTTCCTGCCGAGGCTCGTTGCGGAAGGCTATCGCGGCCGTGTGTTCTGCACGCCGGGAACGTCCGACTTGTGCAAGCTCGTGCTGCCTGACTCCGCCCGCCTGCAAGAGGAAGATGCGCGGGCCGCAAACCGGCTGCACTACTCCAAACACGATCCAGCGCTACCGCTGTATCGAGAGCCGGACGCGTTTCGCGCCCTATCGCAGTTCCAGGCGGTGAGCTTCGGGAAACCGATCTCGCTTGTCGACGGCATCGACGTCGAGTTCGTCAATGCCGGACATTTGCTGGGCTCGGCGTTTATCAGGATGTCGCTTCGCGGCGGGCCGACGATTCTGTTTGGCGGGGATCTCGGACGATTCGGCAGGCCGGTGCTACCCGATCCGTCGCCGCCGCCTGGAGGCGTCCACTATCTGCTGTTGGAATCGACGTATGGAGACCGGGTACACGATCCGGACGATCGAGGGGCGCGGCTCGCGGCGATCATCAACGACACCGTCGCGCGTGGCGGGAAAGTAATTATTCCGGCGTTCGCGATCGGACGCGTTGAAGAGGTGTTGTACTGGGTCAGGGATCTCGAAGACCGGAGCCAGATCCCGAAGCTGCCCGTGTATCTCGACAGCCCAATGGCGATCGAGGCGCTTCGGTACTATTCCGGGCGGGCAGGTGAGCTCGATCCCGACATTCAGGCCGCCGAGGAAATCCGGCGATTCTTCACCGCCCGCTTTCAACCGGTGTCGTCGCCCCAGCAGTCGGCCGATCTCGTGAGATCCAAGATCCCGTCGATTGTCGTCTCGTCGAGTGGAATGGCGACCGGAGGGCGCGTGCTCTATCACCTGGCGGCGGCACTGCCCGACAAGCGTTTCACGGTGCTGTTCGTGGGCTACCAGGCCGTTGGCACGCGCGGCCGGCAACTGGTGGACGGCGCCAGGGAAGTGAAGATTCGTGGGCAGTCGATCGGAGTGCAGGCGCGCGTGGAACGGCTCGACTCGATGTCGGCGCACGCGGACTCGCACAGAGATTCTGCGGTGGCTCAGTGGCTTCGGAGAGGCGCCAAAGGCCACGTATCTTGTGCATGGTGAGCCGGGTCCGATGGACGCGCTCAAGACGTCGATTCAGACGCGGCTGGGTTGGAACGTGCACACACCGAACCACCTGGAACAGGTCGACCTGAGCTGACAGGGCGCACAATGTTCTCCTCTCGTCTGAGCCAGGCATCGGCCGCAACCGACTGGCGTCTGCAGTGGATGCCAGACGAGCGGCGAACCTGCCGATCGCAGATCTCACGTTGTCGAATCCGACGCTGGCGGGGTTTGATCTACCCGCCCGACATTCTGCACCGCTCTCCGACGCGCGAGGACAGTCTACGACCGCAGCCATTTGGAGTGAGACCGCGCGCGAGGCCGTGTCGAGCGGATTTTGCTCGGAGAGGCGTCGAGGTGGCAGCGTCGTCGATCGTGCTGACCGCGAGCACCAGCGAGGCGTACTCACTGCTTTTCAAGCTGCTCTGCGATCCCCGCGACGTGGTGCTGGTGCCGAAGCCCGAGCTATCCCTTGCTCGAGCATCTCGCCGCATTGGACGGCATCGCGCTGGAACACTATCCGCTGGAGTATCACGACGGGATGGAGGCTCGATCTGGACGCCATTCGTCGAAGGCTTCGAGCGACCGATTCTGCTCCTGTGCGCGCGATCGTGCTGGTGACGCCGAACAATCCGACTGGCTCGGTCGCCAAGGTAGCGGAGCTGGTCGCTGTGGCGGCACTTGCGCGCGAGCACGAGGTCGCGCTGATTTCGGACGAGGTGTTTGTCGGACTACGCCATCTCGCGTTCCCGAGTGCGGCAGTGCGTTGAGCCAGCGAGATGCGCTGACGTTCACGCTCGGCGGGCCTTTCCAAGTCGGTTGGTCTGCCGCAGGTCAAGCTCGGCTGGATAGGGAGTAGACGGCCCGAAGCTACGCTGATGAGCGACGCGATGGAACGGCTCGAGACAATCTGCGACACCTATTTGTCGGTGTCGACGCCGGTGCAGGCCGCGGCCGGCGCGATCTGATGCAGGCAGGCGCATCTGTTCGGTATCAGATACTTGAACGCGTGCGCGGCGAACTTCGAGCGGCTCTTGGCTGAGGCCGCAGCGTTTCCGTCGTGCTCGGTGCCGAAGGTTGAGGCAGGATGGTACGCCGTGCTGCAAGTACCGCGGATCGACTCGGAAGAGGCCATTGTGCTCGACCTCCTCGATACGACGGGGGTGCTCGTTCATCCCGGCTACTTCTACGACTTCGATCGTGAAGCGTTTCTCGTTGTCAGCCTTCTTCCGGAAACGGCGGTGTTCGCATGGGCGGCGCGGGCGCTTTTCGGGCGGATTGGCGGCAAGCGATGAGGGCCGGAGGGCGCCGCGCAGGGATCAGCGTCCCGCTGTTCTCGCTGCGGTCGACTCGCGGATGGGGGATCGGCGAGATCGGCGACATCCCCGCCGCCACCGCGTGGCTGCGTTCCGCGTATCAGTCAGTGCTGCAGATTCTCCCGCTCAACGAATTGGCTCCCAGCGAGTTCTCGCCGTATTCGCCCCTGAGCGCCATGGCGATCGATCCGCAGTACATCAGCCTTTGGATGCTCGAAGGGATAGACGTCGATCCCAGCACGGAGCGGGAGATCGAGGTCGCGCGGCGCGCGCCGCGTGTCGACTACCGTCGTGTGCGCGCGGCGAAAGGCCGCGTGCTTCTGGCGCGCTTTCATCGATTCGTCGAGACCGACTGGCGGCGAGACTCCGCTGAAGCCGACGCCCTGCGGGCCTTCATCGCTCAAGAGCAGTGGTGGCTCGACGAGTACGCGCTCTATCGCGCCTTGCGGCACGAAGCCGGCGAGCGGTCGTGGACCGACTGGCCGGCGGATCTCCGCGATCGCGACCCGGTTGCGCTTTCACTGGCCCGTGAGCGGCTGGCCGACGCCATGCTGTTCTACCAGTACCTCCAGTGGATTGCGGCGTCGCAGTGGCAATCGATGAGGCGTCGCGCGCACGGCGTGGAGATCGTCGGCGACTGCCCGTTCATGGTCAGCCTCGACAGCGCCGATGTTTGGAGCCGCCGCCGCGATTTTCTACTCGACGCGTCTGTCGGCACCCCTCCGGACGCGTTCAGCGAGACGGGACAGGAGTGGGGTTTGCCGCCCTACGATTGGAATGAGGCGCGGACAAACGATTTCGAGTGGCTGCGCATGCGGGCCCGGCGGCTCGCGGATTTGTACGACGGATTCCGCGTCGACCATCTCGTGGGGTTCTACCGCACCTACGTCCGTCCCTTGAACGGCGGCGCGCCGCGGTTCATGCCGGCCGGCGAAGCGGCGCAGACGGAACTGGGCGAAGACGTGCTGCGGATCTTCGCGGCCAGCGGCGCCGACGTCAGCGTGGAGGATCTCGGAACCATACCCGACTTCGTGCGCCGCTCGGTTGCGCGACTCGGACTCCCGGGCTACAAGGTGTTGAGATGGGAGGACGACGACCCGCGGCTGTTTCCCCCGTTGTCAGTGGCGATGACGGGGACGCACGATACCGATACCATCGCCGACTGGTGGAATGCGTTGCCGGTGGAGGAGCGCACGAGGTTCGGCTTCGAATCGGCCTTCGACCCGGCGGTGCTGAACGGCATCCTCTCGCTCGTTTACAACGCCGGCTCGAATGTCGTCTTGCTTCCCATTCAGGATGCGTTCGGTTGGCGCGATCGGATCAACCTGCCCGCGACGATCAGCGAGGCGAACTGGACGTTCGTGCTGCCGTGGCCCATCGACAAGGCGACGGACAATCCCGTGGCCCGAGAGGCGGCAGACAGGCTGGCGGAGTTGAGTTACCGCGCAGGACGCTGGAATCCTCCGGACCAGGACGATCAGGACGACTGATGGACAAGTCCTTCGATCTCCTCGAGACGCTGCTCTGGAAGCCGGATGAGGGCTATAGCTTGCTGGACCGACACCTCCAGCGGTTGCTGCAATCGGCCGACTATTTTGGTTTCAGGCTGGATCGTTCCGAGGTGCAGCACGCGCTCGATCGATTCGCTGCCACGCTTGCCCCTGGATCGCAACGCGTGCGGCTGACTGTCTCTCGCGGGGGAGAGACCAATCTCTCGGCTGTGCCGGTCGACGTCAACGCAGGGTTTCCGCCAATTGCGCTGGCAGCAGATCCGGTAGACAGCCGTAACCCGCTCCTCTACCACAAGACGACGAACCGCGAGGTCTACGAGCGGGCGCTTGCGCGGCGCCCGGGATTTGAGGACGTTCTCTTGTTCAACGAGCGCGGCGAGATTACGGAGTCGACGATTGCGAACGTCGTGGCTGCTCTCGACGGCGAGCTCGTGACCCCGCCGCTGCGATGCGGCCTGCTTCCCGGGACTCTGCGCGCGCATCTTCTGGATGAGAAGCGAGTTCGTGAGCGGGTCGTCACCATTCAAGAGCTGTTCGCCGCCGACACGCGCTACCTCGTCAACTCGGTACGTGGATTTCACCCCGTGTCCGTTGTTACAGAACCGTGATTGCTCACCCAGCCGTGTAATCGAACTGGCCGAGATTTTCCAGGTTTGGCCCGAAATTTCGCATCAGGAAACGGCACGGATCCCGCTATGCAGCGGGACGTGGACGTGTCGGCCGCGCAATCGATGCCCCAGGATGAGCTGGTCTTCACGGATGGCCTCGGCGACCGTTTTCTCATTCGCGACAGCAGTGCTCGTCCGGTGCAAGAATCGTTGGTGCTGCGTGCGGAGCTCTGCGCCGTACCCGCGTTTCAGTTCGCGCTCCACGAGCGCATGTGGCTGCTCGAGCGATTCAGTCATCCGGCGTTCCTGACAATCCGCAACATCGTGAACGTGCCGGGGCCGATCCCGCGCATCAGTCTCATCAGCGATCATGTGGCCGGCGTCAGACTGTCCGAGCAGCTCGCGCGCTGGGCCGCTTCCGGCGCCAGCATTTCGGACGGTGCGGCTGCGTTCCTCGTCAAGGAAATCCTCGAAGCGATCGCCGAGCTTCACCAAAGCGGCGATCTGTCGCACGGAGCCCTCGCCCCCGAACGCATCGTCTTGGCCGATGGCAAGGTGCGCATCGCGGACTACGGACTGGGTCCCGCCATCGAACAGCTGCGATACCCAAACGACAGGTATTGGCGAGAATTGCGGGTGGCGGTTCCTCCGGCCGCTGGCGGCGCCCGGCTCGACAGGCGAGTCGACGTGGTGCAGATCGGCATGATCGCCGTGGCCCTGTTTGCGGGGCGGCCGCTGCGCGATCCCGAAGGCGTCAGCGGCGTGGGCGCGCTGCTCAACAGCATCACGCTGGCGCCGTCGCTCGTCAGCTGGCTCCAGACGGCGCTGCACATGGATCGGAGACGGGTTTACGTGAACGCGGCGGATGCGCTGGACGGATTCAACGATGCGTTGAAAGAAGCTGGCGTACGAATCGCGCCGGCAGAACTGAACCTCGAGCCGCTTCGCACTCCACGTGTTGCCACGGCGCCTCTGCGGGAGCCGCTATCGAGCAGGCCACTCGAGCTGCCCAAAACGCCGCCGCCGGTCTTCAGGCCTCCCGTCAAACCCAAGCCACAGGTATGGCAGCCGCGCGATCTTGATTCACGCCCATACACGAGGGAGATGACGGGCCTGGCAGCACCGGGAGGGCCCTTTCGCAGCGAGATCAAACGTTATCTCTACATCGGAGCGGTGATGTTGATGATGCTTGCCGCGTTTGCCGGCGCCCAGTATGTGCCGGCGCCCGACTGGCTGTTCTCGCAGACGGGAACACTGGTGATCGAATCGAATCCGCAAGGCGTCGAAGTGCTTGTCAACGGCCAGCGGCAAGGCGTGACCCCGCTCACGCTCAAAGTGGAAAGCGGCCGCCACGAAGTCGAGCTGCGCAACGGGCGGTCGAAGATCTTCAACGTGTACGTCTCGAAGGGCGACCGCGTCGCGCAGTACGTCGAGTTTCCGCCGACAGCGGCGACAACGAAACGCAAATAGGCTTTGGGCTCCAGGCTCTGGGCTTCGGGCCAGTCGAAGTCAGCAATCCCCAGCCATCAGTCGCAGTCGAGAGTCGGCGCGACGGCACGCCGGTGCCGCTTCTGATCTGCCGTTCTTCCCACTCCCTTATAATTGACAGTTCGATGGCTCTCATCCGGCCTTTCCGGGCGGTTCGTCCCGATCCGGCCGCCGCGCCGCGCGTGGCAGCCGTGCCCTACGATGTCGTCGACGTGGAGGAGGCGAAGGCGCTGGCCGCAGGGAACCCGCTGAGCTTCCTCCATGTGTCGCGCCCGGAGATCGACCTGCCGACGGGCATTGACCCGCATGACGATCGCGTCTATCAGGAGGCCGCGAAGCGATATCGCACGTTGAAACAGCGGGCGCCGTTTCTCGAAGAGGCGGAGCCGTCGCTGTACTTGTATCACCTCGCGGTGAACGGTCACGGGCAAACGGGGATTGCCGCCTGCTTCTCGGTTGACGAGTATGAGACCGGCGTCATCAAGCGACACGAGCGAACGCGCAAGGACAAGGAAGACGACCGCACGCGCCATATCGTGGAGCTGCGCGCGCAATCGGGACCCGTGTTTCTGGTGCACCGGGCAAACGAAGCTGTCAAAGGTGTGGCGAAGCGGGTGCGATCGAGCACGCCGTTGGTGAGCTTTGCTGCCAGCGATGGAGTGGAGCACACCGTGTGGCGTCTGGAGGGCAAGGACGCACGGGTGCTCGAGCACGCGTTCGCATCGATAGACGCGCTCTACATCGCCGACGGCCATCACCGCGCCGCCAGCGCCGCTCGCGCACGCGCGACGCTTCGTGACTCCGTCGAGGCGGGCTTCTTTCTCGCAGTGGCGTTTCCCGAAGACCAGGTGCGCATCCTTCCGTACAACCGTGTGGTCCGGGATCTGAACGGCATGACGCCGCAACATTTCCTGGGTGAGGTCGCTCGCCATTTTCCGATGGCGCCCGGTCCAGCATCGCCACCCGAGAAGGGCAAGGTGTCGATGTTCGTCTCTGGCCAGTGGCAAGTGGTCGACTTGGAAGCCGGCGCCGGTCCAGGAAGCGGCATCATCGACGCGCTGGATTGCAATGTGCTGCAGGAGCGGCTACTAAAGCCGATCCTCGGCATTCAGGACATTCGCACCGACAAGCGCATCGACTTCGTTGGCGGCGCGAGGGGAACGCGGAGTTTGCAGCAGATGGTCGATGGTGGCAAGGCCGCAGTCGCCTTCTCAATGTACCCCGTGAGCGTCCTCGAACTGATGGCGGTGTCCGACGCGGGCGAGATCATGCCGCCCAAGTCCACCTGGTTTGAACCCAAACTCCGAGACGGGCTGTTGATCCATGAAATCTGAGCGCATCTTCAATTTTTCCGCCGGGCCTGCTGTTCTGCCACAGCCCGTGCTGCGGACGGCGCAGAGCGAACTGCGGGCGCTTCCCGGCGTCGGCATGTCGATTCTGGAGATCAGTCATCGATCGAAGACGTTCGAGGACGTATTGGCTCGCGCAGAAGCCAGCATTCGGGCGCTTGCCGGTGTTCCATCGAACTACAGAGTGCTGTTCCTCCAAGGGGGCGCCAGTCTCCAGTTTGCGATGGTGCCGATGAATCTCCTGGCACCCGGAGCGACTGCGGACTATCTCGTGACGGGTGTTTGGGCCTCAAAAGCCGCCGACGAGGCTCGCAAGATTGGGAAGGTACACGTCGCGGCGACGACCAAGGCCGAGCAGTTCACGCGCATCCCGCGAGCCGAAGAGATCGTGCTCACCACGGGTTCGGCGTACGTGCACATGACGTCGAACAATACGATCTACGGCACGCAGTGGAAAGAGCTCCCCAGTGTCGGAGACGTGCCCCTCGTGAGCGATGCGTCGTCCGATATGCTCAGCCGGCCGATCGACGTCAGCCGGCACGCGCTGATTTACGCGGGCGCGCAGAAAAACATGGGACCGGCTGGCGTGACGCTCGTGATCGTCCGTGAGGATCTCCTGGCGAGGTCTCCCGCGGCGTTGCCGGCGATGTTGAGCTATGCCGTGCACGCAGAGAACGGCTCGTTGTACAACACGCCCCCCGTCTTCGCCATTTACCTGCTCGGTCTCGTCGCTCGATGGCTGATCGATCAGGGCGGTCTCGAGGCGATCGCCGCGGTCAACGAGCGGAAGGCGGCCAAGTTGTACGCGGAGATCGATCGAAGCGGCTTCTATCGTGGCACGGCACAGAAGGACAGCCGCTCGCGCATGAACGTCACCTTCCGATTGCCAAGCGAGGAGCTGGAACAGCAGTTCGTCAAAGAAGCCGAAAACACCGGTCTCGATGGATTGAAGGGACATCGGTCCGCCGGCGGCGTCAGAGCATCGATCTACAATGCGTTTCCAGAGGAAGGCATCGACGCGCTCGTGACGTTCATGCGGGACTTCGAAAAGCGCAACGGCTAGACGGGCCCGGTCGCGCCATGCGGGCGGCGGCGCCTCCGGCGCCTGCGTCGGGGTCGCGGCGCCATCGGGAACTCGCGCTCGGGCTCGGATGTAGCGGCTTCGGCCTGCACCTCTCGCCATGCGGCAACGAGCTCGGGTGCGCCGCCGTGCAGTTCCAGCCAGGTGAGAGCCGCAGGAAACGCGCTTCGATGCACGATCGCGCGCTTGTGCCGCGCAGATGCGCCGGCGTCGCGCAAGTGCCGCTGTAGCAGCAGAATCTGCCGCAGGAACTCCACGTCGCGGCGCGCAATTGGCAGCATGCCGAACCGGGCTCCCAATTCCTTGGTGCGTCCGTGGTGCTGTTCGAGCAGGCCCAATGGAATCAGCAGCGATCCCAGCAGAATCGCGTTGCCCAGCGCTTCCGGGTTGCGCTTGAACGCGCGCCGATATGCATCGAGTGCCGACAGCGACTGCCAGAAGGCCTGGCTGATGCGGCCCGGCGCTTCAGGGGCGATGGCGGCCAGCAATCCCGTCTCGTTCAAGGTCCGGAATGCACGTTCCGCGAACCCCGCGCGAAGCACTTTGTAGATCTCTTCCATCAGCCTCGGCGGAGCGCTGCGCGCCAACTCGCCGTGGTATCGCTCAATGGCCTTCAGGATCGGCGCGTCGATCGTGAAGTCGAGCCTGGCGGCCAGCGCGACGGCCCGCAGCATGCGAACAGGGTCTTCCTGAAACCGCTCCTCCGGCACGCCGATGCACCTGATCACGCCGGCGCGGATGTCCGCGAGCCCGCCCACGTAGTCGATGATCGAGCGGGTCTCAATGTCGTAGAAGAGCGCGTTGAGCGTGAAGTCTCGCCGGAAGGCATCTTCTTCGGGCGTGCCGAACGTGTTGTCGTGATGGAGGAGGAGATCAGCGTCCTCTCCCGGCTGGCCGGGCGACACAGGCACTGGCGGCACGGGGACCGGTTCCTCCTCGGTACCGGCCGGCACGCTGCGGCGGAATGTCGCCACTTCGATGACCTTGGGTCCAAACTTCACGTGCGCAAGCCTGAACCGGCGGCCGATAATCCAGCAATTGCGGAAGAGGCGCTTCACCTGATACGGATGCGCCGACGTGCCGATATCGAAGTCTTTGGGCGTGCGTCCGAGAAGCAGATCGCGGACGCTGCCGCCGACAAGGTAGGCGATGTAGTTGAACTGCCTGAGCCGGTACAGCACCTTGAGCGCGTCCGCGTCGATGTGCTGGCGTGAAATGGGGTGCTCGCTGCGGGGAACGACGACGGGCTCGGGCATCAGGAGAATTCTACCGCCCTCACGACTTGGCCTCTCGCCAGTTCGGGCCGATGCCGACGTCGACCGTCAGCGGCACGTCCAGCGTCGCCGCGGCTTCCATCGCGCCCCGCAGCTGCTCAGCCACGCGCGTCGCGTCGCTCTCCGGTGCTTCGATCAGCAGTTCGTCGTGCACGGTCAGAATCATGCGTGCCTTGCCAGGGGACAAGACACGGTGCACCTCAAGCATGGCGCGCTTGAGGATGTCAGCCGCGGTGCCCTGAATCGGGAAGTTCACGGTCATTCGCTCAGCACCTTGCCTGATCTGGCCATTGCGGCTGTTGAGCTCCGGAATCATCCGGCGCCGACCGAACATCGTCTCGACGAAGCCCTTGGTGCGCGCGGTGTCAATCGTGTGGTCGATGAAGGCCCGCACGCGCGGATACCCGCCGAAGTACGCATCGATGAATTCCTGGGCGGCCGCTGGCGTGACGCCGATGTCGCGGGCAAGCGTGAACGCCGTCTTTCCGTACAGCAGCGCGTAGTTGATGATCTTGGCGCGGCGCCGCAGTTCGTGCGGGTCGAGGCCGCTGTTGGGACCAAACACCTTGAGCGCCGTCCGATCGTGGATGTCCTCGCCCCGACGAAACGCGTCGACGAGCGCGTCCTCCTTGGCGAGGTGCGCCAGCACGCGGAGCTCGATCTGCGAATAGTCGGCCGAAATAAGCAGGCAGCCTTCGTCGGCAATGAACGCACGACGGATCTCCCGGCCCAATTCGGTGCGGATCGGGATGTTCTGCAGGTTCGGATCGCTGCTGCTGAGACGTCCGGTGGCCGCCACCGCTTGATTGAACGACGTATGCACACGAGCCGTCCTGGCGTGGACGAGCTGCGGCAGGGCGTCGATGTAGGTTCCCTTCAGTTTTTGCAGCGCGCGCCATTCGAGAATCAGCCTCGGCAGCTCGTTGGTGAGTGCAAGATCCTCGAGCACCTCGACAGCCGTGGATGCGACTCGCGTCTTGCCGGTGCGCTTCGCTGCCGGCAGCTCCAGTTTCTCGAACAGGATCACCGAGAGCTGCTTGGGCGAGTTGATGTTGAACTCCTCGCCTGCCAGATCGAAAATGCGCCGGCTGAGCGATGCCAGCTCGGCTTCGATCCGCTGCGACTGACTCGCGAGGGCCGGCAGATCGATTCGAACGCCGCTCGTCTCGATGTCGGCCAGAACCGGCACGAGCGGCATCTCGAGATCGCGAAACAGCGAGTCGAGCCCCTGGTTCGAGAGCTGAGGGCGCAGTCTCTCTGCGAGCTGCCAGGCGAGGTCCGCGCGCTCGCCGGCGAAGTTCAGGATGGCCGCGGCCGGAAGGCGCGGCAGGGCGATCGCTTTCTGACCGCTGCCGCAGACGTCTGTTTCCGTAAGGGCCTTGTAGCCAAGGTACTCGATGGCGACTTCCTCCAGCGTGTGACTCGACCGGGTTGCGTCGAGTACGTAGCTGGCGAGCATCGTGTCGAAGTCGAGGCCCGCCAACCGGAGCCCGCGGTGCGAGAGCATCATCAACGCGAACTTGAGATCGTGGCCAATCTTCGCAATCGCCGGGTTTTCGAGCAGCGGCTTGAGCGCTGCGATGGCGGACTCGGTCGAGAGTGGGCACGCCTCATCGAGCGCCGTGTGTCCAATCGGCAGATAGCGTGCGTGGCCTGGGCGGAGTGAGACGACGATGCCCACAAGCTGAGATCGCATGCCCCCCGGGCAGTCGCCAATCACGCTCAACGCCAGCCGTCGCTGGCTCTGGATGTCGGCCACGAGCGCCGCGAGATCCGCGTCGGTCGTCAGGACGCGATAGTCGTTGTCGACGGTCTCGGCTGTCGGCGCGTACTCGACGACGAGCGATCGGAATCCGAGCGACGAAAACAACTCAAAGCATCGCTGCCTGTCGGGGCCGCCGTACGCGAATGACCCTTCGTCGACAGCTGGAAGCGGTACATCCGTCCGTATCCTCAGAAGCACGCGGCTCTCGCGCGCGGAGTCCGCGTGCGCGACCAGGGCGTCGCGGTGCTTCTTCTGCGCGAGCGATCCCGCCGCGGCGAGCAGCGCGTCCAGCGATCCATGGGTCGAGATGAGATCGCGCGCGCCTTTCTCGCCGATCCCGGGCACCCCTTTGATGTTGTCAATCGTGTCGCCCATGAGCGCCAGCACGTCGACGACCTGATTCGGCTCGACCCCGAACTTTTCCTTGACGCCGGCGGCGTCG
Source organism: Vicinamibacterales bacterium (assembly GCA_963821375.1). Classification (GTDB taxonomy): domain Bacteria; phylum Acidobacteriota; class Vicinamibacteria; order Vicinamibacterales; family JAMQPK01; genus JAMQPK01. The sequence goes on from CAWGDN010000002.1 coordinate 384,068, forward strand.
TACCATGCGCCGTCATCTCGCGGGTTGAACACCCGAACGCTCGTCTCGTCGCAAACGAGCTGGAAGAAGTCCTTGTCGCCCGTCACGATTACCACCGGCTGGCCGGCTGCGACCCCGCGCATCGCGAGCGTGCCGATCACGTCGTCGGCCTCGAAGCCGGAATAGGTCAGCACCTTGACCCCAAGGGCCTCGCAGGCTTGGTGCACCAGCGGAATCTGCTCGGCGAGGTCGGACGGCATCGGCGCCCGGTTCGCTTTGTAGTCGTCGCGCATCTCCGATCGGAATGTCGGGCCAGGCAGATCGAAAGCCGCCGCGATGCACTGCGGCTTGTGGTCGTTGATCAGCTTGCGCAGCATGGTGACAAAGCCATACACGGCATTCGTCGACCGGCCGTCGGGTCCGGAAAGACCGCGGATCGCGTGGTAGGCGCGATACATCTGGTTGCTGCCGTCGATGAGGAAAAGGGTCGGTTTTGCCAAGATGTACTGAGGCTAAGTCAGTATATCATTTGGAGTTATGGCTCTCCGGCTGTGGGCCGCACTGTTGATCGGTCTCGTGACCGCCGGCTGTCAGCAGCTTGGTCTGGTCAGGGAGTACGAGTACGACGAGCGTGTCGAGCTCGCGCTCGACGGCTCCGCTGTCTTCGATATCAATGCGTCGGTCCCCGCCTTGGTGGCGCTGCGGGGCGCGACGCTCGACGTCGACCCAGAGGCTCGCTTCGATCGACAAGCATTCCGGCGTCTCTACGAGGGTCCCGGCGTGACGGTTCGCGAAGTGAGCGCGTTCCGGCGTCATGGACGCCGCTTTATCCACGTCCGGCTCGACGTTGCGAGACTCGGCGACCTGGCGACTCTGACTCCGCTCGCGTGGTCTCGATACAGGCTCGATCGCCTCGAGAAGGAATACTCCTTCGTGCAGGAGGTCGGCGAAGCAGTCGGCGTTCCCGTTGCCAATGTGGGGTGGACGGGCAACGAGCTGGTGGCGTTCCGTGTGCACCTCCCGAGTCGCATCACGTTTCACAACGCTCCGCTTTTCGAACGCGGGAACATCCTGGGGTGGGAGCAGCCCCTCCGCGATCGTCTCGCCGGGGCGCCGCTTCGGATGGAGGCCAGAATGGAAACGCAGTCCATCCTGTACCGCACGCTGTGGCTCTTTGTGGGAACGTTTGCAGCCGCCATGGCCGCGCTGGCCTGCGTCATCTGGTTCGTCAGTCGCAAGGGAAGGAGGGTGGTTCCCGCATGAGTGCATCGTTCGGGGCCAAACCGGCTGTCCTCCGGTGCAGCCGATGTGGATCGTTTGTCGACTGGGCCGACGCGCGCGCGCAGGTGGTGTGCGAGTGCAAGCCTCGCATCGATCTTCCACCCGTGCTCGTGCGCGAGGTGGCCGACTCGGAGCGCGAGGCCGCCCTTGATCTCTTTCAGCGCGACTTCGGACGAACGGGGATTGTCGCCTTTGGGCAGCTCATGGATCTCGATGCCGCTCCGACGCTCGTGGCCGAGATGGATGGGGGGATCGGGGGCGCACTCGCGTATCGTCTGGTCGATTCCGGGCTCCATATCGTCGCGCTTGCGACTGATCCCATGTGGCAGCGATCAGGTGTCGGCGGCTATCTGGTGGCCGAGGCCGAACTGCTCGCGCGGCGTCTTCAAATTCCCAAAGTGATCGTGTCGATGACGAACGACAACCTGCCGGCGCTGTACTTCTACCAGCGCCGCGGCTACCACGTCGCTGACTGGATTCCGGACGGGGCTGCGCGGTACGCGAAGGAGTCTGGCGTGCCCGGCTTTGGGGGGATTCCGATTAGAGACGAAGTGCGGCTGGAAAAGACGCTCGAGCAGTCGTCGGTCGGCAGTCGTCAGTGATCAGTTCACAATCTTCAGTCTCAGTTGTCGACTCTGACTGATCACTGACGACTGTTGCTTGACGACTACTTTGGCGCCATCCGGATGGCGCCGTCGAGGCGGATGACTTCGCCGTTGAGCATCTCGTTCTCGATGACGTGGCGCACCAGGGCGGCAAACTCTTCGGGTTTGCCGAGTCTCGGAGGAAACGGCACCTGCTGGCCGAGGCTGTCGCGCGCCGCTGGCGAGAGGCTGGCCATCAACGGCGTGTCGAATATTCCCGGTGCAACCGCCACGACACGAATGCCGAACCGCGCCAGCTCGCGCGCGATTGGCAGCGTGAGCGCGACGACGCCTCCCTTCGATGCCGCGTACGCCGCTTGCCCGATCTGACCCTCGAACGCGGCGACGGACGCGGTGTTGACAATCACCCCGCGCTCGCCGCTTGGCAACGGCTCGGCGGCGCTCATGATCTCGGCCGCCAACCGAGTCACGTTGAACGTGCCGCCGAGGTTGATGCGCACCACGCGCATGAATTCGTCGAACCCATGAGGACCGGCCTTCCCGAGCACTCGCTCGGCGAGGACGACCCCGGCGGCGTTCACCACGCCCCGCAGCGTTCCAAGTTCTGCTGCCGTTGCCAGCCCGCGGCGAACGCTCGCCTCATCCGCGACGTCGACAGACGCGAAGCGCGCGGCCGTGCCCAGATCGGCGGCGAGCGCGGCGCCGGCCGCCTCGTTGACGTCGGCCACGACAACGCGCGCGCCGTTCTCCACGAGCATGCGCGCCGTCGCCGCTCCAAGGCCGGACGCGCCGCCGGTGACGAACACAACGCTATCGGTGAGCTGCAATGAGCTGCTTTTCGGCGGTGTCGATGGCGCGGCGGACGGCGTCGTAGTCGTTCGGCAGATCCACGGGCCGATTGCCGAGCCGCGACGACACGCCGGCGAGCGTGCCTGAATGGTATGCGACCTTGAAGTCGGTGAACTTCAATCCGTTGGCGGTGGAAATCACCACCACACGGTCGTTCGCCTTAATCTGGCCGCGGTCCCGCAGCTTGATCAGCGCGGCGAGCGCCACGCCCGTGTGCGGGCAGTTGAACATGCCGGTGCGATCGGCTCGTGCCGACGCGTCAGCCAGCTCAGATTCGGTGGCCTGCTCGACAATCCCGTCGTATTTCTGAAGTGCGCGGATCGCTTTCTTCACGGAAACCGGATTGCCGATCTGAATCGCCGATGCCAGCGTGGGCTTCGCCGTCACCGGCTGAAACTCCCAGTTGTTCTTGAAGGCTAGATAGAGCGGGTTGGCGGCGGACGCCTGTGCCACCACAAGACGCGGTCGCTTCGAGATGAGCCCGAGCGTCTCCATCATGTCGAGGCCCGCGCCAAGGGCGCTCACGTTGCCGAGATTGCCGCCTGGAATGATGATCACGTCGGGGACCGACCAGTCGAACTGCTGAACGATCTCGATGCCGACGGTCTTCTGGCCTTCGAGCCGCAGGCTGTTCATCGAGTTCGCCAGATACACCCCTTCTTCCACCGACAAACGCTGGACGATCGCCATGCACCCGTCGAAGTCCGTGTCGAGCGACAGCACCAGGGCGCCGTTGGCCAGCGGCTGCACGAGCTGCGCGGTCGAGACCTTGCCCTTCGGCAGGATGACGATCGCAGGAATCTCGGCGGCAGCGGCGTAGGCGGCAAGCGACGCCGACGTGTCTCCCGTTGAGGCACAGGCGACGGCGCGAACCGGCCTCCGGTCGGCAATCATCTGCCGGACGACCGAGACCAGGACGGTCATGCCGAGGTCTTTGAAGGATCCGGTGTGCGACTGGCCGCACATCTTGATCCACAGCTCGTCCATGCCGAGCTCGCGGCCGAAGCGCTCCGCCCACATCAGGTTCGTGCCGCCCTCGTCCATCGAGACGATGTTCTCGTTGCGGACACCGGGGCAGACCCATTCCTTTTTTCCCCAGACCGCGGATCCGTACGGCCACTCCGTGCGCTTGTAGCGCTGATCGAACAGGCGTTTCCACTCAGCCGCTGTCCGCTCGCGCAGCGCGGTCACATCGTGCACGACTTCCAGCAGGTCATCGCAGGTGGGGCATCGGTACAGCGGCTGCTCCAGGTTGTACTCGCCTGGGCAGCCCGCGATGCATTTGAAGACGGATCGGTACGACATGGCCGACTCGTACATATAGTAACTTAGACCGTCCGGGCCGGCCGGACCGCCATAGCGCATGCGAAAGCCTGTCGTGCTCATCACCGGGGCCAACGGCGAGATCGGCCACGCCCTGGTGGCCAACCTCGCCGACAAGCAGAACCTGGCAGTGGTGGCGCTCGATGTCAACGCGCTCGATCCCCGGATCGCGCGCATGGTCCAGCGGGCAATTACCGGATCGATTCTCGACACCAGCCTGCTCGAGCGCGTCCTCGCCGAGTACGAGGTGGATCTCATCTTCCATCTCGCGGCGCTGTTGTCGACGAGAGCCGAGTTCACACCGATGGCTGCCCATCACGTCAACGTGGAGGGCACCCTCAAGCTGCTCGAGTTCGCCGCGCAGGAGACCGAATCGCACGGCCGGCCGGTGGTCTTCGTCTACCCTTCGTCGATCGCCGCCTACGGCTTGCCGAATCTCGAGACGCGGCGCATCGCGGGCCGGGTGCGCGAAGACGAATGGAACAAGCCGGTCACGATGTACGGCTGCAACAAGCTCTACTGCGAACACCTGGGCCGGTACTATGCCAAGCACTACAAGCAGCTGTCGGAGACGCCCTCGCCGCGCGTCGATTTCCGGTGCGTCAGGTTCCCGGGCCTCATCTCCGCTGTCACGGTGCCCTCTGGCGGGACGTCCGACTACGCGTCGGAGATGATTCATGCCGCCGCGCGCGGAGAGCCGTACGCGTGCTTCGTCCGGCCCGATGCGCGCATTCCGTTCATGGCGATGCCCGACGCCATCGACGCGCTGCTGAAGCTTTCGGTGGCGCCGCCGTCGCGCCTGTCGTGCAGCGCCTACAACGTGCGGGCGTTCAATCCGTCGGCCGAGGAGATCCGTCAATCTGCCCTGCGCGCGTTTCCCGAGCGCAAATATCACCTATCGCGTCGACCCGAAGCGCCAGAGCATCATCGACTCATGGCCAGAGGACGTCGACGACAGCGCGGCCCGCGCGCGACTGGGACTTCGCGCCAGCATACGATTTCGATCGCGCGTTTCACGAGTATCTGATTCCGACGATCACCAGAGGTTCGTGAGGTTCGCGAACGCCAGCCCGTAGAGTGTCGCGCACACGTCGCGACGTCTGGAGGTAGAGGAACCACGCGCCGTTGTGCAGGATGACGAAGAGCGCAGCTGGAAGCCGCGTGCCCGGCGGCGCCGACGAGAAGGTCGAGGCGGGTCGACAAGCCGCACGATGGCCTCGAGCGCGAAGAGCACGAGCGCCAGCTTCGCCAGCCAGACCGCGCCCGGCCTGCGGAGCCAGAGCGCCAGACCCGCCGCGACGCCGATTCCAGCCAAGGCGAGTCGAACGGCCAGAAAGATGAGCGAGAGCGTGGAGCGCGCGTCGAGGTTCGACACGCTCGCCGCGGCGCGCAGCGCAAGGTTGGCGGGGTTCCAGACGGTCAGCAGCAGAACGAGAACGAGAAGCCAGCCCCCGACGCCCGCCATGGCGATCGACTGAGGACTAGTGCGCCGGTTCTCCCGTCGGCAGATGCGAAGCGGCGGCTGAGGCCCGCACCGGCTTCGCATTCCGCTGCGAGATCTGTCAGACGCATGCCCTTCGATATAGACGTAATAGACCGGAGTGATGTAGAGCGTCAGGAACTGCGACACCAGCAAGCCTCCGACGACCGCCAGACCGAGCGGCCGGCGCGCTTCGGCGCCTGCGCCCAGCCCCAACGCGATCGGCAGCGTCCCGACCAGCGCGCACATCGTGGTCATCATGATGGGCCTGAAGCGGACCAGGCACGCTTCGTAGATCGCGTCCGCCGGGACTCTTGCCATGCTCGCGCTCGGCCACCGCCGCGAAGTCGACCATCATGATGCCGTTCTTCTTGACGAGGCCGACGAGCATGATGACGCCGACGAACGCGTAGAGGCTCAGCTCGGTCTTGAAGATCAGCAGCGTGACCAGCGCGCCGAAACCGGCGGCCGGCAATCCCGAGAGAATGACGAGCGGCTGCGTGAAGCTCTCGTAGAGAATGCCCAGCACGATGTAGATGACCACGATGGCCATCGACCAGCACGAGTCCGAGGCCCTGGAGCGAATCCTGGAACGCCTGGGCCGTGCCCTGGAAGCGAGTCGTCACCGTGGCGGGCAGCGTCGACAGCCGCCGCAGCCTCGATCGCGTTCACCGCGTCACCGAGCGCCATGCCCGAGCGCAGGTTGAACGAGATGGTTACCGACGGCAGTTGACCGGTGTGGCTGACCGACAGCGGGCCAACCCCGGTCGTCATCGTGGCCACCGTGCTCAGCGGGATGAGCTTTCCCGTTGTTCGATCGCACGTAGAGCGCCGACAGCGATGACGGATCCTGCTGGAACTCGGGCGCGACCTGCAGCACCACTTGATACTGGTTGCTCGCTCCGTAGATCTGCGAGACCTGCCGCGTGCCGTAGGCGTTGAAGAGCGCCGTCTCCACCTGGTTGACCGTCAACCCAAGCGCGGCGATCTTGTCGCGCTCCAAACTGATCTGCACCTGCGGGTTGTTGAGCCGGAGATCGCTGTTGACGTCTTCGATACCCTCAATCTTTCGCATCTCTTCTTCGAAGAGCGGCGCGGCGCGATAGAGCTCGGCGGTGTCGGTGTCCTGGAGCGTGAACTGATACAGGGCCTGTCCGCCGCGACCGCCCAGGTTGATCGGCGGCGGATTCACCATGAACACCCGAACGCCAGGCACCTGCGCGAGCTTGGGTCGCAGGCCGTCCATGACTTGCGTGATCGTTCGGGTCCGTTCCGAGCGCGGCTTGAGCTCGACGCCAAACCGTCCCTGATTCGACGACGCGGTGACGGCGTTGCCTGAGACACCGAGGTTGCTGCTGAATCCCGCGACGTCCGGATCCTGCTCGAGGATTCTGGCTACCTGTTGCTGATAGCGCACCATCTCCTCGAAGCCGACGCCCTGAATGGCTTCGAACGTGAGTCGAAAACGCCCTTGATCCTCGGTGGGCAGGAAGCCCTTCGGCACGATCACAAACAAGTAGGCGGCGCCTGCGACAAACGCCAGCGAGACCGCCATCGTCGCCGCGCGATGCTTGAGGCTGAACCGCAGCGAATGATCGTACGCTCGCAGCGACGCGTCGAACATCCGCTCGGTAAAGTTGTACAACCGGCCGTGCGCCTTGCCGTGAGACGTCCGCAGGAAGCGGCTGCACAGCATCGGCGTCAGGCTGATCGACACAAAGCAGGAAACCAGAATCGCGACGCCGATCGTGACCGCGAACTCCTGCAGCAGCCTGCCCACGATGCCGCCCATGAACAGGACCGGGATGAACACGGCCACCAGCGAGAAGCCGTCATCGCGATGATCGTGAACTCAACTTCCTTGGCGCCGTCGAACGCCGCCTGCATGGCCGGCTTGCCCATCTCCATGTGGCGCCCGATGTTCTCGAGCATGACGATGGTGTCGTCGACGACGAACCCGATGCACAACGTGAGCGCCATCAGGGAGAGGTTGTCGAGGCTGTAGTTGAGCAGATACATCACCGAGAACGTGGCGATGATCGACACGGGCAGCGTCAGGCTGGGGATGATCGTGGCAGATACGCTGCGCAGGAAGACGAAGATGACCGCGACGACGAGGCCGATGGTCAGCCAGAGGGTCAGCTTCACGTCGTGCACGGATTCGCGGATGGCGCACCGAGCGATCCTGCCGTACGTCGAGCGCCACCGGCGGGCGGCAGCTGTGCCTGAATGCTCGGCAGCACCGCCCGGACCTGGTCGACCACCGCGACGACGTTGGAGCCGGGCTGCTTGAGAATGGTCAGCGTGATGCTGCGTTGCCCCTGATACCAGCTGGCGGTCTTGTCCTGCTCGACGCCGTTGTAGACCTGGCGCCACATCGCCCAGGCGCACCGGATTCCCGTTTCGGTACGCCACGACCATCGGCGCGTAGGCCTCTGCATTCAGCAGTTGGCCGTCGGCTAGTACCGTAAACGTGCGCTCGCGGCCCGCCATGGTGCCGGTCGGCAGGTTGACGTTCGACGACTGAATGGCAGCTCACAACCTCGTCGATGCCGATCCCGTGGGCCGACAACTTGCGCGGGTCGACGTCGATGCGGACGGCGAATTTCTGCGGACCGAAAACCTGCACCTGCGCCACGCCGCTGACCATCGACACGCGCTGCGAGACGGACGAATCGGCGTACTCGTTGACGGTCGACAGCGGCAGCGTCGACGACCGCATGACGAGGAACATCACCGGCTCGTCGCCGGGATTCACCTTCTGGTACGAGGGCGGCGACGGCATCTGTGGAGGCAGCTGCCGAGCCGCCCTCGCGATCATCGTCTGCACGTCCTGGGCGGCGGCGTCGATGTCGCGGCTGAGGTCGAACTGCAGCGTGATGTTGGTGCTGCCTTGCGTGTTGCTGGAGTTCATCGACGTCAGCCCGGCGATCGTCGAGAACTGCTTCTCGAGCGGCAGGGCGACGGCCGATGCCATCGTGTCTGGACTGGCTCCTGGCAGGTTGGCACTCACCGAGATGGTGGGGAAGTCGATGGCCGGCAGGTCGCTGACCGGCAGTTGGCGATACGACATCACGCCGAAGACCACGATCCCCAGCATGATGAGAGTTGTCGTGATGGGCCGCTTGATGAACAGCGCTGCGATGTTCATGAGTCCGCCTTCTGGGCTGCAGTTCTCACTGAGATGCGGCTGCCGGGAACGAGCCGCAGCTGGCCGTCGGTCACCACGGTTTCTCCAGGCTTGACGCCGTCACGGAGCACCGTTTCCTTTGCCGCCGTGCGCGCGATGGTCACCGGGCGCATTTCAACGGTCTGGTCGGCCTTCACGACATAGACGTACTGCCCCTCGGGGCCTGCCTGCACTGCGACCGAGGGCACGACCAGCGCGCGCGGGTCGTTCGAAAGGCGAACCGTCACGTTCACGAACTGGCCCGGCCAGAGGCGCCTTTCGTTGTTCGGGAACGTGGCCTTCAGTCGGATAGTGCCAGTCGTCTGATCCACAGCGTTGTCGACAAACGTAATCTGGCCGACAGCGGGTGACGACGTCTCGTTGGCCGGCGTGGCCTCGACTTGAAGCGATCGCATTCGCCATATAACGGCGAAGGTCGGGGAGCAGAGCTTCGGGCACGGCAAACGAAACCAGAATCGGGCTGACTTGATTGATCACGACCAGCGGAAGCTGATCGTTGGCTCGCACCAGGTTGCCGGCATTCACCATGAGCACACCCGTGCGTCCGGAAATCGGCGCCACGATCGTGGCGTACTGCAATTGAACCTTGGCGTTCTCGACTGCGGCGGTGTTGGCCACGACCACAGCTTCGAGCGCCGCGGCCTGCGTGCGTGCCGTGTCGCGCTGCTCGCGGGTGCCGACCCCGCGCTCGACGAGGTCGTCCATCCTCTGCGCGACGACTTTCGCGTTGGCCGCCTGTGCGGTGTCGCGTTGAAGGTTGGCCTCGGCCTGGTTGAGCGCTGCTTCCAACGGGCGCCGATCCAGCGTGAACAAGACTTGCCCAGCCTGCACGTCCTCGCCCTGCCGGAAGTTCACGGCCTTGAGCTCGCCAGTGACCTGAGCCCGGACGGCGACGGTCGCGAACGGCCTCGACAGCGCCGACTGCGCTCACATCCAGGGGCATTTCCTTCTCGACGACGTTGGCGACTGTGACGGGAACCGCGGCCGCACCGCCGGCAGCCCGGGCCCCCTGCTCGCCGCTGGCGCAGCTGGAAAGAGCAAGAGACGCTGCGAGCAGCCAACCGAGGACAATCCGATTGCGGGAAAGCATGGGAATTGGCAATTCTAACCTTACTATAGAGGCCTTGCACGACCCATCTCCGCTGCGCATCGCCTTCGACATGGACGGCACTCTGGCCGATCTCGGCTCGGCCTACACCGAGCTGGAGGAACGCCTGTTCGGGCCTGCCGAAGCGCACGAGGAGCCGGCACCCGAGCTGCGCGAGGTCGAGCAGCATCAGGAGCAGGCGGCACCCCCCCCGGCCGGTCCGGGGAAGACTGCCAGGCGGAAGGGGCTAAGGCGGACGAGCGCGCACCGGGAGGGTGTGTGGCAGGCGATCGAATCGACGCCTGATTTCTGGACCACCCTCAAGCCCGTCGACGCCCGCGCGATCAAGCGCCTGTATGAACTGACTGACGAGCACAACTGGGAGGTGTTCTTCATCACCCAACGACCGCAGACCGCAGGTGGCACGGTGCAAAGGCAGACTCACAGGTGGCTCGTGGAGCATGGTTTTCTGACACCGAGCGTGATTCCGCTCTCGGGTGGGCGGGGCCGAGCCGCTGCGGCTCTGCGGCTGGACTACCTCGTCGACGACACTCCGCAGAATTGCGTCGACGTGCTATCCGATTCCTCTGCCCGCGCCATCCTCCTCGTGCACCCGGACGACAGTCTGTCGGCTGCAAGCGCTCGGCGGCTCGGCATCGGCACCGCGCACACCATCGGCGACGCGCTCGATCTGCTGGTGCGCGCGACCGCGGCACGCAACAATCCCTCTCTTTTCGAGAGACTGCGCACGTTGGCCGGCTGGAAGTAGTCTGGTCGCTGGCTACCGCCCCAGCGAAGCACTAAGATCGCCGTATGGCGACGGATACGCAGATGGCACCGCAGGCGCGCTCGCGGGACGAGATCCCCGAGCAATTCACCTGGAACCTCTCGGATATCTATCCAACCTGGACCGAATGGGAAGCCGGACTGGCGGAGTTCGAGCGCATGCTCTCGGGTTATGGCGAGCTCCGCGGCACGCTGGGGGAGAGCGCTTCCCGACTGCTTCAGGCCTTTCGACTCGAGGATGAGCTAGGCCAGCTTTCCTACAAACTCTGGTATTACGCCGGCCTGACGTACGACCAGGATCAACGCGACAACGACACGAACGGTCGGCGGCAGCGCGTGCAGATTCTGTTCGCGAAAGCCGCCGAAGCTCGCTCGTGGTTCACGCCGGAGCTGCTGCGGATTCCGATCGAGACGGTCCGCAGCTGGATGGCCGCCGACCACGCGCTGGCTGTATACCGATTCGCCATCGAGCGCGTCTATCACCAGCAGGAGCACGTGCTGGACGAAGCGGGCGAGCACCTGCTGTCGCTGGCCAGTCGATTCAGCGACGCGCCGCACGACATCCACTCGATGCTGTCGAATGCCGACATCAGGCACCCCGAGATTACGCTTCACGATGGCCGAAAGGTCACGCTGACGTACGGGCAGTACAACGCGCTGCTGCAGACGAACCGCCATCAGCCTGATCGCGCAGCGGCGTTTCACGCCTTTCACGACACGTTCGCGTCTCATGCCAACACGTATGCAGCCGTGTACAACGGCGTGCTCCAGCGCGACTGGTTCGTGGCGCAGGCGCGGAAGTTCAGCAGCACGCTGGAGGCGGCGCTCCACGCGAACGACATTCCCACCACCGTCGTCGAAAACCTTGTCGCAACCGCCAAGGCGGGGACGGAGCCGCTGCGCCGGTACCACCGGCTGAGGAAGCGTGTGCTGGGGCTGCAGACCTACCACGCGTACGACCAGCTCGTGCCGCTCATCGAGTGGAATCAGAAGTACCGAGTACACGAAAGTCCTCGACGAAATCGTGGAAGCGATGAAGCCGCTGGGTGCCGGGTATCAGAAGAGCATGCGAGCGGCCTTCGATGGCCGATGGATCGACGTCTACGAGAACCCGGGAAAGCGCAGCGGTGCGTACTCGGCCCCGGTGTACGGCGTGCATCCGTACATGCTGCTGAACTACAACGACACACTCGATGCGGTGTTCACGCTGACGCACGAAATGGGGCATTCGATGCACACGATGCTCTCAGAGGCGCACCAGCCCTTCGTGTATTCGGATTACACCATCTTCGTCGCCGAAGTGCCGTCCACGCTGAGCGAGATGCTTTTCTTTGATCACATGTTGTCGCGGACGGCCGATCAGCGCGAGCGCATCGTCCTGTTGCAGCATGCCATCGACGACATCGTGGGAACGTTCTACCGCCAGTGTCTGTTTGCCGATTACGAGCTGCAGGCCCATCGGCTCGCCGAGGCCGGAGAGCCGGTTACCGCCGAGGCGCTCAGCCGCATTTACTTCTCCCTCTTCAAGGCGTACCACGGCGACGCCATGACCTACGACGACGTGGCCCAGGTGACGTGGGCGCGGGTGCCGCATTTCTATGGCACGCCGTACTACGTGTATCAGTACGCCACCTGTTACGCGTCATCGGCCCAGCTCATTCAGAAGATGACGGCGGCGAATGCCGACGATCGGCGCGAAGGTCTGGATCGTTTTCTGGACCTGCTGCGCGCCGGCGGCAGCGATTATCCGATGAACCTCCTGAAGCGCGCCGGCGTCGACTTGAGCACTCCGGCGCCGGCAGAGGCGGTCGTCAAACAGCTCGACCGTCGGGTGACGCAACTGGAAGCCGAAATCGAACGTCTTTGAGAGATGCCCCTGAGTGTTTTTCATCCCCTGCTGGGCGATTGGTTCCGCGATCGCTTCGGCTCGGCCACCGAACCACAGCTGCGCGCGTGGCCGGCGATCCGCTCGGGGGAGCACGTCCTTATCTCTGCGCCGACCGGGTCGGGAAAAACGCTCGCCGCATTTCTGAGCTGCATCGACGACCTCGTTCGTGAGGCGCTCGAAGGGCGGCTCGCCGAGGTCACTCACGTCGTCTACGTCTCTCCGCTGAAGGCGCTCAGCAACGACATCCACAAGAACCTCGACGTGCCGTTGTCGGGCATTGCGCAGCTTGCAGCAGAGCGCGGACTGCCGCTGCCGGAGATCAGTACGGCGGTCCGCACTGGCGACACGCCTTCTAGCGAGCGTCAGCGGATGACGAAGCACCCGCCGCAGATCCTTGTGACGACCCCGGAGTCGCTCTACATCCTGCTCACGTCGGACCGTGGTCGGCAGGCGCTGCGTCAGGTGCGAACGGTGATCGTCGACGAGATCCACGCGATCGCTGACGACAAACGGGGAGCCCACCTTGCCGTGACACTGGCGCGGCTCGACGACCTCGTGCAGAAATCCGGCGGGGTGCGGCCGCAGCGAATCGGGCTGTCCGCGACCGTGAAACCCCTCGAGACCGTCGCCGATTTTCTCGCTCCTGAGGCGGGCGTGCCTGTGACCGTGATCAATCACGGACACCGCCGCGATATGGATCTCGCCGTCGAAGTGCCGAAGGACGAGCTCGGCCCGGTCGCATCGAACGAGATGTGGCAGGAGATTTACGACCGCGTCAGCGAGCTCATTCAGCAGCACAAGACCACGCTCGTGTTCGTGAACACGCGGCGTTTGGCCGAGCGGGTAGCACATCACCTCGGCGATCGTCTGGGCGAGAATGCGGTGCTCGCGCACCATGGAAGCCTCTCGCGTGCCCTTCGACTGACCGCGGAGGAACGCTTGAAGAGCGGCCAGCTCAAGGCGGTCGTGGCCACCGCGTCGCTCGAGCTGGGAATCGACATCGGCAGCGTCGACCTCGTGTGCCAGATCGGCTCGCCGCGATCCATTGCCGTCGCTCTCCAGCGGATCGGGCGCTCTGGGCATCAGGTCGAACACACCACGAGGCCCAAGGGGCGTGTCTTTGCGACGACGAGAGACGAGCTCATCGAGTGCGCGGCGCTGGTACGGGCGATTGCACAGAGCGAGCTCGACCGGCTGATCGTTCCGGTGACGCCGCTGGACGTACTAGCGCAGCAGGTGGTGGCGATCGCGGCGGTCGAGGACTGGTCTGAGGACGACCTCTTTGCTCTTGTCCGCCGAGCCTACTGCTATAGAGATTTGCCTCGCGCCGAGTTCGACGCGGTCATCGAGATGTTGTCGGAAGGCATCAGCACCAAGCGGGGACGGAGCGGGGCGTTCCTGCACCGCGACCGCGTACATGGGATCGTTCGCGGGCGCCGCGGCGCGCGTCTGGCTGCCATCACATCTGGCGGAGCGATACCCGACAACGCACAGTATCTGGTGCTCGCCGAACCGGACGAGACCGTTGTTGGCGCGCTCGACGAGGACTTTGCCGTCGAAAGCCTCGCCGGCGACGTCTTTCTGCTCGGCACGACGTCGTGGCGCATTCGACGCGTCGAGTCAGGGCGTGTCCGCGTGGAAGATGCGCACGGCGCAGCGCCGACCATCCCCTTCTGGAGGGGTGAAGCACCGGGCCGCACGGCCGAGTTGTCGAGTGCGGTTTCCCAACTGCGCGAAGAGGTTCTTGCGAAGTCCGACGCCGCTGTCGAGTTTCTGATGGGAGAGTGCGGACTGGATCGACGCGGTGCCGAGCAGGCCGCCCTGTACGTGCGCGCGGGAGCGGCGGCACTGGGTGTGCTGCCGTCGGAGTCCACGGTTGTGGCGGAGCGGTTCTTCGACGAGGGCGGCGGCATGCAGCTCGTCATACATGCGCCGTTCGGCGCGCGGATCAACCGCGCCTGGGGTCTGGCGCTCCGCAAACGGTTTTGCCGGTCGTTCAACTTCGAGCTTCAGGCAGCGGCCACGGACAACGGCATCGTGATCTCGCTCAGCGATCAGCACAGCTTTCCGCTCGAGCTCGTCTTCAGATTTCTGAGCAGGGAGACGGTCGACGACGTGCTGACGCAGGCCATGCTGCCTGCGCCGATGTTCGAGGTGCGCTGGCGGTGGGACACGTCCAGGGCACTCGCCGTGCTGCGGTTCGCAGGAGGCCGAAAGGTGCCGCCGCCGATTCAGCGGATGCGCGCCGACGATCTGCTCGCCGCGGTGTTTCCCGACCAGGCGGCGTGTCAGGAGAACATCGTCGGAGACATCAGAATCCCGGACCACCCGCTTGTCAACGAGACCATCAAGGACTGCCTTCACGAGGCGATGGATCTCGATGGGCTCAGGGACGTGATTGAACGGATCGGAAGCGGCACGCTCAAGACCGCTGCCATCGACACGCCGGAGCCGTCGCCGTTCTCGCACGAAATCCTCAATGCCAACCCGTACGCGTATCTGGACGATGCGCCGCTGGAAGAGCGGCGCGCTCGCGCGGTGCAGATGCGCCGCACGTTGGGCGCCGACGCCGAAGGAGTGGCGTCGCTCGATCCAAACGCCATCGCGCAGGTCGCTGCCGAGTCGTGGCCGGCCGTTCGCGATGCCGAAGAACTGCACGACGCGATGCTGACCCTGATCGTTGTTCCGCCGGTTGCCGATTGGGAGCCGTTCTTCGGCCGCTTGCGCGAAGCTGGCAGGGCCACGGTGTTGACGGCTGGCGGCGCGAATTTCTGGGTTGCCGCCGAACGCGTGAGATCGGCCAGGCTCTTGTATCCGGACGCGGTCCTTGCGCCTGATATGCGCGACTTCGATCGCACGGCGACCTCGGATCAAGCGGAAGCCGCAGCGGAGCTCCTGCGAGGATGGCTGGAGTCGACAGGACCTCAGACGCAGAGCAGCCTTTCGATGCGCTTTGCGTTGCCACACGACGTGATGGAGGCGGCGCTCCTGAGGCTGGAAGCTGAAGGGCAGATCCTTCGCGGTCGGTTCACAACCTCCGCCTCGTCCACCAGCAGCGAAATCGAGTGGTGCAATCGACGGGTGCTCGCCCGTATCCACAGGCTCACGCTGGGCCGACTGCGACGCGAAATCGAGCCCGTGAGCGCGCGCGATTTCATGCGGTTCCTCTATCACTGGCAGCACCTGAAGCCGGGCGCTCAGCTCCACGGCGCCGATGGAGTACTGCACATCATCAAACAGCTGCAGGGCTACGAGATCTCGGCGGCGGCGTGGGAGGGGGAGGTGCTGCGCCGGCGAATCGGGAAGTACGCGCCAGATCTGCTCGACCAGCTGTGCATGTCGGGCGAGGTGGTCTGGGGGCGTCTGTCGCCGCATCCGGCGTTCGAGGCTCAAGACCGCACGCAGGCGACGGCTCGAAAGGTGCGGCCAACACGGTCGGCGCCCGTGACGCTGTTCCTCCGCGACGACGCGCCATGGCTGCTCGAAGCCGCCGCCTGTCGCGGCGCGAGCAACGGCGCGATTCAATCGACGTTTGATGCGCGACCCGGATTGTCGGATGCGGCTCGTCAGGTGTTCGAGTCGCTCCGCCGCCGTGGCGCGTGCTTCCTGGCGGAGATCGTCAAGGACACGCGCCTCCTCACGAGCAGTGTGGAAGACGCGCTCTGGGAGCTCGCGGCTGCAGGGCTTGTGACCGCAGATGGCTTCGAGAATCTGCGGGCGTTGATCGATCCCAAGCGGCGGCTCGCGCCGGCCCGGCATCACTCGCGCCGGGCGCGCTTTGTTCCTGGCCGTTGGGCGCTGCTATCCGGTTTCGCTCATGCCCCGGACGATGCCGCGCCAGATCTCTCCTCAGGATCGCTCGAGGCAGTCGCCCGACAGCTGTTGTTACGGTGGGGCGTTGTCTTCCGCGATCTTCTAACGCGCGAATCGATCGTTCCTCCGTGGAGAGACCTGCTCGTCACACTCCGCCGGATGGAAGCGCAGGGAGAGGTTCGAGGCGGGCGCTTCGTTTCGGGATTCGTCGGCGAGCAGTTCGCCAGGCCCGAGGCGGTAGATCTGCTTCGCGAGATTCGCCGCGAGCAGGGCGTCGGCGCATCCCCCCAGGTGAGCGCGGCCGATCCGCTGAGCCTCGGGGGTATCATCACACCAGGTCCGCGCGTCAGTCCCCAGTCCGGCCTTCGTGTTCCACTCTGGGACGACGCCACGGCGGACGCCACGGCGGGGTCTGACCCCGGTTTTTCGAAATTCGTAAATGCTGCCACTCAGGCTTCATAAGACGGTTGGCGTGAGAGTCGGTCCGATTCAGATCGGCGGCGGTGCGCCCGTCGCCGTCCAGTCGATGACCAACACCGACACGCCGGACGTCGACAGCACCGCCACACAGTGCATCGAACTGGCGCAGGCAGGTTCCGAGCTGGTGCGCATCACGGTGAACCTGCCCGAAGCGGCGGCGGCCGTGCCCGCTATCAAGCGCCGCATGCTCGACGCCGGTGTCACGGCTCCGCTCATCGGCGACTTCCACTACAACGGCCATCTGCTGCTGACGAAGTACCCGGACTGCGCGAGAGCGCTGGACAAGTATCGGATCAATCCTGGAAACGTCGGGACGGGCAAGCGGCGCGACGAGCAGTTTGCGACGATCTGCCGCGTGGCTGCCGACAACGGCAAGCCGGTGCGCATTGGCGTGAACGGCGGCTCCCTCAATCAGGAGCTGGTCATGAGCCGGATGCAGGAGAACACCGATCGCGATCTCGGGAGGTCGTCAGACGACATCATCAACGAATGCATGGTGCTCTCGGCCCTCGAGTCGACCGCGCTCGCCCTCGAGTCTGGCTTGCGCAAGGACCAGATCATCATCTCGTGCAAAGTTTCGCGGCCGGTTCATCTCATCGCGGTCTACCGCGAGCTGGCGCGCCAGACCGACCAGCCCCTCCACCTCGGCCTCACCGAGGCCGGCATGGGCGTCAAGGGTCTGGTCTGGTCGGCGACCGCGATGGGCGTGCTGCTGAACGAAGGCATCGGCGATACCGTTCGCGTATCACTGACCCCGCGTCCCGGCGGCGATCGGCGCGAGGAAGTGTACGCGGCCTGCGAGCTGCTCCAGGCGCTGGGCTTGCGCTCGTTTGCGCCGAGCGTGACGGCGTGTCCCGGCTGCGGCCGTACGACGAGCACGACGTTCCAGGAGCTGGCGGAACGCACGCAGGACTACATCCGCGAGATGATGCCTGTGTGGAAACACCGCTACGGAGGTGTCGAAGAGATGACGCTGGCGGTGATGGGCTGCGTCGTGAACGGCCCCGGCGAATCGAAGGCGGCCAATATCGGGATCAGCCTGCCCGGCACGGGCGAAGAGCCAAGCTGCCCCATCTATATCGACGGTCAGCACGTGCGGACGCTGCGCGGCACGTACGAAGAACTGGCCGCCGAGTTCAAAGCGATTGTCGACGAGTACGTCGCGACGAAGTACGCGCCCAGGCCAGACGGCGCGACGCAGACGGTTGGAAAAGTCTAGTGGACCGTGCTATAGGGTTCGGTCAGCGTGAAGGGCGGAATCTCGATCTCGAAGCGTTCCTGCCGGTTATTGACCATCTGATACGACCCGCGCATCGATCCAAACGGCGTCGTGAGGTCGCACCCCGAGGTGTACTCGAAGCTCTGCCCCGGTTCGAGCAGCGGCTGTTTGCCGACAACGCCAGGACCTTGCACCTCTCTGACGGCGCCCATCGCATCGGTGATGACCCAGTGACGGCTCAGCAACTGCACGGTCTCGCGGCCTTCATTGATGATGCGAATCGTGTAGTAGAAGAACCACTGGTTCTGCTGAGGGTCGGATCGATCGGGGGCGAACTCCGACTCCACGTGCACCCGGATGTCTCTGGTAACGGCTTCGGGCATCTGCCATGTCGAATTCTATGTCAGGCGACGAGATTCTGCGACTGAGAGAAATCGCGGCGTCGGTGGGCGTGCCTGCCGCCCGGCGCCACGTATTTCTCTGCGCCGATCAGACCAATCCAAAGTGCTGCGATCGCGATCGGTCGATCGCAGCGTGGGACTTTCTCAAGCAGCGCCTTAAACAGCTCGGGCTGTCGGAGTCGGGCGGCACGCTGCGGACGAAAGCGAACTGTCTTCGAATCTGCGAAGGCGGACCGATTGCGGTGGTCTATCCAGAAGGCACGTGGTATCGCGGCTGCGATCCCCCCGTGCTCGAGCGGATCATCCAGGAACATCTCGTCGCGGGGCGCCCTGTACGGGAATATCTGATCGCCGAGCAGCCGCTCCTGCCACCCGTGTGATCGGAGCCGGTCGCTAGCCGCCCGCCAGCCCATTCAGCCACACCACGGTACCGATCCCAGCCACAGCCAGCGCCAACTGCCGGAACGTTCGGGCGTCGATTCGTCCACGGTGAAGATCGGGAATGAGGTCGGCCATCGCGACATACATGAATCCGGCAGCCGCCACTGACAGCACGTACTCGTTCAGCTGAGGAAGCCACTCCAACGCGAGAACCGACAACACCGCTCCCAGAATTGCCGACGCGCCCGAGAGCAGGTTGAGCAGGAGCGCTTTCTTCCGGCTGTACCCGGCATTCAGAAGAATGGCCACATCGCCGACCTCTTGGGGGATCTCATGAGTCGCGACAGCCAGCGCGGTGCTCACGCCGAGCGGGACCGAGGTCCGCACAGCCGCGCCAATGACGACGCCGTCCAGAAAGTTGTGAAACGCATCGCCGATGATCACCATCGGCGCGGCCAAGCCGTGCGCCTCGCAGTCGTGCGTGTGGCAGTGCCGCCACAACACCAGCTTCTCCAGCAGGAAGAACAGCATGATGCCGGCGAGCAGCGAGCTGAAGACGCGCCGCGGCGGCAGGTGTGACAGCGCTTCAGGCAGCAGAACGAGGAGTGCGACGCCGAGCAGCGTGCCAACGGCGTAGCTCACCAGCCACGGGACGGCTTTGACGCGAAGACGATCGTTGTAGAGGAGCGCCGATGCAACGACGACGCCGCCAAGACTGCCGGCGAGCGTCAGGCCGACAGCCCACGCGAGCGCACGCACGGCGGCATGTTAGCAGTTACCGTGCGCGACCGGCCAGGTCAGGGCGTGGCGACATACCCGCGCCGCGCTCTCACTTTGAGCGCCTTGTCGCGCGTTTCCACGCGGATGGAGTGCCACCGGCCGTCCTTCTGCGTGGTCGACGAATAGCCGAGGTAGTACTGCCGGCTCAACTCGTCGGCAATGTTCGCCGTTGCGGGATCGAGGTCGCGCCCGGTCCGCACGATTTCGGTGCGCCCGCCGCTGTCGTCGGTAATCTCGCGAAGCGCGTTCGCGTTCACACGCTCGTCGCCGCTTCGGCGAACGACCGTGCCGCTCGGCGGAGAGGGAAACGGCCATTGGAATTGCGGACGCAGCGGCAGAGCGACGCCGCCCGGACCGCGCGGTCGCCGGCTTCCAGGAAACGGAGTCGGATATGGCGGGAACGTTGGCGGACGCCGGATCGGCGTGTTGAACGTATCCGCCTGTCCATCGATCCCGATCGCGTAGACCAGCACCTCCGATTCCCGGATCATCTGCTTCACCTCCGACAGCGAAGTCTCGCTGTCGGTGTCGTTGCCATCCGAGATCAAGACCACGGCGCGCTTGCGATGCTGACCGGTTTGGGCGAGAGGCACCGCTTCCGCCAAGGCGTCGAGCATGGCTGTGCCCCCCGCGGCGTGCACGCGGCGGATCGAGCGGCTCAGCCGCTGCCGGTCGGTCGTCCAGTCTTGGAGCAGGTCGGGATTGTTGTTGAAGGTGTAAAGGAAGATCTCGTCTTCCGGCGAGAGCAGCTTCGTCAGGAAGCGATCGACAGCGTCGAGAGCCGAGGCCATCTTTTCGCCGGCCATGCTTCCACTCGTGTCGAGCACGAGACCGAGACTCACCGGTACGCGCTCGTTGCTGAAGTGGGTGACTTCCTGGAGCTGGTTCTCCTCATAGACGACGAAGTCTTCGCGCTGCAGGCCGGGAACGAACCGGCCGTTGCGGTCGACGACTGTCGCGGTCACGTTCACCAGATCGACGCCGCTGCGGAAGCGAAACTCGTCGGGCTGATTCTGTCCGACCAGATCGGTGCTCGCCGCCGCGACTGACACCAGGGCTGCAAGGCTGAAGGCGATCGACGGACGGCATATCGATTTCATGGGATGGTCCCCTGTCTATAGTGCCCCTAATGCGTTGCCCTTGCCAGTCTTGCTTCAACCCGCCGGTCGACATGAGGAACCACGTCGTTGCCTGTCCGGAAGCTGACGCGATAGCGTGCGATGGCGCCCGGATCAGGAATATTCACCCGGAACGGAGCCTCTTCGCCAGGCCCCAGCGCGCGGTAGTCGAGCGGCACGTCTTTGGTCGACACCAGGGCGCCGGCTGCGTCGAGCAACGACACCACCGCCGTGAGGGCCTCCAGCTTCGGTCCACTCGACGGGTTGCGCACCGTCCCGGTGATCGTCAGCGACCGCGCTTCGCGGGTATGACCGAGCGCCACCAGCTCCAGTGGAGGAGGTGAGACGGTCGCGGCGGCGATGGCGTCGCGGCCTGGCCGAGGCGAATTCAGGAAATATAGCGCCCCGCCCAGCAAGACGATCAGAACCGCCGAGGCAAACATCGGCAGGCGGTTGCCAGCGGGCTCGTCCCGTTCCACTGTTCCAAACATGGCCACGGGCCGTTCCGAAGAGACCTCGTGGCGAGCCTGCGGCTTCGGATCGGCGAGGGTCTCCGCCTCCCACTGCGCGATCGACGGTTGTACCGCAGCAGCAGAGAGCGCAGCGACACGAGCGGCGGAGCGATCGCGCTCGCGCTTGTGAACGCGCGAGGCCGAATAGATCGCGGCGAGGGCCGCGATGACCGAAAGCGTTGTGACGACCGGCATGATCTCCATCGTGCTACCTCAACTTGAATTCCACGGCGACTTCGACGAGCAGGTCCACCGGTTGTCCCAACCTCGTTGCCGGCGCGAACCGCCACTGCCGGACAGCCGCGATCGCGCGGTCGTTCAAGCCGCTGGGCAGACCTTTGACAAGCCTGACGTCGCCGACCGAGCCGTCGCGTCGCACGACAATCTCCAGGACGACTTCGCCTTCGAGATTTCTGACGCGCGCCTCTTCGGTGTAGGAGGCCTTGACCTCTTTCAACAATCGTGGCGGCGCGATGCCGCTTCCGGGACGATAAGGGCCGCCCCCCATTCCCCCGCCCGATCCGTCGCCGATGCCGGATCCGTCGCCGCTTCCGAGACCCGTTCCCTGGCCCGTGCCCACGCCCCCTCCTGTTCCCGGACCGCGGCTCGCGCTCTCCTTAGGCGCAGGCTCGTCGATGACGCCCGGACGATCTTGCTCGTTGGCCGCCACAGTTGCGACCGGAGCGACGACAGGCGGCAGAGGCTCAGGCTCGACCGGTGGTGGAGGCGGTGGAGGTTCCGGCTTCGCAACTGCCTGAATGGGCTCTGGCGCCTTGCGGACGGGAACCGGGCTGCTCAGTAGCGCTTTTCCCTTTCGCTCGGCGCGAGGAGGCGGCGTTCTCTGACGCAGACCGCCGCCGCCACCACCGCCACCGGGACCAGGCGAGGCGATGAACACGAGGCGCGTCTTGCTCGGTTCGAGATCGACATGGCTCCGTTCGGCTGCGAGAGGCAGACCGATCGCGCTGACCAACACGAGCGATACCGCCACGGCTGCGTGCACGGCGCTCGAAACGGCGATCGGCAGCCGCGGTGAGGCGTGCTCGAACTCCGGAGCGTCGAAGAGCATCATCGCGCTGCGGCCACCGTCGGCCCGCAGCCTCTGAACGGCGGCCACCGCCTGTTCCGCAGAGATGTAGGGACCGTCGGGATCAACCGTGAGGAGATACCCCTGGTCGATCAGCGACCTGACGCGAGTTTCGGGCACGCCCGCCGCCTGCGCGACTTCGCGAATCGAGAACACGTCTCCTGACAAGTTCCTGTTGGTAAACGCCATTCGCGGAAAGCCCGAGGGCTACTAAGGCAAAACCCTTGCCGACTTGAATGCGTGAATTGTGGGGAGAAACGGCTCAGGAACGGGGGAGTGTCACCGCTACCGTACGGCTTCGAAGAAGGACAGCCCGTCCCGGTCGGCGAGTTGGCGGGCCGATCGAAAACCCTCGGTCTTGAGCACGCCGAGGGCTCCGCCGGCAGCCGCGTACTGTGGGTCGACACCCTCACCGGCGCCCGACTTGAACAGCGCGCTGAGGCCCGCTGGCGTACCCCGTTCGATGATGAGCACGCGGCCGCGCGGAGTGAGCGTTCGACGCACCTGCCCAAGCACGGCTGCGCGATTCCCCGCAGGCAGTCTCGACAGTACGCCATCTTGATTGTCGATGACGGCGACGGTGAACGCGCTGTCCTCGTACGGAAATGACTCGAGCGATCCGGTCTCGATCTCGAGCAGCACGCCTGCCGATTCAGCCCCGCGTCGTGCGCGCGCCGCCTGCTCGCTCGTGGCGACGACTGCGCAGGCGCGGCCGCTCAAGCCAACTTTCGCGCTCAGCGCGCCGATGAGCGAGGGATCCGTGCATCCGATGCTGAGAAGATGATCGCCAAGCCCGACGCCGGTCATCGCGATCGCCAGCGTGTGCTTGCCCTCTCCCCGTCGGAAGATTCCCATGGCAACAATGATATAGTTGCCGGCTGTGAAACCCCCTGAAATCGCTCCTGCGAAAGGCAAACTCGGCATCCTGCTTGTCGGCCTCGGCGCCGTGAGCACGACGACGATTGCTGGCGTACTCGCCGTTCGCAAAGGGCTGGCAAGCCCCATTGGATCGCTGACGCAAATGGGCACGGTGCGTCTCGGCAAGCGCACCGAAGGGCGTTCGCCGAAGATCAAGGAAATCGTTCCGCTCGCCGACCTGGAACACGTCGTCTTCGGGGCGTGGGACATCTTCGCGGACAACTCGTATCAGGCCGCACGCACGGCCGGCGTGCTCGATCCGTCGCTGCTCGATCAGATCAAGCCGGAGCTCGAAGCCATTGCGCCGATGCCCGCGGTGTTCGACCAGCGATACGTGAAGCGGCTCGACGGCCCGAACGTGAAGAAGGGCCCGAACAAGAAAGACCTCGCCGAGCAGCTTCGCGCCGACATCCGGGCATTCAAGAAGCAGCACGGCGTCGATCGCATGGTGATGGTGTGGTGCGGCAGCACCGAGGTATACCTGAAGGAGTCATCGGCGCACCAGTCGATTGAATCGTTCGAGAAGGCCCTCGAGGCGAACGATCCGCACATCCCGTCGAGCATGGTCTACGCGTATGCGGCGCTGATGGAAGACGTTCCCTACGCCAACGGCGCACCGAACCTGACCGTCGACGTGCCAGCAATCATGTCGCTCGCGCAGCAGCGCAAGCTGCCCATCTGCGGCAAGGACTTCAAGACTGGGCAGACGTGGCTCAAGACCGTCATCGCGCCTGGCGTGAAGGCGCGGCTCCTCGGCGTGGAAGGGTGGTATTCGACGAACATCCTCGGAAACCGCGACGGCGAAGTGCTGGACGACCCCGAGTCGTTCAAGACGAAGGAGGAGAGCAAGAAGTCGGTGCTCGATTACATCCTCCAGCCACATCTCTATCCAGGGTTGTACGAGAATCTCCACCACGTCGTCCGCATCAACTACTACCCGCCGCGCGGCGACAACAAAGAGGGATGGGACAACATCGATCTGGTCGGCTGGCTCGGTTACAAGATGCAGCTGAAGATCAATTTCCTCTGCCGCGACAGCATCCTCGCAGCGCCCATCGTCCTCGACCTCGCGCTGTTCCTCGATCTCGCGAAGCGTGCCGGCATGTCCGGCATCCAGGAGTGGCTGTCGTTCTACTTCAAGAGCCCGATGCACGCGCCTGGGCTCTATCCCGAGCACGATCTGTTCATTCAGCTGATGAAGCTGAAGAACACGTTGCGCTACATGGTGGGTGAGGAGCTGATCACGCACCTGGGGCTGGAGTATTACGACTAGAGCCTGAGCAGCGCGATGACGCCGCGCGTCACGTCCTTCGCTCCACGTCTGCTTCGTGAGTCTCGCCGAACGCGCTGATCCCACTGATGCGCGAGTTGCCCATCCTCGAGACCGATCGCCTGATTCTGCGAGCGTTTGATCAAACAGATGCGTCGGCCGTTCAGATGTTCGCCGGCGCACGAGAAGTGGCCGATACGACGCTCGATATTCCTCACCCCTATCCCGACGGTGCGGCGAGCGCCTGGATTGCGACACATGAGCCGGCGTGGCAGGCAGGCACGGCGGCGACCTACGCAATCACACTTCGGAACACCCGGGCACTGATTGGCGCTATTGGTCTTACCGTCTCGAAGGCGCACGCATCTGCCGAGCTGGGTTATTGGATTGCGGTGTCCCATTGGAATCAGGGCTATTGCAACACCTCACACGCAATCCGTCTTCCGGACGCGTGATGCAGAAGATCGGGATGCGGCCCGAGGGTCTTCGTCGTGAGGCCATACGAAAGGGGGACCGCTTCGAAGATATTGTGTGTTACGGACTACTCGCGTCAGACAAAAACCGCTCGTGACGCAGATCCATTCAGAGGGCGCTGTGTGACATGACGATCCGTGTGTTCGTCCAGAACGAGGCGGGTTCGAAGCGGAAGAACTATCACGACGAGAAGACGTTGGCTTTTCGCCACAGTCGGATTGTCTCGCATGCTTACCCGTTTCCCTACGGATTCGTCATCGGCACCACTGCGCCCGATGGTGGCGGCGTCGACTGTTTCGTTATTACTGATCGCGAACTCCTTACCGGTCAAATCATCGAATGCGAGCCGATTGGGCTGATGGAGCAGGTTGAGGACGCGGTTGAGGATCACAACGTCCTCGCGAGACTTGTGGGGGAAAGCCGGACATCACGGAGGCCGTCGAGGTAGCCCTCACCGAACATGTCGTGGAGTGCTTTCGGCATGTGGAAGGGAAGCAGGTGCAGGTAGGCCGATTCCTCAGTCCAAAAGATGCCGAGGCTCACGTTCTGGCAGCTAGTCGATGAAAAACGGACCCGATGAGTGAGTGACCGCGCGCAATACTGTGCAATTGACGCGGCTTGTCGTCCTGCCGCGACACCCCGCTTCGCCCCTTCTAATTAAGGTTCCGCTCTCCCGGTGCCGACATGTGTAGCGTGGAAGTCGGTACGCGTTAGGAAGGCGGAGACGATATGTACGAGGACTATTACGGGTTCGCCGAAAAGCCGTTCAGCCTGACGCCGGACCCGAAGTTTCTCTTCAAGAGCGAATCGCACGCCAACGCGTTCGAGTTGCTCCAGTACGCGGTCCGCCGCCGCGAAGGTTTCTTCGTCGTCACGGGAGACATCGGCACTGGCAAGACCACGCTGTGCCGGGCGTTGCTCGAGAAGATCGACCGGAACACGTTTACCGCGCTCGTGCTCAACCCATTTCTGTCTGAAGAAGACCTGTTGACGCTGATTCTCCAGGACTTCGGCGTTGTCTCACGCGAAGACGTCAAGCGGGGACGCCTGGCCCACGTGTCGAAGCAGGAGTTGATCGAAACGCTTTACGATTTCCTTCTCAGCTTGCTCCCGCTGCGGGCGAGCGCGGTGCTCATCATCGATGAAGCCCAGAACCTGCCTATGGGGGTGCTCGAACAGATTCGCATCCTGTCGAATCTGGAAACCGATAAAGAGAAGCTGTTGCAGATCATGCTGGTAGGCCAGCTCAATCTCCAGCAGTCGCTCAAGGCTCCGCAGATGCGCCAGCTCGATCAGCGCGTGTCGATCCGCTATCAACTGCAGCCGCTGACGCGCGACGAGGTGGCGGCGTACATCTCGCACCGTGTTCGGATAGCAGGACCGTCAACCGCGGTGTCGTTCCATTCGAAGGCCATCGACCTGGTGTATCGCCGCACCGGCGGCATTCCACGGCTGGTGAACCTGCTGTGCGATCGGACACTGCTCGCGGCGTATTCGGCCCGAACCAATCGGGTGGCCGTCGAGATGGTTCAGCAGGCCTCGCGGACCCTCGAGCTCGACGGGGATCGAACATCTCGTTTCGGCTGGTTCAGGCGCGCTCCGATCACCGCACCTGCACGATGAGCGTCGTCCTCGACGCCTTGAGGCGTGGCCGTGAATCACAGGCGCCGCGGCCCAGTATCAAATCAGCACAGACCGACGCCGTTCTTCACACACTCGTCTACCGCCAGGTAGACCCGGTGTCGTCGCCGCGCCAGGTCCCGAGGATCGTCGCCGTTCTTGCGATGGCCGCGTGGCTCTTGGCGTGTTGGCGGCGATTGTCTGGCTAAGCCTCTATGAGTAGCGTCGTTGCGGGGTACGGTATTCTGGCCCCCATGCCCGACCACGTCGATCCCGAGATTTCCGCGCTGCTCCACGAGGACCGCGTCTTCGAGCGCCGCCCGCCGTTCCGCGCGGCAGCGAACGTCAGCGACACCACACCGTACGACGAGGCCGATCGCGACTTCGAAGGCTTCTGGGCGAAGTTCGCGTCGGAGCTCGAGTGGAGCCGCAAGTGGACGACGGTGCTCGACTGGAGCAACCCGCCCAACGCCAAGTGGTTCGTCGGTGGCCAGCTCAACGCGTCGGTCAACTGCGTCGATCGCCACGTCAAGACCGCCCGACGGAACAAGGCGGCCATCATCTGGGAAGGCGAACCGGGCGATCGGCGCACGCTGACCTACTTCGATCTGTATCGCCAGGTGTGCGCGTTTGCGAACGTGCTCAAGTCGCTGGGCGTCACGAAGGGCGATCGGGTCGCGATCTACATGCCGCTCGTGCCCGAGCTGGCGATTGCGATGCTCGCGTGCGCCAGGATCGGCGCGCCGCACAGCATCGTGTTCGGCGGATTCAGCGCCGAGTCGCTGCGCGATCGCATCAACGACGCGCAATGCAAAGTGCTCGTGACCGCCGATGGCGGCTATCGGCGAGGCACGGTCGTGCCCTTCAGGAAGGTGGCCGATGAAGCGGTTGAGGGCACTCCCTCGATCGAGCACGTGATCGTGCTTCGCCGGCTGATCGGCTCCGGGCTCCGAGCGCCAGTCGACCGAGGCCGCGACGCTGCGAAGCCAGTGAGCCCGAAGTCCGGAGCCCGATACCACGACTGGCACGAGCTGATGGCCAGGGCTCCCTTGGAGTGCGAGCCAGAGCCGATGGACTCCGAGGATCTGCTCTACATCCTCTACACGTCGGGCACGACAGGAAAACCCAAGGGCATCATGCACACCACCGGTGGGTATCTCACCGGAACCTATGCCACGACGAAGTGGGTGTTCGATCTCAAGGAAGACGACGTGTACTGGTGCACGGCCGACATCGGATGGGTCACCGGCCACAGCTACGTCGTGTACGGTCCGCTGGCGAACGGCGCCACCGTGGTGATGTACGAAGGCGCGCCCGACTGGCCGCAGAAAGATCGGCTCTGGGAAATCATCGAGCGCTACGGCGTCACGATCTTCTACACCGCGCCGACGGCGATTCGCGCGTTCATGAAGTGGGGGACGGACTGGCCGAAGCGGCGCAACATGTCGAGCCTGCGCCTGCTCGGTTCGGTGGGCGAGCCGATCAACCCCGAAGCCTGGATCTGGTACCACAAGAACATCGGCGGCGAGCGGTGCCCGATCGTCGACACCTGGTGGCAGACGGAGACCGGCATGATCATGATCACGCCGCTGCCCGGTATCACGCCGCTCAAACCCGGATCGGCGACACGGCCGTTTCCCGGCGTGAAGGCGGAGATCCGGACCGTCGCCGGCGAGCGCGATCGACGTCGGCGGCGGGCTGCTCGCGCTCACCCGGCCCGTGGCCTGCGATGCTGCGCGGCATCTACGGCGATCCGCAGCGCTTCGTCACGCAGTACTGGAGCAAGTGGGATCGCGCGACGTATTTCACCGGCGACGGCGCCAAGCGCGACGAAGACGGCTACTTCTGGGTGCTCGGCCGCGTCGACGATGTGATCAACGTGGCGGGTCATCGCATCGGCACGATGGAAGTGGAGAGCGCGCTCGTGGATCACCCGAAGGTCGCCGAAGCCGCCGTCGTGGGACGCGCGCACGAGCTGAAGGGACAGGCGATCTCGGCGTTCGTGATTCTCAAGGAAGGGAATCGTGGCCGATCCCGCCCTGATGGCGGAGCTGAAAGAGCACGTCGTCCGCAAGATCGGGTCGATCGCCCGGCCCGAGGACATTCTCTTCGCGGCCGATCTTCCGAAGACGCGTTCGGGCAAGATCATGCGCCGGCTGTTGAAGGACATCGCGGAAGGCAAGACGCTCGGCGACACGACGACGCTCGCGGATCCGAGCGTGATCGCGAAGCTCAAGGAGCGAGTACGAGGAAGCAGGTTGATGATGGAGAGCCTCGCGTGCGCCGGACCGGAATAGACCTCTCGTCGACGAAGTGCTTCGTCGTCGATGCCGAACGCCGGCGAGGCCGCGCGGCGAGGGGTCCGTCTTCATGGCATCGCGACACTGCCGAGCCATGGAGGGGCACCGGTGCTCGTGCCCAAGCTCGAGGCGCTGATCAGAGACCGCCACTTTCCGAGACGCGCGTGGGTCAATCTTTGGGACGTCAAGAGCGTTCACCAGTATGTCTTTCTCCCGTCGGCTTCTCCGGCAGAGCTGGAAGCGACGGTGCGCGCAACGTGCCGCACGAGCGCTGGGATTGAGCGAAAGGGAAGTGACGACGTCGGTCGGGTCCACTCGAAGTGGAACGGGGCCGGTCCAGGACGGAGGTCGTGTTCTTCGCCGCATCCACCCAAGAGCTGTCGGAGCGGCTGATGCCGATCGAGGTGGCAGGCTTCCTGGTGGAGGGGGTCACGACGACGTGTGGCGCGCTGCTGGTCGCAGGCAGCTGCTGCGGCGATCGGAGAGGACCCGCGAGGTGCAGGCGTACGTCGCGCTTGGGACGAGCCAGTCGGCTATTGCGATTTGTTGTGGTGGGACTCTGCTCTGCGCTCGAGACCTCGATTGGGGGCATGCCTACGACGCTGCCGGCGAGGCCGTTGCTCTGGAGCGCGACGACCTGGCAGACAAGTTGTCGCTCGAACTGCGCCACTCGTTCCTCTACCTCAAACAGGATTGGGACGAGGAGGTGTCGCGTGTCTTGCTCCTGGGCGACATGCCGGAGATTCGGTCGCTGACGGTTCCGATGATCGAGCGGCTGAACATCGAGGTCGAGCCGCTTGACACGCTGAGCGGGTACGACCTGTCGAGTCTCCCGCCGAGGTTCAGCGATCAGGCCGCTGCCTTTCGCCTCGCATCGGGCATCGTGGCGGCGCCGTCGCCGTCAACTCTGCTGCGAGCCGGAGTCGAAGGCGGGCACGTGTTGCCGTCAGCCAAGTGGATTGTGGCGGGAACGGCAGCCGCAGTGGTGGCGCTGCTGGCATTCCTCTACATCAGATCGCAGAACGAACGGGAAGAGGCCCAACGAAGCCTGCCCGTCGTCGAGGGTCAGAATCGTCCGGCTGATAGCGCGAACGAGCCCGAGCCGAGGATTCGACCCGAGGACA
Organism: Vicinamibacterales bacterium; assembly: GCA_963821375.1. GTDB lineage: Bacteria > Acidobacteriota > Vicinamibacteria > Vicinamibacterales > JAMQPK01 > JAMQPK01. The sequence continues at coordinate 414,033 of CAWGDN010000002.1, forward strand.
TGGCGGCGGCGACGATCGACGACCAGGTGCCTCAGGCGCCGAGGCCCCAGGCCCCGACTCCGTTCCGGCCCCAATCCCGAATCCCCGATCCCCAATCCCAACTCAATCCCGTCCATCGCCTGACGGGTATTGTCATCGGTGGCGGTCGAAGACTCGCTCTGATCGATGGCCGCGTGGTCGAGGTGGGCGATCGCGTCGAAACGGATACGAGTTCGCGAAATCGACCCAGGCGCCGTCGTCCTGTCGAACGAGGCTGGCGAGGAGCGCCTCCTGAAGCTCGAACGGTCTGCGGAACCGCTGCCGGTGCAGTGATGCTGCCTTTTTCGTGATCTAACGGCGGAACTTCCTCTCAATCGTCAGCGTATCTGGCTGCTATGGCTCTCATCGAGACCCAGGATCTGTGGAAGACCTACCTCATGGGCGAGGCGGGAATGAACGTGGTCCATGCGCTCAGGGGTGTCTCCATCTCGATCGAGCGCGGGGAGTATGTCGCCATCATGGGACCGTCGGGCTCCGGGAAATCGACGTTGATGAACCTGATTGGATGCCTCGACACCCCGACGCGCGGAAGCTATCTCTTGAACGGGCAGGAGGTCGCGAGCATGAACGACAACGATCTCGCCCGAATCCGAAACGAAGAGATCGGATTCGTCTTTCAGACGTTCAACCTGCTGCCGCGGGCGACCGCACTTCACAACGTGGAGTTGCCGCTTGTCTACGCTGGAGTGCCGGCGCACGGAACGTGCAGCCAGGGCGAAGGCCGCACTCGACAAGGTCGAGCTCTCCGATCGAATGGGCCATCGCCCCAACGAGCTGTCTGGCGGTCAGCGGCAGCGCGTGGCGATCGCCCGCGCACTGGTCAACAATCCGTCGATTCTGCTTGCGGACGAGCCGACAGGAAATCTCGATTCACGCACTGGCGCGAGAGATCATGGCGTCTCTTCGCACGGCTTCACGACGGCGGGAACACCATCATCCTCGTCACGCACGAAGCCGACGTTGCGGCGTACGCGCACCGCACCATTCATCTTCGCGACGGCCTGGTCGAGAAGGACGTCAAAGGGCGGCCCAGTGCCCCGGCTGCACCTCCCGAAGCGTAGCGCGTCACATCAATCGTCTTCGGATCCAGCGTGATGCGCGCGGGCTGGTAGTCGGGATCCGGTAACGGGAATCGCCGAGAGCAGCGCCTTCGTGTACGGGATGCTGCGGGTCGGTGAAGAGACTGGCGGTCTCGCCCATCTCGACGATGCGACCCAGATACATGACGGCGGTCCGGCGGCAGATGTGCTCGACGAGCCGCAGGTCGTGCGCGATGAAGAGATAGGCGAGGCCGAGCTTCTCCTGCAGCTCGAGCAGCAGGTTGACGACCTGCGCCTGAATCGACACGTCGAGGGCCGAGACCGGCTCGTCGGCGATGATGAACGACGGACTCAGCGCCAGCGCGCGCGCGACTCCGATACGCTGCCGCTGGCCTCCGCTGAACTCGTGCGGATAGCGATCGATGGTCGTGGGATCGAGACCGACCAGCTTGTAGAGATCGAGCACGCGCGCCCGCCGTTCGTCCTTCGACCCGATCTTGTGGATCACGAGCGGTTCTTCGATGATCTCGCGCGCGCGCATGCGCGGATTGAGCGACGAGTACGGATCCTGAAAGACGATCTGCATGTGGCGGCGGGCCAGGCGCAGCTCTTCGGGCGAATACGCCAGCACGTTCTGTCCGCGAAAGAGCACTTCGCCCGACGTGGGTTCGATCAACCTGAGGATGCACCGGCCGGTCGTGGTCTTGCCGCTTCCGGACTCTCCCACAAGGCCAAACGTCTCGCCTTCGCCGACGGAGAAGCTGACGTCGTTGACGGCGCGGATGATGCCCGGGCGCGCGGAACAGGCCCTCGCGGCGAAGGAACTGTTTCTCCAGATGCCGAACTTCTACGAGCGGCACGAGCGGCGCGGGTGAAGCCATCAGGTCCGCCTCGGATCGTGGAGGTAGCAGCGGGCCTGCTGATCCGATCCGATCGGGAACGCCGGCGGCGGAGCGCTGGTGCAGAGATCGAACCGGCTGGGGCATCGCGGCTCGAAGGCGCATCCCGAGGAAGCTTGGCCAGGTTCGGAACGGCGCCGTCGATGGCGTGGAGCCGGCGGCCTGGCGTGGCGCCGGGTATGGACGCCAGCAGACCGCGCGTGTACGGGTGCGCCGGCGAATCGGAACACCTGGCGCATGGGCCCTTCTTCGACAAGACGGCCGGCATACATCACCGCCACCCGATCGGCGTGGCCTGCGACCACGCCGAGGTCGTGCGTAATCAACAGCAAGGCGAGATCGAATTTCTCTTTCATCTCATGGAGAAGGTCGAGAATCTCCGCCTGAATCGTGACGTCGAGTGCCGTCGTCGGCTCGTCGGCGATGAGCAGCAGAGGACGACACGCCAACGCGATGGCGATGAGCACGCGTTGACGCATGCCGCCGGATAGTTGATGGGGGTAGTCCCGGAGCCGCTTAGCCGGGTTCGGAATCCGGACCGCATCGAGCAGCTCCGCCGCCGTCGAACGCGCCTGCGCTCGCGATGCCTTGCCGTGCACGCGCAACGCCTCGGCGATCTGGTCGCCGATGGTGAACACCGGATTCAAAGCCGTCATCGGCTCCTGAAAGATGAATCCGATCTCGGCCCCGCGTATCGCACGCATCTGTCGTTCGCTCAACTCGAGCAGGTCGTGTCGCCCGTTGAAGCTGATCGGGCCGCCCCGAATCTTGCCCGGAGCCTGGACCAGGCGGAGGATCGACAAGGCCGTCATCGACTTGCCGCTTCCCGATTCGCCAACCAGGCCGAGCGTTTCGCCGCGGCGGAGCTCGAAGCTCACCTGGTCCACGGCGCGGATCATGCCCCCAGGAACGTCAAATGTCGTGGTGAGGGCCTGCACGCGCAGCAGCGGAGTGGGCAGATTCATCACCAAGCGCGAGCAGATCCTATCAACATCTGCGGCTAGACAAGACCGGCGTCGCGGTGCTCGCCGAAGACGTCCCGGAGCGTGTCGGAAATTTCGCCCACGGTTGCTCTCGCATTGACTGCGGCGATCACCACCGGCATCAGGTTGTTGCCGCTGCCGGCGGCGTGGCGGACGGCGTCGAGCGCCGCGCGCCAGCGCTCAGCATCGCGCGACGCTCGCACCGCGCGCACGCCGTCGCGCTGCTGTCGCTCGATGTCCGGATCGACGGTGAAGATGGGGATGGCGACCGGATCCTCCGATTGAAATCGGGTGACCCCGACCACGGTGGCGTCGCCGTTTTCGAGGGCGCGTTGAGCTTTGTAGGCGGATTCGTGAATCGCGCGCTGGACGGTGCCCAGCTCGATCGCCCTCAGCATGCCTCCCCCGGCGTCAATGCCGGCGAGCAACAATCGCGCTGCCTCTTCGAGGTCGTTGGTCCGGCGCTCGATGTCGTAGGAACCGCCCACGGGGTCGACCGTGTTGGCGACTCCCGACTCGTGCGCGAGTATCTGCTGCGTCCGGAGCGCGAGCGTGGCGGATTCTTGCGTGGGAAGCGCCAGCGCTTCGTCCCTGCCGTTGCAATGCAGCGATTGCGCGCCGCCGAGAATTGCGGCCAGCGCCTGCAGGGTGACCCGCACCAGATTGTTGTCCGGCTGTTGAGCGGTCAACGTGCTGCCGGCGGTCTGGGCGTGGAACCTGAGCTGCTGCGCGCGCGGGCTCGTGACCCCGAACCGATCGCGCATGACGCGAGCCCACAGACGGCGAGCGGCGCGGAACTTCGCCACCTCCTCCACGAAGTGGTTATGCGACGAGAAGAAGAACGAGATCCGCTCGCCGAGCGACTCCGCCGACATCCCGCAGCCGACCCCTGCCTCCAGATACGCGACGGCGTTGGCCACCGTAAAGGCAATTTCCTGGGCGGCAGTCGACCCGGCCTCTCGCATGTGATAACCGCTCACCGATATGGGGTTCCACTGCGGCAGCTCCCGTTCGCAGAACGCGAAGACGTCGGTCACCAGCCTGAGTGACGACTTTGCGGGAAAGATGTACGTGCCGCGCGCCAGATACTCCTTGAGGATGTCGTTCTGTACGGTGCCAGCCAGCTTTGCGCGCGGAACAGCCGCGGCCGTCCGCGACGGCGACGTACATCGCGAGCAGGATCATCGCCGTCGCATTGATCGTCATCGACGTCGAGATGTGGTCGAGCGGGATACCCTCGAACAGCGTTCCCATGTCGTCGAGTGTGTCGATCGCGACGCCGACCCTGCCGACTTCGCCGGACGCCAGCGGATGATCGGAGTCGTAGCCGATCTGTGTAGGCAGGTCGAAGGCAATGCTCAGGCCTGTGACTCCCTGAGTGAGCAGGTGCCGGTATCGCTGATTCGAACTGCTGGCCGTGCCGAATCCCGCGTACTGCCGCATCGTCCACAGCCGGCCGCGATACATCGTCGACTGAATGCCGCGTGTGAATGGAAACGCGCCGGGCTCGCCGAGGTCGCGTTCGGGATCCCAGGCGAGGAGATCGGCCGGAACGCGAGAAGAATCAACCATATAACGCGATCACCGCGATTCTATCGTTCTTGACACCGCAGAAGTACGAGCCGTACAATTAAGTTGTCCTACAACTCGTCGTTCCCGAGACCGCCTTCTAAAAACTGACACGGCCCGCAGGAAATTCTCTTGTCGAGCGAGGGTGTCAGTGGGATCGCGATTGCGGTAGGCCGACTCAAGAGCACAAGTTGTTGGGGTTGAACCCCAGGATGGAGGATCACGTCAATGGACGACACCGTCAACCGGCTGGCCCGAGAGCTTGCCGATGCCATTGCTGCCGCAGTCGCAGATGATCCTCAAGTGGAGGCGTGCCGCGAGAAGGCGCGCGCCGCGGGGTTCGAGATGAAAGTGACCCTTGAAGCCGTTGTCGGTTTCGTCAACCGCTCGACCGAGAAAGGCGGCGCCATCGTGAAGGTGCCCGCCTCGAGCAAGGGCTCTGCCCGCCGGTCGCAAGATATGACAGCCAACGACCGCCGTTTCCTGCGGTCGCTGCGGATTGCTGCCGACGAGCCCAAGAAAGAAGAAGTCGAGTAGCTAGCGAATTCTCAGGTCGGTGCCGGTCATCTCCTTCGGGGCCGGCACCCCGAGAATTCCCACCATCGTCGGCGCGATATCGCGCAGCGATCCACCCTCGCGCAGGCGGATACCTTTCGCGTCTCCCACGACAATCACAGGCACGGGATTGCACGTGTGCGCCGTGTGCGGCTCGTTCAGCTCCGTATTCCACATCTGCTCGGCATTGCCGTGGTCGGCTGTGACGATCAGGGTTCCGCCCGCGTGTCGAACAGCCTGAACGATCCGACCCAGACAGTGGTCGATCGTCTCGACGGCCTTCACGGCCGCTTCGATCTTGCCGGTGTGTCCCACCATGTCGGCGTTCGCGAAGTTGCAGATGATGACGTCGTGTTGGCCCGATTCGACGTCGCCGACCAGCGTGTCGGTGATGCCCTGCGCGCTCATCTCGGGCTGAAGGTCGTAGGTCGGCACCTTCGGCGACGGCACGAGAATGCGGTCTTCTTTCGGGTAGGGCTTCTCGATTCCGCAGTTGAAGAAGTAGCTGACGTGCGGATACTTTTCTGTCTCGGCGACGCGGAGGTTCGCCAGATCGTTCGCGGCCATCACCTCGGCGAACGATCCGCTGAGCGACTGCGGCGGAAACGCGACGGGAAACGTGAACGTGCGGTCGTACTGCGTCATCGTCGTCATCGATATCCGGACGCGCGGACGCCGCTCGAAGCCGCTGAAGTCGTCGAAGGTCAGCGCGCGGGTGAGCTGCCGCGCGCGGTCCGATCGGAAATTGAAAAAGATCACGCTGTCGCCATCGCGGACCGGCCCGATGGGCTGGCCGCTGGCATCGACGATCGTGCCCGGCACGACGAACTCGTCGCTGACGCCCGATTCGTACGACGTTTTGATGAACTCGACGGCCGATGGGGCTCGCAGCGGGCCGGCCTCGCCCGGCTCCACGCCGGTGATGGCGTCGTAGGCGCGCTTCGTACGCTCCCACCGGTTGTCGCGGTCCATCCCGTAGTAGCGTCCGCCGACCGAGGCCACACGCCCCGAGCCGTGCTTTGCCATCAGCTGCTCGAGCTCTCCGACGAACCCGGCGCCCCCGGCGGGAGATGTGTCGCGCCCGTCGGTGAACGCGTGCACGAACAGGCGCTGCACTTTCAATCTGGCGGCCATCTCGACGAGCGCGTAGAGGTGGCGCGTGTGGCTGTGGATGCCGTTCGGAGAAACCAGACCGATCAGATGGAGCGCGTGAGCGTCGCCGCCGCAGCGCGCCATTGCTTCGACGAATGCGGGCTTCCCGAAAAAATCGGCGTCCCTGATGCTCTTATCGATGCGAGTCAGATCCTGATAGACGATCCGCCCTGCGCCCATCGTGATGTGGCCGACTTCGGAGTTGCCCATCTGCCCGGCCGGCAGGCCGACGTCTTCTCCGGATGCCTGGAGCGACGAATGCGGAAAGCGATCGAGCAACTCGAGGTAGTTTGGCGTGCGCGCGAGCTTGATGGCGTTGCCCTCGCGCTGTTCGCGCAGGCCCCAGCCATCCATCACCACGAGGACAAGCGGGCCGCGCCGGCCCGGTGCCGCGCCCGACCCGATCATGACCGCGCCGCGAGCTGCCGGATGGCCTCGCGCCCCGCGTAGCGGCCGGCGGCGCCAAGCGCTTCTTCGATCCGCAGGAGCTGGTTGTATTTGGCGACGCGGTCGGTTCGGCTCGCGGAGCCCGTCTTGATCTGGCCGGCGTTGGTGGCCACGGCAAGGTCGGCGATGGTCACATCTTCGGTCTCACCCGACCGATGCGATGCGATGCACGCGTACTCGGCGGCCTTCGCCATCGCCATGGCCTCGAGGGTTTCGGTGAGCGAACCGATCTGGTTCACCTTCACGAGCAGCGCGTTGCCGACTTTTTCTTCGATGCCCTTCTTCAGGATTTCCGGGTTCGTGACGAAGACGTCGTCTCCGACGAGCTGCACCTTGTCGCCGATCTCCTTCGTCAACAGCTTCCAGCCGGCCCAGTCGCCTTCGGCGACGCCGTCTTCGATCGAGATGATCGGATAGTCGCGCGACCATTCGACTAGCATGGCGACCATCTGCTCGATGCTGCGCGCCGGCTCACCCGACTTCTTGAAGACGTACCGGCCGTTGTCCCACATCTCGCTCGAGGCAACGTCGAGCGCGAGAAACACATCGCCGCCCGCCTTGAAGCCGGCGTTCGCGACCGCCTCGAGCACCAGTTCCAGCGCCTCTCGGTTCGACTTCAAGCTCGGCGCAAATCCTCCCTCGTCGCCAACACCGGTTGCGAGACCGCGCTTCTTCAGCGAGGCCCGCAGCGCGTGGAAAATCTCTGCGCCGGTGCGCAGCGCTTCGGCAAACGTCGGAGCACCGACCGGCATCACCATGAACTCCTGCACGTCGACGTTGGAGTCGGCATGGGCGCCGCCGTTGAGGATGTTCATCATCGGAACCGGCAACAGCCGCGTTCCGCCGCCTTGAGCAAGATGAGCATAGAGGGGCTTGCCGGCTTCGGCCGCCGCCGCGTGCGCCGCGGCCATCGACACGCCGAGGATGGCATTGGCGCCAAGACGGCTCTTCGTCGGCGTGCCATCGAGCGCGATCATCTTGCGATCGAGGGAAGCCTGGTCGAGCTCAGACCCCGTTACGGCCCGGGCGATCTCGCCGTTGACGTTGGCGACGGCCTTCAACACGCCCTTGCCGAGGTAGCGCTTTTTGTCGCCGTCTCGAAGCTCGAGCGCTTCGCGCTCGCCGGTAGAGGCGCCGGATGGCACGGCGGCCCGGCCGACGGCGCCGCTCTGCAATCTGACTTCGACTTCCACTGTCGGATTCCCGCGGGAATCCAGAATTTCCCTTCCGTGTACGCTCGCGATTTGCAAAGTTATCTCCCGTCGTCTTCGGTTTCTATGCGGAGTGCTTCGTCGCTGATGGGCTCGACAAGAGGGTCGTCCTCTTCGGTGACCACGACGACTCCCGTTTCGGTGACTGTGTGCCGCTTGCGGTCTTCCTCCAGGTTGTAGCCGATCACTGCTCCTCGCGGGATCAACACATCGCGGTCGATGATAGCCCGCCGGATGCGGGCGTGCCGCCCCACGCGAACCCCGGGCATCAGGAGAGACTGCTCGATGAGGCCGTAGCTGTGCACGCGGACGTTCGGACACAACACGCTTCCGACGATGCGGCTGCCCGAGATGATGCACCCTGGCGAGATGATCGAGTCGAGCGCCTCGCCAGCCCGCCGGCCCTGCTCGGCAAACACGAATTTAGCGGGCGGCGCCTGCGGCTGATACGTCCGCATCGGCCACTCGGGATCATACAAGTTGAATTCCGGATCGACGCCGCAGAGGTCCATGTTCGCGTCGTAGAACGCGTCGAGCGTCCCGATGTCGCGCCAGTACTTCGACGCCTTCTTGTTCTCGTCGTAGAAGCGATAGGCGTACGTCGGCTGCTCGGTGAGCAGCGCGGGAATGATGTCCTTGCCGAAATCGTGGCTCGACTGGCGGGCCGCGTCGGCTTCCAGCGCGAGAAGCAGGACGTCGGTGTTGAACACGTAGATCCCCATCGAGCCGAGCGCCAGGTCGGGCGAGCCTGGAATCGATGGCGCGTCGTTCGACTTCTCGACGAATCCAGTCAGGCGATCCTGTTCGTCGACCGACAGCACGCCAAACCGCGACGCCTCCTGGATCGGAATCTCAATCGCCGCCAGCGTCACCGTCGCGCCGCGCTGCCTGTGGAACCGCAGCATCTTCGCGTAGTCCATCTTGTAGACGTGATCGCCGGACAGCACGATCACGTGCTCGGGGCCCTCCTGCACGATGGAGTAGAGATTCTGATACACGGCGTCGGCCGTGCCCTGATACCAATGCTCGCTCACGCGCTTCTGCGGCGGCAGAATCTCCACGAACTCGCCGAGCTCCTCCGACACGACGCTCCAGCCCATGCGGATGTGGCGGTTGAGCGACAGCGATTTGTACTGCGTGGCGATGAAGATCCGGCGCAGTCCCGAGTTGATGCAGTTGCTCAGTGTGAAGTCGATGATGCGGTACGGGCCGCCGAAAAACACCGCGGGCTTCGCGCGGTCCCTGGTCAGGGGGTACAACCGCTCGCCAGCCCCGCCGGCAAGCAGGATGACCAGGGCGTCGTCGACCACGCCTAAAACCCTTGATCAGAACCAGTTTCGACGCAACGGGTTTGACTTGCTTTGCAGCCCCGTCCTATCATCGAGAATTACTCAAGGTGTCTTTCTTGATTGGATTTAGGAGATTTTGAGATGACCTTCCGTCGCGCCGTTGCTGTCGTGAGTGCCGCCCTGGTCTTTACGGTTTCCTTCAGCAGATACCCTGGACGCGCAAGTCAAACCCGGTCAGGCCCAGGCGCAGCGCAAGCTGAGCAACGACGAGCGGCGCGACTACATGGAGCTGGCCACGTTCCTCGATGGAGTCATCGCCGGCAAGCAGCCCGCGCCGGCCGACCTCAAGGCGCGCGTGCAGCACCACTTCCTGAAATCGGAAGCCGGCGTCTATCTGCCCTACACGCTCGAGCTCAGCGGCGGCACCTTCACTTCCTACCCGGTGACGATGTATGTGCGGGCGGTGAGCAAGGACGCGTCGGCGGCCACGCCGGCAAAGCCCGGTGACAAGCCGGCGGACTACCCGTTTGTCGATGTCTACTTCCTCACCGAGAAGAACATGGTGACGGCCAACGGCGTCACCGAGATCAGCCGTGCGCTTTCGCTGCCACCCGGAGAGTACACGGTCTATTTCGCGCTGCGCGAACGCCAGCCGCGGGACCGAAAACAGATGCCGAAGACCGTCGTGCTGACGCAGCCGATGTCAGTGCCCGACATGAACAAGGGGCTGACGACGAGCAGCGTGATCCTGGCGAGCGGGCTGGATCCCGCCGCCGAGCAGCTGAACGCACAGCAGCAGCTCGAGCAGCCGTTTAATATCTCCGGCTACAAGATCACGCCGGTGTTGTCAGGAACGTTCCCTCAGTCGGCCGAGCTGCTGTTCGTGTTCTTCATCTACAATGAAGGTGCGGCAGCCAACGGCAAGCCTGACGTGGACGTCGCGTACAACTTCTTCCGCGGGACCGAGGAGAAGCCGTTCACCCGGTTGGCGACCCAGTCTTTCAACGCCACGACGCTGCCGGCCGAATTCAATCTGGCTGCTGGGCACCAGGTGATGGTCGGACAGGGGGTTCCGTTGAAGAATCCGTCGATGACGTTCGCCCCGGGCGAGTACCGGCTCGAAATCCGGGTGACCGACAAGACGAGCAACCAGACGATCACGCGGAACGTTCAGTTCGCCGTGTCGTAAACACGCGAAGTAAGAAGTAAGGGGAGGGGTTCCATGACCCGTTTGTTCCCTGCGGCGGCCATCGCGGCGATCGTAGTCGTCGGTCAAGGTGCGTACGCGCAGACTCCTCCCAAGGCGACTGGATCGGCTCACCCAACCTCCCCTGCAGGCAGTATCGAAGGGCGGGTCCTCGACGACCGGCAGGCGCCCGTTGCCGGTGCCATGGTCTCGGTGATCGGCCGCACGACGGCGGCCGTGAGCACCGACCGTGACGGTCGGTACCAGCCTTCGCGAGCTGCCCTATGGCCCCTATATCCTGAGCGTGCACTCCCGCGGGTTCTACAAGTCGCCTGGGCGCACGGTGCAGTTGACGAGCACCAAGGTCTCTGTTCCCGAGGTCAGGCTCGCACGCGCCACGTCGGCGTCTGATGAGTCGCCGGAACCCGGGCCCCAGCTCGCAGGATTTGGGGTGGACACCCAGCCTGCGCGCCCATCAACTCCGCCCGTCGAAGCCACGGACCGGGAAGGTGACTTCGACGACTCCAGCGCCAGCGAAACCGCCTGGAGGCTCCGGCGACTGCCTCGCAGCATCCTGAAAGACGAAGGCGACGCTTGGGTGGCCGACGCCGACGAGGATCAGCCGCGATGGCTTTCGGCCTCGACGGCGATGGCGCCGATCGCGTTCTTCGCGGACCTGCCAATCTCGGGACAGCTGAACCTGATGACCATCGAGTCGTTCCAGCGCCCCGGCGAGATTTTTGGCGCCGACACCGCCCGGAGCGTGGCGTTTGTCTCCGTCAACACGCAGGCGGCGGGCGGCGCCTGGTCGATGCAGGGCGCCATGACGCAGGGCGATGTCTCGTCGTGGATCGTCGCCGGGTCGTACAAGTCGATCGCAACGGCCAACCACGCCTACGAGTTGGGGCTCACCTACAGCACGCAGCGCTATGACGGTGGAAATGCTGCAGCCGTGGAAGCCATCCGCGACAGCGCGAGGAACGTCGGCAGCATCTACGGCTACGACGAGTGGATGCTCTCCCCTCGTCTGGTGCTCGGCTACGGGACGGGGTATGCCCGCTACGACTACCTCGGCGGTCCGGGCGTGTTGAGTCCGCGCGTTGACGTGACCGTTCCCTTGGACGGCTTACGGATTCGCGCCCTCGCGTCACGGCGGGTACTGGTGCCGGGAGCCGAAGAGTTTGCGCCGTCCGTGACCGGGATGTGGCTGCCGCCGGAGCGGACGTTCTCGTCGCTGGCGGTGGATGGGCGATTCACGGCCGAGCGGACACGCCACGTGGAGATTGTGGTCGAGCGCGATCTCTCGCCTGGCGTCACGCTTGCGGTAAGGGGATTCCAGCAGCGCACCCGGGATCAACTCGTCGAGATCTTCGACGTGATTCCCGGGCGCGGCGAAGCCTCCGTCGGTCACTACTACGTCGCGACGGCGGGCGATGTCGACGCGCGCGGCTGGGGCGTCGGCTTGACGCACGAGTTGGCAGCCAATGTGCGCGGCAGCGTGCACTACACGGCGGCCGCGGCCCGTTGGAGCGGAACGTCTGATGTGCCGCTTGTTCCTGGCATTGGCGTGCTGCCGCACGGCGCCGAACACCTGCACGACATCCAAACCTCGCTCGAGGCGATGATTTCGCAGACCGCGACCCGTGTGTTCGCAGCCTACCGGCTCAACACCGCATTCCGGAATGACGATCTCGATTGGGCGATGGGCCCCGGCGCCTCGGCGCGGTTCAGTGTGCGCGTCAATCAGGCGTTGCCGTTCATGAGCTTCTCGAATGCCGACTGGGAAGCGCTGGTCGACGTTCGAAACGCATTCCGTGAGGCGCTTGCCGAGGCATCGATCTACGACGAGGTCCTGGCGATAAGGGCGCCTAAGCGGATCGTCGGCGGCTTGATGGTCAAGTTCTAGACTGAAGCCAGTTTCCGTCCCCCCACAGCTTCAGCGTCGTGTTCACCAAAAAGTTGGATTATAGTATCCAAAAGGGCGAAGTTTCTGACCAATTTTCGTGTAAGACGTTGTATTTAAACGAATTATTGGGGAATAGCCTTTGCAATGTCGTTAGGCTCTAACCGCATGCCCGGCGACCACGGCCGACCCCAGCGGCCCCCACTAACTGGCTGGACGCTCTTCCCGCTCGTTGGGGTGCTCCTGTGCTTCGGCGCGCTGAACATTGCCGTGCGTGCCACATCGCATCGCCTCGAAGACGGTGTGCTGTGGACGGCGCAACCGGAAGGCATCACGGCGTCAGCCGTTGCGGGCGATAGCGGCGCCTATCGCGCCGGGATTCGCCAGGGCGACATCCTGGTCGCCCTCGAAGGCGTCCCCGTCGATACCGTCGACGCCGTCCGGCACCGAGTAGGGAGCGCGTCGGAAGCTGAGGCGTTGTCCTATACGGTGCTGCGGCTGGGTGAACGCCGCATCATGAGCGTGGACGTCGCGCCTGTTCCCGGTGGGAATGCCACGCTATACGTGGTCGGCGCGGCGATTGGCATCTTCACGCTGCTGGTTGGCGCCTCAGTACGGCTTCGACGTCCCAACGATCCAGCGACGCTCCACTTTTTCTGGCTCTGTCTGGCGTTCTTCGGGACGCTCACGTTTTCCTTCAGTCGGCTCGATCGCCTCGATTGGTATTTTTATTGGGCCGACGCCGTCGCGACGCTCCTTCTCGCTCCGCTGTTCCTGCACTTCACACTTGTATTTCCCGAGCGGCCTTCAGCCTGGATCCGCGGCCCTGGCCGCACGCTCGCCATGCTCTTTTACGCCGCCCCTGTCGCCTTGTTGGCGATCAACGTCGCGGCGGTTGCCCGGCTGCCGACCGACAGCGCTTTCTATTCGCGCGTGTTGACGCTGCTCGACCAGATCGAGCCGCTGTATCTGTCGACCTTCATGATCGCTGGCCTCGTCGTGCTGGTGCGCGCGATGGATCGCGTGCGGTCCGCGACGGCGCGGCGGCAGCTCCGGTGGATCATCTGGGGCACCGCGTTCGGCTGCGGGCCGTTTGCGTTTGGTTATGCGCTCCCGTACGCCCTGGGGCTGCGCGTGTCGGTGCCGATGGAGGTGTCGGTTATCCCGCTCAGCCTGGTGCCTCTGGCCTTCGCGTCGGCGCTGATCCGCTACAGGCTGATGGACGTCGAGGTGATCGTCAAGCGCAGCCTCGTTTACACCGCCGTCATTCTTGCGATCTTTACCATCTATCAGACGCTTCTCCGGCTGGCGAACATTGTGTTTCTCGACGCCGCGGAGCGCCACACGATGATCATCGCGATGCTCGCGACGATCGTCGTCGTGCTGCTGTTCAGCCCTGTGAAGAGCGCCGTGCAGAACGCACTCGATCGGGCGTTCTATCGCGACCGCTACGACTACCGGCGGGCGCTCGTCGGCTTCGCGCGCGATTTGAACAGCGACCTGGACCTCGATCGGCTCGGCGAGCGGCTCGTGGCACGGGTGCGCGACACGTTCGTGATCGACCGGATGGCGCTGCTGGGGCTGGACGAGTCGTCGGGCGACTACAAAGTGATTCGGGCGGAGGGGTTCGATGACCTCGCAGTACCTGGGCTCGGGCGCCATTCGCAGCTGGCGGCCAGCCTTGCAGCCGGGACCGTCATTTCACTCGACGATCCGACGCTGCAGGGGGCCTATCCGCCCGAAGAGGTGGCCTACTGGCGTCTCCGCGGCGTCCACTACTTCGTGCCCTGCGTGGCGAAGGGCGGAACGATTGCGGTCATGGCGCTCGGGCAGCGCGGCCAGGGCGAGCCGTTGAGCAGCGAGGACATGGGTCTGCTGTCCGCAGTCGGCAGCCACGTCGCGACGGCATTGGAGAACGGACGACTCTACCGCCAGCTTCAACTGAAAGCAGGCGAGCTGCAGCGCCTGCAGGAATTCAACGAGAACATCGTGGAATCTCTTGACGACGGTCTCATCGTCGAGGATCTCGATGGGCGCGTGTTGAAGTGGAATCGCGCGCTCGCCAACATGTATGGACTCTCGGCAACCGAAGCGGTGGGTCACAAACTCGACGAAGTGCTCGATGGCCCCTTCGTCGAGGCGCTGCGCGCGGCCCAGCGCGATGCGCCAGCCGGTGCCACGCTGTACCGCGTGCCGCTGGCGTGCCGGGCGGCCAAAGCGGGCGAGCGGCTTCGAGTGAACATCGCGACGGCGCCGCTGAAGGCGCCAACCGGTCCGTTCGCCATGTCGACGGTGGGAAATATCGTCATCATCGAGGATGTGACCGAGCGGGTCCACCTCGAGGAGCAGCTGCAAATCTCCGACAAGATGGCGTCGGTCGGCCTGCTGGCGGCAGGCGTGGCTCACGAAGTGAACACGCCGCTCACCGGCATTTCCAGCTTCACTCAGATGCTGCTGGCCAACGCCGATCCGGACGACCCGAAAACGCGGATGCTCGAGAAGATCGAACAGCAGACGTTCCGCGCCGCCAAGATCGTCAATGGCCTGCTGACGCTTTCGCGGTCGACGGGGACGAACACCGAGGAACGAGCCCCGGTGGATCTCAACGCGGTCATCAACGACGTGCTCTCCCTTCTCGAGCCCCAGCTGATGGCCGGCAAGCTCAAGGTCAGGCGTGAGCTCTGCCAGTCGCCGGCGTTCGTCTTGGGCGTCGAGCAGAAGCTGCAGCAGGTCTTTTTGAACCTGTTCCTCAACGCACGCGACGCCATGCCCAAAGGCGGATGGCTGTCCGTCTCCACCCGAATTGAGGATGGGCATGTCGTGGCGGAAGTCGGCGACACTGGGCCGGGGATTCCGAGCGAGCATCTCTCACGGATCTACGATCCGTTCTTTACGACGAAATCCATCGGCAAGGGCACTGGACTCGGCCTGTCGATTACCTACGGCATCGTGCGCGAGCATGGCGGCACGCTGACGTGCCAGAGCGCGGTCGGACAGGGGACCCGATTTGCCGTTTCTCTGCCAGAAGCTGCTGCTCAGGCGCGGTCGGGAATCACCAGGAATTGAAGGATATGCAGAAGAGCGGTTCGATTCTCGTCATAGACGACGAAGAAATCATGCGCGAGATCCTCGAGACCCTGTTGAGGGCCGAGGGCTACGCGGTTCGTCTCGCCAAGAATGGCGAAGAAGGCATCGAGCTGGCGCGCAACCTGCCCTTCGACGCGGCCATCGTCGACGTCATGATGCCGGGCATCGACGGGATGGACACGCTCGACTCGCTCAGAAAACTGGACGAGGAACTGCCGATCATCATGTTGACGGCCTATGGGTCGGTTCCCAACGCCATCACGGCCATGAAGCGCGGCGCGTTCGATTACATCACCAAGCCCTTCAAGAACGACGAGGTGCTGGTGGTGATAAAGAACGCGCTCGAGCGACGCCGGTTGGTGGACGAGAACCGCACGCTCCGTCAGAACATCCAGGAGCAGTACAGCCGATTCGACAACATCGTGGGCCGGGGGCCGGCCATGCGGCGCGTCTTCGACTTGATCATCCAGGCGGCGCCAAGCCGGTCGACAATCCTGATCCAGGGAGAGAGCGGCACGGGGAAGGAGCTCGTTGCCAGAGCCATCCACACCCATTCCCACCGCAAGGACCGGTCCTTCGTGACCGTGAATTCGGGCAACCTGCCGCCCGATCTTCTCGAGTCGACGCTGTTCGGCCACGTGCGCGGCGCGTTTACGGGAGCGGTCTACCCCAAGAAGGGGCTGTTCGATTTGGCCGACCGCGGCAGCATCTTCTTCGACGAGATCGGCAACATCCCGCTCGAGACGCAGGCCAAGCTTCTCCGGGTGATGCAGGAGCGGGAGTTCATGCGGCTCGGCGGGATGGACGTGATCCGCGTCGACGTGCGCATCATCGCCGCGACCAACCTCGACTTGAAGCGAACCATGGAGGAAGGGCGCTTCAGGGAGGATCTCTTTTATCGCCTGAACGTCGTCAACGTCGTGCTGCCGCCGCTGCGCGATCGCAAGGACGACATCCCGACCCTCGCTCAGCACTTCATCGAGAAGTACGCCGCGGAGAATCACAAGCGCGACGTCGAGCTTCTGCCCGACGCGCTCGACATCATGATGGCCCACGACTGGCCGGGCAACGTCCGCGAGTTGGAGAACGTCATCGAGCGCGCGGTGGTGCTCTCGACCGGCAGCCAGATCGGTCCGGAGCTGCTGCCCGACCACATCGGGCGTCCGACGGTCTTTCAGATCCCTCGCTTCGTGCTGCCGCCGGAGGGCATTTCGTTCAAGGACGTGATTACCGATTTCGAGAAGCGGCTCATCGAGTCGACGCTCGAGACAGCCGGGGGCGTGCAGAAGAAGGCTGCGGAGCTGCTCCGAATCAAGCCCACGACTCTCAACGAGATGATCAAGCGGTACGACATCCGGCCGAGGCGGAAGCGCGCTGGGGAGACGCGTCCTGCGGAAGAAGACGGCGAAGTGCCCGAGACCGTATCGGCAGGCGAGTAGCGGTCAGCGTTTTGCAGCGGTCTTCGCGATCATGCGATCGAGCTTCCCGAGCACCACGTCCCACCGGTAGTTCTTCCTCACGTACTCGCGACCGGAGCGCCCCATCGTCGCCCTGAGCCGTTCGTCTACCAGCAGGGTGCGAAGGCACTCGACGAACTCGTCACGATCCCGATAGAACAGGCCGCCATTGCTGCGCAGGCAGTGGTCGACAAGCACTTCGCTCCTGGCGTTGCAAAGAATCGGCGTGCCAACGGCCAGCGATTCCAACGCGATCAACGACAGCACTTCATGCGGCGAGGGACAGACGACCACCGTGGCGGCTTCGAGTGCCTGGAAACGCTCTCTGTCAGAGAGCATGCCCGCAAAGTTGATGAAGGGCTCCTCGGGAAGCCTCATCAGCTTCAGCCCCATCAGCACCAGCGTGGCGTCGCCGCCGCCCGCCGTATAGGTGCTGAAGTATTCGATCAGTTCCTCACAGCCCTTGCCGGGGTCGATACGGCCGCCGTAGAGCGCAAACGCGCCGTGAATGCGATGACGGCGCCGGAATCCGGCCCCGCGCGAAGAAACATGCGACGGGAAGCGTTCTGCCTCGCCGCCCGATGCTTCGTCGACCTCTTGTTGTGCGGGATCGCTCGCGGCATCCGCAGAGCCGGTGGGGGGCTCGCCGGAGGACTGCCGGGGATAGGCTTGATGTGGCGGGATCTCGACCCCGCAGCCGATGGTGTCCTCGATCGCGGCGTCGCGGTCGAACGTCTGTGCGACGAACCGTCGTTCCGGCTCGCTCAGGTAGCCGATGGCCTTCGGCAGCCGAAACACCTCACGAAAAACGGCCAGATGCACGGCAGGCTCGTCGTGCGCAGCTGGTACGAGGATGCTTCGACCAGGGTCGACCTGAAGTCCCAGCACGGTCGGCGCATGCCGATACGTCATGAAGATCAGCGCCTCGTACTGCTTGTGCTGCCGCTTCAGATAGTCGAGCAGTCCCGGCGACCACGGACCCTGTCGCTTCAGCCATTCCATCTCGTCCGCGGCGTCGTGCGGATTCTCGAAGATCCATTCGGAGTACCGGTTGAAGTCATTGATCTCGCGAACCTCTGAGCTCGCGAATCGCCTCACGGTCACACCCCGCACGCGATCGGCGCCTTCCGGGTACTCGTTCTTCCACGTAATCGGATCGCGGGCGCACGTCGTGATGACGTCGACGTCGTGCCGTTCGGCGAGCGCTTCAGCGAGGAGGCGGCACGCGTGCTCAGGGCCGCCGAGGAGTTCCGTTCCGTATCGATGGATGATGAAGGCGATGCGCACGGTCAAGCGTCGAAGCGTCTATGCTAGCATTTGCCCCTTGCCGCTCGCATTTTCTCGCCCGTTCAGAAAGTGGATGTACGGCCTTGCGGGACGTGAGATTTCCAGGATTACCCGCTACGCGGACGCCGTGGTCCAGCTCGATCCCCTTCCCGGCGATACGGGCCTCTTGCTCGAGGCGGTCGACGCGCGGTACAGACGCGTGACGACCACTGCGGAGTTCGACGGTGTGGCAAATGAGTCTGGTGTCACGACGGTGCTGTTCAACGGCAACTTCAATCACTCGACCGACATTCAGGGACTTCTGGAAGGCGTGCGGCCGAAGCTCGGGCGGTCGGCGCGCGTCGTTGTCGTTCTCTACAACTGGTACTTCGCCTGGCTGTTCAGGCTGGCTGATCGCCTCGGCCTCCGCCAAGGGCCGCCTTTTATCACCTTCATCACGCGATCCGACTTGCAGCAGCTCGCGAAGCTGGCGGGATTCGAGCAGGTCCGTCTTCGGCCCACGGTGTATGTGCCGTGGCACTTCTTCGGCCTCGGGTCGCTCCTGAACGTCGTGCTGCCGGCGTTGCCGGGCATGCGCTGGCTTTCGCTCATCAGCATCGCCGTGCTGAGGCCGGTGCCGGGTTCCGATCGTCCGCGCCCGTCTCTCACGATTGTCATTGCCGCGCGCAACGAGCGCGGCAACATCGAGAACGCGTTGCGGCGCCTTCCAGACTTCGACGCGCCCACGGAGGTGATCTTCGTCGAGGGGCACTCGAACGACGGCACCTGGGAAGAGATTCAGCGCGTACGAAGCGAGTGGGATGGCCGCAATGGACTTCGTGTGCTGGCGCTTCAGCAGCAGGGCCGCGGCAAGGCGGACGCCGTCCGGTTGGGCTTGCAGCACGCGTCGGGTGATCTGCTCACGATTCTCGACGCCGATCTGACGATGCCTCCCGAGGATTTGACGCGGTTCTACGATGCCTATCGACATGGTCTGGCTGACTTCGTGAACGGGACGCGGCTTGTCTATCCCATGGAGGGAGAGGCAATGCGCTTTCTGAACCGCCTGGGCAACGTGTTCTTTGCGAAGTCGCTGAGCTTTGTCCTCGATGCGCCGCTCGGCGACAGCCTGTGCGGCACGAAGCTGATGACGCGGCAAGACTACGCGCGCTTCGTACGCTGGCGGTCCGACTTCGGCGACTTCGATCCGTTCGGCGATTTCGAGCTGCTCTTTCCGGCCGCTGTCCTGGGTACCGGTATAATCGACGTTCCCGTGTACTATCGGGCGCGGACTTACGGCACGACGAACATTCGGCGGTTCCGCGACGGGGCGATTCTGTTTCGCATGACGCTGATAGGACTTCTCCGGATCAAGTTCGGAAGCCTTCGCTGATGAAAGTCTTCGTCGCTGGTCATCGCGGTTTGGTCGGCTCGGCCATTGTCCGGCGGTTGAAGCGCGACGGCATCACGCCTCTCACCGCTGCGCGTCAGGAGTTGGACCTGCGCAATCAGTCCGCCGTCAACGACTGGTTCCGAGTCAACCGGCCAGACGAGGTGTATCTCGTCGCGGGAACGGTCGGCGGGATCCTCGCCAACAGCACGAGGCCCGCTGAGTTCATCTACGACAACCTGCTGATTCATGCCACCGTGGTCGAGGCGTGCCACCGGCACGGAACGGTGAAGCTGCTCTATCTCGGCAGCTCGTGCATCTATCCCCGCGATGCGAAGCAGCCGATGTCGGAAGAGGCGCTCCTCGCAGGTGCGCTCGAGCCGACGAACGAGTTCTACGCGGTCGCGAAGATCGCGGGCATCAAGTTGTGCCAGGCGTACCGGCGGCAGTACGGGTGCAATTTCATTTCGGCAATGCCGACCAACCTCTACGGGCCCAACGACAACTTCGACCTGACCAGTTCGCACGTGTTGCCCGCCCTGATTCGCAAGTTTCACGATGCCAAGCGGTCGCAAAATGCCGACGTGGTGGTCTGGGGAAGCGGGAAGCCTCGGCGTGAATTTCTGCACGTCGACGACCTTGCCGATGCCTGCGTGTTTCTGATGGACCGCTACGAGGGCGAGTCGCACATTAACGTCGGCACGGGGCAGGACCTGAGCATTGGCGAGCTCGCAGAGATGGTGCGGGCCATCGTCTTTCCTGAGGCGCGAATTGTATTCGACGCGTCGAAGCCTGACGGCATGCCGAGGAAGCTTCTGGAGGTCAGCCGTCTGACCAAGTTGGGGTGGTCGCCACGAATCCAGCTGCGCGAAGGAATCGAGTCAACCTACGCCTGGTTTCTCGAGCACGCGGGAGACCTGCGGGGCATGCCTACCGAGACGGCTACCCGGGCGACATAGCCTGGGGTTCGCTGCGTCCGCCTTTCACAGACTCCCACACCCTCTGCGGCACCGCGGCAAGGCCCGCGCCAATCAACGCCATGAGGAGCGGCTGCACCGGTACCATGAATCTACCGCTCGCGCTGTAGGTCATCGCAACGCTGAGAATATTGGCGCCGACCATCAGCACGATCACCCACGTTCCCGGCATCCGCCAGAAGAACAGGGCCGCCAGCCCTGCCCCTGGCAGCAGCCAGTTCGTCAATCGGTCGCCGCGCGGCCGAAGTTCCTGCCAGACGTGCAGCCGCATGAGCTCGACGACCTCGCGAGGATGATCCCGCATCCATGTCGTTGCGAGTCTCATCCGATACTGCGCGAGCATCACTTCCGATGTGACGACGTCGAGGTTCAGCTTCGAGATCTCCGGCCAGCCGTCCTCGGGATTCGAGGCCCAGATGCCTTGAGATCGGAACGCACGTGGGCCGAAACCCATTGGAAGATTGATGCCGCCCTGCGTGCCGAGTGGCATGAACGCGCCAGTGACGCCGATGTTTCGAACGAACCACGGCGTCATGACGAGGAGTGCGACGGCTAGACAGATGGCCTTGGGCAGCCAGGCCAACCTGGATCGGAACGCCATGTCCCGGCCCGGCAGAACCAGCAGGACGGGCGTGCAGAGCACGAACAACGTTCGAGAGGCGATGAGCGCGCCGAACGCGGCTCCAGAGCCGACGGCCCGTCGAATCGACCATCCCTCACTTGCGTTTCTGATCCATGCCCAGGCAGTGAGTGTCACAAAGAACGTAGCGAGCGCCTCGGTCATGAACATCCCGGAGTATCGCGTCAGCTCACGGCTGTTGAGGGCGATCGCGGTCGTGACGATCGCGCCGGGAATACCGGCAAAGCGCCCGGCGATCAGCGCCGCCGTCGTCACGGCGCCAGCCATGGTGCCGCAGTTGACCACTCGCCATGCCGCGAAACTGCGGTCGGTCACCGCATAGACCATCGACAGCAGATAGGGCATCGCCGGTGGACGATACGTTGTGGGGTAGTAGTCCGACTTCCTCGTGAGCAGGAGCCGATATCGCTGTATGCCGACGTAGGGGCGGCGCCACTCTTCGTCGCTCCAGTCATAGCCGAATCCGCGCCCCTTCCAGACGTTGTAGGCAATGGCGTCGTAGTCGTGGCCGTCACCCTGTTCTGGCGGCTGATGCAGCGCGCCGCTCGTCTGCGCTCTATTGACGTAGATGCCGAACGACACAGCAAAGATGGCCGCGAAGACGAGCCAACGGAATCCGGGCCTGGCGATCATAGATGTGGCTGTGACGTTGCCCGCGACGGAAGGGCGCCGATCAACTTGTCGTATTTCGACATGATGACGTCCCAGTGATAGTTGCGCTCGACGTAGGCTTGACCGTTGTGCCCCATGCGCTCGCGCAGCCTCCAGTCTGCCAGCAGGAGCTTGGTGCACTCGACGAACTCGTCGCGATTTGCGTAGAAGAGGCCCGCGTGGCTCCGCCGGCAGTGATCGACGAGCACGTCAGCCCGTGCGTTGCACAGCACGGGCGTGCCGAGCGCCATGCCCTCGAGCGCAAGGAGCGAGAGGCTTTCGAGCGGAGACGGCACGACCACGATCGTCGCGGCCTCAAGTGCTCGCAGCCGGTCGCGTTCCGACAGCATGCCGATGTACTGCACGCCGGGTGAATCGGGCACGACATCAGCTTGGCGCCCATGAGGGCGAGCGTCGCGTCGCCATTCGACTCTCTGAAGGTCCCGAAGTAGTCGAGCAGTTCGTCGCAGCCCTTGCCGGGATCGATTCTGCCACCGTAGATGAGGAACGGTTGGCTCAGCCCATACCGGCGACAGAACTCGAGGTCGCCGCCCGGTGCTCGGTGCGCGGCTCTCGTAAGGTCGACGCCGCAGCCCACCGTTTCTTCGGCCCGAGCATGTATGGCGAAGTGTGCTTTCAGAAAGGCTTTCTCGACCTCTGTGTTGAAGGCTATCGCAGACGCTTTGGGAAACATCTGCTTGTAGATCCCGAGATGGATGGCGGGCTCGTCGTGAGCGGTCGGCACGAGGACGCTCCTTCCCGGATCGATGCCCACGCCAAGGACGGTCGGCGCATAAAGGTAGGTGAAGAAGATCAGCGCATCGTAGGATTCGTGCTCGCGGCCGAGAAAATCGAGGAGCTCCGGGCACCACGGCCCTTGCTGCCGGAGCCACGACCACTCATCGTCTTCCGTATGCGGATGGTGAAAGATCCAGTCGGAAAACCGGTTGAAGGCGTCGATGTCGCGCGTCTCGGCATTCTCGAATCGCCGCACCACGACGCCGTTGATGCGATCGGTGCCTTTCGGGATACTCGTTCTCCCATCGGATGTAGTCGCGAGCGCACGTCGTGAGCACGTCGACTTCGTGGCGTCGCGCCATTCGCTCGGCGATGAGCCGGCAGTGGTATTCGGAGCCGCCCAGAATTTCGAGGCCGTAGCGCTGGACGATGAAGGCGATCTTCACCGGCGTTGTCAGAAGACCGACAGCACAGAGCTGAGCTGCTGCCGGATGACCGGATCCCCGAAATCCTGCAGGCGGCGCCGCTGGCCCTCGATCACTTGCTCGCGTGGGCTCTCGTCGAACGCCAGCATGCCCAGAAGCTCGGCCGCATATTCGAGATCCTTGGGAGCAAACTGGATCCCGCGCCCCTCCTAGCGTGTCGGGCACCGCTGCTTCGCTGTACGCGAGCACAGGAACGTCCATCGCCATGGCCTCCAGAAGGGGGACGCAGAAGCCTTCGTGCTCGCTGAGCGACATGTACACGCTCGACGCCCGATAGTAGGCGGCCAACTCGGCGTCGGGCACCGGGCCCGTGAAGATGAACCGATCGTCGAGCATCTCGTACTCGGACAGCATCGCCCGGATCGAGGCGTAGTACGCGGCACGACGTCGTAGCGGCCGACGAAGATGAATCGATAGTAGGCGTCGACGTAGCGCTTGTACTGCTCGGCCAGCCGGATGTGGTCTTCGATCTTCTTGTTCGGGGCGATGCGACCCACGAACAGGAAGTTGACCAGGCCGTCGTCGAGAATGTCCTCGAGCACGGGTTGGTGAGGAGCCTGCGTCAGCCGATCGAGTGTCGACCGCGATCGGCATCACGCCGGTTTGTGCGAATCCCAGCTCGTCGAGTTCGTGCCGGTTGTAGGCGGAGTCGCCGAGCGCCAGATCGGTGATCGGGGACCAGACTCGCGAGCTCGGTTGCGCGCGATCGATGCCAGGCGAAACAACGACGGGGCGTACGGCGCGAAGAACCGTCGCGGGCGTGACGTTGTGGTACTGCAGCACCCGCCCGTGCGGGAAGCGCGGCGAACGCCGCCGACATCGGCGAGGGCAGCGCGAAGTGAAAGATGGTGACGTCGCCTTGACTCGGGCCGCCGGGTCCGAGAACGGCCGGACATCGTGGCGAAGGTCGTCGTCGATGGAGAGCGCGAAGATTTCCGATTCGTGACCCATGCCGCGAAGCAGGCCACGTACCCGGCGCGCGCTGTCGCCGATCGCGTCGCCCTTGTGAGCCGCCGGCACCCACTGATGCACGCGCATCAGCGGCGTTCCTCGACCAGCCCGACCTTCGACTCCGGGCTCTCCGGCAGCGCGCGGAAGATCGCCGGCCGGTACTGTTGAAGCTCGTAGAGCTCCTCGGCCTGCTCTCATCTGGTCCCAGAAGTCCCAGGCGATGCGCGGCGACGGTTTCTTCGGTGAAGCCAGCACGTCTCGACGTATCGCAGCAGCGTGCCGTCGAAGTCCTTGGCCCGGAGCCGCTCGAGCGCCTCGTCCTGTCCCGTGCAGCACGCCGATCGCACAACGCCTCGTCGTCGACGACGTGCATCCACGAGCGCCGCCACTTCGAGCGGGTCCCTCGTGGTGTAGAGCACGCCGGCGCCGTCCATGGTCGACGGGACCGCGGTCGATGCATACGCAACGACCGGAATTCCCTTGTAGAACGCCTCGACAATCGGCACGCAGAAGCCTTCGTGCTCGCTCGCGCACAGAAACAGATCGGCGACGTCGTAGTAGGCGGTCAGCTCGGCGTTCGAGACGTGTCCCGTGAAGTGCACGTGGCCCACACCCAGGCGCGCGACGAACTGCTGAAGCATCGCCAAATACTTCTCGAAACCGCCATACGGACCCGACCAGCAGCAATCGCGACCGGGGATTGAAGTGCCGCTGGTAGGCATGGAAGTACCGGATCACGTTCTCAATGCGCTTGTTCGGGATGACGCGTCCGACAAAGAGAATATTGGTCCAGCCGTCATCGAACTCGGTGGCGATCAGGTCATTGGCGGCGCTGTCCAGATGCGAGAAATCCGGGACGACCGGCAGCACGCCGGTTGGTGCGAACCCGAGCCGTTCCAGCTCCTGCCGGTTGAACTCGGAGTCACCGAGAGCCAGGTCGACACGAGCGGGATAGACACCGAGTTCCCGGCGGCCCTTGAAGCACTGCTCCGCCAGCCGTTCGTGCACGTCGACCCAGAATTCTGGGGGCGTGATGTTGTGGTAGACCAGAATCTGACGATCGGGAATGGCGTAAGCGACGCGCGAGGCTCGGGAGCCGATCGAAAAGTGGTGAATCAGGATGTTCGACGGGTCGCTCTCTTCGAGGAGATCGTGATAGTCCGTCGTCAACCCTTCGAGTCTTGGATCCGCGGTCTCAACGAAAATCTCCGATGCAAAGCCGGCCTTTCGCAGCGCGCGCTGTATCCCGAGCACCTCGTGACCAATCGCATCACCATAGCCGAGCGTGGCGAGGACCTGATGAACCTTCGGCGTCAATTCAGCACCGGTCCTGAAGGAAGCTCGGCCAGCACGTCCGCCGCGGGTCTGAGGTCGCGCCGGCGCCGCGCCAGAAAGCCGGGTTCGGCCTCCATGCGCTTCGTCAAACCGCGAGCGTTCTCCTCGTTTAGACGCTGAAACATGTCCAGATACTTCCGCTCGATCACCGGCCACGCATAGTGCCGCTGGAAGAACTGCCGCCCGTTGTCGCCGAACGCCGAATTCAGACGGCGGCTGTCGGTGATCGCGCGAAGCGTCTCGACGAACTCCGCGGCGGTCTCGTAGTACAACCCGCCGCGGCTTCGAATGCACTGGCCCCGAAGCACCTCGCACCGGCCGTTGGCCAGCACCGGCTTTCCGAGGGCCCACGCTTCGAGGGCGACCATCGAGAGGCTCTCATAATACGACGGCATCAACAGGAGGTCGGCCGCCGCCAGCGCATCGAACTTGTCCTGATCGCCCACAAATCCCAGGTGATGCACACGCGGGTGCTCGGGAATAGGCAGCAGTGCCTTGCCGATGAGCACCAGCTGCAGTTCTCTCGGAAGCGCGGGGAGACCGTTCAAGAAAAACGAGAACAGCTCCTTGCACCCCTTGTTTTGATCGATGCGCCCGATGTACAAGGCGAAGCGCCCTCGAATTCCGTACTTCTGCCTGAAACGCTCCGCCTCCGGCCGGTCCGGAATGGCCGACCCGATACCCACGACAACGCCCGGGACGTCCTGGTTGGCCGAGACCGACTGGATGAGACGCTGCTCTTCGGGGCTGTTGTACATGAGCCCGCGAACGCTCCGGAAG
Organism: Vicinamibacterales bacterium; assembly: GCA_963821375.1. Classification (GTDB taxonomy): domain Bacteria; phylum Acidobacteriota; class Vicinamibacteria; order Vicinamibacterales; family JAMQPK01; genus JAMQPK01. The sequence goes on from CAWGDN010000002.1 coordinate 440,063, forward strand.
ATGCGGGGTGCAATGGCAAGGCCGACCGCTTCGTCACGCTCAGCCGTCGGAACAAGGATCGCGCGCGCCGGGGCCGCACTCACGCCGTGATAGACGTGATGGTAGCGGTAGCTGAAGAAAAGAATGTAGTCGTACGTGTCACTCACCGTGCGCAAGTGCGTCAGCAGCGGCGTGCTGGCCGGACCTTCGGCGGATAGCCACTTGAGCTCGTCGACAAAGGAGTGCTGATGCTTGAAGACGTGGTCGGACCAGCGACCGAACACTGCTGCGTCGCGTTCGTGGTCCACGCGAAATCGGCGCACCGGAACGTCGTTGACAGTTTCGACGCCCGGCGCATGGTCGTCGCGCCATGTCACATAGTCTCGCGCGCAGGTAGTGAGCACCTCAACCTCGGCATGGCGAGAAAGATGTTCGGCGACGTAGCGCGCGTGCAGTTCGGCTCCGCCGTTGATGTCGGCGCCGTAGCGCTGCACGACGAGAGCCAGCTTCACTGCGGTGGCGAGTCGGGGCCGTCGTCCGGGCCCATGTCGCCTTCCGGCTCAGCGTCGGCACCGCCATCGTCGTCGAGGGCCGCATCAGCCGTGGGATCGCCATGGGGCGGCGTGGACGACTCATCCAACGATGCGCTCGCGGGGGCCGTGCCCATGGCGCCAGGCTCTCCAGGACGTCCACGACCACCTCGACGCCCGCGGCGACGACGCCGGCGTCGCCGCGCCGTGCCAGATTCCGAACCCGGCTCACCCGCAACGGCGACTTCTTGGGCGGAGCCGTCGGCACTGACGTGCGCCGGCGTCGCAGGCTCTGGTCGCGGCTGTACAAATGACGGTCTCGGTGGCTGCGCCTGAACAGGCTCGCGGCTGGGCCCGGTGCCCGGCCGGAATTGGACAACACCCTCGAGGGCGCGCGCGCGCCGCTCGTCGAAATCAAGTCGGCTCGACAGCGACTCCAGCCGCATCTTGAGATTGCGGTTCTCGATCCCGACTCTGGTCAGCTCCAGCACCAGGTTGTGCACGAGCTCGTAGTAGAGGACGTCGACTTCGTCGCGCTGCTGGGTCTTGTCGCGCAGCATGTGCAGCTGCTTCTCGTAGAGCTTGTTCATCTCGGATTGCTTGTGCAGCACCTGGACGAGGGTTGGCGCGCTGATGAACAGTTTGAGGATCGGATTCAGGATCTTGCGGATCACTCTAAGCACGACGCGCGGGCTTCCGAACAGGGCGTTGGCGTCGACGTCGTATTGATCGGGATGAAACGGCTCGAGCCGGCGGTCGCGGGCTTTCCTGAACTGCTCGACGAGATCCGACCGCACCCCCTTCGGATCGAGGAACCGCTCCAGCTTGACGCTGGCAAGCTCCTGAATCTGCTGTTCGGTGTAGTCGACTCCGCGCTTTTCCTGAATCCGTGCGCGGATCTGGCGCATGATCTGCTCGACGTCGACGGCATCGGTTCTGATGTTGAAATCGGCCATATGTCTGTCTTCTAGCCCTCCGCCCGCTGCCGCTTGCGGGCTGCGAACTCGGGCGCTTCCTTGAGGCAGGTGCCGAGAATGCCGATCGATCGGATCAGCGCCCGCAGGCCTGTGCGCTGGATCTGTGCGGGCTCTGCGCCGAAACCCGCGTAGCCGCGCTCGTCGGCCACTGCGGATTCCCAGCCGCGAAACAACTTGCCCCATGGGCTGGCGAGCACGCTCCTGCATGAGCGCCTTCGCCTTGAGTGGATACCAGAAGCTGTCGTGGTAGACGACGCTCGCCGCGTAGGCCCACGGCGCCAGCACGGTTCTTGAGGGACCACTCGATCGGCTTGCGCAGATGGTCCCCAGTAGATCTTGTGCTGCATGCGCGCGGCGAACGTCATCTTCTGGAACGGCCCGACGAAGCGCCAGTTCTCTGCACCGGCTTCCTGATCGCCGACGATCTCGATGTCGCGCGGATCGCCGCACCCGAGCCCGCGCTCGTGCGCCAGGCGAATGAACTTGATCGACAGCGGGTCCATCCCCATCAGCCTCGCTGCCGTCGCGTCGATGGCCACCTGATCAGCGCTGGCGAGAATGACGTTCTTCACGTGGGGAATCATGCAGCGCGGCCCCGGACCGTCGCCCGCAAAGGTGCCATCCATCACCGCAAAGACGCCGCGATGGATCTTCTTCTGGATCATCAACAGGTCGACGAGCGTTTCGTGGATCACCGGGTGCGTCCAGTGCCGACGCTCGTTGAGCAGCCCGCCAAACGCGTTCTTCATCGCCCCCGTCGTCGTCGTGAAGACGTGTGTCTTCACCGTCGGCAGATGGATGATGTTCTCGCCGATGAACCGGCGCGGAATCATGAAGCCCTTGGGATAGACCTCGTTGAGGCACAGAAAGTCGCGCGTCAGATCGCCGACGGCGTCGCGGATGTTGATCCAGTCTTCGCCTTCGTAGATATGGATGTTGCGAAGCCCGTGGGCCTCGACGACCGGCAGCTGCTTGTTCTCCCGCTCACCCAGATGCGCGTCGATGACAACCGTCCGGTTGTGGCACGCGTGCATCAACGCGGGAGAATAGCCGTCCTGCTTCATCGCCCGGATGACGCCTTCGAGCTGCCATGGGGTGGTCGAGCTGCCGGGAAAGAAGAAGTGCCACGAGATGTTGACCTTCAGGGCGGTGTCGGCATCTTTCGCGACGACGTCCTGGTAGCCGGCGAGGTTCAGCAGCGTGTGGTAGTCCTGCAGCACCGTTTCTGGGCGCGTGCGCAGGACCGCAACTCGGGCGCGAGCCATTCACACAATATTACCGGTAAATGATGAGGATTACCGAGAGCCGCCCAGAGGACAACGCACAGCCAGCAGCGGCCGGTCTCTGACGAGCAGCTCAGCGGGGCTGCCTCCCAAGATCGCTGGCGATGCACCAGGTACAGGTAGCGGAAAATCCCATACAGCGGAAATGGAATCGTGAGGCTCAGAAGCGTCGTGCCGAACTTCGCGGTCGTCTCGGGACTGACGGTGTAGAAGGCATAGGCGATGAGCGTGGACGCCGTCACCACCGACACCATTTGATCGAGAAGCGCCGGCGAGTAGTGGGCCAGAATCGGCCGGTGTTGCGTCGCCGACTCAGTCAGCAGCGTCAGCTCGTGACGCCGCTTGCTGAAGGCGATGAACAACGCGAGCAGTGTGGTGCAGAGCAGCAACCAATGGCTGACGGGTACGAAGATGACGGCGCCGCCGGCCGCCGCGCGCAAGGTGAAGCCGGCGGCAATCGTCATGACGTCCAGAATCACGAGGTTCTTGAGGAACAGCGAATAGGCGACCAGCAAGGCCAGATAGGCGGCTGCGGTCGCAAAAAAAGGCAGCCCGAGGCGGAACGCCGCGACCAGTGACATGACTCCGAGAAGCAGCGCCACGCCGACGGCGAGACCGGGGCTCACCTCACCTGCGGCAATTGGACGCCGCGCTTTGTCGGGGTGCCGCCTGTCCTGCTCGCGATCCAACACATCGTTGATGAGGTAGACCACGCCGGAGAGCGCGCAAAAAATGAAGAACGCCGCCGTGACCCGCGCAACGGCCGCCACGTCGGTCAATCGGTGAGCGAACACCAGGGCCGGAAAGACGAAGAGATTCTTCGTCCACTGAACCGGCCGTAACGAGAGGATAAGACCTAGAAGGAGGGGGCGTCTGCCCTGACCCGTGGGCATCCGAGGCGGGAGGACTTACAGTCCCCCCGCTCCGGCAAACTTTCGCTGCTGAAAACACTCCTTGCAGAACACAGGGCGACCTTGAGTGGGTCGGAAGGGAACAGTCGTTTCCTTACCGCAAGCGGAACATGTCGCGGTCGTCTCGACACGCTCGCGAATCCCGGGACTTGCCGCCCGCGTCGCCCGCTTGGCCTTGCACGACTTGCACCGCTTGGGCTCGTTCTTGAAGTTCTTGTCCGCGAAAAAGAGCTGCTCACCAGCCGTCCACACGAACTCCGCGCCGCAATCCACACAATTCAGGATCTTGTCTTGGAACTCCATCGTGTCGCCCCTTCTCCTCCCCAGCGCGGCTGCCGCGCCGGGGGTCCCTTCTGCTCGCGCCTCTACTCTGCGTCGCGTCGCATCTTCTTGCGGTTACGTTTGCGCGCCAGCGCCTGTTTGGCTCGGCGCTTGTCTCCCGGCTTCAAGTAGAAGGAGTGCCGCTTGATATCCTTGATGATATCTTCCTGCTGAACCTTCCTCTTGAATCGCCGGAGCGCACTCTCGATCGACTCACCCTCTTGGACCTTGACTTCCGCCACGCTTACTGACACCCCCTTAGTACGCCTGGCAATGACGATGCCTGCGGCATCATCACGATCCGTGAAATGACGGTTGTGTTACGCTATTTCGGACTGCGAATCTTAGGCGCAAAAGTGCAGATCCGTCAATGAATTACCTGCCCTCAAGTAACCCTTTCATATCCAACAGTTTAACCTGCTAGCTCTGTGGCCCCCGCACGAGTCTTGGTCGTCGGAAGTGGCGGGCGCGAACACGCGCTCGTCTGGAAGCTGGCCTCCGAGCGAAACGTCGCGGAAGTCCTGTGCGCTCCCGGCAATGCCGGAATCGCTCGTGTGGCGCGCTGCCTGCCGGTCGACGCGGCAGACCCGCATGCGCTCGAGTCGATCGCGCGGCATGAGGAGATCGATTTCACGATCATCGGACCGGAGCTGCCACTCAGTCGGGGAGTGGCCGATTTGTTCGCGGCCGAAGGGCACGCGCTGCTGGGGCCAACGCAGCGTGCCGCGCTGCTCGAGTCGAGCAAGGTGTTCGCAAAAGACTTCATGCATCGCTGGAACGTGCCAACCGCGAGGTACAAGTCCTGTGATACGGCCGCACAGGCACTCGCGGTGTTGCGCAGCGGCGAGTTCTCGTATCCCGTCGTCCTGAAAGCTGACGGTCTTGCGGCTGGAAAGGGGGTCGTCATTTCACCCGACCTCAGTGACGCAGAAGCGCAGGTTCAGGCGATGATGGTCGACAAGCGTTTCGGCCAGGCGGGCAGTCGACTGGTGATTGAGGAGCTCCTCGTCGGCCGTGAAGCGTCGTTCTTTGTGGTGAGCGACGGCACGCGCGCGCTGCCGCTGGGGTCGGCCGAAGATCACAAGCGCGCGTTCGATGGCGACCAGGGCCCGAACACCGGCGGTATGGGTGCCTACGCCCCGAGCTCGTTGTTTGCGGCGGATGTTCAGGATCGTGTCATGCGAGAGATCGTTGCGCCAGTCCTCGAAGGAATGCGCAGCGAAGGCAGCGAGTTCAGGGGCTTTCTCTTTGTCGGACTGATGCTGACCGCGGACGGACCGAAGGTGATCGAGTTCAACGTGCGGCTCGGGGACCCTGAGACGCAGGTCGTTCTGCCGCGGATTGAGAACGGGCTGTCCGAGTTGTTCATGAGCGCAGCGGCCGGCCGCCTCGAGGGTTCGTCGCTGTCGCTGTCAGCGGAGGCACATGTCGGCGTCGTGCTCGCCTCTGGCGGGTATCCGGAGGCGTACGAAACCGGAAGGGCGATTCACGGCATCGAGGCCGCCGAGTCAGTAAAGGGCGTTATCGTCTTCCATTCGGGAACGGCCAAGCGCGGCAGCGACATCGTGACGGCCGGCGGCCGGGTGTTGACGATCGTCGCTTCGGGATCGGATTATCGGCAGGCCGTCGGACGCGCCTACGAAGCGGTCGGGCGCATTTCCTTCGAGCACATGCACTATCGGAGAGACATCGCAGCAAAGGCGCTCAGTTGAGCGCGACCTGATGCCATCTATGGCCACACCACTACAGGTTCTCGTACTCATGGGTTCGCCAAACGACGCCCCGGTCATGCAGGGCGCGGTCGACGTGCTGAAGGAGCTCGGGATCTCGGTCGAGATGACGGTGGCATCTGCCCACCGCTCCCCCGAACGAGTGATGCGCCTGCTGGGAGAAGCCCGGGACCGCGGCGTCAATGTCTTCATCGTCGGCGCTGGCGCGGCGGCACATCTCGGAGGCGTCGTCGCAGCGCATGTGACCAAGCCTGTTATCGGGGTGCCGATCGATTCGTCGGCTCTCAACGGACTGGACGCGCTGCTATCGACCGTGCAGATGCCGCCCGGAGTCCCGGTGGCCACGGTGTCGGTGGGTAAGCCTGGCGCCACGAACGCCGGCGTGCTCGCGGCTCAGATACTCGCGCTCACCGATCCGAAGATTGCCGATCGGGTGGAAAAGTACAAGCGCGGATTGGCAGAGAAGGTTGAAGAGGCGGCGAGGAAGCTAGGCGGTGCCTAGCCCCTTACCCCTTGCCCCGTGAAGTACGCCATCGTCACGTTTGGGTGCCGCGTGAATCACGCGGACTCACTCGCCATCGAGGAGCAATTGATGGCGGAGGGCGGCGCTTCGTCACCGGTCTCCGAGGCCGATCTGGTTGTTGTCAATTCCTGCTCCGTAACCGCGGCCGCCGACCAAGGCACCCGGCAAATCATCCGGAAGATCGCGCGCGAGCGTCCTGCTGCTCGGATCGTCGTTACTGGCTGCTATGCCACGCGCGCTGGTGCGGAGCTTTCGAGTCTTCCTGGTGTCGTTCAAGTCGTTCCCAACGATCGCAAGGAATCGTTCGCTGACGAGATTGGCCTCGCGACTGCCGAGCGCTTTGGCGACGGCGATGGCCCGTGCGGAGCCGACATCGGACCGGGAATGGCCGATCGCACGGCGTTCACGCTTCGCGTCCAGACTGGCTGCGAGCAGTCCTGTGCCTTCTGCATCATCCCGTCGACACGCGGGAAAGGGCGGAGTGTGCCGATGGCCATGGTCCTCGCCGAGATTTCCCGGCTGCAGCGCGCAGGCTACCGCGAAATCGCGATAACCGGGGTTCATCTGGGATCGTACGGGCGCGACCTGGGGGACGGGTCGTCGCTGCTCGCGCTGCTGAAAGCGATCGCTCAGACTGCCCATGGCACCCGCTTTCGCATCAGCTCGCTCGAGCCAATGGACTGCTCGGAGGCGATTGTCGACCTCGTGGCCGGCGAGCCGTGCTTTGCTCCTCATCTCCACTTGCCATTGCAGCACGCCAGCGATCGCATGCTGATGGCCATGCGGCGTCCGTACACCCTTGAGTATTTCCGACGGCTCGCGTCGCGTGTCCGCTCGCACATGCCGCACGCCGCGCTCGGTTCGGATGTCGTTGTCGGGTTTCCCGGCGAGACCGAGGAAGACTTCGATGAGCTCCACGAGTACCTGGAGGAATCGCCGCTCACCCACGTTCACGTGTTTCCGTATTCGGACAGGCCTGGCACAGCGGCCAGCTCGCTTCCCGGCAAGGTCCACGGCGCAGTTGTGCGTGAACGGGCCAGGCGTTTGCGCGAGGTCGGGGCGATGCTCACACGCCGTTTTCACCGCAGTCAGCTGGGATCGGTCCGTCCCGCGCTCACTATCGAGGACGGCTCACTGGCGGTCACCGACAATTACTTGAAGGTGAGAGTGCCCGAAGGTCTGGCGCGCAACATCTCGGTGAGAGTGGCCGTTGGGCTCGAGGGGGAGCGGCTCGTCGGTCAGATCGTGTAAAGAGCAAGGCCCGCCCTACATCAAGCCGGCCGCAACCTGCGCTGGCGAACGCACCGGCCCTTCCACAATCAATTGCCCGCACGCGGCCCGGATGTCGCGCCCTCTGCTCTTTCTCACCGAAACCGTCAGACCGCCATCGGCAAGTGCCTTCGCGAACGCGTCGATCGCGGCATCAGAGGGTCTTGAGTACGGGATCCCAGCGGCTTCGTTCAACGGGATGAGGTTCACCTTGCATCGCATGTTGCCCAGGAGATGGACGAGTCTGCGGGCATCCTGGAGTGAGTCATTCACGTCCTTGAGCAGCACATACTCGAAGGTGATGCGGCTTCGACGCCTGACTGGAAACTTGCGCGCGGCCGCCAGAATGTCCTCCAGTCCGTACTTACGATTCACGGGGACCAACCGATCGCGTTGAGCCTCGGTTGTCGCGTGGAGCGAAATCGCGAGATTTGGCATCAGCGTCTCGCGGGCGAGCCGTTCGAGCCCCGAGACGACCCCAACCGTTGAGAGGGTGATGCGCCTGGGCGACACACCAAGCCCATGCTCGTCGTGGAGCATCCGCAGGGCCTTCATGGTGTCGTCGTAGTTATGAAGCGGCTCGCCCATGCCCATCAGAACAATGTTGAAGGAGGCATCCTGCAGCCCGAGATCGGCAGCGAGCACGCGGACCTGTCCTGCGATCTCACCGGCCGTGAGGTTTCGCACAAGCCCCATCTTGCCGGTCAGGCAGAATCCGCATTTCATGGCGCAGCCGACCTGCGTCGAGATGCAGAACGTCTGCTTGGGGGTATCGGGAATGAAAACCGACTCGATGTGACGGCCATCACCGAGCGCGAGCAGAAACTTGACGGTGCCATCGGTGGATGCGTCGCGGCGCACGACTCGCGGTGTGTCGATGCGGAAGTGCCGCGCCAGGTCCTGCCGCAGCTCCCGCGACAGGTCCGTCATGGCATCGAAGTCAGTGACGCCCCTGGCGTAGATCCACGCAAAGATCTGTCGCGCGTGGAATCGTCGATGTTCGCGGGCCTCGAGCGCCGATTCCATCTCGGGGAGATCCATCTCCGCGAGATCAGCGCGATCGTCCGACGGTAAGCTGTTCCGTACGTTGGGCATCTCGTCTTCTATAATCTCGATTGTACTCGTGTTAAGATCCCTTCGAGTTCTCTCGCAAGCCTTTCTTCTCCAACGGTTTCACGGCGTTTTGTCATCATTTCCATGATTGTTCGCGACGCACTCGACAACGGGATCCGTCTCGTCACCGAATCGATGAGCCACGTGCGCTCTGTCAGTCTGGGTGTGTGGCTGACACGCGGCTCGCGGCACGAGACCGACGAGGAGAGCGGCATGGCGCACTTCGTCGAGCACATGCTGTTCAAGGGAACGGCGACGCGCACCGCCGAGGAGATTGCGCAGACGGTCGACTCCATCGGCGGGCAGCTGGACGCCTTCACCGCCAAGGAATACGCCAGTTATTACGTGAAGGTCCTCGACGAGCACCTGCCGCTGGCCGTCGATCTGCTCTCGGACATCGTCCTGCGTCCGGCCTTTCAGGAGGTCGACATCAAGCGCGAGAAGAAGGTGATCCTCGAGGAGATCAAGATGGTCGAGGACACGCCGGACGACCTGGTGCACGAAATTTTCACACAGGCGTTCTGGCAGGGGCACCCGCTGGGCCGGCCGATCCTCGGGACGCGCGAGACAGTCGAGGGCATTACGCAATCGCGCCTCCGGGATCACTTCCGCGACGCGTACGCAGCGGAGAACGTCATTATTTCGGCAGCGGGCAACCTCGAGCATGCCAAGCTCCGCGAAGCGCTCGATGCGGCGTTCCGCTCGATGCCGTCGGCGGGGCAGCGAGAATCGGGCGACCCGCCGTCCGTGGTTCCGAAGATCGTCATTCGGAACAAAGAGCTGGAACAGAGCCACGTGTGCCTCGGGACGCCCAGCTATCCGCAGAACCACGGCGATCGCTATTCGAGCTATGTGATGAACACAATGCTCGGCGGCTCCATGAGCTCGCGGCTGTTTCAGAACATCCGAGAGAAGCGAGGGCTCGCGTATTCGGTGTTTTCGGGCATCAACGCGTACCGCGACGCAGGCTATCTGACGGTCTACGCCGGCTGCGCCAACGGCGCGGTGGAAGAGGTGATCGACCTCATCGTCGAGGAGATGAAGCTCATCAAGCAGTCCCCGGTTCCAGACGAAGAGCTTCGGCGCGCCAAGGATCACCTCAAAGGCAGCGTCATGCTGAGCCTCGAGAATACGTCCAGCCGGATGTCGCACCTGGCGAGGCAGGAGATCTACTTCGATCGGCAGTTCAGCCTCGATGAGACGCTCCACGGGATCGAGCGTGTCTCGCCCGTCGACGTCCAGCGCGTGGCGGGGGAGTTGTTCTCGAATGGGTCCCTGGCCGCGACGGTGCTCGGACAGGTGAACGGTCTGGAGTTGCAGCGCGATCGATTGAATCTCAATTGATGAGATGATCAGCCGCTATACCCACCCGGAGATGGGCCGCATCTGGAGCGAGGAGCGGCGATTCGAGACCTGGCTTCAGGTCGAAATCGCGGCGGCAGAGGCGATGGCGGCCGCGGGCATCATTCCGGAAGAAGCCGCACGCGACATCAAAGAGCGATCGAAGTTCGACGTGGCGCGGATCGCAGCCATCGAAGAGACCACGCAGCACGACGTCATCGCATTCACGACGGCCGTCGCCGAGCACGTCGGACCGTCCTCCCGCTGGCTCCACTTCGGCCTGACGTCTTCGGACGTCGTCGACACCGCGCAGGCCATTCAGATGCGGGAGGGTACGGATCTCCTGCTCAGCGACCTCGACACGCTCCTCGAAGCAGTTCGTGCGCGGCGCCGACGAGCATCGGCACACGCCGATGATCGGTCGCACACACGGCGTTCACGCCGAGCCGATGACCTTTGGCCTGAAACTGGCGCTCTGGTACGCGGAGCTCCGGCGCGACCGCGATCGGCTCGCCCGTGCCAGATCGACGGTGTCGGTCGGAAAGATTTCGGGCGCGGTCGGGACGTTTGCCCATCTCGATCCCTCCATCGAAGCGGCGATCTGCGAGCGCCTCGCGCTCGAGCCGGCGCCAGTGTCGTCGCAGGTCATCCAGCGAGATCGGCACGCAGAGCTTCTGACCGCCATTGCCATCACCGGCGCATCTCTCGAGAAGTTCGCGCTGGAGATTCGCGGTCTCCAGAGAACCGAGATCGCCGAGGTGCAGGAGCCATTCGGAAAGGGACAGAAAGGCTCGTCGGCGATGCCGCACAAGCGGAACCCCATCGGCTGCGAGCAGATCACAGGCCTCGCGCGGCTCCTGCGCGGCAACGCCCACGCGGCGCTCGAGAACATCGCGTTGTGGCACGAGCGAGACATCTCGCACTCGTCGGTCGAGCGCGTCATTCTGCCAGACAGCTTCATCGCCCTCGATCACATGCTGCGGCGCTTCGCACGCATCGTGAAGGGGTTGGTCGTGAACGCCGACCGCATGCGCCAGAACCTCGAGCTATCCCGGGGTGTGGTGTTTTCGGGGACGATTCTCCTCGAGTTGGCTCAGCGGGGCGTCTCGAGGGAGCAGGCGTACGAGTGGGTGCAGCGTAGTGCGCTGCGATCGTATGACGAGCAGAAGGACTTTCAGCAGCTGCTTCTCGACGACCGCGACGTCATGGGCGTGCTCGATCGCCGCGTGATCGCCGACGCGTTCGACTTGAAGGTGCACCTGAAGAACGTGGACAAGATCTTCGATCGGGTGTTCGGGCCCGCCGCGGTCGCGGCGGGAAGTCGAACCAAGAGGACAGAAAACTGAGCATGCGCGCACGCGTATTCGTGACGTTGAAACCATCGGTCTTCGATCCGCAGGGTCAGACCATCGTCGACGCTCTCCATTCGCTTGGCTACCGCGGTGTCCAGGACGTCCGGCAGGGAAAGTACTTCGAGCTTGAGGTGGCCGCCGATTCCAGGGAGAACGCCCGCGCGTTGGCCTCGGAGGTCGCTGACAAGCTGCTGGCCAATCCGGTGATCGAGAGCTATCGAGTGGAGATAGACGGAGCAGCATGAAGTTCGCGGTTGTCGTGTTTCCCGGATCCAACTGCGACTACGACGCGTATCACGCCGTCAAGCACGTGCTTGGCCATCAGGCCGAGTATGTGTGGCACAAGGACACGTCGCTGGGCGGTGCCGACGTGGTGATTCTTCCGGGCGGGTTCGCGCACGGCGACTACCTGCGAACAGGAGCCATCGCGCGATTCTCGCCGATCATGGCAGCGGTGAAGGCCTTTGCCAGCGCTGGCAAGCCGGTGCTCGGCGTGTGCAACGGCTTCCAGATCCTGCTCGAGTCTGGTCTCCTTCCCGGCGCAATGCTGCGGAACCGGGGATTGAAGTTCATCTGCGAGCATGTGCAGATTCGCGTCGAGCAAACCGATACGCCCTTCACCGCCGCGTCGGCAAAGGGCCAGTTGCTGCGCATTCCAATCAATCATGGCGAGGGCAACTACTACGCGCCTCCCGAGACACTCGATATGCTCGAGCGTGAGCGACGCGTCATCTTTCGCTATGTCGACGCCAACGGCGAAGCCACCGAGGCGGCCAATCCGAACGGCGCGGCGCACAACATCGCGGGCATCTGCAGCGAGCGCCGCAACGTGGTCGGCATGATGCCGCACCCGGAGCGCGCCTGCGAACCGATGCTGGGCAGCGACGACGGGCTCGTATTGTTCGAGTCGGTCGTGAGCGCGCTGTCCGTGCAGGGGACCGTGAGGACCGCATAGGCGATGGACATCGACCAGTCACTGCTCGAGCGACACGGACTCACTCGCGACGAGTACGACCGGATCCTCAAGGAGCTTGGGCGCGAACCCAGCCTCACCGAAATCGGCATCTTTTCCGTGATGTGGTCCGAGCACTGCAGCTACAAAAGTTCTCGGGTTCACCTCCGGAAGCTGCCGACAACGGGTCCGCGAGTACTCCAGGGACCCGGCGAGAACGCGGGCGCCGTCGACATTGGCGACGGGCTGGCCGCGGTTTTCAAGATCGAGTCGCACAATCACCCCTCGTTCATTGAGCCTTATCAAGGCGCAGCCACGGGTGTCGGCGGGATCATCCGCGACATCTTCACGATGGGCGCCCGTCCCATCGCGCTGCTCAACTCTCTGCGCTTCGGCGAGCTCGACGACCCGCGCGTGTGTCGGAACGTCGAAGGCGTCGTGGCGGGCATTGCGGGCTACGGCAACAGCATCGGGATTGCAACCGTCGGAGGTGAGGTCGCGTTCGACGAGTGCTACAGGGGCAATCCACTCGTCAACGTCTTCTGTCTCGGGATCGCGAAGGCCGACGAGATCATCAAAGGCATCGCGAAGGGCACCGGCAATCCGGTCTACTACGTCGGGTCGAAGACGGGGCGGGATGGCATCCACGGCGCGACGATGGCCTCAGCCGAGTTCGACGAGAGCTCTGCTGACAAGCGGCCTGCGGTGCAGGTCGGCGACCCGTTCATGGAGAAGCTCCTGCTGGAAGCGTGCCTCGAGGTGATGAAGAGCGACGCGCTCGTCGGCATTCAGGACATGGGTGCGGCAGGACTGACGTGTTCGACCTGCGAGATGGCGTCGCGAGGTGGGGCTGGCATCGACATCGACGTATCCCACGTGCCCCAGCGCGAGACCGGCATGACGCCGTACGAGATCATGCTGTCAGAATCGCAGGAACGGATGCTGTTGGTCGTCAAGCGCGGGCGCGAGCGCGAAGTGGAGGAGATCTTCGAGAAGTGGGACCTCCACGCCGCGCACATCGGAGATGTGACGGACGATGGCTTGATGCGGGTGCGGGAGCGGGGGAAGGTCGTGGCAGAGATCCCCACAGCTGCGCTCACCGATGCGGCACCTGTCTACAACAGGCCGATGGAGCGGCCCGCGTATCTGGATCAGGTGCAGAAGCTGCGGCTGCCTGCCGGACCCGCGATGAAGGATCACGCAGCGCTGCGTGCGTTGCTCGCATCGCCAACGATCGCCAGCAAGCGGTGGGTCTATCGCCAGTACGACCACATGGTGCGCACCAACACCGTGGTGCTTCCCGGCATGGGGGCAGGCGTGGTGCGCGTCAAGGACACGTCGCGGGCGCTCGCGCTCTCGGTAGACGGCAACGGCCGCTACTGCTATCTGGATCCGTACCGCGGGGCGGTGCTCGCTGTCGCCGAGGCCGCGCGCAACGTTGCCTGTGCGGGGGGAGAGCCAATTGGGGCCACCAACTGCCTCAACTTCGGCAACCCGGAACGCCCGGAGATCATGTGGCAGTTCGCGCGCGCCGTAGAGGGGATCGCCGCGGCGTGCGAAGCGCTTTCTATCCCGATTACCGGAGGGAACGTCAGTCTCTACAACGAGACCGACGGCAAGGCGATCTATCCGACACCGATACTCGGCGTGGTGGGGTTGTTGGAGCACGCCGACAAGGCCCTGGGCCGCGCCTTCAGGCGGAGCGGAGACGCCGTTGTGTTGCTCGGCGAGACGCGACACGAACTGGGAGGCAGCGAGTATCTGAAGGTGACGTCAGATCTCGTCGCGGGGATGCCGCCCGAGATCGATCTCCAGGCCGAGAAGGCCCTTCTGAGGCTGCTCGTGAGCTCATCGGCAGACGGCCTGCTGGCTTCCGCCCATGATTGCTCGGACGGCGGCCTTGCAGTGACCTTGGCGGAGTGCACGTTCGGCACGGCCGGCGTCGGGTTGTCGGTCGATCTCCCAGCAGCCACATCCGCTCCCTCGGAGTGGCGAACGGCTTCGGCGCTGTTTTCAGAATCGGCCTCGAGGGCGGTTGTTACAGTTGCGCTCGAACATCTCGAAGCTTTGCTTGGGCGAGCACGCGCCCTTGGCGTGCCGGCGCGGGAGGTTGGCCGCACCGGCACGGACCGCATTCGCATCGCTGTCGATGGCGTGGAGGCGGCGAACTTCGCCGTTGCTGAGGCGGAAGAACTTTGGAGCACCGCTCTGGAGAAGCACTTCAAACAGAAAGCGGCATGATCGACAAGTTCAGGGAAGAGTGCGGGATCTTTGGCATCTTCGGTCATCCCGAAGCCGCCAACCTGACTTATCTCGGCCTGTATGCGTTGCAGCATCGCGGCCAGGAGAGCGCCGGCATCGCGGCGTCGGATGGGGGCGAGGTTCGCCTCTCGAAGTCGATGGGGCACGTCGCCGACTCGTTCTCCGAGAAGACGCTGGAAAAGCTTGCGGGACACATCGCCATCGGCCACGTGCGGTACTCCACGGCCGGCGACAGCAAGCTCGACAACGCCCAGCCGATCCTCATCGACTGCAACCACGGCCAGATCGCGATCGGGCACAACGGCAACCTCGTGAACGCCAGCGAGTTGAAGGACGAGCTCGTCAAGCGCGGTTCGATCTTTCAGACGTCGACCGACACCGAAGTCATCCTTCATCTGTATGCCCGGTCGAGGGCGGCGACCGGCGACGAGGCGATCGTCGAGGCGCTCTCCCACGTTCAAGGCGCGTTCTCGCTCGTGCTGATGACGAAGGATCGGCTGATTGCCGCGCGGGATCCGCACGGTTTCCGTCCTCTGGCCTTCGGCAGGCTCGGCGATGCCGTGATCGTCTGCTCTGAGACCTGCGCGCTCGATCTCATCGGCGCGACCTACGTCCGCGACGTGGAGCCCGGCGAGGTCGTCTTCGTCAGTTCGGCTGGCGTTAAGTCGGTCAAGCCATTCCCGCCGGCGCCGTCGGCTCATTGCATCTTCGAGCACGTCTATTTTGCGCGGCCGGACAGTTACGTATTCGGCGAGAGCGTCAACGAGGTGCGCACCGAGCTGGGTCGATTGCTGGCGCGCGAGCAGCCGGTGGAGGCAGACGTGATCGTCCCCGTACCGGACTCGGGGGTCTGTGCGGCGATTGGCTACGCCGAACAGTCCGGGATCCCGATGCGCGTGGGGCTCATTCGCAACCACTACGTGGGGCGGACCTTCATCGAACCGCAGCAGTCGATCAGGCACTTTGGCGTGCGCGTGAAGCTCAACCCTGTTCGGAGCATCCTCGAAGGCAAACGCGTGGTGCTCGTGGACGACTCGCTGGTGCGCGGCACGACCAGCCGCAAGATCGTGAAGATGGTGAAGGCGGCCGGCGCCAAGGAAGTGCACATGCGTATCAGCTGCCCGCCGACGATCTCGCCGTGCTTCTATGGCGTCGATACACCGCGCCGCTCCGAGCTGATTGCCGCAACGCACACGCTGGACGAGATTCAGCGGTACATCGGAGCAGACAGCGTCGGCTATCTGAGCCTCGAGGGACTGTTGAGCTCGGTTGGAAAACGCCGGAGCTCCTACTGCACGTCCTGCTATACGGGACAGTATCCGGTGGCGTTTCCGCGCAACGAAGCGGCATACCTGCAGCTGGCGCTGAAGCTGGACACTGATGCGGTCAAGACGTAGTGGCCCTTCCGGGCTGACCGTGGCCGCCGCCGCCGTGGCGCTGGCGCTCGCCGGCTCGCACGTGCTGCGGTCTCAGGAGAGAGGCCCCGCACCACTTTCGAGCGCCGACATCCAGACCTCGATCAATTCGCTTGGCAGCCTCGAGTTTCCGGTACGGATGAACGCGGCGCGCGCGCTTCGACGGGCGCCGGCGGACGCTGTGGCTCCCGCGCTCGTCAAAGCCGTCGAGGGCCACAAGGACCAGTTCGTGCGATTTCGCGCGTTGGTACTGCTCACGGCGCTCAACGACAGCGGGACAACGGAGTTGATGCGTCAGATGGCGGCGAACCCGAACGATCGCCTTCGTACAGTGGCCTACATGTACTTCGAGCACCATCCAGCACCGAGCATGATTCCGACGCTGCTTCGTTCGCTGGAGCGCGAGGAGAGCGAGTTCGTGCGGCCGGCGCTGGTTCGCGCGCTCGCGGCGCACGGAAGCGATCCGACGGTACGCAAGACGCTGCTGGTGGAAGTGGAGCGAGGGCAGGACTTCTTCCGGAGCGCGGTGATCGAATCGCTCGGCGACTATCAGGCGACCTACGCTGTTGAGCCGCTGATGCGGATCGCGCAGTTGGCTGGGCCTCTCCAGGTCGACGCGGTGATCGCGCTCGGCAAACTGAAAGACCCGCGCGCGCTCCCAACGCTGGCATCGCTTCAGCGCAGCGCACCACGGGAGATCCAGCCGACGATTGCCGCGTCGATCTGCCTGCTGGGGACGAACTGCGATGTTCATCTGCCGTTCGTCGTCGAGACGTTGCGATTTGCCGAGAAGAATGCCGGCTTCCAGGAGTTGTTGCGCAATGCGGTGGCCGGATTGGTTGCGCTGGCCAATTCAGACCATAAGCAGGCGCTGAGCGGACTGTTCGAAGTTGGGATTGCGGCGGCTGATCCTGCGAGGGCGCCGGTGGCGCTCGGCGCCGGCACCATCGCGATCAGAAACACCCCGCTCATGCTCTCGTTCCTGGAGAGCCACCCGGCGCGCGCGGCCGCGATCGACCTGATTGCAGAGGGATTCGACCGTCTCGAAGAGGACTACGAGGAGGAGCGGTTCTTTGCAACGGTCCGTCGGGAGTACTGGAAAGCGGCGGAGGGGTCGCCTACTCGAGTCGTGGGCGAAGCGCTGATCGAGCAGCTGGAGTTCTAATGAAAGTCGCGAAGCGGGGCAGGGCGGGGGCCGCGACTAAAGCATGATGGACCGCTTGACCTACGCGGGGGCTGGCGTCGACTACGGCGCTCTCGATCCGTTCAAGCGTCGTGCACAGGCGGCCGGCCGTGCAACCGCGTCAGCCCTTGCTCGCTTCGACGCGAAAGAAGTCGAGGCCAGCCGTGGAGAGAGCGCCTACCTCATCGAGATCCAGGACGCATTTCTCGCGCATGTCGAAGAAGGACTCGGGACCAAGAACCTGGTTGCGGACGCGATGTACCGCGCGAACGGAGGAGCGCGCTCGTACTACGACCACCTCGCGCAAGACACGGTGGCGATGATCGTGAACGACATGGTCACGCTTGGCGCTCTGCCGCTTTCGGTGGCCATGCACCTCGGGACCGGATCCTCGGACTGGTTTCGCGACGAGCGTCGCGCGTCGGACCTCGTCAGCGGCTGGAAGCGGGCCTGCGAACTGGCCCGGTGTGCATGGGGCGGCGGCGAGACGCCTGCATTGAGTGGGGTGGTCGAGCGGGACGCGGTCGTCCTGGCCGGGTCGGCGATTGGGATCGTGAAGCCAAAAAGCCGCCTGATTCGGGGGGACATCCAGAGTGGCGACGCGATCGTGATCTTCGAGAGCTCAGGCATTCATGCCAATGGACTGACGCTCGCGCGGGCGGTGGCCGATCGCGTGCCAGGCGGCTTTCTGGCTCCGCTCAGCGACGGTCGAGCCTATGGCGATGCGCTGCTGGATCCCACGCACATCTACGTAGGCGTCGTCGAAGACTGTCTGTCGCACGGAGTGGCCATTCACTACGCGGTCAACATCACCGGCCACGGCTGGCGGAAACTGATGCGTGCAACGCAGCCGTTCGCCTATGTCGTCGAGCGTCTTCCCGAACCGCACCCCGTCTTCGAGTTCATCCAGGCACACGGCAACATCACTGACGCCGAGGCGTTCGGCAACTTCAACATGGGGGCCGGGTTTGCCATCTTCGTGCCCGCCAGCGATGTGAAGGCGGTCATGGAAGTGGCCGAGGCTTTTCCGTTCCGCGCTCTCGCGGCGGGCCATATCGAGACCGCACAATCCAAGCGTCTCGTGATCAAGCCAAAGAATCTCGAGTTCGCTGGAGATAGCCTGGCCGTCAGATAGGGGTCAGACCCCGGTTTTCGCTTTTCGTAAGTGCGGACGGCCTCCCGTTCGTGGCTGGTTGACCCAGCCACGAATTGGCGGTCACATCCCCATCTCCAAGCGGCCATAGCAGCAAATGCCAATGCGTCGGCATGAGGCAGTACGCAAGAATTCTCATGGGCGTGCGCTCCGTCGCTTGCTGCAGCAGCGTCTCGAAGCATCGATAGTCGTCCGAATCGACGAAAAGCGGCCCTTTTCTGGCGCTCCGATTCAGGACGTGGTACACGTAGTTGCCAAGCGTGAGGCGTCGCGGCCGCGGCATGAGATGGATGCCCGAGCAGCGTCGGCAACTCCTATGCCTCTTACGAAAAGCGAAAAACCGGGGTCTGACCCCAATCGGAGATTGGCTGTTCTGATCTCGGGGCGAGGGTCGAACCTCCAGGCCATCATCGATGCGATCGCTTCGCGCCGTCTGAACGCCGCAGATCGCCGTGGTGGTGTCAAATACGCCCGATGCTGCTGGACTCGAGAAGGCCAAGAACGCGGGGATCGAAACCGTCGTCGTCGATCACCATGACAAATCGAGATTCCCGACCCGCGAGGCGTACGACAGCGAGCTCGTGCGCCAGCTACAGTCGCGGAACGTCAGGCTTGTCTGTCTCGCGGGATTCATGCGCCTGCTGACGAAGGCCTTCCTGGACGCCTTCCCCAACGCCATCGTCAACATTCACCCGTCGCTGCTGCCTTCGTTCCCCGGCACAAACGCGCAATATCAGGCGCTCGAGCACGGCGTGAAGTGGACGGGTGCGACAGTCCATCTGGTCAACGAGGAGCTCGACGGCGGGCCCATCATTCTTCAGGAGACCGTGCCGATTAAAGAGGGCGACGATCTGGACGCACTAGCCGCGCGGATCCTCGAACGCGAGCACCATCTCTATCCGCTGGCCATTCAGGTTCTGCTCAACGGCGGCTGGCGAGTCGAGGGGCGCCGTTTCATTCACGGCTAGGCTGTCGTCGCCCGCAGGGTCAGCACCGACACGTCGGGCGGGCAGTTGAGACGGTACAGGGATGTACACAGTTCCGACCCCGCGGCTGACGAAGATCGCTGTCTTGCCCTGGCTTCCCGCGCCAGCCAAGACAGGAAATCTCCTTCCGGCAATTGCGCCGATACCCGGGAGGACGACCTGGCCGCCATGAGTGTGGCCCGAGAGCACCAGCGGCACTCCGAGCGATGAGGCTTCGACGAGCCGACGAGGATCGTGAGCAAGCAGAATGACGGTACCCTTGGCCCCCTTGACGGCGCGCGTGATGTCGCTGAGGCGCTGGGTCCAGTAGCGTATGCCGACGAGTTCCAGAGTCTCGCCGCGCACTGTCAACGCCGTCCGCGCGTCGCGCAGCACCTCGTAACCACGAGCAATCAGGGCGGCCGGCATCTCACGGTCGTCGTCGTGGTTGCCCATCACCGCGAATACGCCATGCGGAGCATCTAACGCCCCCAGTGCTTCAGCGCACGGCACTGCAAACAAGCGTTCCCGCCAGGTAATGTAGTCGCCTCCCAGCACGATCAGGTCTGGCCCCTCTGCCATCATCAGCGACGAGGCGCGCGCAATGTCGGCGGCAGGCACCATCTCGCTGTGATGCAGGTCGGTGATGAGTCCGATGCGCAGGCCGTCGAGCGCGGGC
>CAWGDN010000002.1:465000-897482 GCA_963821375.1 Vicinamibacterales bacterium
CGTGGGAATCTACGAGGACCATCTCGTAAGGCTAAATACTCTCTGGCGACCGATAGTGAACCAGTACCGTGAGGGAAAGGTTAAAAGAACCCCTGTGAGGGGAGTGAAATAGTACCTGAAACCGTACACTTACAAGCAGTGGGAGGGCTATAACCGGAGCTTGCTCCGGTCACGCCTGACCGCGTGCCTTTTGCATAATGAGCCGGCTAGTTAATCTCAGTGGCAAGGTTAAGCGTAAGCGAGCCGAAGCGAAAGCGAGTCCGAAACGGGCGCGAGTCGCTGGGATTAGACGCGAAGCGAGGTGATCTACCCTTGGCCAGGGTGAAGTACGGGTAACACCGTATGGAGGCCCGAACCAGTGTTGGTTGAAAACAGCTTGGATGAGCTGAGGGTAGGGGTGAAAGGCTAATCAAACTTCGTGATTGCCCGTTCTCTTCGAAATGCCTTTAGGGGCAGCCTCGGGAGGTCGGCGTTGGTGGTAGAGAACTGGATGGACTAAGGGGCTTACCAGCTTACTGAATCCAACCAAACTGCGAATGCCAACGACACGTATCCCGGGAGTGAGACGGTGGGGGCTAAGCTTCATCGTCGAAAGGGAAACAGCCCAGACTATCGGCTAAGGTCCCTAATTCTGTGCTAAGTGGGAAAGGATCTGGAGACGCTTAGACAACCAGGAGGTTGGCTTAGAAGCAGCCATCCTTTAAAGAAAGCGTAATAGCTCACTGGTCAAGCGGCTCTGGGCCGACAATTCAACGGGGCTCAAGCACAGAACCGAAGCCATAGATTGGAACGAGATCTTCGGATCTCGACAATGGTAGAAGAGCGTTCTCACAGCAGTGAAGTCAGATCGAAAGAACTGGTGGAGCGGTGAGAAGTGACCCTGCCGGCATAAGTAGCGATAAGAAAAGTGAGAATCTTTTCCGCCGTAAGCCTAAGGTTTCCTGAGGAAGGTTCGTCCGCTCAGGGTTAGTCGGGTCCTAACGCGAGGCCGAAAGGCGTAGCGGATGGATATCTGGTTAAAATTCCGGAACTACTTGAAAGACGTTATCACGATGGGGAGACGCAGGAGGCTATGCGAGCCCACGATTGGACGTGTGGGTTTAAGCCTGTAGGGGGATCCGCCTGGCAAATCCGGTGGGTCATATTCCCTGAGGGGCTATAGCAAGGGCCGCAAGGCCCACAAAGTCGCAGACGCCACGCTGCCGAGAAAATCCTCTAAGGAGTCTTTCGGGTACCCGTACCGCAAACCGACACAGGTAGGCGAGGAGAAAATCCTCAGGCGCAAGTGAGAACCCTCGTTTAGGAACTCGGCAAACTAGCCCCGTAACTTCGGAATAAGGGGTGCTCTATTAGTGTCAGCGGCCTCGCGCCGTGAAGCATGAAAGAGTTGCAGTGAAGAGGCCCAAGCAACTGTTTACTAAAAACACAGGACTCTGCTAAGTCGAACACGACGTATAGGGTCTGACGCCTGCCCGGTGCCGGAAGGTTAAAGGGAGAGGTTAGCCGCAAGGCGACG
Organism: Vicinamibacterales bacterium; assembly: GCA_963821375.1. Taxonomy (GTDB): domain Bacteria; phylum Acidobacteriota; class Vicinamibacteria; order Vicinamibacterales; family JAMQPK01; genus JAMQPK01. The sequence continues at coordinate 466,517 of CAWGDN010000002.1, forward strand.
CTTCGAGCTGAAGCCCCGGTAAACGGCGGCCGTAACTATAACGGTCCTAAGGTAGCGAAATTCCTTGTCGGGTAAGTTCCGACCTGCACGAATGGCGTAATGATTTGGGCGCTGTCTCAACGAGGGGCACTGCGAATTTGTGGTACCGGTGAAGACGCCGGTTGCCCGTGATTAGACGAAAAGACCCCGTGCACCTTTACTACATCCTAGTAGTGAATGCTGGCGCGCTATGCGCAGGATAGGTGGGAGGCTTTGAACCCAGGCTCTCGGGCTTGGGGGAGCCAACGGTGAGATACCACCCTTAACGTTCCGGCGTTCTAACTTCGGTCTGTTATCCAGATCGAGGACATTGCTAGGTGGGTAGTTTGACTGGGGCGGTCGCCTCCTAAAGTGTAACGGAGGCGCGCGAAGGTTCGCTCAGGCTGTTTGGAAACCAGCCTTAGAGTGCAAAAGCAAAAGCGAGCTTGACTGCGAGTCCTACAAGACGAGCAGGTGGGAAACCAGGCTTTAGTGATCCGGTGGTTCCGCGTGGAAGGGCCATCGCTCAACGGATAAAAGGTACGCCGGGGATAACAGGCTGATCCTAGCCAAGAGTTCACATCGACGCTAGGGTTTGGCACCTCGATGTCGGCTCATCACATCCTGGAGCTGTAGCAGGTTCCAAGGGTTCGGCTGTTCGCCGATTAAAGTGGTACGTGAGCTGGGTTTAGAACGTCGCGAGACAGTTCGGTCTCTATCTATCATGGGCGCAGGAAATTTGAGTGGGGCTGACCTTAGTACGAGAGGACCGGGTTGGACGGACCTCTAGTGTATCGGTTGTCACGCCAGTGGCAGTGCCGAGTAGCTACGTCCGGAAGGGAGAAACGCTGAATGCATCTAAGCGTGAAACCCTCCACGAGATGAGATTTCCCGAGCCATAAGGCTCCTAAAGGCTCCTGGAAGATGACCAGGTTGATAGGCCAGGTGTGTAAGGGTAGCGATACCTTTAGCTGACTGGTACTAATAAGCCGTGCGGCTTGACCATATTTTTTCTTCGCTGAATGGCTTCGGGCTTCAGGCTCCGGGCTCCAGGCTGCGAAATGCAATGCTGATGTGGTCTGGAAAGAACGATTCGTTTGCAGAATATTGAGTTGTCGAAGATCAACTTGATCTTTGAGTTTGCGCGCCGCATGGCGCGCGCCAAGTTCCCGGTGGTCATAGGATCAGGGTCACACCCGTTCCCATTCCGAACACGGAAGTTAAGCCTGATACCGCCGATGGTACTGTGGGGGAAACTCCATGGGAGAGTAGGTCGCTGCCGGGAGTATTCGTCAGAGCCCGACTTGAGCAATCAGGTCGGGCTTTTTGTTTTTCACCGTTGGAAGATTGTCAGAGAGCTGATTGCAGGAATGTTGGCGGATTGACGAAGGTCACAGCAATCTTCAATGGTGCGAAGTCATCAAGGCTCAACGGCGACGTCGAAACAACTTCGCGTTGCTGGCATCGATGTCGAGCTCGTAGTGGTCACGCAGGTATGCCGACAGCACTGCTCGGCTTTCCCAGCCGGCAAGTGTGTTAAGGAGCAGGATCTCGTCAGGCTTGTATTTCTCCCAGCTCTCGTAGACTGTTTCTTCCGTCACGCTTCCTGACCAGATCCGCTTAAACGGAACACCCGCCATTTCCGGTGGCACCGGCAGTCCCGCCCAGAACGGATAAATCGGACGATCCGCGAATGCCCACTTCGTGGTCGGAGCACGCCGTCTCAAGGCGGCAACGAGAGGAGTTTGAGTCGCGAGAGGCGCGTTGTGTAACCGCCGCACCTGGTTCCATATCAGCCGTGGAGCGTCGACCACTGTCAGAACGATCACGAGCGAGTACGCGAGCCAGGCCGAAGCTAGTCGCGCCGGCGATCGTCGTATCCACGACTTCGCGCGGTCGTTTCGAAGCAACCCGTACCAGCCGACGATGCCTGCTGCGCCCAGCCAGGCCATGGGGACGGCAAAATGTAGATCGTAATAGTACCAATAGGGGCGATGTCGCCAATGGATCGCGAGCACCGTTCCAAACAGCACAGCCGGACACAGCACATCTCGCCGCCGTTTCGACGCGAGCAACGCAACGCCCAGCATCGTCGCAACCGATAGCGCTCGTGCGTCTGAAAAGAACACTCCCGGTCTGAATGCGTACCTCACCGGCAAAGCCGCGCTCGTCACCGTGGAGAAATGAGACGCCCAGAACTCGGAGACCGTGTGAGGCTGGTAGAACACAGCGACGATGAGACCCGAGATCGAAATGACTGCGCCACACCAGACGGCGAGGTCGCGGAGATGATCCGGCCAGACGGGCCGGCTGCTCAGGTAGGCGACCGTCAGAGCTGGCAGAAGGGTGGCGCTGGTGAGTTTCACCTGCAATGCGCAGCCAAACAGTGCACCCGAAAGCACCAGCCATGCGAGCCTGCGGGTGGAGCAGTACGCAGAGGCGGCCAGCACCGACGCCAAGGCCAGGGTGATGGCCGGTAATTCGATCATGGGCGCGACGCTCTGCTCCAGAAATGTGGAAGACGAAGCGATCAACACCGTTGCAGTCAGGCCACCGACCCATCCGAAACTCCGGCTCACGAGCTTCGAAAGCGTCCAGACCAGTGCTACGGCAAAACACAAGATCAGCAGCCGGCCCACGTATGCCGATGGTTCAAAGGTGCGAAACAACAAGGCCAGCAGTTGAGTGAAAACCGGCGGGTGATCGCTCCACACTGAAGCGTAGAGAGGGTGGCCTCGGCTGACGAGCATGGCCTTCATCAACTCGTATCCCTCATCCGTGCTCAGCTCCAAGGCCGTTCGCAAAGGCACAGCAAGAAACAGAACTGCCCCAAATCCAAGAGGGAGGATCCAATCAAGAAGGTGCACTTTTGCGTCCGCCTTCGTCATGCCTAAGCGCGGAGCATATCAGGGGGGCGTTTGCCATGGTCAGCAACTTTCTCTTCAACAATGCGCTGACGTATCGGAACAAACGTTTGCCAACTGGGAGCTGGCAGCTCTAGAAGGTCAGTCCCGCACCGAAGTGCACCCTGGTGCCGGAACCCAGGCCGCGGGCCACCACCAGGCTGATCCGGAACAGCGGCGCCGTCAGCCACACCCCGCCGCCGACTCCTCGTTTCATCTTCTGATCGGCCAGGCGCTCGCCTTTGTCGTACACGGCACCGACGTCGAAGAACACACTGGTTCCGACCCGCACCACCCGCAGGGCCGAGCTCATCGGCATGCGAAGCTCCGCCGAACCGGCCGTGAGCGTATCGCCGACGGCGTAGCCGGCGCGAAACCCTCTGAGATTCCGGGATCCGCCGAGGGTCGATTTGTAGAAGTCAGGCGCGGGCTCGCTCATGTCCTCACGCTGCGCGCGCAAGGCGAGCACGATCCCGCGATACAAGCCGATGTAGCCGTTCGCGTCGATTTCCACCTTCATCGTCGGCTGCGGCGAAAACGCGAGATGCTCCACCGCGGCCCGCGCGTACACGGCGTTGAGCGGCATCAGCGGATCGATTCTCGTGTCGAAGACGACATCGGCCCTCATTGAGGGCGCATCGGTGTGCTCGTCCATCAGCGTCGAGTGCTGCCACGCGATTTCGCCGCCGGCCTGGATCTGCCGGCTAACCGCCCAGTCTGCCCGCCCCCACACGCGCTTCCGATCGGCGTCCGATTCGAAGAACGGGTGCTCTCGCCGCTGAACCATGAAGCCTGTCCGCAGGTCTGGCATCAGACGGCTGGAAAACTCTCTCTGAAACTCGATGCCCGCGCGCTTGTCTCCGCCCCAGCTCAACGGCACCACGACCCGCTGGCGTGTGTTCCGATGGCCGGCGATGGCGAATCGCGCGCCGTAGGTGAACCCGTATCCGTCTTCGGCGGTCAGGATCGGCGCGAACATGACGTTCAGCGGTCCACGCCGGACTGCTTGCGGCACGCTGCCGTCCGCGGGCAGGCCGCCCGGGACACCCGGTATCGGCGGATCGATACGAACCGGACCGTCGTCGATTTGAATGAGGACCGTGATCTGCGTGAGATCGGAGATCGACGCGAACCGTTTCAACACCTCGACGTCGCGAAAGCGTCCGGACGTTCGCAGTCGCTCCTCGGCATCGGCACGCACCGTCTCGGAGAACGGCGCGCCCACTTCCAGCCCCGAAGCGGCGATTACTTCCTCGGTGGAAGAAATGGTGTTGCCGTGGACCTGAATGACGGCAATCACCTCCTGCTGGGCAGACACGGAAACCGGGGCAGCTGCCAGCGCGGCAAGGACGAAGACGGCGACTAGACGCACGTCAGCGGGTCTTTCGTTAGCGGCTTTTGGGACCGAGATACTTCGTTCCGGTCGTCGCTTCGCGATAGCCGGAGTACTGGATGTCGTAGGCCACAGAGAACGGACCGCCGGCGAGGAGGAAGGCGGCGGCCATGTCGACGCGCTGTGGCAGCCACACGCCGGCGAATGCCTCCGACATCAGCATGTTGGCGCGCAGGTCCGTGACGCGGACGAACCATGCCGCTGGCAGGAAGTCGAGTCCGATGTTGTCGAAGGTGTACTTGACGATCTGCTTTTGCGTCGGCTCGACCCACAGCGTGACCAGCGACACCTTGTTCATCATCTGCTGAATGGCGTCGCCGTACGCTTCGTCCTTGGATCTGCGCCCGGTCACCTGGTTCGTCCGCGCCTCGGCTCGCGTGGATGGCTCGTCGGAGAAGAGCCTGGTCGGGTAGTACTCGATCCTGAGCACCGGCACCTTCTCGATCGTCTCGCGCCCGACCAGCGCGTATCGGCCGCCCTCGAACTTGAACTCCAGGAAATAGGCGGAGGAAATGAACTGGGGCTCGCGCGTCTGCTGGATGAGGCTCTGGAGATCGGACGGGGCCGAAACCGTGGCTTCAGGCTCCGGATTTCGCTCCCTTGCTCGCTCGTCACGCCTTTTCACACGCCGGAGGAAGTTCTCCTCGTACTGCTGGCGCTCGGTCTCGCTGATGGTGACGCCGTTGAAGCGCACCGGGCTCCGCACGAAGAATCCGTCGCGCGGGTACCACATGTATTCGCGCTTCTGGCCCCACAACAGCGCTTCGGCCGGCCCGCGAAACTCGATGCGCTCCTGCTCGTCCAGGATGTACTGCTGAACCTTCTTCCAATTGTCGTCGCGCCGGACGAGCACCTGCTGCATGAAGGCGTCGAGCTCGGCCGACGGGGCAGCGTCCTGGCGGGCGGACGCCACGGAGACCGCGGAGAGCGTGACGAGTATCCAGAACGCGAAGCCGTATGGCCGCATCGGTCGCTCCAAGGCAGGGCTCACTCTAATAATACGTGGCTGGGGCTCGGGAGGATGCAATGGGCTTTGGGCTTCAGGCTTTAGGCTTTGGGCCAGCCCGCTGCAACCATAGAACCCAACCTCCGTAAACGATCGCAGCTGTCATTGTCAGGGCTCCAAGCACCCATGCGGATCGGGCGAGGGAGTGATCGAGATGCAGCCATCCGAGCGCTGTGAGAATCGCCTCCCAGTCATGTCCTTCCACCTCGTCTGCAGGGCCGCCCAGCAGCATCAGCTGCAGCGAGCGTGCATCGTCGATGTAAGGAGCGAGATCGAGCAGGCTCTGGCCTGCCCACCAAGCGCAGACCGATGCTGCAAAGGGATCGTCCTGCTGTTTCAGAAAGGCGACCTGCGCACACGAGAGGCACGATCACCTGCAGCAGGCTCCCGCCGAGCGACATCATGAAGTCGCCGAACGGCGCGAACAGGAGGTGGCCAGCCTCGTGAAAGGGGAGGTTCACCATGTGAAGGATAGAGCTCGAGATTTCCCCAAGCGGCATACGCAAGAACACGACCGTCCAGACCGCAAGACCCAGCCAAAGTACGAAGCGGCCGATGCCAGCCATATCATCAGAAATATCGGCCACTTCGCCATTTGAGATTGGGTGATAGGTGCTTGGGTGAATTGCTTGGGTGATTGGGCGAATGGCGGGCAGGACTGACGAACCCGACGAACCTAACGAACCCACGAAACCTACCATGGAAGACTGGGCTCACCTTCCGTGGCGCGTCTTCGCCTCCACCCAAACTCGTCGGAAAATCTTACGAACTGCTCGAGGCACGATTTGGACAACGACAGCTATGGCCCCTCAGCTCTGGTTGCGCAACACTCAGAATATGAAGGGTTTGCTTCAAGCTTCGCCGTCGGCCTTGCGTTTGCCGAAACATGGCGTGGGATGTGCTTAGGCAGCAGCTATGACAAGAAAGCAGACGCTCCGCAGCTTCTCGCTGATTTGCATGTTGGGGTTGAGCAGTGCCTCCGTTGTAAGTGCCGAATCAATCGCCATCATCGACATCACCAACGATCCGGAATACTCCTGGACTTGGAACGAAGACTTGAACCTCGGGTACTCATTCATCGTTCCGGCCGGGGAAACGGTCACCTTCAACGCTCTCGCTGTATTTGATGTGATTTCGGCGACTCCTGGGACTGGGGGGGGATCGCTTAATTCCACTTCTCACGTGAACGCCCTCGGCCTGAATAGCAGCCATCAGGTCGGCGTCTGGGGTCCGCTCGATTTGTTGGTCTCAACCACCGTCGATCCCGGGGATCCAACGGCAGCGTCGGCCAACACTTTTGGCCAGTGGGTCTATAGCCTCGTCCCAACGACCACGCTGACGGCAGGCACCTACACAATCGGAGCCTTCTTTGCGGGTAATTCCGACCCCGTCATGCTCCAGCAGACGGCTTTTTCAAATGGCGCCGCCGTGTATTCGCAGGGGCAATACCTGTACGACAGCACGTTCGGGCGCCCGAACTCTAACTTCGCCCCTAACGAACAGCAGTATTTCGGTCCGACCTTGATGGCGGTTCCCGATGGTGGCGCGACGTTGGTGCTGCTAGGTGGTGCAATGATGGGTCTTGCCGCGCTGCGCCGAAGGCGTAAGTCTTAACGCTGGAGCCATATATCCGCGGCTTGCGGCGATCGCAGGAAACCCTCGTCAGAGCCAACGCGGACCTCGATGCGCAGCATTGGCACCCCGCGCCAATGGGCGAGTCGTGTTTGACGTTCCCCCCGAAAACGACGACAGCCCCAATTAGAGTAAGGTGACGCTTTTCGACGGTCCAGTCAGAAGGGATGGGACCGATGAAGCGTTCAAAATTCTCCGAAGAGCAAATCGCGTACGCGTTGCGCCAGGCCGAGAGTGGCACCCCCGTCGGCGATGTAGTGAGCGAGATCGAGCAGGTTCTGGCCTGCCCACCAAACGAAGACCGACGCGGAAAAACGGATCGTCCCGCTGCTTCAGAAACGCGCCGGTGCGCACGAGAGGCACGATCCTGCATCATAGATCCGCCGAATGGCGCGAACACCAGGTGGCCGGCCTCGTGAGGGGAGGCTCACCATGTGAAGAGCGGAGTTCGAGGCTTCCCGCCACCTAAGATTGGGTGATGGGTGATTGGGTGAATTGTCTGGGTGATTTGGCGATTGGCTCGCCGAACCCACGAACCCGACGAACCTTACGAAACTACGAACTTCACGAACCTGCCATGGAAGACTGGGTCCACCTTCGCGGATTCCTATCGCTTTCCGAGCAGCGCGCGCTCATCGCGCGGTGCCGAGAGCTGATGAATGGCGACATTCCGGGATACGTGCCCACCGTGAGGGGCGGTGGCCGCATGCACGTCCGTATGCTGTGTCTCGGCCGGCACTGGAACGGGCAGAAGTATGCGTACGAGCCGGTGCGATCGGATTACGACAACCGAGAGGTGCCGCCGATGCCGGTCGACCTGCGCGATCTCGCCTCGCGGGCCGCGGCGGTCGCAGGGATGCAGCTGGATGCAGACGTCGCCATCCTCAACCTGTACGAGGACGAGGGCCGCATGGGACTCCATCAGGATAAGGATGAGAGTTCCGCCTCGATCGAATCCGGCGCTCCTGTGGTCTCGATTTCGGTCGGCGACACAGCACGGTTCCTGTTCGGGGGTCTCAAGAGGAAGGATCCCGTCGACGTGCACTGGCTCAAGTCCGGCGATGCGTTCGTCTTCGGCGGCGCCTCGCGCCTACGCTATCACGGCGTGTCCCGCATTGTTCCGCAATCAGCACCCGCCGAGCTGGGATTCTCGGGCCGCTACAACCTCACGTTTAGACGGTACTGAGACAGCTGTTTCTATGACTCCGATGCGTCCGTTTTGCCTCTAAGCGACGCAATGTTCATTCGATGGAGATCCTGCCCCTATTTGACAAATTGACCTTCGGGTCTGTCGAGATCTCTCTGATACAGTGGCAGTGTGCAGATCTTCAGGATCCTGCTTCTGGCGGGCGCGTTCATGGCTGCTGCTGCACCGGCGAGCGCCGATCGCATCAGAGCCGGCCATCCCTTCTCATCGCTGTACGGTCCATACTGGTCTGGCTCCACAGGCTGGCTCTACAGCGAATTTGCGAAGGGGACGCTGACCAGCTACAACTACGACGGCACGGCGTCAGAACGGAAGACGTCGGCCGCGCTTCTTCAAGCAGCGATCTGGTGGCTGGAAGGAGAGCAGTCTTTCAGCTCGCGCAATTTCTACATGAGCCTCGTGAAGAGTCAGTTCGGATCGAAGGCGGCGGCTAAGGCAGACGGCGGCGCGGACTACGGGGTTTACGCTCTGAATCTCTGGTTTGGGGACAACCCGTTGAAGCACCGCGGTCAGGACCAGCTGTATTACCAGCCGTTGGAGATCACAGTCTCACAGATCTCAGCGGTGCCAGACGGCGGACAAGCTGCCGTCCTGTTCGGCCTGGCGCTCGCCGGGCTGGTTGCCTTGCGCCGGTAGTCAGGGCGAGTTACTTAGACCGCCATCATTCCACTATTTAACAAAAGGACCTTCGGTTCCCACGAGACCCCTTTGATATATTCGCGACTTGGGGCCGTCGCAGTCGCGCCCGTCAGAGCCAAGGAGATCCTCGATGCGTAGTCTTCGCACGCGCGCCGGCGTTTTGGCTTGCGTTGTTGCCGTGGCGGCCGCGTCATGCAGCAGCCCCGAAACGCAGAAGCTGCGCCATGTCGAGCGCGGCGACGCTTACGCCGCCGAGAAGCGCGACGAGTTCGCGCTGGTCGAATACGCGAGCGCGGTCCAGATTGATCCCAAGTTTGGCGCAGCGCGGCTGAAGCTCGCGCAGACCCAGGAGCGGCTCAACAATCTGCGTGCCGCGTTCCCTGAGTACATTCGGGCGGCCGATGCGCTCCCTGACGATCGCGAGGCGCAGTTGAAGGCTACGCAGGTGCTGCTGCTCAGCGGCCGTTTCGACGACGCCAAGGCGCGAATCGCCACGGTGCTCCAGAAGAACCCGAACGACGTCGAGGCGCTGCTGCTACAAGCCAATGCGATGGCGGCGCTGCGCGATCCTGCGGGAGCGATTACGCAGATTGAGGAGGCGCTCAGGGTCGACCCCAATAGCAGCCGTGCGTTCGTCAGCCTCGGCGCGGTCCGGATGCAGAGCGGCGATCCCCAGGCCGCGGAAGCGGCGTTTCGCAAGGCCATCGCGCTGGAGCCGGCGTCAGCCGACGCCAGGCTCGCGCTCGCCAACTTCTTGTGGGCGGCCGACCGCCAGGCCGACGCGGAGGCGGCGATTAGAGAGGCGCTCACCCAGGATCCGACGAATCTGCTGGCGAACCGGATGCTCGGTCTGCTCTACATCTCCACCCGAAGAGTGAAAGAGGCAGAGCAACCGCTCAAGGCCGTTGCTGAAGTTTCCAAGGCGCCGGCGGCGCAGATTCAACTGGCGGACTACTACACGAGCGCCGGTCGCAACGAAGACGCGGTGGGAATCCTTACACCGCTTTCATCCAACCAGACTGTCGGCGTTGAAGTGCAGGCGCGGCTGGCTGCGATCGACTATGGCGCCGGACGGAAGGCTGAGGCACACAAGCGGCTCGACGGAATTCTCGCGAAGATCCCCACCTACACGCCGGTACTCGTCATGAAGGCGCACTGGTTGACCATGGAGAACAAGCTCGACGAGGCGCTGGAGCGCGCGCGCGCGGCGGTAGCGTCCGATCCCCAGTCGGCAACCGCACAGTTCGCCCTTGCGGCCGTTCACGACCGGCGAAGGGAAACGGCTGATGCGACGAAGGCCTACAGTGAAGTGCTGCGTCTCAACCCGCGTGCCGCGGCAGCGCAAGTGGAGCTGTCGAGGCTGAATCTCAGCTCCGGCAACAGCGTTGAGGCGCTGCGGTACGCCGAAGGGGCGCGGCAAGCCGAGCCAGCGAACCTCGGTGCCCGATTGGCGCTTGCGCGAAGCCTCATTGCCGCAGAGAATTTCACACGCGCCGACGCTGAGGTGGCCGAGCTGCTCAAAGGCGCTCCGGATGCGGCAGTCGTCCATGCTGTCAACGGGACGCTGCTGGCCGCGAAGAACAACGCGCCGGCGGCCCGGGTTGCGTTCGAGCGCTCTCTTGAACTGTCGCCTGGATTCGTCGAGGCCATCGGGGGGCTGACGTATCTGGACCTGCAGGCGAAGGATCCTTCCGCAGCATTAGCCCGGCTCGATGTTGAGATAGCCAGGCAACCCACCAGCAATCCGCTATATGTGCTCCTGGCACGCGCACACGGCGTCGCAGGCGATGAGGCGAAGGCGGAGCAGGCGCTCCGCCGCGCGGTGACAGTGGATCCCGGGTTTACGGCTGGCTTCACCATGCTGGCACAGTTGTATGTGAAGCAGCGCAGGCTGGAGGAGGCACGGACCGAGTACGAGGCGCTCATCAAGCACGATCCAGCGAACGTCGGAGCGCGGACGATGGTGGGATTGCTGTTGGAGGCGGAGGGGAAACGCGACGAGGCCAGGAAGTCGTACGAAGCCACTGTAGGTGGCAGCGGAAACACCGCTGTAGCGGCGAACAACCTCGCATTCATCTATGCTGAGCAGGGCACGAATCTCGACGTAGCTCTTCAACTCGCGATATCGGCGAAGCAGCGCCTCCCTAACGACCCCAGTGTCGACGATACGATCGGTTGGATCTACTACAAGAAGGACATGCCATCCCTCGCCGTCAGGCCGTTTCAGGACAGTCTTGCCAAGCGGCCCAACGTTGCCGAAGTCCTCTATCACCTGGGGCTGACCTACGCCAAGCTGGGGGACAAGGCCAAGGCGCGTGACTCTCTCGACCGAGCGCTGAAAATCGACCCGAAGGTGGGGGGCGACGAAGCGCTTCGCCTGGCGGCCTCGCTTTCTGAGTGACATCAAAGGCGTTGTCAAGTTTTCCGACGGGAATTCGCATTCACCGTCGGCCACGAGCACTTGCCGGCGGGCAGACGTTAGTTATTTCTTCAAGATTCCTAGACTTTCGACCGAGCATGAGTATTGGCGGATGATGGCGATGCACTCGGCTGGACTGCTCCCCATCTGCCTTGAGTTGTTTTCGTCGGCAGATTTTACAAAAGGCCAATTTCAGATGGGCGGGAAGACGTTCCTCGAGAAAAGCTCATCGATCTAAATCGTTGTTGGCCAGCAAGTTAACTTGGCAATGAGGGGACTGACCCCTACCCGCCATTCTTGGCGCATGACTTGCACAAATGCCGAACATGAAGAAAGCACTCTATCTGGTCGTGACCGTCATCGCGCTTGGGCTTCCAGCTCAACTTGAGGCTTATTCAATCACGATCAACAACGCTGGCTTTGAGAGTCCGGCAACTGGGTTTGTCGATGCCAATACACCCACTGGGTGGACCGAGGGGGGAACCGGTGGGACTGGCGTGTGGAATCTCAATGTCGTGACGCCATACTGGAACGAGCCAGCACCCGAGGGCAGTCAGGTTGCATTCCTCTCCGACAATGTCTCAGGCCCTGGAAGCGGCAGTTCCTCAACGTTGACCCAGCTTGTTGGGTCCGTTGCGGCTAACACAATCTACACCCTGAGCGGCCAGGTTGGACATCCTGTGCCCTTTCCCACGGTGTACACTGCAGCGCTTCTTGCCGGAACTTCCACCGCAGCCATGGTCGCTGGACTGGGTCCACAAGGTTCGTTCGCACCATTCACGGTGGTTTTCGATAGTTCCATCTTTCCCTTCTACGTGGGACAGCCCCTGAGCATACAATTGGGCAGTTTTACCGCTCAGACCGCTTTTGACGACTTGTTCTTGCAAGCCGAAGGCATCCCAGACGGTGGCTTGACTGCTCTCCTGCTCGGATTGGGCTTGACGGGCCTTGGTTGGATGCGTAGAAGGGTCTGACGCGTAGACTATTCGTGCGGATCAAGCAGGAAAGGCCCGGGAGAGATCTCCGGGCCTTTTTCATTCTCTGACGATCCCCAGTTTCTCCATCAATTCGTAGAGTGTCGGGCGGCTGATGCCGAGTTCAGTTGCCGCGGCACTGATGCGCCCCTGATTACGGCGAAGCGCCTCCTGGACGAGGTCGCGCTCGGCGCTCTCGCGCGCAGACCGCAACGTCTGCGGAGCCTCAGCCTGTACGGCATCCGTCAGCTCGAGATCCTCGGCCGTGACCTGTCGTCCGTCTGCCATGATCACGGCGCGGTGCACCCGGTTCTGCAATTCGCGCACGTTGCCCGGCCAGGTGTGCACGCAGACGGCGCGTTTCGCGTCTGGCGCAAGCAGGAGCCGCGACCGGCCGTGCTGGCCTCCGAAGCGCCGCAGGAACTCCCGCGCCACCAGCATCACATCGTCGCCTCGATCGCGCAGCGGCCGGCACCTGATGACGACCACGGCCAGACGGAAGTACAGGTCTTCGCGGAACGTCCCGCGCGAGACGGCCTCCTGAAGGTTCGCGTTGGTGGCGGCGACGACGCGCGCGTCGCTGGCAATCTCCTGCCGGCCGCCCACACGCTGGAACTTCTTCTCCTGCAGGAATCGCAGCAGCTTCACCTGCAGCGGCGCGCGGCAGGTCGCCAATCTCGTCGAGGAACAAGCGTGCCGCCGGCGGCCGTCTCGACATGGCCCTTCCGCTGAACGTGCGCGCCCGTGAACGCGCCGCGCTCGTGGCCGAACAACTCGCTCTCGAGCAGGTTCTCGGGGATGGCGCTGCAGTTGAGCGGCGACGAACGGACCGTTGCGCTGTGGACTCTGGCGATGAATGGCCTGGGCGACCATCTCCTTGCCGGTGCCGCTCTCACCCAGCACGAGCACCGGCGCATTCGTGGGCGCGGTCTTGCGGATGACGGTGAAGATCGACATCATCGGCTGGCTGCCGCCCAGCATCCCTTCGAACACCGGCGCCTGCTGCGCGTCTTCCGTCTCATGGCCTTCGCGCTCGAGGCCAGCCACGTGCGCGGCGCGTCGAAGCACCAGGCGGAGCGTGTCGAGGTCAACCGGTTTGCTGAAGAAGTCGGTGGCGCCGGCGGCCACGGCGTCGACTGCGTTCCGCTTCTCCCCCTGGCCTGTGGCCACGACGACCTTCGCGCCGGGATCGAGCGCCAGAATGGCCTCGAGCGTGGCAAGCCCCTCGGTGGTGTCGTTGGGCCGCGGCGGCAGGCCGAGGTCGAGGACCGTGACCATCGGCTGGTGCTTCGTGAATGCCTCCGCCGCGCTCGCACGGTCGGACGCCAGCGACGACTTCGTATTCCGACGCGAGCGCCCACTTCATCTGCGTGCGGATGTCCTCGTCGTCTTCGACGATGAGCAGAACGGGTGGCGTGGTCATGACACGTCCCGCACGGGGAACGTGGCGACGAACGTCGTGCCCTCGACCGACGCGGCTGTCCACGTGAATCTGGCCGCCATGGGCCTGCACGATCGTGCGGGTCTGAAACAGGCCGATGCCGAGGCCCGACTTCTTCGTTGTCTGGAACGGCCGGAACAATGAGTTCCTGACGAAGGCCTCGCTCATGCCGCAACCGTTGTCCACGACCGACAACGTCACCTGCCCCGGGCGATGTGCTGTCGCGGACTTCGATCTTTCCGTTCGAGCCGAGCGCGTCTCGTGCGTTCATCACCAGGTTCGTCACCACGCTCCGCAGCTGATCGCGGTCACCGAGGATCTTCGGCACGGGCGCCAGGCTTCGGCTGATCGGCACGGCGGACTCCACCAATCTGGTCGAGGGCTTCCTCGACCACGTCATTCAGGTCGGACTCCGTTCTGATCAGATCCGGACGCTGGCGCAGTTCGTTCAGGCGGCCGATCATCTCATCGATCCGCCTGGCCGTGTTGCCGATGCCGCGCAGCGCGTCCGAGCGGAACGCCGGGTCGTCGAAGTGCACCGGCAGATTCTGCAGCATCAGGTTCAGCGACGCCGCGGCATTCTTCAGGTCGTGTACGAAGAACGCGGATACCGCGCGGAACGCGTCCAGCTCGCGCGCGCGCGCCGCTTCCTCGGCGAGGCGGAGATTCAGCAGCACCGCGGTCACTTGCGCGGCCGTGCAGCGCAGCAGCTCGAGCTCCTCGATGGTATAGGGTGCCCCGCTGATGCGGTCCGCCAGGACCAGCGCGCCCAGCATCTGTTCGCCGGTTCGTAGCGGGACGCACATTCGGTGTCCGCCGTTTGGGAAGTTCGTGGGATTCCGATCGCGGAGTTCCTGCACCCAGCCACCGGCCGCATCGTCGAGGTCGAAGGGAGCCGTTCGGTCGCGGAGGCCTGCCAGAACGGATGCGTTGTCACTGATGTCGCGTCCGCCCTCGACGTCGGTCTCACGGCCGGTCGCAGCGACAAGCTGCAGATGACCGTTCGAATCGACCAGCCACACGCTGACGGACAGCACGTCGAAGGCGTCCGCCATCAGCCGGGCCGTTGTGTTTCCGAGCGTCCGGGTATCGGTGACCCTGCCCATCTGCTCGGACACCGTCGTCCACATGCGCACCGAGTCGTGCTGCGCCTTGCGGAAGTGACGGGCCGTGAAGATGTGCAGCCTCTGCCTGGCGCGATCCGACAGCAGGAGGAGCGCCAGCCCGGTGAGACCCACGAGCACGACAATCGTCTGAAGCTGGAGGAAGGTCGCACCGCCGAAGCGGCCGACGACCTGCGCCAGTACGCCGACGACGAACAGGTAGCCGCCGACGACCAGGACGGTGAGCGACGAGCGGATGACGGCCGACGAGGGATAGACCGACGCTTCGGCCCAGCCGGTTCGTGCGTAGGCCACCGTCAGGAGCAGGCATCCGATGAGCAGAGCTGCTGCGTCGAGCCCCCACAGGACGCTCATGTCCGGTATCGAGAAGAGCACCTGCTGGCTGTGGACGTAGAGGCGGGTGCCGAGGATGACGACCAGGGCGAGGACGACGAACTTGAGGCGCCAGCGCATCGTGCCGACAGCCGGAGCGGAAGGTCTGCTCCAGGTTGAGCAGGACCAGGACCAGGACGACTAGCAGTAGGGCGTTCAGGACTTCGCCGGCCGGGTTCAGGCGAAGGTGCCATGCCGTGTCGGGGAACTGCGGTGGCAGAACGTCGAACAGCCGGTCGCGGAAGTGCGAGCACGAGCACCGCCGGCACGCAGCGCGATCGCGCCGAGCGGCACGGCCCATCGGCTGAGGCGTTCGCGGCTGTCGCCGCGGGAGTAGGTCAGGCTGAACGCAGAGCCAGGCGGCGGGGAATCAGACACTTGACGGCCATCGATGCCGTCACCCAGCGCGATGCCCCCTCCGCTGTCGTCGCGGCAAGGGCGAAACTCGTGAGCAGGCTGTCGGCACCAAGCGCAGTCGTGCCGCAGAAGAAGAACCAGGTGGCGGGTGTGCGCGCGGCGGCGGACGAGACTCGCGGCCGCAAGCGCCAGGCTGAAGAGCCCCGCCAGGAGCGCGAGCGCCGCGGCCGGGTTCACCGTTGCAGGCGTCTCAACCACAGCAGGAGCAGGAACAGCGGAATCAGCGAGAGGGCGAAGAAGATCGGGCCACCGCTCCGGTGGATGTAGCTATCGATCATGTGCGGTCCGATGTGCACGCACAGCAGGCCGATGGTCAGGATGCGGATGCTGTTACGAACGATGGCGAGGGGGAAGACGAACAGTACCAGCACGAGCCGTGCCATGGGCCGTTCAGGAAGAGTTCGACGCGACCAGGCTGACGATGAAGAGGACCCAACTCGAGTTGATGCCGCTGCACTCCTGGGCGATCTCGAGGACGATGCCAGGGATGACGAAGATGGTGCCGTCGCGGAGAGCGGCGTGCCGGTGATCGTGAAGAGGAGTGCGGAGACCTCGGCCGAGCCGAGGACGGAGGCGGTCTCAGGGCGTGCACGGCTGCGTCGGGCAGCGGGACCAGGAAGATCAGGAACGCCATGGGGAAGGCGGCGGACTTCATCCATGCGAGCCCAGGAAGAGGAATCCGCCGGCGGAATGAGGCTCACGTAGGCGAGCGTCATCAGTCCAAGGGCGTCGTTCGTGCTCAGGTTGCTTGTGCTCGAACCGGCCACAAGCGCCGCTACGCCGACTGCGACAGGAACTGCTGCACCGATGACCGAGCTCCGATATGAGGTCTCAGAAAACTCCATCGAGCGTGCAGGAGGTAGCCGGAGACCAAGGGCACCAGGGGGATGTAGGAGAGGAGCTCACTATTTGAAGCATATGCAACGAGCTCAACCAAGTCAGCAATGAATACCAAGGTGACGGCGGCTGTCCAAACCAACCAAATCGCCAGCCGGCTAGTTCGCCTCGACTGGATCGCCGACGGGTGTGCTCGTAGAAGCTCCAATGGCTGAATTCCTAAACTCAAACGGGAGCGTTACCGTCTCTCGGCTCGCAGACCATCACTGTTGATTTCGTCAGTCCCGCCAAATGCTCATGGATAACCCAACCATCTAGCGGTCTGAAGCTTGTCATCGGATCTCGAGGTCGGCGTGGAAGATTGACAGCCAAACTGAAGATTGGCCGGTAGGATCTCGCGTCCAGCAGGGATTAGACCTATCGCTCCAGTTGTCGCGCTTACGCCCCGGTTTCCGCCGATGCGACTTCACGATACAGCGCCATCAATCGGTCGAGCCGACGCTGCCACGACGCCACATCTTCAACCCGTCGCAACGCCCCGACAGACATGGAGGCCACCAGCGCCCCATCTGACGCTAACCTCACAATAGCGTCTGCAAGGCCTCTGGCGTACTGCTCTGGCGTCTGTGGTTCCACGGTGATGCCGCATTCATGATTCACGACGTGCCCAGGCCCACCCGTAGTAGCTGTGATGATGGGACAGCCGAAGCCGAGCGCCTCGAACACCACCGTGCCGCTGGGCTCACGGAAGCTCGGAAACAGGAAAACGTCGCACTTCCTATAGCATTCGTATACTTGCTCGCGGGGGAGACGCCCGTGAAACGTGACGATGTCGCTGATGCCCAATCGTCTAGCCTCAGCCTCGCACGTCTCACGCGAATCACCTACTCCGACGACATCGAATGTGATCCAGACCCTTTGCGCCGCCAAAGCTACCGCTCTGATTGCATCCATCACACCCTTCGTCCGAATCACCCGTCCAACGAACAGCAATCGCAACGGCCGGTTTGAAGGGGGGGCCTGTTTAGGACTGGTGACGACCTCCTCGGCGCCAGTTTCGGCCATGACCTCGAAGCGTCTCACGCGCAACAACTCGCCCACGTACGGCGCTACGCCGATGACGCAGGCCGCACCAGCGAATGACGTTCTCAGCCATGGGTCGTGATCGAGGCGCCAGCGATCCAACGCGCGCAGCTTCCGGTACCATTGTCTATCGCTCGACTCGGCCTGAAATCCCGGTGGTGTCGGAAGGCTTCCGGCATGCGGGCCGGTTATGTAGCGAACGCCAAGTCGTGCCGCTGGCGATGGGTACCTGAGGGCCACCGGATTGATCTGGTGGACGAGATCGAAGGTCCATCCGCGCCGCAGTTGGTCCTTCATCCATCCGCGCGCACGCCCGTAGAACTGAATGTAATGCGGCTTGAGTTCGTAACCGAATCGGGCCATCCTGCCTCGGAGCTTTCGATGCTCCCAGTTCACAACCTCCCGTGCTCTGACCGGGGACTCACCTCTACTCCATCCCCTTCCGTGTGTCGTGAGCACCGTAGCCTCGCAGCGTTCAGAGATTCCCTGCACCCACTTGTACGTGCACCAGCTCTCTCCCACAATCGTTTGGTCGAAGTCGGGAGCAATTAGCAGGACATTCATCGCCTGTTGATTGCCGATGTTCTCAACGTGCCCGACAACAGTCCTGATCGGTAGTCGCGCTGGATCTCCCAGACCTTCACAGCGAGCCGGTCGAGCAGAAGCGTTCGAGTACTATCGGCGCTCAGGTACGCCTTTCCCCGGCAATCCGGCGGAGGCGGTCCGTGGCAGCATCGATGAGCCGGTCGTTCAGCGGACGAAGCAGAACGGACTCGCGCCGGCTCCCGAGCCACGTCGTGACTTCTCGCTTCATCGCATGACCGCTGGTGCGCAGCCTTGTCCTGATACGGTACGCGCGTGTCGCCCTACGGGGCGTGATTCCGGTGTCAACGCCGGGCATTCTTGCAACCATGCTGCTCGGAAGCGTGGAGTCCACCGACCTCAACCCACCTTGCCTGAAGTGGTCTAGTAGATCAGTTGGCGGCAGTGTCCACACCTGCGCATCCAGTCCAACAGACTTGCACCAATCGAGCCACTTGAAATCAAGAAAAGAGCCCGACGTGAGTTTCACTGGTATCCACGGCGTCCGGAAGTAGTCCGCCATGATCGCCCCATGCAGGGACTCGGTGATGACCAGTTCACTGGCGGCCAGTTGCGCCAGTACCATCTTACTGTCGGCAAGTGGGTCGACGAATTTTACGCCGGCCCTCTCGCATACGACCCTCCATGCAGACAGGTGGACATTGGAAAAGTGAGGAATGAAGCTCACACCGGCCTTGGATGGTACTGACTTGAACTCGTCCAGCAGTCCGATGAGCCACGCGGCGTCGACGATGCCCGCGCCATCCTCGAGCCCCGCAGCTTTCGCCGTCAGTGGGCCCCTAACGAAGTAGGTTCGCCAGTGCTTCGGATCCGAGATTCTGGCAGGTAGTGGGCCGTAGCCACTCCCGCTACCGAAGATGACCTTCAATCCCTCCACACGTTCGAGCTCGGCCTTGATCAGTGACCCGATGCCAATGAGCCGAACACCATCATGGTCGAGCAGCAGCTCTGGAAACAGGGCGTCCCACACCCACGAGTTCATTGCGTCGCCGAAGTTCGTGGATGTCCGCCAGTAGAACGGCTTCATGAATCGCTCTCCTAAACGTCAGACCGAGCGTGATAGAGGCGATGTCGTTATCACCCAAGGAGTCCACCTTCCCTCCTGCATTGAATGACTACGTCTTGAAACGCTTGCGGCCGGTTCACAACTCGCGGGGCGCTAACCGTGTATCGGTAGTGACGCTCCAGAATGGCGAGGAATGCGCTCAAGCCGGTAGACGACCCACCCAGATTGTGGTGATACTCAATGGTCATCAGCGGCACCATCGGGAGAATGCCTCTTGCGGCGATGTCCGCCAACACGTCTTTCTCACTACCCTCCACGTCCAGCTTGAGGTAGTCCACCTGATGTTGAGTCAAGAAGGCTCCCAGATCGACGCTGGCTACCGAGACCTTCTCCTTCCGCATTCTTTCGGGCAACGTGCTCATTTTGAGAGAGCCGCGCTTGTCAGGATCGACGTAGAACGCCATGCCGCTCTCGTGAGTAGCTATGGCCTTTTCGAAGGTGTGCACGTTCGTCAGATTGTTATCCGTCACATTCTTTTGCAGGAGTCCAAACGCGTCCCTATTCGGCTCGAATGCGTATACCGTGCATCCCGGATCGCTCCACTTGAAGAACAACGTCGCGATACCGATATTTGCTCCCGCATCGATGATTGTGGCCCTAGGCGGGGCCGCATTGATGTACGTTCCCTCCACGAAGATTTCTCTGAACAAGAACGCCAAGGTGTTGATGTCGAAGCAGGTGACCGAGAACCCGAGCACTCTGACCGTAGTCGTCCGGTGTGGCCTGTAGATCAGGCACAGCATTGCGATCTTCGCCGCCGCCCCTAGAACCGCGCACTTGCGCCTAAAGGCGTAGGGGGTCTTCCAGATGTCGACCGCCGACCGCGCGAGTTGAGAAATGGTCTTCTTATGCACTGACTCTCCTACCCCCCCGGTGCGCCGTCCAGTTGTGGAGCACTATCGATATGCTCGGCGTTACTTCTGGTCATCTGTGTGCCGCCATCGCGATCGAGCGTAGGACGTCGTTCAGCTCGTCACGCGGGATCGTCAGTCTGGCCAGCGCTAGTTCGTAATTTGCCTCGGCATCTTCCGATCGCCAGACCATCTCGTCGTGCCGGTCGGCAAACGTGTAGTAGCGAAACCCTTGGTACACGCTGCAGATCTCTTGCACAACTGGTATCGAGCCACATAACGCTGCCTCGAAGAATCGATAGGACCAAGTAAAGTCACCGGACGGGCAGAGCGTGAACCGCGAGTCGCTGAGCAGCTTGTAGTAGGCGAGGTCCCACGCTTTCAGCGGGAACACTCGCCCCCGGTCGGATGAGTTGATAACGAGGGGACCGACTGTAACTGCCACGGATGACGTCAGCCCGCTCTTCCGCTTGACCGCCATATACAAGCGCCGCCAAACACTCGGTTCTTGGAGTATCTTCGGTCGCGTGCCGTGGCTGTCGTTGCCGATCCAGCGTGCGATCGCGGTTCGTCGGTCCGACGTCATGAGTCCCTGAAAACTGACTGCGACATGCCGGTCCTTCGGCCAGAGTTCCCGGCACTTCAGGGCTATCGCCACCGGAAAGACAAGCGGGCGGACACTGCTGCCCACTTGAGTCTTTGGCTCGGCATGAGAAAAGCGGACCGCGCTCGTTACGTTGACCGCATCACTGGACGTGTTGGCGAACATACCCGGGAAAGCCTCTTCCAGCTGCCTGAACTTCCATCTCTCCTGGAGCGGAATCGAGACGCTAACGTCGGCTTCGGTGATCGCGTGGACGACACGCATTTGCTGAAGCAGGTGGAACTTCCAGTCGATGTAGAGGGCAAGCATGGCTCAGGAAACCTTGATCCGACTGCCGTTGGATCGTCTCTTCGTCATGCACGGCCACTATGGTCGTAGGCGTTGGCTTTGGCGGCGTCCTTCAGCCTACGAATTGTCCGAAGTGTCGAGCGTCGAATTGGCTTGCGTCGTTCCAATTGTCGCGGCAGCAAGCGCGCGGCAGACGTCATCGCTCTCACGAAGTCCAGGAAATGACCGCGCCGGCAGGCTCTGAAGGCTTGGTACGCCGTTCGGGGAACGGCGTAGCGCGCCGCGGCCGACCACGGCAGGCAGGACGCTGCGAGCAGAATCTGGTTGCGCGGCTTCAAGAACACGTCCACCTGACTTCTGCGCGACACCGGATGCGCGTGATGCACTACGGCGAGATCAGGTTCGTACAGAATGCGGCCGCCGTCGTCAAGAATCCGCCACGCGAGCTCGACCTCCTCGTAATGCATGTAGAGGATCTCCGGGTACAAGCCCGCCCGCAGGACGGCCGAGCGGCGAAACGCGTAAGCCGTTCCGCTGAAATACGTAGTGAAGAACGCACGGCTCACATGTGTTCTCAAGGGCTGGGGATGCCACCATCGATCGACATCCTCGCTTTTGCCGTCGGCCTTGAGGATGCGCAGAGCGAGACCAGCCACGTCGGCGCGAACCTCAAAACGGGCGGCAATACCTGCGAGCAGGCGCGGATCGGGGAGCGTGACGTCGCTGTCGAAACCCACGATCCATTCGCCCTTCGCCGCGAGAATCCCGCGATTGCGTGCGACCGACGGGCCCGCGTTCGCGTCGTTCACCAGTAGTTGAACTGACGGAAACTCACGCCGAACAGACGCGACGCTGCCGTCAGACGAGCAGTCGTCCACGACGATGATCTCGAACTCAACGCCTTCTTGCCGGCACACGTCACCGAGCAGTGCGAGCACGCAGTCGCGACGGTTATAGCTGGGAATGACGACGCTAATCATCGTTCCTGATCCGCATATCCCTTCAGCCATGTTGTCCGTTGGCGCCAGAGGGTCTGCCATCTCCCGGCGCCGTTCCGCCCCGAGACCGCTGCGAGCGCGGCGCGAAGCGCTGTGCCAGAGGCGAGAAAGAACAGCCCAAGCGACTTCGCCGCACCCTTCCAGTGGGTGCGAACCAGGCTGGCCTTCCCACGGTAGAGGAGCAGGGTCTTGTGGACGGGCGTCTCAGAGGATCGGCCGACCTCGTGGACCAACTCCGCGGTCGGGCAAATGATTGGACGATACCCACGAGCCCTCGCGCGCATCGCCAGATCCACGTCCTCGCCGTACATGAAGTAGCGCTCGTCAAGCCCTCCGAGCTCCCGCCAGACAGCCATCGGCGCCAGCAGAAAGCACCCCGTCACGACGCCGACTTCACGCACCGAATCGCGCTGCCAGTCTCCAAGCGATTCCGGATCGAGCCAGCGGTTCTTCGCGAACAGGCTCGACACTCCCAGTGCGAACATTGCCATGCTCCAGAGCGTCGGCTCGCCCCAGCATGAAGAGGGTTCCAGCGAGCCGTCCGGCCGCAGCGTGCGTCCACCGTAGAGACCGTGGCCTGGATGCTTGCGTGCGAATTCGATGACTTCGTCGATCGCGTGGTTTCGAATCACCGTATCAGGATTGAGCAGCAGGACGAACTCGGCGTCCGCATGTCGGGCACCGTGATTCACTCCCGCGGCAAAGCCGAGATTCGTTCCGGCCTCCAACAGCACAACGTCGGGGAACGAGGCGCGGATTCGATGCACCGCGTCATCCTTCGACGCGTTGTCCACGACTATGACCTGCTGCCGGACATCGCGTCGCTCGAAAAACACGCTCTCGAGACACTCGCAGATGACGCCAGCCGAGTTGTAGGCAACGATGACGATAGCCACATCTGTCGTCACGATGCGTTCTCCGATTGACGCGTCCGTTCGCCGATCGCTCTCGCCGGGACACCCGCTGCAATGCATCCCGGCGGCAGATCACGGGTGACCACCGCCCCGGCGCCGACGATACATCCGTCGCCGATGGTGACGCCAGCTGTGACGACGGCGTACGCGCCAAGCCAGACATCGTTGCCAATCTTGACGTCGGCTTCACATTTCGGCTGTTGACGAAACGGTACGCCGGGACGAAGTTGATAGTCGGAAGCCGTGATGAAGACACCAGGAGCCAATGACACGAAGTTGCCCATCTCTATTCGTCCGGTAGAGTCCCCCGCCCATAAGTAGCACCGCTCTCCGACGTGGCAGTCGCGGCCAAGCTGAATGCGTTCAGCGTTTCGAAAAGAGATATTCGGAGCGAACCGCGTACCCGCTCCGGTCTTCAACTTCCCACGCTCGCGAACGTGGCTGTACCCGTAGTAGTGAAGCAGACGAAAAGCGTGCACGTACCCGCGAGGGTCCAACAGCGACAGGAAGAAGCCAACAAGGCGACTCATGCTGTGAAAGTGGGCGCTGAGACGTGCCGATGGCTGCTGCGCAGATCAGGAGGATCGCATCAAGCGGCTCAACCGGGCACCTGCCATCCGGGCGCGGTGGCGCCATCCGCCATATCGTGTCGGGTCGGTCGACGCCTCCTGCAAGAGACGAGCATTGCGCTTGACGCTCGACGTCCATTCCTCAAGAGACGTGGAGTTATGCAGGGTGGCTGTCAAGGGGCGGCGCAGCTGAAAGTCCGCATCGGTACGGTAGAGCGTATGCGGGGAGCGTGGATCGTCCATATGATCTTCGAGGAGAAACGGAAAGTAGAACCCATTCGTCCAGCCGGACAGAGCCAACCTGATGCAGTAGGCAGGGAAGCTTTCGCCACGACGAAGAAGACCGTGGCGGAGAATGCACTCTCGCTTCATCAGATACCCGCTGCCCGCCACCCACGGGTTCTGCATAATCGTGTGCCCGCTCTCGAAGCGCTTCAGTTTGCGTTGGACGAGGTCATCGACGATATCTTCCGGGAGCAGACGAGAGCACCCCACCACTCCCAGCTCTGGAACCGCGTCGTGTACCGTTCGAAAGGTCGCGCTCCATCCATGGGGGACGAGGCAGTCGTCGTCGACTTTACCTACGTAGGTAGCGTCGCTCTCTTGCCACAGCCAGCGTGTCGGCGTCCACAACTTCTCGTTTGTCGCGGAATAATGGACGCGAAACACCCGGTCATGATGGCTTACTGATTGCACGACTGCGCGTGTGGCCTCGTCGCCCCCGTTGTGCCAGATCCACACACGTGCACGCTCGTCACATCCGTCCAGCAGTTGCGGGAGCCCGAGCGCCGTGTACTCTGGCCGATTGTGGGTGATCATCAGAATGTCTATCAGTGCTTCCGGCATACTTGGCGCTAATCGCGTGAAGGTAGGTGGAGATCAGTCTCCCAGTATGCGTAGCTGACGCGGCGGCGTGGGCGGCGAGACGCGGTACTCATATGCGCCGATATCCCAGCGGACGCCTTGCGGTCTCCGGGTGCCGTCCTGGTCGACCGGCTCGAGCCAGGTGCCTATCGCGAGACCGGCGTCCCTCGCGGGGCTGGATGGTCGAAGCCTGAAGTCGCTTGTCAAGCGATCCATAAGCTCCGGATCTCGATTGACGATATCGTCGTCGTATCCGGCGAAGCTTCGATTCCCGGTAGGCGAGAACAAGAGGTTGTTCTTTCCGGGTGCATTGGGACGACCGTCGATGAGTTCCGCGGATCGTGACGATCCGTAAGCAGTCCCAGTGCCGTATAGGATGTTGTTCTTGAACTCGCAGCTCCCGCCTACACCACGACACCAGAGGCCATGATGCGCAGTGGATGTGTCACAGGTATTGTTGACAATGCTCACATTGGCTATGCGCTCGAGCAGTGCGCACCACGCTCCGACACGAGTAAAGACGTTGTTGCGGATAACAACGTCCCGGCTCAACTGATAATAATGTGCCTCGAACATCACGCCCTGCGTAACATCGGCACACCAGTTGCCGTCGATGACGATGTCGCGGACTGCCCGGTCCGGCCCGTTGACATCGAAGGTCTGAAAGCAATCGATATGCGCGCCGGGGGACTTACTCCGATCGATCTCGTGCAGCCTGTTGTTTAGCAATCTGTGCCCCGAGCCAAACAGCCGAACATAGTCTGGGCCGCCGCACCGGGCGCCGTGCGCCCACAGGCGTGTTACTTCGGTACGGGTCATAACATGACCATCCCCAACGATGCTGACCCCGAAGCAGGTCTCCTCTATTCGGCTGTTGGAGAGAGTGTTATGACTGCCAGCGAGTCGCACCCCCACGTTGTTCTGGCCGAGCATAGTCTCGTCAGACGTGACAAGAACGTTTGTGACATGACCGAAGCGCCCAGCGAGGCTGATTCCGATCTCCTGGCGTGCCTTCATGTTGACAGTAAGGTCCTGTATCACGACGTAGTCGCCTGATACAGTCACACCGCCTTTGATTACCGTGTCACCGACGCCCGCGCCGACGATACGGATGGGCCGATCCGATGTGCCGGACTTCGACAGGGATACGGTTCCCTCAAAGACTCCCGCACCCAGTGTGCACGTATCACCAGCCGCCGCATCCAAGCAGCGCTGCAAAGTTTGCTCTTGGCTTGAACCAATCGCCGTTCCGACGAGCACAATGGCCACGAAAGCGGCACAGTGACTCAGTCTCGTACTTGTGTGCTGCGGCTTCGATCGTCCCATGAATCGCTCCGATGTCATCGTCTGTTATTGGTTCCTAGACGCCATTCGCGAAGGCCGTTGCGCCAACAGCACCAGAAGGGGTGGCCATCTCTTCCTTGATATCGGCAGGTTGAGGACGTAAGCCGAGGTCGAGGACGGTGGCGACGGGACGGATGTCCTCGTCATCCTCAACGATCCACAGCCGGGGTTTGGCCATCATCGTTCAGCGTTCAGCGCGACGCAGTCCCCAGAGCGCGAGCCCCAGCGGGATGAGTGACAGTGCAAAGAAGATCGGGCCGCCGCGCTTGTGGAGATAACTGTCGATCATCTGCGGGCTGACGTGGACGCACAGTAACCCGATAGTCAGGATACGGATGCTGTTCCTGATGATGGCCAACGGCAGGATGATGGCCACAAGAGTGACACGCGTCCAGGTGCGCGTGAGAAACAGGTGCGCGGCCACGAGCCCGACGATGAACAGTGTCCAGCTCGAGTTGATGCCACTGCACTCGCGAGCGAAGCGATCGCCGGCGGTCCGTCGGCAACTCGCCCCGGCGCCAGAACAGAAGGACGGCCGAGACGACGGGCACAAGCGGGATATACGACAGCAGGTCGCTGGCGTTGGCGTGATGGTAGAGCGCCACCAGCGAGCGCGTGAAAGAAGAGCGTTGCCACGGCCGCCCAGGCGACCCACAACCAGCCAGCAGAGGAGCGCGCGTCCGCCTTGGCGAGCAGTGCCTGCGGCGTCACGATGCTCTTGCCCTGGGTACTAATCGCCGGCACCATGGATGAAATCCTTGAGCGCGCTGGTCAGCTCGACGCTGGCGAACGGACCAATCGGTGTTCGTGGCTCGAGCACGTCGAGGCTCTCGAGCTGGTAGCGAAGCTCGCTCTCGTCCATGGCCACGTTCACCTTGCCGAGCGCAGAGAGGTGGCGCGCAGTGGCAAGCTGATGGTCGTTCCGCTGCTCCCCAAGCGCGGCCCGCCTGGGCATTACGAGAATGGGCTTCTTCCACCGCAGGGCGGACAGAATGGTGCCCATCCCTGCATGGGCCACGATGACCCTGGCCTCGGCAAATCGCCGTGTGAACTCGTCCGGGGGGAGAAAATTGCGATGCGGCAGGTAACTCGGCGTCCAGCGGCTGGCGCCAATCTGCGCGAAGACATCCTGTCGTCCGCCGTGGCCGGCCCACTCGTCGACCACGCGCACAAGTCGATCGAACGGCAGATCGGTTCCCACGGTCACGAAGATCATCTACAGCACACTGCCACGGTAATAGGGCCACGCGATTGCGCGAGATGTTCCCACTGCGTGAGCCACAACGTAGTTGGTTCAGGACTCAACGTGGCGCTCAACGACGAAGAAGCGGTGATATGTATTTTCAACAAACCGCCATGTTTTGATCTGACAGAGGTTTGCGGCTTCAATCGCTTGCTCGATATCTGCGAGCATTGTTTCAGCATACCCAATTTCCCAGTAGTGCCCAGCGTTCTCGTAGAGTTTGGCCTTGCACGCGATATCGCGATCCTTTTGCCGGGTGCCCGTCCAGTAGAACTTCAGAATCTTCGGTAACAGCAGCCGAATCTCGTAGTGGGGCGTGCAGTCCGGCAAACTGATCACCGCCTTTCTCGATACTCGGCCTAGTTCTTTCAATGCGGGCACGAACTGGTCAAACGGCAGATGCTCCAGAACCTGGCAGCACATGGACACATCGAACGAATCGTCGTCGAACGGCAGGTCCGTCACCGAAGCAACTACGTTGGGCTTAAGTTCAGGCTGTACGTCCAAGGTGGTTATCTCGATATCGATCGCCCGCAAGGCGGCCGTTACCATGCCAGGGCCGGGCCCTACCTCCAAGACCGTTCGGGGCTCGTGTTCCAGCACAGCGTTCATCTGATGGGCGTAGCTGAATAGTCGGCCTCCTCGCACGTAACGCGCTTGGTAATGCGACTTGCCGGGCACGAGGCTGAGGTCTTGCTCGTTCACGACAGCTCACTCGTGGCGAGCATCGCCGTTCGTACGCCGTCTTTGAGGAGCGTGATCAGTTGGACGCGGCTCGTTGGTACCATCAACAGGCATCCCGCATACGTTGCCAACAGTATTGGCAGCACGATGACAATCCGGGCGATCGTGTTCGGCACTGTATCGGCGAGCAGCGCCACCAATGGCACCCCCGACGCAGCTGTCGCGAGCGACGCAAGCACCTGAGGCCCGATCGCCGTGGCGATGTCACGCTGGCGAATGGTGGAGCCACGACAGGCCATGGCGATGAAGATGTACAGACTAGCGCACCACGACGCGCTGAAGGCCGCGGCGACGCCTACTATCCCAAACTGGACGCCAATCATGAATCCCACTACCGTGATGGGTACCGAAATCAGTGCCCAGCGTATCTGCGTGCCGGCCCGGCCGAGCGAAACGCACAGCCAGCCAGGGGCGACATTGAGTGTGCCTAGGAACGCGGCCGGTGCGAGCCAACGGAAGACATCAGCGGCCTGTTCCCAGCCCGGCCCAAGCAAGATCGCCACGACCTCGTTGGCGAGCACGAACGCGCAGACGACGATGGGCATCCCCGCCATAGCTATAGCGCTGATCGCTTGGAGATACGCCCGTCGGTAGCGGGGCGGGTCGTCTTGCAGCCTGCTCAGGGCCGGCAACATCACGCTGCTAACGGGCGCGTTGATCTGGCGGATGGGCATCATCAGGATTCCGTAGGCTTTTGAGTAGATGCCCAGCGGCCCACTGCCGAGAGCGAAGCCGACAATCACGTTGTCTGCATTCCTCGTGAAGTAGTTTAGGAAGTTGAACCCCGTGAGTCCCCCGCCGAAGCGGAGCATGGATGCGACACCGCTAGCGCGCCTCGGCAGTCCAGGCCGCCAGTCGCACAACTGCCAAACCAACACCGCATTCGCCAGCGCCGATGCTGCGGACATTCCCACGAGAGACCAGTAACCGAAGCCCAGCAGCGCCATAGAGATCGCTATGGCGATGCCAACGGCCATCGTGGCAATCTCCACCACTGCCAAGGCCTTGAATCGCATCTGCCGCCGAAGCAGCGCCTGGTGTTGCACAGTGAAGCCACTGAACAGCATGGGCGCCGCGAGGGCCAATGTGATCCACCTCAATCTCGGCTCGGAATAGAACGTCGCGATCGCCGGAGCCGCTGCAGCAATCACCAGCATGACGACGGTGCTCAATCCAACATTGATCCAGAAGAGCGTGGAGACTTGATCGTGGGTGACCTCCTTGCAATGCACGGTGGCCATGGAGAGCCCCGCGTCTTTGAACATGGTCACTAGGCCGGTAATGGCGGTGATCATGGCAATCAGGCCGAAATCGCTGGGCGCGAGCAGGCGGGCCAACACCATGGTCGAGCCCGTTTGCAGGCCGAAATTGAGGCCCTGGGAGGTGAGGGTGACCGCCCCACCGCGCACCGATCGTCCTTTGAGGTCGGCCAGAAGGTGGTCGGTCGCAAAATGGCGGTGGTGCGGTCCAAGGTCGCCTGAGATCGCAGGTATCACAGTGTGTTCCATTTCAAGCACGCGGCAAGTCGGTTCGAACAGTGACGAAGATCATGGTCTTACAGGACACTACCCCAGTAGCCTGGCCCCTCGGGCTTGGCCAAGTGTTCCCACTGAGTGAGCCACAGCGTGGCGTGTGGACCTGCCTGCTGACCGGACAGGGACAACTCGTCGATGTTCGCGATGCTGTCGACCCAGACACTGCGCGCGCGAAAGAAGGAAGCCAGGCGGATGGCAAAATACCCCGGCGCTGCGCCAGTGGACACGACAACGTCTGGCCTGACCTGCCAAGAGCACGCGCACGACCCCAAGCACGCACCGCAGCAGGCTGAGCTTGCTCCAGCGGTTCGCATCGGGGATCACCATGAACGCCGCGGCGCCGACGTCGATGCGGTACTCCGGCTTGACGGTGGCAAATACCACGTCGCACCCATCGAACGCCGGACGAAGCCTGAGCAGCTGGACCCAATGCCCGCCGCCAGAGGAAAGCGCGAGAACCTTCATCGCGCGCCCTTTCGGAAGAGCACGGCCGGCACGGTCAGGAAGAGGATCTTCAGGTCGAGCCACAACGACCAGTTGTCGACGTAGCTCCGATCGAGCTCCATCCACTGGCGGAATGAGAGGTCGTTGCGGCCGCTGATCTGCCAGAAGCAGGTGACGCCAGGCTTGATGGACAGACGCTTGCGATAGAGCCACTCGTAGCGTTCCACCTCGTCCATGATTGGCGGACGCGGACCGACGAGGCTTATCTGTCCCCGGAGGACATTGAACAACTGGGGCAGCTCGTCGATGCTGGTGGCCCGGAGCCAGCGCCCGAGGGGCGTGACACGCGGGTCGTTCCTGATCTTGAACACGGGGCCGTCCATCTCGTTGAGATGCGCGACCTCCGCGCGACGCTGTTCGGCGTCGATGTACATGGAGCGGAACTTGTACATCATGAAACGACGCCGATTCATGCCGACCCGCTCCTGCGCGAAGAGCACGGGCCCAGGACTCGTGATCTTGATGGCAATGGCGACGGCCAGCAGGAGGGGACTCAGCAGCGCCAGCAAGGCCGACGAGAGCGCCAGATCGAGCACGCGCTTCAAGAGCAACTGCAGGAGCATGTCCTCCCTGAACAGCGTGACCACGTGGACGTTCTCGAACCGCTCCACGTGCATCTTGGCCAGCAGGCGCGACAGCGCGGCGTCCGGAAACAGCCGGACGACAATGCCAAGTTCGTCGGCCAGGCGGATGGCATCTCCAATGGCGCCGGCGTAGCCGTCCGTCCGCAGGCAGACGATCATTTCGTCGACGGGATAGCTTCTCGAGAATCGCCTTCAAGTTCTCGAGCCTGCCAACGACGGGCGGCGTGGCGTCCGATTCGTCTCGTCCACGTCGTCATTGGCGGCAACGATGCCGACGACGCGGTAGCCGAGCACACGCTGGGCGTCGATGCGCGCGGCGACGTCGCGTGCCTGCGATTCTTCACCCAGCAGAAGCACGCGGCGGCTGTTGTAGCCGGAGCGGCGGGCGGCGCCCAGTCCCCACCGCACCGCCATGCGGCCGCCCACGCAGAACACCGTGGCAAGCGCCCAGAACACCACAACGGTGTCGCGCGTGAACCGCGGCAGCCCGAGCAGGGATCCGACGACAGCGAGGATGAAGGCGGCGGCCGCCGTCGCCGTGACAACCTCGAGCAGTTCCCCGCGCAGGGAGCGAAGCCTGTTCGTTTCGTAGTGAACGAGCGCGTTGAAGCAGACGAACCAGCCGAAGGACAACGCGAGAAGGCCAAGAATGTCGTCGCGAGTCGTATCGTCCACCGAGCGAGTTCGCGGATCCGCTGCCGTGCCGGGCCGCCGGTGAGCGACACGACAAGAGCCAGGGTCAGCAGCAGCAGCCCTTGGTCGAGGACGCGCAGGGCGTAGAGGAACAGCTTGTGCCGAAGCCGGATCATACCTGGCCCGACTGCCTCAGGTGACTCGCGAGCAGGCCGCAGTGGAAAAGCGTCCGTCACGGCGATGTCCGCAAACGCCTGGCGCACGTGCGACTGAACGACCGGCATATCGGCGTTGAGGCGCCTCGCCGTCGCGTCACGGGACTCGAAGAGCCGCAGAACGGCCTGGCTCACCTCGCCAGCATCGTGCTGCCTCAAGTCGACCACGGCGTTGCCAACACCCGCGGACTCGAAGACGCCCAAGAACTTGTCGCTGTAACCCAGCCCCACGGTGGGAACGCACTGCGAAAGTGCACCGATGCACGCGTGCATTCTCGACCCCACGAAGAAGTGCGTCCGGCCGATGAGCCACTTCACCTCGCTGGCGCGAAGAGGGGTTGTCAATCGGACCACACGGCCGGGATACCGATTCCTGGTCGATTCGAGCAGCGCCGCACTCGCCTCCTCCTCCATCTCGGCACCGAATGTGTGCGGCACGATGAGAATGGTGGCCGATGTGTGACTGAGCAGTGCAGCGACGGCTTGATTCACGGTGTCGCGGTAGTTCGAACGGAGACCGAACATGTTGTCGCCCGTGTAGCCGCCCATATAGAGCAGGCCGCTGACGTTCACACCTACAATTACCGGTGCGCTGGTGGGATTCTGTGGCCGGCGGGTCGAACATCATCTCAGCGGGCTGCGCCGGTTTGAGCATGAACGCCACGTCCGGGCTGACACGCGCTGTTCGACCGGCGAGTTCCTCTACTATAGGCACGGACCGCCGGTCGCGCGTCCAGACCTCGCGAGCGCGGCGCAGCATCAGGGCCGCAAGCCATCGGGCAGTGCGCGTGCGGAACGGACCGTAGGTCTGCGGTAGCAGGACGTACGGACGGCCGAGGAGCATCACGCTCAGCAGCGGCAGGCTGCCAATCAGGAAGCGCCGCAGCCCATAGATATCGCTCAGGCTGTCCCCACCGCGGATATCCGCGATGAACGACGCCTCGAGCAGTGCCGAGAGCCATGGATTCCGACGGGCCGGCCACTTCAACCCGAGCCTATAGAGCAGAGCGGCGATGAGGATCGCACCGATGTGCTCGGCGGGCCTGCTCCGCGGCGACAGACGACAGTTCAGGACGCTAACGCCGTGGCGTCGCCCCCCAGTTTGTGCGTAGTAATGAAAAGTCGCGCTAGCTCGCGGCTCAAGACCCCGAATCAGGTGTTCAACAGACTCGCCAAGCGCGTTGACGCCACGGTTGCCGGTGTCGAGCGAGGCCCCGAAGATCGAGACGCGCGAAAATTGATTCACGGCCGTTGTCCCACGGCGATGCCGTCGTGCCTCGTATGTACCCTCCACCTACGCAGGCGTCTCACGGCACGGTGCCGAGCGACAACGCCACGAACCGAAACAGGCGCGGACGTCACTTCAGCGACTCGTTCGCCAGCAGCCGTATTACACAACGCGATCGTCATGTACAGCCAGAGGACAGACTGATCGAAGTAGGAGACCGACACGCTTGTGACGGCGATGGAAAACAGCGCACAGCCGAGTGTCCACGGAGCCCAGGCGGCGAGGCCACTTCGGGCGCTTCTGAGCTCCTGACCGATGTGACGAAACGAGACCGCCAGCACCGCCAGGAAGCTCAGAAGAAGCGGAAGTCCACCGTACACACCGAGAGCAATGTAGTGATTCGTCAGGTCTGTATGATCGGGACTCCAGGACACGCCTGTGGCCATCCAGTGACGTGTCTGGTCAGTCCCTGCTACCCACCATTCGTCGAGATACTGGAGTGACGACTCGATCAGACGCGAACGGTGCCAGCCTGTGCTGCCGCCGGTCAAGTCGATCCTGCTGATCAGGTAGTAGGGCGGCCGACTCATCACAAGCTCCAGCACGCAATAGGCGACGACGCCGCCCCAGACGAAAATGCGTGTGTGCAAGCGAAGCGGCCACAGGCACAGCGCTGCGACCACGGCGGCAAGGCTCATGATGGGGCCGCTCGAGTTCGATGTCACGACGATGCAGGCACACGCTGCCAGTCCGGTCCAGGCGATCGTGCGATTCGTCCGCCATAGTGCGGCCAAGAATGGCACCGACAGAGCTCCGATCGTGCCCGCAAGAATCGAGTGCTTAAAAGGCCCCTGCGCGCGCACACTGCCAAGCCGGAAGCTTGGAATCTCTCGGCTGCCAAAAAATGAGAGGAGGTTCCGCGCAGTGAATTTCTCGAATAGCATGCTGGCCGCAAGCGGGACTAGTACCAGGCCGAGCGCGATGCAGACCAGTGCAACATCCTCGCTGGACCGGCAGAAGAACCGAAACACCAGGTACAGTCCCAATCCGTCGAGGGCCAGCCCCAGCCGGCCGACAATCTGCGTTGCGGGATCTTGATGCAGCGCCACGGTGCAGACCATCAGTAGCCCCCAGCAGAACATCAGGTAGTCAACCGCACCCAACGAGACGCCTCGCCAGTCGCTCCTCAGCGCCATCCTGACAATCGCCACCGCCGCCAACGTACGAAGCACCGTGAAGCTGGCGGGGCCCACGTTAAGCGTTTCCGTTTTCGGGATATAGCACGCCAGCACCAAGAACGGCACGGGCACCCACCGTCGCGGTAACACGAACACCGCCACGACGGCGATCAGTAGGACGATGAGAGTCGGAATTGTCACGGTGCGTCGGCCGCAACGGTGTGCGACGGCCGTCGTCTGAACCATTCGCGCTGGACAACCCGTCGAAACGTTCCGCCAATCGTAGCGGTCCACCCACGAGGTCCGGTACTCACCCAGCTCCGGAACAGCGCAAAACCTCGGAACGCCGGAACGGGCGCGCCCATCACTTGCAGCGCCGCGAGCCGACCGAAGATCTCGCGCCGGCGCTGAAGCAGGTTCTTCTGCGCCGCCACCACACGAGATGAGCCGGCAGGATTGAGGGTGATGTATCCCGCACTGGCGGCGGCTCGAAGGTAGCGCCGGCCACGTTCAGTGCGCACGAGAATCAGCGACCGTCCCGGATCGCCGTTCTCCTCGAACTGATCCCAAGCGTCTCCGCACGAAATGTCCGCGAGACGCCCCAGTCCATCGGGGCAGAGGTTGCACCGTAGCGGTCGATAACCCGACAACCTGCCCCACGATTCAGCATAGGACAACGTAGCCGACGCCTCGCCGCTGCGCAGCGTCATCCGGAATCGCCCCGGCCATCCGCTTCCGCGATAGTGGACCTCGGTCGTGTCCTCGGGTTTCGCGCCAAGCTGGCGCATCAGATCGAGCGTGCCCCTGGTGCTGGGCGTGCCTGCGCAGAAAAACGAGAGAACAAGGCCCAGCCGTTGATCGAGTTGCGGGTCACGCCGCCTCAGCTCGGCGACCGCCGACACGTCACAGGGTTTACCGATGAAGGCATGTAACCCACCGCTCTCAGCTATCTGGCCCAGCGACTCACACGGCGAGGACGGAGCGTACCTGGAGCCGGCGCGCGCGAGTACGTCAGTGCGGGTGCGGCTGACATAGTTGCGGTTCATCCAGGGCTTGTCGGTGTCCATGCCAGCGTGCAACACGCCGCTGAACTGTTCCACCTCGACGAGATAGAGCGACAGCGCGGTGAGAATGCCGCCAGACGACGCCCGGAAGCGGACGTCGGGATCAGTGGCCCACCCTTCCCAGATTTCGAGTGCCGATCCGTAGTCCGGATGCGATGCAGGCCCTGGTTCCGATACCCGGGCATCAACCTGATAACCGGGACAGACAGGGAGAGCAGCGGCCATTTCCGCCTTGTCAGGCGTGTCGAACTCCGGCCTGAATCCTTCTGTCTCCATATGGACCATGCGGCCACCACTCGACGGACAGGCATAGACACACGCGCCGCACCCGACGCACAGGCGCCAGTCCACGACGTCTTGGAAATTTCGAAGACGCCTCACGTATTCACCTCTTAGAAACAGGCGGCGGTGTTGCTGGAGATATGCAGCGCGGCAATAGCACCAATGACTCGTAGCTGCTGCGACTGCATCAAGCCAGGGAAGAGTGGTAGCGACAAAACCTCAGTCGAGAGCCTCTCCGTGACAGGGAGACAACCCACTTCGTAGCCAAGATCGCAGTAGCAGCTCTGCAGATGCACCGGGAGGGGATAGTGCAAGCCCGTGACGATGCCGGTCGCTCTGAGATGGTTGGCGAGATCGTTCCGATTCGGACTCCGGACCACGTAGAGGTGGTAGACAGACTTGCTAAACTCAGGTTCGAAAGGAACGACGACATCTGGCAACACTGAGAGCCGATCTGAATACTGACGAGCCGCCGTCCGCCGCTGCGCATTCCACACGTCCAGATGCCGCAACTTCACCCTCAGAAACGCGGCCTGAATGGCATCCAGCCGCCCGTTGTATCCCTCGACCTCGTGGTCGTACTTCTTCGCCTGCCCATGGTCTCGGATCACTCTGATCGCCTTCGCCACCCGCTCGTCGTTCGTCGTCACGGCACCCGCCTCGCCACAGGCGCCAAGGTTCTTGCCCGGGTAGAAGCTGAACGCGGCCGCGTTGCCAAACGTACCAGCTCGGCGCCATCCGCCATCAGCGGATCGATACTCGGCGCCGTGGGCCTGGCACGCATCCTCGACAACGGCGAGACTGTACTCCTCTGCAATGGCTATTATGGAA
This sequence comes from Vicinamibacterales bacterium, assembly GCA_963821375.1. Lineage (GTDB taxonomy): Bacteria > Acidobacteriota > Vicinamibacteria > Vicinamibacterales > JAMQPK01 > JAMQPK01. The sequence goes on from CAWGDN010000002.1 coordinate 502,124, forward strand.
TCCACATCGGCGACTTGGCCGTAGATGTGCACGGGCAAGAGTGCCTTGATCGGCTTGCCGCTTCGAACACCAAGCGGCCGGCCAGTGATGGGGTCAATTTCACAACGCGCCAGATAGTCGCGAAGTGAGTCGGGACTCATGCAGTAGGTGCGGGCATCGACATCCACGAACTCCACATCTGCTCCCGCCTGGCTGATGGCTTCGACGGTTGCGATGAACGTGTGCGACACGGTAATCACGGCATCGCCTCCGCCAACACCGGACGCCATCAACGCGAAGCGGACGGCGTCGGTGCCGCTCCCGACACCGACGCAATGCTTCGCGCCGCAATACGCCGCAAACTCCTGCTCGAACGCTTCGACCTGAGGGCCGCCGATGAATGCGGCAGAGCGCAGCGCCTCGCGAAACGCCTCCACGAGCTCTACTTCCAGCTCGCGATGCGGTGTGATCAGATCGAGAAACGGAACGTAGTCGTGTGCCATGAGTGTCAGCCCAGGTGTTTGTAAAGGAGCCGGCCGGCAAGATCGAGCGCCGAGTCCGGAAGCTGCGCGCAGACGCTGTGCGCAAAGCGGGTTAACGGGCCCTCAGGCGCCGTCTCACGAGTGACCGACGGTCGCGCGTAATAGGTCAACGTCGATCGCGCGGCGCCAAGGTGATCCTTGAATGCGGCAAGCCCCGCTTGATCGCGATCGGATCGCCCGAGATCAAACTCGCGGAATCCTTCGCCATGCGCCTTCTTGATGACCTGCCAGAACAGAAACGGCATGCCTCCAAGGCGATGATGCGCCGCGTCCGAGCCCCCATACTTGTAGTAGATCGCCCGCTTGAACGAGAGCGTCACCATGGCGGCAACCGGCAAGCCGTCCTTGCGCGCGACATGGATCTCGACTTGATCCCCCATGCAGGCAAGCACGTTGCGAAACCAGGCATACGGTTGAGGCGGCACGCCATGCCGACGGCGAGCCATTCTGAAGAGGCGGTAGAACGCGGCAAGCAGTGCGTCGGTTCTGCCGCACTCGTAGACCAGGCCTTCGCGTTCGCCCCTCCGGATGGCGCGCTGCGTGCTCGACGGATGCATGCTCTGCAGAATCCGCAGGAGGGGCGGTCTCAGATCGAGCCGGTGAAGCCAGTACTCGGGGCCGTGTGTAACGTCGAATGCGCTCAGAACTGCTTCGATCGGTTGGGTGCAGGCGTGGGGGCGCAACTCGATCGATCGGCACCGTTCCGCATGCGCGCGCTCGGAGAGGCGGGACAGGAGATCGACCAGATCGTTGGCCGTAGACACCAGCGGCTGACAGTGGTCCGAGAACGGCAGCGAGACGAGCCGGCGAGACGCCCAGCTCTTGATTCGGCACGCGACGATGCCGTTCTGCAGAGTCGGGCCCTTGGAGGTTGTGAGCACAAAAGGCTCATAGCCATAGGTGCTCTTGAGCGCGGTGAGCCAGCCTGGGGAGTGGAAGATCGACGCCGCGGGATGACGATCAATGAACGCTCCCCACTGCGGATTGGTGATGGGATCGATCACGACTCCGACTCCAGCCGGTACGCCAGTCGATCGCCGTCGAGCGTGGCATAGGCGACACACGCGCGATCGCTCCCTGGGCCTGCAACCTTCCATCGATCGCCCGAGCGCACGAGCGTCATCTGATGCCGATCGCGCCACCAGCGGTTGATCTCGCTGGGCAGCGCCATCCAGTGCCGTTGGCGATCTCGGAGATCGGCGAGATGCTGCAGCAGCTCGACGTACACGCGCCGCTCGCCTTCTCCCACCAGGTAGTCGGGGTGGGTGATGACGCTGATGAGGCCGTGCCGGCGGCCGATCAACTCGATTTGCTGCTTCCAGAGTGTGGTCGAGTAGTCGTTGAGGATGAAGAACAGCGTGTAGTCCTGAACGGTCGTGAGCGGCAGCTCCAGGATGTTGCCCACGAAGTACGGCATCACCGTGCAGCATCCGCCGCGCTGGGGCTCGAGGTGCGCGGCGTTCGGCACCGACATGTCGTAGGAAAACTCGAAGGCGTCGAACCAACCCTGTTCGCGGTACATCGCGCCGGAGCGGAACCCGTGGCACTCGAACTCGCGCGCGTAGTCGTTGATCCGTCTGGCCTGCTCGACGAATGTGGCTTTTTCCGCAAAGAGCCGACCGTCGTGATTCAGGTCGTGCAGATTCACCTCGAATCCGCGCTGGCGAAGGCGTGCGGCGGTGCGCCCCCACACATCCTCACGCCCCTCAGGGATGATCTGGAACGCCGACTTGATCCCATGCGCGTCGTCGATGTTCATCAACTCGTCGCAGAAGTCGATGCCGGCCTGCCCTTCGATGTCGTGCGTCATCATGGCGCACGCTCGGGCACCGTTTGGCCAGAACCAGATGAAGGGGATACTGCCTCGTTCCTGGGCTTTCAGCGCGAGAGTCATCGCGCTTTCCATCAGGCTGTCGACGGTGACGTCGACCGGCCATCCAGGAAACGCGATCTTGTCCCACCCGCGTAACTGCGCTCTCTGCAGGTGCCGGCGCAGCGCGACGCCCATGAAAGGGCGAAGCGAGTAGTACAGGCTCCGCGCGGCACTGCCAGCCCGCGTCGTCAACAACCAGTTATCGCCGTTCTGCCGGTACCGCTCCTCGCGGAGGTTCGTGGCCACCGCGGACAGGTCGAAGGGAAGCAGCGGCCGCCCATCCTGCACCTTCGCCCCATCGGACACATCGGCAAGCTGATCGGTCGAGTACATCGCGGGGGTACCGTCGACGCGGCCGAAACCCACGGCGTTGCCAAACTTGAAATAGCCTTCGTCGGAAGACAGGGCAGTCACTGTTTCGATCTGGGCCAGGCCGGCCGGGCACCGGTAATAGTCGTGAAATGCGCTCACAGGCGCCGAGATAGCTTTAGAGGACGACGATCCGTCCGCGGTCTTTCAGCGAGTGCTCGGCCGCTTCCAGCAGACGGACGATTCTCAGACCGGCAACTCCGTCATTGGATGGGTTCTTGCCCTCGAGGATGCAGTCGACGAAGTACTCAAGTTCCGTTGACAGGGCCTCGGTCGACTCGACCTTTGGCGCCCAGACGTCGCCCGAGCGATAGCTCACGAGGAGGTCGTACACGCTCTGGCCGTTGGCGATCTTGACGCCCTTGTCGTACACCTTGATCTTCTCGTCGGGCTCGAGGTCGTTCCACACCAGCATCTTGTCTCTGCCGCCAATCAGCGTCGTCCGGACCTTGACCGGCGAGAGCCAGTTGACGTTGATGTGCGCCGTGACGTTCCCAGGAAAGAACACCGTGATGTACGCCATGTCGGCGAGGTCGTTGAAATGGTTCCCACCTGTTGCGACCAGCGCCTCCGGTTGTTCGCTGAAGATGTCGTCCATGATCGACAGATCGTGGGGTGCGAGATCCCAGATCACGCTCACGTCGTGCTGGAACATTCCCAGGTTGACCCGAGTGGAATCGAAGTAGAGGAGCTGCCCAAGTGCACCGTTGTCTACAAGCTCGCGAATCTTCCGGACCGCACCACTGAACAGAAAGGTGTGATCGACCATGATCCGAAGGCTCTTACGGTCGGCCAGTTCGATGAGTTCCTCGGCCTGTGCGGACGTCGCCGTGAAAGGCTTTTCGACAAATACATGCTTGCCGTTCTGAAGGGCCGTCTTGGCCAACTCGTAGTGGGTCCACACTGGTGTGACGATGGCCACCGCGTCGACATGGCGCGATTCGAGCACATCTGATGCTTCCGACGTGAGCGGGATGGCTGGAAACGACTTATGGGCGCGCTTCAGAGCGATGGCGTTCGTGTCGCAGATGGAAATGACGTCACAGCCCTCTAGAGCAGTCAAGTTGCGGACGATGTTCGGTCCCCAATAGCCGTATCCGACCACGCCCACGCGAAGTGTGTCGGCCTCTCGAACTCGTGGCCGTTGATCGCGCAGTTGTGCCGCTTCAACCTTGGTGGTCGACGTCCCGCTGTTCATGTGAGTTCTCTGGATACGGAGAGGGTTCGAACGACCTTCGCCGGATTGCCGGCCACGATGGCGTTTGCCGGAACGTCGCGCGTGACGACGCTGCCGGCGCCGATGATGGCGCCTTCCCCAATCGTGACGTTAGACAAGATGGTTGCGCCCGATCCAATGGACGCCCCTTTCTTGACGAGCGTCGTCTCGACCGTCCAATCGCTTTCCGTCTGAAGCTCGCCGGCTTCCGTAGTCGCCCTCGGAAAGCCGTCGTTGATGAACACAACCCCGTGGCCGACGAACACGTGGTCCTCGATCGTCACGCCTTCACAGATGAACGTATGACTCGAGATTTTGCAGCGCTTACCCACAGCTGCGTTCTTCTGAATCTCGACAAAGGCGCCGATCTTGGTGTCGTCGCCGATCGTGCAGCCATAGAGATTGATGAATTTTGCCAGCTTGACGTTCACCCCGAGCCGGACGTCCGGGGCGATGTACACGAGCGACTCGGCGACGGGATCAGTGGGCGCCATTTCCGGAAATTACCGCGCGCGGCGTGGCCAGGAGGATCTTCACATCGGTCCACAGTGAGTAGGTCTGCGCGTACCGGAGATCGAGCCGGACCATGTCGTCGAAGGTGGTGCGGCTGCGGCCCGTGACCTGCCAAAGGCCAGTGATGCCCGGCTTCGCCTCAAGCACGCGCCGTCTGTGCCAGGGTTTGTATCTGGCTACTTCATAGGGGAGGGGCGGCCGCGGACCCACCAGCGACATGTCGCCGCGCAGCACGTTCCAGAATTGGGGGAGCTCGTCGAGGCTCGAGCGACGCAAGAGACGGCCCAGCGGTGTGACGCGTGGGTCGTTTACGAGCTTGCAAACCTCGTTCTTTTCCAGATTCGGCCTGCGCTGCGAGTCGATAACCTGCGCGACGTACTGCTGGTGAATCGAGGTATCCGCATCCACTTCCATGGTGCGGAACTTGAGCATCTCGAAAGGCTCGCCATTCCGGCCGACGCGTTGCTGCCGGAACAAGACTGGTCCCTTCGACGAGAACGAGATGAGTACAGCCACTGCCAAGAAGACCGGCAAAAGCGCCACGAGGAGCGAGGCGCTGCCAGCGACGTCGAGCAGCCTCTTGACCAAATCTCTAGCAATGGCCCGCGGTGCGCGTTGGTGGCCAGGCACTTGGTGCGCGTCAGGGGGCCGCGCGTCTTGCTGCGGGACATGGACTTCCCAGCGTATCGAACAGGATTCGGCCCGCGCTGCGGCGAGGCAGCGCATCAGCTCCTGCGGCATCGCGGCTGCGGCTGCCGCCGACTCCGTCCGGCCGCACCCCGCGAGAGGGCGGAGCAGCCCCAGCACGGTGCCATGCTCGAACCAGCCAAGCAGGTCGACCGGCGTCAGAGCCTTCGAGAGCGCCCGGACTACCTGGTCCCATCGCCACTTCGATGTGCTCGAATCCAGAGAGACCAGGACCATCACGAACGCTTCCTCGAATCGATTGGCCCGTTTGCGTTCGCGCCGAACCGCGTCGGTGAAGATTTCCTCCTTGAGCACGTGGCGCCACGGGGATGGAAGGTCAACCCGACCCTCGGAAAGATGAGAGCGATGTGGACGGAGCGCGCGGACGAGGCTGGTCACGGTCGTTTCACATGTCGTGTCTGCGAGGAAGCTCGATGATGCGCACGCGGAGGTCTCGAGCCTCGCTCGATGACAGGCGCGTCTTCAGTAGTCCCGAGGTCATTCGATCGGCAATCCCCGAGGCAAGGTCGGCCGTGATGGGGGGCGCCGCGCTTTGCACGAGGACGGCGCCGGCGACGCGCTGCTCGCGGTACCAGCCCACCAGATCGACTTCGCGGACCGAGGCGATCAATCCCCGGATCAGCGCCGAAGCCGTCGGGCCGGAAAGCTGCGTCGTGACAGACGAGTCTCCGATGGTCGCGAGCACCATGTAGACAGGGCGCCTGGTTCGCTCTGCGCGAGAGCGCTCGACGCGCAGAAAGTACCGGAACGCGGCCTGGTTGTAGACGTGATGGACGGTTCCCGCTCGAAGCGGGCTGCGTACCGGACTCGAATCGAGATGATGCATCGAGCTCAGGTCAGCTGGCGGCGCGACTCCGATACTGCCCGTAGTAGCCGGCGTCGGGGATGCGCCGCTCGTCGACCCTGTTCAGGACAACGCCCGTGATGGCCTCGGGGCCGCCAAGTTCGGTGACGGCGCGCCGGACTGCGGAGTCCGGTGTCGAACCAGCGGCAATCACCAGGATGACTTCTCCAACGTGCCTCGCCAGCACTTGCGCATCTGGCAGCACGCCAGCCGGGGGCGTATCGACGAGCACCCAGTCGAACCTGCCCGAGCATTCTTCGAGGATCTGCGCCATCCGCGGCGAGCTGAGGCCGGCAAGCGGCTCCGGTCCTGGGGCACCAGCCGTCAACACGCTGAAGCGATCGGAGACGGCTGTAATGGGAAGTGTTTGCGTGCCGTCGCTCAACGCGTCGCCCAGGCCGCGGCCGATGGGGAGGTCAAGGAGCGCATGCAGCGAGGACGACCGAAGGTCGGCGTCGATCAGCAGCACCCGGCGGGCGTACGACTCGCTGAGCGTCAATGCGAGGTTCACCGCCGTCAGCGTTTTGCCTTCGCCCGGCAGCGAGCTGGTGACCATCACCGTTTTTGTCTGTTTCTGCAGCTGGGCTTCGAGCAATACCGCTGCAACCCGCCGATACTGCTCGAGCGAGACAGTGCTTATCGTCTTGGTGACCAACCGTGCCTGCAGTTCTTCATTGTTGGGGATGACGGCTCGCTGCACGTCAATCGTCTTCACCCGGTTCTGCGCTTTCTGGGGAGCGTTCGAATCGTGATACTCGAGCCTGGGAATGGAGTCTGCCGTCTGAACACGAGACGCCGCCCCCTGGTTCTCGTGGTTGTATTGCGTGAGCGACGAGTGCCCCGAGACGACGGCAGGCGGCTCGGAGACAGTCACGCCGCTCTCGTGCTCGACGATTCTCAACGCTTTGTCGACCTGGCTCATGGGAAGAATGTCCTGCTTACTGTGCGTCCAGGCGCAGATCCCGGCACACTTCGCGAATCGTCGCCTGATTCACCGGCCGCTGCTCGAGCGCCAGCCCGGCGAGCAGCGCGTTGTCGCAGATGACATTGATGGTTCTCGGGATACCGCCGGAATGCCGATGGATGAGCATGATCGCTTCCCGGCTGAATACTTGGGAGGGCTCTCCGCCGGCAGTCCGGATACGGCTCGACACGTAATCTCCGGTCTCCTTGAGGTCGTACGGCTCGAGTTCGAACGGCCTCTCGGACAAGCCGTACAGGCGCTCGTAGACCGAGTGAACGGTTTTCAAACTTGCAAGCGCCATAGAATCACCACTATCGCGGCCGCACCAAGCACAGCACAGCCGCCCGCATCCATCACCATCCGGCGGCGTCTTGCCGCTCGTTGTTCGCGGTCGGAAATCATCGTGGGAATAGAGGCGAGCACCGGCACCGAGAGCGCCGACACCACCTCATCGGCCTGCTTGAAGCTGGAGTCGCGGTACTCCAGCAGGGCGGCGAGGAGCAGGCCCAGGAGAAGCCCGGCACCGGCTCCTGCCGACATGATCCCGAGGCGCTGCCGCTCGTTGTACGGCCGCTCGGGTCGCGAAGCGGAGTCGACCAGCCGGAACTGCTCGCCTATCTGGCGCCTCTCGAGGTTTGCCGCTACCAGCGATTGTTCGCGCTTCATCAAGAGGCTGGTGTACGAGGCCTGCATCGTGCCGTAGTCGCGAGTCAACTCCACGAGCTCCGACTCGCGTGTCGGCACGGCTTCGACCTTCGCCTGATACTCCGCGATGTTCTGCTTGAGCGTGGCTTCTTCTGAGCCGATGAAGGCGAGCTGGCGGTCCAGCACTTCCAGCTCGGCCTGCAGATCCCGGATGCGCTTCTGTTGAGCCGCTTCGGACGCTGACATTGGCTTTTCGCGGTCGACGGCGGGACTGTCGGCCTGGCTGCTCACCCTGATCGCAAGCTCGGCGACCGTTCGTTCGAGGCTCACGATCTCGGGATGATCGGGTGTGTAGCGCTGCTGCAGAGATGCCAGCCGCGTCCGGGCAATCTCGAGCTGCTGAGCTGGTGTTGCCGCCGCCGGCTGATCCGGACCCGATGCCGCCGGAAGTACCGGTGGAAGCGAAGCCGCGTCGGCCAGTTGACGCTCGATGAGCAGCCGGCGCTCCTGCGTGCGATTCGTGGCGTCGTTAACGGACTGAAGTTGAAGGTTGGCGTTCTGAATCGCTTGGAGGTTCCCCTGGAGCTGTGTCGGCATCTGCCCCGCATATTGCTTGCGGTACTCCTCGAGCTTCCTTTCCTGCTCGATGAGCCGGCGCTTGGCTTCGGCCAGCTGCGTATCGAGAAACTCGCTGGTGCTGTCGGCCTGCGACTCGCGGTTTCTCGAGTTTTCGTCGATATAGAGCGCCGCCAACCTCTCTGTTACCCGTCGAGCTCGTTCAGGGTCGTCGCTGTTGTAGGAGACCCTAAACGAATCGACCTGCCGTCCAGAGGCCGCGGTGCTGATGTTCCTCCGCATAAGCTGCACCACGTCTTCCATGACCCATCGCCGCCGCTCCGCAGCATACAGGTCCATTTCCTGGATGATGCGCTCGAGCCGAGACCGGCTCAGGATCTGGTCGGTAATCGACGGCAGCCGTTCTTCGACCGATTCGCCGATCGTGGGCTTGACGTATTCGTCTGGCACCTGCTGAGGTACGACGACGATCAACGCTTCCGATCGATATTGCGGCGGCGCGTAGCGCGCCAGAAATGGCATAAGGGCGAAGCCCACCGCGAACGGAACAAGAATCACCCACCGCCGCTGAACGACGATGCTGGCGATCTCTTTGAGCGTAAATCGTCTTACGGACACGTGCGCGTCATTTCTTGCTAGCCAACGGCCTGGCTGAAGAACGTGAGCCCCACTCGAATGCCGCGCTGCGCGAAGGTGACCGGAAGACCCTCGGCCAGCTGCGCTCGCGCGCGAAAATCGTACTGGTAGTGCAGGTATTCGACATAGGCCGCGAGGTCGCGCCTGAGCGCGTATCTGATTCGCGCCTCTCCGGTGTAGGTTCGGAGATCCTGATGCGGCCAGGTGGTCGACCTCGACGGGGTCGTCAGGTAGCCTGCGGAAGCCGACACGTCGACGCGGCGGCTCAATACGCCACCCAACCGCACCGTGCCGCTGTCGGAGAGCAGCGGCTCGCTGACGAACGGGACGTAGTTGATGCCTCGACGATAGCTGGCAGTGGCGCGCCATCTCGGGCGGAACGGATAGTCGACGCTCGCCTCGCCTTGCACTGGATAGAAGCGACTCTCGGAGGGGGGCGCCGCCGAACCGTCCAGTGGAGCGATGCCGGGGAACGTGAAGACCGTTGGAGCGATCTGCAGACTGAACGTGACGCGGCGGGTTACCGACAAGGCTGGCGCGTACGTGATCCCGATGACGGCGCTGTGCTCTTCCTTGTCGCCGGTCGTGACGTAGTGACTCCCGGTATAGGTGTATCCGAGCGTCAGTGTGGACGATTGTGACAGAGCCCTGGACAACCGCATGCCGGCCTTCCGCGTCTCGAGGCGGCCTCGCGCAGAGTCGGGGAAATCGCTGACGCGGTAGTCGGCGTTCGCGGTGACTCGTGTCTTGCGCGCCGAGCCATACGCGGCGGACAGACTTGTCCGATACGAGATCGATTCCAACGTTTCTATCCGATAGTCGGGATTTGCAGCGATGCCTTCCTCCGCGTCCGCTGGAACGGTGGGGAACAATCCATACAGATACGAAGGCGAATACGCGGCCGATTGAACGAGTCGAAGCGTGCCGCGTGCGGGCAACGGCAGCGCCGCTCCCACATGCGCCACATGCGTTCCAGAGGTAACGCGATCGAGGTCGTGCAGGAAGTTGAAGTACGTCGACGCACCGCCGAACAACTCGGCACCCCCGTGGCTCCGCATGTAATCGGCCGATCCCACAAAAAGGGTTGAAAGACCGGCCTGACGATTTCTTGCGGGGACCAGTCCGCCCACTTCCGGAGGCAGGTCTCGATAGAATTTTTCGGCGATCGACAATTGGGTCGTCAACGTGTTCGTGGCGGCTGACGGTCTAGTCGCGAACAAGCCGCTCGCGGTCCCCTGGGCACTCGCAGGGGCCGCGAGGAGAAGGGCCGCGGTGGAAAGCACGCCGACTGTGAGAACGCGCACGAGCTGGAGTGGGACGCTTAGTGGGATTTAGTGGACGATGATGGTGTCGCCGGGTAACAGCTTGATGTTCTGTTCGAGCTTCCTGCCGCGAACCACGTCGTTGTAGTTGAACTTGTAGCGGCGCTCCTGGCCATTCTCAATGCGGGCGATCACTACGTCATCCCTGTCCGCGGTTTCCAGGAAGCCACCGGCCTCGCCGAGTGCCTGCAGCACATTCATCTCGTTGCCAAGGTCGAAGACCCCGGGCCTGGACACCTCACCCACGATATGAATCTTCCGGCTGTTCACCGCCTTGACGATGACCGTGGTCCCGGGGTCGCGGATGAACTTGGTAGAGGCGGCAGTGACGCTCGCCGCCAACTGCTCGGGGGTCATCCCGGCTGCAGGCACGTCGTTGAGAATCGGGATTGAGATCTTGCCGTCGGGCCGCACCAAGGCCTCGACGGACATCTCCTTGGCGTTCCAGAACACCACGTGCAGCACATCTTCGACGCCGATGACGTAGTCCTTCGGAAGTTCGACTGGCCTGGCAGCCGCAGTCGCCACCGTGCTTTGTGGTTGCGGCGCCGATTGTGCCGCGGCATGTGCGGTCAGATAGATGCACCCCGCAAGCACGCAGGCTAGAGACGTGTTTGAACGCATAGCTTCGCCCCGTCACTTACAGATCAAGTGGTGGATTCGTGGAGGCCCGGACTTTCAAGGCCTCGTAGAAGGCTCCAGAACCATCGTCCATCCATATCACTCCAGTCCAGTAGGCATCGGACAAAGATGAGTGAGTGACACGTGATTCACCAGTTCGGGCGAACTGAGGCTGTAGCTATATGCAGACGCTAAAGACACTAAAGACATCAGGAGATTACTTGCGCTTCGTTGTCAGATTCGCGGACGCAATGCGAAGGTTCGGCCCGACGCGCGCCTTGCGCTCGAACTCGAGCGCCGCCGCGGCAGGCACCCGGACAAGACGCGATCCGAGCTGGATGGCTTCGAGCGCACCCGTCTCGATTCGCTTGTAGATCTGCTGCCGGCTCACGCCCCAATACTCGGCAAGCTCGGCGATCGTCACGTAACGGGCCTGGTGGGAAGCGAGATCCCGAATCGGCATCGGCCGCTCCTGAGAGACGACAAAAAAATTTTGGAGAACGACGAAGAACGATTTGCGTTTCTAAATGGCTGAACGAGGGATGTCCAGACCATGCTGGCCTTCGGAACACCAAAGGCCACTAAACATTCATACCATCCGCCGCACCCTAACACCGACGGTGTCTTCGAACGTGTCGCGCGTGTCGCGCATCTTTGCCGATCGCTCGAAGGCGAGCGCGTCGGCCGTACGAATGCGAAGCAACCGCGGCCCCAACCGGATCGCCGCGAGCGTCCCCGCGTCGATCTGCTTGTAGATCTGTTTCCGGCCAATCAGCCAGTGTTCAGCAAGCTCGGCAACGGTTACGTATGGTTCCTGGTGCGACCGCAGATCCTTGATCGACATCGGGACAAGTCTTCCAATTGGAAATGACGCCACCATCGCTCGACTACGACGCCACCGCTAATCGAGCGACGACCTTCAATTTTTCCGAAGCGACAGCAGAGGTCCAGGTGGGGGGGCCGCAAACGCGGCCGTCTGCACAAAAAATGCCAAAGGAAACGTCTTTGTCCTGCACGACTTGGCGGCTTAGGGGAGCAACCTATGAGCAACCCCTTGTCGCGCTGAGGTTGGATGAGGTGACCGGAAGAACAGGGGTAAGAGGTGAGGGGTAAGAGTAAGAGGTAAGAGGAGTTATGAGGCCCTTGCCCCTTACCCCTTTCCCCTTACCCCTCACCTGAAAACTACGGAATCACATCGAGTCCGACGATGCCGCTGCTGTCGAGAGACGACTTCACGAGTCCCGTGCGGCGGATGTCGGCGACGAACGCATTCAGTACACGAAGCCGTGCGGTGTCTCCCTTCGGGACAACGATAGCCTGTCCGAGCGAGAGGAAGTTATCGGACAGCACACGGACCTCGGGGAATCCGGCGGCCACCGCTTCCATCCGCCCGCGGTTCGCCGCAAACCCGTTCACCTCGCCGCTGGTGAGCATCTTCCGGATCGCGTCGGGCGACGGCATCAGCGGTAGAACCTCGACGCGCGCGTTCTTGAACGTAGTGCTCACGAAAATCTGCTGCGACTGTCCCTTGACGGCCCCCACGGTGACGCCGGCGCGATCGACGTCGCTCGACTGCTTGATGGGCGAATCCGCGCGAACCAGATACGCGTTCTGCATCACGGCGTAAGGCTCGGAGAAATCGACCTGCGAGGCGCGCGCCGCCTCGTACGCGAGAAAGCCGATGTCGGCCTTGCCGCTCGCGATCGCGTCGATCACCGCCGCCGCATCTGCCATTGGCATGAGCGCGACCGGGACCTCGAGTCTCTGTCCCAACTCAGCGACGAGGTCAGGAACCGGGCCCTTACGCTCCTTTGTCTGCGGATCGATGACGGACTGAACTGGATTGGCGCCGAGGAAGGCCGCGCGGAGGGTGCCCGAAGGCGCCAGCGCGGCCGCCATCATTTGCGCGGCCAACGCGACCTGCGCGGCGAGCGCAAATCCCGCCGCAGTGGTCGCGATCTGACGAATTGACAGCTGCAGCATGTGCCAAGTATACGGCTGCCTGGCTGTCAACGGCTGAATCGTTCGCCGCCCAGCTTGAAAGCCAGAAGAATGAGGGACAACCCAAGCGTGACGCTGTTGGTGACGATAATCGGCAGCTCGCCCAGGAACACGCCGTACGCGACCCAGAGCGCAACGCCGACGTTGAAGGTGAGGAGCATCTCCAACGAGAGGTCGTTGACCGATTTCGGTACGCCATGCCCGAATGACCTGCGGCACGAACGACAGAGTGGTCAACGTTCCCGCCACGAGCCCGAGCAACTGAATCTCGCTCTTGTCCACGCCGCAATTCTAGCGGCTATTGGCCTCTCAACGCGTAGACCGCGCGGTGAAGCTCCGCCCTCTGACTCACATCTCACCCAAAAGTGCTGGCGAGAGCCTGAAGCGAAACGTGTCGGGATCGATCCAACCTGACTCGTCCAGTGTTGAAAACGCCAACTCTGTCCAAACAGCAATTGGATCTTCCAAATCTGTTCGCGTTGTGCCGCCGCGATGGCAGCACGACACGATCGCTAACAAGTTGGATACCAGTTTCAACGCCTTGGTACCTGTTCTGCCGAATGGCTTCAGCCGTTAGAAAAAATAGTTCGAACACATGCTTTGAACGGCTTTCGCTACACTGGTCGTACCAGGACTGGACACGCTGCAATCCATCGCGTGCGGACTCTAGGACTAACCTGCGAAGTCACAGACCAGAACCGCGGGGTTGCGGCGCGACCTCTCCGCAGCGCAAGTGCTGTTAGCGACAAGTGTGGCGGGTAGAGCACTGAAATGAACAACATTGCTTGTCGGCCTTCGACGGGCTTCGCCAGCGGGAAACTGTCTCCATGCGCTACAGCCAGCCGTCGACTTACGCTTCTGACAATCGAACCGATCCGACAAGCTTTCGATTCCAGCGACGGGCAGCCGGCTGGCACGCGGGGCAGAACCTTCCAAAGACCCTACTGGCGCCTCAGCGCGTAGACCGCGCCGCCAAACGCCGCCGCCGTGAAGATCAGGAAGGCGATCGCCTCGATCGTGATCACGCGCGGATCGCCCAGCCCGATCGTCGCGTAGCGCATGACGTCGACATGCCACGTGATCGGGTTGATGCTCGCGCAACGCGCGGAGCGGCGACGGCAGCGGCTCGACCGGGTAGAACATCGAGCTGGCGAACAGGAACACGAAGTAGAAGATCGACGTCACCGTGTTGAACGGCGTCGTTGCGGCGGATGACGAGCGCGAAGATGGCGTAGAAGAAGAACCAGCCGGCCGTTCCCGACCAGAACGGCAGCGGACAGGAGCGGAAGCGACGCCCAGACCAGCGGAACGCCGAGCACGATCCCGCCAGCAGGACGGTCACTACCGCCTGGCACAAGGCGATCAGCAGGTTGAAGAGCACCTTGCCCAGTAGATATTCCGCGCGCGTCATCGGGTAGGTCAGCATCTCGTAGAAGATCCCGTTGTCGCGGTCCATGAAGAACGACCACGAGGTGTTCGACGCGATGCCGAAGCTCGCCATCCCGAGCACGCCCGCCAGGAAGAACGCGTTGTAGTCGCTTCCCGCTCGCGGCGGGCGCACCCCCACCGCCTCGGTCATGCCGACACCGAAGACGAGGAGGTAGCCGAGCGGGTAGAAGAGATCCCAGAAGATGAAGGTCAGGTTCGTCGCGCGAATCTTGCCTTCGCGGTACATGACGGCACCGAGCGGGTTCATGAGCCTCCCTTGCGCGCGTCGGCGATCAATCTGCCGTGTTCCCGTGACTCCACGAAGATGTCCTCGAGGCTGGCGCCGTTGACCTCGAGCCTCAGGACGCGTCCGTCCGGCCAGCGTGCCGACGAGATCGACGACCGAGCTTTCTTCTCCCGTGACCGTCACGACCACCGTGTTGTGGCTGACTGCACCCGATGCGGATGGAGCGATCTCGGTGAGCGCGGCTCGACGTCGCCAGGGGCAGGCTGTCGAACGTGACCGTGACGTCGTAGAGCCCTGCCGACAGCAGCTTCAGCGTGTGGACGTCGCCGCGCGCGGCCTGTTGTCCGCCGTCGATGATCAGGATGTCGTCGCACAGTTCCTCCGCCTCGCTCAGGATCTGCGTCGTCAGCACGATCGTCCGTCCGCGCGCGGCCTCGTCGCGCAGCCGAGCCATCACCGAGCGCTTGAGTATGGGATCCATGCCGGTCGAGAACTCGTCGAGAAAGACGACCGGCGTGTCGATCAGGAAGACCTTGGCCACCTGGACGCGGCGTTTGTAGCCGCCGCTCAGGTCCATCACCTTCTCGTTGGCTTCCGATCTCAGGTCGAACTGATCGATCACGTCGGCGCTGCGCGATCGAATGGCTGCGGCTGACAGGCCGTGAAAGCGGCCGAACGTACCAGGTTGTCGTCGGACCGACAGGAACAGCTCCGCGGCGCTTTCTTGGATGACGACGGCAGATGCGGCGCCTGACCTCGAGCGGATCCGCGAATCGGATCGAAGCCCTCGATCGCAATCGCACCCGTTGTCAGACGACGTCAGCGTCGTCAGCATCCGCAGCGTGGTCGTCTTGCCGGCGCCGTTTGGTCCGAGCAGCCCGAAGATCGAGCCGCGCTTGACCGAGAACGTCAGATCGTCGACGGCCCGCATCTCCGTCTGTCCCCGCCGAGGAAATGTCTTGACGAGATCGCGGACGACGAATGGAAGCGGACGACACGCTACTAGTCTACGTGGTCGGATATGAGCTGAAGTATCGCGGCGATCATGTCCCGACCCGCAAGCAGCGCCGCATCGTTGTGATCGGCGCCCGGTATTATCAAGAGACGCTTCGGCTGTGGCGCCGCGTCGAACAGCTCGCGGGACTGGTCCATCGGCACGATCGCGTCGCGATCCCCGGCAACAACGAGCAGGCGGACAGTGAGCCTCCCGATTGCGCTCAGCGTGTCGAACCGATCGCGCAGCAGCCACGAAACCGGCAAGAAACGGTAGTGAACGCGCCCCACATCGACAAGCGACGTGAACGGCGAGCGGAGAACCAGCGCTGCCGGCGGATGCTCGAGCGCGAGACGAACCGCTACCGCGGACCCTAGCGACTCACCCAGATAGATGAGACGTTTCGGATCGACATCGTCGCGGCTGATCACGTGCCGGTGTGCCGCCCGTGCGTCTTCAACCAGCCCGGATTCGGTTGGGGCCCCGGAACTCCCACCGTAGCCTCGGTAGTCGAAAAGAAGGACGTTCAGCCCTCCGTCGGCCAATGCCCTGGCAAGAGGAGCCCGCAGTGCCCGGTTGCCGGCATTGCCGTTGAAGACGAGGACGGTGCCCCTGGACTTGCCGACGGCCGGGACGAACCAACCGGCGAGGGCGACGCCGTCGCGGGCCGCGAAGGTCACCCGGCTGGCGTGGGGCAGACCGACGGCCGACGGCTCTGGAACACGGCCGAAAGGAAAGTAGATGAGCCGGCGCTGCTGGCTCCAGAGCAAGGCCACGAGCGCCAGGACGGCGATGGCGACAACGAGCGCGGTTTTCACAGTCAAGATTTGCCGGGCCCAATAGGGTCAGGCCAGATTATAAATTTTTCTTATGACAGGGAACCGAAAAGCTTCGTGCACAGTCTAAACGGGTGTGAAGAAGAAGCAGGAACCCAAGCTGGAATACGAAGTTTGCGGACGCTGCGGCGTGCTGTTCGACGACCAGGGCGAAAACGGCTGGTGGGTCGAAGAGAACGCTTGGTGGCACGAGTGCAACGAGGACCAGCCGGCCCGCGTCATCGTTCGCAAGCTCGCCAGAGTGGCCTGAGAAAACAGGGATTCGGATTCGATTCTTACGCGTCAGTAAGATGCGCCCGATGGGGCGTGCCTGGACGTCTCGCGGTCTGGTGCTGGCCGGCTGATCGTCTGGCCGGTCGCCGGCCCCACTACGACAGCCGCACAATTCGATCAGGTCTCATCGATTCTTGGCGCGCTGGCAGACCGGACCCAGCAGTATTACGACCGCTTCGTCAGCATCATCTGCACGGAGACGGTGCGCCAGCAGGAGGTCAGGCCGAACCTCGCGCCGACCGGAAGACCGCGCCTGACAGTGTTCGAGCTCAGCGTGACTCGTCCTTCGCGAGTTGCGGCCGCGAGGCGACTTTCGCGTGGAGCGGGTGCTTCAGAGCGTCAACGGTCGTCCCGCCGCGCGGACACCAGCAGCCCGGGTGCACCGATCCGAAGACGGGCACGCCCGAGCCGCTCTCGTTCTTGCTGCCGGCGAATCAGGACGGCCTACCGCTTCAAGCCGGCCGATCAAACTGCCAGCGGTCCCGCGGGCACTCGGGCCCTCGCGTTCGTTCAGGCGGATTTCGATCGTGCCCGCATTAGCTGGAAGGGCAACTGCTTCGATGCGGAGGGCGGCGGGCATTCGGGCACGCATCTGGTACGACCCAGCTACCTACGATGTGCTGCAGGTGAGTATTCACCTGGCCGAGCCTTTTCTCGTGCCTGTCCCCGCAGCCTACTTCGGCATTCAGCCCGCCATCCGAGTGGAGAGGTGGGAGACGACGCTGCGCTTCGCGCGAGTGCAATTCTCGCAACCCGACGAGACCGCGCTGTTGCCAGAATCGATCGAAACGCTGACCGTCTTCAGAGGGGCGCCAAGCTTCCGCACGCGGCAGGAGCTCTCCAACTACCGCCGTTTCCTGGCCGAGTCGTCGATTCGAAGCAGCACGTTTTGACTCGCGCAGTCACTGGCTTGTCCCTTGCTTCCTGATAGCCGTCGATGACACAGGTGTACAAGAAGCTGACGCGAAAGACCTGGTTCTGGCTCGCGATCGGGGTGGCTGGCGTTCTTGCCGCTGTCGCGATCGCTGTCGTGCTGTCGATCCCGATCCGGTCCGGGGCGCTGAAGTCCCGTGTGATCGCGCTCCTGAGCGACCAACTCGAAAGCGAAGTGACGATTGAACGCCTCGAAGGACGCGTCTTTCCGCGCGTGAGCGTGAGCGGCGGGGGAGTGGTGATTCGGCAGAAGGGACGAACCGACGTTCCGCCGCTCATCATGATCGAAGAGTTCGAAATCCACGGGTCGTTTCGTGAGTTTGCTGATGGAACCTCGCCGCGTCTCCGAAGTGCGGCTGCGCGGCCTGCAGGTCAATATCCCTCCGGGTGGTCCCGACTCGAACAACGAGCCCGAGGGAGAAGCCCCGAAACAGACCCAGAGGCTCGATCAGGTGATCATCGAGCGGTTCGAGGCGCCGGACACGGTTATCACGCTCATCCCTGGCAAGCCCGGCAAGCAGCCCAAGGTGTTCACGGTCCACCATCTCGTGATGGATCAGCTTGGGATCAACCAGCGCATGCCTTACATCGCCACGCTGACCAACCCCATCCCGAAGGGAGAGATTGAAACCTCGGGCACGTTCGGTCCGTGGAATGTCGTCGCGCCCGCGCGCACGCCTGTCACGGGCACTTACGTGTTTCGAGAATGCGAACCTCGATACGATCGACGGCCTTGCCGGCATTCTCAGCTCGAAGGGCACGTTCAGCGGCCCACTCGATCACATCGAAGTGCAGGGCACGACGGAGACGCCAGACTTCAAGCTCGACGTCGGCGGCTCGGCGGTGCCGTTGACGACGACGTTCACCGCGCTGGTCGACGGGTCAGACGGCGACACGTACCTTCGCCGCGTCGAAGCGAGGATCCTCGACAGCGATCTCGTCGCAACGGGTGCGGTCATCGGCCTCGACGGCGTCCCCGGGCGCCGCATCGAAGTGAATGTCGATATGCCCAACGGCCGCATCGAAGACATGCTGAGGCTCGCGGTGACATCGGAGCAGCCGCTGCTGCGTGGAGCGATGCGGCTTCAAGCGAAGCTGGTGATTCCCCCCGAGAAGAAGAAGGTGATCGAGAAGATGCAACTCGAGGGCGACTTCGGCCTCAGCAAGGCGGCGTTCTCAGACCCCGGGTGCAGGAGAAGCTCGTCGGGTTGAGCCGGCGCGGACAAGGCCTCTCCCAGGACGAATCGCCAGGCGAGGTGCTGTCGAACCTGAGCGGCCGGATGGCCATCGAGAACGCCGCGGTTTCGTTTTCGCGCCTCACCTTCTCGGTGCCCGGCGCTCAGGTACGGCTCGCCGGTGGCTACGGCTTGCGCACCGAAGTGCTGGACTTCCGCGGTCAGCTTCGGTTGCAGGCGCCGCTTTCGAAGGTGGTGGGAGGCGGCGTCAAGGGGTTCTTCGTGAAGATGTTCGATCCGATCTTCGAGAAGGACGGGGCAGGAACGGTGGTGCCGATCAGAATCTCTGGCACGCGCAAGGCGCCGAAATTCGGACTTGACGTGTTCTAAGTTCTCAGTGCTCAGGTCTCAGTTCGCTGGTAGTCGAACCCAGAACTAGCGAGCTGAACTTAGAACTGAGAACCTAGAACCGCTAATGTGTCATCACGTACATCATCACGTTGATGGCGACAGCGTAACCGTCCGGGGAGAAGCGGTAGAAGTACTCGGGGTCGTCGCCCTCGCGTTCCCACGAGTCGGAGATGTCGGTGTTGTGCGTCATCAGCACGAGGAGCCGTCCCTTCTCGTCGAAGATGCCCCTCGTGTTCACGTGGGCGCTGTCAGGCCCTCGTTCTGACGTCCCCCCGCCCAATCCGCGCCACCGCATGATCGAGGGCACCTGCGGAATCTGCTTCACGCTGTAGATACCCTGAAACATCGCGTGCGTCACCGGCAGGTCCACAATC
Organism: Vicinamibacterales bacterium; assembly: GCA_963821375.1. Taxonomy (GTDB): domain Bacteria; phylum Acidobacteriota; class Vicinamibacteria; order Vicinamibacterales; family JAMQPK01; genus JAMQPK01. The sequence continues at coordinate 521,604 of CAWGDN010000002.1, forward strand.
GGAAAACGCCCGGGCGGGAGCACCTTGCCGATCTGTGTTTCCCAGTTCTCCCACGCGGCGGAGCCCCAGAAGTCGTCGCTCCACATGAAGCCGCCCTTGAGGAAATACTCTCTGAGCTGCTCCACATCGGCGCCGCTGAACTCAGCCGTGCCCGCGTCTTCAATATGCACGTACGGGCACCGGAAGATACTGTCGTCCCCGCGGCTGCGAATGACGAAGTGTTCCGGATCGCCCTCTCCGTTGCGGCTCACTGAGGCCTTCGTGAGCTCGCCGAATCTCACGCTGAAGTTGATATCGGCGCCGGGATAGTCGGTGCGCCAGCCTGCGCCGCCGGCCTCCCTGTAGGCGCTCGAATACATGAGACGGCAGAAGTGGAAGTCGCCATCGGCGATGGCGGCTGTCGCATAGCGCGGGCGCTCGCCGCGGAATCCGTTCCACATCTCGCCGCCGCCGGTCCAGATTTGAGCGTACGCAAGGCCCGTGACTGCGGCTGTGAGAAAGGAGGCGAGAAGGCTAGCGCGGGGCATAGGAGGGTCTTGCCGTTCTCAGTTCTCGAGTTCTCAGTTCTCAGTTCAGCGAACCAGAACTAGGAACCGAGAACCTGAGAACTGAGAACCGTCTCTATTTCACTACTGTCGTCGACCGTGACAACGACCGGTAGTACTCGTCCACCAGCTCGCGGAAGCCGCGCGGGACGTCGTCTGTCGCCATCAGCGCAGGCTGATCGCTCGTCGCATCCTCGACTTTGCGGCGGAGCCCAAACTCGAATCGCTTGAGTCCCTCGGCGACCTGCGTCTGCAGCCGCTCGAGCTCACGCGGGTCCTTATAGACGCGGTCGTCGTCCAGCTGCCGCATCTGACGGAGCACGTCGTCGAGGTCCGTCACGTTCGTGCCGTCGCCGCGAAGCTGGTCGCGCAGGCGCTGCGCTTCGCCGGTCCAGTATCTCGCCTGATCGCGGAAGTCGCGAACCTCCTGCAGGCGTGAAGACGCGCTGTCCCCAGCCGCCCCAGTCGTCTCCTCGATTCGCGTAGCCGGCGCCGTTGCCGCCGGCGTACTGACCGCCGCGATCGGCGCCGCCATTGCCGTCGGCGTTCTGGCCGCCCTGACCTCTGGCCCTGACCCTGCTGGCCGCCGCCTTGCCCCTGTTGGCCTTGTTGACCCTGCTGCCCTTGTTGCCCTTGCTGGCCCTGTTGGCCTTGTTGGCCCTGTTGGCCCTGTTGACCTTGTTGCCCTTGTTGACCCGCTGATTCTGCTGACCTTGCGCCCTGCTGACCCTCGCGCATCTGCTGCTGCATCGAGTCGACGCCGCGCACGAGGTTTCGCGCGCGGTCGAGGTTGTTCGTCATGCGGTTGTCGCGGTTCCCCTGCCCAAGGCCCTTGGCCGCTTCGTCCAGGCGCCGGCGCAGCGCGTCGATCTCTGACGTGATATCCGCTTCGAGCTTGGGATCGGTCTGTCCGCCGCCCCGCATCAGGCTGCCCGAATAGTGAATGCGCTCTTCGAGGCGGTTGTTGCGAATGCCGTCGGCCGCCGCCTGCAGGCGCTGGGACGCTTCGCGCTCGGTACGGCGCATCTCGCCCGACATGCGGTCGAGCTGCTTCTCGAGCGCGTCCACCTTGGCCTCGAGATCGTACTTTTCCTGTGCGAGCTGGCGCGCGCGATCGGTGGGACGTCCGTTGCCCGACTGCGAGAGCGCCGTCGCTTCCTGCGATTGCTCGCGGTGCTCGCGAGCGATCTCCTCGGCCTGCTGCTGTGCGCTTTCCATGTCGCGCTGCCCGCGCGCGCCCTGCTCCTGCTCGAGCCGGCGCTGCGCCTCACGCAGTTGTCCGAGGGCGGCGTTGGCCTGACCGCGCGCTGCTGGGATCGCCTGATGACGCCGCGCGCCTCATCGCATCGGCGGCCTGGCGCATCTGCTGCGCCGCCTGCGCCAGATCCGGGCGATTGCGCTCGCGCGACAACCGCTCGAGCTGCCGCGCGGCCTCTTCGGCCTGCTCCGCCAGCGCACGCTGACTTGCACCGCCGCCCTGACCCATCTGGCCGGCCAGCGCCTGCTGGCGCTGGCGTTCGGCTTCCTGCTGCTGGCGCCGCGCGAGCTCGCGCAGCTTCTCCATCAGCGCGTCCACCTGCTGATCGGACTGTTGCTGCTGCGTGCTCTGTGCGGTCTCGTACTGGTTCGCCAGCTTGTCGAGGTCCTGCTTGAACAGCTCGGCGAGCTCGCTCGGACACGGAACCGGCGCCGCCGCCTCCGCCGCCACCACCGCCGCCTTGCATGGCTGATCTGCTTCTCGTATTCTTCTTCGGCGCTCTGCAGCTGCTGCAGCGCTCGATTCTCCGGCGGCAGCGCGTCGTTGGGCGACTGGGCCTGCAGCTTCGCCTCGGCTGCTTTCATCTCTTCGACGGCCTTCGGCAGCAGCTCCGCAAGGCGCTGGAACGCCGGGTCCGGTTCGACGAGCCGGCTGTTCATGCGGAGATCAGCCCTTCGACCTGCTCGCGCAGCTTCGACTGCGACAGCGCGACGACCACCAGGTTCTCGCGCAGCTTCTGCGGCGGTCATCGTCCTGCGATCGCGGACGATGTTGTGCGTGGCCGAGATGATCTCGCGCTGCTGCTGCGAGAGCGCGTCCACCTGCATGCCCGCGCCGCCCCCGCCCCCGCCACCACCGCCGCCCATCGACATCGCGGAGCGGAACTGCTCGTCGAGCTTCCGGATGCGGATGAAGTAGAGATCGCTCGAGACGGTCTTGCCGCCCGCCACGCTGTCGTTGTCCACCGCACGGGCGTAGTACGACACCGAATCGCCGGGCTGCAGCTTGAGCTCTTCGAGATAGAAGGTGTGCGGGGCCGACAGCTCGGACAAGGGCTTCGAGCGGCTGTCGACCAGGGCCTTGGTCTGCTCCGGCCCCCCGTTGACCGAATACATCAGTTGGAGCTGGCGAACGCCGAAATCGTCGTCTGCGCGCGCTTCGATCGAGAACTCCTCGATCGGCGACGCCGTCGTATCGCGGCCCGGCTTCGCGATGGAAACCGTGGGCGGCTGATCCTCGAGCACGTCGATGGTGTACTGCGGCGACGCATTGACGAGCTTGTTCTCCGGACCTCCCTGAAGCTCAACCCGGTAGAAGCCGTCCTTGGTGACGGGAATGGTGGCCGGTGAAGACGCCATCCGCGGGCGTGAGCGCCAGCGGCGTGTCGCCGTCAATCAGGATGCGGCCCGAGGGCGACTTCATCGTCGGCGTAATGCGCAGACGCACCTGCGTGCCCTGCAGTACGGCGATGTCGCCGCCGTTTTCGATCTTGCGAGGAGCGAGTCCCGTATAGGCCGGGAAGACGTACTCCATCTCGAGCTGCTTCACATACGGCAGATCGGCCGCGTGCATCGTGAAGACCGACGAGCGTACGCCGCCCGACTCGACGAAGTAGTCGATGGAGCCAGGGAGATCGAACAGCATGCCTTCGAAGGTCTTCGAGTCGCTGTTGAAGACCATCGGCACGTGTTCGAACGGCGCGTTCACGGACTTGCGGATCAGCAATTCCGCCTTGTCGGCCTCGAACCCCTGAACCGTTGCCGTGATGACCTGATCGGATCCGCGCGGCACCGTGGTGCTGCCCGGCTTTACGTCGATGCGATACGGACTCGCTTCGAGCACGTCACCAGCCATGAGCAACAGCGCCGACGCGCCCTGCCGCAGATAGGCAGGGCCCACCAGGAAAATCAGGATGGCTGCCGCAATCGTGCCGCCGATGACGGTCGCGTATTGCTTCATCGGCCGGGTCTCGAGCCGGCGACCGCGCTCGAGGTTCGTGCATCGCTGAATGGCCTGCTGCACCAGCTGCTGCGCCAGAGCAGGCGAATGAGAGGCGGACTGCTTCTCTGCTTCGAGTGCGCTGAGAATCGCTGTTTCGAGCGAGGGCTCGCATTCCTCGAGGTAGAGCGCAACTTGCTCGTCGGTGACCTTGCGCCACTGCGGGAGCACGAAGAAGTACCCCGCCAGCGCGCCGAGCACCATCACCATGCCGACGCGGAAGGCGACGATGGAGCCGGGGCTGAACTTCAGGGTCTCGAGCGCGTAGGCCGAGAGGAGCAACGTCAGGACGAAGCCGGCAATCACGAAGGCAGCGCCTCGCGCCGCCAGCTTTATCCTCCAGCGCTTCCGGATGTCGCGGATGATGCCGATCAGCTCAGAGTTTGCGCCTGCCGACGACTGTTCCTGGAGCATGTTCCCCCCTGAAGTAGTTTCAGCTTAGCACCGTTCCCCGAGCGGGTAGCGGCTGAAATCTTGGTCACAAATGTGCCACAGATGGGCACTTAGTGGGACGCGGATGGCGAAATGCGCGTGCCTTCGATCGGCCCTTTCATGCGGTTGGAGATTGCCGACTCCACGCCGAGCAGGGCCAAACCCGCGATGAGCAGGTACCACCAGAAGTTCTGCCGACGCTCCCGATCCTCAGGCGTGAGCGCTGCGGCGTCCGTGGCGGCTGGATTCGCGGCTCCCGGTCTTCCGGCGAGCGACGCCGCAAGCTCCTGTATATCGAGCATCGCCATGTCAGACTCCGCCGTGTCGACGTTGGCCGCCAGGCTCACGGTGCCGGCCTGGTTCGAGCGGGGGCGCACCTCGTAAAAACCGGGCTGATCGAGCTGTACCGGCGTCGGCGTTCCGGACTGCTCGATGCGGCGGCCGCCTGGGGTCAGCACCAGAGCTCCCGTGCCAGCCTGCATGCCGATGCCCGAGGTGCGCAGCGCGTGGGCAGGGTCGACCACGTCGCCGATGGTGAACCACGGCGCTGTTTCTTCATACGCCGCCAGGTGCCGGGCAGTTTCGTGGACGAACGGCAAGTACACCGACTTGAGGGCGAGGTCGTTCCAGTAGTTGTCGAGGGTCGACGTCCAGAGGATTACGTGGCCCGAGCCGATGCGCCTCTCGGCCATCGCCACGGCCCCGTCGTCGAAGCGGGCGATGACACGATCCGGTTGGTTCGCCTCGCCATCGCGAGCGCCCGCGGGCTCGGGCTTCACCGTCACGTTTCGATAGCGGAAGAAACGGGCGGTCGACAGATTGCCGCTCCTCGGCGCCTTGAAGATTTCGAGTACCGGGTGGCTGTAATCGAGCTCGGCCAGCGAGCCGCCCCGTCCGGCGCGATCAACGACGTCGCCTGGAAGGGCGGGCAGCAGGTCGTTGGAATCGGTTCCCCAGTTCGCGCGTTCGCCGAGGATGACGAAAAGGCCGCCGCCCTGCGACACGAAGCGCTTGAGGATATCGCCCGACGAGAGCGCAGCCGCGTCGTTGAGGACCACCACGCGGTTGCGCGCCAGGTCGTCGCTCGACACCGACTCGCCCTGCCGTACCGCCACCTGAAACGCCGGCGTGGTTCCAATCGACAGCGCCCTCTGCAGGTACAGGCTCGCTTCGCGCGACGCGCGTGGCGCATCGAGGATCAAGACCGGCAAGCGCTGGGCTGGTGAGATGACGAAATTGAACGCGTTGTCCGTCTTCAGAGCGTCGTCGCCAATCCGCACCGCGCCGCGCGTGAACGCGCGGGCCAGCGTGAAGGGCTGGAACGTGACGGACGCCGGCTCGCCGGGATTAACCGATACGGTCTTGGTCTCGACAGCCCGCCCGTCCAGCTCCAGGACTACTTGAACGTTGCTCGCCGCGGCAGGGCCCCGGTTCATGACGCCAGCGGCAACAGTAACTCGCTCCTGACCCGAAAAGATTGACCGTTGCGGAAGCACCGAAGAGATCGCGAGGTTCGCAGTCTGGGCGTCGGTGATGGGGACTGGCTTGAAAGCGGCCCCTTCGGGAAGCCGCAGGCTTTCGTCGCGTACCCACCCGTTCCGCTGGAAGTCGCTGATCATCACGACCTCGCGGCTCTGCAGCGTGGAGTCGGCGACGAGGCGCTGAGCGATCTTCAACGCTGGCGCAAACCGCGTAGCCTCGGCACTCAGCGTCGCGCCATCAACGGCCGCCGACACGCGGGAGAGCTCGCCGGTGGCGCGCACTTCGAGCTGGGCGTTGGTACCAAAGAGCACCAGCGATGCGCGATCGCTGGGCCGCAAACCCTGGACCACCTGCCGGGCGGCGGCCTGCGCGCGCGCCCAGCGATCGCCGTACCCCATGCTGTACGACCGGTCGAGCAGAATGACCACCTCGCGCGGTCCCGCAACATTCGACAGCGCCTCGAGCGGCCGGTCAAAGAACGGCCGCGCGAACGCGAGCACGATGAGCAGGATGGCTGCCAGCCGCATGGCCAGGAGCGGCCAATCGCGGATGCGGCGGCGGCGGACGGACTGATACGGGATTTTCTCGAGGAACATCAACGACGGAAACTCGACGACCTGTTTTCGCTCGCGCTGCGTGAGGTGGATGAGGATCGGAATGGCGAGCGTGGCCAGCGCGGCGAAGAACAGTGGGGCGAGAAAAGCCATGATCTATCTTACGCGGCTCAGCCTCTGGCGCGCCGAGAGGTATTTGAACAGGGCGTAGTCGAGGGGCGTGGCGGTGTTCGTGAGCGAATAGTCCACCCGATTGGCGGCAAATCGAGAGCTGAGGGCGGCGACATGCTCCTGCACCAGGGTGCGGTACTGCGCCGCCAGCGCGGTCGGCACCACCGGGATCTGCTCGCCGGTCTCGAGGTCCTGAAAGCTCGCGGCTTCGCTGAAGTTGAAATCGATCTCCGCAGGATCGAGCACATGGAACACGATGAGATCGTTGCCGCGATAGCGCAGCGGCTTGACCGCTTCCAGCACGGTTTCCGGGTTCTCGTAGAGATCGGACACGATCACGAGGATGCCGCGGCGGCCGAAATGCTCGGCCATCTTCTGCATCGGCACGGTCAGGTCGCCCTTCCGGTTGGGCGTCGATTTGTCGAGCGTGTGCAGTACGCGATCCAGATGCTTCGCTGACGGCGGAATGTGCGCGACGATGTCGTTGTCGAACGTAACGCAGCCGATGCGATCGCGCTGCTTCTGCGCGAAGTAGACGAGGCACGCGCAGAGGAACTTGCCGTAGTCCAGCTTCGTAATGCCGCGGCTCCCGAAGCTCATCGACCGCGACACGTCGAGAATCACCGAGAAGTTGGCGTTGGTGTCGGCCTCGTACTCCTTGAGGTAGTAGCGGTCGGTGCCGCGCGTACAGCTTCCAGTCGACCCGGCGGATGTCGTCGCCCGGCATATAGCCGCGATGTTCGGCGAAATCGACCGACGCGCCGAAATACGGCGAACGATGGAGCCCGTTGATGAACCCGTCGACAACGGTCTTGGCGAGCAGCTCGAGGTTGCCGATGCGCGCGAGGACCTTCGGGTCGACGAACCGGGCGCCGGGAAGGGAGTGCGCTTCCATTTACTTAGTTCGCATGGGGCCCCGACCCCCATTACATGCCCGACCTCGGCGTCGGCACGGCTTCGAGCAGCTGATCGATGATCGAGTCGCTCGTGATGCCTTCAGACTCGGCGTGGAAGTTCGTCAGCACGCGATGCCGCAGCACGGGATGCGCGAGCGCGCGAATGTCGTCGAAGCTGACGTGATAGCGTCCGAGCGTGAGCGCGCGCGCCTTGGCGCCGAGAATCAGGTACTGCGCCGCACGGACGCTCGCACCGAACGCCACCCACTTCTTCACGACCTCGGGCGCCTGCTTGCCCTTCGGGCGGGTCGTCCGCACCAGATCGAGCGTATAGCGCATGACGCTCTCGGCCACCGGTACCCGCCGGACCAGCCGCTGAAAGGCGACCAGGTCGGCGCCGCTGACCGGCCGATCGAACTGCGGATTCAGAATCGCCGTCGTGGTCCGCACGACCTCGTATTCCTCGTCTTCGGGCGGATGCTCGATGACGATGTGGAACATGAAGCGGTCGAGCTGTGCCTCGGGCAGCGGATAGGTGCCCTCGAGCTCGATCGGGTTCTGCGTGGCGAAGACGTAGAACGGCTCCTCCAGCGTGTAGGTGCGTCCCTGCACGGTGACGCGGTGCTCCTGCATCGCCTCGAGCAGCGCCGACTGCGTCTTCGGCGGCGTGCGGTTGATCTCGTCCGCGAGGACGATGTTGGCGAAGATCGGTCCCGGCGCAAACATCATCTGGCGCCGGCCGGTGGCCGGATCTTCGTTGATGATGTCGGTGCCCGTGATGTCCGACGGCATCAGGTCGGGCGTGAACTGGATACGGTTGAACTTCAGGTCGAGGACGCGCGCCATCGAATGGATGAGCAGCGTCTTTGCCAGCCCCGGCACCCCGACGATGAGGCTGTTGCCGCCGACGAACAGCGTGAGCAGGACCTGGCCGACAACGTCGTCCTGGCCGATGATGAGCTTGCGCAGCTCGTTGACGATCTGCTCGCGCCCCCGCTTCATCCGGTCGGCAAGTGCGACGTCGTCCTGATCAAGATCTTCAATGGTTGCCACGAATCCTCCAATTCGAGCTGTGAGCTGCCAGCTGTGAGCTATCAGCCAGCTGCCAGCTACGCCAGGTGTCGGACCCGGCGGTAACTCCATTCGGCCATCATCACCGTGAGCATGAGGAGCAGCACGATGGGCATGTCCCACAGATCACGTTCCTCCACCGTCGTGATACCCCGGCCTGCATACTGCACGTCGTCGGGCAGCGAAGCCGCGTTCTGCGTCGTGTAGTGGCGTCCGCCCGTCTCCTCGGAGATTCGCCGCAGGAGCGGTGCGCGCATCGAGGCGTCGAAGTATTCGCTGTCGCTCGGCGCCACGCGCACGTGGGCGACGTTGCCGCCGAGCGTCGCGCCGGCGCGTGAGGCGTCGACCCGCGCTTCGTACGTCCCGATCTCGGGGGGCGTGAAGGTGCCGCGATATTCGCCGTTCCGCTCGCCGGTCCACTGCAGCGGCACGTCCATCACCAGGCCCTTCGGGCCGGTCACATGCACGTTGACGCCCGCGTCGTTGACTTCAAGGAAGCTCGAATCCGAGACCTCGGCAATCAACGTCACCTCTTCGCCCGGCTCCACCTGGTCGGGCGAGCTCGTCAGCTCGACAGGATCCGGCACCCCATCGACCAGCCAGCGCATGAGCTGGCGCCAGTAGGTTTCGTGCACCATGTCCTCGACGGCAATCCTGGCGTCCATCTGCCACGCCCACGAGTCGTAGATCGGAAACGCCAGCGTCTTGCCGCGGCCGTATCGCTGAAACGCCAGAGCGATCGTCTCGCGTCCGTTCTCGTCGAGCGCGCGCAGCAGCGCAGTGGCGCCCGGCTTCAACTGCCGCACCGGGTTCACGCTGATCACCGACGGCAGCTCGGCCCAGCGCTTCACCGACTCCTGCTCGGTCTTCAAGAGCTGGGTGACGGCGTGCGACTGACCCGCGCGCGTCGGCGTGACTTGCACGCGCAGCGTCGCGTCCGGCTGTTTGGCCTCGAGGACGACGGGAAGCGCGTCGGCGATTGGCGTCCCCGCGTAGTCGCCTTCGGCGAAGGCGCGCCGGCCGCCGATCATCATGAGGCCCCCGCCTCGTCGATCGGCGAAATCAGCCACCATGCGGAGCTGATCGCCCGAGAAGGCGCTCGCTTCGATGCTTCCAAGGATCAGCCCGCGGTAGCTGAACAGCTCGTCGCGAGTCTTCGGGAAGCCGGCGGCGAGCTCGTCGCCGCTGTCGACCATCACGCGGAAGAACTTCGTCTCGGTCGTGCGCTGGAGCAACACGACCTGCAGATTGGGGTCGTCGGCAACGGCCCGCCGGATGAACTTGACCTCGAAGTGCGGCTCGCCGTCGAAGAAGAGGATCTTCTCCTTGCGGTCCTGGACGTCGAGCAGCACGTCACGCACGTTGTTCTGCGTGATCTCCTCGCCGTCCTGATTCGGGATGCGGAAGCGAATCGTTCGCGTGCCCGCCTCGCTGGCCGTGAAGTGCACCTTCACCGTTGTCGGTTCGCCGTCGTTGGTGAGCGGGACCTCCTGCGTGCTGAGGATACGGCCCGAGTCCTCGACGTTGAGCGGCACGGTCGTGCCGCGAAATCCGGTCTGCGCGACGATGACGTCGACAGAGAGATTGGTGCCCTTCAGAACCTTGCGCGGCGTGCTGACCCGGCTGATCTGGATGTCACGACCGAGCGTCTCGTTGCCGACGCCAACGGTGAACACCGGAATCTGGCTGGCCCTCAGCCCAAGGAGCGATTCCTGGATTGATGCCTCCGCCGTGTCGGCGCCGTCGGTCACCATCACCAGGCCCGCGAGCGGTAGACCGGTGAACTCGTCGCGCGCAGCCTGCAGCGCATCGCCCAGCTTGGTCTGAGTGCCGTCGAACGACAACTCCCGCGACGTGCCCACTCGGCCGCTGGATGAGGCAAAGCGGAAGACGCGCACCGAATAGCGGCTGGCCAGCGCCTTCATGATGGGGCTCTCGGGGCTGAACGTCTCGTTCACGAACTCGGCGCGGGCTTTGCCGTTGTAGTCGGCCACGCGCATGCTTCGCGAATCGTCGAGCAGGATACCGATGAAGTTCTGCTGCGGGACCGAGGTCCTGAGAATCAGGACGGGCCGGAAGAGACAGAAGAGGACAATGCCGAGCAGGCACAACCGGAGCACGATGAGCACAGCGCGGTCGAGCGTGCCCGCATCGCCCGGAGCGGTCCGGTAGGTGAGGACCGCTGCAAGGGCGGCTGCAGAGGCCAGCACGACCGCCACGAGCATCGGCGAAGAGCCCGCGAGACGGAATTCGCCCTGCTGGAAAACGTACGGCGAATATTTGAAGAAGAACTCGAAGAGCGACTCAAACACGGTGATTAAGGCCATTCTACTTCGCGTTTCGTCGCGAGGCGCAAGCACTCTTTCCGAGCACCGCGGCGCCGCAACGCCTGCTGTTATAGTGACGCCCTACTGCTGAAAATGCTCAGAACGGTGATGTGCGCCGCGCTGCTGATCGGGATGCTGCAGGTCGGCGTCGCGGCGCAGGCGCCGGACGTGTTTCGATGGGCCGGAGACGCCGAGGGCGGCGCGCCGTACGTGGAGGCGGATCCCGCCGACCCGTCGAAGGTGGCCGGGTTCGACGTCGACATTGCAGAGCTGATCGCCAGCGAGTTGGGCCGGCCGGCGCAGTTCGTCGAGGTGGCCTTCGCTTCAATCGATCAGTCGGTGGCGCGCGGGGACGCAGAGATGGGCCTCAGCGGGATCGAGGACACCCCGACCAGGCGCGCCACGTATGCCGTTACGCACCCTTATTACCAGTTCAACGAAGTCCTGAGCGTCCGCGCGGGTGACGCCCAGCGGTTTCGCACCCTTGCTGATCTGCGAGGCCGCCGAGTCGGCACGCTGGGAGGCACGATTGCCTATGAGATGCTGCTCGCCGCCGAGGGCCAGCACGGCTTGACGGCTGTCTCCTACGAAGACGACGTCCATCCTTATTCGGATCTGCTTCTGGGACGGCTCGACGCGGTGCTGCTCGATCACGTCCTGGCCGAACGGCGCAGCCGGACGGCGTCTGGATTCGTTACGCACGCCGAACCGATCGCTGTTTCGCACTACGTGGGCGTGCTGGCGCCGTCGAATGTGCAATTACGCGATCGCATCAACACGATCCTCGAGCGCGCCATGCGCGACGGTCGGCTCGAGGCGATCTTCCGGAAGTGGCGAGTCTGGAATGACGATCAGCCGCGTCTCTTCGCGCGCGTGCTTAACGCCGAAACAATTCCGCCCGTGACCGGTTACGCAGGGGAAGGGCTGGCGACCCTTCCGCGGTGGGAAGCGACACGGCGGTATCTGCCGGCGCTGCTTCGAGCGGCTGTGCTCACCTTGCTGCTTTCGTGCGGTGCGATGCTCGTGGCGGCGTCACTCGGGATGGGAATCGCAACGGGACGGCTCTACGGGGATCCGCTGACGAGGAGGCTACTGGCCGGCTACGTCGAGCTCATTCGAGGGACGCCGCTTTTGCTTCAGCTCTTCGTCCTCTACTACGGCATCGCTGAGGCTGTGAGATTGCCCGCGTTTCTCGCGGCGCTGCTGGGTCTGGCACTGAACTACGCGGCCTATGAAAGCGAGATCTATCGCGGCGCGTTGCTCTCGGTGCCGATCGGTCAGCTCGAGGCGTCGCGGACGTTGGGTTTCACGGAGTTTCAGACGCTCAGGCTCGTGCGCGCGCCGCAGGCGTTTCGGTTGGCGCTCGCGCCGATGACCAACGACTTCGTCGCGCTGCTTAAGGACTCGTCGCTGGTGTCGGTGCTGACGGTGGTGGAGCTGACCAAACAGACGCAGATTTTCGCGACGAATCTCGGAAGCTGGGCGATTCCCGGCGTGCTCTGCGCAGCGATCTATCTGGCGATGTCGCTGCCGCTGGCGGCGCTTGCCCGGAAACTCGAAGCGCGATGGCGATTTACGTAGAACGTAAAACCGGGGTCAGACCCCGACTGAGCGACGGGGTCAGAGCCCTCCCAGGGGAAGAGCGATGGCAGTAGAGGCACCGGTGCTCTCGATTCGCGAGATCGAACTCGCGCGCGGCGAACGCGTGCTGTTGTCCCAGGTGAATCTCGAGGCGGTCCCTGGCGACCTGATTGCGCTGCTCGGGCCGTCCGGTTCGGGAAGACGACGATCCTGCGCGCGATCGCCGGGCTCGATCCGTTTCAGCGAGGACAGCATCGAGGTGGGGGAGGCGCAGCATGGAGGGCGGCGCGCCTGCGAGCCGCGACGAGCTGCGCCGGCTTCGGCGCAGCGTCGGGTTCGTCTTCCAGTTCCATTGCTCTGTTCGAGCATCTATCGGCGCTCGCAGAACGTCTGCCTGGCGCCGGTGCACGTCGATCGTCGATCCCCGCGCGAGGCGGAGCGAGACCGCGCGCGAGCTGCTGCGCGAGCTCGGCGTCGAGGCGAGGGCCGACGCGTGGCCGCGGGCGCTCTCGGGCGGTGAGGCGCAGCGTGTGGCCATCGCGCGCGCGCTCGCGATGAATCCGCCGGTGCTGCTCATGGACGAGCCGATGGCGTCGCTCGATCAGTCGCGCCGCGCGGAGCTCGGAAAGCTGCTGCAGCGTCTCGCCGGCGCCGGGACGTACCCTCCTCGTGACGACGCACGACGAAGCGTTCGCCCGAACAGTTCGCGCACGAGGATCCTCGACGATTCGGGACGGGCGAGTGGTAGAGAGGTTCTAGTTCTCAGTTCTGAGTTCTCCGTTCTAGGGACACGTGAACTGAGAACTGAGAACCGAGAACTGAGAACTACTTCGGACAGTCCCCAAGCCGCTTCGCGTCGAGCGCCATCGACATCTTGTGTCCTTCGGCCTCCATCGCCATCGTGCCGGTGTACGCGTCTGTGCCGGTGAACTTCAGTCTCGGCCAGTGGCGGTCATCGGCGACGGCTTCGTGCACACCATCTTGTATGTGACCTGCCACCCGACCGTCTTGTAGTCGGTCATCTTGCAGTCGCTGCCCGTCGGGGCCTTTCGGCAGCGGAGGCCTGCGGGTCCTTCGCCATCGCGGCAGTGACACAGTGCGTCGCGTTATCGGCGGCATGTCCATCTTCATGCCGTCCATGCTCATCTTCACGGTGACCGACCAGTTGCCCTCGCGCATAGGCAGCGGCGTTTGCGCCAGCGCCGTCCACGACAGCGCGAGCGTGAGCAGTACCGACAGAGCTAACTCGGGTCTTCATCGTTGTCCCTCCATAGCCATGCGGCGCCGCGCACGCCGCTCGAGTCTCCATGCCGCGGCGGCAGAAGCCGAGTATCAACCGGTCCGTCCGAGAACACGAAAGGCTGCCAGAGCGCCGGCACGTTGGCGTAGAGGCGGTCGATGTTCGAGAGCCCGCCGCCCAGCACGATGACGTCTGGATCGAGCACATTGATGATACTCGCGAGCGCGCGCGCCAGGCGCTCTTCGTAGATGTCGAGCGCCTTGGATGGCCAGGCGGTCGCCGCCTGCGGCGAGACGTGGCGATCGTCGTTTGCCGCCAGATCGGCCTTCGCCACGGCGACATAGGTGGCCGACAGGCCGCCGCCCGACAGAAACGTCTCGATGCAGCCGGAGCGCCCGCAATAGCACGCCGGTCCGGGCCGCTCGTCGTCGCGCGGCCATGGCAGGGGATTGTGGCCCCACTCTCCGGCGATGCGGTTGAGTCCTTCGACCGCGTGGCCGTTGACGACGACGCCTCCGCCTGTTCCCGTCCCCAGAATCACACCGAAGACGACTGCGCGTTTTGTCCTGCGCCGTCGGTGGCTTCGGACAAGCGCAAAGCAGTTCGCGTCGTTGCTCAGGCGGACCGGACCGCCCCAGTTCCGACGACAAATCGCGATCGAGCGCATGACCGATCAGCCACGTGGAGTTGGCGTTCTTCACCAGCCCGGTGCGCGCCGAGATCGCGCCAGGGATGCCGACGCCGATCGGTGCCGCTGCGTCCCAGTTCCGATTCGATGGATGTGACGAGCGCGCCGATCGCGCGGACCGTACCCGCGTAGTCGTCACGCGGAGTGGAGACCCGTCGACGCAGGATTTCCGATGAACCGTCCAGCGCGATGCCTTCGATTTTCGTTCCGCCGAGGTCGATGCCGATGCGCATTAGACGGTTCGCGGGTTCGTGGGTTCGTCGGTTCGTCGCCGTGCGATTGTGCAAGTCACTCCGCCTCGCGCAGCAACGCGTCGAGGTCCAGCGGATCGGCCATGTGCATCGCGATGTTGCCTTCCGCATCGCGTGGCCAGGCCGATATCGGCCGATCGCACGTGAGCTCGATGCCGTTGCCGTCGAGGTCGGTGAGGTAGATGGACTCGCTGACGCCGTGGTCGGACACGCCCTGCAGCGGCACGCCGGCGTCGATGACTCGCCGGACGGCCGCCGCGAGATCGCGTCGCGTGGGATAGCGAATGGCGAAGTGATACAGCCCGGTGTGATGCGGTGGCGGCGGCGTGCCGCGCCGGCTGTGCCACGTGTTGAGGCCGATGTGGTGGTGATAGCCTCCGGCCGAGACGAACGCCGCGTGATCGCCGAGACGCATCACCAGATCGAACCCGAGCACGTCGTGGTAAAAGGCGAGCGCGCGATCGATGTCGGCGACCTTCAAGTGCACGTGGCCGATCGCCGCGCCGGCCGGGACCTGGTAGCTCTCCATCGCCAGCGCGATTGTCACAATTCTTCCTTCCACTTTTGTGATCATCCCAATCCACGCCGCCGATCCGTCGCTCGAGCACTATCGCAACCTCAGCGATCGGGATCTCTTGCAGCGTCTCGGACTCTTCGTCGCCGAGGGTCGTCTCGTGGTGGGCCGTGTCGTCGAGGCAGGTCTGGCTGTCGTGTCTCTGCTGGTGAACGCCGCAGCGGCGAACGCGATGGAGAGTGCCATCACGCGGCTGCCGGCCGGGACGCCCGTCTACGTCTGCGAGACTCACGCGTTTCCGGCGATCACGGGTTTCAATCTGCATCGTGGATGCCTCGCAGTCGTCGAGCGACCTGCTCCACGCTCGCTGGACGACGTGGCTGGCGCGGCTTCGCTCGTGCTGGTGCTCGAAGGCGGTGACCGATGCCGACAACGTCGGCAGCGCGTTCCGCAATGCGGCCGCATTCGGCGCCGCCGGCGTCGTGCTGAGCCCCACTTGCTGCGACCCGCTCTATCGCAAAGCGATCCGGACATCGATGGGCGCCGTGCTTGGTGTTCCGTACGCGCGATCGGAGTGCTGGCCCGACGACCTTGCCCGGCTCAAAGTGCTCGGCTTTCGCCTGATCGCGCTCACGCCGCGCGTTGATGCGATTGATCTGCAGACGTGCGACTCGGGCCCGCGCACAGCGTTGCTGATTGGCAGCGAGGGGCCGGGGCTTTCGCAAGAAGCCGAGTCGCTGGCCGACGTGCGCGTGCGCATCCCCATGCGCAACAACGTCGATTCCCTGAATCTAGCGGCGGCTGCCGGCATCGCGCTCTATCACCTGGCGCCGTGATACCTTGAACCGCCGATGCCTGCAGCTCGCGAATTCCGGCCGGCGCCTGCTCGCCGCGCTGCTCTTTGCCGCCGCCATTCCCTTCACGCTGAACCTCGGCGTGTCGTCGATCTGGGACGCGAACGAAGCGTTCTATGCGCAGACGCCGAGGGAAATGATGCAGGCCGAGGACTACGTGATCCCGAGCTTCAACTTCCAGCTGCGGATGAACAAGCCGGTCCTGTCGTACTGGAACGTCGCTGCCTCCTATCGTCTGTTCGGTGTCTCCGAGTGGAGCGAGCGGGTGCCGGTTGCCATCGGCGCCCTCGTGATTCTCGCGACGGCGTTCGGTTTGGGCCGACTTGCAGCGGGCACAACCGCGGGTCTCATTTCGGCGCTGGTGCTCGCCACGTCTCCGCGCGTGCTGCTGCTCGCCCGTCGGATCATCATCGACATCCACATTACGATGTGGATGGGGCTCGTGCTGCTGTGCTTTGCCTTGTCCGAAGTGCGGCCTCAGCACCGGCGGCGATATCTGAGCTCTCATGTACGTGGCGGCCGGCCTGGGCGTGCTCACCAAGGGTCCGGTGGCGGTGTTTTTGCCCGCACTCGTGTTTTTCGTCTATCTCGCGTCGCTGCGGCGGCTCCGCGATCTCGGCCGCATGATGCTGCCCACCGGCGCGCTCATCAGCCTGTCCATCGTCGTGCCTTGGTACTACCTGCTCTATCGGGAGTATGGGTGGGAGTACATCGGGTCGTTTCTCTTCGGGGAGAATCTGGGGCGCTTCACCGAGACCGTCGGCGAGCAGTCGAGAAGCTTCCTCTTCTATCTGCCGGTCATGCTGGCCGATCTCTTTCCGTGGTCGCTGTTCATCCCCGTCGCGTTGTGGTGGGCGGTACGCGAACGGTTTCACGACCGCATCGTCCGTCTTCTCGTGATCTGGATCGCGGTGATCGTCGTGTTCTACTCCATGTCGAGCACGAAGGAAGATCTCTACATTCTGCCGATCATCGTGGCCGAGGCCGCCCTCATTGGCGTCATGGTGGCGTCGATCGACGAACGCGACCGTATCGAACGCGTGGTCGGCTGGGTCGTCTGTGTTTCTGGGCTGCTCCTGGTGGTGGCTGGCGGCGGCGTGCTCTGGCTCTTCTCGCAGCGCTACTCCCTGCAAGGGACGACGTTCATCGCGGCGTGCGCGATGGCGGGCGGAGTCGCGAGTGCGTGGATGGGGGCTCGCGGCAGGCTTCGGATCGGGTTCCTGGCCATAGCGTTGACACTGGCGCTCGTCTGCCAGGCCATTGTGATCGAGACGCTGCCAGATTTCGAGCGCTACAAACCGGTGAAGCCGTTTGCCGAGATCATCCGCACGCGAGCGAGCGTGGGCGCCATTGTCGGCACGTATCAGTCGGGGCTGCCGAGCATGGTGTTCTACCTGAACAGGCCGATTATGGATGTGACCCTGCCAGATCACTTGAGAGCGGTCTTTCAGTCGAGCAGCGACGTCTACTTCGTGATGCCCGAGTCTGAGTATCAACGTGTGAAGGATCGGCTTCCGGTTACGACGTATGTGCTTGCGCGGCAGGACCTGTTCGACCTGAGGCCGATGAACTTCATGGAGGGCTCCGAGCTTCGTCGGTTGGTCCTGGTGTCGAACCGTGAATGATGCGTACGTCCCCTGCAATGTCTGCGGGGACTCGCGCGTGGAAGTGATCGGCACGCGCGATCGCGACGGCAGGCCGCTGCGTTCGACGATCTGCACCACCTGCGGGCTTGTGTGGTCGAATCCGAGGCCGGCCGAAGAGGACGTGCGCCGGTACTACGCTCAGGAGTACCGACTCGACTACAAGGGGCGGGCGACGCCGTCGCTGCGCCACGTCGCGCGCTCGGCACGCGGCGCCCTCAACCGGTTTCGCTCGCTGCAACCACATCTTCGCAAAGGAATCCGCATCCTCGACGTCGGCGCCGGCGGCGGCGAAGTGGTCTACGTTCTTCGCCGGTTCGGTTTCGCCGCCGAAGGCGTCGAGCCCGATCAGGGCTACGCTCGCCACGCACGCGAAGCACTCGACGTGCCCATTCATACCGGTTTCCTGCAGGACGTCTCGTTTCCGGAGGGATCCTTCGATGTTGTCACGATGTATCACTCGCTCGAGCACGTGGAGAATCCAAAGGCGATTCTCGCGCGCATCCGTGCGTGGATGGCCGATGACGGTGTGCTACTCGTCGAGGTGCCGAACGTCGAAGCGCAGTGCATTGCACCGGCCCATCGATTTCACTACGCGCACTTCTACAGCTTCAGCGGACCGACATTGGAGGCGGTGGGCAGGAAGGCCGGCTTCGAGCCCGTGAACACGACGGCGTCTTCTGATGGAGGGAATTTGACGACCGTATTCCGCACCTCCGATCGGCCGCTGCCGGCCTCGGTCGACCCCGCCAACTTCGCACGCGTCGCGCGCAGCATTCGCGGCCATTCGACGCTCGGCTATTATTGTTCTCCGTTTCCGTATCGGCGGCCCTTCAGCAGGCTGCGCGCGTACGTGGCCGATCGCCGTGCCGCAGCGCGGGGCGCGACACCGCGAGAGGTCATCGACAAGCTGATCGCGGCCGAAGAGAAGATGACCGGAGCTCAACGTCTTGTGATTAAACCCACGGAGTATGCGATCCCCGTCGAGTACGCGTCCGATCGGAAGATCCGCACGCGTAACAAGCTCTACTATCGGTTCAATCACTGGCCCATCTGGATCTTCGTGTTCTTCATTGCGCCGGGGCCGTTAACCTTCGATCTCTTCGAGCGTGGCTTCGATGCTCGGACGGTCGCTCTGGTTGGGCGTTGTGCTGCTCGGAACAGGCATTGCGGGTTTCCGTGGCCGGCTGCCCGGCGTCGAGCCTGCTCCATACATCATCCGATTCACCGAAGATCGACCGAATCCGTTATACCGGCGCGTGTGCTACACGTTTGCCTGGAGCGCCGCCATCACGTTTGCGGTACTCAACATCGCCGGGCTGGTTGTGGCGATTGTGTCGGGCCAATGGTATTTGAAGCAGATCTATCGATACGCGTACTTCCCAATTGCAGGCACCATCTGGCTGCTCGGCGCGCTCGGGCGGTTGCCACGCGTGATGCCGTCCACGAAAGGCGAGGGGCACGAGCGCCGCTACTTCTACGGCACGGTCTGGGCGATGTGCATCGCGCAGCCGGCCTTGTGGGTGATGTGGAACGTCGTGCCGAACACGCGCGCGGGGAACCTGCTGAAGCTGATCGTGTTTGTTGGAATCATCGCCTTCGTCGGCAACATGGCTCGAGCCGGCCTTCTTCCTCGCACCCGCCCAATCGTGCCTGGCGAGCTCGCCGTCTCCGACTAGGGGTCAGACCCCGGTTTACGCTTTTCGTAAAAATGGGATCGGATCCTAAACGGAACGCTGATGGTTGGCAGGGATGGGACGACTACGCGCCGTTTTACGACTGGGAGAACGCGCAGACGCTCGATCGCCGCGACGTGGTCTTCTGGCAGAGGCTTGCGGCGCGCGTCTCAGGCCCCGTGCTGGAGCTGGGCTGTGGGACCGGGCGCGTGACCATTCCCGTTGCGCGCTCCGGCGCGCGCGTCGTTGGCATCGATCGATCGGCCGAGATGCTGGCGCGAGGGCGTAAACGCGCGGCTCGCACGCGCACGAACGGCCGCATCTCCTGGCTGCAAGGCGACATCCGCCAACTGCCGTTCCACAGCTCCGCGCGATTCAAGCTGGTGATGGCGCCGTACGGCATTCTTCAGTCGCTGATTCGCGACAGCGATCTGAAAGCGACGTTGACCGCCGCTCATCGCGTATTGGCGCCCGGCGGCCTCTTCTGCCTCGATCTCGTTCCCGATCTACCCGTCTGGCAGGAGTACCGGAATCGCGTTCGTTTCCGCGGCTCGCGCCGTGGCGGCAAATCGCGCATCACCCTCGTCGAGTCGGTGCGCCAGGATCGCGCGCGAAAGCTGACGCACTTCGATCAGGAGTACGTGGAGCGCCGGGGCCGCGAGCGGAAGTCGCGGCGGTTCTCGCTGGTGTTCCGCACGCTGGCCATTCCGCAGATGACCCGGCGGCTGGAACGTGCCGGATTCCGCATCAACGCCGTGCTGGGCGATTACGACGGACAGCCCTGGGACCGCCGCGCCGACGTCTGGCTGATTCTCGCTGAAAAGTTGTAGAATCTCCGGAGCTTTTTCTTGGAGTTTTCACCATGTCCGGCCATTCAAAGTGGCATTCCATCAAGCATAAAAAAGGTGCGGCCGACGCCAAGCGCGGCAAGGTCTTTACCCGCATCATCAAGGAACTGACGATTGCGGCCCGCGGGGGCGGGGGCGATCCGGATAGCAATCCCCGGCTGCGCACCATCATTGCCGAGGCCAAACAGAACAACATGCCCGCCGAGAACATCAAGCGGGCCATTCGACGCGGCACCGGCGAAGAACCGGGCGTGTCGTACGAAGAAGCGCAGTACCGAGGGTTATGGACCCGGCGGCGCTGCGCTGATCATCGACACGCTCACCGACAACAAGAACCGCACGGTCGGCGAGCTGCGACATCTGCTCGAGAAGCACGGCGGAAATCTCGCGGCCGCGGGCGCGGTTGGGTGGATGTTCTCCAAGCGCGGCTACATCGTCGTCGAGAAATCGAAAGCCGACGAAGAGAAGTTGATGAACACCGTGCTCGAAGCTGGCGCCGACGACTTCCAGGACGACGACGACAACTGGGAGATTCTGACGCCGCCCGAAGGCTTCACGCAGGTACATGAAGCCGTCAAGGCCATCGGCGTGGAGCCGGCCACTGCGTCGGTGTCGATGATTCCGCAAAACTACGTGAAGCTCGAGGGCAAGCCGGCACAGCAGATGGTGAAGCTGATGGAAGCGCTGGAAGACCACGACGACGTGCAGCATGTGTGGTCGAACTTCGACATTTCGGAGAAG
Organism: Vicinamibacterales bacterium; assembly: GCA_963821375.1. GTDB lineage: Bacteria > Acidobacteriota > Vicinamibacteria > Vicinamibacterales > JAMQPK01 > JAMQPK01. The sequence goes on from CAWGDN010000002.1 coordinate 542,374, forward strand.
GAGATCGAGGCCTCGCTCGCGTGAAGGTTTTTGGGATCGACCCCGGCTCTGCGCGCACCGGCTACGGTTGCGTGCAGAGCGACGGCACGCGGCATCGCCTCGTCGCGTGCGGCGCGATTGCGATTCCCCGCTCGAAAGCGTTCCCCGAAAAACTCAGGATCATCCATGCGGAGCTTGGCGCGTTGCTCGCCAAGCTTCGTCCCGATTGCGTAGCCGTCGAAAACCTGTTTCATGCGGTCAACGCGAAGAGCGCGCTCACGCTCGGACACGCGCGTGGCGTCGCCATGCTCGCCGCCGTGGAGGCCGGCGTGCCGATCTTCGAATACACGCCAGCCGAGGTGAAGCAGTCGATCGTCGGTTACGGCCGCGCCGAGAAGAAGCAGGTGCAATCGATGATTCAGCTGCTGCTCGGCCTGGCGGCGCCGCCCTCGCCGCTCGATGCCTCTGACGCGCTCGCCATTGCGGTGTGCCATCTCCACAAGGCCAGCATTTGCGGCGCCGTGACGGCGATTCCGCGGCGATCCAAAGTTACGGGACAGCCGTCAACCTGGCGGGCATATCGTCCGTCGCGCTGAATGCTCGCGCACCTTCAAGGCGTTCTCCTCGAGAAACACCCCAACCGCGTCATCGTCGATGTGCACGGCGTTGGCTACGACGTGCACGTGCCGCTCTCGACGTTCTTCGAGATGGCAGAGACCGGCGGCGAGATTGCGCTGCGCATCCACACGCACGTCCGGGAGGATGCGCTCGTGCTCTACGGCTTTGGCACCACGCTGGAGTTGCAGCTCTTCGAGCGGCTGATCGGCGTCAGCGGCATCGGCCCGAAACTCGCGCTTGCTGTGCTGTCGGGCATGGAGCCGCCCGAGCTGATTGCGGCAATCCGGCACGCCGATGTCGGGCGGCTGACGGGAATCCCCGGCATCGGCAAGAAAACGGCCGAGCGCATCGGACTCGAGCTGAAGGACAAGGTGGCGGCACTGCACACAACCGAACCAGTGGCGCCGCCGGCAGCAACGGCGGACACTTTTCGATCGGATGTGTTGTCGGCGTTGGTCAATCTCGGCTACCACAAACCCTTGGCTGAGAGAGCCGTTGATACGGCCCTCAAGGCCACTTCGGGCGGGTCCTTCGAGGCCACTTTGAGGCAGGCCTTGCGGGAGCTCTCCAGCAAGTAAACTGGCGGCATTTTCCCCTCATGGGCCCCGGTCTTGCTTCCTCGTACCCCCATGGCAGTGCGGAACAGCCGTGCATCGATTCTGGTCAATGCCGCGATCCTTGCGGTCGCACTTGTTCACCTCAGCGCGCAGGTGCGCGCTAGGGACGGTGAGGGAACGATCGCTCCCCTCGAAGCTCTCTGGGCGCATCCATCTGACATCGCAACACGCGACTTGTTTCTTGGCTCCGGCGGTGCCGAACTGGCGCCTCCGGCCGACGCCACGTTCGCGTGGGTCTCGACAGACACCACTGGTTACAGTCCCGGCTTCGAGGTTCGAGACTCGGCGGGACGAACATGGAATGTAAAGCTGGGGCCCGAAGCGCAGACCGAGGTCGCCGCCTCGCGTGTGCTGTGGGCGATCGGCTATCACCAGCCGCCGACCTACTACGTCGAGAGTTGGGATCTGTCGGGCGGGCCCGGCGGACGCCAGGGCCCGTCGCGATTCAGAGTCGATTTCGACGGCGCCTCTGTGGCCGGCGACTGGAGTTGGGAAGAGAACCCGTTTGTGTCGACTCAGCCCTATCGCGGTTTGATCGTCGCGAACATCCTGCTGAACAGCTGGGACTGGAAAACGTCGAACAACAAGATCTATCGCGGACCTGGAGCGCAGGAGCGCTATGTGGTTCGCGATCTCGGCGCGTCGCTCGGACGCACATCGCCGTCCAGGCTGCTCTGGGTTCTTCCCGTGCCAATGCGCGGCTTCGGTCAAGGTTCGCGCAACGACATCGAAGGCTTCGAAGCGCAGGGCTTTATCAAGCGAGTCGACGTCGACGGGGTCGACTTCGACTTCGACACCATCTACGCGGGCATCGTCGGGCGCGTGCGGTCTGACGACGTGCGTTGGACCGCAGAACTGCTCAATCGCCTGAGCGACCAGCAGTGGGACGACATCTTCCGCGCGGCCGGCTACGGCCCGGACATCCGGAGAAGGTTCATCAAGAAAATCAAAGCCAAGATTGCTGAGGGGCTCGCCGTCTCATAGAATCCCCCTGGATGAGCGACCCGCGGATCGTGACGGCTTCCCGGGTCGATGAGGATGCCCAGTACGAGGCAGGGCTGCGGCCCCGCACGCTGGACGACTACATCGGCCAGGAGCGCGTCCGCGCGAATCTGCAGGTTTCGATTACGGCCGCGCGGCAACGTCGCGAGGCGCTGGATCACGTTCTTCTCTACGGACCTCCGGGACTCGGCAAGACCACGCTGGCGTACGTGATTGGCCAGGAGCTCGGCGTCGCCGTGCGCGCGACCGCCGGTCCGGTGCTCGAGCGCCCCGGCGACCTCGCCGCGATTCTCACCAGTCTCGGCGAGCACGAAGTGCTCTTCATCGACGAAATCCACCGGATGTCGCCAGCCATCGAGGAAGTGCTCTATCCGGCGATGGAGGACTACGAGCTCGACATCATCATTGGCCAGGGGCCGGGCGCCCGATCGATCAAAGTCCCGCTACAGAAGTTCACGCTGATCGGCGCGACCACGCGCGCCGGCCTGTTGACGGGGCCGCTGCGGTCGCGTTTCGGCATCGTCCATCGGCTGGACTTCTACGGGGATGGGGATCTCCAGGAGATCGTCCAGCGATCGGCCCGCATTCTCAACGTGCCGATCGACGAGCCCGCGGCAGCCGAACTCGCGCGCCGCTCCCGCGGCACGCCGCGGATCGCGAACAGGCTGCTGCGGCGCGTGCGCGATTTCGCGCAGGTGCGCGCGAGCGGGACCATCACGCTCCAGGTCGCCGTCGACGCCCTGAAGCTGCTCGAAGTCGACGAGCACGGCTTCGACGAGATCGATCGGAAGCTGCTGCGCACGATCATCGAGAAGTTCGGCGGGGGTCCCGTCGGCATCAACAGCATGGCGGCCGCGCTGAGCGAGGAGCCGGACGCCATCGAAGATATCTACGAGCCCTTTCTGATTCAGATCGGGTTTCTCGACAGGACGCCGAGGGGCCGTGTGGCGACGCCTCTCGCATACAAGTATTTCGGCCTCACCGCGCCGACGCGAGGTTTGTTTTGAAGAGAGCCCATCTGCGCCAGACCCAGATTAGCGGTCTCGCGACGTACGTTCCGCCCCGTCTCCTCACCAACAAAGATCTCGAGACGATGGTCAACACCACCGACGAGTGGATCCTTCAGCGCACCGGGATCCGCGAACGTCACATCGTCGACCCGGGTGTGGCGACCTCCGATCTCGCTCGCGAGGCATCGCTGAAGGCGATTGAGCAAGCGGGGCTGACGCCGCACGACATCGAATTCATCGTCGTCGGTACGACGACCCCCGACATGATCTTTCCGAGTACGGCTTGCCTGCTGCAGAACAAGATTGGAGCGGACCACGCATGGGGCTTCGACCTCGGCGCGGCGTGTTCAGGGTTTACCTATGCGCTGACGACAGCCATTCACATGGTGGCAGCCGGTACGCACAAACACGCGCTCGCCGTTGGCGCAGACGTGATGTCGAGCATCATCGACTATCAGGATCGCTCGACGTGCGTGCTGTTCGGGGATGGCGCCGGCGCAGTAGTGGTGAGTCCTGCGACGGAACCCGGACTCGGCATCATCGATTTCGAGCACGAGATCGACGGCAGCGGCGGACCGTCGCTGTGCATGCCGGCGGGCGGCAGCCTTCGGCCCGCGTCGCACGACACCGTCGACCAGCGTCTTCATTTCGTGAAGCAGGACGGCCAGGCGGTTTTCAAGTTCGCCGTCAAGAAGACGGAAGAAATCTGCACCCGCATCATGGCCCGGAATGGCCTCACGCCATGCAACGTCGATCTGTTCGTCTCGCACCAGGCCAACCGCCGCATCATCATGTCCGCCGCGGACCGGCTCGGCCTGCCGCCGGAGAAAGTGATCATCAACATCGAGAAGTACGGCAACACGACAGCGGGCACCATCCCTCTGGCGCTGACGGACGCTGTGGCGCAGGGCCGGCTCAAGAAGGGCGACATGGTGCTTCTCGCGTCGGTCGGCGCGGGGTTCACGGTGGGCGCCGTCCTGCTGCGCTGGTCGATCTAACCGGCTCGCGCCAGTGAGTCGTCAGTCGGCAGTCGTCAGTGATCAGTCGAAGTCGACAGTCTCAGTCGTCAGTCTCAGTGACCAGTCGACAGTCGGCGGTCTCAGCCTTGAACTAAGACTGATGACCGCGACTGATGACCGCGACTGATGACTTTGGACTGGGACTGTTGACTTGGACTGACGACTGAGACTGATCACTGACGACTGTCGACTGGCGACTGACTTCCATGAAGACCGCTGACTTCGACTTCGATCTGCCTCAGCGCCTCATCGCGCAGACGCCGGGCCCCAGAGGCACGTCGAAGCTCCTCGTGCTGCGACGTGGCGCAGCACCACTCGAGCACACGACCGTCTCGCGCCTGCCCGAGGTTCTTCGCGATGGCGATCTCCTCGTTCTCAACGACACAAAGGTCTTTCCCGCACGGCTGCTGGGCAAGCGTGTGCCGAGCGGCGGCGCGGTCGAGTGTCTCCTGCTCACGAAGCTCGATGACGATCGATGGGACGCGCTGGTGCATCCGGGCCAGAAGCTTCGCGCCGGCTCGGTCGTGGAGTTCCGCGGCGAGAAGCACGTGCTGCATGGCGAGATTCTCGAGTGCCGCTTCTACGGCCGCCGCACGGTTCGTCTGTGGAGCGACGGCGGCTCGAGCGTCGACGAGGCTATTGACGCGCTTGGGCACGTTCCGTTGCCGCCATACATCGCACGCCTCGACGACGAGAGTGATCGTGAGCGCTATCAGACGGTGTACGCACGTGCGCGCGGGTCGGTGGCTGCTCCCACCGCAGGCCTGCATTTCAGCGAAGAGATCCTCGACGCTCTTTCACGGCGCGGAATCGAGCGTGTGGCCATCACGCTGCACGTCGGCTACGGGACGTTTCAACCCGTGCGGGTCGAAGACGTCGAGGCGCACACGGTCGATGCCGAACATTTTTCCATCGGCGAGGCCGCTGCACGCGCCATCGACGCCGCCAAATGCGACGGCCGGCGCGTCATCGCCGTCGGGACGACGACCACGCGAGCGCTCGAGACCGCGGCGCGTTTGGGCAAGGGCGTCATCACGCCCCAGTCGGCGTGGACCGATCTGTTCATCTACCCTGGGTTTCCGTTCCAGATCGTGGGAGGCCTGATGACGAACTTTCACCTGCCCAAGTCGTCGCTGCTGATGCTGGTGAGCGCGTTCGCAGGTCGCGAGGCGGTGTTGGAAGCGTATCGGGAGGCCGTCGCCCGGGAATACCGCTTTTATAGCTATGGCGACGCGATGCTGGTGCTCTGATCGTTCTCAGTTCTCAGTTCTCAGTTCTGAGTTCTCAGTTCTCGGCAGCGAACTGAGAACCTAGAACTGAGAACCCAGAACCGACTAGAATGTAGTGTTCCGCCGGTGTAGCTCAGTTGGTTAGAGCACGCGGCTCATATCCGCGTTGTCCGGGGTTCAAGTCCCTGCACCGGCACCATCATTTCCGGCGATCGTCGACCTCGATCGTCGATCGCAGGATCGACGATCGCCGTGAGCCTTCACGCTTCAGTCCGGCGCACGCTCAGCAGACATGGCCTGCTTCCGATTGGCACCCGTGTGGCTGTCGCTCTGTCTGGCGGCGCCGATTCCGTCGCGCTTCTGCTCGTCCTCCGCGATCTCGCTGCGGAAGACGGATTCGACATCGCTGGCGCGGCGCACCTGAACCACCTGTTGCGCGGCGCTGGAGCGGACGCCGACGAAGCGTTCTGCCTTCAGCTGTCGGCGGAGCTCGGCGTCCCCTTCTATGCCGAACGCGCCGACATCGAGGCGCTCGCTCGCAGCGCCGGCTCGTCGCTCGAGCACGCGGCCCACGGAGAGCGTCACCGCTTCTTCACACGCGCAACGGGCGCGCTTGGCGCGTCGGTCGTGGCCGTTGGCCACACCAAAGACGACCAGGCGGAGACCTTTCTGCTGCGATTGTTGAGAGGCGCTGGTCCCCGCGGGTTGGGAGGGATGCACCCGCGCTCGGGTTTGGTAATCCGTCCGTTCCTCGACACCAGCCGCGCGGAGGTTCGCGCGTTCCTGAACGAACGCGGCGCCCGCTTCTGCGAAGACCCGACGAACGCCGACGTGGCGATTCCGCGCAACCGCATCCGCCACGAGCTGTTGCCGCTGCTCGAGCGCCGTTTTTCGCCCGCCATCGTGGACGTGCTGAATCGCGAGGCGGCCATTGCGCGAGACGATGCGGAGTATCTGGACGGGGCAGCCGATGAGGCCGCGCAGCGCCTGGTATCGGTGACGGCCGGCGGCGCCGAGATCTCCATTGACGCGCTCCTGGGTCAGCCTCCGGCGGTTGCCCGACGGGTGCTGCGCCTTGCACAGCAAGCGGCAACCGGCGGCAAGTTCGTCGGTTTCGAGGCGGCCGAAACCGTTCTGGCATTTGCGGTGTCCAACAAGAAGGGACCACTGGACCTCCCAGGGCACCGCGTCACTCGCCGAGGCGGCCTGTTGATGCTTACGAAGAGACTGGGCCGCGCCGGCGAATCAGGACGCCCCGATTTCAGCTACCCGCTCGAGGTGCCGGGAGCGGTCGAGGTGCCTGAAGCGTCGTGCTCGATCCGGGCAGAGGTTGGTACACCCCTCGCGGACCGCGGCGGGCCGCGGGCGGACCTAAACTGGGGCGGCAACTCGGCCGTAGTTGACTCTCAGGTAGTCCGGGGCCCCCTGGCGGTGCGGAATCGTCGACCCGGCGATCGCCTTCGGCCGCTCGGTTTGAACGGGCGGAAGAAGCTGCAGGACCTATTCGTCGATAAGAAGGTCGACCGGCTCGAAAGGGACGCGATTCCCGTCGTGATCGATGCGGAAGGACGCATCGTCTGGGTGCCCGGACTTGCGCTGGCAGAAGAGTTTAGGGTCACGGACCGCACGGAAGCCGTGGTAATCTTGAAAAGGTTCCCTAGTTAAGGTTAGGTGGGAGGTACAGGTTGAACTCCACGTTGAAGAGCTTAGTGTTCTGGATGGTGCTGGTCGTCGTGGCGGTCGGAGTGTGGAATTTTTCGACCCGCTTCCAGACACAGTCTAAGTCCGTGCCCTTCAGCGACTTCATGACCGAGGTCGAGGCCGGCAAGGTCGAGCGGGTGACCATCACCGGACAGGAAATCTCCGGCATCTACCGGGCCGATAAGGAAACCTTCCACACCTACGCCCCGGCACAGTACGACGGTCTGGCGAACAAGCTCATCGGCTTGGGGATCCTGGTCACCGCGAGAGAACCGACGCAGAGCCCCTGGGCTCAGCTGCTCTACTCGTGGGCGCCCATCCTCCTGTTGATCGGGTTCTGGATCTTCTTCATGCGCCAGATGCAGAGCGGCGGCAACAAGGCTCTCTCGTTTGGCAAGAGCAAGGCGAAGCTCTCGTCGAACTCACAGAAGAAAGTGACGTTCAAGGACGTCGCAGGCGTCGACGAGGCCAAGGAAGAGCTCCAGGAAATCATCGAGTTCCTCAAGGAACCGCAGAAGTTTCAGAAGCTCGGCGGCCGCATCCCGAAGGGCGTACTGCTGATGGGCTCGCCGGGCACCGGCAAGACGCTGCTCGCCCGCGCGGTCGCCGGCGAGGCGAACGTCCCGTTTTTCTCGATCAGCGGGTCGGACTTCGTGGAGATGTTCGTCGGCGTGGGGGCCTCACGCGTGCGCGACCTGTTCGAACAGGGCAAGAAGAACGCGCCGTGCATCGTCTTCATCGATGAGATCGACGCCGTCGGCCGTCATCGTGGCGCGGGCCTTGGCGGCGGGCACGACGAGCGCGAGCAGACGCTCAACCAGCTCCTCGTGGAGATGGACGGGTTCGAATCGAACGAGGGCGTGATCCTGGTGGCGGCCACCAACCGCCCCGATGTGCTCGACCCTGCGCTGCTGCGGCCCGGCCGGTTCGACCGGCGGATTGTGGTGAACCGTCCTGATGTGAAGGGTCGCGAAGGCATCCTCGCGGTGCACACCCGCAAGATTCCGATGTCGGACGATGTGGACGTGCCGGTGCTGGCGAGAGGGACTTCCGGGTTCTCGGGCGCCGATCTGGCCAACCTCGTGAACGAGGCCGCGCTCAACGCGGCGCGCTACAACCGCAAGACGGTCCGGATGATCGACTTCGAGTTCGCCAAAGACAAGGTGCTGATGGGATCCGAGCGCCGCTCGATGATCATCAGCGACGAAGAGAAGAAGATCACCGCCGTGCACGAGGCCGGGCACGCGCTGCTGAGCGTGCTGCTGCCGCATGCCGATGATCTGCACAAGGTGACGATCATCCCGCGCGGGATGGCGCTCGGCCTCACGCAGCAGCTGCCCGTCGACGAGAAGCACAACTACTCGCGAGACTACCTGATTGATCAGATCGCGATCCTGCTCGGCGGGCGTATTGCCGAGGAAATCACGATGTCTGGCGCCATGACGACCGGCGCGGGCAACGACCTCGAGCGGGCCACTGAGCTGGCGCGCCGGATGGTGTGCGAGTGGGGGATGAGCGAGGCGATGGGACCGCTCACGTTCGGCAAGAAGGAAGAGCAGATCTTCCTCGGCCGCGAGATCGCTCAGCATCAGGACTACAGCGAAGACACCGCGCTGAAGATCGATCACGAAGTGAAGCGCTTCATCACCGACAACTACGAGCGTGCCAAGGGGGTCCTGCAGCAGCACAAGCCCAGCCTCGAGAAGGTGGCGGCGGAGTTGCTGGTCCGCGAGGTGCTCGACGGCGAGCAGGTCCGCCGCATTGTCGCCGGCCTGCCGCTCGAGGAGATCCAGGCCAAGGCTTCCGGTGGGACGCCAACGCCCGCCCACGACGAAGAGACCGGGCGACGCAAGGAGCGGCCGGGAATCGTGCCGCCCCTCACAGATCCGCTTCCGCAGGAATAAAGAAAGGGGTAAGGGGCGAGGGACAAGGGGCAAACGAACGCGCGTTCCGCGTCGCTCTTGCCCCTCACCCCTTTTCCCTTGCCCCTTATCGTGACTCGCCGTTCCCCCTTCACCCTCACCCTTCCAGACGGCCGTCATCTTGAGCTCGGGCGACGAACGCTCGTGATGGGGATTCTCAACGTGACTCCCGATTCGTTTGCCGACGGCGGTCTCTATCTCGATCCTGGTGCGGCAGAGGCAGCCGCCATGGCGATGGAGGCGCAAGGCGCCGACATAATCGATATCGGAGGGGAGTCGACGAGGCCGGGGTCCGACCCTGTCTCGGAAGCCGAAGAGCTGGCCCGTGTACTGCCGGTGGTGAAGCGGATTGTGAGCACGACGAAGCTGCCGATCTCGGTGGATACCACCAAGGCCGTGGTCGCGGAAGCTGCTCTGGCCGAGGGGGTGGCGATGGTCAACGACGTCAGCGGCCTACGCTATGATGCAGGCCTCGCGGTGGTGGCGGCCCGCGCGCGCGCGGCGCTCGTGCTCATGCATGCGAGAGGAAGCTCGAAAGACATGTACCGGGAAGCTCACTACGAGTCCGTGCCGCAGGAGGTGGCCGACGAACTGCGGGTGAGCGTCGAGCGCGCCCTTGCCGCAGGCGTGCGCCGTGAGGCGCTGATTCTCGATCCCGGACTCGGGTTTGCGAAGAGGGCGACGCAAAGCTTTGCGGCGCTGGGTGGTCTCCCGGCCATTGCCGAGCTTGACCTGCCTCTCCTTGTCGGCCCGTCGCGCAAGTCGTTCCTCACCGCGGCGATCGGCGAGCGAGCGCCTGAACAGCGCGATTACGCGACGGCAGCCGCCGTCGCCGCTGCCGTGCTGTTGGGCGCCCACATCGTGCGGGTCCACAACGTGCCAGCGGCGGTGGAGGCGGTGCACGTCGCCGATCGCATTCGGGCCGCTGCCGGCCGTGACGAATCATGCTGAGCTGGCTGCCAAACCTGCCGCAGCTCCCGGCCATGACGTGGTGGGATCTGCTCGACATCGCCATCGTGTCGCTCGTCATCTACGAGCTGCTGAAGGCGATTCGAGGGACCAGGGCGATCCAGATGGCGGCCGGATCGGCCCTGCTGGTGCTGATGTTCTATGTGTCGCGCCGGGGTCAGCTACAGACGGTCGACTGGATGATCCGCAACGTCGTGCCGTACCTCGTCTTCGCGGCGATCGTTCTGTTCCAGGCCGACATTCGACGCGCGCTTGCGCATTTCGGCCGGGCGCCGTTCTTCCGGTATTTTCTGACGCTGGAGGGAGCCGACGAGACCATTGAAGAGATCGCGGTGGCAGCCACCCAGCTCGCGGCTCAACGCATTGGCGCGATCGTCGTCATCGAACGGCAGATCGGCCTGCGCAACTACATCGAAGCCGGCCTTCCGCTGGATGCGATGCTGACGTACGATCTTCTCGTCAGCATCTTTCAGCCGAAGTCTCCCTTGCACGATGGCGCCGTCATCGTGCAGAACGACCGAGTGGCCGCGGCCGCGTGCTTTCTGCCGCTGACGGTCAATCCGCAGCTTGCCCGCAATCTTGGCACTCGACATCGGGCGGCGATTGGCTTGACGGAAGAAAACGACGCGGTGGCCGTCATTGTGTCCGAGGAGACCGGCCGCATTTCTGTAACTTTGGACGGCAAGATCGAAGGGCCGTTCGACGCCGATGGACTCAAGAAGCGGCTGCGAGAGCTCCTGCGATGACGAGAATCCGCCCATTCGCGCACGGCGGTTTGGCGGTGGTATCGGTGGCGCTTGCGGTGCTGCTGTGGATGCTCGTGTCATCGCAAAGAGCGGCAGTCGAGCGCGGGTTGCGGATTCCGCTGGAATTGCAGAACCTTCCGGACAACCTCGAGATGGTCGAGCCGCCTCAGGAATCGGTCGACGTCCGGGTTCGCGGAACAGCCGATATCTTGGGTCGCCTCGGTCCCGGCGATCTCGTGGCCACAATCGATCTCAGCAATGCCCAACCCGGGCGGCGTCTCTTTCACATTGCTCCGGAACGGGTGAAGGCGCCGTTTGCTGTCGCGGTTGCACAGATCACTCCCTCGTCGGTGCCGATCCGCTTCGAGTCGTCTGCCAGCCGCATCGTACACGTCCAGCCGTCGCTCGACGGGCTGCCCGCAAGCGGTTTCATTGTCGGCAAAGTGTCGGCCGAGCCCGCCTCGGTCGAAGTTGTGGGACCTGAAAGCGTTCTGCGCAACGTCACCGAAGCGATCACCGAACCCATCTGGGTGGGGTCGGCGAGATCGGACTTGCGTGCCAACGCCATCATTGGCATGGCCGAGCAAGGCGTCCGCCTCAAGACGGCACAGAGCGCGGTGGTTACGGTGCAGATTCTTCAGGCGCCGGAGGAGCGCCAGTTCACCAACGTACCGGTTCGGACGCGAAATCTGTCTCCAGGCCTGACGGCGCGGGTGTCACCATCGAGGGTGCGGCTGCGCGTGCGAGGACCCAAGCAGGCCGTCGACAAGATTGGAAGCGGCGCTCTTGAGGCGTATGTCGATCTCGAGGGCATCCGTCCGGGTGAGTACGGCCTGCCCGTACGACTGGAGCAAGCCGAGCAGGTGGCCATCGATCAGCTGGAGCCGAGCATGGTGAACATCGTCGTCCAATGAGCCGCGCGCTGTTTGGCACAGATGGCATCAGAGGGACGGCCGGCGCGTTTCCACTAGACCCGCCGACCGTCCGGCGGATAGGCGCGGCGCTGGTGAAGGCGCTCGCCCACCCCGCGCCCAGGCTGCTCATGGGGCGCGACACCCGTGAGTCTGGCGCCTGGATCGAACGCGAGTTGGCTCTTGGCGCCCGCGCCGAGGGAGCGACGATCATCAGCGTTGGCGTTGCACCGACGCCGGCCGTGGCGTATCTCACCGGATCGCTCGACGTCGACGCCGGCATCGTCATTTCGGCGTCCCACAATCCCTACGAAGACAACGGCATCAAGATCTTCTCCGGTGCAGGTGTGAAGTACGGCGCCGAGTTCGAGCAGCGCATCGAGCAACTCGTCGGCGATCACACCTGGACGGTCGCCGATGGAAAAGCGACAGAGGTTTCCATTGCGGACCATCTTCAGAGCTATGTGAATCACGCCCGTACGGTGCTCGCGGGTGTTTCGAAGCTGGGATCCATGCGGCTTGCGGTCGATTGCGCCAACGGCGCCATGACGGCGGTCGCGCCGGAACTGTTCCGGCAGCTCGGGTTTGACGTCGCGCTGATCGGCGCCGAGCCTGACGGCCGCAACATCAACCGCGGTGTCGGCTCCACCCACCCGGGCAGGCTTGCGGAGCTCGTTCGGCAATGCCAATGCCGGCTGGGCGTCGCGTTCGACGGCGATGGCGATCGGGCGATCTTCGCCGACGCGAACGGACGCATCGTCGACGGCGATCACGTCATGCTGATGTGCGCCAAGCAGATGAAAGTCGAAAAGCGCCTGCGAGGCAACGCCGTTGTCGCGACGGTGATGAGCAACATCGGGCTCGAGCTGGCTCTGCGCAAGCTGGATATCGAGTTGATTCGGACGAAGGTGGGCGACAAGTACGTGATGGAAGAAATGCAGAGGCTCGGACTGTCGCTCGGCGGTGAACAGTCAGGTCATTTGATTTTCTCGGAGTATCTGTTCACGGGCGATGGCTTGATCACGGCGCTCAACGTGCTGCGGACAATGGCGGCGAGCGGGCGCGAGCTCGCCGATCTCGCGGACGATCTCGTGACGTATCCACAGGTGCTCCTCAACGTGCGCGTCCGGGAGAAAGCCGATCTCGAAGGGATTCCCGAGGTGGCTGCTGTCATTCGAAGCGTTGAAGCGTCTCTTGGAGGCAATGGCCGCCTGTTGGTGCGCTACTCGGGCACCGAGCCGCTGCTGCGCGTCATGCTCGAAGGCCAGGACAAGGGCGAGATCGCCCGCTGGGCGCAGGACGTGGTCGATGCGGTCCACCGTACGATAGGCGCAGGAACGTGATCAACCTTTCGGTGAACGTCAACAAGGTGGCCACGCTCCGCAACTCGCGAGGCGGAGGCGAGCCCAACGTGCTCGAGGCTGTCCGGGTGTGCGTTCGCGCCGGTGCGCCTGGCATTACCGTGCACCCCCGCGCCGACCAGCGGCACATTACGCCCACCGATGTGCGACAGGTCAAGGAACTGCTGAACGAGTTTCCAGACGTCGAATACAACATCGAAGGCGATCCACGTCCGGACCTGCTCGACCTGGTGCAGCGCTTCGTGCCGAGTCAGTGCACTCTCGTACCAGTGCAGCCAGACGAGGTCACGAGCCACGCCGGGTGGCCCACGAACACGCCGGCGAAGGAGCTCGGCGTGGCCATCGAGGCGATGAAGAAGCTCGGCGTTCGAGTCAGCCTCTTCGTCGATGCCAGTTCGGATGCAGTGCGCTGGGCCTCGGACATGGGCGGCGACCGCGTCGAGCTCTATACGGAGCCGTTTGCGCGCGCCTTCGAAGCCGGTCGAGGCAAGGAATCGTTCGAGGGCTACGCTGCAGCTGCCGAGACCGCTCACGCCCTGGGCCTTGGAGTAAACGCCGGCCACGACCTGAATCTGAGCAATCTGCGTGTCTTCCGGGCGCTTCCCCACCTGGCGGAGGTGTCGATTGGACATGCGCTGGTGAGCCATGCGCTGCACGTCGGTCTCGAGCGATCGGTGCGGGATTACCTCGATGCGCTTCGCTGAGTCCCGGGGGCAGACCCTTTGGCTTCTCTGGCTGGCCGTGGCGATTGCGCTGGTCTTCTCTCCGGCGATTGACGCGGCGACCGGCAGGCGCGTCACGTTCCGCACGGAAGATGGCGTCACGTTGAACGGGGCGGTCTACGAGCCTTCTCGTCAGCCAGCCCCCGGTATTGTCCTGCTGCCGATGCATCGCCGCTCTCATGTTGATTGGGAGCCAGTGGCGTCGCAGCTGGCCGACGCTGGCTTTGCCGTGCTCGCCATCGACTTTCGCGGCGGCGAGGAGCTGCTGCCGCTGTCCGAAGACGTGCGTGCGGCCAAAGCCTTTCTGCGGGGCCGCACCGACGTGATTCCAACCCGTATCGGACTTGCGGGGGCATCGATCGCGGCGAATCTCGCGCTGATCGATGCCGCTGAGGACCCAGCGGTGCAGTCGGTAGCGCTTCTGTCTCCCGGCCTTGACTATCGCGGCCTTCGTACGGAGGCGGCGATGAAGAAGTTTGGCGCGCGGGCGGCGCTGCTCGTCGGCAGCATGAAAGACCCTTATACCCGACGGTCGATCACCCATCTCGCCACCATTGGTCCAGGCACGCGAGTCGTACGGCTCACGGAGGCACTCGGCCACGGAACGACCTTGCTGATGCGCGATCAGGAACTGGCCGGCGCGTTGGTGGAATGGTTTAGAAGAACACTACAATAGCGGTTCGATGAAGTTGGAATCTGTTGTTTTCGCGATTGCGGGTGCGTTCTTTGGCCTGATTGCCGGCTGGATTATCGGCAGCCAGCAGGCGTCGTTGGCGGTGCGATCGGCTGTGCCGGCGGCGCAGAGCGCGCCGCAGCAGAGCGCCGCGCAGCCGGCCGCGGAGCCGCAGGTGGTGCTCGACGAGAAGCAGGTGCAGGCGCTTCGCACCCAAGCAGATCGCGATCCGAAGAACGCGGTTGCGCGCGCGCAGCTCGGCAACCTCTACTACGACGCCGGCCGGTACACCGATGCCATCAAGTGGTACGGCGAATCGGTCGCACTCAATCCCCGTGACGTGAACGTCAGTACCGATCTGGGTGTCAGTTACTACTACAACAACCAGCCCGATCTCGCCATCAAGCAGCTCGAGCATTCGCTGACGGTCGATCCGAACCATACCAAGACGCTGCTCAACATGGGCGTCGTCCGCGCGTTCGGCAAGCAGGATCTCAAGGGCGCCTCCGAGGCATGGAAACGCCTGGTGGAGATCGCTCCCGACAGCCCCGAGGGCCGGCAGGCGAAGCAGGCGCTTGACAGCCTCGCCTCTGCGCACTCGACCACGGCCCAATAGTCCGCGATGACGAGAGCCGAAGACGCGTTCCGCGCCGACATCGTCGAGGTCGGTCGGCGCATGTACGCGCGCGGTTACGTCGCGTCGAACGACGGCAACATCAGCATCCGACTGGACGACGACACCATCCTGACGACGCCGAAGAGCGTCTCCAAGGGCTTCATGACGCCCGACATGATGGTGGTGGTGGATCTCGATGGGAAGAAAGTCCGCGGAGCACGGGACGCATCATCCGAGTTGCTGATGCATCTCGAGGTGTACCGCAACCGGCCAGACGCGAAGGCGGTCGTGCACGCGCATCCGCCGACGGCGACCGGCTTTGCCGTGGCTGGTATTCCGCTGGATCGCGCGGTGCTCGCGGAGGTCATCACCACCCTCGGCAGCATCCCGATCGCGGAGTACGGCACACCATCGACGCCGGAGTTGCCGGCGGCCGTGCGGAAGTACATCAAGGCACACGACGGCCTGCTGCTGGCGAATCACGGGGCGCTCACCGTCGGGGGCGACGTGTTCGGCGCATACTACAAAATGGAGACGATTGAGCACTTCGCGAAGATCAGCCTCGTTGCCCGGCAGTTGGGGCGCGAGTATCTGTTGTCGCGAGAAGAGGTGCTGCGTCTGCAGAATCTGCGGGGCAGCTACGGCATCAAGTCGCCGGCGCCCATTTGTGCCGACGAGTCGTCGCTGCCGACGGACGTCGATCCGGCATCGTGTCAGATCGTGGAGGCACCGTCATCGAAAGGAACGCGTTTGGTTCCGACGGATCCTTCCGATTTGGACGGGGAAATTCGGCTATCATACCGCGAGCTTACGGCCCTCATCGAGGACGCCGTGAAGGCTCTACTGGGAGGTCAGCATGGGTGAGGCGCTCGGCATGGTCGAAACCAAGGGGCTCGTCGCGATGATCGAAGCGGCGGACGCCATGGTGAAGGCCGCCAAAGTGACCCTGGTGGGTTGGGAGAAGATCGGCGCCGGCTACGTGACGGCGATCGTGCGGGGCGATGTCGCGGCCGTAAAGGCGGCGACGGACGCCGGCGCGGCGGCTGCGCGCAGGGTCGGCGAACTGGTCTCGGTCCACGTTATTCCGCGGCCTCACGCGAACCTCGAGGACGCGCTCCCGATCGGCAAATCCGGCGTCAAGGTCTAGGAAGTGATTCTGGCGAAGGTGGTCGGCACGGTCGTGGCGACCCGCAAGGACCCGCGATTGGTCGCCAGCAAGCTGCTGATCGCGCGGCCGATGGATCCCAGGGGCAAACCAGAAGGCACCTACGTTGTCGCCATCGACACAGTCGACGCAGGATTCGGCGAGACCGTGCTGATCGTGAGCGGCAGCTCGGCGCGTATGGCGGCCGGGCTCAAGGACTGTCCCGTCGACGCCGCCATTGTCGGCATCGTCGACAGCGTCGAAGTGGCCGATTGAAACAGCATCATGCAGATCGGTCGGGTCGTCGGAACCGTCGTCCTCAACAACCGCAACGAGTCGCTCGCCGGCGTGACGCTGTTGCTCGTGCAGCCGCTCACTCCGGCGCGTGAACCTGTCGGCCGCGTGATTGTCGCCGCCGATTCGGTGGGCGCCGGGACCGGCGAAGAGGTGTTCTTCGTGCGCGGCAAGGAAGCCAGCTTTCCCTTTTATCCCACCGAAGTGCCTGCGGATGCCGGAATCGTGGGGATCGTCGATCACTGGCACATTGGATGAGGGTGCCTGCTTGATCCTGGCACGCGTTACCGGCACCGTCGTTTCCACGCAGAAGAATCGGAAGCTCGAAGGCGCGAAGCTGCTCTTCGTGCAGCCGCTCACGCTCGAGGGGACGCCTCGAGGGCCGGAGCTGCTCGCGGTTGACGGCGTTGGAGCGGGCGTGCACGAGAGAGTACTGGTCGTGCTCGAAGGTCGTGCGGCGAGCGACGCGATAGACAAGAAGGCCGCCCCGGTCGATGCTGCCATCATCGGCATCGTCGACGCTGTGGAGGTGTCGTGAACGAAGAAGATGTTCGCGCGCTGGTGCGGGAAGCCATCGAGCGGCACCTCGGCCGTCCGGAGCCAGGGGCGAGGGGCAGGGGGCAAGGGGCACGTCTCATAGGTGCGAGTGAGACTTGCCCCTCACCCCTTACCCCTTCCTCCTCTCATAGTCTTCTCGCCGTCTTGCCCGGCAGTGATCTGGACGACGGGGCGTGCGTCATCGAACCGGTGGTTCGCTGCAATCACTGCGGGTTCTGCCAGTCGTACGGGCACTGAATGGGCAAACCGTCGATCCTGGTTACCTACAAGCTTCCTTCTTCCGCCATCACTCCACTCGAAGCCATCGGCGACGTCGAAGTGTTTCGAGACGGCGTGTTGTCGAAAGACGAGCTGATCCGGCGAGTCAAGGACAAGCAGGCGCTTGTGGTCGCCGCGCTCGACAAGGTGGATCGCGACGTCATCGATGCCGGGAGCGACCTTAAGGTCATCTCGAATGTGGCGGTCGGCTACAACAACCTCGACGTTCCATACGCCCGCTCGAAGGGGATTGTCCTCACGAATACGCCGGACGTCCTGACCGAAGCCACCGCCAACATGGCGATGACGCTGATTCTCGCGGTGACCCGCCGGATCGTGGAAGGCGATCGCCTCGTCAGACGGGGTGAATGGAAGGGATTCGCGCTCGATTTCATGATCGGCTCTGAGATCAGAGCCCATCAGCTGGGCATCATCGGCTTGGGCCGCATCGGCCAGGTGGTGGCGGAGAAGGCGGCGAATTTCGGGATGAGGATTGCGTATCACAATCCGTCCGTGCGATCGGTGCCCGGCTACGAGAGCATGTCGCTCGATCATCTTCTGGCGACATCGGACGTCGTCTCGCTTCACGTTCCGCTATCGCCACAGACGAAACATCTGATCGATCGCACGGCGCTGTCGCGAATGAAGCGGTCTGCGTATCTCATCAACACGTCGCGAGGACCAGTGGTCGACGAAGAGGCGCTGGCCTGGGCTCTGCGGGAAAGCGTCATTAGAGGCGCCGGCCTCGACGTGTATGAGGAAGAGCCGAAGATTCACCCGGACTTGCTCAAGCTGGAGAACGTGGTTCTGGTCCCGCATATGGCCAGCGCCACCGCCGAAACGAGGGCTGCGATGTACGATCTCGTGGCCCGGAACGTCGTCAATGTCCTCAGCGGCCGTCCGCCCGTCACGCCGATCCCCTAAGAAGCAGCCGGCGCCCGTCGAGTCGGTGATGCGGCGTCTCGCTGTCGCTATCACTGGACTCGAGCTCCCGGCCGTCGAGAAGATCTCCGAATCCCGGTCCGAAGATCCGTTTCAAGTCACGATTGCGACGCTGTTGTCGGCCCGGACACAGGACGCCACCACCTACACTGCGTCCGAGCGTCTGTTCGCAAAGGCCGCCACGCCCGAGACGATGTCGAAGCTGACGGTGAAGCAGATTGAAAGGCTCATCTATCCCGTGAGCTTCTATCGATACAAAGCGAGATACATCAAGGCCACGTGCGCGAAGCTGGTGAAAGAGTTCGGCGGAAAGACGCCAACGACGATGGACGAGCTGCTCACGCTGCCGGGCGTTGGCCGGAAGACGGCGAACCTTGTGATGATCCTGGCGTATCAGAGCAATCAGAACATCTGCGTCGATACGCACGTCCACCGAATCGCCAACCGTCTCGGCTGGGTGCGCACGAAGCAGCCCGAGGAAACTGAACAGGCGCTCTATCGATCGACGGAATCGCGATGGTGGCCGTACATCAACCTCTACCTCGTCACATGGGGACAGAACGTGTGCAGGCCGGTCTACCCACGGTGTCCCGCGTGTGCGATCAAGGATCTGTGTCCGCGAATTGGCGTGACCGTCGTCAGCAAGACGCTGCCGCCGCCGATCACGCTCGAGCAAGAGTGACCGACCGCCATCCCCGCCAGTCACTCAATCACTATCCCCAATCACTATCTTTCGTGTCCGTGTCGCCGCCGTGTGCGGCAACGTCTCGTCAAACACGAAGCTCGGCGTGGCAAAACTCGTCGCCGGCGTTGATATTCAGCGTTCTGGCGCTCGGGCCAGGCTTGGCCACTTGCGATGGTGGCCGTCGACGAGTTTTGTCATCTGCGCTCTCACGCCGACTTCGATCGTTTGACGATCCGTCGCTGCAGCACGGCGGCGACAGAGGCGGCCGCTGCCGTCCGATGAATTTCCTATCGCTCAATCACCTATCGCCCAATCGCTATCTAGAAGGGCTCATGTGCTACCCTCTGCCAATCCCAAGAATAGTCAGGCTTCTCGTTACGCGGAAAGACGAATGACAAGGAGAGCTGCACATGATCATTAGACGCGTCGGGCCACTCTCATTCGCGAAACTCAGTGGCATGGTTTACGCGATCATGGGACTTATCTTCGGCGGTATCGTTTCGCTGATCGCATTGGCTGGCGGGTTCGCTTCAAATACTTCAGAAGGTGCCGGCCTTTCGGCCATGGTTGGTGTAGGAGCCGTTGTGGTTTTTCCGATCTTCTATGGCCTCATCGGGTTTCTGGCCATGCTCATCGGCGCCTGGCTATACAACGTCGTGGCCGGAATTGTGGGCGGCGTTGAGGTGGACGTTCAATAAGCAGGGGTTACCTTTGCCAACGGGGTGAAAGGCAACGGATCTCCTTGGATAAACACCGGGTCTTCAAGATGTCGTTTGCGGGCGTGTACACACTACATCAAGAAGGCGGAGAAGAAGGGGCGCACGAAGAAGGAAGTGGGCGAGGTTAGCTGCTGGCTGACGGGCTACAGCCCACAGGCGATGGCGACGCAGATCACGCAGAAGAACGTTCTCGAGAAGATCCTGCGCAAGTAGCTCGCTCGTAATGACACTCAAGGCCTATTTGCTTTCGTTTCCAGAACGCATCGTCCGATCCGCGGTGGGGCTCGGTGCCGGAGCGGCGCGGGAACTCGGAGAGGTCGCCCTTCCGGAAGGCATCCGCCGCAGCCAGCTGTACCAGAACCTCGTGGACGCGACGCTCAGGTACCTCATCGAGCAGGTCGGAGGAGTAGAGGGGGTTTATAGCGTCGAGGGAACGCTTCCCGACAACTTCCTGGCCAGACGGACTGCCGGCAACGCGGTCGAAGTGCTTGGTCTCGTCGCCTTTCGCGCCTCGCCGGTGTGGGTCCTTGCGGCTCTGGCGGATCTCTGCGGTATGGGTCGCCACCTGATTCCGGAAATGGCCGACGCGCTGAAAGCGCAGGGCCTGCTTGAAGAGGACGCGCAATTCACGAGCGTCGATCAGATGCTGGACGGCCTGGAACGGACCTCGTCCCGGTTAGCCGCGACGATCAACACGCCGCCCCTCGACGTGGCAGGCCTTCGACACGATTGGGAGGCCATTCGCGAAGAAGCCCGACGCCTGCCGTCTGCCAGCCTTCCCTCCCGAGAGACGATCAGCCGTGTCTGGGCGCAGCTCAAGACGGAATCCGCACGCCAGGATCGGTCGATCTTTGAAACTTCGTCAATGCTGGCGATCTCAGCGGTCCGAGCGCTTCCGGACAGCGTCCGCTGGCTCTCGGCGTCCGCGCGTGTTGGCGCGGTGCGGACCGGCCACATCGTTGCGGCGGCGCTGCTCGATCACTATACGCAGACTCTGAGCGAGATACAGCAGGTCGGGTACCTGACGTATGCCGGCCGGCAGTTTCAACCCTATCTCCGCGCGGCCGTCGATCAGTTCTCTCCGAAGCGGCACACCCTCACGCAACGCATACTAGAGAAATTTCAGTCCATGAGATCACGCTAGAGAATCAGTGACGGCAGGTGATCCTTTGAATCAGGCCACCTGCGCCGAATTAAGTAAGTGATCGCGATCGCCAGCCCATACCGCCGTGGAATGGTCAAAAGCAACGGCAGCACCAGCGAGCCGAAAAAGATCACGCCAATCCACCAGCTCGTGATGCGAAATCCAAAGTACAGAAAGACGATGCCGATGCCGATCGGAATCCGATCGGTGACGATCCAGACCCACCAGACGTCGCCGTAGTCGCGCTCATAAAGGTAGCCGCACGACGGGCAATTGCGGTGAGGCTTGTTCCAGCCGATGAAGAGCTCGCCGCTGCCGCAGTGCGGACACTTCTTGCTCCAGCCGTGGCGGAGAGCCCGCCTGGCGTCCGCCAGCGTGATCGCGCTCACTCCAGCAGCGTCAGCGAGTGGGGAGCCTGCTCGGCAGACTCGACAGTCACGATAGACGCGGTTTCGGGGTAGTGCTCGACAAACGCCCGCGGGTACACACCCGGAATCGGCTCGCCGAGCTGCTGCTTGATCATCACCGCATTGACGACGGCTTTGGAGGCGAAGTGATTGTTGAAGTAGAGGTAGAACTTCTTCACCAGCCGCCTGGCGGCGCCGGCGGTCTCCGTGAACCCTTTCAGCTCAGCCGGCGAATACAAGTAGTTGTAGCGGTCCTCGGCCTTGTCGTGTTTCCACCACTGTGCCGCATTCCGCCCGTGAAGCCGCATGTAGTAGAAGCCGGTGATGTTCGGCAGCTGATTCTGGCGAATCGAGAGCTTGAATTTCGGCTCGTCGATCTGTGCCAGAGCGGCGCGACGAGAGTTCAATAGTGAAAGCGTCTCGCTGAATCCGTCGCTCCAGCTTCGATGTCGAAGTTCGACCGCGACCGGATAGTCCTGCAGCCGGCCGAGCAAGTCGTCGAGGTAGCCCAGCGATTCGGACGACTGCTTGAAGCTCGGTGGGAACTGGGCGAGCACTGCTCCCAGCTTGCCGGATCGGGCGAGCGGATCAACGCCGCGGCGATACTCGTCGATGCACGCGGCATCGAGCGGCGGCACGCTTCCGCTCTGCGTGTGAGTGAGCTCGCGGAACAACTTCAGCGAGAACTCGAAACCTGCGGGGGTTCGATCGACCCACGTCTGGGCGACGTTCGCCTTTGGCTGACCGTAGAACGTGGTGTTGATTTCTACGGTGTCGAAGTGCTCCGCGTAGTAGGCCAGTTCGTCGAATTTGGCCCGCGGCGTCTTGGGTCCGCGTCCCGCTTTTCCGACTGTTTTCAGTGGAGGATAGAAGATTCCGTTCCACGTGCCCCGGCCCGAGGGATAGTTCCATCCGGACGTGCCCACTCTGACGTTCGACATCTCCAGCCCCATTCTAGACGGTAGAATGAGAAGCTGTGCTGAGCGTCAACGAGATCTTCTATTCGATTCAAGGCGAATCGACGTTTGCGGGCAAACCGTGTGTATTTGTGCGCCTCGCCGGCTGCGATCTGCGGTGTTCGTGGTGTGACACCCCGTATGCCTTCAACGAAGGCGAGAAGATGTCCGTAGACGACGTGATTGCCAAGGTCGAGGCGTATCGCAGCCCGCTCGTGGAAGTCACCGGGGGAGAGCCGCTGCTGCAGGAAGATGTCTATCCGCTGATGGAGCGCCTGCTCGAAGACGGCTGCACCGTTCTGCTCGAGACAGGTGGCCAGATCGACGTCGGGCGAGTGCCCGGTGCTGTTATCAAGGTCGTGGACGTCAAGTGCCCCGCAAGCGGCGAATCGGACAAAGTCGAATGGGCCAATATCGACCGGCTGGCGTCGCGTGATCAGGTGAAGTTCGTCATTCAGGATCGCGTCGACTACGAGTTTGCGCGCGAGACCGTAGCGAAGCACGCGCTGGATCGGCGGTGCGCGGCCGTTCTGTTTTCGCCGGTGCACGGCGTGCTCGAGCCGAAGCTTCTCTCCGAGTGGATTCTCGAAGACCGACTTCCTGTCCGTCTCCAGCTGCAGATTCACAAGCATATCTGGGGAGCGAACGTCCGTGGCGTCTAGAGCTGTGGTCCTGTTGAGCGGAGGACTCGACTCGTACACCGCGGCCGCCATCGCGCGCGAGCAGGGTTTCGACCTCCACGCGCTGACCGTCAACTATGGACAGCGTCACGCGTATGAGATTCTCGCCGCCCGACGGATTGCCGAGAGACTTCGAGTGCGGGCGCATCGGGAGCTGGCCGTAAACCTCGCGTCTCTCGGCGGCTCTGCTCTGCTTGGAGACGGCGAGGTGCCGAAGGACGGGCCCCGCTCCGACGTGATTCCGGCGACATATGTGCCCGCGCGCAACACGGTCATGCTGTCGTTGGCGCTCGCGTGGGCCGAAGTGCTCGGCGCCTTCGACATCTTCATCGGAGTGAATGCGCTCGACTATTCGGGATATCCCGACTGCAGGCCGGAATTCATCGAGGCGTTTGAACACACGGCGCGGCTCGCAACCAAGGCCGGTGTGGAAGGGGGCAGCTTCCGGATCCATGCTCCGCTGATTGACATGACAAAGGCCGATATCATCCGGCGAGGCACGTCGCTGGGCCTGGATTACGCCTTGACGCACAGCTGCTACGATCCACCTGAGCAGGGTGTGCCGTGCGGCCTCTGCGACAGCTGCGTGCTGCGCGCTCGCGGTTTCAGGGACGTCGGTATCGAGGATCCGCTGTTGAAGCGGGTGTCGTGACCATGTCATCCGAGCGCCTCTACTACACGGACGCCTACCTCATCGAGTTCGACGCCGTGGTTCGCGACGTCCAGAAGCAGGGCGATCGCTGGAGCGTCACGCTCGACCGAAGCGCGTTCTATCCCACATCTGGCGGCCAGCCATTCGACACCGGCACGCTGGACGAAGCGCGTGTCCTCGATGTCATCGAGCAGTCTGACGGATCCGTCAGCCACATCGTCGATCGCGAGCTGGAAAAGAACTGCCGAGTACGGGGACACATCGATTGGGCTCGCCGCTTCGATCACATGCAGCAGCACACGGGGCAGCATCTGCTGTCTGCTGCATTCGAGCACGAAGCCGGGGCGAGGACCGTCAGCTTTCACCTGGGCACTTCGGCTTCGACGATCGATCTCGACAAAGAGCTCAGCGCCGATCAGGTTACACGTGTGGAGGCGGCCGCCAACGATCGGCTCTGGCAAGATCAGGAAGTGTGTGTGAAGTTCGTCACGGAGCACGAGGCAGCGAAGCTTCCGCTTCGCAAGGAATCGGCGCGGTCCGGCGAGCTGCGGATCATCGAGATTCCGGATTACGACCTCTCGGCTTGCGGCGGCACTCACGTAAGCCGGACGGGGGCGATAGGCATCATTGCGATTGCCGGCACTGAAAGGTTCAAGGGGGGCTTGCGTGTGGAGTTCCTGTGCGGCGCGCGCGCGCTGGACGGATACCATGCGCTCAAGCGCTCCGTCGACTCGACTGTTCGGTTGCTCTCAGTACTTCCCGGTGACATTCCGGCTGGAGTGGAAAAGCTCCAGGCGGCCGCCCGCCAGCAACAGAAGGCGCAGGAGGCGCTGCAGGAGAGGTTGGCTGTTCACGAGGCCGCTGTTCTCGAAGGCTCAGGGGAAGAGATCGGCGGTTTCAAAGTCGTCGCCGCTGCCGTGCCAGGGTGGGACGCAGTGGGCTTGAAGAGGCTGGCGTCGGCCATCGCTTCGAAGCCCCTCACGATTGCCGTGCTCCTGACCCAGGAAACCCCATCCCTCATCGTCGTGTCGCGGTCGCAGGACCTGAAAATCGACGCGGGCGCGGTGCTCAAACCCCTGCTCGATGCGTACGGCGGTAGAGGTGGAGGAAAGGGAGCCGTTGCGCAGGCGGGCGGCTTGAACGGTGACGCCACAGCCATTCTCGCCGCGGCCAAAGATCAGATCAGAACCTTACGCACTACCGCCTGACCGCCCACGCAATGAAGCGCTCCACATAGTGGAGCGCGATACGGCGGCCCATGCCGTCGACAAGATCGAATCCGTGTTCAGACCAGGGCAGCTCGAGCAAAACGGACGTGACGCCGACCTTCCTCAACGCTCCATCGAGCTGTGTTCCGTATCTCGCTTCGACGATGTGGTCGCGCGCTCCGTACAAGCTGAGCGTCGGAGCGGACTCCTTTGAAACCCACGTGATAGGCGAGGCATGGCGATAGTGTTCCGGTTTCTGTTCGGGCGTCCCGCCGATGAAGGCCTCCAGAATGCCGCGAACGTTGGCCGGATCGGGCCTCGGGGGATTTCTCCAGCCGTCTGCAAGATCGACCGGGCCGTAGAAGTTGACCACACCGCGAATCGCTGACGGACCTTCCTGATACGCAAGGCGCATCGCGAGTTGCGCCCCTGCCGACCGTCCTACGACGACGATGCGGCTGGGGTCGCCGCCGAACTTCGGCGACGATTCAGAGATCCAGTAGAGCGCTGTTCGCGTATCGACGATCTGCTCGGGCCAAATCCATCCCGGTGCGTGGCGATAGTCGATGGCGACCACCAGGTATCCGCGCTGCGCGAAATAGCGCGAGAACCACTCGTCGCTTGCCGGCGATCCCGTTTGCCACGACCCGCCGTAGATCTGCATGACAACGGGCGCCGGTTTGTCTGTCGGCGGGCGGTATACATCCAATGACAGGGGAACGCCGTCGGCATTGGAAAAGCGTACGCCGCGCGTCACGCGGATGCCGCCCGGGAGCTCGTCTGGTGGTCTCGCGGTCGAGCGCGCCATGGCTTCGTTGAAACGGCCAAGAGCAGTCGGAAGCTGTGCGATTGGAATGGCCGACACGAGCGATGCCGTCACAGCGAAGACGAGCGCCAACCGTGCGATTCCGTTGCGCCTGGCGCCTGCGGCGGCGATCGCCGACAGCAGCACCCCGCAGCCGACGAGGGCAGGGCTCAGCTCGGGCGCGCCGACGGACAAGGGCAGGAGAAGGCGATTTGGGGCCGGGATCAGAATCCATACGGTGGCGACGAGCAGAACGCTCGAGGCCGAGAGGACGCTCCACCAGACGAAACGCCGCACGCCGCGATTATGGCCTATGACTGGCGAGGACCGCCTTGATGGCGGCGCGGGCGCGCTTGGCGACGATCGGCGCCGGCTCGACGGCCGACATCGCCGCGGCCCCTTCGAGGAGCAGCATCAAGGAAGAGGCCAGCGCGTCGGGGGCCGTGAGCTCGGCGCGACGAGCCAATCCCGCGATCAGGTTCCGGAGCCACGCTTTGTGAGCCTGCGCGAGATCGCGCGCCTCCTCGGACTCCGGCGCCTGTACGGCCGCGACGACAAGCGGGCAACCGTGAAAGCCGTCGGACAACAACATGTCGGCATGGACCCGAAGCACCTCGATCAGCTTCTCCATCGGCGTGCCGCCGCCGGTGACGCGTGCCTCGATGGTGCGTCGAATCTGCTCGCTGCGCCGCTGCAGCGTTTCGAGCACAAGGGCGTCTTTCGAGCCGAACAAGTTGTAGAGCGTCGGTTTGGTGAGGCCGGCGCCGACGGCGACGCGATCGGCGGTGATGGCGTGAAGGCCCTCGCGGTAGGAGAGATCTCCAGCCGCGTCCATCAGACGTTCGCGATTGGTGGGGTAGCGCGTCATACCAACGTCGCTCGAGTCATGCCGAAGTCGCTTGACCCGAGTTTACCGCCCGGTCAACAATTTGACTACACGGTAAAAATTGAATTTTGCACAGGGATTTTTGGGGGGGGAAATGACCGGGCAAGACGTGGACCAGACAGTGCTGTCTCGGCTGGTGGGTTACTGGGAGGGCATGCTGCGGTATCGGGACAGCCCTCGAGATCCCCTGCGATCGATGCCATGCATGGCGGAGACGAGATGGGTGCTTGGCCGCCGCTTTGTCGAGATGATCCTTCGCAGCACGAACGGCGAACGTTGGTCGGCGGTCTTCTATATCGGATTCGAGGCGAGCGGGCGGCGTCACCTGGTGGCCTCGTTGGATCCCGGTGAGCACCGGGCCAGGACCTGCCGAGGCGAATGGCACGCCGAGCCGGACAAAGTGGTGCTTCTCAGCGACGAATCGCGAACGGTATGCGACTTCGGCAACCCGGGGGCGCTCAGAGTCGAGTGGTTCGACGAAAGGGACAGGCAGCGAAAGTTCCTTCGGTTCTGGGCCGACTATCGCGCCGCCGAGGCTCCAGTGGCGCAGGAGCGATCCGCGCGACAGATGCGTCGCTCGGTGATTGCGTGAACTCGCCGGGCCCGATAGGACCCGGCCTATGTGCTCCCTGGCGCTGCGTCGAAAACGCGGCGAGAGCGGCGAGCGCCTGGTCGGCGGCGGCGTCGACCACGCTGTTCGGGAGAGTGAAGTTGTTGGCGATGATCGAGAACACAAGAGTCTCGTCGTCGCCCGTCTGCACGTAGCCGGCGATCCCTCGCACGTTGTCGACGGTGCCTGTTTTCGCGCGCACTCTGCCCTCCGCTGCCGTTCCAGAGAAACGCTTCGCCAGCGGGCCGTCTGATCCAGATGCCGGGAGCGAGCCAGGGAAGGAGCGCGCGTGTGTGGCGTCCAGCTGCATACGCCGCAGAATCTCGACGAGCGCGGTGGCCGTGACGTAGTTGTAGCGGGACAGACCCGATCCGTCGGCGACGATCAGCGACTCCTTCGGCACGCCCCAACCGGCCACGACGTCCTGCACGGCACGCCTGCCGCCTACTGACTTCAGCAGCAGCTCTGCGTACTGATTCTGACTCACTCGCATCATCGCACCGATGAGCTCTCGTAGCGGCGCCGAGCGCCGAGACGCCAGCGTGCGCGAGTTCGTCGTATCGGGCTTGGCGACGAACTCGTCGATGTCCGCGGCGTGGCCATCCACCTTCACGCCTTCGGCGGCGAGCGCAAGCCTGAGAGCCTCGGCAAAGAACAACGTCGGGTTGTCTACCGATGCCGTTCGCACGAAGGTCGAGGATCCTGCAGGGATCTGTCCCTGGACGATCACGCGGGATGAGCCGGGCAGGCGCTGCAGCGTGAGCGCACCCGCTCCAGTCTCGGCAACCGTCATGAGCCGGTTGTCGACCTGGAGGCCGCTGCCATCAGGCTTCACCTGTATTGATACAGGGTCGCCGGCGCGTGAGCCCGCACCAATCACCAGATCCACCGAGCCCTCGTTGTAGATCAGCGCGCTCACTGGCGCCGAGTATCCGTAGGGCAGGTTGTCCAGAGTCCATCCATCGCCCAGGCCGCGATCGTCGAGAAGGTCGTCGTCGCCGACGATGCCTCCTTCGATTCGCGCGATGCCGGCTTCGCGGATCTCGCGGGCGAGGGCACGCAAGATCCCAGGCGTGTCGCTTCGTTCGCTGATGGACGGATCGCCACCGCCGACGACGATGAGATCGCCGCGCAGAACCCCGTTCTCAATCGGCGCCGTCGTCACGATTCGCGTCCCGAAGCGGTGATCCCACCCGAGACGCTCCGCGGCGACTGCCGCGGTCACGATCTTCAGCGTCGAGCCCGGCATCACGAGCTTCTCGCTGTTCAGTTCGTAGATCACCTGCCCCGATGCCGCGTGCCGAACCAGGACGCTCCAGAACGATCGCTCGAATGCCGACGCCTGGAAGATGGAATTCAGGTCGCGTCGAAGCGCGTCGAGGGGGACATCGGCTGACCTGGCTGGTGGAGCGGCTGGTACCGAGATGGGCGTCTTCGGTCCACACGCCGGGAGGACGAGCAGGGCCAGGAGACCGAAGGCGGCGCGCCTCACGCCCAGATATTACTGAATTGCGTCGAGTTTCTTGACAGCCGCCTCGAACTGGCCGGCCTCGAGGCGGAGCGCACCGGGCTGATCGGCGCGGGTCGCGAAGCTGTTGCCGCCGGCCGTGCCGACCGCGACGCGCTCTTCGCGCTTTCCGTCTTCGAATTTCACGGTGATGGTCGCGGTAGGGTTCGTGTGGCCAGTAGCTGCGCCTGCCCGATCGACGAATCCCGCGGCCCGGAGGTTCGAGAAATCGAGCAGCGCTCCCTCGAGATTGCTGGAGTCGACGGTCTTGTCCGACGGCAGCACCTGCTTCCAGGTATCGACTGCCTTGTCGCCCGCACCCTTGACGCGCTCGAAGGCTCTGATGTCCTTGCCGCGCGCAATTTCGAAGCGCGTCGTATTGAAGGGCCGGAAGTCAAACACCTCTTTTCGCCTGAGGTCAGCGGCAGTCTTCTTGAGCTCACCAGCGAGACTGCTGCTGACGCTGAAGATCGCCGGCTTTGACGAGTCCCGCGCCCACAGGGCGTCGCCCTGCGCGGTGGAACCGATCTCGAGCCTGGCGATCGTCGACGTGCCCGCACCGAGAGTCGCGACCGTCTGAGGCCGGTCGAGCCCGTACTGCTTGAGGTCCTTCACGTCTTCCGGCCTCTCTCGCAGTGCCGTCATCTGGGCCGACTGAAGTTGGCCCAGGAGGCCGTTGACCGCGACGAAGTCTGCAGGCGCTTCGACCGGTTTCACCAGGCGCCAGTCACTGCCGGTCTTCTCGAGCCGGATGGTGCCTGACGCCGGCGACGACACCTCGAGGGACGTCACCTTGTCTTGCTCGAAGCGCAGCGCGGTCTTGTCGCGCAGGTCGAACGTCGACTTGTTGGCCGAGTCGACCGACGTCGAAACCAGAAACACGCGGTTGCCTTCCGGGAGCTTGGCATAGACGCCCAAGCCGGTCGGGCTGTTGTCCCCGATCAGAAGACGCTTCGATACCTTGTCGCCCTCAACCTGAAACGTCACTTCGACACGAGGCGTTGCGAGGCCGTACGCCTTCAGATCCGACGCGTTCTCGTCCACCACGCGGTCTTCCTCTAGGCTGGCGAGGCTCGAGACGATGCTGCTGACGCTGCTGCTGTCGGCGGGCGCGCTCATCGGGGCTGTGATGGTCCACGTCCCGGCTGCGTCCTTCCGCAGCGTGGTCGATTCGCCCGAGGCTGTCTTGATCTCAAGCTGGTTCACCTTGTCGGACTCCGAGGTGAACACTTTCGTCTTGGCCGCCTCGTCCGCGACCGGCTGGCGCGAGTCGACGAAATAGAGATAACCGCCAAACGCGAGCGCGACGACGAGCAGTAGCAAAGTCGATCGGGAACGGCCCACGTCAGCGCCTCCGCCACCAGCTGTAGATCCCCGAACCCAGGATCATTCCGGGGATGATCAGGATCGACAACCAGCCGACCGTGTTCTGCTGGGCGGCGGTCATGGTGATGCGACGATCACCTGCATCGCGGGGGCGAATCGAAATCAGATCTTCCTGCTGTGTCAGCCAGTTGTTGATGTTGACGAAGAGATCGCCGTTGCCCTGCACGCCAGAGGCGGCATTGGTGGCGAAATCGGAGTCGCCAACGACGGCGAGTCGCATCTGCGGCTTCGAAGGCGTCTGCTCTCCGGCCTTGGCTGGTGCCGGTGCGGGTGCATCCTGCGCGTCCATCGCGAGCGTGAGAGCAATGGTGATTGGCCCCCGCTGATCGCCAGCGGCCTCATCCATGGCCACCTTGCCGCCGGCCGTCATCGATTTCACGTCCGACTCCGACCAGCTCCGCTCGCTCGTCTGCAGCAGGTTCTGCGTCATCGCCGAGCCTAGCTCAGGTCCGGCCTCGCCCCGAACCGACTGCGCCAGCGGAAACGCGGTGATGAGCTCGAAATTCTCGGTGATCGGATGCTGCTGGTAGCGCGCCACCACCGGTACCGACGCGTCGGTACCGAACAGTTGGCCCATGCCGCTGATGTCGATGATCACATCGTGCCCCAGCGTGATCCCCCACTGCTTCAAGAGTCCCTCGAGCACGGGGACGGGGCGTGCGCCTTCGCCCACGGGTGGATCGAGCATGAAGAGCACCTTGCCGCCGCTGCGGAGGTACGCCGCCAGCGCATCGACCTCAGGCTTGAGAAAGTCGCTCGTCGGTCCGGCGATGATCACCACGGAGGCATCTGCCGGGACGCCACCCTGGACCTGCGCAAGCACGAGGCTGTCGATGGTGTAGTTGTCGCGCTTCAACATGCCGACAACGTTCGCGAGGCCATTGCGATCGCTCGCGGTGCTGTTCCTCTCGCCGTGACCCTGCACGAAATACGCCTTGACCTGCCGCCCCGTCGTCACCTTGATGAGCGCATTCGTCAGATCCTGCTCGCGCTCGCTCATCACGGTCTCGCGGCGGCCGTTGTATTCCATGACCACCGTTCCATTGTTTGTGACGCTGTATTCCCGTACACGCCCGGGCTGCCGATCGGTGTCGATGTACTCAACCTGGATGTTCCGGCTCGCATACTCATACGAGCTCAGGCCGTCCCGGAAGCGTTGGAAGCTGCCCGGCTGATCGAACACGAGGACACGGACCGGCGACTTGAGGTTGTTGAGCACCCGAACGGACTGATCCGAAAGCGTGTAACTGCCTCCGGCCGTTAGATCCCAGCGCCTGTCCCTGCGGTTTACCAGGTAGTTGGCGCCAATCAGGATCGCGAGCACGGCCAGCACACTGATGCTCGTCATCGCTCCGAGCTTCGTCTCGCGCTTCTGGAACGACCGGGCGATGTCGCGCCACTGACTCAGCGTGTAAAGCGCGACGCAGACCAGGCCGCTGATGGCCGCCCAATACGCGTACTGATCCCACTGAGGACGAAACAGACGGATGGCCACGCCGAGGAAGACGAGCAGCGTGCCGATCCAACCAACGATTCCGAGAACGGTGTTAAGCATGCCGGTTCACCCGCGCCAGCGTTCGCTGTCGACCGACTTGGTGGTCAAGAACAGCCCGAACGTGATGAAGCTGATGTAGTAGACGAGATGGCTGACGTGCCACGACGCCGTTGGAAAAGTCCTCGAAGCGGTTGGTGATCGAGAGGGCCGACAACACGCTCCGCGTGACGGGACCGGCCGAGTCCGTCATCCACGAAAGGGTCCATAGCAGCAGGAGCGCTGCGAACGTCGACATCCCGGCGACGATCTGGTTCTTGGTCAGGCTGGAGATCAGCAAGCCGATCGACATGAACGAGGCGCCCATCAGCAACAATCCGAGGTAGCCGGTCGCAATCGGCTTCCATTCGGGATTCCCGTAGACGAACAGCATTCCGATGTGGATCAACGTGACTGCCAGCATCAGCGCGTAGAGCGCAACCGCGCCGAGGAACTTGCCGAGCACGATCTGCACGTCGGTGCAGCGGCGAGGTGAGCAGCAGCTCGATGGTGCCAGAGCGCTTTTCTTCGGAGTACGTCCGCATCGTGATCAGCGGGAGCACGAAGAGCGCCACCACGCTGCACGTTCTGAAACAGCGGCTTGATGGCCATCGAGTTGACGTTGAGCTGGTTCTGGCCGGGCACCCCCATCTGCATGCTGGCCTGGACGAAGTACGTGAGGGACACGAAAAAGAACCATCCGAAGACGAGCGCGAAGAAACCGATCACGACGTACGCGATCGGCGACGCGAAGTACGACTTCAGCTCTTTCTGAGCGATGGCGATGACGTTACCCATTGGCGTTCTCGGCTTCCCGCGGCTCCCGTTCTGCCGGTTTCTCTTCGGTGGTGAGGCTCAGGAAGATCTCTTCGAGGCTCATGCGCGACGGACGCAGCTCGAGCAGTCCCCACTGCTGCGCGACGATGGCGCGGGCCAGGTCTCTGCGGACATCGCGGCCCTGCTCGCTGCTCACCTCGAAGCCGGTCGCCGCGCCCTGCGAATCGACGGGCGACCACGTTCATGACACCGGGAATCGAGGCTTGAGGACGGCAGCCGCGTCGTGGCCTGCCGCGTCCACCTGCGACGTACATCGTCTCCGATCCGCGCAGGCGTGCGGTCAGGTTGGCCGGCGTGTCGATGGCTACCACGCGGCCCTTGTTGATGATGACGACCCGGTCGCAGGTCTGCTGCGACCTCGGGCAGGATGTGCGTGCTGAGAATGATGGTGTGCTTGCCGGCCAGCTCCTTGATGAGCTGGCGCGTTTCGATAATCTGCTTCGGGTCGAGGCCGGCGGTCGGCTCGTCGAGGATGAGCACCTCGGGGTTGTGCAGGATCGCCTGCGCCAGCCCGACGCGCTGCCGGTAGCCCTTGGACAGCTTCGAGCAGTGCCGGTTCGCCATGTCGTCGACGCGGGCCCGGCGCATCGATTCCTCCACGCGGTTCCGTCGCTCGCTGGCGCTCATCCCCTTGGTCTTGATGCGCGCCGACGAACTGCAGGTACTCGCGCGACGGTCATCTCGGGGTAGAGCGGCGGCGTTTCCGGCAGGTAGCCGGTCCGCCGCTTGGCTTCGATCGGTTGCTCGAACACGTCGTAGCCGGCGACGACCGCTTTGCCCTCCGTCGCGGGCATGTAGCCCGTCAGGATGCGCATGGTGGTCGTCTTGCCGGCCCCGTTCGGTCCCAGGAAGCCGAGGATCTCCCCTCGCTCCACTCGGAAGGTCAGGTCGTCGACCGCGGTGACGCGGCCGTAGCGCTTCGTGAGGTGCTGAACCTCAATCAACGGCGATCTCCATTAGATGTAAGCTCTTGAAGGGGGCAGCGACCGCGCCACCAACCCCCAATCCTAGTCGAATGGCCTCGACAGCAGCAAGAGGAGCAGCCGGACTGGCTGGTGTCGTTCTTCTCTGCACTGCTGCTCGGCAGATGGTGGGTTCACCAATCAATTCCCCCATTGACCGGGCAAGTCGCACTCGCCGGTCTCCAGTCCCCGGTTGAGGTGCGGTTCGACCGCTTCGCCATCCCACACGTCTTCGCGCGATCAGACGCCGACGCGTGGCGTTCGGTCGGCTACCTTCAGGCAAGAGATCGTCTCTGGCAAATGGAGCTCTACCGCCGCGCCGCAGCCGGACGCCTGTCCGAGTTGCTGGGTGAGGCGACCATTGCCGTCGACCGACGGTTCCTCACGTTGAATCTGAGGCACGCGGCCGAGCTCGAATGGAGCAGGACCCCAGCCGACATCCGGCAGTCCTTCGAGCGGTATGCCGAAGGCGTGAACGCCGCAATGAGCGTCGGATGGTCGCGCCGGCCCATCGAGTACCAGTTGCTGCGCTTGACCCCTGAGCCGTGGACGCCTGTCGACTCTCTCTCCATCGGCAAGCTCTTCGCCTGGCGCCTTGGCGAGAACCGGATGGGGGAACTGCTGCGCTACGACCTGATGGGAGAGCTTGGCGGCAGGGTCGCAGAGTTGCTCCCGGGACCACCCGAGTGGGCGCCCACGATACTCGAACCAGTCGGTTCGAAGTTCTCAGTTCTAGGTTCTCAGTTCTCAGTTCTAGGTTCTCGGTTCGCAAACGCGGGGGCCTCCTCTGGCGCGGTCCCTCGAGAAATCGCCACATCACCTATCGCCCAATCACCCAATGATCTGCCCGGCCTCGAGTGGCTGTCGGCCGACGCTCACGCCATGAGCAACAGCTGGGTGGTGCACGGCTCACGTACGGCCACCGGACGTCCGTTGCTCGCCAACGATCCCCATCTGGTGCTCGAGATGCCATCGGTCTGGTGGGAGATGCACGTCGTCTCCGACACGCTGAACGTGGCTGGCGTCACCATCCCAGGCATTCCGTTTGTCATCATCGGCCACAACGCGCGGGTGGCCTGGGGACTCACGAACGTCGGTGCCGATGTGCAGGACTACTTCGTGGAGCAGCTGGATCCGTCTCGCGGGCACTACCGCTCGGGCGACGGCTGGTTGCCGCTCGCGTCCCGGCGCCATCGGATTCGCGTGCGCGGCCGCAGCGCGCCGATCGAGGTCGAAGTGCGGTCGACGCCGCGAGGTCCGGTGTTGAGCGCCGAGGGATGGCGCGACGTGGCGCCAGGCGAAGCGCTGCCGGACGCCACGCCT
The DNA here is from genome assembly GCA_963821375.1 of Vicinamibacterales bacterium. Classification (GTDB taxonomy): domain Bacteria; phylum Acidobacteriota; class Vicinamibacteria; order Vicinamibacterales; family JAMQPK01; genus JAMQPK01. The sequence continues at coordinate 576,963 of CAWGDN010000002.1, forward strand.
GGAGAAACGGCGCTCGCATTCAAGTGGGACGCCATCCTGCTGGGAGAGTCGGCGGCTGCGTTCGATGCGTTGGCGCGTGCGCGCGGGTGGGACGACTTCCTGGCCGGTGTCCGCCGGTTCGCCGCTCCAGCGCAGAACTTCGTGTATGCCGATGTCGACGGCAACATCGGGTATGCGATGTCCGGACTGCTGCCGGTTCGAAGCCGATCGGACGGATCCTTGCCGTTGCCAGCGTCCTCGGGCGACGTCGATTGGCGCGGCTCGATAGACCTCGGCCGCCTTCCGGCGGTGCTCAATCCGCCCTCGGGCCAAATCGTGACGGCCAATAATGAAGTCGATCGCAGCTTTCCATCGCCGATGACGCGCGATTGGGTTGCGCCCTTCCGCGCGCGCCGCATTCTGTCGCTGCTGGGCGACGCCAGAAATCTCGACATGCGGGCGATGGAAGGCATCCAGGCAGACATCACCAGCCTGTCGGCCGACTGGATCCTCGACCATGTCGAAATTCCCGATGAGGTTCGAGAGCTGCGCGAATGGGATCGCCGCGTGGACGACCGGCCGGTATCGGCGCTCTATGAGGCGTTCGAAGAGGCGCTTTGGCGCCGCACCTTTGCGGACGAGATGCCCTCGCCACTGTACGACCGGTTCTACCGCTACGCGGGCAACGAACGATTTGCCGGTCTTCGTGCGATTGTTTCAGACGGCAACTCGCCGTGGTTCGACGATCGGACGACGCTGGACCGAATCGAGAAGCGCGCCGACATCGCCCGGGCTGCGGGTGCCGATGCGGTCGGGGCGCTTCGTGCTCGCTTCGGCGACGCCGCCGGTTGGCGGTGGAGCGAGATCCACGCCATCACCTTCCGTCACTCCCTGGCTGGCGGGGGCCGGGTCCTCGACTGGTTCTTCAGCCGCGGGCCAGTGCCTTTGGTCGGCAACGGCACCACCGTCAGCAAGACGACCACAAACCTGAGGCGGCCCTACGAGACTTCCGAAGGAGCCTCGTACCGGCAGATACTTGATATAGGCAACTGGGACGCCTCGATGGCGGTCAATACCACGGGACAGTCCGGACATCCCAGCAGCCCGCACTACTTCGATCAGAATGCGTTGTGGCGCGATGGGCGCTACCACCCGCAGCCGTTCTCCGAACAGGCGGTAGAGGCAGCAACCACCTACCGATTGGAGTTGCTGCCCTAGTCCCGCCGCAGTAGGGATTGGGGATTAGGGACTGGGGGACTAGGAGCTGACAGCTGATAGCTGGGAGCTCACAGCTACAAGGAGACAAGATGGCCGTAGATGTTGGCAGTAAGGCTCCGGATTTCACGCTCAAGGATCACGATCGGCAGCCGGTGACGCTGGGCGATGAGCTTAGGAAGGGCGCCGTTGTGCTTGCGTTCTTTCCGGGGGCGTTCAGCGGCACCTGCACGAAGGAGATGTGCAACTTCCGCGAGACGATGGGGACGTTCAAGTCGGCACATGCGAACTTGCTTGGCATCAGCACCGACACATTCTTCTCGCTGAAGGCCTGGCGCGATCAGCAGCACTTCGAGTTCCCGCTGTTGAGCGACTACAACAAGGAAGCGATCCGAGCCTACGGCGTCGTGAATCCAGACATGATCGGTCTGAAGGACATCTCGAAACGCGCGGTGTTCGTCATCGACAAAGACGGCGTGGTCCGCTATCGCGAAATTGTCGAAGATGCGCGAAACGAGCCCGACTACGCCAAGCTGAACGAGGCACTGGCGAAGCTTGGCTGACAAGCCCACGGTCTGCACCGTCTGTGAAATCCATGCGGAATCGGTGTTCCGCATCGACGGCATGGACTGCCGCGAAGAGGTCGCGATTCTCGAGCGCCGGCTCAAGCATCTGCCGGGCCTCGAGGAACTGATTCCCGATCTCGTCGGACAGCGCCTGCGCGTGCGGTACGACGCGGCGAAGCTGTCGACGGGGTTCATCGTGGAAGCGGTGGCGCAGACCGGCATGCGCGCATGGCTCGAGCACGAGCAGCCGGTGGGACATAGCGGCGTGCTGTCCGGCCGGCAAACCTCCGTGCTCGTGTCAGGAGCGGCGCTGGCGGCTGGGCTCGCGCTGGAGTACCTGGGAGGTGCGCTGCCGGCGGCACGAGCGGCGTACCTCGTCTCGATTCTGGTCGGCGGGTACTACACGGCGAAACGCGGATGGGCCGCCGTCCGGGTCATGGCGCTCGACATCAACGTGTTGATGCTCGTTGCGGTGCTCGGCGCGATAGCGATCGGCGAATGGTCCGAGGGTGCGTCCGTCACCTTCTTGTTCGCGTTGGCGCAGGTGCTCGAAGCGCGCACCATGGATCGCGCGCGCCACGCGATCCGCGCCCTGATGGACCTGACGCCCGCCGAGGCTGTCGTCCGGCGCCATGGGGCCGCCGAGCGCGTTGCCATCGACGACATCAAGCTCGGCGAGGTTCTCCTGGTGAAGCCGGGAGAGAAGATCCCGCTCGACGGAGTAGTGGTTGCGGGAGTCAGCGCCGTCAATCAGGCGCCGATCACCGGCGAATCGCTGCCGGTGGACAAGTCGCCGGGCCATCCCGTGTTCGCTGGAACGATTAACGGCCCTGGCGCGCTCGACGTTCGCGCGACTCATCTGCGGCAGGACACCACGCTCGCGCGCATCGTTTCGCTCGTCGAAGTGGCGCAGGCGCAGCGCGCGCCTTCTCAGGCTTTCGTCGAGCGATTCGCCCGCTACTATACGCCGGCGGTCATTCTGATCGCCTTTGGCATTGCGATCGTGCCGCCAGTGCTGTTCGCCCAGCCATTCGGAACCTGGTTCTATCGGGCGCTCGTCCTGCTGGTTATCTCCTGCCCGTGTGCGCTCGTGATTTCCACGCCCGTCTCGGTGGTCTCCGCCATTGCTGCAGCTGCCCGTAAGGGCGTGCTGATCAAAGGAGGCGCGCACCTGGAACGGCTGGCCGCGGTTCGCTGCTTCGCGTTCGACAAGACTGGCACGCTCACACGCGGCGTCCCACACGTCGTTCAGGTGCTTCCGCTCAACGGCGCTGACGAGCGAACGATTCTGGAGACCGCCGCCGGCCTCGAAGCGCGTTCGGAGCATCCGGTCGGTCGCGCGATTCTGGCGCGAGCGGTCGAGTACCGGCGTCGCGTGGCCCGAGTGCTCGCAGTTTCAGTCGCTGCCAGGTCGAGGCGCCGAGGCGATCGTGCACGGCCAGCCGGCGCTCGTGGGCAATCACCGGCTCATCGAGGAGCGCGGCCTTTGCAACCCCGGGATTCACCGGCAGCTCGATGAGCTGGCCGCAACGGGCCGCACCGCGGTGCTGGTCGCGCTCATGGGTCGACCGCTCGGCATCATCGCGCTTACCGATCGGGCGAGGGATACAAGCGCTGATGTCGTTGATCTGCTGCACGACATGGGGATCGAGCGAGTCGTGATGTTGACCGGCGACAACCAGTCGGCCGCGGCCGGCCTCGGACAGGCACTCCGCGTCGACGAAGTGCGCGCCGAGCTGCTGCCGGAGGACAAAGTGTCGGTTGTGAAAGACCTTCGACGGCGATACGGAGTAGTGGCGATGGTCGGCGACGGCGTGAACGACGCGCCCGCCCTTGCCGCGGCGGACGTTGGCATTGCCATGGGTGTGGCAGGGACCGACGCGGCACTCGAAACAGCCGACGTCGCGCTCATGGCCGATGAGCTGCTGAAGATTCCGTTCGCAGTGCGTCTTGGTCGAGCGACACTCCGCAACATCCACGCCAACGTCAGCGTCTCACTGGGATTGAAGGCGCTGTTCCTCGTTCTCGCCATCGCAGGCTCGGCCACGCTCTGGATGGCGGTGGTGGCCGACATGGGCGCGTCGCTCCTGGTGATTGCGAATGGAATGAGGTTGTTGAGGGAAGACTAGCGGTTCTCAGTTCTCAGTTCTCAGTTCTTGGTTCTCAGTTCTTGAATCGGGGTTGTGGTGTCGAGCCGGGATCAGTCTGGCGATCCAGTGCGCTTTCAAAGAACCGAGTTTGAGGATGGAACCGGAGTCAGTTAACCAAATACTCGCCGAGAAACCGCTCGATGAAATACATCGCGCGTGTAGCCGCGTCCCAGATCGATGGTGAGAGCGTGGTACAGACCCAAAAATGGTGCATATACGTAGGGAACGTTGTGCGCTTCCAGCTTCTCCACAAGTAGAACGGACTGACTGGGAGGCTCAGTTGCCCTCCAAGAGGCGGTTCACACCGGAAGGGAAATACCTGGTGGCACCACTAGACACGGATGAGGAACTGAGAACTGAGAACCGAGAATTGAGAACCCAAAAAGCCCACCTACCCGAAGGCAGGTGGGCTTTCATTGTTTCAGGATTGCCTAGCGTCCGAAGTTGAGGCCGATGTTGAAGCGGAAGGCGTTTCCGCCGTCGTCGTTGAGGACGTGGATATAGTCGGCGCCGATGCGGATGCCGACTGCTGACTGGGGCAGCAAGTTCACGCCGCCGCCGACCATCATGATCGGATCGCTGGACGTGTCGCTAATGCTGAGACCGCCTGCATTGGCACTTGCCGAAAAACGGGCGCCGCCAAACATGATGTGGGCGAATGGGTTGGCCTGAGGCGTGCGAGCGACAAACCGCAGCCCTCCGTTGAACGTGAGGATGCTCACGTCCACATCCGTACCGAAATCATCGACGGTTTCGTAGTTCCCGGTCATGTGGAACAGCACGGTCAGCATCGGGGTCACATTGCCCGCCACCTCGCCGTACCACCCAGCCGGCATGCCCCCCAATTCGTCGTCGTCGGTATTGAGGTAGTTGTACCCGCCTGAGAACTCAACGGCTGGAATGTCGGTCTGGGCCCAAGCCGGGACCGCGCCCAGCATCAACGCCAAGAATCCGAAAACGACGATCTTCCTTGCGATACTCAAGCAAATCCTCCTGGAAAGATTTTTCCTGCAAATTCCTAAATAATCCGGACGCGCGAGACCCGGAGCCCGTCGACTGCTTCGACCCTGAGCACCCGTCCGGCTGTTTCGAATTGGTCGCCGACTTTGGGACGGCGACCGACGCGCCCCAGGGCGTAGCCTCCCAGGGTCGTGTAGGTTTCCTCGTCGATGTCCAGGCCGAACTGCTCGTTGATGTCGGTCACGAGCGCCAGGCCGTCGACCTCAGCGGATCCGTCGGGGAGCTGCCGAACAGGTGAGTCGGTTGTTCCGAAGTCCCCGCCAAGCTCGCCCACGATCCGCTCCATCACGCGTTCGAACGTGACCAGCCCAGCCGTGCCTCCGTATTCGTCGATGACGATGGCCTGATGCGTACGGTGGCGCCGCATCTGGCGCAGCAGTTCGTCCGCCTTCATCGTCTCCGGGACATTTAGGGCCTCGCGCGCCAGGGCGGCCACGCTGAAATTCGGTCGGGGCGAGGCGAGCGCGCGGACCAGATCGGGCACCAGCATGATGCCGACGATGTTGTCTAGCTCTCCGCGGTAGACAGGCAGGCTCGTGTGCCGCCCTCGCCAGATGAGGTCGACGACCTCCTTGGCCGACGCGTCGACCTTCACTGCGGCCATCTCCGTCCGGGGAACCATCATCTCAGCGGCCGTGAACTCGGCGAAGTGGAAGACGCGGTGCAGCATCTGTTCTTCGTCTTCTTCCAGCACACCCGCTTGCTGGCTCGCGGTCACGAGCATCTTGAGCTCTTCTTCGGAGTGCACCAGCCCGTGCCCGCTGGCGGCCTTCATGCCGAATAGTCGGACGACGGCCCACCCCATCCCGTTGAGGACGCGAATGAAGGGCTTGAAGACCTTGAGAAACAGCTCCGTCGGCTTGGCGACGATGAGAGACGTGGTCTCCGGATACTGGAGTGCGACGGTTTTCGGAGCCAGCTCACCGAGCACGATGTGGAGCGCGGTGATCAACATGAACGCGATGGCCACCGCGATGGTGTGCGACGTCGCCGCAGACAACGTTGCCGGCAGTCGATGAAGCAGCGGCTCGAACAGCGAGGCGAGCGCGGGCTCGCCGATCCAGCCGAGGCCGAGGCTCGCCATCGTGATGCCGAGCTGTGTGGCCGCGATGAACTGATCGGGATTGTCGAGCGCGCGGCGCACGGGGCGCGCCATGCGGCTGCCCTCGGCCAGCAGCTGATCGATGCGCGTCTTGCGCACGGAGATCACTGCGAATTCCGCCGCGACGAACCATCCGTTGGCCAGAACCAGCGCCAGCACAGCGAGCAGGCGGACGCCGACATCCATTACACCGGTTTCCATGAGAAGAAACCTCCGGGAGCGATCCTAGCCTATGCCTTGCGGCTACTGAAGAAATGGGCGTCGACGAACTCGTCGATCGCCTTCTGGTCCGCGGATTCGGCCTTCTCGAACTGCAGCCCCATTCCGTGTCGCCGGTTACTCCAGACCACGCACGCCTCGATGTCGATGTCGCGCTTGGAGCCCGGCAGGCGGAAGCGAAGCCGAACCTTGGAACCGTTGTCCAACGGGCTGGTGGTGCGGATGGCGATGCCGCCGCGGCTGAGGTTGAGCGTAAGGGCCGCTGCGATCGTGTTGCCGAAGCGGTATGCGATCGGGATCCCGAGCACGACGCGTGGGCTGCCGCGCCGGTTGAAGTTGTCGGGAAAGAGATGAGGGGCGAGCGATGGCAGGATGTGCTGCACGGCGCTGTACTCGTTCACGTAGCCAGCGACGCCGAGCGACGCGAGCGTGCGCACTTCGTCGGCGCTGGTGATGGTGCCGCTGAAGATCAGAATCGGCAGCCGTCCGTCGTCGAGCTTGCGAATGCCGCGCACGAGATCCACGCCAGACGCGTGCGGCAGCCGGAGGTCGATGACGAGCAGATCGAGCTTCGGCAGATCCGCGCGCACGCGGGCCAACAGTTCCACGGCGCTTTTCACCGTGACGGCGCAGTGTCCGGCACCTTCGATCGCGGTCTTGAAGCGATCGCGGACGAACGCCGTGTCGTCGGCAACGAGCACGGTCTTGGCGCTCGACGCGCTAGCTGTGAGCATTCGTGGATGACTCACCAGATGTTATCGGAAGGCAGCCTCGAAACCCTTAGCGCGCGTTGCAGAACCTCGGAGGTTCTCGATATAATTCGGCCAAATGGCCACTTGTCCCGAATGTGATGCCGAGATCGAGGTCGACGAGCACGACGTCGACAAGGGCGACCTCCTCAGCTGTCCGGAATGCGGCTCGAATCTCGAAATCTCGAGCGTTTCGCCACTCGAGCTCGAGCCCGCAGGCGACGACGACGACGACGAAGACGATGACGACGACGAGAAGATAAAAGACGAGGACGAGGACGAGGACGATCTCGACGTCGACGATGAAGACGATGCGGAGGACGAGGACTGGGACGAGTGACGACTGAGCTGCGGTCGATCCTCCTCGATTTGCGCTCCGTCGTCGTGGCATTCAGCGGCGGAGTCGACAGCGCCTATCTTGCCTGGGCCGCGACCGATGTGCTGGGCGCGGACAACGCACTCTGCATCACCGCCGAGAGTCCAAGCTATCCCGCCCATCACCGCCAGCTCGCCCATGCCGTCGCGCGCGACTTCGCGCTCCGTCACGAGGTGATCTTTACCGGCGAGATGGAGGTGCCCGAGTACCGCGCGAATCCCGAAAATCGCTGCTACTTCTGCAAGACCGAGCTGTATGGCCGTCTGACGACGATCGCTCGCGAACGGGGTTTCGCGGCAGTGGCCGACGGCACCAACGCCGACGATCGCGGCGACTATCGGCCTGGCCGACTCGCTGCGAAACAGTTCGGCGTCAGAAGTCCGCTCGACGAGGCCGGCCTCACCAAGGCGCAGATCCGGGAGCTGGCTCGTGACGCACGGCTTCCGGTGTGGGACGAGCCGGCTTCGGCGTGCCTCTCGTCTCGCATTCCATATCACCACGACGTGACGCCCGCCAAGCTGCGGCAGATCGAACGAGGCGAGGATGCGCTGCATGCCCTTGGCTTCCGACTGTGCCGCGTGCGGCACTACGACACGCTCGCGAGCGTGGAACTGGCGCCCGACGACCTTCCGCGCGCGCTCGAGCCGGGGATGCACGCCACCATCGTCCGGGAGTTGCAGGCTGCCGGCTACGAATCGGTGACGATCGATCCGAAAGGCTACCGCACCGGCAGCCTGAACGAGGGGTTGATCCTCAGGGTCATTTGAAGATACCCGCTCGGCATCTCTGGGCCTCTGCACTCGCGATCCTGTTTCTCGTCGCGCACCTGTTCTTCCTGCCGTCGACGCTTGAAGACATCGACTCGCTGAACTTTGCGCTCGGGGTCCACGACTTCGATCCGGCCCAGCATCGACCTCATCCGCCCGGCTATCCCATCTTCATCGTGCTCGCCAAGGCGTCGAGAGCGGTCATCCCCCACGATGCCGGGGCGCTTGCGGTGCTCGGCGCGCTCTTTGGCGCGTTGGCCATCTTTCCCTTGATGAACGTCTTCGCCGGGCTCGAGCGGCTCGGAGGGGGCGAGTCTCCGGCGACCGATGTTCCGATCGCCCTGGCGGCGCTGCTCGTGGTGACGAGTCCGCTTTTCTGGTTCAATGCGGGCCGCCCGATGAGCGATGTCGTCGGCTTGGCCGCGACGCTCGCCGCGCAAGCCGCCCTGGTGACGGCGTTCGTGCGCCAACGCATCAATCCCGAGCGCACGCCGGCGGCGCTGGCAAGCTCCGGACGAATGATCGTGCTCGGCGCCTTTCTGGCGTCGCTCGCCATCGGAACGCGCACTCAGGCCATGTGGCTCACGTTGCCGCTGCTCGCCCTCGTGCTGCTGCAACGCGCGGGGCGCGGAGCGGCCGGGGCCCTGTTGGGCAGCGCGATGACGTTCACCATCGGCTCGCTGCTCTGGTTTGTCCCTCTCGTGATGGCGAGCGGGGGATTGTTGGCGTATCGCGCGGCGCTCGGCGCACAGAGCAGCGCCGACTTCTCCGGCGTCGACATGCTCTACCGGAATCCCAGCTTGAGAAAGCTGGCCTTCACGCTTCTCGAGACCTTCATCTATCCCTGGGCGTCGCCTGCGCTGGGTTGGGTGGTGTTCGGCCTCGCGCTGGTGGGTCTCGTGTCGCTGTTGCTGCGCGTGCCGAGGGTCGTCGTGCTTCTTGCTGTGCTGGCTGGCCCCTATCTCGTCGTGCACTTGATGGTGCAAGAGACGGTGACGACCAGATATGCCTTGCCGCTGATTCCGGCTATGGCGTACCTGGCCGTCAAGGGCGTCGAGGTGGTTGGCGGCAAGGCGAGCCGGCCGACGTTTGTCGCGACGATCGTCGGGCTGCTTGTCGTATGGTCGCTTGTGCTGACGTTGCCGGCCGAACGCGTGTACGCGCGCGATGGAAGTCCTACGTTTGCCGCTCTCACCGAGCTTCAAAGGCGTCTCGCGTCCGAACCGGGGGCGGCGATCGGCATGCACCAGACATTTGCGCGATCGGCTCAAACGGTGAACTTCGGCAGCACGCCGATCCTCGCCGCACCCCCAATGCTGGAGTCGCTGGAGCTGGCAAAGTATTGGAGCGAGGGTCGCACCGGTCCGGTCTGGTTCCTCGCCGATCCGGCTCGAACCGACCTCGAGCTGGTCGATCCGCTGAGCCGGCGGCTTCACGCGCACTACGTGTGGGCATTCGAGCGGGATCGCTACATCGGCGGCGTCCGGCCCGACATCGTCGATCTGATTCGAATCGATTCTCCGCCGGGTTGGTACGCAGAGGACGGCTGGCATCTCACGCCGGAAACGCTCAATCGAAGCGAAGAGCAGCGCCGGACCGAAGGTGTCGCCCGGATCAGAAACCGGCCTGGTCCGGCTCTGTTGGTGATTGGCAGCGAAAGCTGGCAGGATGCAGGGAGTGTGACGGTCACACTGGGCGATCGTCAGCTCGACCGGTGGGATCTTCCCGCGCGCGCCACCTCCTTCCGGCGCCTCGTCCTCGAGCCTGGAATGCTTGGGGGGGAGGCCGGCTTCACCAGGCTGGTGGCCTCCTACGCGGATGCTGCAGGCAAACCGCAGACCGTCAGACTGACGCAGTTCGCCGTCGCCGATCCCGGCCAGTTGTTCTTCGTCCAACATGCCGGATGGAACGAGATCGAGTACAGCCGAAGCCTCCAGCGACGCTGGAGGTGGACGACCGGTCGTGCTGAGACGTTCGTAAATACCGGCGGGCGCGACGTCACGCTGACGCTCGCGGGCGAGTCGCCATTGCGCTACTTCGACACGCCGCCGCGTGTGACGGTCCGGGCCGGCAGCCAGGTGCTGGCCACGGCCGAACCCTCCGACGACTTCGAGCTCAATGTGAAGGTTCCGGCGGCAGCGCTGGCGGCTGCCGACGGCATGCTCACTGTCGAGACGAATCAGACCTTCGTGCCCAACGAACGGTCCGGCAGCCCCGATAGAAGGACGCTCGGCCTCCGCCTCTTCCGCTTCGAGGTGCGCTAAGGCTTTCGCGCGAGGCAGAGAAGCGAGCTGCCGGCAGGCATGTTGACGCCAGCGCCGACGATCGCCGACTCGACAGCCAGCACGCCGGCGAGGAGAGAGTTGATGGGGGCCGGCGGGACGTCAAAGTCTCCCTCGTTCTGTTCGCCCTTTCTTGAGGCCCCGAAGCCTCTGAGCGAACCTGACGCCTGCCGTCAGCGGAAAAAGAAACGCATTGGTGTAGGTGATCCGAACCACCTGAAAGCCGGCGGCCTGAAGCCTGTCTCTCAGTTCCTCTCGGGTGTATCGATGTACCTCTCCGCCGAGAATCGAGTGATCACCTCGTCAGCATTTCGAGCGCAGCGACGTTGACGATGAGCCACCCGCCTGGGCGAAGCACGCGGTACATCTCGTCGATTGCCGCCTTTTCCTCGAGGAGGATGCAGGCAATAGAGCACGTCGAACGATACGACGACGTCGAGGGAAGCTGAGGCATAGGGCAGGGCCGTGACGCTGCCCTGCGAGAGGCGCGGGACACCGCGCTCTCGTCCGAACCGCAGTCCGCGTCCGTTCAGCTCGACGCCGAAAGGCGTTCCGTACTTTTCGAGCAGGGCGAGATTGGCGCCGGTGCCGCATCCCGCGTCGAGCAGCAACGGCCGGGTTCGGCCGCGCGTTGCCTGCTCGAGCAGCGGCGCGACGAATCGCTTGAACCCGCGATACCAGAAGTGACGCTGCTCTGCAGCGAACGTGCGCTCGAGCAGCGCGTCCATGGCGCATATTCTATGTGCTCGCGCCTCCCGAAAACACTCGAGGTAATTGACACTCCGATTTCGTATGGTACTCTCTCATCGCGTCTTGAAAATCCCGCACAACTTCAAAGCTGAGGAGAGTCTCATGCGACGTGTCCTGCTGGTCGGCGCGCTGTGCGCCATCCTGGGTCTGACGGTCGCCTGCAACAGGCCTGTGCCCGCTCCGGCGCCGGCGCCGCCGCCTCCGGCTGCGCCAGTGCCACCACCGCCACCACCTCCGCCGCCGCCACCGCCACCCCCTCCGCCGGCGCCTGCGCTGACCGAGGAACAGATCTTCTCGAAGAAAACGGTGGAGCAGCTCAATGCCGAACGTCCGTTGGCCGACGCGCTCTTTGACTACGACAGCGCCGCGCTTCGCGACGACAGCCGAGCCGCGTCGACAAAGAACGCCGAGTATCTGAAGCGGTGGCAGTCGGTGAGGATCACGATCGAAGGTCACGCCGACTCGCGAGGCACGGCGGAATACAACCTCGCGCTTGGCGGCCGGCGCGCGACGGCGGTTCGCGACTACCTAGTGAGCCTCGGGGTCGCCGCCGATCGCGTCACGACCATCAGCAAGGGCAAGGAGCAGCCGGTCTGCGCCGAAGAGACAGAGGCTTGCTGGCAGCGCAATCGGCGCGGGTTTCACATCATTACGGCTAAATGACACTGGAAGGGGTGACGGGTAAGGGGTAAGCCAATTCCCTTACCCCTTACCCCTTACCTCTTACCCCTAGTCTTCTACTCACCACCCGTCTCAGCTCTACCTCGCTGATGCGGTATTTCGCCACCTTCTTCAGATCGATCAGCAGAACTGGGATTTCCAGACCGTAGCGGTCCAGCAGGTCAGGATCTTTTGAGATGTCGATTTCGTCGAGTGAGACCGCTGGGTAGGAGGCGATCACGCTCCGCACGGTCGCCTTCATGTCGTCGCACAAATGGCACCCGGGCTTGGTGTAGATGGTCAGGCGCAACTGCTGGCAATCTCTTCGGCGGCCTTCCGCGGATCCGCAGCCGCCACGATTGGACGACCGACCACCAGATAGCTCGCGCCTGCCGCGAGCGCTTCGCGGGCGCTCATGGTGCGCGACTGGTCGTCCGCGGGTGCCGACGCCGCCCGAATGCCAGGCGTGACGATGGCGAGATCGGGGAATTGGCGTCGGAGGACGGGCAGTTCCTGGGGTGAGGCGACCACGCCATCCAGCCCGACGGCGTGCGCGAGTGTAGCGAGCCCTTCGACATGCTGCGCCATCGCGCTGGTGATGCCGATCTCGACCAGCGCGCGGTTGCTGAGGCTCGTGAGGGCGGTCACGCCCACGACGAGCGGACGCTTCACCTTTCGGGCTGCTGCAGTTTCGTCGGCCGCACGCATGGCGGCCTTCATCATGTCGGCCCCGCCGGAGACATGAACGGTCATCATCCAAACCCCGAGTTTTGTCGCCGACGCGACGGCGCCCGCCACCTGATGCGGGATGTCGTGAAACTTCAGGTCGAGGAAAACCCGGTGGCCCATGTCCACCAGCCGGCGGACCAAATCGGGTCCCTCGGCCGTGAACAGCGTGCTCCCGATTTTGATGCCGCCTACACGTCCTTGAAGCCGCGCCGACAGCTCAATCGCGTGGATCGCGTTGTCGACGTCGAGGGCGACTAGGAGCTGATCCACTCTTTTTCGCGCGCCGTCGTGTCGATTGTGCCCACGAGTTCGCCGAGGCTGCGGAGCTTGTGGCGCTCGCAGTAGCTGGTGATGCCGTCGAGCAGCTTGGTCCAGATGAGCGGGTCGGTGAAGTTCGCCGTTCCCACCTGGACGGCTGAGGCCCCGGCAATGATGAACTCGAGCGCATCGGAGGCGGACGCGATGCCGCCCATCCCGATGATCGGAATGCGGATGCGCTGTCGGCACTCGTACACCATGCGTACGGCGATCGGCCGGATCGCCGGTCCGCTGAGTCCGCCGACGATGTTCGACAGGCGCGGCCGCCTCGTCTCGACGTCGATGGCCATTGCCAGGAAGGTGTTGACGAGCGACACTGCGTCGGCGCCCGCGTCCTCGGCCGCTTTCGCGATGGAGCTGATGTCGGTGACGTTCGGCGTCAGCTTCGGGATCACAGGAAGCCGGGTTGCCGCCCGCACCGCTCCCACCACATCCGCCGTGCCGTGGAGGCTGCAGCCGAAGGTGATGCCGCCTTCCTTGATGTTCGGGCACGAGATGTTCAGCTCGAGCGCCGCCACCCCCTCGACGTCGGAGAGGATCTTCGCCAGCTCGACGTACTCCTGCAGCGTCGTCCCGCAGATGTTGACGATGACGACGGCGTCGCGCGCGCGCAGCTCCGGCATCTTTTCGTCGACGAAGCGGTGCACGCCGATCCCCTGCAGCCCGATCGCGTTGAGCATGCCGGCCGGCGTCTCGAAGATGCGCGGAGGCACGTGCCCTTCGCGCTCGGCCAGGAACAGGCCCTTCACGGCAACGCCGCCGAGCGACGACAGATCGACGAGGTCGGCGTACTCGGTGCCGTAGCCGAAGCAGCCGCTCGCCGCGATCAGTGGATTCTTGAGCGTCAGCGATCCGATGCGCGTCGAAAGGCTAGGCTCATCACCACCTAATCTCCTCGGCGCGGAACACAGGGCCTGCGAGGCACGAGCGCACGTGGTGCCAGGTTCCGCCGGGCGTCTTGAGCGGGATCACGCAGCTGTAGCAACCGCCGAGGCCGCAGCCCATGACGCGCTCGACCGAGACCTGGCAAGGTGCTCCGGATGCGATCGTCAGCCGGGCCACGGCGGCCAGCATCGGTTCGGGGCCGCAGGCGTAGACCATCACGTTGGACGGCCGTGAGGCGAGATCGCGCTCGAGCGCGACGGTCACGCGGCCGCGCTCGCCGCGGCTGCCGTCTTCTGTCGTCAGCTTCATCTCGACGCCGAGCTTCTCGAACATGTCGAGGCAGAAGAGTCTCCGCTGCGGTGCGGGCGCCGTAGTACAGCCGCACGCCGACGCCTCGCGCTCTCAATGTCGCCGCGAGGGTGGCGAAAGGCGCGAGACCCACGCCGCCGGCCACCATCCACGCGGCGTCGGGCGATGCCACCGGAGCAAACGGACGTCCGAGCGGACCGAGGCACTGCACGACGTCGCCAGGGCGTGAGTCGAACAACAGCTTCGTCGAATCGGCCGACGCGCTTGCTCAGCAACGAAAGCCCGGCTATGCGCCCACCCTCCTCGAGTACCTCGAACACCGAAAACGGCCGGCGCAGGGTCGGCTCGCACTTGTCGCCCACCTTCACCATGACGAACTGGCCCGGCAGCACGCGCTCGGCGATGTCAGGCGCCTTGAGCGCGAGCACGTTGTAGTCGTTGGAGAGATGGGTGTTCGAAAGGACCTCGGCGGCGACGTCCAGCGGCACGGATCGAAGTATACCGCGGCCTTCGGAGTCGTCAGTCTGACAGTCGTCAGTGAGATCAGTCGACAGTCCCGGTCAGCAGTCCAAGTCAACAGTCGGACGTCGCAGTCGACAGTCGCAGTCGGTAGTCGCGGGGACGACTGTCGACCGGGCTCTTGACCGCGACTGTCGACTGTTGACTGAGGTGAATTCAACCCGTCGACGCAACACCATACGGATCGGAGGGGGTTATGGGTGTGCGTCGGACACGGCTGTCCTGGAGTGAGAAGAACGAGCTGTGGCAACGCTGGCGTCATGGCGAACCGGTCCGCGAGATCGCGTACGCCCTGCAGCGGACCAAGAGTGCGGTGTATACGGTGGTCGAAGCGGAAGGGGGGATCCCTCCCCGGCCCCGGCGCCGGTCCCGACTCGCGCTGACCCCGCGGGAACGGGAAGACATCTCGCGCCACTTGGCCTGCGGCCAGTCGCTTCGCGCCATCAGTCGGCGACTTCGTCGTGCGCCGTCCACGGTGTGTCGTGACGTCGCGCGCAACGGGGGGCGTCAGCGGTATCGAGCGGCCCGTGCGGATGTCCAGGCGTGGCGGCGCAGCCGTCGTCCGCAGCCCTGTCGGCTCTCGAGTCGGCCGGCCTTACGGCGCACGGTCGCCCGCAAGCTCGCGCAGCAATGGTCGCCCCAGCAGATCGCGGGCTGGCTTCGCCACACCTTTCCGAGCGATCCTGACATGCAGGTGTCGCCCGAAACGATCTACCGCAGCTTGTTCGTCCAAAGTCGCGGGGTGCTGAAACGTCGCTTACTGCAGGCCCTCCGGCAGCAGCCCCACTTTCGCCACGCGCGCGCCGCCGCCCAGCGACGTCCCCGCCAGAGCCGCATCGTCGATGCCGTCTCGATTCGCCAGCGCCCGGCCGACGTCGAGGATCGCGCCGTGCCGGGCCATTGGGAAGGGGACCTCCTGGAAGGCACGCGCGGCACGTTCATCGCGACGCTCGTCGAGCGGCACTCGCGCTACGTCCTGCTAATTCGCGTGCCGAACAAGGAAACCCACACGGTGATTCGCGCGCTGGCACGTCGCATTCGACGACTGCCGCAGGGGCTCATGCGATCCCTGACGTGGGATCGCGGGGCTGAACTCGCGGCCCATCGCGCGCTGACGATCGCCACCGATGTCCAGGTGTTCTTCTGTGATCCGCAGAGTCCCTGGCAGCGCGGCTCGAACGAAAACACGAATGGGTTGCTGCGCCAATACCTGCCACGGGGCACCGACCTATCCGGCTACCGTCAAGCGCAGCTGGATGCGATCGCCTTGCGCTTGAACACGCGACCGCGCATGACGCTGGGCTATCAGACGCCCGCGGCTAAACTGGCGGAGATCGTTGCGTCGACGGGTTGAAACCGCCTCAGGCCAATGACTGCTGACGATGACTGTTCGACTGACGACTCCTAGACTGACGACTCGGAACGCTATATACTCTCCGCTGTCTCTTTAAGAGCGGCCCGGCGAGGCCGACAAGAGCTATGAATACGCCTGCCCTCCCGAAATTTCTCCAGAACATCCCTGCGCCGAGGTGTTGTTGATGCCGGTCATCATGGACGGCGAGCGCATGCGGCGCTCCCTGGCGCGCATCGCCCACGAGATCGTCGAGCGCAACCGTGGCATGGACCGCGTTGCGCTCGTCGGCATCCGTACGCGCGGCGATGTCATCGCCCGGCGGTTGGCGGACGTGCTCCAGCAGATTACGAACGAGTCCGTCAGAACAGGCGCGCTCGACATCACGCTCTATCGCGACGATCTGATGCGGCACGCCGTCGGGCCGCAGCCGCTGGTTCGACGCACCGAGATTCCGTTCTCGATTGACGACCAGCGGATTCTCCTGGTCGACGACGTCCTGTACACGGGGCGGACGATTCGCGCGGCGCTCGATGCGCTCATCGACTTTGGCCGACCCAAGGAAATTCAGCTCGTGGTGCTGATCGACCGCGGCCATCGTGAGCTGCCGATCAAGGCTGACTATGTCGGCAAGAACGTGCCGACCTCGCTGAGCGAGAGCGTGCAGGTGCGCCTTGCCGAGACCGACGGCGTCGACGAGGTCTCGGTCAGCTCGGGTCAGGAATAGGGGACGATCGATGACTACCCAGCCAGTCGCGACCCTCTCGAAGCTGCGGCACAAAGATCTCCTGGGCATCGCCGATCTCACGCCGGAGGAAATCTTGCTGGTGCTCGACACAGCCGAAGCCATGCGCGAGATCGGCGAACGCCCCATCAAGAAAGTGCCCGTGCTGCGAGGCAAGACGGTCGTCAATCTGTTCTTCGAGGCGAGCACGCGGACGCGCACGTCGTTCGAGATTGCGGAGAAGCGGCTCAGCGCCGACACGCTGAACATCTCCGCAGGCGCATCGAGCGTCGTCAAGGGGGAGACCCTCGTCGACACCGCGCTCAACCTCGAGGCGATGTCGCCGGATCTCATCGTCGTACGTCACTCGCACTCTGGCGCGTGCCACCTGCTGTCGCGCATCTGCAAAGCGGGCATCATCAACGCGGGCGACGGCATGCACGAGCACCCCACACAGGCGCTGCTCGACGCATTCACCATCAGGGAGCGCAAGAAGAGGATTGGCGGTCTCAAGGTCGCCATCATCGGCGATCTGCTCCACAGCCGTGTGCTGCGGTCGAACGTTCAGCTGCTGAGCAAGCTGGGCGCAGATGTGTGGGTCAGCGGGCCGCCGACGCTGATGCCGCCCGGCATCGCGCGCGACGGCGTGCGCACAACACTCTCGGTCGACGAAGCCGTCGAGGGCGCCGACGTCGTCATGCTGCTGCGCGTGCAGCTCGAACGGATGCAAGGTGCGTACTTCCCCTCGCTGCGCGAGTACTTCTCCGTCTTCGGGATGACGCTCGAGCGGCTGCGCCGCGCGAAAGAGGACGTGATCATCATGCACCCTGGTCCCATGAACAGGGGCGTCGAGATCGATTCTGATGTGGCCGACGGTCCCTACTCGGTGATTCTCGAGCAGGTCGCCAACGGTGTTGCCGTGCGAATGGCTGTGTTGTATCTCCTTGCGGGTGGTGCGGAAGATGAAGCGGCTGCTTAAGGGCGGCAGGGTGGTCGACCCTGCCAACGGGCGCGACGGGGTGTTCGACGTCCTCATCGACGGTGATCGGATTGCTCGTGTCGCCAAAGATCTGCCGGTCGACGGCGCGGAGGTCGTCGAGGTCCCGAAAGGATTCGTCGTCACGCCAGGCTTGTTCGACATGCATGTCCATCTGCGCGAGCCGGGACAGGAGCACAAGGAGACGGTCGCGACGGGTGCGGCCGCAGCGGTGGCCGGCGGCTTCACGGCGGTTGCGTGCATGCCGAATACCACCCCGATCAACGACAACGCCGGCGTCACCGAATACATCTTGCAAAAGGCGGCGCAGGCAAACCTTGCGCGCGTGTATCCGATTGGCGCGGTGTCCAAGGGATCCAATGGCGAGCAACTCGCCGACATCGCCGAGCTGAGAATGGCGGGATGCGTCGGGGTCTCTGACGACGGGCGGCCGGTTAAGACGGCTCTGCTGATGCGCCGGGCGCTCGAGTACGCCGGGATGTTCAACATGCCCGTGCTGGAGCATTGTGAAGACCCGTCTTTGAAAGGGGAGGGGGTCGCGCATGAGGGCTATCACGCATCGAAGCTCGGCCTGCGCGGGATTCCCGGAGCCGCCGAAGCCATCATGGTGCAGCGCGACGTCGCCCTCGCCGAGATGACCGGGTCGGCCCTCCACATTTGTCATATGAGCGCGTCGACGTCGCTGCGCGCGGTGCGCGAGGGGAAAGAGCACGGGGTGCGCGTCACCTGCGAAGTGGCGCCCCACCATTTCACTCTCACGGACGAATCGCTGGTGACGCCGATCACTTACGACACGAACATGAAGATGAACCCGCCGCTGCGCGCCGCGGCGGATCGCGACGACATGCTGAAGGGCATCGCCGACGGATCGGTCGACGCGATTGCCACCGACCACGCGCCGCATCACTACGACGAGAAGAAGGTGGAGTTTGATCTGGCTCCCTTCGGCATCGTCGGCCTGGAAACCTGCGTGTCCCTCTGTTTCGATCGGCTCGTGCGCCCTGGGCTCATCAAGCTGACTCGGCTTGTCGAGCTGCTGGCCGTGAATCCGTCGCGCATTGTCAACGTACCGGGCGGCACCCTGTCCGATGGCGCAGCCGCAGACATCACCGTGCTGGCGCCCGATCTTGCCGTCACCGTCGACGCCTCAAAGTTCCGATCGAAGTCGCGCAACACGCCGTTTGCCGGGTGGCAGCTCAAGGGCGGCGTTGCAGCGACGATCGTGGGCGGCCGCACCGTCTACGTGAACGACCAGGCCGACGGCGCCAAGGCGTTTCGATGAGCGATGGCTCTGGCCGTAGTGCTTAAAGACCGGCTGGACCGTCTCTATGCGTCCTACAACCGCGCTGATTCCGCAACCGATCCGGTCCACGTCGTCCGGCGTTTCGCCGAGCCTGCCGATCGAGAAGTCGTAGGCTTTTGCGCCGCCGCGCTGGCGTTCGGGCGCGTCGCCAGCGTGCTGCAGTCCATCGATCGACTGCTCGCAGCGATGGGACCGGCGCCCGCGGCTTTCGTCCGCCACTTCGATCCGTCGCGCCACTCGCGGTTGCTCACGCCGATCGTGCACCGCTGGACCGGGGGCGCGGACTTCGTCGCGCTTGTTCTGGTCCTGCAGCGGATGCTGGAGCGCGGTTCCATTGAGCGGTTTTTTCTCGACGGCTACGATACGACCGCACCCGACATATCAGGTGCACTGGAATCGTTTTCCACGCGGGCCCTGGCCACTGACCTCCGTTCTGCCTACGGTCGGCGCACTCCCCGTCCGGGCGTCGGCTACTTCTTCTCGCGCCCTTCGACTGGAGGCGCCTGCAAGCGATTGAATCTTTTTCTTCGATGGATGGTGCGGCGCGATGCGGTCGACTTTGGGTTGTGGACCACTGTCTCACGCGCGAAGCTGGTCGTGCCGCTCGACACGCACGTAATCCGCGTCGGCCGCTGCCTCGGGCTTACGCGCCGCGTGAGCCCAGGGTGGAAGATGGCGGCCGACATCACGGCGTCGCTGCGCGAGCTGGATCCGGCCGATCCTGTGAAGTACGACTTCTCGCTCTGCCATATCGGGATGGCAGACGAGTGCGGTTTCATGCACGCGCGGAGTGACGCGGACTGCCCGCTGCGTGGGTTGTGCCGCCCTCTGGGTCGACGTGCGACCCCGCGTGCGCACGATAGACGTCGAGCGTCTGCTCGACCATCCGGTCGGCGCTGAAGACCCGCTTCACCCGCTCGAGTCCCGCATTACCCATATGCTCGCGCCTCTCTGGATCTTTCAAAAGATCCACAATCGCACCTGCGAGGGCGTGATGATCGCGTGGTGGGACGAGCAGTCCCGTCTCGCCGTGGGAGACCGCCTCGGGAATACCGCCGGTGTCGCTGGCGACTGTCGCCTTGGCCGCTGCCATCGCGTCGAGCAGGGAGGTGCCGAGGCCTTCGGCGAGCGAGCTCAGGACGAACAGATCGAAGCTCTTGATGAACCCCACGACGTCGGCGCGAAAGCCCGGCAGAAACACGTGCTTCTCGAGGTGCAGCTCGTGGATCTGACGCTCGAGGGCCGGACGCAGATCCCCTTCGCCGAGGATCACGAAGCGCGCGTCTGGCACTTCGCGCACGACCAGTGCGGCGGCGTCAATCAGATGCTTGTGTCCCTTCTCCTGCGTGAGCGCCGAAACAGATCCGACGATCGGGGCGTGTGTCGGCAGCCAGAGCTCGGCGTGGATCTTCGCCGGGGGCTCTGCGTCGAAGCGGTGCAAGTCGATGCCTTCGTAGATGGTTTCGATTCGGTCGGCGCCGATGCCGTCTTCGATGAGCATGTCCCGGATGGCATTCGATGCCGCGACAAAACAGTCGACCTGCTGGTACTTCCAGCGCGAGAATGCGTTTCCTTTGATGTGAAACGCGACGCGGCGCGACGCAACGAGGCCCGGGCATGGGCCCGATGTGAGCAGCGACAACGCGAGCGCCGCCGCGGCGACCCCGTGGGGATCGTGCGCATGAATCACGTCCGGCCGCATCTGCTTGACGATGCGCGAGAGCTTCCACGCGGCGTGGAGATCGACTTCGGTACGTGGGGCGAGCCGAATGATGTCGTGGCCCTCTGAGGCGCGCTTGGCGAGCTCGCCCTCGGGATGCGCGACGAGCAGCGCGCGATGTCCGCGCTCGCGCATACCGACCACCGTCAGCAGCACTTGCCGCTGGCCACCGCGCCAGGTCCGCTGGGTGTCGATGTGAATGGCAAACATAAGAAGTTGACAGTCGGAGAGTCGTCAGTCCCAGTTCCAGTCGTCGGACGCTACCGAGAGCGGGGATAGTATCCACTCTCGCCCCTAACCCCTAACCCCTAGTCCCTCCAGTGCAAAGGTTTAGTCGCGCTGGAGTTCCCACAACTTCGCGAACTTCAGCATCACGTAGTACGAGTTGACGAGCGAGATCACGAGCCCGGCCTTCCCGTCGCGAATGCCGCCCTTGACGATGTAGTTGCGGAAGAAGGCCATCGGCGGATGGAAGAGCAGCTCGAGTCGGGTGGCGCGCCGCCCTTTCTCGAACATCTGTCGCGCGGCGAGCGTGGTGTAGCGATCCATGCGGAGGAGATGCTCGGAGAGATCGCGATAAGGATGATGCTGCAGGTCGTGCTTCAGGTAGCCGACCGGGCCGTCTGCTTTGACGGATTCGTGAACGTGCAGCCCGTCCCACCGGGCCCTGCGCCGGTCGTAGAGCCGGAGCTGATAGTCCGGATACATGTCGGTGGTCCGTATCCAGCGGCCGAAGTAGTGCGAGACGCGCGGGATGCGAAAACCGGCTTCGGTGGGCTGGCGCGCCACCGTCTCTCGAATCTCGGCGGCCAGATCTGCCGGCACGCGCTCGTCGGCATCCAACGAGAAAATCCAATCGTGCTTCGCGAGAGTCGCCGCGTGGTTCTTCTGATCGATGTAGCCGTTCCACGCGCGCACGTAGACGCGATCGGTGAAGCGCTTGGCGATCGCGACGGTCTCGTCGGTGCTCTCGGCGTCGACAAGGATGATCTCGTCGGCCCAGGAGAGGGACGCGAGAGCCTCGGCGATGTCGTCGGCCTCGTTCTTGGTGATGACAATCGCAGAAACGGACGCCACGGCTGCGCATCGTATACTACGCGGTCGATATGGAACAGAACGAAGCGCTCGCGCTCTACCGCCGCACCGGCGCCTTTCTCGAAGGGCACTTCCGCCTTTCGTCTGGACTCCATAGCATCGGCTACCTACAGTCGGCGCTCGTCCTGCAGTATCCCGAGGAGGCCAGCTCGCTCGGCCGGCGACTGGCTACCGCCGTCGCGGCGGTTGAGCCGAACGTGGTGTTGTCTCCGGCAATCGGTGGACTGATCATCGGCCATGAAGTAGCCCGGGCCTTGAGCGCTCGCGCCATCTTTGCTGAACGATCGGGTGGAGCAGAGCTCGTTCTGCGGCGCGGGTTCAGCGTCGGCGCCGGCGATCGCGTACTCGTGGTCGAAGACGTGCTCACGACCGGCAAGTCCACACGTGAGACGATCGAGGTCGCGCGTGCGGCCGGTGGACAGGTAGTGGGCGTCGCCGCGATTGTCGATCGCAGCGGCGGAGCGCTCGACTTCGGCGTGCCAGCCCATGCGCTCATTCAGCTCTCGCTGCCGACCTACGATCCGGACAACTGCCCGCTGTGCGCCAAGGGGATCCCAGTCGTGAAGCCGGGATCGAGGCCAACGTAACAGTTCTCGGTTCTCAGTTCTTAGTTCTCGGTTCTGAACCCCAAACTGCAAACTGCGAGCTCCGAACTGAGAACTGAGAACCGAGAACTGAGAACCGAGAACTGATGTTGCGGACCATCAAGGTCACCCTCTCCTACGATGGAACCGATTTCTCTGGCTTCCAGCGCCAGGCGAACGCGCGGTCCGTGCAGCAGGAACTCGAGCAGGCACTCGAGCCCATCGACCGAAGGCGCGTGGTCGTGGCCGGAGCAGGACGCACAGACGCGGGGGTGCACGCGTTCGGTCAGGTCGCAAGCTTCACGCTGAGCAACCCAATCGCGACCGCCGATCTCATCCAGGCCGTGAACGCCAGGCTGCCTGAAGACGTGCGCGTGCTCGCGGCCGAGGAGGTCGACGCAGGCTTTCACGCCCGCTTCTCGGCATGCGGCAAGGCCTACCGCTATCGCATCAGCAACACAGAGGTCATCAGCCCGTTCGAGCGCCGGTTCGCGCTGCACATTTCGCGTTCGCTCGACCTGGGAGCGATGCGCGAGGCCGCGCAGCTCCTGATGGGCGAGCACGACTTCGCCTGCTTCCAGGCACGCACTGTGAAGTCGCGCAGCAGTGTGCGCACGGTCATCGTGTCGGAATGGTCCGAGGAGCGCCTGCCCGATCGCGGCCGCCTGCTGACCTATGAGATTGCCGGGAGCGGCTTTCTCAAGTACATGGTCCGAAACATCGTCGGCACCCTGGTAGAGGTGGGGGACGGCCATCGGGCGCCCGCGTCCATCGGCCCCCTGCTGGCGTCGAGAAACCGAGCGGCGGCGGGTCGCACGGCGCCCCCGCAGGGACTCTATCTCGTGCGCGTTGATTACGATGCGGCCGCTCCGGTATCCTCTTCTTGAATGTCCCTCGACCAGCTCCTGGAAAAGGTCCCCCGGGGATCTCCAGACGAACATCTCGCCCGTGAGATTAACTTCGACGCACTTCCGTCGCACATCGCGATCATCATGGACGGCAACGGCCGATGGGCGGCGCAGCGGCATTTGCCACGGGTCGAGGGGCATCGCGCCGGGATAGAGGCCGTGCGCGATACCGTCGAGACGTCGGCGCGCCTCGGCATCGGGGCGCTCACGCTCTACGCGTTCTCAGTCGAGAACTGGAAGCGGCCCGTCACCGAAGTCAGCGCGCTGATGACGCTTCTCAAGCACTATCTGCGGCTCGAGCTCAACGCCCTCAACCGCAACAACATCCGCTTTCGAGTGATCGGGCGAACAGACGAGCTCGCGCGCGATGTGCAGGATGAGCTCTCCGCCGGTCAGGCAGCCACGGCGCGCAACGGCGGCATGCTGTTCAGCATCGCGTTGAACTACGGCGGGCGGGCCGAGATTGTCGACGCCGCGCGTCGCGCCATCGAAGCAGGCGTGCGCCCGGCCGACCTCACCGAGCAGCGATTCGCCGAGTTTCTCTACACGGCCGGCCAGCCTGACCCCGATTTGCTGATTCGCACCAGCGGCGAGATGCGTGTCAGCAACTTTCTCTTGTGGCAGATCGCCTACGCCGAGATCTGGGTCACCGACACGCTGTGGCCCGATTTCCGCTGCGGACATCTGCTCGAAGCGGTGCTTGCCTATCAGAAGAGAGATCGACGCTACGGGGGCATCAAGCCAGCGCCCGCGCTGAGCCGCTAACCCGTGACACGTCTGATCAGCGGCGCGACCCTCCTCGTCGCTGTCTTTGCCGCGCTGTGGTTTCTGCCGCCAGTGGCTGTGCTCGCCATCGCAGTGCTGGTGGCGCTGCTCGCGTTTCGCGAGTACCTGCAGATTGCCGAACGCGCTGGCGTCCTCGTTTCGGCGCCGGCGGGCGCGGTGGCTGTCGCGCTCACCTGCGTGGCGGTCGGCATGCCCGGCCTGCCTGTGGAAGCGGCCGTCGCCTCCGCGACGCTCGGCCTTTCGGCGCTCGCACTGGTGAGGGCGACGAGGGATGCCGCAGGCGGCGGGCAGGCTCTTCAGGTCGCAGCGATCGCGGCGTTTGCGCCGCTCTACCTCGGCCTTCCACTCGGCCTGCTGTCGGCCACGCGATGGTTGCTCGGTCGTGAAGCTACACTGCTGCTGATCCTCACCGTCGCGCTGAGCGACACGTTGCAGTACTACTGCGGCCGCGCGTTCGGCCGGCGTCTATTGGCGCCAGTTATCAGTCCGAAGAAGACCATTGAGGGCGCAATGGGCGGGTACGTGGGATCCGCACTGGGGCTCGGCGTTCTTGGCCACTGGTGGTTGCCCCAAATGGGGCTGCCGGCACGACTCGTGCTCGCGTTCGCCATAGCATCCGTGGGCATCGTCGGCGATTTGTTCGAATCGGCGCTGAAGCGCAGCGTCGGCATAAAGGACGCATCGGGGGCGATTCCGGGCCACGGCGGGGTCCTCGATCGTATCGACGCGCTCATCTTTGCCACTCCCGTGTTCTATATCTTCGTGAGGTACAGCTTCTGAAGCGGCTGGCGATTCTGGGGTCGACGGGATCGATTGGACAGAGCGCGCTCGCCGTGGTGCGCGCACATCCCGATCGCCTGCGCGTCGTGGCGCTGGCCGCCGGTTCGAACGCCGCCGTGTTGCGGGCGCAGGCGGAGGAGTTCGGCGTCACAGCGACGGCGCTGGCCGCGGAGTCGGGGAGCGAGGGCCTGGTCGACATTGCGACGCACCCGGACGCCGACATGGTGATCTGCGCATCGTCCGGCACGGACGGTCTGGAAGCCGTGCTCGCCGCGATCGACGCGGGGAAAGCCATCGCCCTTGCCAATAAGGAAGTGCTCGTCATGGCCGGCGCGCTGGTGACGCGTGCGGCGCGCGAACGTGGTGTGTCGATCCTGCCGGTCGACAGCGAGCATAACGCCATCCACCAGTGCCTGCACGGACGCACGCGCGGCGAGATCCGGCGCATCGTGCTCACCGCGTCGGGGGGGCCGTTCCGCGAGCTGTCGTCTGCTGCGCTGGCACACGTCAAACCGGAGGACGCGCTGCGGCATCCCACGTGGCGCATGGGCCGCAAGATCACGATCGACTCCGCCACGCTGATGAACAAGGGGCTCGAAGTGATCGAGGCACACTGGCTGTTCGACCTTCCAGCGTCGCAAATCGACGTGGTCATTCATCCGCAATCAATCGTGCACTCGATGGTCGAGCTCAACGACGGCTCCATCATCGCGCAGCTGGGCGGTGCGGACATGAAACTGCCGATACAGTATGCATGCTCGTATCCGGAGCGATGGGAGGCGCCGGTCGAACGCCTGGATCTGACGGCTGCAGGGCGCCTCGACTTCCAGCAGCCCGATCTCGAGCGATTTCCCTGTCTGGGTCTCGCGTATCGGGCGCTCGATGCCGGACCGAGTCACGCCGTCGTGCTCAATGCGGCCAACGAAGTGGCTGTGGCGTCCTACCTGGACGAAAGAATCTCGTTCATGTCGATTCCCCGGATCATCGAGCAGACAATGGATGCGCACGCTTCTGCCGAGGTCTTCACGCTCGAAGCGGTGCGGGATCTCGATCGCTGGGCCCGCAGCTATTCCAAGAACCTCGTACGAGGGTTAGAATTGAAGGTCTGAGGGCTGGTTGACGACAATCCTTGCTTTCGCATTCGTACTCGGCGTTCTGATCTTCGTCCACGAGCTGGGCCACTACATGATGGCCCGGCGCGTCGGCATCAGAGTGCTGAAGTTCTCGCTCGGGTTCGGCCCGCGCCTCGTTGGATTCACGCGCGGCGACACGGAGTACTGTGATCAGCGCGATCCCGCTCGGGGGCTATGTGAAGATGGCGGGCGAGAACCCCGACGACCCGCGATCTGGCAAAGACGACGAGTTTCTCTCGAAGACCAAGTGGCAGCGGTTCCAGGTGCTCATCATGGGGCCGCTGATGAATCTGATGCTGGCGGTGCTCGTCACCGCCGGCGTGCTGATGAACGGCGCCGAGGTGCCCGCGTTTTCATCTCGGCCGCCCGTCGTGGCCGACGTCGAAGGCGATTCTCCCGCACGCGCGGCCGGCATTCAGGTGGGCGATCGCATTCTCAGCGTCGCCGGCCGCGACGTCGACACCTGGGAGCAGTTCTTCATTGCCATCGGCACACGGCCCGACCGCGAGACCGATCTCGTCCTCCTGCGCGACGGCAAAGAGATTCCGGTCAAGGTGACGCCGAAGCCGGAAACGCGCTTCGAGGTCGGCGACATCGGCGTGCATCCCGCGTCGCATCCGCACGTGAACTCGGCGATCCCGGGCGCGCCGGCCGACAAAGCGGGGCTCAAGGCGGGCGACGTGATCGTGCGCATCGATGGCTTGCCCATCTCGCTGCCCACGCAGCTCATCGCCGTTGTCTCGAAAAAGGCATCGACGCCGGTCGTGATGACGATCGTCCGCGACGGCGGCGAGCAGACCCTCACGGTGGTGCCCGAACCGAACACGGGACGCTGCCCGTCGCTGCCGAGCGGCGCCGGCTGTATCGGCATCAGCATCGGCGAAGAGGTGACGCGGATCAATCCCGGCCCGGTCGATGCGCTCGTGATGAGCGTCGAGCGCAATTACGAACACGCTGGTCTGATTTTCAGAACCATCGGCCAACTCATCACGCGCGAGACGTCCACGCGTCAGCTCATGGGCCCGCTGGCGATTGCGCAGCTCTCGGGCGAATCCGCGGAGCAGGGGTGGGTGCCGCTCTTCGCGCTCATGGCGACCATCAGCCTGAACCTCGGCCTGCTGAACCTGCTCCCGATTCCGGTCCTCGACGGCGGCCATATCTTCATCATGGCCATCGAAGGGCTGGCACGCCGCGACTTCAGCATGCGCGTCAAGGAGAAGATGTTTTTAGCCGGCTTTGCGATGCTGCTGATGTTGATGGTCACGGTCATCTACAACGACTTGACGCGAATCCCGCTCGTCGAGCGTTTCATGCCGTGGAGAAACTAGGGGCTAGACATTTGAGATTGGGTGATAGGTGATTGGGTGATATGAAAAACGTTGTAGGTTTGCTGGGTCTGGTGATTGGGATGTTCACGGCGACGGCTGCCTTTGCTCAAGGGCAAGTCACGGCGGCCGATCTTCAACGGCTTCAGGACAGCGTCTTCGAGGCCTCGAGCGACATCACGCGCGTGCGCGCTCGTGACGCGCGCCTGGCCGATTCGCTCGAGCGGGAGCTCTCAGATCTTCGCGATGAAGTGATCTACCTGAAGGTGAAGCTGCGAAAGGAATCGAGCGTCCCCCGCGCCGAATACACCGACCTGCGCGATCGCGTCGACCGCGTGCGCAGCGAGGCGAGAGGCGAGCCAGCACGCGCCGCCGACACGCGTCCGCCGGTGACGCCGCCCGCCAGTCCAACCGAAGTACCGGTAGGCACGGAGTTCGACGTGCGTCTCCAGTCGCGGCTCAACTCTGGAACAGCGAGAGTCGAGGACCGGTTCGATGCCACCACCATCGTTGCCTATGAACGGAACGGCCGGTCGCTGGTGCCCGCAGGGTCGGTGATGCGCGGCATCGTCAGCGCGGTCACGCCAGCCAGCCGCGGGCTGAGCCGAAAGGGCGAACTCGTTCTCGTGTTCGATCGCTTTACGATCTCGGGGCGAACCTACTCCGCTCGCGCGACCGTGATGCAGGCCCTTCAGGCTGAGGGCGATACCACGAAGGTGGCAGCCGGCGCCGGCGTTGGCGCCATCATCGGCGGCATTCTCGGAGGAGTGCGGGGCGCCCTTGCGGGCATTCTGATTGGCGGCGGTGGCACCATCGCCGCGACCGAAGGCAACGACGTCGACCTTCCACCCGGAACGGTGTTGCGCGTCAGGCTCGACGCGCCGCTGGACGTCGGCCAGTAGCCGCGTCGCGCATGGCTTCGCGCGCGGCTTTGATCGTTCGGTCCACATCGGCTGCGGTATGTGCGGCCGAGAGAAACCACGCCTCGAACTGCGACGGCGGCGGATAGATCCCGCGCGCGAGCATCCCGCGGAAGAACGTGCCGTAGGCAACCGCATCCGCGCGAATCGCGGTCTGATAGTCGGTGACCCCGCTCGACGTGAAGAACGGCGTCAACGTCGACCCCAATCCGTTCACCTGCAACGGCGCGCCCGCGCGCCGCGCCGCATCCGCCAGTCCGTCGGCCAGCCTCGCACCCAGTGCGGCAAGCTGCTTGTAGAGCCCCGTGGACAGGTGCTTGAGGCTCCAGATGCCGGCAGTCATCGCCAGTGGATTGCCGGAGAGCGTCCCCGCCTGATAGACCGGACCTGATGGCGAGACCAGGCGCATCAACTCTTCGCGCCCGCCGTACGCGCCGACGGGCAAGCCTCCGCCGATGATCTTGCCGAGGCAGGTGAGGTCGGGCAGGATCCCGCTCCACTCCTGCGCTCCGCCGGCGCCGACGCGGAAGCCGGAGATCACCTCGTCGAAGATGAGAATGATGCGGTGGCGGGTGCAGATCTCCCGAAGTCCCTTGAGAAAACCGGGCGCGGGCACGACGACGCCCATGTTGCCCGCGATCGGTTCCACGATGACGGCCGCAATCTGGTCGGGAAATGCGTCGCACAGCCGGTCGACGGAGGCGAGATTGTTGTACGTCGCGAGCAGTGTGTCCGCCGCTGTCGCTCGCGTCACACCCGGGCTCGTCGGCACGCCGAGCGTTGTCAGGCCCGAACCGGCCTGCACGAGGAACTGATCGGCGTGGCCGTGATAGCAGCCCTCGAACTTGATGATCTTTTCACGCTGCGTGTAGGCCCTCGCGACCCTCACGGCGCTCATCGTCGCTTCGGTGCCCGAGCTGACGAAGCGCACGCGCTGCATCGCCGGCATCGATCGAGCGGACCAGCTCGCCCAGCTCCACCTCGAGCGAAGTCGGGGCGCCGTAGCTCGTGCCTTTGGCTGCGGCGGCCGCGATCGCTTTCACGAGTCCTTTCGGCGCGTGCCCGTGAATCAGCGGACCCCACGACATCACGTAGTCGATGTAGCGGCGTCCATCTGCGTCGGTAATGTGCGCCCCCGATGCGGCCTGGATGAAGAGCGGCGTCCCGCCAACGGCCTTGAACGCCCTGACAGGGCTATCGACGCCGCCGGGGAGAACTTGTTGGGCTTGGGCGAACAGGCGCTCCGACTTTCGGCTAGCTGCCATCGGCCTCGCTGCGCAGCGCGCGGGCCGCTTCCCGCGCGAAATAGGTGATGATGATGTCGGCCCCGGAACGCGCAATCGAGGTCAGCGACTCCATCATCGACGCGCCGCTCGTCGAGCCAGCCGTTGGCCGCGGCGGCCTTGATCATCGAGTACTCGCCGCTCACCTGATAGGCCGCCGTCGGATAGCCAAACGCGTCCTTCACTCGGCGCACGACGTCGAGATACGGCATGGCCGGCTTCACCATCACGATGTCGGCGCCCTCGTCGAGATCCTGCTCGACTTCGCGCAGCGCTTCTTCAGTGTTCGCGGGATCCATCTGATGCGTCCGGCGATCGCCGAACTGCGGAGCCGAGTCGGCGGCGTCTCTAAAGGGGCCGTAGAAAGCCGAGCAATACTTGGCGGCGTAGGACATGATCGCGACGCCGGTGAAACTGTGCTGCGTCGAGCGCCGTGCGGATCGCGCCGACCCGGCCGTCCATCATGTCGGAAGGCGCGACGATGTCGGCGCCCGCAACAGCGTGCGAGACGGCCGCTTGCACAAGGTGTTCGACCGTGGCGTCGTTGACCACCTCGTGTCCGTCGATCACGCCGCAATGACCGTGCGAGGTGTACTCGCACAGGCAGACGTCAGTGACGACCACCATCTCGGGAAGCGCGCGCTTGATAGCGCGAACGGCCGACTGAACGGGAGCGTCGGGATCGTGTGCGGCCGAGCCGATGTCGTCCTTCGTCGACGGCAGGCCGAATAACAGCACGCCAGGTACGCCGTCAGCCTGGGCGGCTGCCGCTTCGCGAACGGCTTCGTCGACGGACAACTGAAACACCCCGGGCATCGATCCCACTTCGCGCCTCACCCCGGCGCCGGCCGTGACGAACAAGGGATAGAGCAGTTGATCTGCCGAGAGTCTGGTCTCCCGTACGAGGCGGCGGATGCCGCCCGATCGGCGCAGCCGTCGCGACCTGCGCACGAGATCGAGGGCGTGGGCCGTCCGGACAGAGGGCATGGGCGTAGTTTACGCCGAACGCGCAGCCGCTTGTGTGACGTGCTGAACGATCGCGTCGACGAGCGCCGGGATCGTGTATTCCTTCGGCATGATGGACGTCTTGATGCCGTACTGCTCGGCGGCTTCAGCCGTGACAGGGCCGATGCACGCGACGAGCGTGGCGTTGAGCAGATCGGGCGCCTGCTCTGCGCCGAAGATCTGCACAAAATTCTTGACGGTCGACGCGCTCGTGAACGTGACGACGTCGACGCGCTTCTCGAGGAGCATGCGATAAATATCCGGGTCTCCTTCGCGCTCGATGTCGGCGAGGACGGTCCGATACGCCACGACCTCCGTGACCTCTGCGCCAGCCTTCCGCAGTTCGTCCGGCAAGACCTCTCGTGCGATGTCCGCTCTGGGCAACAGGAAGCGCTTGCCGCTGACCCCGTTCAGCTCCAGGAGCGACTGCACGATAGCTTCGGCGCGCGACTCGGCCGGCTCGAGATCGACTTTGAGGCCGTGGCGTGCGAGACGGTCGGCCGTCGCGGGACCAATGGCGACGAGCCGCACGCCTTTGAGACCGCGGATGTCTCCATCCGACGCCGCGAGCCGGCGCATGAAGTGCTCGACCCCGTTGGCGCTCGTGAACACGATCCAGTCGTAGGTGCCGGCTTCGGCGACCGCGCGATCCAGCGGGCCATAGTCGTCTGGCGGCGTCACGCGAATCATCGGCGCCTCCACGGGCTCGGCTCCAAGCGACTCCAGCAGATCGACGAGTTGGCCCGATTGCTCGCGCGAGCGCGTGATCACGATGCGCTTGCCGAAGAGCGGGCGCTCGTCGAACCACCGCAGGTGCTGGCGAAGGCCGACGACCCGGCCGACGACCAGGATGGCCGGTCCGGATCGCGTGTTCTTCATCTCGGCGAGCTCCTGCAGCGTTCCGTCGGTCGTTCT
Organism: Vicinamibacterales bacterium; assembly: GCA_963821375.1. GTDB lineage: Bacteria > Acidobacteriota > Vicinamibacteria > Vicinamibacterales > JAMQPK01 > JAMQPK01. Next base: position 608,387 of record CAWGDN010000002.1, read on the forward strand.
CTGCGTCGGCAGCGTTCCGTCGTAAATGACGGCTGCCGATTCATCCGGGTTGAATCCGTTGGAGAGGAGCGCCTTCAGGATTACCGGAAGCTGGCGCGCTCCCGCGTAGCACACGACCGTGCCGCCAAGCCGCGCGAGGCTGGCCCAATCCACGTCGGGAGGCGCGCTGCTTTCGTCTTCGTGCCCCCGGACGAACGTCACCGTGTCGCCGGCATCGGGATAGGTGAGAGGGACGCCTGCGAAGCTCGTCGTGCCAACGGCCGCCGGAATCCCGGGCACGACCTCGAACGGAATACCATGCTCGTGAAGGAACAGCGCTTCCTGTCCGCCGCGATCGAACACGAACGGGTCGCCCCACTTGAGCCGGGCGACGACTTTCCCTTCGCGCGCCTTCTCGACCAGCAGGTAGTTGATGGCTTCTTGATCGAGCGGGTGAGGCGACGCCCGTCCCACGTCGATGCGCTCGGCGCTTTGACGAGGATAGCGAAGCAATCGCGGATGCACGAGATGGTCGTAGAGGACGACGTCTGCGGATTCCAGGTACCGCAATCCGCGAACGCTGATGAGCCCCGGGTCGCCAGGACCCGTTCCGATGAGATAGACGATTGGTCGCATCACGTCAGCCGTCGCATGTCGTTGAGGATCGCCTCCGCGCCCTGCGCCAGCAGATGCGCGGCCGCCGAGGCGCCGAGCGCGGCAGCCTCGTCGCGGCGTCCTTCCTTCTTATATCGAATGGCGCGAGCGCCGTCGAGAGATGTGACCACGGCATGCAGTTCGAGCCCCTCCGCGCCGATGGGCACTGCGACGCCGCCGATCGGCATCTGACACCCGCCGCCGAGCCCCTCCACGAGCGCGCGTTCGGCTTCGAGCGCCGCCCATGCGGCAGCGTCGTTGACGCACAAGACAGCTTTTCGCGTAGGCACGTCGTCGCGGCGAACCTCGATGGCGATGATGCCCTGACCAGGCGCCGGCACGCACAGCTCGACCGGCACCGCTGCCGAAATCCGCGCGTCAAAGCCGAGTCGACGGAGTCCGGCCGCGGCCAGCACCAGCAGGTCGTAGCGGCCTTCGTCGAGCTTTCGCAACCGCGTATCGAGGTTGCCGCGGACGTTTTCAAAGCGTGAGCCCGGCAGCAATCGCTCGAGCTGCGCGACTCGGCGCACGCTGCCGGTGCCGACGCGAGCGCCAGGCGGCAGTACCGCGCGGACGGCGTCGAATGGATCCGTGTCCGCGTCAATTGCGAGAGTCGTCGATGCCGGCAACACCAGCGCGTCTCGTGGATCTTCCCGCTCGAGCACCGCCCCGAGCGCCAATCCATCGGGCAGCCCCGCTGGCATGTCTTTGCTGCTGTGAACGGCGAGGTCGATGTCATGGCTCAGCAGGGCGTCTTCGATCTCTTTGACGAAAAGGCGCTTGCCCCCGACCTCTGACAGCGGCAGTTCCTGGAGCCGATCGCCAGACGTCTTGATGACGACGACATCAACGTGGATGCCGGTGGCGTTGCTGATGCGGCCGGCAACGAGACGAGCTTGGAACAGCGCAAGCTGGCTGCCGCGGCTGCCGAGCCGAAGAGTCGTCACCGCGCGGGTTTCTTCGCCGGACGCGACGCCGGCCCCGCCGTCGTCAGGCTGCTCTCTTCAGCGCCGTCCTCGGCTGCAATGGCGAACAGACGGTTCAGCATGTCGCTGTAGGTCGCGACCGTCTCGGGGTCGGAGATCGACTTCAATTGCTCTGTGGGGTTGATCAGCAGTTTTTCGATCAGCAGCCTCGTGACCTCTTCAACCCGTGCACGCGCTTCAGGTGAGAGCGACGCGAGCTTGGGCTCGAGACGCCGCAGTTCGGCCAGGCGAACGGCCTCGAAACGCTGACGCAACGCGACCACCGTCGGCACGGCGCCTCTCGAGGTGAGCCAGCCGGAGAACTTGGCGACTTCCTCGGAGACGATCTTCTCCGCATCCGAGGCCTCGGTGCCGCGTTTGGAAAGGTTCTCCTGCACAACGGTCTGCAAGTCGTCGATGTTGTAGAGAAAGACCTCTTCGATGTCTCCGGCGCCCGGCTCGACGTCGCGCGGCACGGCGATATCGATGACGAACAGGGGCCGGCCGGGGCGTGCCTTCATCGTTTGAGCGACAACCGTGCCGGACACGATTGGCGCGCTCGCTCCCGTGGCCGTGATCAAGATGTCTGCGTCGGCAAGCGCAGAATTGAGCGACTCCCACGGCACGGCCGTGCCGCCGATGGATTCGGCGAGCGTGGCGGCATGCGCCGGTGTTCGGCTTGCGATCACGAGGCGTTTGACGCCCTGCGATTGCATGTGCAAGGCGGTCAGTTTGCCCATCTCTCCGGCGCCGAGCACCAGTACTGTGCGGCCCTTCAACGTGCCGAATATCTTTTTGGCGAGTGCCACGGCGGCGAAACTGACCGACACCGCACCCTCGGAAAGCGCCGTCTCTGAGCGCACGCGTTTGCCCACGGCAAAAGCGGAGTGGAAGAGCTTGTTCAGCAGCGTGCCGGTTGCGCCGTACTGCGAGGCGAGGTTGAAAGCCTCTTTCACCTGCCCGAACACCTGCGGCTCTCCTACGACAAGGGAATCGAGACCCGAGGCCACCCTGAACAGATGACTGACCGCCTCCTGACCCATCTTCATGTACAGGTGTGGCTCGAGCTGTTCGTCGGAGACACCGTGGAAGTCGGAGAGAAACCTTTCGATTCCCGCGCGCGCGGCCGAGGGATCGGTGCAGCTGACATACAACTCCACGCGGTTGCAGGTGGAGACAATCGCCGCTTCGTGATGCGTCTGATACTGCGCAAGCGCCGCCAGCGCACGATCGACGCCCTTGGCCGTGAAATCGAGCCGCTCGCGCAGCTCGATGGGGGCGGTGCGATGGCTGACGCCGATCAGGAGCAGCTGCATGCTAGAACTGATGGCTCGTGGTGAAGAAGTAGCTCACGGGGACGAAGTTCAGCAGCACGATGCCGAACCCCACGGTCGAAAGCCAGGCTGCGCGGCGCCCGCGCCAACCGATCGCGCGCTGCGCGTAGAGCTCGAACGAGTAGACGGTCCAGCAGAGCAGCGCCACGAAGATCTTCGGATCGCCCATCGACATGGCACCGGACGAAGGCAGCTGCGATGCCCAGATGCCGCCCGTAATCAGCCCGGTCGTGAGGAACACCCACCCGATCTTGACTGCCCGGAGATTCATGTCGTCCAGGATGTGCAGCGACGGCAGCCTGGCATAGAAGAAGCCCAGCTGCTTGGCTTTGATCTCCTTGAATTGCAGAACGTATGTGATTCCCAATACCGCCGCGATGGCGAAGCTCGCATACGCGAAGAGCAGCGACGACACGTGTATGCCGAACCATGGGCTCTCCATCAGCGCAGACCTTGGCTCGACCGTAGGACCGGAAGCCGGAATGGCCTGCAGCATGATGAGCAGCGGCAGGATGAAGACACCCATTGCTCGCTCGCCGGTCGTCATCTCGACGTAGAGATACGACAAGGCCGCCACCCAGACAAACGTCGAAATCGCGGAGGTCGCGCTTGCCGCCGGCACGTGGCCGATGCGCATAGTCTCCATGCCGATCACGAAGGTATGAGCAAAGGCCGCAAGAACCAGCAGGACAGTAGCCACCTGGCTCGAGCCGAACGTGCGTCGCGAGAACTGCACGGCGTACGCAACGCCGGCGATGGCGTAAAGCGCAAGAAGGATCAAATTCATAGACGTATGAGGATCGGATCCTAATTTTACGTAAAACGTAAAACCGGGGTCTGACCCCTACTGGGTTGGCCCAAAGTAACCCAGCTTGGTCCTGGCAGTCACGCTCGGCCGGTTCACGCGCACGACGATGCGACGCCAGGCCCCGTCACGGCGCGGGTTCTTCGAGGTGTAGCCGATGGTGTACTGGCTCGACAGCTCGTCGTAGATCTGCCCGTAGACCGACGCCAAAGTCTTGACGTGCCCCGGGAAGAACGCGCGTCCGCCGGTGTCCGTAGCGAGCTGCCGCAGCGCATAGGTCGCCTCGCGGAACCCCTTCGACTGTCCGGCCATCGGTTCTCCCATGAGGCCGATGGTGTAAATCGCGGTCTCCGATCGGCGCGCGAGGTCCAGCACGTCCTCGAATGTCACAAGGCTCGACGTGTCTTCGCCGTCGGAGAGGAGAACGATGGCCTGACGCCGGATCTCGTTCTCCTGTTGCACCGGGACTTTTTTGAGGTTCTTCAACGAGATGTAGATCGCGTTGTTCATCGATGTGGAACCGCCCGCGACAGTCTTGCGGATGGCCACTTCCAGCGCCGCCGTGTTGCCCGTAAAGGGCTGCAGCACTTCCGCGCGGCTGTCGAAGCCGATCACCTCACCGAGATCCGTGGGGCGCAGCTTTCGCACGAAGCCGATGGCCGCGTCCTGCGCCGCCTGCATGCGGTCTTCCATGCTCGAACTGGTGTCGATCAGCAGCGAGAGCGCGACCGGAAGGTTGCTGCGATTGAAAAGGGTCAGTTCCTGCTGAACGCCGTCTTCGAAGACCTGGAAATCGGGTTGTTCGAGATCGGTTAGGAACCGGCTCGACGGGTCTGAGACCGAGACGTTGAGCGAGACGACGTCGACGCCCGTGCGGAAGGACGGCTGCGCCGCGGGCCCCTGCGCCGTCAAGGTGACGGCCGAAGCAAGGACCGCCAGCGACGGACAAAAGCAGCGGACGACGCGCCATCGCTTCAAACCCTAGCACAGCGCCAAAACCCTTGCAAATCTAGGATTTGCGTTCCTTGACGCTCTCTTTGTCCGCGTGCTATAAACACGCGGTTTCCTCGACAGTCGTCGCCCGGCGGTCCCGACTCCACCATGCTCAACGCGTATATTCCAATCTTCATCTTCCTGCTCGTCGCCATCGGGTTCGCGCTCTTCACCCTGTTGATGTCGCAGCTCGTGCAGTCGAAGAAGTACAACAAGGTGAAGCTGGAACCCTATGAGTGCGGGATCGAGCCGCAGACCGATGCGCGCGATCGTTACAGCGTTCGCTACTACCTCGTCGCGATGCTCTTCGTCATCTTCGACGTGGAGACGGTGTTTCTGTTCCCCTGGGCCGTCATTGTCGACGAGTTGGCGCTGTTCGGCCTGATTGAGATGGTCGTCTTCCTGGCGATCCTCGTCACCGGGTACGTCTACGCCTGGAAGAAGGGCGCGCTCGACTGGGCGTAGGAGCCCCGGCATCTCATCGCAATGACTGAACAGCCCAAGGATCCTGCGGCGCCCGCTGCCCCCAAGCCTGCCCGGCTGGCGAAGCCGGCCCCCGCTGCGCACGATACCAAGCCCGCGCCGCCGTCTGGCCCGACCGATCCGCCTCCGCCGGCCGGCACTCAGCCACCTGTGTACGTGGCCGCGTTGCAAGCGGCGGTTCCTGGTGGAGTCGAGCACATCAGCTTCTATGTCGGCGACTGGAGCTTGATCGTGCCGGCGACGAAGTTGCTCGAGGTCGGCCGATTCCTTCGAGACACACCCGACACCGCCTTCGACTTCTGCTCGGACGTCACGGCGTCGGATTGGCCGCCTCGTCCCCAGCGATTCGACGTCGTCTACTGCCTGTATTCGACGAAGCTGCGCCATCGCGTTCGGCTTAAGGTGAGAGCCGCCGACGGCGAGCCGGTGCCGTCTGTCACCGGCATCTGGCCGGCTGCCAACTGGCTCGAGCGCGAGGTGTACGACTTGTTCGGCGTCAACTTCACCGGCCATCCCGATCTCAAACGAATCCTCATGCCGGACGACTGGCAGGGGCATCCGCAGCGCAAGGACTATCCGCTCGAAGGCCCGGGCGAACTGCTGATGGAGAATCCGCTCGACTGGCTGAAGTTGCGGCAGGCGCGGGAAGAAGCGGAGATCGAGTAGCCATGGCCCCCGAAGTCCGTCCGATGTTCGACACCGAAGAGCTCGTGATCAACATGGGCCCTCAGCACCCGAGCACGCACGGGGTGCTGCGCGTCGTCCTGCGCCTCGATGGCGAGAAGGTGGTCTCCTCGGAAGTCGTCATCGGCTACCTCCATCGCGGCATCGAAAAACTCAGCGAGAACCGCAACTGGACGCAGATCATCCTGCTGACGGACCGGATGGACTACGTTGCGGCCGCGACGAACAACGTTGGCTACTGCCAGACGGTCGAGAAGCTGATGCAGCTCGAAGTGCCGCGCCGCGCCCGCTACGTGCGGACGGCCTTGTGCGAGCTGCAGCGCATTGCCAGCCACTGCCTGTGGCTCGGCACGCACGCGATGGACATCGGCGCGATGACGGTGTTCCTCTACGCGTTCCGCGAGCGCGAGCTCATCCTCGATCTGTTCGAGGAGTACTGCGGCGCGCGGCTTACGTACAACTCGATGCGCATCGGCGGGCTGCCGCTCGACATCCCGGTTGGCTGGGATAAGAAGGTGCTCGAGTTCTGCAAGATCATGTCGGAGAAGGTGGGGGAGTACGAAGAGCTGCTCACCCACAACCGCATCTGGCTCGAGCGGACCAAGAACATCGGCGTCATCTCCGGCGAAGAAGCCGTGGCGATCGGCCTCAGCGGTCCGCCGCTGCGAGGATCGGGCGTGTTGAAGGACGTCCGCAAGGACGAGCCATATGCAGCCTACGACGAGATGAAATTCCAGGTGCCGCTCGGCACCGCGGGCGATACGTACGACCGCTATCTCGTGAGGCTCGAGGAGTTCCGTCAGTCGATTTCGATCATCCGCCAGGCGATCGAAGGACTGCCGGAAGGACCGATCGTCGGCAAGGTGCCGCGTCTCATCAAGCCGCCAGCCGGCGAGACGTATCACGCGATTGAGTCCCCGAAGGGCGAGATCGGCTACTTCATCGTGAGCGACGGCAAGTCGACGAACCCGTATCGCTTCCGCGTGAGACCCCCGTCGTTCTGCAACCTGCAGGCGCTGCCGCGGCTCATCAAAGGACACATGGTGGCCGACGTCGTCGCGTTGATTGGATCGATCGACGTAGTGCTGGGAGAAGTGGACCGGTGATCGACACCTACCTGATCCCACTCATCAAGATTCTGTTCGTCCTCAACGCGACGCTGGTCGGGGTCACCTACATGGTGCTCCTCGAGCGGAAAGTGATTGCGTGGGTGCAGGTGCGGCTCGGCCCGATGCGTGTGGGACCCTACGGCGTGCTCCAGCCGATCGCCGACGCAGTGAAGCTGATCCTCAAGGAAGACATCACGCCCACGCGCGCCGACAAATGGGTCTTCACGGCTGCGCCGATCATCGTCATGGTGCCGGCGCTCATCACATTTGCGGTGATTCCGTTCGGCCCGACCGTGCACCTGTTCGGCCGCGACATCCCGCTCTACATCACCGACGTGAACGTCGGCCTTCTCTACATCGTGTCGGTCGCGTCGATTGGCGTATACGGCATCATCCTGGGCGGCTGGGCATCGAATAGCAAGTTCCCGCTCCTCGCAAGCCTTCGCGCCTCGGCGCAGCTCATCAGCTATGAGGTCGCCGTGACGATGACCCTGGTGAGCCTCATCATGACGGCCGGCTCGCTGAGCATGGTGCGCATTGTTGAAGCGCAGGCCTCGTCCGGCATCTGGTTCATCTTCATTCAGCCGGTGGCCTTCGTGCTCTTCTTCATCGGCGGACTTGCCGAGACCAACCGCGCACCCTTCGACATGGCGGAGGCAGAGCAGGAGCTGACGGCGGGCTTCCACACCGAATACAGCGGCATGCGCTTCGCGCTGTTCTTCCTCGCCGAGTACGCCAACATGATCGTCGTCTCCGCGGTGGCGACGACGCTGTTCCTGGGCGGCTGGCTGCCGCCGTTTTCCAACGTGGACGCGTTCAATTTCCTCGACTTCATCCCGTCGTGGATCTGGTTCCTGCTCAAGACGTTCTTCTTTCTTTATATTTTCTTGTGGGTCCGCGCCACGCTCCCACGCTATCGGTACGACCAGCTCATGCGCCTTGGGTGGAAGGTGTTGATTCCCGTCGCCATCGCCAATCTGGTCGTAACGGGAATCGTGAAGGTGCTGATGTGACGGGCAACGCCATCGCGTTCTATGTGCTGTCGGCTCTGATCCTGGGGTTTGCGCTGCTCGTCGTCAGCACGAAGAACACGGTGCACGCCGTGCTCTTCCTCGTGCTGAACTTTCTGGCCGTGGCGGCGCTCTACGTGCTGCTGACGGCGCAGTTCCTCGCGGTCATCCAGGTGCTGGTCTACGCCGGCGGCATTGTCGTGCTGTATTTGTTCGTCGTGATGCTCGTCAATTTGAAGCGGCCTGCCGGAAGATCACTCTGCGCCGCAGCGAAAGGCGTGGCTGGCAGCCGGCCTCTCGGGCGCGGTCCTCGTCCAGCTCGGGGTGGTTCTGGTACGGGGCGGTGCCGGGTCAACCGGGTCGCCGGACATGCAGTACAGCGATCTCGCCATCAACAACGTCGAGCGCATCGGGATGCTCCTCTATACGGATTACCTGATTCCGTTCGAGGTGGCGTCGATGCTGCTGCTGGTCGCGATGGTGGGCGCGATCATCCTGGCGAAGAGGGAACTGTGATTACCCCGACGCATTACATGGTCTTGTCCGCAGCCCTCTTCATGATTGGCGTGGCCGGAGTGCTGCTTCGGCGCAACATCATTGTCATTTTCATGTCGATCGAGCTGATCCTGAATGCCGTCAACATCAACCTCGTTGCGTTCTCCTATCAGCTCGAGAACGGCGTCGGGCAGGTGTTCGCCATCTTCGTGATCGCCGTCGCCGCGGCTGAGGCCGCCGTCGGTCTCGGCATCATCCTGGCGTTCTATCGCAACAAAGAGACGATCAACATCGACGAAATGAACCTGATGAGGTGGTAGGTTGGATTTGATCTGGCTCATACCGATTCTGCCCGGGCTGGGCGCTGCCATCAACGGGCTGATTGGCATTCGCGCGTTCAGCCGGCAGGCTGCGGCGACGGTGGCGTGCACCGCCATGGCCGCCGCGTTCGGCGTGTCGGTGCTCGCGTTCGTGCAGCTGCTGGGCCTGCCGCCGGAGAGCCGCGATCACGTGGTTACGCTGGGCCACTGGATTCCGCCGATTCCGCTGTTGACCGCTGAAGGTGTCGGCTCGTTCGAAGTGCCGTGGGCATTCAGGCTCGATCCGTTGTCGGCCATGATGATCCTGGTCGTCACCGGCATTGGACTCCTGATCCACATCTATTCGACGGCCTACATGCACGAAGAGCCGCGTGGCGCCTACGCACGCTTCTTCTGCTACCTCAACTTGTTCTGTTTCTTCATGCTGATCCTGGTGCTCGGCAGCACCTTCCTGACGATGTTCGTCGGCTGGGAGGGCGTCGGGCTCTGCTCGTACCTGCTGATCGGCTACTGGTACGAGAAGAAGAGCGCCTCGGACGCCGGCAAGAAGGCGTTCATCGTGAACCGCATTGGGGATTGGGGATTCGTCCTCGGGGTCTTCCTCGTCTTCTTCACGTTCGGCACGCTTGATTTCCGTGAGGTGGCGAACCAGGCGGCGGCCCTGCCGGTGGAGACGCAGTTCGGCGTCGTCTCGCTCATTTGCCTGTTGCTGTTCATTGGCGCCACCGGCAAGAGCGCGCAGATTCCTCTTTACGTCTGGCTACCCGACGCGATGGAAGGTCCGACGCCCGTCTCCGCGCTCATTCACGCCGCGACGATGGTGACCGCGGGCGTCTATATGGTCGGCCGCAACGCCGTCCTGTTTTCACACGCGCCGATCGTGGCAGAGATCGTCATGATCATCGGAGCGCTGACGGCGCTGATGGCTGCGACGATCGGCCTCGTCCAGTACGACATCAAGCGCGTGCTGGCCTATTCGACGGTCTCGCAGCTCGGCTACATGTTCCTTGCCATGGGCGTTGGCGCCTACGCCACGGCGCATGGCTGGCCGCACATCGGCCTGGCCGCGTTCGCGGCTGGTGCGTTTCACCTGATGACGCACGCGTTCTTCAAGGCGCTGCTCTTCCTTGGCAGCGGCTCGGTGATCCACGCCATGGGCGGCGAGCAGGACATGCGGCGCATGGGCGGATTGAAGCCGTACCTGCCGGTCACCTACGCGACGATGATGATCGGCACGCTGGCGATTGCCGGCATCCCGCCGCTCGCCGGGTTCTTCAGCAAAGACGAGATCCTGTTCCGCACGTTCCTGACGAACAAACTGATCTGGGTGTTCGCGGTCGTGACGGCGTTGATGACGGCGTTCTACATGTTCCGGCTCATGGCGATGACGTTCTTCGGCGCGTACCGAGGGCCGGCCTGGGAGCATGGCGGGCATGATCACGGGCACGCTCACAAAGACGATCACGGTGCGCACGGCGCTGCGGCGCACGCCGACGACAGCCACGGTCACGGTCATGGCGCGTGGCACGGTCCGCACGAGTCCCCGCGGCCGATGACGGTGCCGCTGATGGCCCTTGCTGTCGGCGCTGTCGCCGCCGGGTTCCTCAGCATTCCGCCGGCGCTCGGCGGTGGGGCGATGCTCGAGCATTTCCTCGAGCCGAGTTTGACTGCACATGCTGAGCCTGCCGCGGCCGAACCTGCAGCCGCTGTCGAAGGGGCGGCTGCCGAAGCAGCGGCTGCGCACGAAGAGCCGCACATCTCGCACGCGGGCGAGCTTGGGCTGATGGCGTTTTCCGTGATGATCGCGCTCATCGGGATCGGTCTGGCGTACCGCTTCTACGTGCAGAGCCCGGAGACAGCTGAGCGGCTGAAAGGGCAGTTCGCGGGTGCCCATCGTCTCCTCTACAACAAGTACTTCGTCGACGAGCTCTACGGCGCCACGTTCATCAAGGGCACGATGAAGAGCTCGTCTGGCCTGTGGACGTTCGACCGCCGCGTCGTCGACGGCGCGGTCAACGGTACGGGATGGTTCACTGTGTTCTCTTCGTGGGTCTCGGGTCTTTTCGACAAGTACGTCGTCGACGGCGCGGTCAACCTCGTGGGCCGGTCGTCCGAGGAGTCGAGCTTCGTGTTTCGGCGTGTGCAGACCGGGCTCGTTCAGAACTACGCGCTGCTGATGCTGGCGGGCGTGTGCGCGTTTGTGAGCATTTATCTGCTCGTGAGGTAGTCCGTGACGAATGTCGCCAACTTTCCGCTTCTGTCGCTGATCCTGTTTCTGCCTCTTGTCGGAGCGCTGATTCTGCTGTTCCTGCCCAAGCAGAGCCCGGCGATCCGCTTGATCGCGAACGTGTTCGGCGTCGCAGGGTTCGTGGTCTCGCTTCCACTGTGGTTCTGGTACAACTCGCAGGACGCTGGCTTCCAGTTCGTCGAGCGGCATCAGTGGATCCCATCGATTGGGGCTCAGTACTCTTCTCGGCGTCGACGGTTTCAGCGCGCTGCTCGTCCTGCTGGCCACGCTCTTCGGGGCGATCGCGATCCTGTCGTCCTGGAACGCCATCACGGAACGACTGAAGGAGTACTACGTCTTCCTGCTCGTGCTGCAGACGGGCATGATCGGCGCGTTCGTCTCTCTCGACTTCCTGCTCTTCTTCCTGTTCTGGGAAGTGATGCTGGTGCCGATGTACTTCCTGATCGGCATCTGGGGGAGCGATCGGCGGCTGTACTCGGCCATCAAGTTCTTCCTGTACACCCTGGTGGGCAGCGTTGTCATGCTGCTCGGCATCCTGGCGCTTTACTTCTACAGCTACAGCGTCACCGGCGTGTACACGTTCGACATCACGCAGTTCCAGCAGCTGAACGTGCCGTTCGGGCTGCAGCGCTGGATCTTCCTGGCGTTCTTCCTCGGTTTTGCGGTCAAAGTGCCGATGTTCCCGTTTCACACGTGGCTGCCTGACGCGCACACCGACGCTCCCACAGCAGGCTCGGTGATTCTGGCCGCGGTTCTGCTGAAGATGGGCACCTACGGCTTCATCCGGTTCTCGCTGCCTATCCTTCCCGACGCGACGCGCTACTTCGTGCCGATGATGGTCACGCTCTCGATCATCGGAATCGTCTACGGCGCCCTGTGCGCGATGGCGCAGCAGGACTGGAAGCGGCTGGTCGCGTACTCGAGCGTGAGCCACATGGCGATGGTCATGCTTGGGATGTTCGCCCTCAATCCGGTCGGCATCATGGGCAGCATCATCCAGCAGCTCAACCACGGGATCTCCACTGGCGCGCTCTTCCTGCTCGTCGGCAACGTGTACGAGCGACGCCACACGCGGCAGATCTCCGAATACGGCGGGCTCTCGAAGGTGATGCCGACCTATGCGGTCATATTCCTCGTCATGACGATGTCGTCGATCGGCTTGCCGGCGCTGAACGGCTTCATCGGCGAGCTGCTGATCCTTCAGGGCGTGTTCGTAGCCAACCGGATGTGGGCGTTCTTTGCCGCCAGCGGCGTCGTCCTGGGCGCCGCTTACATGCTGTGGCTGTATCAGCGCACGATGTTCGGCAAGATCGAGAATCCGAAGAACGAGAAACTCACAGATTTGAGCTTTCGCGAGTTCGCGACTTACGTTCCGCTTCTGATTCTGGCCGTCTGGATCGGCCTCTATCCGAAGCCGTTCATCGATCGCCTGCAGACGTCCGTCGACAGAGTCGTCGTGCGCATCAACCCCGACTACCGCGCGCCGGCCGTCGCCGGCTTGAATCCGCCTTCTGTTGATCAGGTTGGAGGGACCCGGTAGTGCCGGTCGGCATCAACCTCAGCGACTTCTACTATCTGCTGCCGGAGATTGTGCTCACGGTCGGTGCGCTCCTGTTGCTGATGGCCGATCTCCTGGTCCCTCGCAACAGGCAGTCGATCCTGGCATGGGTGACGCTCGCGGTGCTCGGCGCGACAGCGGTGGCGCTGCTGCCGGTGGCCGACGCGCACCTGCAGGTGTCGAAGGGGCTCATCGCCGTCGATCGCTTCGCCCTGTTCTTCAAGGTGATCTTCCTCGTGTCGGCGGCGCTCACGGTGCTGATGAGCGTGCGGTATCTCGAAGTGGAAGGCACGCGAGCGGGGGAGTTCTACTTCCTTGTGCTCTGCGCCACGCTGGGCATGATGTTCATGGCCGGCGGCACCGACCTCATCACGCTGTTCATCGGCCTCGAGACGATGGCGATCTCGTTTTACATCCTGGCGGGATACCTGAAGCCGAGCCGCCGATCGAACGAGGCGGCGGTCAAGTACTTCCTGTTGGGCGCTTTTTCGCTTGGCATTCTCCTCTACGGAATGTCGCTGCATCTACGGGCTCACCGGTACGACGAACCTGCGCGCGATCGCGCCCGGCGCTGGTCGGCCAGGAAACCGATCCGAGGTTGATCCTCGCAGTGATTCTGGTTGTGGCCGGAATGGGCTTCAAGATCGCAGCCGTGCCGTTCCACATGTGGGCGCCCGATGTGTACGAAGGCGCGCCCACTCCGATTACCGCATTCCTGTCGGTCGGTTCGAAAGCAGCGTCGTTCGCCATGCTGCTCCGGATTTTCCTCGAGGGGCTGCCGACCATGCGCGTCGCACTCATCGAGAGCTCGCGCGCCGGTGCCACCGATCTGCCCGATATCGGGTGGGGCATGATGTTCTACGTGCTGGCGGTCGTCACGATGACCGTCGGCAATTTCGCCGCGCTCACGCAGAGCAACCTGAAGCGGATGCTCGCGTACTCGTCGATCGCGCACGCCGGCTACCTGCTGATCGGAGCGGTGACGGGCACGGCTCGCGGCGTGACCGCGATGCTGGTCTACCTGTTCGTGTATGCCTTCATGCAGATGGGGGCCTTTGCCGTCATCACGTTGATGCGGCGTGCAGATGTCGTTGGCGACGAGCTGAAGGATCTCAACGGGCTGTTCTTCCGGCAGCCGTTTGCGGCCGTGGCCATGCTGCTCTTCATGCTCTCGCTTGGAGGCATTCCGCCGACCGCCGGCTTCATGGGCAAGTTCTGGCTCTTCAGCGCGGCCATCGAGTCCGGGTACGTCTGGCTGGCCGTGATCGGCGTGCTCAACAGCGCCGTGTCGCTGTACTACTACCTGCGCATCGTCGTCTATCATGATGCTGAAGAACGAGCCGTCCGGCTCCGAGCCGCGCCAGAGTCCGGCGCTGACGGTGGCGCTGGTGGCGGCGGTAGCGGCGACGCTGCTGCTTGGGATCTACCCGCAGCCGCTGTTTGAATTTGCGGAGATCTCGGCGCGCACGCTCGGTGCGGCGACGGTGGCGCAGGCGCTCCGGTAGGCCGGGCCCGCGGAGTCTCAGGGCGGGCGGACGCTTGCGAAGTTTTTCACAAGGTATGCTATAGTCTGATGCCCGACGAGTCAGATTTCCTCGCGCGGTCATTCAGGTACCTGCAGGACAACGTCCGAAGATCCGGGCCTGCCGCAGCCGCCAGCTACACACTGATTGGCGCGATTCTCTTGTTAGGTGGCATCGGTTACGCGGTGGACGAGTGGCGCGGGACGTCGCCCACGTTCCTGCTGAGTGGGCTGCTGCTGGGGTTGATAGTGGGGTTTTACGACCTCGCCAAGACGGTTTTTGGCTGGGGATCGAGGCGCGGCCGGTGAAGCGGGTTACCGTGCTTGCCATCGTAAGCGTGGCGACCGGCGCGCTGCTGGCCCGCGCATTCGGCCCGGAAGTGTGGCTCGGCATGCTGGCGCCACTCGTCGTCACGAGCGCCTCGTGGATCGCCGCCGAGCGGGTCTATAGACTCAGTCCGGCCCGGCTCACGTCGGTGATGATCGGCGCGTTCACGGGCAAGCTGGTGTTGTTCGGTATTTACGTCGCGGTGGTCGTTGGCGTCCTTGGCGCGAGGCCGGTGCCGTTCGCAGCCAGCTTCGCCGGCTACTTCATCGCACTGCACATGATTGAGGCGCTGTGGTTGAAGCGCCTCTTCGTTTCCTGAAGACGCGAATCGATGCTGGCTCAAGAGCACACAACGCAGGCGGCCGCCACGGAGGGGTTCAACGCGGGCGAGACGATCATCAATCACGTCTCGAACAGCTCGCTCGAGCATCCGCTCATTCACCTGCCAACGATCGCCGGGATCGATCTCTCGGTGACCAAGCACGTGTTCATGCTCTGGCTCGTGGCCGCCATCGTCTTCGTGGTGGTGACGAGCGTCGTGCGCCGCTATCTGGCGTCCGGCCGTCCCGTGCCGGGCGGTTTGATGAACGCGCTCGAGGCGGTCGTGGTGTACGTGCGCGACGAGATCGTGCAGCCGAACGTCGGCCGCAAATGGGTCGCCACCTGGACGCCACTCGTGCTGACGCTGTTCGTCTTCATCCTCTGCGCCAACGCCATCGGGTTGGTCCCTCTGTTCGACGTGGTCGCGCTGATCGATCACTACGTGCTCCACACGGCGCCAGACTCGTTCCTGAAGCAGGTCGTGCATGGAGGCACGACGGCGACCGCCAACTTCAACGTCACCGCGGCGCTGGCCAGCATCACGTTCGGCGCGATCATCGTCGCGGGCACCAAGGCGCACGGCTTCGTCAAACATTGGATGAACCTCGTGCCGCACGGCCTGGCGTGGCCCATCTACATTCTCCTGATTCCCATCGAGGTCATGGGCATGTTCGTCCGGCCGTTCGCGCTGACCATGCGACTTGCGGCGAACATGACGGGCGGGCACATCGCCATTCTGGCCATTCTGTCGTTCGTGTTTCTGTTCGCGGAGATGTTCGGCACTTCGCTCGCCGGCATCGGGGTGGGCATCGGCGTGTCGGTGCCGCTCGCGGTCGGGATCTCGGCGCTCGAGATCATCGTGGTGCTGGTCCAGGCTTACGTTTTCACGCTGTTGACGGCCGTCTTCATCGGGATGGCCATTCACGTTCATCACTGAGAGAGAGTCACTACGAAAGGACTGAGAATGAATAGCGTACGCGTCGTTCGCCAGGTGCTCACGTTCGCCGTTGTGTTCGCGGCGGTTTCTTCCAGCGTCGTCTTCGCGCAGGGCGAGGGCGCCGCCCCGGCCGCGGTGCTGCACTACTTCGGGGCTGCGCTCGGGCTCGGGATGATCGTGATCGGCGCCGCGCTCGGCATCGGCCGCTTCGCGTCGGCCGCCGCCGAAGGCATCGCCCGCCAGCCAGCCGCTGCGGACAAGATTACCGGAGCCGTGAACCTGCCGCTCTTCCTCCTCGAAGGCGTGGCCATTCTTGCGGAAGTGTTCGTGCTGCTGATCGTGTTGATGAGGTAGTCGATGAACAACCCTCTGGTCCTGGTGGACCCAGGTCTCTACATCTGGACCATCGTCACGTTTCTGGTGCTGCTGACGCTGCTGGCGAAGTTCGCGTGGCGGCCGCTGCTGCAGTCTCTTGACGCGCGGCAGGAGACCATCAGGAAATCGCTGGCCGACGCCGAGAAGGCCAGGCACGAGCTCGAGCGCCTCAATCAGGAATCAGAGGCCATCATCCGGCAGGCGCGCGTCGAAGCCGAGTCGATTCTCGGGGCCAGCCGCGCCGATGCCGAGCGGTTGCGCGCGGAGCTGCGCGAGAAGGCGCGAGCGGAAGCGGAGGGCATCCTCAAGAACGCCGAGCGGCAGATTCAGCTCGAAACCGCGCGGGCGATGGAGCACATTCGGCAGGAAGCCGGCGATCTGTCGGTCGCCATCGCGTCGAAGATCATCCAGCGTAATCTGACGAAGGCCGACAACGAGCGCCTCATCGACGAAGCGCTGCGTCAGCTGCGGTAGCGCCTTACTGTCCCTTCAACAAGGTGGCGGCCTGCTGGCCGTCCTGCGACGTGGGGTCGAGTGCGACCACGCGGGTGAGATGCCGCGTCGCGGCGGCGCGATCGCCTCCGGCGCTCGCCAGCGTCGCCAGCTTCATCAGCGGTTTGGTCCAGAACTCGTCGGCCTGCGCCGCCTTCTGATACCAGGCCTGCGCTTCGTCGGCGCGGCCCTGAGCTTCCTTCAGGGCTCCCATCGCGAACAGCCCATTGGGCTCTTCGGGGTTGTCCTTCAGCACCCCCTGGTATGCGGCCTCAGCCTCGGTGTACGCCTTCTTCCCGATGTACGCGTTGCCGATCTGGAGATCGACGAGAGTCAGCGCCGGTGCCGTCGTCTTGATCTCGCGATAGGCCTGCAGCGCTTCATCGAATCGCCCCTTGTCGAGCAGGTCAGCAGCTGCTGAGAGGCGGGTCGACAGATCCTTCGAGTTGACACCGGCCAGTGCGCCGAACGCTTCCGGGTTTTCGTTGCGATCGAGCCGCACTTCCATGTTGTGAGCGGGAGCGTTCAGCCGCATGGCGACCGGAATCGTCATGCGTGAGAAGCCCGGCGCCTCGAAGCTGACAAACCACTCTCCGCCTCTGTTGACGATCAGCAGGAACCGGCCGCGGTCGTCGGAGGCCGTTGTCAACGTGAACAACGGCCGCCCCGACCCCTGCGGATCCGGGAACACCGCACGCACGATCGCCCCGCGAACGGTGTCGCCGGTCTCGTCGCGCACGATGCCGCCGATGCGGTTGGTCTGGGCAAGAGCTGGCGCAGCGACCAACACGAACATGAGAGCTGCCGCCGGTCTAAGGGTGTGTCGCATAGGGGCAAGTATATCCAAAGCCCCGGAGTTGGGGACCGGGGATTAAGGGTTAGGGATCATGGCTGGAAGCTGGCAGCTGGCGGCTGAAAGCTCTCGAGATTTTGGCGCATCCGGAGGGCCTCGGTCGGGGAGAAGCGCCAATGCGACGGCCTGAGACCGCGCAATTCCTCCTGAGACCACTTGGCCCTCATCAAGCCCTCCCGCGGGTGATCGCCGCTCCCCAGGAGCAGATGGCCGATCTCATGTGCGATAGCGCGGCCCAGCAGGAGCGCCGTGTCGGCGCTTGCCTGGCCGGCGATGCTGCGAACGGGAAGCAGATCGACGGTCATCAGTACGCCGCTGCGCCGCTCGCGATCGAGCATCGACTCGCCGAGCGCTACCATGCGCGAGGGCGTCCGCATCACATTGCTGCTTCCGTCCATCAGGCGAAGGATCAGGTCGCTGCCTTGTTCGAGCGGCTCGGTGCAACCGGCGCCCGCGGCACTTTGAGGCACACGGCAGTCGAGCCATCTGACGGCGATGCCGGCCTGGCCGAAGATCGCGCCAGCGGAGGTCCGCGCATCGCGCAGCGAGTCATCCGGCACCTGGGCGTAGTTGTAGGTCCTCACTGTCACAGTGGGATGCCTCGCCGGCTCCGCGCCGCTCGGCGGTACACCTGCCGCCAGTGTGGCTGCCAGAAACATCGAGAAGCACCGCATGCGGCCACTGTGCGGCGTCGCGCCGGGTGCCTCAATGCACGGGAAGTGACCCGCAGGCGAAACATTGGTGACCTGCTAACCTGCTGTGGCGTCAGTTCTTGAGCCGCTTTCGCATTCTGGTGACATGCCGCCGATCGGCTCGGCTGTTGATAAACTGCAGGCAGTCATGCAGCCCCTCGAAAAGGCGTCCTCGATGAAGCGTTTCGGGACCTTCGAGGTCGACTTGCGCGCGCGCGAGCTGCGCAAGGACGGGATTCGAATCCGGCTGCAGGATCAGCCCTTCGAAATTCTCGTCGCGATGCTCGAGCGGCCTGGCGAGATCGTCACGAGAGAAGAACTGCGCCAGCGACTCTGGCCGGCCGGCACCTTCGTCGACTTCGAGCACAGCTTGAACGCAGCGGTCAAACGGCTGCGGGGCGCTCTTGGAGACGACGCCGACAACCCGCGTTTTGTGGAGACCCTTCATCGACGGGGCTACCGGTTCATCGCCGCGCTCGAGGGATCGTGCGAATCCCCGTCCGCTGCGGCCTTCAAGAATCCGCGCGCCGCGGGTCAGCCAGACGCAAAGTCGCACCGTGATGCTGCGACGGTGAGGCTCGCGGTGCTGCCGTTCGCGAACGTCGGCGGGGATCCTGCCCAGGAGTTCTTCAGCGACGGCCTGACGGAGGAGATGATCACGCAGATCGGCCGGCTCTGCCCCGGCCGTCTTGGCGTCATCGCGCGGACGTCGTCGATGCTCTTCAAGAACACGCCGAAGAGCGCCTGCGAGATCGGCCGCGATCTCAATGTCGAGTACCTTCTGGAGGGCAGCGTCCGTCGCGAAGGCGAGCGCGTCCGCATCACCGCACAGCTCATCGAGGCGCCGTCGGAAGTGCACTTGTGGGCGGAGACCTACGACCGATCCATCGGTGAGAGCCTGATCCTCCAGACCGATGTCGCCGGGCACATCGCGCGGTCGCTGGCGATGGAGCTGGTGCCCGACCAGGTCGAAGTGCTCGGCCGATCGACGCCACGCCGCACCGAGGCGTATCAGGCGTACCTCAAGGGCCGCTATCACTGGAATCGCGGCAGTCTCGACGGAGCGACCACGGCCTTGTCCTACTACGCGCGGGCGCTCGAGATCGATCCGCAGTTTGCTGCGGCGCATGCCGCGACGGCGCGGGCCCAGGTGGCATTGGCCAACCATTCGCGCATTCCCGGCCGCGCATCGCTGGAGCAGGCGCGCGAGTCGGCGCTGCAAGCCATCCAGCTCGATTCCGGTGTGTCCGACGCCCACGTGGCGCTTGCAGAAGTGCGCCGCACGCTAGAGTGGAACTGGCGCGTCGCCGAGGATGAGTATCGGACGGCGATCGCGCTCTCGCCGAGCTGCGAGACCGCCCACCGGTTCTTCGGCCAGTTTCTCGCGGCCATGGCCCGATTCCCTGAGGCGAAAGCGGAGGTCGACCGCGCCTGCGACGCCGATCCGTTGTGTCTGGTGGTGGCGACCAGCGCCGCGTGGGTGCGATATCTCGCGGGCGAGTACGAGGGCGCGACGGCGCGCTGCCGGCACATCCTCGACATGGAGTCCACGTTCACGTCGGCACGGCGCGTTCTTGGTGCCGCGCTGCTGGCGGGAGGAGAAACGAACGGTGCAGTGAGCGAGCTGGAAGCGGCTGCCTCAGATGGCGACGATCGCATCACGCTCGCATGGCTCGCGCATGCGAAGGCCGCGGCTGGCCTGCGCGGAGAGGCTGAGGCGATCGCGGAGGATCTTGCTGCCAGATCGAGTGCTTCGTACGTGCCGGGCTATCACCTCGCCCTGGCTCACATCGGATTGGGCAACTCCGACAGGGCGTTCGCTCTGCTCGCACGGGCTGCGTCCGAGCGCGATCCGGCATTGATCAATGTCGCCGTTGAACCACGGTTTGCGCCACTCCGTAGAGACGCTCGCTACTCCGAGCTCATCCGAGACATGGGTTTGGAGTGAATCACCATTGGTAGATTGTTAGATCGTCAGATTGTAAGAATGTTGTTGGAAGGTTGATTGGTGAGCTGCTACTACTACATGCGATACAGCATCAGGTAGACGATCACGCCCGTCACTGACACATACATCCAGGTCGGAAACGTCCACTTCGCGATGCGCCGGTGCTCCGCGTATCGGCCGCGCAGCCCCTTGGAAAGCGTCGAGATCGCCATCGGCAGAATCACCGCCGCGAGGATCACGTGGGTGATCAAGATCGCAAAGTAGACCACGCGGATCGGACCTTGTCCGGTGAACGGCCTCGAGCCCGCCTGGGCGTGATAGGTGAGGTACGAGATCAGGAACAGCGTCGACGATCCGAAGGCGCCGAGCATGGCGTTGCGGTGCGCGGTGATGCGTCCCTGCTTGATCAACACGTAGCCGGCGAGGAGGAACGCGCCCGCGATCGCGTTCAGCGTCGCGTTCACCGTCGGCAGCACCGAGTAATCGATCATTTACGAAAAACGTAAAGGGTAGACCCGGTGGTCATCGGGGTCTGACCCCGGCTCGGTCCGCCAGAAGCAGGATCCAGAGCAGCGGCAGGTAGGTAATCGACCCCAAAAAGAGGAGCCTCGCGCGCTCGTTGCTGCGCTGCAAGGCGAATGACACGGCGAGAACAAGCATCGCCAGGCTGCCAATCACCGATCCCGCCAAGTAAACTGTCCCGCTCATCTGGAGAAAGTACGGTGCGACGGCCGCTGGAACGAGCGCGCACGAAAACAGCAGAGCCAAACGCGCCGTGCTGCGCCCGTCGGGCGAAACGACGGGCAGCAGCGGGAAGCCCGCGCGCCCAAAGTCGTCCCGGTAGAGCCACGCAATCGCCATGAAGTGCGGAATCTGCCAGATGAAGACGATCGCAAAAAGTGCCCAGGCCTCCGCGGTGAGCGCTCCGCGGCCCGCCACCCAGCCAATCATCGGCGGCAGCGCACCAGGCACCGCGCCTACCAGCGTGGCAATCTGCGACCGTCGCTTCATCGGCGTGTAGATGGCGTTGTACGAGATGAGCGTCATCAACGCCAGAAGCATCGCCAGCAGATTCGAGAACAGGGCGACGAGCGCCAAACCGGCGAGTGCCAAAGCCGCCGAGAAGATCGTCGCCTCGGCGGGCGTCAGTCGCTGCGCAGCCAGCGGGCGCATTCTGGTGCGCCACATCAGGCTGTCCGTATGCCGCTCGTAGATCTGGTTGAGACCAGCAGCGCCGCCGGCAACGAGCGCGATGCCCAGCACCGAGCCCGCCAGTCCCGCGAGGTTCAGGTGGGTGGCGGCGCCCAGGTAGTAGCCGACCGCCGCCGTGACGACGACCAGGAGGTTGAGCCGCGGCTTCGTGAGCGACACGAAGTCCACGAATCGCTGATGCGTGGAGGCGACGACGAGCGGATAGGCCGTCGCGTCTTTCATGCGCGCGCCCTCGACTCGGCGAGCCGATTCGCGAGCGGATGCGCGACGCGCACGGGCGAGCCCGCAGGCGAGCCGAACCGGATGCGGTGCGATCGCAGGGTCAAGATCAAGGACGTTGCCAGCGTCAACGCGCCGGTCACGACATGTGCCGTGTTGATCGCCACGTTCTTCTGGCTCCAGATCACGAACGCCCCTAACGTCACCTGAACGAGGACGAGGCAGCACAGCACCACGGCCGGCCGGCGCAGCTCTGGTCGCCGGGGATGGTGGTAGCACACGTGGCCCGCAGTTGCGGCTATCGCAAGCGTGACGAGCACCGCGCCGAGGCGATGCGCGTAGTGGATCGCGATCTGCGGCGTCCACTCAGGCGGGACGATCCCACCGAACACGAGAGGAAAGTCAGGTATCGCCAGCCCGGCGTCCGAATGGCGCATCGTCGCGCCAACCAGGATCTGCAGGTAGATGAACGCCGTCGTGCACGTGGCGGTAAGCCGCAGCATGCGATCGTCCACCGGATCGATCGTGGGCTGTTTCCATCCGCGAGATGTGAACAGCGCGATCGAAACCGTCAGACAGAAGAAGATCTGCGCCAGCCCGGCGTGCGCGGTCGACACCGGTGTCGGGAGGAAGTAGAGCACCGTGATACCGCCGAGGATTCCCTGAATGCAGACTGCAGCCAGCGCCGCGAATCCGAGGAAGCGCATCCACCGCCGTGACTCCGCCCGCCAGAGCCAGACCGCGAGACCGATCGTGAGGAAGCCCACACCGCTGGCGATGAGCCGATGGCCATGTTCGTAAAAAATGCCTCCCACCATGTGCCGCATGGGGAAGGTGAACATGTTCCAACCGTAGCTGGTCGGCCAATCAGGAACGGCCAGGCCGGATCCTGTGCTCGTGACGAGACCGCCGGCGGTGATGAGCAGGACTGTGGCTGCGGCGACGAGTTTCGCGTATCGGTGAAGCCACATGGGGGACAGTTCTACGTTCTCAGTTCTACGTTCTACGTTCTAGGCTTCAGGCGTCGGACTCCTGGCTACAGGCCTGAAGCCAGGAGCCAGGAGCCTGGAGTCAGATGCCTAGTTCGCTGCGCCGGCCGACTTGAACGTGAAGTTCGCGTCCGACTTCGATTCCTTCGCCGCGACCGTCACGTCGATCGTCTGCGAGCCGAGGCGCTCGTGCCAGGCGGCCAGCTTATAAGTGCCGGGCGGAAGGTTTGGAATCGAGAACGACCCGTCCGGCTTCGTGACCGCGAAGTACGGATGGTCGAGGACGCCTGCGTAGGCGTTCATCCAGCCGTGCACGTCGCATTTGAAGGGCACCACGACGTCCGCCTCTCGTGCGGTGAAGGTATGGGTCGTCTTCATCCCTTTGATCGGCTGCGCCGTGTTGAACTCCGCGTTGGTCTTCGGCGTCGCGTGGATGTTGTGCAGCGTCGAGTCGCTGTTCACGATCTCGATCGGCTGACCGACCTGCACGCCGAACACGTGCGGCACGTAGTGACAACCGGTCTGGTCGAATACCACGGCGGTGGTGGGCGCCGGGAACGTGCCGGACAGGCCGCTCTGCACGTACACGAACACGTTGCCCAACCCTCCGGCCTCGCCGACGAACGTCTCCTGGACACCGGGCTTTCCTTGGTTGGCTGCCACGCACGCCGGATCGGCGTTCATGCGAATCGGCTGATTGGCGGGCAGCGCGCCCTCCACCGCAACCTTGCCGGCAACCGTCGCCGCAGTTGCGGGATCAACGGCTGATGCCGCTGGAGCGGACGGTGCCGGCTCACCAGCCGGTGTCGACGCGGGCTGGCTGCCGCCGCCGCATCCCGCTACGCCGAGGGACAGCACGAGGGGTAGTGCGAACAATCTTGGATGCATCAAAAACTCTCCTGAACGTAGTGGAACGGCGAATCATGGTACCGCTACGGGGATTCGAACCCCGGTCCCGTGGCTGAGAACCACGTGTCCTGACCCCTAGACGATAGCGGCTCGCGCAGTGACTAGATCAGCTAATGTTAGTCCGCCGCTCGAAACGGGGTCAACTCCGCCGCGCGCTGGCCGCGAATGCTTGCACCCCGACTAAGTCCGCATATAGAATCGCCCGACAATTTCCTTTTATATAAGGAGTCACGAGGTTGGATAACGTGACCACGGCGGGACACACACCAGTCGGCGCTCATTCGCACGGACACGGGGCCCACGCGCACGCTCACGAGCACGAACAGAGCTTCGTGACGAAGTGGGTCTTTTCCCAGGACCACAAGGTCATCGGGATTCAGTACACCATCACGAGCCTTCTGTTTCTGTTGTTCGGATTTTCGCTGATGGCGCTCATGCGCTGGCAGCTGGCGTTCCCGGGCGTGCCGATCCCGGTGATCGGCGGTTTGATGGGTGCGCTGAACGCGCCGGGCGGCATCATGCTGCCGGAGTTCTACAACCAGCTTGGCGCGATGCACGGCACCATCATGGTCTTTCTCGGCGTGGTGCCTCTGGCCGTCGGCGGCTTCGGCAACTACGTGATGCCGTTGATGATCGGCGCGCCCGACATGGCGTTCCCCAAGCTCAACATGGCGAGCTACTGGGTGTATTTCATCGGCGGCGTGCGTCATGCTCGCCAGCTTCTTCGTGCCCGGCGGCGCCGCGCAGTCGGGGTGGACTTCGTATCCGCCGCTCTCGGTCATCACGGCCACCAACGGTCAGACCTGGTGGCTCATCGGCATGATCTTCCTGATCACGTCGTCGCTGCTCGGGTCGATCAACTTCATCGTTACCATTATCCAGTTGCGGGCCAAAGGCCTCGGCTTCTTCCGGCTGCCGTTCTTCGTCTGGGCGCAGTTCGTGACCAGCTTTCTGCTGCTGCTCGCGTTCCCCCCGCTCGAGGCGGCAGGCGTGATGCAGCTGATGGACAAGGTCGCCGGCACCAGCTTCTTCCTGCCAACTGGCCTGGTGGTCGGCAACCAGCCGGTCGCCGTTTCAGGCGGCGGCAACGCGCTGATGTGGCAGCACCTGTTCTGGTTTCTCGCGCACCCGGAAGTGTACGTGCTGATTCTGCCGGCGATGGGCATCGTGGCTGAGATCATTGCGAACAACACCCGGAAGCCGCTCTGGGGCTACCGGGTGATGGTCTACGCCATCATCTTCCTCGGTTTCATGTCGTTCATCGTGTGGGCGCACCACATGTTCATGACCGGCATGGGGACGACGATGAGCTCGTTCTTCCAGACCACGACGATGATCATCTCGATTCCATCGGTGATCATCTTGAGCGCGCTGTTCCTGTCGCTCTACGGCGGGTCGATTCGATACAACACGCCGATGCTCTTCGCGCTGGCGTTTCTGCCGATGTTCGGCATCGGCGGTCTCACCGGCCTGCCGCTGGGACTTGCGCCCAGCGACATTCACCTGCACGACACGTACTACGTGATCGGCCACTTCCACTACGTCGTCGCGCCGGGCACGGTGTTCGCTCTGCTGGCGGGGATTTACTACTGGTTCCCGAAGGTCACCGGCCGTCAGATGAGCGAGCTGCTCGGCAAGATCCACTTCGCAGGGTCGTTCATCTTCATCAACGGCATCTTCTTTCCGATGTTCATCCAGGGGTTGCACGGCGTGAATCGGCGTCTTTGGGACGGCGGCGTCCAGTACGCGCATGCCGCGCCGGTGCTGCACTGGAACCAGTTCATGTCCTACGCGGCGTGGGGGCTGATGCTGTTCCAGGTGCCGTTCATCTTCAATTTCTTCTGGAGCATCTTCAAGGGCAAGCCCGTCGGCTCGAATCCGTGGCGCGCCACCACGCTGGACTGGACGGCGACGACGTCGCCGCCGCTCGCGCACGGCAACTTCGAGACCGTGCCTGAGGTGTATCACGGTCCGTACGAGTACAGCGTGCCCGGTCGGTCGCAGGACTTCCATCCGCAGAACCAGAGAGACTAGGGAGACCGAATGGAGATTCCATACACCGTAGAGGTCCGGCCCGACACCGGGCTGTCGAACGGCAAGCTGGGCGTCTGGCTGTTTCTGGCGTCGGAAGTGATGCTGTTCGCGGCGCTCTTCTCGTCCTACATTCTGCTGCGTGTCGGCTCAGTCGAATGGCCGCACGGCTACGAGGAGCTCAGCGTGCCGATGGCGTTCTTCAACACGGTCGTCCTCATCACGTCGTCTGTGACGATGGTGATGGCATGGGCGTCGCTGAAGATGAACGACTTCAAGAAGTTCAGGCTGCACCTCGGCTTGACGATCCTGCTGGCGCTCGTGTTCCTCGTGGTGAAGTTCTTCGAGTACGAGCACCATCTGGTTGCGGGCGAAGGGCCGGCGCACAACACGTACTACGCGATCTACTTTACGATGACCGGGCTGCACGGGCTGCACATCCTGGGCGGCATCATCGTGAACGCGTATCTCTGGGGACCGGGATCGAAAATGTGGCAGACCGCCAAGGAGCGGTTCACCAACCGGATCGAGATCGCCGGTTTGTACTGGCACTTCGTCGACCTGGTGTGGATCTTCCTGTTCCCGGTGCTGTATCTGTTGTAGGAGTCACGAGAGACCTTCGGAGGTTCAATGGACGCGCACTCAGCTGACGACATCCGGGGACACGTCAAGACCTACTTCGCGATCTTCGGCGCCCTCATGGTGCTGACGGTCGTGACGGTTGCCGTCTCGTACCTGCACCTGACGGTCGGCCCTGCGGTTCTGCTCGCGCTTATCGTCGCGACAATCAAGGGATCGCTGGTCGCCATGTTCTTCATGCACCTCAAGGGCGAGCGGAAGCTGATTTACTACGTGCTGGCGCTCACGGTGGTGTTCTTCGTGTTCATGATGTTCGTGCCGCTTGCCACGAACTTGAACAAGATTCCCGGCACCACGCCGGGGATGGCTTGGTAGGAGCATGTCGCTGAAGTGGTTCCATCTCGCCTTCATCTCGATGTCGATGCTCGTGTCTCTCGGCTTCGGGATCTGGGCGATGTTCAATCAGTACGCCGCGCTCGGGATTGCGGCGCTTGCCGGATCGGCCGGGCTCTGCGTCTACGGCAATTACTTCATGGGAAAGGCACGGCGCCTGGGCGTATGAGGCGAGTGCAGATTGTCGTCGCAACGCTCGCGTTCCTGGCCCTGGCCTCGCCCGTGCTGGCGTGCCCCGTCTGCTTCGGCAACCCCAATTCGGCTCAGACGAAGGGCACGCAGGCGGGAATCCTCGCCTTGCTGCTGGTCACGATCACGATGCTGGGGGCGTTCGGCGGGTTCTTCGTGTACCTTCGGCGGCGGATCAGGTTCTTCGAGGAGTCCAACGGAGGGAGTTACTAGATGCACGAGTTCTTGGAGATACCAATCGCGGCGTCGGCTCACGCCGGCGACATCGATCGCATGACGGTCCTGACGCACTGGCTGATGGCGATCCTCTTCGTCGGCTGGGGCGCCTTCTTCATCTACACCCTCATCCGGTTCCGCTCCGGCGCCAACCCGAAGGCCAGCTACGAAGGCGTCAAGAGCCACATGGCGAGCTACATCGAGTGGGCCGTGGCCGGCGTCGAGCTCGTGCTGATCGTGGCGTTCGCGATCCCCGCGTGGGCCGCGCGCGTCGACGCGTTTCCGAACGAAAGCCAGGCCACCGTCGTGCGCGTCGTCGCCGAGCAGTTTGCCTGGAACGCGCACTATCCTGGCGCGGACGGCCAATTCGGCCGGACCGACATCAAGCTGGTAAGAGCCGACAACCCGCTCGGTCTCGACCGCTCCGATCCGGCGGCCAAGGACGATTTCAACTCGGTCAACCAGCTCGCGCTGCCGGTGAACAGGCCGGCCATCATCCATCTGTCGAGCAAGGACGTGATTCACAGCTTCAGCCTCATCCAGATGCGCGTGAAGCAGGACACGATCCCGGGCGAGAGCGTCCCCGTCTGGTTCACGCCCACCATGACCGGCGACTGGGAGATCAACTGCTCGCAGCTGTGCGGCCTCGGCCACTACCGCATGCGCGGCTTCTACTCGATCAAGACGCAGGAAGCCTACGATGCGTGGCTGAAGGAGACTGCGGCGTCAGAGCTCGCAGCGACCCAGTAGCGCTGATTCTTGATCGTGAAATGACAAAGCCGGCGCACCCGCGCCGGCTTTCCACTTCTTACCTTCTACTTTCTACTTTTTACTTTCAGATCAGTTGCCGGTGGCCGCCGCCAGGTAGCTCCTCCGAGTCCTGATGGTCGTTCCCGGCCGCTTCGAGCGCACCAGGAGGCGGTGCACCTTGCCATCGAGCACCGCCGGCGTGAAGCCGAGCACGTACTGGCTGTGCAGTTCCTGAGCCACTCGCGTGAACGTCGGAGCGAGGTCGGCCGTGCGCTCCAGCTCGAAGTAGCCGCCGCCGGTTTCTTCGGCGAGCCGCCGCAAGTTGGAGTCGGGGCTGCTGCGCACCTGCCTCGCGCCGTTGAAGAAGTCGCTCTTCAAACCGATCGCGTAGATCATCACCTCGTTCGTGCGGGCGCTCTCGAGCACGAAATTCGAGCTCACCTTGCTGCCGGTGTCGGCGCCGTCGGTGAAGACGAGCACCACTCGGCGTCCGTCGATCTTCTTCAGGCGGTCGATGCTTTCGGCCACGGCGTCGAACAGTCGTGTGGGATTGCCGAAGTCGAGCTCCTTCAGCGACGCAATCAGGCGATCGCGATTGTTGGTGAAGTCGCTGGGAAAGAACTCGATCTTGTCGTTGAAGGCGCCGACGAGCCCCTTGTCCGCAGGCAGAAGACGGATCAGAAACTGCTCAGCCGCCTCGTCGAGGAAACGGAGGTTGCCGGTCATGCTGGCGCTCGTGTCGAGCATGACGACGACCGTGATGGGTTGGACTTCGTTGATGAAGACCTCGATCGTCTGGACCTTGTCGTTGTCCAGCACCTCGAAGTCCTCCTTCGCCAGGTCCGGAACGAGCCGCCTCTTGTCGTCCAGCGCGGTCGCGTAGAGTGCCACCGTACGAGTGTCGGACCGGAACGTTGCCTGTTGGGCGAGCGGAGCTGCCGTGCCCGCCAGGACCAGCCATGCAGCCGCAAGATATCCAGCTTTCATCACGCCTCGTCGGCAGTGTAAAGGACCACTTCCAAACGGTGCAACCGAAATCCGACTTGACTGGTCGGATATGAGTTGACTAGACTTCTCTCAAAACGGGCAAAACGAGACTCGTTCTCACTTTACCGGGAACAACCCATGCTGCAGGCCTTTGTCATCACGCTCCGCGAGGGGCTCGAAGCCTTTCTCATCATTGCCATCAGCCTTGCGTACCTCCGCAAGAGCAATCGTGCCGAGCTGATTCCTGCAGTTCACTGGGGCATCGGCACGTCGGTCGTGCTTAGCGTTGCGGCCGGCTGGCTCTTCTTCCAGGCGAGAAATCAGGCGCTGTGGGAAGGCCTTTTGGCAGTCGCCGCAGCGGTGTCGGTTGCGTCGTTGACCGTGCACATGTGGCGCACCGCAAAGCGCATCAAGAAGGACATCGAAGGCCGGCTGCACACCTCGGCGGCGAAGAGCGGCGGCGCGGCATTCGCCGGCGTCTTTCTTTTCACGCTCCTGATGATCACCCGCGAGGGCATGGAGACCGCCCTGTTGATGGGCACGCTGCTGTTCCAGATCCGGGCCATGGAGATGGTCCTCGGCGCGGTCGCCGGCCTCGCGCTGGCGGCGTTCGTCGCCTCGCTCTGGTCGCGCTACGGACACCGCGTCAACCTCGCGCTGTTCTTCCAGGTGACCGCCGTCTTCCTGATGGTCTTCGTGGTCCAGTTGCTGATCTACGGCTTCCACGAGCTGACCGAGGCCAACATTTTTCCGTACAGCGAGCCGCTTCACATCGCGACGGAACCGTACGGTCCTGATGGCCTGTACGGGAAGTATCTGACCTACATGCTGGTGCTGCTCCCGATGGGGTGGCTGGTCTTCGCGTCTCTATTCGGGGGACGCAAGGGCCTTCCGACGGCCCAAACTCCGGCGACACAGTCGTAGCGCAGTTTTCCTTCTCAAATGACCGCGGCTGCGGCTCGCCACGCGTATCTCGATCGCGTGCGGGGCGTGGCTGTGCTCATCATGGTCGAGGCCCACGTGCTCGATTCATGGACGCGGGCCGCCGATCGTTCACATCCTGGCTTCGGCTACGCGATGATGCTCGGCGGGATGGGCGCTCCGCTTTTCCTGTTCCTCGCGGGTGTAGCCGTCGTGCTTTCGGCCGAATCGAAGCTGCGAAAGACCGGAGACGGTCAGTCGGCGTGGACGGCGGTGCGCAACCGGGGCTGGCAGGTCTTCGGTCTGGCCTTTCTCTTTCGCTTGCAGTCCTACATCCTCAGCGGATTCTTCAACGCCACGAGCCTGTTGAAGGTCGACATCCTCAACATCATGGGGCCGGCGATCGCCATGGCCGCAGCAGCAGGGAAGAGGGCCGCGAGCCAGTGGAGCAGGGCGGTCTTGTTTGGAGGGTGTGCGATGGCGATTGCGCTCCTCACCCCAATCGTGAGAGCGACGCCGGCGCTCGACTGGCTTCCAGATCCCGTTGAGTGGTATTTCCGGCCGACTCCAGGCAGAACCAACTTCACGCTGTTCCCGTGGGCCGGCTTCGTGTTTGCCGGGGCCGTCCTAGGCGTTGTCATCAACGCCGTGGGTCTTGGGGTGAAGGCCTGGCGAGCGCAAGCGTTGATCGCCGTCACGGCAGTGCTGCTGGCAGCCGGGGCGTACTGGGCGTCGTTCCTTCCGTCCCCGTACGCCAGGTCGGAGTTCTGGACCAGCTCGCCGGTGTTTTTCTTACTACGAGTGGGCCTGCTGACTCTGACCGTCCCGCTAGCTTTCTGGTGGGATCGCGCCCCCTGGAGGGGAGTAATCAGCCAGTGGAGCCCGGTCGAGACCCTGGGGCGAGCCTCGCTCTTTGTCTACTGGGTCCATGTCGAGCTGGTGTATGGGTTCTTCAGCCGGCCGCTTCGCCGGGCCCTGGAGTTCGACGCAGTCCTTTGGGCCTACGCCCTGTTTACGGTTTTCCTGCTTGTTTTGGTGCTGGTCAAGGACTGGCTGGCGGAGGGGCGGCGCCGCCCACCCCACCCGGGGATGGCCCCTTCACAGTCTCTATCTAACTGACAACAAATCTGTTATATAGATTGACCAAGACTCGGTACAATTCGCGTTCCCTTAACTTGGCACTCGGTCTGGCAGTATCCCTATGATCAATGTCGCCGCCATCAGGATGCAGCAGTTCGGGGTCCAGTTCTACCAGGCCTCGCTCACCGCGAGTGATATCGACAAGCTCGTCCGCTTTGAGGTCTTGAGCTACGGGCAGCAGGCCGAGCCGGCCGTCCGGGGCGGAGCCCGCCGCGGCAACACCTCCAAGGTCAACTGGGACCTGCTGGAGACGGCGCATCGCGTCCAGCGAGAAGGCGTATCAGCGCCAAATCATCCGGCGGAAGATCGACGAGATCGTCCAGTACTACGAGCAGTGCCGGCAGGCTCGCGACCTGCCGTCGATTCCCGGCGCCGTCATCATCTCGTGCGACGAGAAGCTCGCGTTCCAACCTTCTGAGGAGGGATCGCGGGTCGGCACGCTCAAAGTGCCCGAGCGCGAAGGAATTCTGCGTGCGATCGACGGCCAGCATCGTCTGCTGGCGCTGCACGCCGACATCGATCGGTTCGGCGAAGAAGATTTCTCCGTGCCGGCGATCATCTTCGACCGTCTTCCCGAAGATCACGTCGTGCAGATGTTCGTCACGATCAACGCGAAGCACACGCGCTTGAACGCGTCACATCTTGTCAGCTTGTCGGGCCGGCAGCTCTATCGCGACGAAAGCCTGGCCATCGCACACGACATCGTCCGCGCGCTGAACGATCGAGATGACTCTCCGCTGGCCGGCGAGATCAAGCTGCTCGGCGTCGGGGGAGGGCGTGTTGCTCAGGCGCCGCTGGCGCAGGAGCTGAAGAAGCTG
This sequence comes from Vicinamibacterales bacterium, assembly GCA_963821375.1. Taxonomy (GTDB): domain Bacteria; phylum Acidobacteriota; class Vicinamibacteria; order Vicinamibacterales; family JAMQPK01; genus JAMQPK01. Next base: position 639,845 of record CAWGDN010000002.1, read on the forward strand.
TTTGCCACCGACGCCTTCGGCTCGAGGCACAAGGCCGACTTCTACGACGACATGAAGAAGTTCTTCGTGAACTACTTCAAGCAGATCGCACTCGTGTTCGGCGGCGCCTGGAACGGCCGCAAGTACAGCATCAAGAGCGCGACGGCGCTCCGTGCGTTCATCCGCGTGGCGCCTGACGTCGTCCGGCGCCTCGACCAGGAGCACGTCGAGCGCAGCGACTTCCGCGCCATCGGCCGGGTGATTGCGCCTTGGGGACGCCGGATCGGCGACCTGCGGTTCGAGACCGACGGCCAGTGGAAGCGGGCAGGGACGACCGTCGACTCTCTGTCAAAGGAACTCAAGCTCGCGCTGCAGTATCCCGAAGGCGCCGCGATGTAGGGTCGAGCCGGCGATCAGTTCTGTAAGCCCTCGCACGGTTTGGAAATCTCCCGCGGCGCGAATCGACGAGAAACCGCGTGTTTTCGCGGGCACGCCGTTTGCCACTGGACTGGCCGCCTCGTCGGTCTGTTAAAAGCGGCAATAGCCGTGAGCTGGGGGAGCCGGATCGGCGAAGTATGTAGAGGGGCATCGCGAAAGCGATGCCCCTTCGCTTATATACTCCCGGTATGAAGCGGCTCATCGTCGCCCTCACGGGAGCTACCGGAGTCATCTACGGCATTCGACTGCTGGAGCTTCTCAGGGAGTCGGACGTCGAGACCCACCTCGTCATCAGCCCCTGGGGACGGCGGACGCTGCTCCACGAAACTTCCTACACAGTTGATCAGGTGCTGCGGCTTGCGACTGTCAGCTATGCGTCAGGTGATCAAGGCGCAGCGATTTCGAGCGGCTCGTTCTTGACGCTCGGGATGGCGATCGTGCCGTGCAGCATGCGCACGCTGGCCGCCGTCGCTCACGGGCTCGGCGATAACCTCATCCATCGCGCCGCCGACGTTGTGTTGAAAGAGCGCCGCACGCTGCTGCTCGCGCCGCGCGAAGCGCCTTTGAGCCAGATTCACCTCGAGAACATGTTGAGGCTCTCGCGCATGGGCGCCGTCATCTGTCCTCCCATGCCGAGCTTCTACCAGCGACCGGAGAATCTCGACGATATCGTCACGCACAATGTGGTCCGCATGCTCGACCAGTTCGGCATTCATGTCGACGCTGCGGAGCGGTGGGGCGAAGAGCTGGCAATGGGCACGCCCGCCGCTGCGTCTTCTGACGATTCAGAGAACTACTAGCGGCTCGCCTAGCCATGCGCATCGACCTGAATGCCGATATCGGCGAGGCATCCGGTCGCGAGCCGGCGAGCTGCGATGCTGCGCTCATCCGAATCATCACGTCCGCCAACATCGCCTGTGGTTTTCACGCGGGCGATCCCTTGACGATCGCGCAGACCATTCGACTCGCTTCGGCCAGAGGTGTCGCGATTGGCGCTCATCCCGGATTTCGTGATGCTGAGGGTTTAGGACGACGGGAGGTCGATGCCACCCATGACGAGATTCTGGCGCTCGTGCTGTATCAACTGGGCGCGTTCGGTGCTCTTGCGAAGGGCCATGGAGGGACGCCGCGTCACGTAAAACCACATGGTGCTCTTTACAACATGAGCGTGCGATCCGAGGAAGTCGCTGAGGCGATCGCCCGTGCCGTCGCCTCGTTCGACAAATCTCTGTGTGTGGTTGGACTCGCGGGGTCGAAACTGCTGGCGGCTGCCAGGCGTTCAGGGCTTCGAAGCGCCGCGGAGGGCTTTGCCGATCGATCGTACGAGCCCGACGGAACGCTGACGCCCCGGTCACAACCCGCGGCCGTGATCACCGATCCAGTCCGCGCGGCGGATCGTGCAGTGAGGATGGTGAGAGACGGGCAGATCGAAGCGCAGAGATGGGTCGGTGCTCTCTGTGAAGGTCGATACGATCTGCGTGCACGGCGACACGCCCAAGGCTGAGGTGGTTGCGGCCGCAGTGCGCGAGGCGCTCGAGAAGGCGGGTGTTACAGTCGCGGCGCTGCCGTCTGATTGACGTGCTCGGCGACGAGCGCGCGCCTCAAGCACCTTCCCGGTCATCGTCTTTGGCAGTGTCTCTCGGAACTCCACATGTGCCGGCGCTTTGTACGGCGCGAGCTTCTGACGGCAGAACGCGCGAAGCTCCTCCGATGTGGCATCTGTTCCGGCTCGCTTGACGATCCAGGCCTTGACGACCTCTCCCTTGGCCGAGTCTGGCACGCCGGCCACTCCAACTTCCTGGACTGAAGGATGTTGCGCCAGGACCTCTTCAATCTCTCGCGGCCATACCTGGAAGCCGCTCGTCTTGATGAGGTCCTTCTGCCGGTCGACGATGAACAGGAACGAATCCTCGTCGAGATAGCCGAGGTCACCGGTGTGCAGCCACGGCCCGCCCGCGCCGTGCGTGCGCAGCACCCGCGCGGTCTCTTCTGCGTTGTTGAAGTAGCCGGCCATCAACTGAGGCGCGCGAACGACGATCTCGCCTGTTGCGCCCTGTCCGCAGGAACGTCTCTCCCGACTCTGAGTCGACAATGCCGACGTCGACATCCGGAAGCGGCACGCCGACCGACCCAATCTTGTTGAGGCCGTTCAGCGGGTTCACGACGCACGCCATCATGGCTTCGGTCAGCGAATACCCTTCGACGATGTGGCCGCCGGTCAACTCTTCAAACTGTGTCTTCGTTGCCGCCATCAGCGGTGCGGCTCCAGAGAAGCAGGTCTTGATGGAGCTGAAGTCCACCGCTCGTGCCTTCACCTTCGGATGGTTCAGAAGGGCGATGAAGAGCGCAGGCACCGCCGAGAAGAGCGTCGGTCTCACCGTGGCGAAGCACTTCAGCAGATCGTCGATGTCGCGCGGGTTCGGGACGAGCGCCATCGGAATCCGTCCCGTGATCGCGTGACTCTGAATCCCGACGTTGGCGTAGACATGAAAGAGCGGAAGCGCGACAACCGTGATGTCCCGGCTTTGGGAATCCGATCCGGGAGGTTGAAGCCAGGTCTTGAGCTGCAGCCCCGCTTGCACCATGCCGCGGTGAGTTCCCACGACGGCCTTGGGGGTGCCGGTCGTGCCCCCGCTCATCAGCATGATCGCGGGGTCGTCCGGCTGTGGCGGAGCTGGAAGTGTGTGACCCGGGTCCCGCTGGGTCAGCAGTTCCTGGAACCACACGTCTCCGGCTCGAAGAGCGATGCGATGTCCGGTCTTCTTCTCCTTGAAGAGCGTGAACAGGATTCTGAGATGGGGCGGCAGATACTCCTTGATGCTCGTTGCGATGACTCGTGTGACTGGAGTCTGTGCTTGGACTTCCTTGATCCTGTCGTAGAACGGTGTGAGCGCGACCACGAGTTTCACGCCCGCATGGCGCAAAGGCTCGACCAGCTCGCCGCCGGTGTACATCGGATTGAGCGGCAGAACGGTCGCCCCCGCTTTCCATGCGCCGAGCTCGGCGATCAAAAACTGCGGAGAGTTGGGCAGCAGGAGCGCGACGCGATCGCCTCGGGCGACGCCCTCTCGAAGCAGGCTCGCCGCAAACCGATCGCTGAGGCGATGCAGCTCGGCGTTCGAGAGTTGCGTGCCTTTGAAGAACAGCGCGGGAGCGTCCGGGACGTGCGCTGCGCTCTCCCGCACGAAGTCGAGAAGCGTGCTGGCAGGATAGGGGACCAGGCTTTCCGGAATTCCCGGATCGTAGTGGGTGGTCCAGGATGCCATGGAGCCTAGGAGCCGGTCAGCGGCTGGCGGCCACCTCGGCCAGGAGTGTGAGCAGCAGCGCCTTCTGGCTGTGCAGCCGGTTCTCTGCCTGATCGAACACGACGGAGGCCTTGGATTCGAAGACGTCGGTCGCGACCTCTTCGTCGCGATGCGCCGGAAGGCAATGCATGAACACCGCGTCGGAGTGTGCGGCGCGCATGAGCGCAGTCGTCACCTGATAGCCCTGGAACGCCCGCCTGCGCTCGGCGCTTTCGGCTTCCTGTCCCATCGACGTCCAGACGTCGGTATAGATCGCGTCGGCGTTGCGCGGCTGCTTCGAATGGACTCTGAAACAACTTGATCTTCGCGCCGTGGCGAGCGACCTTCATCGCCTGCTCGACCACGGTCGACGGCAGTTCATATCCCTTTGGAGAGGCGATATGAAAAGTCGTCCCCAGCATGACGGCGCCTTGCGCGAGTGACGTGGCGACGTTGTTGCCGTCTCCGACGAACGCGAGCGTTCGTCCGCTCCAGCCGCCCCACACTTCGTGAGCCGTCTGCAGATCGGCCAGCGCCTGACAGGGGTGTTCCTGATCGGTGAGCGCGTTGATGACGTGCAGCCGCGGTGCGACGCGCGCGAATGCGGTGATGGTCGAGTGGGCGTACGTCCGCATGACGACACACTTCACCCAGCGCTCGAGGTTGCGGGCCACATCCGCGGCCGGCTCGCGCTCGCTGAGCGCCGCCACCGGGAAGGGCGTGATCACTTCGCCGCCGAGCTCTCTCACCGCAATTTCGAAAGTGGAGATCGTTCGCAGCGACGGCTTCTCGAAGAGCAGCGCCACATGCGCGCCGCCGAGCGCGTTGGCCGTCGGCGCCTTTCTTCCGAGCGCGCGGTCGCGCTTCACCCGGGCCGCAAGCGCGAGACAGGCTTCCAGCTCGCTCGGCTGGAAGTCGAGAATCGAAAGGAAGTCCTTCGTCCGGACTGGTGCGTCGAGGCTCATCGTCAGGTCCTGTAGTCGGCGTTGATGCGGACGTAGTCGGCGCTGAGATCGCACGTCCAGATTGTGGCCTGTTCGCGCCCGTCGGTGCCGAGATCGACTTCGATGTCGATGTCCTTGCCAGAGAGGTGGGCAGCGGCTCGCTCGGCGTTGTTGTCGAAAGGCTGGCCGTTGTCGAACAGGACGATGCCACCGATGTGCACCGAAGCCCGCGACTGATCGAAAGGCACACCCGACCGCCCGGCGGCCGCAACGAGCCGCCCCCAGTTGGGATCGCCGCCGTGCACCGCCGTCTTGACGAGCAGCGAGTTCGCGATGGTGCGGGCCGCACGCTCGGCGTGCGCCCACTCGCGCGCGCCTGTGACGGAGATGCGGACGAGCTTGGTGGCGCCTTCGCCGCCTCGGACGATGCCAAGCGCCAACTCCTGCGCCACGGCGCGCAGCCCGGACTCGAGAGCCGGATACAGCGACTCGTCGATCACCACACCGCTCTCGCCGTTGGCAAGCACGAATACGGTGTCGTTGGTGGAGCACTCACCGTCGACGGTGATGGCGTTGAACGTATCGCGAACGGCCGAGCGCAGCGCCTTCGCCAATGTCGCCGGTTGGACAACGGCATCGCACGTGAGAAACCCGAGCATCGTCGCCATCATCGGCTCGATCATGCCCGAGCCTTTCGTCATGCCGCCCACGTGGAAGGTGCCTGACGACGTCTCGACTCGTGCACGGCCGCTTCCTTGGGAAATGGGTCGGTCGTCATGATGGCCAGGGTGGCGTCGTGGTTTCCCTTTCGACTGAGCGCCGCGGCCGCAGCCGTCACGCCGGTCTTGACCTTGTTCAGGTCGAGGTCGACGCCTATGACCCCGGTCGATGCCACGAGCACCTCTTCCGGCCGGCAGCCGACCGTGCTCGCGACGAACTCGACCGTCGAGCGGGCCACGCGCATGCCGCCGTCGCCCGTGCAGGCATTCGCGCAGCCGCTGTTGCAGACGATGGCTTGCGCGCGTCCGCTGGATCTTTCCAGGTTCTCCCGCGAGACCACGACTGGAGCCGCGATCGTCTTGTTGGTGGTGAAGACGCCGGCGGCCGACACCGGTCGCGCAACGGTCATCAGCATCACGTCGAGGGGCCAGGCGTGAGTCGACGGCTTGATGCCGGCGTACACACCGGCTGCGGAAACACCGACGGGTGCCGTCACGCCCCCGTCGACGCGCTGGATGCCGAACGCCGGTCTTCGTCGCAGCGTCAGACATGCACGTAAGCAGCGGTGTCGGCGTCCGGCGACCGAGTCGAGGTCGGTGACCATGGCGAACTGCTGACAACGCCGGAACAGGGCGCAGCTGTGGCAGTCGGCCGCAATCTTCTCCGGCAGCCAGGTGTGGGGAACGATCGAGAAGCCCATATGCGCGAAGTACGCCGGCTGATGCGCGAACACACACAGCGTCTCGAAGCCGGAGGCCTTGGCGCGCTTGCGGAGCTCGTCTACGACGCGCCGGCCCAGACCCTTTCCTCGGCGCTTCTCGCCAACCACGAGCGAGCGCACTTCGGCGAGGGAGTGGCTCAGCGGCGCAAGCTCTCCGCAAGCGACGATCGAGCCACGTCCGTCGGTCGCGACCACGAACCGTTCCACGTGGGCGGCGATTTCCGCGAGGTCGCGCGCCAGCAGGTGCCCGGCCCGCTGGTTCCGCTGAATGAGGTCGTGAATACGCCTGGCGTCGCTACGAGTGGCGGTCCGCAGTTGTGGCGTTCGAATGGGTCTCGTCATCGTGTGGCTCCTGCAAGTACCTCGCTGAACGCGGCATCGAGCATCCCCAGTGCGCTGTCGATCTCCGACTGCGTAATCGTCAATGGCGGCAACAGACGGATCACGTTCCCTGCCGTGCGATTGACGAGCACCCCGTGCCGTGTCGCCGCCTCATGCACGGCGACGGCGACATCCTTGGGATCGTCGCTGAGTTCGAGCCCCCACATGAGCCCGGCCCCGCGAATCTCGCCGATCACGGAGTGCTTCTTCTTCAATTCGCGCAGCCTCGACTCGAGGTGAGCGCCGACTGCGCGAACGTGTTCGAGAAGCCCGCTGTTGAGCGCGTCAAGGCACACTAGAGCTGCCCGGCACGCGAGCAGGTTCCCGCCGAAGGTGCTGCCATGATCTCCAAACGACAGCGCGCCCGCGACCTCTTCGCTCGCGATCGCCGCCCCCATCGGCACACCACCGGCCAGAGCCTTGCCGACCGACACGAGATCGGGCTTTAGGCCAAGCTTCTGGAAATAGAACGGATGCCCGGTGCGGCCGAGACCGCACTGCACCTCGTCGGCAATCAGCAACGTGCCGGTTGCTCGGCACACATCGTTGACCGCTGTCGCCATTTCCTGCGTCAGGGGTCTGACCCCGCCTTCTCCCTGAATCGGTTCGAGGATGATCGCCGCCGTCTTGTCGGTGACCGCGTCTCGCAACGCCGACGGGTTGTTCACCGGCACGAACCGCACGTTGGGCAGCAACGGCGCGAACGGCGCGCGATAGTGCTCGTCGAACGTCACCGACAACGCGCCGAACGTTCGGCCATGGAAGTCCCCCTCCATCGCGATGATCTCAGTGCGGCCGGCGACGCCCTTGGTGAACCAGTAGCGTCGTGCAAACTTCAGGCAGGCCTCGACAGCCTCAGCCCCGCTATTGCAGAAGAACGCGCGCGACAGCCCGGATAGCCCTGCCAGACGCTCGGCGACCTGCCCCTGCAACGGATGGAAGAACAGGTTCGAGCAGTGGATCATCTGTCGCGATTGATCGGCAATGGCCTCCGCGAGGGCCGGGTGCCCGTGTCCCAGGGCGCCCACACCAATACCGGCGAGCAGGTCGAGGTACTCCCGTCCCTCAGCGTCGAACACATGCACGCCTTTGCCGCGAACCAGCACGATCGGCGTACGCCGATAGGTCTGGACGACATGTTTCGACTCGAGGCTGCGGACGTTGTCAGTCAGGGTGCTCATCTGTCTTTTCGGACCGTTGGTCGTGTTCCCTTATGGATTTTCGTGCTTCCGTCGGCGCCGCCCGTCGCGCGACGCGCGAGAAGCGCCAGCCGGGCTGGATCTCTTCCGTCGGCGACGAAGACCTCTTTGGCTCCGCCTTCGATAGCCGCCCGGCACGCCCCAAGCTTCGCAATCATCCCGGCGGTCGCGCCGCCGCTCTCCACCAGCCGGTCAACGTCGCCAAAAGTCAACGCCGGAATCGTCGAGCCGTTGGCATCGAGCACTCCTGCGGTGGCTCCGGCGATGATCAGCCGTGGCGACCTGAGGCGCCCGGCGAGATGGGCTGCCAGCACATCGGCATTCACGTTGAACAACGCGCCGTCCTCCGAGGCGCCGACGCTGCACAACACCGGCACGTAGCCGAGACGGCACAGGTCGGTCAGCAACTTGGGGACGCCCCGCCCGCCAGGATCGCCGACCTGCCCGAGGTCGACCACCTCGCCCTTCGTCGTCCTGTGCGGCGCCGCCCGCCTGACGCGGCCAATCGTCGCATCTGCGCCCGTCAGTCCGACGGGTCGGACGCCGGCGGCCGCCAACGTTGCGACAAAGCGCGTATTGACCAGCCCTGCCAGCACGCTGACGACGATCTCGAGAGTCGGCTCGTCGGTAATGCGCAGCCCTTCAACCTGGCGTTTCTCGATCCCCACGCGCGCGAGGGCGGCGTCGATCTCGCGGCCGCCGCCGTGAACGAGCACCAGCGGAACGCGCTTGCCTTTGGACGTCAGCCGGGCAATCGCGGACGCCAGCGCCATCACTCGTCGCGGCTCCTCCAGGAGCTCGCCGCCAAACTTCACGACGACCGGTTTCATCGAACGGCGGCCGCCGGCGTCTTCAGCGCGACGGGCAGCATCGACAACCGTTCGTCGAAGCCGAGCATCACGTTAAAGTTCTGGATCGCCTGTCCCGATGCGCCCTTGATCAGGTTGTCGATCACCGAGACCATCAACAACCGGCCGCCCGCGGTGTCCACACGCCACCCGATGTCGCAGAAGTTCGTGTAGGCCACGTGCTTGATCTCGGGCAACGCCTCGCCGGTGAGTCGCACGAATGGCGCCTCGCCGTAGGCGCGGCCCATGGCCGTAGCCACGTCGACGCTCGTGGTCCCAGGCCTGACGCGCGCGTAGATCGTCGTCAAGATGCCGCGATCCAGGGGCACGAGATGGGGCACGAACGTGACCGGCATCCCGAGCTCCTGCACAATCTCCGGCTCATGACGGTGGCCAAACACACCGTAAGCCGCCACGCTTCCGTGATTTTCGGAGAAATGCGTGCGGTCGCTCGGCTTCTTGCCGGCGCCGGAGATACCGGACTTCGCGTCGATAACGATTTCGCCGGCCAGGATCCCCGTCTCGGCCAGCGGTTCGAGGGCCAACAGAGATGCGGTGGGGTAGCAGCCCGGGTTCGTAATGAGCCGCGCTCCCTGCACGGCCGCACGGTTCCGCTCCGTGAGCCCATAGACCGGCTCGAGCGTTCCCATCTTGGTGGCGGGGTACCAGCGTTGTCTGAGGGCCTCGTCGCGGAGCCTGAAGGCCCCGGACAAGTCGATGACGCGCACGCCTCGTTGCACGAGTTCGGGGGCCAATCCAGCCGCCGCTTCCTCCGGCAGCGCCAAAAAGACGACGTCGGCTTCCCGGGCGAGCCGGGCAGCGGAGAACGGCTCAATCGTCCCGTCCCAGATTCTCGCCAGTGCCGGCAGCACGCGCGGCGGTCCGTCTGGCGACGACGACATGGCGATCGTGATGATGGTCCTGGGATGTCCCGCCAGCAGCCGCAGGAGCTCCTGCCCTGCAAAACCGCTCGCGCCGGCCACGCCGACCCTGACAACTGAGGAAGTATCCATCGAGAAGCATAAATATACAGCAACTTCGGCCGAAAGTATGTATGATATTTCGCAACCCTGTATGGTTATGAAAGCCCGCCGCCAGGCGGCCATTCTCGACGTCATCGGCCGGCAGGAGATCACGAGCCAGGAGCAGCTGCGCACCCGGCTCAAAAGCCGCGGCTACGACGTCACTCAGGCGACGCTGTCGCGTGACATCCGCGATCTCGGCCTGCTGAAGAGCTCGGCTGATGGCGCGTACCAGCAAGCGGGCGCGGAGCCGCCGGTGTCTCCGGGTGCGGGCGTGGCGCTGCAGCGCGCGCTCGCGGAATACGCCAGCGGCGTCGACTGCGTGCAGCAGCTCATCGTCGTTCGCACCGGGGCAGGCATGGCCCAGCCGCTCGCCCTGGCGATCGACCGCGCGAAACTTGACGAAGTGGTAGGGACCCTCGCCGGCGACGACACCATCCTCATCATCTCCCGCGATGCCCGGCACGCGAGAGCGCTTGCCAAGCAGATGGAAGAGTGGTCGCAATTTGCCTAGCAGAGTCGTCATCGCCTATTCGGGCACCATCAACAGCTCCATGGCCATTGCCTGGCTGAAAGAGCGCCACGTCGGCGAGATCGTGGCGGTCACGCTCGACGTCGGACAGGGCAGAGAGCTCAGTCAGATTCGCGAGCGCGCGATGGCCGCCGGCGCGAATCGTTGCCACGTGCTCGACGTTCGCGAAGAATTTGTCCGGGAGCTCGCGTTGCGAGCCCTACAGGCTGACGCGCTCAACGGCCACCAGCTGGCGATCGCGCTCTCGAGGCCCCTGATCGCGGAGAAGCTCGTGCAGATTGCCCAGATGGAGAACGCGAGCTTGGTGGCGCACGGCTGCGCCGAAGGAGCCGATCGAATCAGGGTCGAGGCGGCCGTGCGAGCGATCCATCCCGATATCGACGTCATCGCCCCGGTGATCGCCAGCGGCATGAGCCAGGCCGACGCGATCGAATTTACGCGCGAGCGGCGCCTGCCGGGATCGGGTGCGCATGCTGATGCGTACGAGTCGAGACAGAACCTGTGGGGTCGAACGATCAGGCTCACCGGATGTGAGAGCCACAAGTCGCAAGTCCCCGAATCGGTGTACGTCCGCACACGATCTCCTGAGCTGGCGCCCGAGGCGGGTGCCTATGTCGATATCGATTGGGACAGAGGGGTACCCGTCTCCATTAATGGGGTGGGGATGCTGCTCACCGAGCTTGTCGACAGCCTCGATATCATCGCCGGCGGTCATGGCGTGGGACGCTTCGAGTGCACGGAGACCGATTCAGCCGGCAATGCATCACGCGTTTTAGGCGAGGCACCTGCCGCGACGGTGCTGCATACCGCACATCACGATCTCGAGCGCCGCGTCACCTCCAAGGATCTGCAGGGGCTGAAGCGTCCCCTTTCAAGAGCCTATTCAGGCATCATCGCCGGTGGCTCGTGGTTCTCGCCTGCGCGAACCGCCATCGATGCCTTCGCCCAGAGCATCCAGGAGCACGTGTCCGGCAAGGTCCGCGTCGAACTCAATCGAGGCGTGTGCAAGGTCGTGGACGGCCGACCCATCGGCAGACTCGAAGCTCCCAAGTCCGACGCCGCCGTTCCGAACGACGGTCCGGTATGGACGAGCGTCTCGAGCGATCCGACGGCGACGCAGACGACGGCGGAATAGTCGACATGGCAAATCTGTGGTCAGGTCGTTTCAGCGGGGAGCCCGATCCTACTGCGTTCGAGTTCGGCGCGTCGTTCAAGTTCGACCGCCGGCTGTTCGAGGATGACGTGGCCGGCAGCCTCGCCTGGGTCGAAGGTCTCGTGGGCGCCGGGGTCTACAGTCGATCGGAAGCGGAGATGGTTGCCGCAGCGCTGGCCGAAATCCTCGAGCGCGGCCGCCGCGATCCGTCCTTCGTGTCGGGGTCCGACGAAGACGTGCACGCGTTCGTCGAGCGCCAGCTCACACAGCGGGTCGGCGACCTCGGCAGGCGTCTCCACACCGGCCGATCGCGAAACGAGCAAGTGTCGCTCGACCTGCGGCTCTACCTGAGGCGCCGTGTGCCTCACCTGCAGCGGCAGTTGGCAGAAGTCATCGCCGCACTGACGCGCCAGGCCGAGTCGGCAGGCGACGCGGTCATGCCGTCCTATACCCATCTCCGACGGGCGATGCCCGTGCTGGTTGCGCACTATTTTCTGTCGCACGCTGCGGCGCTTCGACGTGACTACGACCGCTTCGCGTGGGTGTCTCAAGAAGCCGATGCCATGCCGCTCGGCACCGGTGCAGTGGCCGGGACGAACTACGACATCGACACGGCGATGCTGGCGCGCACGCTCGGCTTTTCGAAGGTCGTGAGCAACAGCATCGACACCTCGTCGGATCGCGATTTCGTCGCGGCGTTCCTCTACGCGTGCTCGCTGACGATGGTGCATCTGAGCCGGCTGGCGGAAGACCTCATCATCTTTTGCAGCGAGGAGCACGGCTTCTTTCAGTTGTCCGATGCGTCGAGCACCGGCAGCAGCATGATGCCGCAGAAGAAGAACCCTGACCCGCTCGAGCTTATCCGCGGCAAGTCCGGAAGGGCCATCGGACACCTCACCGGTTGGCTGGCGACGATGAAGGGGTTGCCCAGCGGATACAACAAGGATCTGCAGGAGGACAAGGAGGCGGTCTTCGACGCCGAGGATACCCTCGGGGGCGCGCTTTCCACGCTCATCGGAGTTGTCGACGGGCTCGAGCTGTTTCCTCAGAAAACCGAAGCGGCGGCGTCCGGACTGTTGCTTGCGACTGACGTCGCCGACTTTCTCGTCTCCAAGGGCATGCCGTTCCGGCAGGCTCACGAGCTGGTGGGCGGTATGGTTCGAAATCTGCTTTCCGAGGGCCGCGATTTCAGCGCATTGACCCTGGCAGAATGGCGGCGCTACAGCGAGCTGTTCGACAATTCCGTCATGTCGGTTGTGACCCCGGGAGCCTCGGTGAGAGCGCGCAAGACCCCGCAATCTACCCAGCCGAAGGCGGTTGCGGCAGCACTTGCCGAAGCAAACCACTGGTTGCGAGCCGCGCTCGTGCCGTAGTAGACTGGCCCTCCCGCGAAGTTCCAATCGGCCCTCGGGCGCGTTGCTGCGCATGGGGAGGGGCCGTTTCCAGGCCATAGGTTTTATTCGGGAGATTCATGCAACAGCGTCAGCTACGGCTTGGTGACACAGTCGACGATTATTGTCCGCGCGAGCGCCGCCTCTCCAACCACACAATCGTCGCAATGGTCGGCGACGAAGTTCGATTGACGCGCTGCACGACGTGCGACGTCGAGCACCCCTTCAAGGGAGGCAAGGAGCCACGGCTCCGAAAAAAGAAAACATCGGTCGAGGCCGCCTATGACGCAGTGCTCGACTCGGTGAAGCCCGACGCCCAACCTGGAGGAGTGCTGGTCAGCTCGCGGGAATCGGAGGAGCGAGATGCTCCCCCTCAGACGGCAGCCGAACCGGACGACGCTGCGGCGCCAACGAACGGAAGCAACGGAGGCACGCCGGAGCCCGCCGAAGAGATCAGGCTGCACCGTCAGCTCATTCGCGCACAACTCCCGCGTGTCGAGCGCGAGCCGGCAGCGAGGCCGGTACCGGAGTTCACCATCCGGCAGGCCAACAAGGGACGCGGCCGATTCCAGCAAAGCGGCAATTCCCGCGGAGGCCGCTTCGCCAACGGCGGCGGCCAGGGCAACTCGCGCGGCCCGGGCGGCGGGCAAGGACGGAATTCCGGGCGGCCCCAGGGTTTCGGGGGCCCCGGACGTCCGGGCGGCGGCCGGCCGCAGCATCAGGGCCATAAGAAGCGCTCGCGCTAACTTCCAGATCCCGCCTCCGCATCCATCTCATGAGCGATCTCACGGGCAGGTTCGGTCTCGTCGTCGGTGTCGCGAACAAGCGCTCAATTGCATGGGGCATCGCGCAAGTGCTATCGCAGGCCGGAGCGCGACTCGCGCTCACGTACCCGAATGACCGTCTCGAATCAAACGTGCGCGAACTGGCCGCGACGCTTGGCAATAATGCTCTCGTTCTCCCGTGCGACGTGACGAGCGACGAGCAAATCGCGGCGCTCGCGCGGTCAGTGGACCAGGAGTTTGGCGGCCTCGACTGTGTGGTGCACAGCGTTGCGTTCGCGCAATCGCAGGATCTGGCGGCGCCTTTTTCGCAGACCTCTCGTGAGGGATTCCGCATCGCGCTCGACGTGAGCGCGTACTCGACTTGTCGCTCTCGCGCGCGAAACGCGGCCGTTGATGCAGAAGCGGGGAGGCGGGAGCATTCTGACGCTCACCTACCTGGGAAGCGAACGGGTGTTCACGAACTACAACGTGATGGGCGTCGCCAAGGCTGCGCTCGAGTCCTCGGTCCGCTATCTGGCTGCGGAGCTGGGAGCCGACAACATCCGGGTGAACGCCATCTCGGCCGGGCCGATCAAGACGCTCGCGGCAAAGGGCATTTCGGGTTTCTCGAACATCCTCGACGTGTACCGCGAACGGGCGCCGCTGCGGCGCAACGTGGAAACCCAGGAAGTGGCCGAGGCCGCGCTGTTTCTGCTCGGGCCTGCCGGGCGCGGTGTGACGGCGGAGATTCTGATGGTCGACGCCGGATTCAGCGCGATGGGATTCTGAGTGAGTCGTCAGTCGGAGAGTCGTCAGTGATCAGTCAGAGTCGTCAGTCCCAGTCGACAGTGATCAGTCAACAGTCGTCAGTCGCAGTCAGCAGTCTCAGTCGATAGTCAAAAGTGGCAGGCCGGAGTCTCGATCTCGGTCAGCGGAACTGGCGACTCTGACTGTCGACTCTGACTGTCGACTCTAGACTGAGACTGTCGACTGGGACTGACGACTGTGACTGATCACTGACGACTCATAGACTGATGACTGTCTTGAAACGACTGCGCGGCGCGCTGCTGCGGCTTGTTCTCAACAGAGCTGCAGCCGTCGCGCTGGGGCTGGCGCTGCTGCTGCCGTCGTGTTGGCTCCTCGCGTACGATTTTCCCTGGGAGTCAGCGGCGACCGATGGCCTTGGGCTGATTGTCGGTGCAACGGGCGCGGCGCTTCTCTTCGCCGGCCTCGGCGGGCGGCGGCCCGACTGGCAGGAGTAGCCGTCGCCGGGTCCGAGAGGACCCGGCCTACTGAATCACGCTCGACGCCGTGCTGTCGATGCGCGGATCGGTCGTATGGCCCGCGAGTGCCCCCTGCGGAACCGGGCTCGTTCTTCCTGCCCGCTTCCTTGCCGCCTTGTCTCGGTACATCTGGCTGTCTGCGGCCGCAAGCAGCGTCTCGTAGCTGATGCCGTCGTGCGGAAAGATGGCGGATCCGATGCTCATCCCCAGCCTCAGGTGCTCGCCCGGCTTGGCCTCGAACACCAGGTGATCGATCGCCGATTGCAGCTCGACCCTCTTGCGTTCGGCCTCGTCGGCGCTGCATCCCGAGAGCACGACGATGAACTCGTCGCCGGCGTAGCGGACGCAGATGTCATAGGGACGAATCGCTGCGCGCAGCACACCGGCCACCTCGCGCAGCGCGGAATCTCCCACATGGTGGCCGTACGTGTCGTTGATCGCCTTGAAGTGATCGAGGTCCATCACGAGCAGCGAGACCTCCGACTTGAGCCGTTCGGCGCGCGCCAGCTCACGCGTGAGGTGCATGAACATGAAGCGCGTATTCGGCAGGCCCGTCAGCGGGTCGGTCAGCGAATCCTCCTGCGTCTGCTCGAACACGATCGAGTTGTAGATGACGGCGGCTGCCTGTTCGCAGACGCGATCGAGCAGCCGGCGGTGGTCGTCGGTGTAGCAGCCGGCCTGCGTGTGGTAGACCGAAAGCGTTCCGATGAGCTTCTCGTTGAAGATCAACGGGCACACCAGCGCCGACTGGAGGCTCGTGGGCGTGGAGATGCCCGACGCTTCCAAATCGGCGCTCGGTCTGGCATTGACCAGCGTGCGCCGGTTGCGTGCGACCCAGCCGGTGAGACCGAGGCCGGCTTTGACGGAAATCTGCTGAATGGTCTCCGCGTCGACGCCGGTCGCAAAACGGCAGCGCAGCGTTTCCATTTCCTCGTTGGGGAGGAAGAGCGCGCAACACGAGCTCGGCACCAGGCTGCTCAGCTTCGAGGAGATCAGCGCCATCGTGTCCGCGACGCCGAGGCTGGTTCCCATGGCCTGGGCAATCTCATACAGCGCGTAAATCTCGCGATGAGCGAGCGCGATGTCGTCGAAGACGGTCTTCGGCGACTCCTGCAGCAGGCCGGCGGCCGGACGCCCCCGCTCATCCGTGCTGGCCGGCATCTGAAGCGTCCGCACCGTGTCTGGGGTCGTGTCCGCCTCGATACGCAGGCTGTCGAGGCTCTCCACGAACCGTTGCACCAGATTCGGGTCGAGTCCCTTGCCGGCTTCCTGTCGCAGGATTTCGACGGCGGCTTCGTCCGCCATCGCGCGGTGATACGGACGGTCCGACGTGAGCGCGTCGAAGTAGTCGACCACTGCCAGGATCCGCGCGCCGGTGGGGATCTCCTCTCCCTTCAGGCCCGACGGGTATCCTTTGCCATCCCACCGTTCGTGGTGGCTGAGGATGAGCGGCGCTACGGGATACGGAAAGGGCACGCCCGCGATGATCTCGGCGCCCACCTGTGGATGGGTGCGAATCTTCTGGAACTCCTCCTGCGTCAACGGCCCCGGCTTCGAGAGGATGTGCTCGGGCACGGCGAGCTTGCCGATGTCGTGCAGCAGCGCCGCGGTCTTGACCCCCTGGATGTCGCTCTCGCTCATGCCGATCGATCTCGCCAGACCCGCGGCGAACACCTGCACGCGCCTGATGTGCGACTTGCCGGTCCGGTCCTTGGCGTCGATCGCCAGCGCCAGCGCTTCGATCGTCGCGAGGTGCAGGTCGGAGACCTCCTGCACGTGGCGCTGCTCGTCCTCGATGCGCCCGAGATAAATCTTGTAGCTGCGATAGGTGAGATAGAGCGGGGGCGCCGCCAGCAGTGCGATCCAGTAATTGTTCGTGTTGCCAATCACGATCGACACGCCGGCCGCCGCGACCGCGCCCACGAAGTAGCTCGGAGCGCTCCACAGAAAGTTGCCGTTCCACACGCGGAACAGCGACTGCCTTGTCGAGAGCGAGATCGCCGTGGCCACGAGGGCGGTGTTGCAGACGAAGTACGCCCCTGCGGCGCCCAGCAGCGGCAACGCGACCTCGTCCAGCGACATCGACGCGAGGCCCGGGACGCCGCCGAGCAGATGAAATGCGGCGCCCGCCGCCTGCACGCTGATCACCAGACTCGCCATGCTGAAGAGCGTGCGGTGCAGCGGGTTCTTGCTGGTCATGCGGAACGTGCACTGGCTCCAGGCGCTGATGGAGCCCACGAGCATGGTCGGTCCCGGTCCGAGAAGCAGGAGCGAGAGAAAATCGATGGCGTAAGACACCGACATCGTCGAATAGCTACTGGCGAGCGGCAGATTCACCTTGAACGCGGACGTGACTGAAGACAGGAAAAGCAGAGTGGCAAACCAGAACGGGTGTTGAAGTTCGCGCGGAGCAAACACGGCGAGCAGCAGGGCGCCGCTGCCGACAACGGCTCCCACATAGATGCGCGCGGCAACCGGAAGCTGCTTCATCAACATCGAGAGCGCTGAAAGTGCAAAAAAATGGCCCTTACAGCACTTGGACCAGATTTGGCGTTAAGTCCAATTCTGAGAATTACCTACGAGGACGGTTCCGTCAGGCGGCTGACGGCAGCGGCCCGTTCCTGTGTGCCAAAATAGCACACAAGTTTTCAAAATTGCCCTATGTCCCCACCACTCTGGTACATAGCCCGCCATCCCGGCTGTCCTGTTCTGGAAAATCACTAGCCGGGAACGAGCCGGCGCTGGCGGTGCCTGGCGGCCCCATGGGCCTGCGGTTCGAGGCCGAACTCCAGGATCTTCCGGTACAGCGTTCCGCGGCTGATCTCGAGGATTCTGGCGGCTTCCTTCTTGTTCCAGTTGCAGGCCTCGAGAATGCGGACGATGTGGCCGCGCTCGGCTTCGCGAAGCGAGGGCAGCCGCTCGCCGCGTTCCCTCGGCCGGCGGTTCTGCTGCGTGGAGGAACTCGATGTCGGCCGCCCGGATCGTCCGTCCTGGCGACGACAGGGCAGCTCGGGACGACCGTGCTCTCGAGCTCGCGGATGTTGCCCGGCCAGTGATAGGCCTGGAGCAGGTCGACGGCCTCGCGGGCGAAACCCTTGGCGTCGAGCGGCAGGCCGTTCGATGCGCAATAGCGTGCGAGGAACCGCTTGGCCAGCACCGGAATGTCCACCTGGCGCTCGCGCAGCGACGGCAGGCGGATCGAGAACGCGTTGACGCGATAGTAGAGGTCCTCGCGGAACCGGCTGTCGCGCACGAACTGATCCGAGCGGACGATTGGTCGCCGAGATCAGACGGAAATCCACGTGGATCGATTTGTTGCCGCCCAGACGCTCGAACCGCCGCTCCTCGAGCACGCGCAGCAGCTTGGCCTGCGCGATGATCGAGAGGTCGCCGATTTCGTCCAGGAACAG
This sequence comes from Vicinamibacterales bacterium, assembly GCA_963821375.1. Classification (GTDB taxonomy): domain Bacteria; phylum Acidobacteriota; class Vicinamibacteria; order Vicinamibacterales; family JAMQPK01; genus JAMQPK01. The sequence goes on from CAWGDN010000002.1 coordinate 657,914, forward strand.
CGTGCCCTCGTTGGCCAGCTCGAGTCGGCCGGGCTTTCGATCGTGCGCGCCGGTGAATGCGCCTTTTTCGTAGCCGAAGATTTCCGATTCGAAGAGCGTATCGGGAAGCGCCGCGCAGTTGACGGCCTGGAACTTGGCGGACTGGCGCCGGCTTAGCTCATGAATCATGCGGGCGACGAGCTCCTTGCCGGAGCCGGTCGGTCCGAGGATGAGCACGGAGATATCCGACTTGGCGGCCGTGCGGATCCACTCGAAGACGATCAGCATCTTCTCGTCGCGGCCGATCATCTCGCGGAACCGCTGGACCGACGGCGACTGGTCTTCGGTGCTGATCGTCGCGCGCCGCTCGAGGAAGCGATCGAGCAGCCGTTCGATGGCCGGGTTCTCCATGCGCGCCGCCGCGTAGCGGACCGGGGTGCCCGGGATCGCCCGCGCCACGCCGAATGCTGCGAGCTCGCGGATGCAGTTTTCGACATCGAGCCGAAGCCGGCCGAAGGTCTGCATCAGGGCGTCGACATCGAAGCCTTCGTCCGGACGCGCGCTCAAATACCGCAGGATCCCTGCCCGCAGGGGAGACTGCACGAGGTTCTTGAAGCGCAGCTCCAGCTCGCTCTCCCCTTCGGGGCGGGTGACTGTCGCGCGCCGTGCTGAAAAGGTCAAATCGTCCACGGTTGGTTACCGGTCTCATTATCGGACGCAGACTCGGAACACCACAGTGGGATTGGGGATTGGGGCTAGGGCTTGGAGATTGGGTGATGGGTGAGTGGGTGATTGGTGCAGGAAGGAAGAAGTGAGAAAGCCTACGTAGAAGGCGTCGTCGGTTTCACCCTGTAGTACTCCGTCTGATACTTCTCGATCAGCTGCTTTCATCCGAATCGCGTCGGCCTTCTTGTGCCCGTGGCACCGGATGGGAGCAGTCGCCGCCCGTTGTTTCGATGTACACATCCGAGAACATCAGGTTCGTGTCGATGCGGACCGATGCCACGTGCGCCATGTGGATCGAGTGCTCGAGCCGGCCGAACCACTCCGGCGTGTAGTGAACCACGCTCGTCGGCGAGATCAGCACCTGAGTTGGAAACAGCCTGTTGCCGCCGCTGAGACGGCTTGCTCGAAACACGTCTCCGGGCGCGAACGGTCGCCCCTTCCGCCAAATGACCAGCAGCAGGATCACCAGGAACGACCCTACGGCTGCGACCGCCCACCAGACGCGCGGATCGATGGAGCTCTCGTTGACGAGGGTTGTTTCGTTCACGAGGCTTACCTTACGCGCTCGCGTGGGGGAGCTGTCAAGGCGCCGACCCGCCGGTGCGCCGCAGGCCGGATGTAAGATGGCTCCGTATGCCATATCGCCATCCAGGTTCTCCAGCTGCGAAGGGGCGGCTGTCGGGTCGACCCATCGGCTTCTACCGCCCGAAGGGCAGCAAGGAAGTGCGCCACCTGATCGACGAGGGATTCCAGGCGTTCAACGCGGCGCGGCTCGGCGAAGCGTGCCGAATCTTCTCCGAGAAGATGCTGGATCCCAAAGAGGACACGACCATTGGACTGACGATCGCTGGAGCAATGACGCCAGCCGGCATCGGCGGTTGCGTGGTCGAAATGATGGACCGGGGTCTGGTCGACTTCATCATCAGCACCGGAGCGAATCTGTATCACGATCTGCATCATGCGCTGAATTTCACGCTGCACCGGGGGTCGCCGTTCGTCGACGACGTGACGCTCTACAAGGAAGGCATCATCCGAATCTACGACGTGCTGTTTCCGGCGACGGTGCTGCTTGAGACGGATGCCTACATCCGTGATTTTCTGGTGCGCGAGAAGGTCTCGGGGCCGATCACGACCGCCGAGTTGCACTATCGCCTGGGCCTCGATCTCTTGAAGAGATACCCCGGATGCGAAGAGCACTCGGTTGTGGCGCGCGCGGCCGTGGCCGGTGTGCCGATTTACACCTCATCGCCTGGCGACAGCTCCATCGGGATGAACCTCGCGTATCACGAACTGCTGAACGGCAGTACGCTGATGGTCGATCCCAATCGCGACGTCAACGAGGTGTGCGCCATCATCCTGGCCGGCAAACGAAATGGATGCGTCATCCTCGGAGGCGGATCGCCCAAGAACTTCTACCTGCAGGGACAGCCGACCCTCTGGGAGGTCTACGGCATTCACAAGGGCGGCAATGACTATTTCATCCAGATCACGACCGACTCGGTCGTGTGGGGCGGGCTGTCGGGCGCCACGCCGGCGGAAGCCGTCAGCTGGGGCAAGGTGAATCCCGGGGTGCTGTCCGACACGGTCGTGGCGTACTGCGACTCGACGATCGCGTTTCCGCTGTTCTGCGAGTACGCGATCGGCTCGCCCAACGGCCGCCGGCCGCGCAAGGAGCTCGTGCACAAGCGCGAGAAACTTGTCGCAGAACTTAAGCGACAAGCGGAGCGCGCGCGCGGCAAGTCAAAAGCAAAAAGTAAGAAGGCTAAAGGGAAAGTAAAAAGTAAGAAGTAAAGGTAAAAAGTAAAAAATGGGGACGCTCGCCTCGGAGCTTGGACAGGTTGCCGACGGGTTGACGCAGGCGCCTCGAGTGTACTGCGACGCCAATCTGCCGACAGGGTTGATCCGCTTCATGCGTGACCGGCTGCAGTGGGACGTGTTCTTCGTCATGGAAGAAGACGACCTGCGCCGCGCGCCCGACGTCGAGCACTACCGTATGGCTGCGCAGCTTCGTCGAACGCTGTTGACGCTCGACCAGACTATCTGGACGACGCTCGCTTTCCACCGGAGCGCGGTGTCGGGGTGCTCGTGTTGAGCGCCGCCGACGAGGCCCAGTTCGAGCGGCTGCTGCTCAAGGTCGATCGGCTGTTCAGGTCGACAGGCCTGCCTTTGCTCGGGCGCAAGCTCCACGTGCAGATCGACTGGGACGGAGAGACGGAGCCAAAGTGATTCTAGGCATCAGCCTCGACGGCACCTGCGCCCGCGGCGTGCTCACCGACGCCGAGGCCAGCGTCATCGGTCGCGCGGAAGCGACACAGGTCGATGCGACCAGTGCGGTCGCCGCGGTTGCCCAGTCGCTGGCCGGCGGCGAACGCGCACGCATCCAGGCAGCTGGTGTGTCGTTTCCCGATCCCAACCCGGCGACCTGGCTGTCCGATCTCTCCTTCGTGTCGGCGACCGTCGGTCAGGAGATCGCCACGAAATCACTCAGCACAGGAAACGCCGCCGCTCTTGCCGAGGCCTGGTATGGAGCGGGCAAGGGCGCCAGGCACCTGGTCGCGCTGTCCGTTGGGCAGTCTGTCTCCGCAGGGGTGATTTCGAACGGCACGCTCCTCACCGGAGCGCATGGTTGTGCGAGCTCCGTGCAGTGGCTTGCGCTCAACCCCGTGGAGCGCGAGGACTACCGCCGGATGGGGTGTCTCGAGGCCGAAGGCGGATCGTCCGGCATCGTTCGGCGTCTCATCTGGCGCATCAAGTCCGGCGACGAGTCGCGCGTATTCGAGGCGGCAGGCAGCAACTACTCAGCCATCACACTGGATGCCATTCTGGAGGCTGCAAGAGCGAACGACGGCGTGTCCATCTCGGTGATCCGCGACACCGTCAAGTATCTCGCTATGGCGGTCACCAACATCGCGACGGTCGTCGACCCCGAAGTAATTGTGCTCGGCGGCGTTCTCGAATCGGCGAGCGACTTGCTATTTGATGCGCTCTGCCAGGAGTGCGCTCGCCGTATGCCCCCGAGCATGGCCGGCCGTGTTCGTCTCGAGATCTCGACGCTCGGACCCGACGCGGCTGCAATGGGCGCCGCGCGCTTCGCGAGGTCCGGCGCGGGCGTGCCCTAACGGATTAGCGCGGGCTTGCGTTTGGCGTACTGTCGTGGGATCGGCGATGCCGGCGTCCTGAAACGCGTCTCGCCGCTCGCGGCACTTGCTGCACAGGCCGCAATGGGTGGTGCCCGACGGGTTCATGCACGACAGGGTCAGTTCGAACGGCACGCCGAGCTGCGCTCCGATCCGAATGACGTCCTCCTTATGTAGATCGAGAGAAGGGCGCGAGCGATCGTCGATAGGGGCGGTGAGGCCGAGAGCCAGCGCTTTGCTGAACGCCGAAAAAAACTGCGGTGTGGCGTCGGGAAACGGATTGCCCGCCAGCGACGCCACCACGAGGCGTGATATCTTGCGGGTCGCGGCATAAATCGCGGCCTTCGAGAGGAGCGCCACGTTGCGGCCGTGCAGATAGACGTCCTCGTCGGGAGTGTCGTAGTCGGGCGGCGTACCGCGGACGGCCCAGTGCGAAGCGGGATACACGTCGTGCATGCCGACTTCCAGCCGGACGAGCGGGAAGACCCGGTTGGGCGCAAATTTGAACGCCGCGCGGTCCAGCAGCGCCTGGACGACGCGCTGCTCGCCGTCCTCCCACGCCAGCCCAGCGGCGACGTAAACTGGATGGACCATGCGTGCTCGGGCCTCCTGGGCGGCGAGCACGGCGCTGTCGAGCCCGCCAGACAACAAGACGAGTGAATCCATGTACTCAGTCACCAAGAAAATCGAATTCTGCTACGGTCACGGCTGCTGGACTACGACGGGATCTGCAAGCACCCGCACGGCCACAACGCCGTGGCGGAGATCGAGGTCCGGAGCGGCTCGCTCGACAATCGAAACATGGTCTGCGACTTTTCGGACATCAAGCGCGTGGTCAAAGGATGGGTCGACCGCGAGCTCGATCACAAGATGATCCTTCGCGAAGACGACCCGCTGGTCGGTCCACTGCAGCGGCTCGGTGAGCCGGTGTTCGTCGTCCAGAGCAATCCCACCGTTGAGCATATCGCCAAAATTCTCTACGACTACACCCACTCGCAGGGATTTCCGGTCGTCCGTGTCACGGTGTGGGAGACCCCCACGTCGTTTGCGACCTACGGCGGCGGCGCGTGAAGCCGGCGCTTGAGCGTCTTCGACCTCGACGGAACGCTCGTCGACTCGCGCCGCGATCTCGCCGAGAGCGCCAACGAGCTGCTGCTGGCCTACGGCGCGCCGCCTCTGGCGGATCGACCGCATCGTCCGTATGATCGGCTCGCGGCGCCGCGACGCTCGTCTCGCGCGTGCTGGCGGCGGCCGGCCTCGACGTGCCGATCGCCGAAGCGCTGCCGCGCTTTCTCTCGTTCTACGACGAGCGATTGACGCGCCACACGCAGGCCGTACGACGGAATGCCCGAGCTGCTCGATGAGCTGCGGGCGGCGGGTGTCCAATTGCGCTGCTCACGAACAAGCCGCTCGAGCAGTCGGTGAGCGATTCTCGAGGCCTTCGAGCTGGCGCCCTACTTCCGCTGGACGGTCGGCGGCGATGGTCCGTGGCCTCGCAAGCCCGCCCCCGACAGCCTGCGCCACCTCATGAAGCAGGCGTCGGTCAGCGCCGGCCGACACGGTGCTGATTGGCGACTCAGCCATCGATCTGCAGACGGCGCGCAATGCCGGCGTGCGAATCTGTCTGGCGCGCTACGGGTTCGGCTATCGACGACCTTTCCGTCGAGGACCTGCGGGCGACGATGACGCCATTGTCGACGCGCCTGTAGAGATTGCGGACGTGCTTGCATGTTCGTCGATAGCGACGGCTGGTCGGGCGAAGGCGAGTTCACCCAGGTCGTCCTCGATCGGCTCCGCAAGGTCGAGATCGGATCGCGGCGCTCAAGGTCGAAGACGCGCCGTCGACGCAGGTCGGACGCCGACTACAACTTCATCGCGAACGAGATTTTCGTGACATTCGCGACGACGCACCGAGACGAAGCGGTCACGCGCTTGCTGTTCTTTCCAGGCACGAAGCGCGTTCCAGTGAAGACGATGACCTTGGAGGCACTCACACGGCTGCTGGAAGAGTCGGAGGGGATTGGTCCCGCTGACTACGGCGACGAAGGCGATGATTCAGTACTTGCGCACTGAGCGGATCGTTCCGCCCTATCAGACGAAGGGCTACAAGCTGGTCGAGCTCGTCCGCATCTACGAGGTCCGGCTCCGCGAAGAACCGCCAAGGAGATGAAGTAAAGGACCGTCTGGCCGAAACTCCGGCAGATCGACGCTTTTTCGAGACCTGCGTGGCCGCTTCTCAACTCCTTGCTCACCGCTCTCGTGCGCGCTGATGGCGACGCGCTTGTGCTTCACGCGGGCGAGTGTCCGTACGTCGTGGCGCCGAAGGGGCAGTCGCCGCTCACCGCACGCGTGCTGTCGGTCGAGGCGCTCACTGGGATGCTGGGTGAACTGCTGCCGCCTGCGGCTCGCGAGGGCCTCGACGAGCTCGGCGCTGTCAAGCACGACCTGCCTGCAACGGCATCTTCTTCGGGCGATGTGTTCAGCATCGTTGCAGCGAGGGGCGGCGACGATCTCTGGATCGAAATTCGACGGTATCGGACAGCTGCCAGCTCCCAGCTGCGAGCTCCCAGCTCAGAAGTGCCTTCTGTCAGCCCTCAGCTCCCAGCAGACGCTCGGGGCTCGGAGCCGCCGTCTGAGAGCTCAGAGCTCATAGCTCACAGCTCTGAGCCCCGCGGCGCGACGGTGCTCCCCCTTTCTCGCAGTCAGGTCAGGCCAGAGCCGTCCGGCCGGATGCCGCAGCCTCCTCACTCCGAAGGCGTCCAGCGCCTGCTGCGCATGGCGGCGGCGCGAGGAGCCTCGACGCTGTATCTGACCTCGCAGTGCCGGCCAGTGATGCGCGTCGACGGCGAAATCGTTCCCGTGGAAGGCGAGAGCGCGCTCAGCGAGGCCGACGTCGAGGCGCTGATCATCGACATCGTCCCCGAGCGGAATCGGGAGGCGCTTCGCACCCGCGCGGGCACCGAATGGATCTGCGACGTGCCGGATGTCGGGCGCATCCGCTGCGTCACCTTCCGGGATCACCGCGGCGCCGGCGGCATCTTCCGCATGATGCCCGCGCGCGCGATCTCGGCGGAGCAGCTCGGGCTCTCGCGCGAGATTCAGGGTCTCTGCGCCGAGGCGGAAGGCCTGGTGCTGGTCGCAGGACCGCGCGCCAGCGGGAAGTCGACGCTGATTGCGGCATTCGTCGATCTGATCAATCGCAGCCGCAGCGACCATGTCATCACGATCGAGAACCAAATCAAGTTCGTGCACGAAAACCGAGGATCGCTGGTGAGCCAGCGGGAGGTGCGCGGCGACCGCGAGGAGTTGATGGCTGCGGCGCGTGCCGCTCTTCGCGAGAACCCCGACGTGCTCGTGATCGAGGACTTCGGCTCGTCCGAAATCGTGATGCTGGCGCTCGAGGCCGCGCGGTCGCACCTCGTCATCGGCGCGATGACGGCCCATAGCGCGCACGCGGCCGTCGATCGCATCATCGATCAGACATCCCCGGAGAGCCGGCACGCTGTTCAGATGGCTCTGGCCGAGACGCTGCGTGGCGTGGTGGTGCAGGTGCTGCTGCGCAAGGTCGGCGGCGGACGGATCGCAGCGCGCGAGGTGCTCCTGAACATCGGTTCCGTGGCCAATCTGATCGCGGAAGGGAAGACCTCACAATTGTCGACCGCGATGGACAGCGGGCGCAAGCAGGGCATGGCGTCTCTCAACGACGTGCTCGTCGTCCTCGTGCAAAGGGGGATCGTCGACTCGCGCGAAGCCTACCGGCAGACCGCCGACCACGCCGGGTTGCTGGCGCTCCTGACGCGCCACGGCATCGATACGTCGTTCGTTGAGCGGCTCGCCTAGCGTTCGACGAAGGGCGTCAGTTCCTCGAGCACCGCCTTCAGCACGTCCTCCTCGGTCAGTTGATCGACTGGAGTGCGCCCCTTGATCGGGCGTTCGTGCTGCAGTACCCGTCGTCCACGCGACTGATTGACGCGAAGGATCGCGAACGGTTCGGCTTCCGTCGTGTCGAGGGCGAATTCGATGAAGTCTTCCGCAGACTTCGAAAGGGCCAGCTTCAGCCCTCCGTTCGGTGTGAAAACCGAAAAGGTGTAACCCTCGGCCAGCAGAACATTCGCCAGTGAATGGGCGAGCGGGACCGCTGTGTCCTCGAGGAAGTGCTTGTAGGCCGCGGTCGCCTGATCAAGTTGCCCACGCCTCGCGGCGGCGGCCCGGCGGCTCTGCTCGATGGCGGCACGAATCCGCTTTCGCAGCTCGGCGGTCTCGATCGCAGCCGTTTTGCGCGTCACCGCTACATTCTACTCACTCCTCACACTTCCACTGCGCGTCCGGCTGTTGTGTGCGTCAAAATAGAGGGATGCCATTGCTCCTTGCCGCCGCAATCATCGTCTTCTCTTCCTCGACTGCCTGGGCGCAGTCGCAGGACGCCTCCGCCGTCTCGCAGCCCACGGTCGTGACGCACGGGCGCGCGATTGTCACCGCGCGGCCCGATCGCGCCTTCGTAGTCATCGCCGCCGAATCGCGTTCCCGCAATTCGGGCGACGCGCAGAAGCAGAACGCAACCGCGATGACGTCGGTGCTGGAGAAGATCCAGCAGGCGGGCATTCCGAAGGATGCCATCCGGACGATCGGCTACGACCTGCAGCCGGAGTTCGATTATGCCGGCGGACGACAGACGTTTCGCGGCTACCTCGCCCGCAACACGGTCGAGGTGCGCCTCGACGACATCGATCGCGTCGGCGTCGTCATCGACGCCGCGGCGGCCGGCGGCGCGACGACGATCACCGGCGTGCGATTCGATGTGCGCGATCGCGCTGGACTCGAGCGCGAGGCGCTTCGCCTCGCCGTCGCTGACGCGCGCGGACGGGCCGACGCGCTTGCGGCGGGCGCCGGTGCCAAGATCGAGCGGGTGGTGCGCATCGAAGAGGGAGGCGCTCCGGACTTTCCTCGCCCGATGATGAGAATGGCTGGGGGGCGGGCGATGGACGCGGCTGTCACCACGCCTGTCGAACCTTCCACGATCGAGATTCAGGCGCAGGTCACGCTGACTGCGGCGATCCGTTAGATGAAGGCGGCGGGTTCGGCGGCCGCCAAGGCCGCGCACGCAGCCATGACTGCCGCCGACGTGACGCGCGCCAGGCGGCATTTGATGCGCCGCGATCCCGTACTTGGCGCCATCATCAAGCGCTACGGCGCGTGCGGCATCAGGACGAATCGAGCAGACGACATCTTTGCCGGCCTGGTCCAGGCGATTGTGTCGCAGCAGTTGTCGACTCGAGCGGCGGCCACGATTTTCGGCCGGCTGCGTGCGCTGATGCCCGATGGCCGCACGCCGACGCCTGAGGCGCTGCTGAGGCTCACCGACGACCAGTTGCGGGCGGCGGGACTCAGCCGCCAGAAGACTGGCTATTTGCGGGACCTGAGTGCGAAAGTGACAGCCGGAGAGGTTCGCACCGACGCGCTCGACGTGATGGGCGACGAAGAGATCGTCGCCGAACTGACGAGAATCAAAGGCATTGGCCGCTGGACCGTGGAGATGATCCTGATTTTCCGGCTGGCTCGTCCCGACGTGCTTCCCGTCGGCGACCTTGGTATCGTGAGAGCGTTTCAGAAGGCCTATCGGTTGAGAAAGGTTCCGGACGCGCGCCGCATGGAGAAGATGGCGGCCGCCTGGCGTCCGTATCGGTCGGTGGCGTCCTGGTATCTGTGGGCCAGCCTGGAGAACAAGCCATGAGAACGCTTCGTGCCGGCGTGTTGTCGTTGATCGCCGCGGCTGTCGTGGCGGTGTCGGGTCAAGAGTCGCCGAACGACATTCCCCGGCTCGACATCGAGAAGTACACGCTGGCGAATGGGCTAGAGGTGATCCTTTCGGAGGATCACCGTGTGCCGCTCGTTGGAGTGAGCGTGTGGTACCACGTGGGTCCCGCGCACGAGGCGCCCGGCCGAACCGGCTTCGCGCACCTCTTCGAACACATGATGTTCCAGGGTACAAAGCACATCGAGAGCGATGCGCACTTTCGCATCCTCGCGGGCGTCGGCGCGACCGGCATCAACGGCACGACCAACTTCGATCGGACGAACTACTTCGAGACCGTTCCGTCGAATCAGCTCGAGACCGCGCTGTGGCTTGAGTCCGATCGAATGGGCTATCTCCTCGAAGTCGTGGATCAGAAGAGTCTCTCGAACCAGCAGGACGTTGTCCGCAACGAGCGCCGCCAGAGCTACGAGAATCGTCCGTACGGGCTCGCCGACGAAGCGGTGATGCAGACCCTCTTTCCGCAGGGGCATCCGTACCATGGCTCGGTCATCGGCTCGCACGCGGATATTCAGGCGGTACGGCTGGATGACGTGCGGGAGTTCTTCCGGCAGTACTACGCACCGAACAACGCGACCATCGCGATTGCCGGCGACATCAACAAGCCAGCGGCCAAGAAGCTGGTCGAGCGGTACTTCGGTACCTTGAAGCGCGGACCGGCCGTCCCGGCGGTCAAGGTTCAGACTCCGCCAATCACAGCTGAGCGCCGCCGCGTGGTCACCGATACCATCAGTCTGCCGAGGGTCTCCATGGCTTGGCTCACGCCCATGTACTTCGCCGAGGGGGGGGCCGAGGCCGATGTGGCCGCAGATATTCTGGGTCGCGGCCGCTCCAGCCGCCTCTACAAGAAGCTCGTATACGAAAAGCAAATCGCTCAGAACGTGTCGGCAAATCACGAGAACGCCGTGCTCGGCTCGATGTTCATGGTGGAAGCCACCGCGCGTCCGGGACGGACGATCGAAGAGCTGGAGGCCGCCATCAACGAGGAGCTTCAGCGTCTACGTTCCGAGGCGCCGCCGGCCGTGGAAGTCGATCGCGTTCGCACGGTGACCGAGACGCAGTTGTTCAACGGGCTGCAGCTGATGGGCGGGTTCGGCGGCGTTGCCGATCGTCTCAACTACTGGAATCACTACACCGGCGGTCCCGACTATCTGACTCAGCACGTGACGCGGCTCCGGGCCGTCACGCCAGCGTCGGTGCAGCGTTTTGCGCAGACCTACCTGCAGAACTCGTCGCGCGTCGTCGTGCACGCCGTGCCCGGCCCCAAGGTTTTGGCGCCTGAAGCTTCAGCGACTCCGCAACCGCCTGCGCAGGCGAGCGCGCAAGCCGCTGCCCCGGCTGGCATCAACGCGGACGAGCCGTGGCGGCGAACGCAGCCGAAGGCGTCAGGCACCCTCGACGCCGTCCTGCCCGTGCCGACGTCGTTTCAATTGCCGAACGGCTTGACCGTCATCGCCCTCTCCCGAACGGCCGGCATGCCGGTCGTGTCTGCATCACTGGTGGTGCGAAGCGGCAGCGACGCGAATCCGCCCGACAAGCCGGGGTTGGCCAGCTTCACTTCAGCGATGCTCGATCAGGGCACGAGCACGCGGTCGGCGCTGCAGATCGCAGACGACGCCGCGCAGATCGGCGCGACGTTGTCCACGGGCTCGTCGCGCGACGGGTCGACCGTCAATGTGAGCAGCCTGCGACGGAATTTCCCGGCGGCGCTGGCGTTGCTCGCTGATGTGGCGTTGCGACCCTCGTTTCCCACGGAGGAAGTCGAGCGCATTCGTGCCGCGCGGCTGGCCGATCTGGTGCAGCAACGCTCGAATCCCGCCGCGGTGGCCGCCAACGTGACGGCGATGGCGCTCTATGGCGAGGATCACCCGTACGGCCACGCCGAGATTGGCAGTCCCGCCTCCAACAAAAGCATGTCGCGCGACGACCTCCGCTCGTTCTGGCAGCGCCACTACGTGCCGGGAAACGCGGCGCTCGTGGTGGCGGGCCCGATCCCGGTACCGGAGCTACGGAAGATCGCAGAGAGCGCCCTTGGCGCATGGCCGCGCGCGACCGGCGTCCCGGTGCGGCTGCCCGTTCCAGATTTCTCGGCGCCGCGCCTGGTGATCGTCGATCGCCCGGGATCGCCGCAGACGCAGTTGCGCGTCGCCACGTTCGGCGTGCCGCGTACGAGCCCGGACTATGTGTCCGTGCGCGTGATGAACACCATTCTGGGCGGGATGTTCGCCAGCCGCATCAACATGAACCTGCGCGAGGCGCACGGCTACACGTACGGCGCGAATTCCACCTTCCAGTTCGCTCGCAGCGGTGGTCCCTTCTCTGTGCAGACGGGCGTGCGCACCGACGTCACCGCGCCTGCTCTGCACGAGGTGCAGCTCGAGTTGAGAAAAATGATCGACACGCGCGTGACAACCGACGAGTTGACGCTGGCCAAAGCGGCAATCACACAGTCGCTGCCGGCCACCTTCGAGAGCAACAACGGCACCGTCAACGCGCTGTCGATGCTGTTCTCGTTCGACCTGCCGCTCAACTACTACTCGAGCCTCGGCGAGCAGGTGTCGGTGGTCGACGCACAAGCGGTGCAGGAAGCCGCGAAGAAGTATCTGGTGCCCGACCGCATGGTCGTCGTCGCCGTGGGGGACAGCGGCCGGATTCGCCAGGGCCTCGAGGCGGAAGTCGGACCGGCACAGATGCGAAACGACGAAGGGCAGCTGGTGAAGTAGTTCTCGGTTCTCCGTTCTGCGTTCTCAGTTCTGGGTTCTAAGTTCTTAGTTCCTGCCAGTTAGGACAGCGAACCTAGAACCGAGAACTGAGAACCTAGAACCTAGACTAGAACCGATATAATTCTGGTGCTTTGACCGTCCAAGCAACCGATCGGGGGCAGAAGCGCGGCTCCACTGTCCTCGACCTCATCGGCAACACCCCGCTCCTTCGTCTGCGCAAGTTCGAGGCCGGCCTCAACGGCGCCGAGCTGTACGGCAAGGCCGAGTGGTTCAATCCCGGCGGGTCCGTCAAGGATCGCCCGGCGGCCAGCATGGTTCGCGAGGGGCTCAAGTCGGGCGCGCTTCGGCCCGGCAAGACGCTGCTCGATGCGACATCGGGCAATACAGGTATTGCCTACGCGATGATCGGCGCGGCTCAGGGGTTTCCGGTGCGGTTGTGCGTGCCTGGCAATGTCACGATTGAACGCAAGCGATTGCTGCATGCGTACGGCGCAGAGCTGATCTTCACCGACCCGATGGACGGATCGGACGGCGCCATCCGCGAAGCGCGCAAGCAGGTGGCCGCAAATCCCGACTTGTATTTTTATCCGGATCAGTACAACAACGACGCGAACTGGCGTGCGCATTACGAGACGACCGGTCCTGAGATCCTTGCGCAGACAGAAGGGCGGATCACGCACTTCGTGGCGGGGCTTGGCACCAGCGGCACGTTCATGGGTACCGGCCGCCGGTTGCGCGAAGCGAACCCGTCGATTCGGCTGATCTCGTTCCAGCCTGATTCTCCGCTGCACGGCCTCGAGGGACTCAAGCACATGGAATCGGCCATCGTCCCCGGCATCTACGATCCGAGGCTTGCAGACGAAGATTTGCGGGTGAGCACGGAAGAGGCGTACGAGCTGGTACGACGGCTCGCGCGAGAGGAGGGGCTGCTGGTGGGCATCTCGGGCGGGGCCGCGTTGGCAGCGGCGATGAAGGTGGCCAGGCAGACGCGCAATGCGGTCGTCGTGACCGTATTCCCCGATAGCGCGGACAAATACATGTCGGAGCGGTTCTGGAATGCCCCGGCTTAGGACAGGCCCCTAGGGATCCTGGGCACCGATTTTCATGTCTCAATCATTGATGCTGATGCCGGGCATTGCCGACTCCATCCGAAGCCACGGCGTGGAGGCCTATCCCAACGAATGCTGCGGCGCGTTGATTGGCACCGAGGGGGTCGTCCGGCACGTGGCGCCGCTGCCCAATGTGACCGACGAAGGTGCGCGCCGGCGGTTTCGAGTCAGCGACAAGGACTATCGTTTCGTGGAAGGCGAGGCCAGGCGGCTGCAGCAGGATCTGCTGGGGTTCTATCACTCGCATCCCGACCATCCCGCGCGCCCGTCGCAGTACGATCTGGACCACGCGTTTCCGTTCTTCTGGTATGTGATTGTGTCGATTCAACAAGGCCGGCCCGACGCCATGACCGTATGGCAGCTGGCCGACGATCGCTCGGAGTTCCGTGAAGCGTTGCTCACGCAACGATAGGGGATGATCACCTATTTGAGGATGATCACCTATAAAGGATGACTAGCGTCTTATGGCGAACAAGATTCTGATTCCGACACCGCTTCGCCCGTTCACGGGCAAGCAGGATGCCGTCGAGGTCGACGGCGCCACCATCGGCGAGCTGCTCGTGAACCTCACCACGAAATACGAGGGACTGAAGCCGCACCTCTACAACGAGCAGGGCAAGCTGCGGAGCTTCGTCAACGTCTACTTGAACGACGAAGACATCCGGTACCTCGAGAAAGAAAAGACGGCGGTGAAAGCGGGCGACACCATCAGCATCATCCCGTCGGTCGCAGGTGGCAGGTAAATGGCGCTGTCGAACGAAGAAGTCAAGCGGTACAGCCGGCACCTCATCATGCCCGAGGTGGGCGTGGACGGCCAGGAGAAGCTCAAGAAGGGGCGCGTGCTCTGCATTGGCGCCGGCGGCCTCGGATCGCCGGCCGCGTTGTACCTTGCCGCCGCCGGCGTCGGCACGATCGGCATCGTCGACTTCGACGTGGTCGACTTCAGCAACCTCCAGCGGCAGGTGATCCACGGCACCTCCGACGTGGGACGCTCGAAGCTCGCGTCGGCGAAAGACCGCCTGCTCGCGCTGAATCCGCTGATCACCGTCGAGACGTACGAGACGGCGTTGTCGTCGAAGAACGCGCTCGATCTGTTCAAGCCGTACGACATCATCCTGGACGGCACCGACAACTTCCCGACGCGATATCTCGTCAACGACGCGTGCGTGATCCTCGGCAAGCCGAACACCTACGGCAGCATCTTCCGGTTCGAAGGTCAGGCGTCGGTCTTCGCGACCAAGGAAGGGCCGTGCTATCGCTGCCTTTATCCGGAACCGCCGCCGCCCGGTCTGGTGCCGAGCTGCGCCGAGGGCGGAGTCCTGGGCGTTCTTCCCGGCGTCATCGGCACCATACAGGCGACCGAAGCCGTAAAGCTCATCATGGGCATCGGTGAGCCGCTCATCGGACGGTTCCTGATTTACGACGCGCTGCGGATGAAGTTCCGCGAGCTCAAACTCAAGAAAGATCCCGAGTGCCCGGTGTGCGGCACGAATCCGACGGTGCGCGAGCTCATCGATTACGAGCAGTTCTGCGGAGTGGCGCCGAGCGCGCCGGAGGTGGTCATGGCGGGCGCGAACGACAACGAGACCGAAACCGACGTCGCCGAGCTCAAGCGACGGATGGACGCGAAGGACGATTTCTTCCTGCTCGACGTCCGCGAGCCCAACGAGTTCCAGATTGGCCGGATCCCGGGGTCAACGTTGATTCCGTTGGGCGAAGTGCCTCAGCGGGTCGCAGAAATCCCCCGCGACAAGGAGATTGTCGTCCATTGCAAGATGGGAGGCCGGAGCGCGAAGGCGGCGGCGTTCCTTCGCCAGCAGGGCTTCAAACGCGTGAAGAATCTGAAGGGGGGGATTCTGGCCTGGTCCGACCAGGTCGACCCCAGCGTGCCCAAGTATTGACCCCCGAGCGGGGTGGTCGTACACTGGTGGAGCGCAATAAGTTACGCTCCACCAGCAGTTTAACCATATGCTGAGGCTCTCGAAGAAAGCCGACTACGCTCTCATCGCCATGAAGCACCTCGCGCTGCGGCCCGACGAGGCCGCCGCGAGCGCCCGGGAGATCGCCGAGCAGTACGACATCCCGGTCGAGTTGATGGCGAAGGTGCTGCAGCGGCTGGCGCGAAAGGGGCTCCTGGCTTCGCACCAGGGCACGCGCGGCGGTTATCAGCTGGGCCGGTCGCCGGCCGCGATTTCGATAGCCGACGTCATCCAGGCCGTGGATGGTCCGTTCACGGTGACGGCGTGCTCGACCGAAGAGGAAAATTGCGAGCAGTACCTCCAAGTGCAGCGTCCGCGACCCGCTTTGGAAGATCAAGGAGCGCATCCTCGCGTCGCTGCAGACCTGCTCCATCAGCGAGCTGGCGTCCGACGCTGGTGAGCCCGTTCTGATCCCGCTGTCTCGTCCGGTCCTTCACACCCACAGTTGATCTATCTCGACTCGCACGCGACGACCCCGGTCGACCCGCGGGTGCTCGACGCCATGCTGCCGTATTTCAGCGAGCACTTCGGCAACGCGTCGAGCCGGAACCACGCGTATGGATGGCAGGCCGGCAAGGCCGTCGAACGCGCGCGCGAGCAGGTCGCGGCTCTCATCGGCGTTCGCTTCAAGGACGTCGTCTTTACGAGCGGCGCGACGGAGTCCATCAACCTCGCCATCAAGGGCCTGGCAGCGGGCGCGCCCGCCAATCGACGCCACATTGTCACGGTGGCCACGGAGCACCGTGCGGTGCTCGATTCCTGCCTTGCTGTGGAGCGGCTGGGATTCCGGATCACGACGCTCGGCGTCGACGGATATGGACGGCTCGACTTGCAGCAGCTGGCCGACGCGCTGAGCGACGACACACTGCTCGTCAGCGTGATGTCGGGCAACAACGAGATTGGCGTCCTGCATCCTCTGGCCGACATCGGGCGCATCGCCCACGAGCGAGGAGCGCTGGTGCACTGCGACGCGGTGCAGTCGGTCGGGCTGCTGCCGCTGGACGCGCGCGCGCTCGGGCTCGATCTCGTCTCGCTGAGCGCGCACAAGATCTATGGTCCGAAGGGGGTAGGGGCGCTGTCTGTAGGTCGCATCGCTCCTCCGTACAGCGTCGAGCCGATCATTGACGGCGGCGGCCACGAGCGAGGCTACCGGTCGGGGACGCTCAACGTTCCGGCTATCGTCGGGTTTGGGAAGGCGGCCGATTTGTGCCGGGAGAGCGCTGCGACGGAAGCTCCACGGCTGCGCGGGCTTCGCGATCGGCTGTGGTCGATCCTGTCGCGCAGCCTCGACGGCATTCATTTGAATGGACCGATCGAGGAGCGTCTGCCGCAGAATCTCAACGTGCGAGTCGACGGCATACACGGCGAGATGCTGCTCAAAGGTGTGGCCAGCGATGTGGCCGTGTCGTCCGGCGCCGCATGCGCGACGGCGAGCGCCGAGCCATCGCACGTGCTGAGGTCGCTGGGACTCGACGAAGAGGCCGCACGGTCGTCTCTCAGGTTCGGCCTCGGCCGCTTCACGACTGAGGACGAGATCGACACCGCGGCTGCGAAGGTCGTGGCCGTCATCAAGCAGCTGCGCCTTGGCCGCGTGGCCGCCATGAAGCCGTGAGTTCGAAGAGAGGCTCTTGATGCGCGCCTACTACGTGCCCGCCGCCGCCGGCGTTCTCCTGGCCGTCAGCGCGTTTCTGCCGTGGATGACGGTTGGAGATGCCGGGCTGGGTGGCGTTCCCGATCCGGCGGGGTGGTGGATCCTGGGTCTCGGCGCGATTGCGGTGTTGCTGGCGGGACTGAGCATCTGGACGCGCAAGAACTCGAGACACCCGCTCTTGCTCGTGGGACTGACCGCATGCGCGATCTTGTTTCTCGGTTATCAGTGGATGGCGCGCGCCGTGCGGAATGCTGTCTGGGCACAGACGCAGGCCCGGGCGATTGTCGAGCAGATTCCTGTGGGTGCCGCCCCCGAGACGTCGCCGGGAATCGGCATCTACCTCGGATTGGTCGCCGCGACCGTTCTCGTGATGTTCGGCCTCACAATCGTCATCAAACGCGTGCCGCAGGCGTATGCGAAGGATGAAGACGACGACTGACGAGCTCTGAGCTATCAGCTCTCAGCTGCCAGCCTCGTTCGGCGAATTTCCTATCGCTCAATGACCTATCGCCCAACTACCATGCGTGCTACCCTCCGCCGATCCAGGGCAACGGAAAGATCGAGGAAGAACGCCATGAAAAGTCATTGGTTCGTGCCTGGCCTTGCTTGTCTCGCAGCTGCGATCGCTCTCTCGGTATCGCATGTCGTCGCGCAGGCGCCCACGCTGGCGGCGCGCGAGGTGCCGGCCAGGACAGTGCCGGTGCCAGACACCGTCAGCCCGCAAATGCAACGGCTGATTGGGGCACCGCTGAGCCCGACCTGGAACGTGATCCCGAAGACGGCCGAGGAATGGAAAGCGCAGGTTAGTGCTGCTGCTGCCACGACCATCCGCGGGTTGCCGGCGCTGCGCGAAGCACTACGGGTCAAGGTCGAGCCAAGGACGATTGACGGGGTGAAGGCGTACATGGTGACGCCTGAGGCAATTCCTCCAGAAAACCAAAATCGATTGCTTGTGCATGTTCACGGTGGCTGCTTCGTGAGCAACAGCGGCGAAGCTGGAACGAGCGAAGCGATCTTCATGGCGGGATTCGGACACTACAGAGTGATCTCAGTCGACTATCGCACGCCGCCGGACCATCCCTATCCGGCCGCGCTCGATGATGCCATGACGGTGTGGAAGGCGGCGACGAAGATAGCGCCGCCGAAGAACATGGCGATCTTTGGCTCCTCGGCCGGCGGCAATCTGACCTTAGCAATGATCCTGCGGGCCAAGCAGGACAAGCTGCCTCTGCCGGGCGCCATCGCGCCGGGCACTCCGATGTCCGACCTCACCAATGCCGGCGACTCGTTCCGCACCAACGCGATGCTCGACAACATCCTCGTCGCGCCCGACGCAAATTGCGACAAGCGCGCTGCGCTCTACACCAACGGCCGCGATCTCAGGGACCCGATGCTCTCGCCGGTCTACGGCGACATGCGCGGCTTTCCGCCGGCTATCCTCACCAGCGGGACGCGCGATCTGCTCCTGAGCAACACGGTTCGGGTGCATCGCAAACTGCGCCAGGCCGGGGTCGAAGCGGTGCTGCAGGTCTTCGAAGGTCAGGCCCACGGACAGTACTACCGCGATGCCAGCGCCCCGGAGAGCAAGGAGGCGTTCGACGAAATCGCCCAGTTCTTCGACAAGCACCTTGGAAAATAGGGTGACCCATTTACGGAGAGTCGCATCACAGGAGCGAGCATGGATAACGTAAGTCTGATGAAGAATCTCTACGCCGCGTTTGGTCGGGGAGATATCCCGACCGTTCTCGAAGCGATGAGCGCGGAGATCAAGTGGTATCAGGCGGAGGGCAATCCCTACAGGCCAAGCGGCGAAGCCTGGGTCGGGCCGGACTCCGTCCTGAACAATCTATTCATGAAACTGGGGACAGAGTGGGACGGCTTTGCTGTCCATCCCAAGTCATTCCACGGCGCCGGCGATAGTGTCATCGTGGAAGCGCGCTACAGCGGAACGTACAAGCCGACGGGTAAGAGCATGGACGTGCAGGTCTGCCACGTCTGGGACATCAAGAACGGCAAGGTGACAAGGTTCCAGCAGTACGTCGACACGGCGAAGCTTCAGAATGTCATGGGAGTGAAATAGGGCCGCTGTCAAAGTCCCTCGGGCGAAGGAGTTTCACTGATGTTCGTCCTCGCTATATTCCTTCCGGACCGGATTCTGTCCTCAACCCGGATCGCTCGGCTCGGGGCTATCGGCATCTGGCAGGTCGCGGGGATGTTTCTCGCCCGTATCGACTCGTCCGGAATCCAATCGATTCCATTGCTCGGCTACGCTGTCCTGTTCCTCCTCATGACCCACGTGATCCACTACGCGAATTGAAAAGAGCCATCATGCGTGGGTTGTTGCGGTTCGCGATCCTGAGCTCTTCGTTGTTTGGGCTGCCGGGGATGGCCTCGGGCCAGCAACCAGCCCAGTCATTCGAGCAGCTGAAGGGGCTTGTGGCGCCCGGTGACGATCTGACCATCTTCCATCCTTCGGGAGCCACGACGCGCGGAAAGCTGTCGGCCATCACTCCGCAGGAACTCATCGTTGATGTCGGCGGCGATGTCCGTCGGTTGGGTCCAACAGATATCCGCGCGATACGGCGTCGGGGGACGGACTCGATTGTGAACGGCATCCTGATTGGGGCTGCGATCGGCACCGTGCTGGGATCACTGAACTACCTGGACAACGAATGCCGCGGCGACGCCGGATGCGCCGCCGGACTCGCGCTGGGTGCCGCGGTGTGTGCAGGCGCCGGCGGGCTCGTTGACGCACTCATTCGACCCAGTCAGCTCATCTACGAACGCGCTCCGACTGGTGCGACGCGGCTCGTTCGGCCCGCTTTGGTGTCGCAAGGGTGGCGCGCGGCGGTGCAGGTCTCTGTTCGTTTCTAGGATGACCGTTCGGGTAGCTGTCAGATTCCTCGCGCGTAGGAGCTTCAATGATCTTCGTTCTCGCTCGCGCGGCCACCTATTCGGCGCTCTTCATCGGACTCCTCCTCATTTTCCTTCCGGACCGGATTCTGTCCGCAACACGGATCATTCAGCCCGGGGCTATCGGCGTCTGGCAGGTCGCCGGGATGTTTCTGGGAGCTGCGGGCGCAGCACTCGCGATCACGTGTATCTTGGCGTTCGTGTTCGTCGGCAAGGGGACCCCGGCGCCGTTCGATCCGCCTCGTCGGCTGGTCGTTCGGGGCCCATATCGACTCGTCCGGAATCCAATGTATTTAGGTGCGGTCCTTGCTTTATCCGGCGCCGCGCTCTTTTATCAATCGATTCCATTGCTCGGCTACGCTGGCCTGTTCCTCCTCATGACCCACGTGTTTGTTGTGTCGTACGAGGAGCCCACATTGCGGCGGACTTTTGATGGAGACTACGAGGCGTATTGTCGGCGAATCGGTCGATGGTGGCCTAAACCGTGAACCGGTGGCGGTCTGGTCCGAGCGGCAATGAATTCATCTGGTGGCCAACCCTGGCCCCCAACCCCCAATCTACACGAAGACGGGCAGGGCACTGGTCGGCCCACCAAGACCCTTCTGTTCCGCCCACTCGAGCAGCGTCATCACCGCCCGCTCGTCGAGCGCCACCGTGTAGTCGTTCACGTAAAGCTTGATGTGCTGCGCGACGACGGTCGCCGACATCTCCTGCGCATGCTGAGCCACGAACTCGCGGCTCGCGTCCGGGTGACCGAAGGCGTATTCCACGCTGGCGCGAAGCGCCGTGTCGATCCCGAGGGCGTGTTCTGGTGCGAGATCGCGTCGAATCGCAATCGCGGCCAGCGGAAGCGGGCAGCGCATCTGTTCTTCCCAGACGGTTCCGAGATCGGCCAGTAGTACGAGGCCCTTGCCCTCGTAGGTGAATCGGCCCTCGTGGATCAGCACTCCGCAGTCGACGTCGCCGCGCAGCACGGCATCTTCAATGCGATCGAAGCGCATCGGCACGGTCTCCAAGCGTCCGAGGAGATTCAGCAGCAGCGCCGCCGTTGTCCGCTCTCCAGGGATAGCGACGCGTCCGCCAACGCCGCGCGGTTCGCGCGCGACGATGATCGGGCCGACGCCAAATCCAGCGGCGCCGCCGGCATGCAGCAAGGCGTATCGATCGCGCACGCCCGGATACGCGGCGATCGAGATCTTGGTCACCTCGGCCTCTCCGGTTGACGCTCGCTGATTGAGCGCTTCGATGTCGTCGATGTTCGGGGTGACGCCGGGGCTCGGCACGAGGCCGTGGACCAGCGCGTGGAACGCGAAGGTGTCATTGGGGCACGACGAGAACCCGAAGTTCAGCGGCGCTCGATCCATGCCAGCACCGCCTTCTGCGCAGCCTCAGCCGCCTCTCGCAGTCGCCACGACGCTTTGTCACGATTCGTCACGATGTTGCTGATGCCCCGCACGTCTCCGACCGGGATGCCGTGGAGATGCGCGACGTGAGCGACGGCGGCGCCTTCCATGGTTTCGACGGCCCCACCCGTTCGCGCTTCGAGCGCGCGCGCATCGGCGTCGATGCCGGTGCAGGTCGAAACGGTGACGAATCGAACGCGCCTTTCTGTAGGGAAGATCTGCATTGGCAGATCATTGAACAGGGGAGTTGGCCCATCGACCGTTGGGAATCCGAGCGCCTTCATGTCGAGGAAACCTGAAGGACTCGTCGCGCCCAGGTCCCCGTAGCATTCTGTTTGCGCGCAGACGACCTGTCCGACCTCCAGTCCAGACGAAGGGTATGCTCCGCCGACGCCGCAAACCACAATGGCCTTCGCGCCGGTCTTGGCAAGAAAGAGCGTGACGGCGTGGGCGGCGTTGACGGCCCCGACGCCCGTGCGGACAATCGCAATCGACGAGTCAGGCCCATGGAAGCGCTCGCGCAGGAGCGCGCTTTCAGCTTCCGTCGCCACGCAGAGCAGAAGATCGACGCCCATCGGCTGCTTCAGGATACATCCGCAAAGACATACCCATCACGTTCGACGACCTCGCCGGCCGTGACCTCGATTGGATGGCGGAACATCGGCCCGTCGTAGGCAAACGAGTGAAATTCTCCGCGCTCGCCGCATCGATCGATGCCCTCTGGCAGTTCGACGAGCAGCGAGCGATCGAACTGCCGGCCGGCAAACGATCGATCCAGGACTGCTGGATTCACGCAGGTGAGGACGGCCCGTAACCCGCTCTCGACCATCTCTGCCGCGAGCTCGTCTGTCGGAATGCCCCAGATGGGAAAGATCGGCGTGAGCCCCGTGCTGGCCAGCCTTTCTTCTCGGTACCGGCGCACGTCCTCGAGGAACAGATCGCCGAACGCGATGTGAGTGAAGCCCTCGGCGACAGCCTGCGCGACGGCCGCGCCCATCAGCGTCTCGTACTGCTCGTTGGAGCATGGCCAGGGAAGAGGGATCGTTCTCAGCGGCAGCCCGGCGGCCTCGCGCCTGCCGTTCCACCATGCGTCCGCCGCACGGCGTGCATCGCCACCCGATCGAACGGCTCATTCATCGTCGTCAGCAAGCCGCCGATTTCGATCGACGGATCCTGTTCTGAGCGACGTGCAGCATCCAGGCGCTGTCCTTGCCAGAGCTCCACGACACGAGCGCCTTCACCGGGACGACCCCTGGATGGAGGACTTGGGCGATTCGCCTCACGATTCGCGACACGCGCGGTCCAGGGTTCATCATGCTCGTCGCCGGTGAGGAGGTAGATGCGTCTATTCCGGACGGCGGGCACGGAATCGATCGAGTTCCACGCAGCGAGGTTGCGGATCTTCGACGCTTGCGGTGTCGGCGCCGATCTCGACGATCACTTCGGGTGCGCGAGCGATCACCATCTCGGTCGTGGCCTGAAGGCTCTGGCGCTGGACGTCAGCAAAGACGTTGGTGCCGCCGGCGGCGTCGAGCATGTCGCTCAAGAATCCGATCGCCTCCGCTCGCATAGATGCCCCGCAGGGTGTCGGCGTCGCGGCCGAAGACGAGCAGCGTTCGCGGGCGCGGACGGCCAGCCACCAACTGTTCTGATCGCTGCGATGTCGGACTCGATGCGCGTGGCCAGCGCCTCGCGCCTCGCGCCGACTGCCGACTCTCTCGCCAACGCTGGCGGATCGTTTGAGTGATGTCTGCCAGGCCAGAGTGCTCGTACGGAAAGATTGGGATGCCGGCGCGCTGCATCTGCATCCGAAGATCGTTCTGGGTTCCGTAGACCACCAACAGATCCGGGCGAAGCGAGATGATCCGTTCGATGTCTGGATCGATGAGGCCGCCGACACGCGTGCGAGTCAGGACTTCGAGAGGAAATTGGTCGAAGCTGCTCACTCCCACCACACGCGGCCCGGCACCCATCGCAAACAGCATCTCTGTGACAGACGGGACAATCGAGACGATCCGCAGTGGGCGCGTCTGTGCCTGGCCGGGCGGCTGCAGTGCAGCCCGAACAATCACGAGCACGAACACCGCGAGAATCAGCGCTTTCGTACGAGCAGCCATAGAAAAAATGGTCCGCCGATGATCGCGGTCACAACCCCGACCGGGATCTCCAGCGGCGAAAGGGCCGTGCGCGACACGGTGTCGCACGCGACGAGAAACGCCGCGCCGCCAAGCGCCGAGGCGGGGAGCACCACGCGGTGGTCCGCCCCCACCAGCAGGCGCACCAGGTGTGGCACGACGATGCCGATGAAGCCGACCGGACCGCCGAGAGACACCGCGGCACCAGTGGCGAGAGATGCGCTGAGGAACGCCAGTCGCTGCGTACGATGCACGTCGACGCCCCGGCTCGCTGCGCTTTCATCGCTGATCGAGAGCAGGTTCATCTTGCGTTGCAGCATCGCGAAGGCCGCAAATGAGAGCGCGATGGGCGGCACGGCCGCGAGAACCGGAGCGTAGCTGCTGACGTCGAGATCGCCCATGAGCCAGCGCACCGTCCGAAATGTCTGCGAGAAGTCCGACAGGAACTGCACGAAGAGAATCAGCGCAGAGAAAAACGAGTTCAATGTGACGCCGGCGAGCAGCAGCACGTTGGTCGAGAGGCCGCGATGCTTCGCGCGCGCCAGCCCGTAGACGATCGCGACGGCACCCAACGCGCCCGCGAAGCTGGCGATAGGCACGGCCGAGAAGCCAGCGACGCCTGATGATAGTCCGAACGTGAGCGCAAGCATCGCGCCCAGTGCCGCGCCGGCCGAGACTCCTAGCGTGAACGGCGTTGCGAGGGGATTTCGTAGCAGCGCCTGCAAGACCACCCCGGACGCGGCCAGCGATGCCCCGACCAAGCCACCGGCGAGCACGCGCGGAAGCCGGGCCACGAAGAAGATCTGGGCGTCGGTATTTTCGGCGAAGGGCAGCGAGGTGTCGAACACCCGCGAGAGGTCGACCGTCGTCGGTCCCACCAGCGGCGCCGCCAGGCACGTGATGATGGCCAGGGCGCCGAATCCAAGCCATGTCGCTGCGATTTTGCGGCCGATGCTCACGATGATCGTTCGTCCGCGATGCCGACGGGCACCACCGTCAGGTGGCCAGCTTTCTCATGGTGCGCGATCTCCACGTCGACGCCGTAGAGGTCTCGGATCAGCGAGGCTCGACAGGATGTCGCGCGTTGGGCCCGACGCCAGAACCCGGCCGCGACTCAGCAGCACGAGATCGCGGCAAAGCGCTGCCGCCAGATTCAGATCGTGGGTCGAAATCACGATCGTCAGATTTCGTTCATCGTGCAACTTGCGGAGGAGCGTCCGGATCTCGAGCTGATATGCCAGATCGAGTGAGGCCGTCGGCTCGTCGAGAAGCAGGATGTCGGGGGCTTGCGCCAAGGCGCCGGCGATCACGACGCGCTGCTTTTCGCCTCCAGACAGGGTGTTGAAGAAGCGATCCTCGAGATGAAGTGTGCCCGTGGCCCGAAGAGCGTCCCGTGCAATGGCGAGGTCGTCGGGGCCTTCGATCTCGAATCGGCCCAGGTGTGGATAGCGCCCCATCAAGGCCATTTCGAGCACCGTGTACTCGAAGGCGAGCTGCGTCTCCTGGGGAACGAGCGCCATGCGTCGGGCTACGTCGGCCCGCGGAATCGACTGCAGCTGTTTGCCGTCGAGCAGCGACGGATCCCGTTCGTGGCTGCGACGAGGCCCGCGAGCACGCGAAGCAGAGTCGTCTTGCCCGAACCGTTCGGTCCGATAATGCCGGTCAGGCTCCCCGCCGGTAGGTCCATGGAAACGCCGTCGAGCACAGCAGACCCGCCGGGGTAGGCATACGTGACCGCGTCGGCGCGAAGGACCTGGTCACTCATCGAGAATCAGATCTTCGGCGATGCAATCGCCGATGATCGCGCGGCTCCCCGCGCGAACGCGCAACGGACGCGAAAACGCGGGGCAGTCTGTGACGACGGTGTGATACTCGCCGCGCTCGCCGCACGGATCGACGTCTCGCTCGATGAAATCGGCCAGGAGGTCTGCGGTCAAATCGCGTCCGAGAAACGACTCGTCCAGCTTGTTGCTGCGTACGGTGACGATGCGCGCGCGTGTGCCCGATGAGAGGACTTCCCGATAGAGATCGGCGGTGTTCTTTCTCCAGAGCGGTTCAACCGCCGTGAGCCCAGCCGAACGGCTGAGGCGCTGGGCCCACTCGCGGTGTTCGTCGAAGAGGATGTCGCCGAAGATGACGTGCGTGACGCCCATCGACGCCGCCGACTGAAGCGCGCGGGCGAACGCCTCATCGTAGGTCTGCCACGAACAGCGATCGGAGAGTCCGGTGCAGGCCGAGCCGGTCGAGCTGGGCAGACAACGATCTCCGGCCGCAGTCCGTGCGAGCGGCTGCGTGTGCCATCCTCGGTGAACATCGTGATGGCGGCGACGACGTCGTAGTCGGCTCGTGCGCGGTGGTAGGCCGCGCACGAGTCCTTTCCGCCGCTCCAGGAAACAGCGGCTGTGGGTCGCACCGCTAGAAGCTCGCCTTGATCCCGGCTCGGACGCTCCGGCCCAGTCCGGGATAGCCAAGCGGATCCATGTATTCCGCATCGGCGAGGTTCTCGAGAGTGATGAACGCGCTCGTGCGCGACGCCAGCCGCACGCTCGCCGCTGGCTTGCCACGTCGCGTAGCCCTCGTTCGATCCGATTGAGGCGGAAGTTGAAGTCGGTGTCGACGCGCGATCCGACGAAGACGCCCGTCAGGGCCAGGCTCAGCGCGCTCGCGCGAGAAAGACGCCTGGAGCGAACCCGAGTGGCGCGGACGACGATAGAGCGGCTGGCCCGCTGCGAAGATCGGGCTGCTGCTGGTGCTCGTGATGACCTTCGAATCGAGAAACGTGTAGGCGCCTGAAAAGCGGAAGCCGCCGTCCGACAACGGACGTCCCGCTCAGTTCGACGCCCGATGCCCGCGTCTCGCCGATGTTCTCGTACTGCGCGTCGAAGGTGACGGGATCGAACGGCCCCAGGCTGATCAGATCGTCGAAGTGATTCGAGAAGTAGGTCGCGTCGATCGCGACGCGATCGCTCGCCAGGCGCTGCTCGATCGAGACGTCGAACCCTCGCGATCTTCTCTGGTGTCCAGATCGGGATTGCCGAGAAAGCTCGGCGAGAGGCTGTACGACTGAAGGAACGTCGGCTCCTTGATGCCCGAGCCCGGCGCTGCGTGCGAAGCCGCGTGGCGCCGAATCCGCTCGTGCCTGCGTTGAGCAGCCACGACACCGACACGCGGGGGGCCGCGTAGAAGCCGAAGCTCCCGTTGTTCTCGAAGCGAATGCCGCTGACCAATGTCACCCGCTCGGCGCCCAACTCGTACTGAACGGTCGTTCCCGTGTTGTGCCGTCCAGGTCGCTGCGCGGTCGACGGTCGACGTGATCCGTCTGCACGCCGCGTTCGTCGTCGAATTCGAACGCCGCGGTCAGGATCTGGTCCGGCGCCCAGCGCGAGTGTCGAGGCGATAGCGACAGGTGATGACGCGCAGAATCGCGTCTCCGAGTCGTAGAGAAAATCCGAATTCGGAAACGCGCCGACGAGATCTGCCGAAGGTCGGCACGTACGGCGGATCCTCGATCAGGTTTGTCGAGCGCTGATTGGTGAGGGCGTACGAGTAGCTGGCCTGCTGGGTGAGGCGCGAGCCCAGCGGCTGATTCCAGCCGCCGAGGAAACTGCCGTCATCGTGGCGGAACGACGCGTCCATGTCCGGCGGGCCCGAACGCCGTGGCTCCGGGCACGCCGGTTCGTGCCCATTCGACCGCGGCCGATGAGGCGCGAGTAGATGCGCCCGATGCGAACGATCGGTTGACTCGGCCAAGAGCGGTGGACGTGGTGTTCTCGTTGTTCGGCTCTCGATTGTCGGTGCCCAGGTACGAACCTGAGACGCGAGTATTCGAGGTCGTTGTTTCGCGCCGCCGACGACCCGCGGCCAGATGGTCCGGTGTTGTAGTTGCCGCCGTCGGCAGTGATCCGAGCTTGCGGCCGCCCCGCCTCGGGGCGCATCGAGAACAGCTGAATGACGCTGGCCATCGCGTCCGATCCAAACAGCGCCGAATGCGCGCCGCGCATCACTTCGATGCGCTCGATGTTTTCCGGCGAGAGCGACGCAAAGTTGAACGAGCCACCAGGCTCGTTCAACGGAATGCCGTCGAGCAGTACCTTGTTGTAGGTCGATTCGCCGCCGCGGACGAAGACGCCGGTAAGGTTGCCGACGCCGCCGGTGCGCACGGCGACGACGCCAGGCACGGCGCGCAGCAGGTCGATCGTGCTCAACGCGTGGCGCTGCTCGATCGTCTCACTCTCGAGCACCGTGACCGTGGCGCCGATTTTCGACTCGGGTGTCTCGCGGCCGGTTGCCGTGACGACCACCGACTCGCGGATAGCAAGTGGTGCTGCGGGAGTTCCGGTTTGCGCCTCGACGACGCGAACGGGAGTCAGAACAGCAAGGACGGCGACAACAGCAGAGCGGAGGCAAGCAGGCATGAACCCTCCTCTGGCGTCTTTCGCGCCAGTCCCCGACTGCGCGGTGCGCGCGGGGAATCAAGGGACGTCCCGGTGCCAGGTGTCCTGACTTGCGGATCGTAGCGAGCGGCTCTGCCTTCCCACGGTCGATCCGACCGCAGTGACGTGTGCGAGCCGCCGCTCCCCGCTTACAGTGGCGTGACCGTGTGGGATTCGCACCCACTTCGCGTGGTCACCGGGAGTCGGTTAAGGCGGGCAGTATAGCAGCTGCGAGCTTCCAGCTGCCAGCTACGAGTCGCTTTGAGCGTCATGCTCGATAGGCTGCTCACAGCTGGCAGCTCATAGCTGACAGCTGCTGATGCCGGGAATGCTGAGTGAGATTGCCAGCAAGCTCGACCGGGGCGAGCGGCTCACGCTCGAGGACGGCGTGGCGCTGTTCGAGCATCCCGACCTGCTGGACAGTGGCGGCGCTTGCCAACAGAGAGCGCGAGCGGCGTCACGGAGACCTCACGTACTACAACTACAACATCCGCATCGAGGCCACGAACGTCTGCGTGGCGAGTTGTCTGTTCTGCTCGTTCGCGCGGCTGCGGCCCGGCGATCCCGGCTCCTACACGATGGCGCTGGAGGACGCGTGGGAGAAGCTGCGGGTGCGCGGCGATCAGCCGCTCACCGAAGTCCACGTCGTCAACGGGCTGCATCCGGATTTACCGTTCGACTACTACCTCGAGCTGCTGCGAGGCTTCAAGCGCATCCGTCCAGAGATTCATCTGAAGTGCTTCACCGCAGTCGAGATTGCGTTCTTCGCGGATCTCTACGGCATGACCGACGAGCAGGTGCTTGCGCGAGCTGATGGAGGCCGGCCTCGCGTCGCTCCCGGGCGGTGGAGCAGAGGTGTTCGCGGAGCGCGTGCGCCGGAAGATCTGCCACGACAAGGCGGATGCGGATCGCTGGCTGTCGATCCATCGCATCGCGCATCGCCTCGGCATGAAATCGAACGTGACGATGCTCTACGGACATATCGAGACGTTCGAAGAGCGGGTCGATCACATGCTGCGCGCGCGGGCGCTGCAGGACGAGACCGGCGGCTTCCAGGCGTTCATCCCGCTCGCGTTCCATCCCGACAACAACCAGATGCGCAAGCTGCCGGCGCCCGACGGGATCTGACACGCTCCGCGTGCACGCGGTCTCGCGGCTGATGCTCGACAACATTCCTCACGTGAAAGCGTTCTGGATTGCGACAGGCGTGGAGCTGGCCCAGACGGCGTTGTGGTTCGGCGTCGACGATCTCGACGGAACGGTCCAGGAGGAGAAGATTTACCACATGGCCGGATCCCGTACGCCCGAGGCGCTTTCCACCGACGACATCGAGCGCATCATCCGCGCTGCCGGCCGTGTGCCCGTCGAACGCGACACCTTCTACAACGTCGTCTCGCCCGCGGCGGCTTGCCGCCAGTAGCCCGTCCGCCAATAGTAGATATAATCGATAGGTTCGACGTGTCTACTGCTGCTGCCCGTGCTGACGGAGTTCGAGAAGTCGCATCTCTCCGAGCGGCAGCCGCTCCCGGAGCGTTATCTCGGTCTGTCCGACGAGGAGCTCGGAGCGCCGCATCACCGCGGCGAAGGCCGCGCTGGGAAGCCGCCTCATCATTCTCGGCCATCACTACCAGCGCGACGAAGTGATCAAGTTCGCCGACTACACCGGCGACTCGTTCCGCCTGTCCGGCCAGGTGGCCAAGCATCCCGAGGCGGAGTTCATCGTGTTCTGCGGCGTCCATTTCATGGCGGAGAGCGCGGACGTGCTCGCCGCTCCGCACCAGAAAGTGATCCTGCCCGACCTCGCGGCAGGCTGTTCGATGGCCGACATGGCCGCTATCGATCAGCTGGAGACCTGCTGGGATGAGCTGCCGCTCGTTCGGCCCGCCGGCGTCATTCCGGTGACCTACATCAACTCGTCGGCGGCCATCAAAGCGTTCGTCGGCGAGCGCGGCGGCATCGTCTGCACGTCGTCGAACTGCGCGGCGACGCTGCGCTGGGCGTTCGAGCGCGGCGAGCGCGTGCTGTTCCTGCCCGATCAGCACCTGGGCCGCAATACCGCCTACAAGATGGGCATGCCGCTCGATCAAATGGTGGTGTGGGATCCGAACGAGATTTGCGGCGGCCTCACGGACGAGCAGCTTCAGGCTGCGAAGCTGATCCTGTGGAAAGGGCATTGCTCGGTTCACGAGCGCTTCACCGTGGCGCAGATCGAGCGGCTGCGCGCAGCAGCATCCCGGCGTCCGCGTCATCGTCCATCCCGAGGTGCCGTTGGACGTCGTGCAGGCGGCCGACGACAGCGGATCGACCGAGTACATCATCCGCCAGGTGCACCGAGAGCGCCCGGGCACCATCTGGGCGGTCGGCACGGAGATCCATCTCGTCAATCGGCTTGCGCACCAGGTGCGCCGGAGAAGACCGTGCTGTCGCTCGATCAGTTCGGGTGCCTGTGCTCGACGATGTTCCGCGTGTCGCCCAACCACCTCCTCTGGGTTCTCGAAGGGCTGCTGGAGGGCAAGGTGCACAACCGGATCGTCGTGCCCGACGAGCAGAAGCACTGGACCAAGGTGGCGCTCGACCGCATGTTGGCTGTTCAATAGATCGCCGTTCAGCTCAGAGGAGGACAACGTGGCCCATCAACTTCCCCCACTTCCGTACGCATTCGACGCGCTCGAGCCGCACATCGACGCCAGACGATGCAGATCCATCACGGGAAGCATCATAAGGCGTACGTGACGAACCTGAATGCGGCGCTCGAGAAGTATCCCGAACTGCAGTCGAAGAGCGTCGAAGACCTGCTGCGCGACATCAACAAGGTGCCCGAAGACATCCGGACGCCGTCCGCAACAACGGCGGCGGCCACATGAACCACACGTGTTCTGGAAGTGGATGGCGCCCGAGGGCGGGCGGTGCGCCGACCGGCGCGCTTGGCGACGCGATCAAGTCCACGTTCGGCAGCTTCGACAGCTTCAAGGAACAGTTCACCAAGGCCGGCGTGACGCGCTTTGGCAGCGGTTGGGCGTGGCTCATCGATGCGAACGGCAAGCTCAGCATCGAGAGCACGCCAATCAGGATCAGCCGGTGATGGAAGGCAAGAAGGCCATCCTTGGCGTCGACGTCTGGGAGCATGCCTATTACCTGAAGTACCAGAACCGGCGCCCCGATTACATCGCAGCGTGGTGGAACACCGTTAACTGGGCAGAGGTCGCTTCGCGACTTGGCAAAGGCTAGCCCAGGGACTAGAAGTTCTCGGTTCTCCGTTCTCGGTTCTCCGTTCTCAGTCGTTGCGAACCGAGACCCTGAGAACTCGAGCCCTGAGAACCCTTCCTTTGTGTCTCTGTCCTCCATCCTGTTCCTGTTCCTGACCCATCTCGGCGTCGGCATCACTCTGGTGCTCGCGTGGGTGGGTCGTGATGCAGGCGTCAAGTTCTTCCGCTTCAATGCCGGCACGGCGGCGCTGCTGATTGGTCGGGTTCGCGCTGAGGCCGGCGGTCGACAGTCCCAACGTCCTTCACACAGCCTCGATGGCGCTCCTCGTCGTCACGGAGGCGGCGCTCGTCCTTTACTGGGCGACCATCGGACGCGTGCTCGCGCGCATTCGCCCCGCGATTCTGTGGACGGCGATTGCGAGCGGCCTTGCCGCTGTCGTGCTTCAGGGACTCGAGAGTCTCGGCGAACCGTCGGGTTGATGCCGTTGCTCACGGTGGTCAGCTTTCTCAGCTCAGTCGTTCTGCTTGGCGGCGCGTGCGGGGCGATGGTGCTCGGACACTGGTATTTGGTAGTGCCATCGCTGGACGTGGCGCATCTGCAGTCGATCGTTCGAGCTGCACATCGGGTCGATCGTGGTGCGCGTTGTCGTTGTCGCCGCGGCTGTGATGCTTGCGATCGTCACCTGGCAGCCTGGCGTGGGCCGAACTTCGAGCGTTATATCTTCTCGCTCGACGGCATCTTCTTCTGGCAGCGCGTCGCGTTCGGGTTATGTGGGCCGCTCGTGCTGTCGTACCTCACCTGGGAGACCGCGAAGATTCAGGCCACGCAGTCGGCCACCGGCATCCTCTACGTCGACTTCTTCACCGTGATGGTTGGTGAAGTGCTCGCCAAGTATCTGCTGCTGTCCACCAAGGTCCCGCTCTGATGGAGGTCGTCGCGCACTGTCCGAAGTGCGATGCGGGACTGCCGGTTTCGGCGGCAGCCGCCCCGCCGTCCATCAAGTGCGGCGGGTGCGGTCAGGAGATTCCACTTGCGATCAGCGACGCCGTCCGCAGTGACTCAATGGTGGACACGTGTCCGGTTTGCGGTGGATCCGACTTCTACATTCGCAAGGACTTCGATCCGAAGATCGGCCTCACGGTCGTGATCATCGGTGCCTTGATCAGCGGAGTGTTCTACTGGTTTGGCGAGGATCTCATCGCCTACGGCATCCTCGGCGGCGCTGCGCTCATCGATCTTGTCGTCTATGGGCGGCTGGGCGACGTCACGGTTTGCTACCGCTGTCACAGCGAGTTCCGCGGAAAGTATCGACGCACGGCCAAGCATTTCGACCTGCACACGGCCGACCTTCTGGAGCTGGAGTACGAGCGAAAGATTGGCCGCCGCTGATCTTCCGGCATGTGTTCTGCATCGAATACTCAGGAGGTGGATCCATGTGGAACAAGGACGAAGCCAAGGGCAAGGCCGAAGAGGTGAAGGGTAAGGCCAAGCAGGCCGCTGGCGACCTGACGGACGATGAGGCGCTGAAGGCCGAAGGGGAAGCTCAGGAAGTTGCGGGCCAGGCACAGCACGCGTACGGCAAGACCAAGCGCAAGGTGGGCGAGGCCATCGAAGATATCGGCGAGTCGATCAAGCGGTAGAGCAGTTCTCCGTTCTAGGTTCTCAGTTCTGGGTTCTCGGTTCGCAGTTCGCACAATCAACTGAGAACTGAGAACCAGAACTGAGAACTGAGAACTGAGAACATCCCCCTGTCGATCCTGACGACCCTCTTCGCCGTCTTAGTAGATGGAGGAACGGTCATGAACATCGTCGTATGGATCCTGCAGGTACTTCTTGCGATCGCGTTCTTCGCCCACGGGTGGCTCTTCCTGTGGCCACCGGCTGAGCTTGTGGCTCAGATGAACGCCTCGCTGCCGAGATGGTTCCAGTTGTTTCTGGGTGTGGCCGAAGTGATGGCGGGGGTGGGGCTGACGCTGCCAGGGCTTACGAGGATTCTGCCGTGGCTGGTTATCTGGGCGGCCATCGGCGTCGCGATTGTCACTGTATCGGCTACGGCATTCCATCTCGCACGCGGGGAGACGACTTCGGCGATGATCACCCTGGTCCTGACCGGCATCGCGGGGTTTGTCGCGTATGCGCGCTCCCGGGTTGTGCCGATCTCCGTGCGAGAAGCACGGAGTCCGGCGCGCCATGCTGGTCGCGCCACACCTGCTTGAGGCGTGGGCTAGAACAGGGTGACGTCAACCGGGGTTCCCGCATCGACGACGATGTCGTCAGCGGGAATCTCGATGTACCCATCAGCCCGCGACATGCTCGTAATGTCGCCCGATGCTTTGAAGGCCGGCACGGCCTGGCCGTCTTCAACTCTCACTGTCAGAAAGTGATGTCGTCCCGCCGCTGAGGTGACGCGTTGAGACAGCGGCAGCGTGATGGTGTTTCGCTGGCGCGGTTGCAGCCTCGCAATCCTTCTAAGTAGCGGAATGAGCAGTACGTGCGCATTCGAGAGGCAGGAGGCGGGGTAGCCCGGCATGGCGAACACCGGCGTGCCGTTCACGACGCCCAGGCCGGTCGGCTTGCCCGGCTTCACGGCGAGACCGTGAAACAGAAGCTGTCCCTTGGCCGAGATCGCATCGCGGATCAGGTCGCGCTCGCCAACCGAGCTGCCGCCCGAGAACACCACCATCTCGTTGGCTGCACTTTGCTCGAGCGATGCGATGAGGGCCTCGAGCGAATCTGGCGCCGGCGGCAGCGGGATCGGGATTCCGCCGTTCTCGGCCACGACCGCGGACAACGTGAATCGGTTGATGTCGTAGATTTGACCGGGTCGAAGCGGCTGGCCTGGCACGACGATCTCGTTTCCAGTGGAGACGATCGCGACGCGCGGTTTTGCGTAGATCTCCACCTCTGATGCGCCGATGGCCGCGAGTGCGCCGAGACGACTCGAGTTGATCGCCTCGCCCTTC
Source organism: Vicinamibacterales bacterium (assembly GCA_963821375.1). Taxonomy (GTDB): domain Bacteria; phylum Acidobacteriota; class Vicinamibacteria; order Vicinamibacterales; family JAMQPK01; genus JAMQPK01. The sequence goes on from CAWGDN010000002.1 coordinate 692,084, forward strand.
GAGACAACGACCTGGCCTGCCCGAATGTCCGCGCCGCGCTGTCCCACGTTCTGGCCAGGCCGGACTTCGGCGAAGAGCACGACGCGGCCGTTCTCGCGTTCGGTCTCTTCGACCATGATGACGGCGTCTGCGTCGTCTGGCATCGGCGCGCCGGTCGAGATCTCCAGGCACTCGCCCGATGCGACAGGCGCGTCCGCCACTTGCCCGGTGAAGAGTACTCCAGCGAGTCCGAGCGTGCGCGGCGCGACACGAGAAGCGCCGCGTGTGTCGGCAGCGCGCACCGCGTAGCCGTCCATGCCAGCCCGCGAGAAGGGGGGCACGTCGCCACCAGCGACGACATCGCGCGCGAGCACGCGGCCGAGAGCGTACGCGAGTGAAACGGTTTCGACGCGATCGATCGGCCGGCCGGTCTTCTCGAGGATCGCGCGCGCCGCGTCGAGCGGCATCACCTCGCCGAAGGGGCGCATCTTACTCGCAGGCATACCGTCAGCGGGACAGCTCGCGAACAAGATGTCCGAGCTCGGGTAAGAGAAGCTTGTTCATCGCCAGGCGCACGGCGTTCTCCGATCCTGGCAGCGAGACGATGATCTTTCCGTGCGCGGTGCCCGCGCACGCGCGGCTGAGCATGGCCGCCGGTCCAATTTCCTGGTAGCTGAGCACGCGGAACAGCTCGCCGAATCCTTCGAGTCGCTTCTCGAGCAGGCTGGAGACCACTTCATAGGTGGAGTCGCGCGACGTGATGCCGGTGCCGCCCGTCGTGATGATCACCTGCGCCTCCGGCCCCTCGAGCTGCTCACGCAGGATCGCGCGAATTGCGTCGGGTTCGTCGCGCACGATGGCGCGGCCGGCCACTTCGTGTCCGTGGCTCTCGAGCAAGTCCGCGATGGCACGGCCGCTCGTGTCGTTGCCAGAGGTGCGCGTGTCGCTGATCGTGAGCACGTACGAGCGCACGGAAGTCGGCGACGTTGCCTTGTGCTGGAGGTGGCTCATGACCACCCCTATGTTAGACTCAAGGGTCGGTTTCGTGGGCGCCCATAGCTCAGTTGGATAGAGCGTCTGGCTACGAACCAGGAGGTCGCAAGTTCGAGTCTTGCTGGGCGCACTTTGTCAGTCCGATCTCGAATCGTTCTCTTCTAAAAGTCAGCCGCAAGCCGATATTTTAGCTTCCCGTGGCTGACTTCGCCGTCGCCCACGCGGCGAGTCTTGAGCATTCTTCAAGTGTTTTCAGCACCTGGCCCGCGCTCAGAGCAAGGCATGAGGTTTGAACAACCTCTCGCACTGCCTTTGGACGAGAGGTTCTGATGAGCTGGCAACTGGCGCTCGGTGTGTTTCTGGTCGTGCTTGCGCTCGGGCTGGCGCGGCGATACTTCCCGGAAAGCTGACGGCCTCCTTCCACACTCACCTCACAAATCGCGTTCATGGCAAACTCGAAAGTGTCTCGCAGCGGCGGTGCGCGTCCAACCCGGACTCGCGACCAATCAGCGCGGCGTCGCGGAGTTGGTGCGCATGCTAACATCCGCACGCACAGAGACATGCAGTTGGAGTATCGCTGGCTGACTGCCGCGAATGGCCGCGCAGCTTTGGTGTGCGTCAGGAGATAGGGATTGCGGAATCTGCGCCTGAGAGCATGGCTGAGGGCCGTGGCGGTCGTCGCTTCGGTTGGCGGCGTACTTGCCGCACCGCAGTCGCGCCCAGTCGCGCCGATCTCCAGTAGCCCGATCAGGATCGACGCCGTTCCACGTCCCGCTGAATCTTCAGAATCCGTCGGAGATGGCGATCGGCGATTTCCATCTACGCCGGCGGCCTGGTACTGACATCCAGCCAGACAGACCAGCTGCACGGCCTGTCGGATCTCGAGGTCACCGGCACGGACAGGCTCACTGCCGTGGGGGACTTCGGCATTCTGCTCGACGCACGACTCGTCTTCGACAGCGCGGACCGGTTGGTGGGGCTCACGGACGCACGACTCACGCAGTTGACGGGCGAAGACGGGAAGCCATTGTCCGACAAGGAAGATGCAGACGCCGAGGGACTCACGCTGTTGCCAAGCGGCGATCGTCTCGTGAGCTTCGAGCGGCGCCACCGCATCGTGGTTGTATCCCGCGGCCGGAGGCCCACCACGTCCGGTGCCGATGCCCAGGGCCTCCTTTCCAGCCAACGACGGCATGGAGGCACTCGCGGCTGATCCGGAGGCTGGAGCCGATGCATACGTCGTCGGCGCCGAGGTCAGCGGCGACACCTGGACTTGCCGCCTGCGGATCGACACCGTGCATCAAGGGTCCAACGGTCGACAAGCCAGAGGAATTCGGCCTCGTCGCCATCAGGCGGTTGCCAGGGATGCTGACCGTGTATTTGCTGCGCGCGTTCGACCTTGCGCGGGGTATTCGCAGTTCGCTGCAGATATTTCGCTCTGGCAAGATGGTCGCCCGGATGGATATGGCGCCGCCGATGACTGTCGACAACTTCGAGGGACTCGCGGCCGTGCCACGGCCCGACGGCGGGGTCACGGTTCTATCTGATTTCTGACGACAATGCCCTCGCCTATTCAGCGCACGCTGCTGCTCGCGTTCGATTGGCGGCCCCGCTGAGCGCCGGCTAGACGTAGCAGTTCGCGCTTGATTAAGACATCGTATCGCTGTGGCAGTTACTGGCCGTGTATCCGGGATTCTGTTCGACGCTGGCGGCGTGCTCGTCGTGCTCGACGGCATGACCAGGCTTCGGGGCATGCTCCGCCCTGAGATGTCTCACGATGAGATGCACGAGCGATGGCTGGCGTGTCCGTCGATGGTCCGGCACGAAACCGGGCAAATCTCGCTGGACGAGTTCACCGCCGCCATCGTCGGTGAGCTCGGGCTGGCTATGTCGGCGGCGGCATTTCTGGATGAGTTCACCGGCTGGCTCAAAGGGCCGATTCCAGAAGCCTTCGACCTAGTGGAGCGTATCCCCTTGAATTATCGGGTGGCGATACTCAGCAACATGAGTGCGCTTCACTGGAAGAAGGTTCAAGCGATGCGTCTGCCATCCCGGATTGAATCGGCGTTCGTCTCGTGCGAAACGGGACTGCTCAAGCCTGCGCCTGAGGCGTTTCTGCGAGCTGCGCAAGGCATGGGACTCGAGCCGAGCAGGGTGCTTTTTCTCGATGACGGCGGCGACAACGTGGCCGCTGCGCGAGCCTTTGGGTTCGAGGCTCATGTTGTGAGGACCCCAGACGCCATCGAATCGGTGCTGCGCGACTACAGCATCATCTGAAGGCCTGATGTCGTTGCGCTAGCGCCCCAGCTCCCGCCTCAGCTTCGGTTCGATGAACGCGCGGCTCTCCTGCAGCACCGTCAACGGATCAGGTTTGGGCACGTCCATCTCGACGGTGAACCACTGCACCCCTGATTCGTGGGCGGCCTTGAGGATCGCATCCCAATTCAACGTCCCCTTGCCGACGGTCGCAAGTCCGCGCTGGTCCTGCGCCATGCCGCGTGGGGCATTGTCCTTTACGTGGATATTCCACACACGGCCTTTCAGGCGCCGGATAAGCTGCGCCGGATCCTGATCTCCCTGCGCGGCCCACGCGCAGTCGATCGTGATGATCACGTCAGGGCCTGCCGCGTCGGCGAACCACTCGAGCTCCGTCCGGCCCTCGATCAGCTGCATCTCCTGCGAGTGGTTGTGGAAGCCGATCTGCATCCCGCTGGCCTTGGCTTCCGCCGCGATCATGCGCACGACTCGCCCCAGTGCTTCCCAGCCTTCTTTCGTCGTAGGCGTCACCGTCGCGCTGAAGGCAGGAATGATCAACCGGGTATTGCCAAGAGTCTTGTTGTACTCGATCGTATGTTTGAGATTGTCGATCAGCTCGCTGAACGCCACGTGGTAGCCCGACACGCTGAGCCGGTGCTTGTCGAGAAGTGCCTTCACATCGGCGGCCGGCATCTCAGCCATTCCGTAGAAGCGATACATCTCGACGTGGCGGAATCCAGCTTTGGCGAGCACGGCAAACTGCTGGTCGAGCGTTCCGACATCGCGGACCGTGTACAGCTGAGCAGAAAGCGGGAGATCTTGCGCGACAGAGGTGCGCGGCGCCACGAGCGCGACGGCGGTCGCCGCGCAGATAGCGAGGTAGCGAAGCATTGGAACCTCCAGACCTACTTCAGTTCCTTGAGTCGAATATTCCGGAAGCGAACAAACCGCTTCGTGTAGTCGCTCTCGCCGCCCGTTGACCCGTCGACGCCTACCCAGTTCCTGCCGTTCACGAACTCGAGACCGCCGTGCACCTGAAGGCCGATGTGCCCATCCGGAGCTCGCGAGACCGTGTCGGTGTAGTCGACAAACTGCACGCCGTTGATCCAGGTCGTGATGCGAGCCGGCGTGCCGACGACTCGCGCCCTGATTTCGTTCCACTGCCCGTGTCTCCAGAAACTCGGCCACGCGCGAAGGGCAACGGGCATCGGCACCGGCCCGGGATTCCTGAACCGGCGAGTCGGTGAGTCGAGTCCCTCCGTGAAGATGTGATCCGGCGCGTCGAGGAACGAGAACGGCTGGACGATGAACCCTGGCTTCATCCGCTCGCCATAGACGCCGCCAAGGCCGCCGCCTCTACGGTAGTCGAGGATCACCTGGTAGGCGGTCCCATCTTCGGCCATGCGCAGAAAGATCCCGCTGTCCATTCCGAAATCGTTCCGCATGTCCACGGCAATCTCGTAGTTGGTGTATCGCCGTTCGGTCATGAAGACGCCGCCGTTGCCAGGCGTGTCCTGACTGCCGATGATCACGCCGTCGCGGATCTCCCATCGGCCGGGCGATTTGTTGCCGCTCGTGGAACTGTGATTCGTCTTGGCGTTGAGCGTCCAGCCGGTCATCGACTTGCCGTCGAAGATGCTGACGAAACCCTCCTGATCAGCCTTGACGCCGTCGGCGATGTTCTTGTTGTCTTCGTCGGATGCCTGGCCCTGCGGCGGAGGCGCTTGCCCGCGTCCCTGGCCGGCCTGTGCGTGAAGCAGGATTGACCCACAGACCGCCGCCGCGCACACCAATCCGAGGAGAGTACGTTGCGCTGTCATGTGTCCTCCCAGTCTACTTGGCTGCCGAGTCCTTGCAGTTGCCGCCGGCACAGCGATTGTTCTCTTCGCAGACGTACTCGAGAAGGCCGAGCTGGTCCCAGTCGGGCCGGAGGGTCAGCTCGAAGTCCTGCGAGAACGGCCGCTCGAAGATCTTCGAGTCGTCGATCGTGATCTGGTATTGCAGCTTGTCGCCTACACGCCGCAGGCGCTCGGTGGTCTTCAGCGCATCGGTGTGCCAACGGCTCTTCGTCGCGATCCGTGTAGTGATAGTCGTCCAGGATCCACGGCTTGAAGTTGACCGACTCGATGACGAGCGTGTCGCCTTCCCAACGTCCGACCGGATCGCCGTAGTACGACGGCTCGATGCCTTCGCGGTGCTTGCGGCCGTCGGTCGGGATGATGCGCGCGGCGCGCTGGAGCTCCGGAATGATCACGAGGTACTTCGGATGATGGACGATCTGAATGGGCAGGATGTAGAGCATGCCCGACGGGAACCCTGCCGGCAGGCACATGGCACGCGGCTCGTCCACTCGCGTGTCACCGGTGCGCTGGATGATAGAGCAGGCTCTTCGGCGCCAGGCTTCACCGGGGCCATCTTGTCGGCGTTGAAGATGAGATTGCCGCGCGGGCCAGTCGCCTTGACGGTGGATGGCGGTGTATACATGCCGGTGAAATCCGGCTTCCCATCTGGGAGACGCGGTCCATCCTGCGCTTCGAGAGTGTGCGCGACCACGCACGCGAACACCGCGGCACACGCGACGCGAGCCGATCCAGTGCTTCGTCATTTCGCACCCTCCGCGACCAAGACTTGTTTTCCATCCGCGAACGTGAGGCTGCGCATGGCGCCGTTGTTCGAGCCGTCTCTGTGCTCGAACGCCTTCGACGTTCACCACTTCGCCGATCTTCAACGCGTTCTTGGTGACACCCCTGCGCATCAGCGCACCCGGCGGGTTCGTGGCGAATCCCCACGTAGTCACCTTGCCGTCGTCGCCCTTCACATCTACGTAGAACCAGACGTGCGGATTCGACCACTCGACTTTCGTGAGCGTGCCCGACACCTTCACCGGCTTGGTGGAATCGTACTCGGCGACCTCCGCGTGGTGCGCGCGCAACGCATGGCTCGCGCTTGCGAGGACCAAGACGACAATGAATAGCAGCAGACGACTAGAACGCATGGTGGAACTCAGCCTCCGAGGGTCATGAGACCACACCCACGCGTAGCCGTCAACGGCGAGGTTTCACGAGCAACAGGGCGACGCCACCAGCGAGGAGCAATCCCCCGAGACGGGAGTAACGGGCAGTCTATCGCTCTGCGTCGTCGCCTCGATCGGGCCGATATCCAGGACGGTCTCCCGGCGGGTCCACGAAATGCCGCCCAGCAGCAACGAGATCAGTCCGACGACGATAAGCAGAATGGCGGCGATTTGCCTCACTCCCACGTCATCACCTCCTCACAGTAGAATACAGGTATGGCAGAGATAGATCCCCTGCGTCGCAGTATTGAAGAGCTCGGCCGCATGAACACCATATATTCGGAACGTCCGTGGCACGACTGGAAACCGGGCGACCCACCGAAGCACGACCACTTCACCCACGAGGTGCCTCGTCAGATCGACGACGAGCATCCGGACAAGCCGGGAAGAGACTGACGCTGTCGGCTAGAGGCTTTGGCCTCTGGGCTTTGGGCCTGACGCGCGCGCCATCCACACCAACGCGAGCGCTGCCGCGAGCAACGATCCGTCGCGGATGAGCGTTCTCGCGGTCAACGCCTCGCCGACGCCGAAACAGCCGCAGTCGATCCCCGCCCCGCGGAAGTAGGACACAAGCATCACAACAAAGAAGAGACCGAGGATGGAAGCCGCGACGAGTCGATGTCGTGCGCAGCCATGCGCCGGCCACCAGCAGGATCCCGAGCGCAAGCTCGAACCAGGGAAGCATCCGAGCCACTGCGAAGACAGCCCACTCGGGCAGCATCTGGTAGGAGTCGATCGACAGCGCGAAGAGCAGCCACGACTGCCGCAGCTTGGTGTAGGCGGCGTAGATGAACACGCCGCCCAGCAGCGTGCGGAGCACGATGCGCGAAGCTCGTCGAGGCACCTTCGAGGCTGCGTCGATCGGCTACTTCGCGGGACCCAGCAGCGAGTCCAGGAACCTGCTCAACACGGGATAGCTGACAGCACCGACTACCGGGTTGCGGCTGGCCGTTGTGCGTGATGATCATCGTCGGGGTCGAGCTCACCTTCGAGCGCGTGCCGAGCTGGACGTCGCGCTCGAGGGCAGCGGCGATTTCGGGCTCGGCCGCGATCTGATCGATCTTCTTTCGTTCCTCTGGCGTCAGAACGCTGTCGACCACGTCGTCCACGCTACCGGTCTTGCTCCATGTGTCCTGCTGAAGGAAGAGCGCGTCAGCCACGGCGTCGAATTTCCCGAACCGATCGGCTGCCGCCGCCAGCGCCGCCGCGCGCCGCGCGTGCTTGTGCATCGGAAGCGGGAAGTCGTGATGGACGAGCCGAATCCTGCCCTTGAGCGCGTACTCTGCTTTGACGCGCTTCATCGTCTGCTCGTGAAGCATCTTGCATGCGGGACATTCGAAGTCGCTGAAAACGTCGATTCGGACGGCCGCGGTCACGGGACCAACGGCGCGGGCCGTTGACGACTGAGCGGAAGCGTTGTGGCCGGCCGCAACCGCGAGTGCCAGCACCGAGCAGGACAATGGTCGGAAGTTTCATAGCTTGATAGTAACCCACCGCGATGGAGGCCTGCCGGCTCCGGGTTGTCCACGAGCGGATTAAGATCCGAGCCTGTGAAGAAGAAGGTCGTCGTCCACGACCGCATGCAACGCGGGTACGCCTACTACCGGACCGAGCCAGTCGGTCGCAACTTCGCGCCCGAATTCCGCCCGCAGTTGACACCCGCAAAGATGCTGCGCCTCGGCGTCTTTGGCGGGAAATACATGACCGACTGCCGGCGCGAGTTTCCCGCCCGTTGGTTCGAAGGCGCCAAGCTCTGCGCGGCGCGCCATGATCCCGGGTTGAACTACTTCGGCGTCAACGCATCGCAGTCGCTCGCCGTGTGGCGGCGAAATGGATGGATTCGGAGCCAGGATCCGCGCGGATGGTTTCAGTGGTACTGCCGCTACTACATGGGCCGCAGAAGCCGCGACGATGCCAGACAGATTCGGCGATGGAGAGCGATTGCACGCCACGTGGCGGCGATTCGCAAGAACTGCGAGAAGGGCGACCTGGAGTGCCGGCGGCGCCAGCGTCAGGCCGTGCTGCACTGGGCTTACGACAGCCGCAGGATCTAGCGCTGCGCGCTCCAGGTTGCAGGCTTTGGGCAGAGTCAGCCTCGATTCGTCAGTACTCTCGCGCGCCGTGCCAGTTCCTGACGAAGAACTCATGGCGGCCGCGCTGGTCGAAGCGCGCAAGGCGATGGCGAATGGCGAAGTACCCATTGGAGCCGTCGTTGCCGTCGGCGATGAGATCGTCGCGGCTGGCTTCAACCAACCCATCTCCAGCCTCGATCCGACCGCTCATGCCGAGATCGTCGCGCTGCGCGCCGCGGCGCTGAAAGTCGGCAACTACCGGCTGACGAACGCCACCCTGTGCGTGACCGTCGAGCCGTGCGCCATGTGCGTTGGGGCGATTGTCCATGCCCGCATCGGGACATTGATCTATGGCGCGCCCGAGCCGAAGACCGGCGCCGTCCGTTCGACAGTGAAGCTGCTCGACGACCCGAGCTGGAACCACCGGGTAATGGTCGTGGCCGGGCTGATGGCCGACGAGTCGCGCGCGCTGCTGCAGGAGTTCTTCAGGGCGCGGCGATGACGTTGGCGTTGACCTTTCGGCAGCTCCTGCACGCGCTGTTGCTGCTCGGCGTCGCTTTTATGATCTCGGGGACGACCGGCGATCCCGATTTGTGGGGGCACGTGCGGTTCGGCCAGGACATGATCGCCCAGCGATCGGTTCAACTCGCGGACGTCTATTCGTTCACCACCGATCGCCCATGGATCAATCACGAATGGCTGTCCGAAGTGCTGATGGCGATGGCGTTCAACGCGTTTGGGCCCGCTGGTCTCAACCTGCTCAGAGTCGCGACGATCGGCGCAGTGCTTGCGCTCGTGTGGCGCGCGACGTCAGAGATCGGCAGGCGCCGGATCATGCTCGTCGCGCTGGCCTCGCTCGGCATCTACATGCGTGCGCATCCGATCCGCCCACAGATCTTCTCGCTCTTGATGTTTGCCGTGCTTCTCACCCTTCTCAAGAGCGTTGAAGACCGTCGGTCGATCTGGCCGCTGTTGTGGGTTCCCGTCGTGATGGCGGCATGGGTCAATCTCCACGGTGGGTGGATCGTGGGGTTGGGCGTCCTTGCTTGGTGGACAGCGATACGGCTGATCGCGAGCGATCGCCACCGACTGGTTGTGGCGTGCACGCTGTGCGCGGCGGCCGCCGCCACGTTGCTGAATCCTTTCGGCAGCGCCATGTGGAGTTTTCTTCTCGAGACCGTGCGGCCGGAACGTCGGATGATCGCAGATTGGCAGCCGTTGTACGCGCTTCCCGCGATCCTGTGGATGTCCTGGCTGGCGGGGGTTGGTGTTCTCGCACTCAGCGCGCGTGCATCGAAGGGGCGCGAGGATTGGCTGCGCCTCGCCATCATCGGAGCGCTTGGAATCGCGGCCGTACGTGTCAGCCGGCTTGATGCCTTCTTTGCGCTGGCGGGCGTGTTCTTCGGAGCATCGATGTTGTCCGGGCCCGAGCCAGAGTCGAGTGCGCCGGAACGCGTGCGCCGCTCTCCTGCGTTCGCCATCCTGCTGCTGGCTTGTGTGGTGCCCGTCGGCTATCTCGTATGGGCGCGAGTTGTCGCCATCCCGGTCCCGGCCTACTTCATGCCCGACGCCAACGTCGCGTCGTATGTCCGCGACGAAAGACTGCGCGGGCGCGTTCTGACATGGTTCGACTGGGGGCAGTACGCCATCTGGCACTTCGGACCCGAACTGAAGGTGTCGATGGATGGCCGGAGGGAGACCGTGTACACCCCGGAGGTGGTGAATGCGCACCTGCGCTTCTACTCCGGAGGCCCGAGCGATTGGCAGTACGCCGATGCCATCAACGCGGACTATGTGTGGATTCCAAAGGCGCTGCCGATCGCGAAGGAGTTGCCGCTGCACGGCTGGCAGCCGCTGTGTGAAGGACCCACGTCCGTGTTGTTCGCCGAGACGAACGCGTCGCCGGAAGTTGTCCGCCGGATCTCCGGCGGTCGACCGGTTGTTTCCACAGCTATGACGGCTCAGGCGCGGCGTCGAGTCGCGCCGCGCGTGGCCGATGAATGTAGAATAGGTAGTTCCGCACCACTGATCCTCCCGCGGAGAGGTACCGAAGTGGTCGTACCGGGACCGCCTCGAAAGCGGTTTGTCCCGTAAGGGGCACGTGGGTTCGAATCCCACCCTCTCCGCCAACCTTCGCCAACGCGCTCCGCGATGTCGCGCACGTCAGGTACTGCACGCGGCAGAGCTACCTGCTCGGCAAGCACCCGGGCCATGTTCCTCGGCGAAAGCTGTATTGGTGTCGTGCGGTAGCCGGTTCTAAGGTCGATAGTGGATCGTGATCTCGGCGGAATCTTTCAGCAGATCGACATTCCCGATCGCGCACCGCTCGACTGGCAGGTGCGTACGCCTGCGGAGATCCTCCAATAACGCGGCGGTTGACCCTGGGCTCAAGAGGTCGAGCCGGTCGTACTGGACAACTCTAGATTCCTCACGCCCTGAAAAAGGTGCGGCCTCAAGAAGGCCGACCATGCCCACGATGACGGCATTCGCAATCAGGAGCTCGGCCAACGAGATGCCTTCGTTTGCCAATGCGTGTAGTAGTGCGATCCCAATCACGACAAAGAGATACGTGAGGTCACGAACTCGGATTGCTTCGGTGCGATACCGAAGAATGCCGAATACCGCAAACAGCCCGAGCGCAAAGCCCAACTCAATGCGGACGTTGCTCAGGAGATGGGCGAGAGTGAATGTGACGAGGTTAATTAGGAAGTAGGTGAACGCATAATCCCGACTCTTGTAGAGACGGTAGTAAACCAGTCTGACAACGATCGTCGTGAAGAGAATGTCGAGTCCGAGACGTGCCAGCAACATCGAAGCTCCGTTTGTCATAGTGACCACGCTAGCGCGATACGGGTGCCCATGCAGAAATCCGCTCGAGCGCGTGCAGCAGTGGTTTGAAGGCGTTTCCGCTGACCGGCGCCGATAGGAGAGTGCCAAGGCAGTACTTGCTCAGGGCTAGTTCCCGTGCATGAAGGCCCTTGAGAATCGGAACAGCCCCTCCATGGTTCGAGAACCGTGGCTGTTTCACCTCGGCAATGACTGCCGGATGGCACGTGTGCCGGTCGTCCTCCGGAGAAGACCGCGAGATGCCGATCGAGCGTGACTCGTTCATTGATGGCTCGTCCAAGAAGCGTGAGTCTCTGGAATGAGACTGCCACTGTAGGAATAAGAGAGATCGCGTTCAGTGGGGCGTGTGCCTCGATGAACCGGCGTTCATCGGGGCCAAGGTCGCCCCGTCCAAAGGGCAGCGAGAGGCGAAACTTGACCGTACGACCTGAGCGTTCCTTGCGCTTCAGTTCCAGAAAGGTGATCTGACGGTCGAGGTGATGGCGAATGCGCACTTTGTGCCGTGGTCGCAGACCACGCCGGTGTGCGTGATAGAAATCGCGGGTGGCCGAATCGAAGTACATGCTTTCATAGCGGGCCCATGCGACGTCGCCCGCTAGAAGCAGCAGGTGCTCGGAATGCAAGAGGCCAAGCAGGGGTTCCAGCTGCGTCAGTCGATAGCAAGTACTTCCGATCGACGCGCTGCTGAAGTGTGCGCGATTCGGCAAGCGCCAGTGATGCGACATCGAAGGCTCGTATGACTGGGGAATCCGTAGCTAGAGTCTCCACGACGACCGTTCTACAGGGTTTACGGCACACGCCAGGCGAAGACGTCTGGGAGCTCGAGCTGTAGTCGTGTTCCAAGCGTCCAGTAGCCGCCGCTGCGCCCCGGTTCTGGTGCCGAGCGCGGGTCCGAGAACCACTCCACACCCGCGTTCCCCATTATCCGGATCCAGCGTGTTGCACCCCACGAGGCGCCAAGAGTGACGGCCTGGCCCGATTGGGCACGCACGTCAGCAGCTCGCGGCCGTACACTTGCTCGCGATGTTTCAGGGCCGACGTCATCAAAGCCGAGGTATTCGTAGCGAACGGCGACGTCACGGCGGGGTGCGAACCGCCATCTCGTCGTGAAGCTTGCTCCGATTCCGACGACTGATGGCAGATCATCGAGATCGACACCTTGCCCGAGGCGCTCGTCGCGAACACGCATCGCTTCCACGGTGAATTGCCAGGGGCCGGGACTCCATTCTGCGTCGCCGCCGAATCTGGAGCGCCGACCGTCGACGTACACGTTCTCGAAGAAGCGGTATCCCGACGAGAGCCGACCCTCGAGACCATTTTCGGGGTCGCTCTCCACGGCACTGAGCTTGCCCTCGCTCCCATAGGCCGCGATCACGAGACTGTTCGACGGCTCCCACTCCAGGCGACCAGCGCCAGTTAGTCCCGATCGACGGCTGGATCCGTTGTTGTCGCCGGCAAACAGCCCTATCTCGTAGTCGAACCTGCGGCCGATGTCACCGTGCAGAGCGACGCCGAGGTCGCGATGGGGCGCCAGCATGGCGCCCGGTGCTGCTCGTTCAAGAAAGTCGAGGGCCCGCGCGGAAGTGGCGTACTCACGGCTTCCCGGCACTTTGAACTGTCCGAATCGAATTTCATAGGCGCCTGGACGAATTTCGCCATACGCATCTTTGACGAACGTGCCGTCGAGGTCTTGCGGATCGATTGTGAGTTCGAACCGGACACTGCGCCAACGACCATCGACCCCGGCACGTAGTCGGCGAACCTCGAAGGTCTCGAAGGGGAGCCGGCCGGTGCCTGGAACAGCAGGTGAATTCGGATAGGCCCTCCAATCGAGCTGGATGTAGGCCTCCGGTACGATTTCGAAGTGCGGCGGCGGAGCAGGTTCTTCGGCGCGTTGGTCAGCCACGGCAGGGGCGGCGACGGCGCCAAACAACGCCAAAACGAAATAGTAAGGGGCCCTCATCGACTCGTCACCAGCGCCTGCCGTACGGCGGTGGAGCGCGTCTGCACATATGACATCAGGCTGGTCAGGGCCTGGGTGAACTCCGTCGGAGACTGGATGAAGGTGCTTCCTTGCTGTTCTCCTTCGGGTCCGACCACATAGGGTGCAATTCGGTCGTGCTCTGCCTGAAGCCGGGCGGTCAGGCGCGAAGGCTCGAAAACCGTGTTCAGCAATTCCTCGACGTTCACGCGATATGCTGCGCGATAGACAGGATCGTCCATCAGGTACCGAATCAGCGGCCACGATGCGTTGACACTGGTATGGAACAGATCGATCGAGGCGGTGTTCGCACCGAAAGTCCCTCCAGGTCCGCCCGCATTCAGAGCCAGGTCGTGATCCCAAGGTATGAAAAAGAGTCGATCTCGGTGCCGTGGGCTACCGTACAGCCAGTAGTTGTGTGGGGAGAACCCGCCATAGGTGTCGGTGTTTCCGATTATGGTGTTCAACGCGAGCCATCGTAGAAAGATCGAGACCCCGAAACGCGCCTCGAGCCGAGCCCGCCACACTTCGGGATTCGTTCGCGATTCATTGAGCACGCCGATCGCGTCTTGAACGTCGGTCCAATCTTCGTCGCGCTGGTTGGTCTTCTTGGGAAAAGAGTCTGCGAGAAAACTCGTCCATCGCGCCCCAGTTCCGTTTGGTTTGTAGAGGTTGCCGTTGTCGCTGCCAAACTGCGCGACCAACATGGGTTCATCCGGGATCTCGACGAGGGTGTAAAGGCCCAGGTACTGTGCGCCTTGTCCTCGATCGAAATAGACCCTCATGAACGCGGTGTGGACCGCGGGAATGCCAGCCTCGCGGAAGAGGTCGTTCACCACTTTGGCTCTGAGGAAGGAGGTGTCTTGGGAGTTGTTTGTGAGATTCAGGTTCGGAAACCCGAAGAACGTCTGATCGCGCGACTCTGGGATCTGATCTTCGACTCCGTCGGCGTTTAGCCTGAATGGGAGCTTGTCCGAACCGCTGCGCCACGAGTTCAGCAGGCTCGAGTTCCCCTTGAGTCGAAGCCCGATGTTGCTAAACGTCAGGTCATCGAACCGAACAGTTGCCGGAATGTACAGGGGCGTGCGCGGGAGAAACTCGACGTCATCACGTCCGAGATTGCCGCCGGCAGGATTTGCGGGCCCACCCGGACCGCCGCCGTTACCAGGGGGATTGCCGCCTCCTGGATTGTTTCCTCCGGGGGGATCGCCGCGCCCAGGCAGATTGCCACCGCCGGGAGGAGTGCCTCCAGGGGGCGCGCCGCCGCCGCCCGGCAGCGGCGTGCAGGTCAGGCCAGCACCCATGGGCAGGAGAGTGCATCGGCCAGTCTGCGGGGGTTCCCCAAACGCGCACGCTTCACCTTCGACGCGCTGCTGGCATGCAGCGACTGCCTCAGGATTCGGGGCGACGTTGAACCCGCCACCGGGGGCGGCATCCGAACCGCGAGGTCCCGCCATTTCGGCCATGTCCGCCACCAAGCGTTCCCAGTCCGCAGGCGTAACTTGGATGTCAAGCCGCTTGACGGAGTCCTGTGCGAAAACGCGCGTATAGTCAGGCTCGGCCTCGCGACCGTGGGTGTCGCCACTTTGTCCCTGGAGCCTGGCCGGATAAATTGCCGTGGCTCCAACCCACAAGACCGCAAACGCCAGAATCGCCAAGAGTAGCCGCACGCTTCCTCCGTTCGTTACATCTGTGTTACATCAGATATTTGGCGGTAGCGTCCGTGAAGTTCCACTAAATTCGTTGTCACTCAGAGTTTCAGGCGCAGGCCGATTTGCCCGACGAAACGCGTGAGCAGTTCATCGTCCTCGCCTTTGGTGAGGCCGAAGCCGTAGCCGCCGTCGACGAAGATGCTGACGCGGGAAGAGACCGCACCCTCGATTCCGAGCTTGGCCACAACCGATCCAGCATCCGGATCGGCACGCTGCGTGAGCTGCGCCCAGTATTCGCCGCCTGAATATATGCTCCACATCGACTGCGGCGCGAAGTAGTAGAGCACCCCGCCAAAGGCGTACAACGCTGGCGCGCCTCGGCCTGTCGGAAGGTCAGACTCACCGCCGCCGAAGTTGCCTGTGCCGGCAAGCCCTCCGCGGACGGCAAGCTTCCGCGCGATGAACCGGCCGATATCCACTTGCGCTGTGTAGTTCGTAGAAAAACTGTTCTCGGACGAAAAGAATCTGTCCGCGTAGCCGGCGAAGCCGATCTTCATCGTGCCGGTCGTGCCGATGATGCGTGGTTGGAGCTCCTCCGACTGTGCGGCCTCCGGAGCCGCCTGAGCCTTCAAGCCTGCTGTTGCGACGCTGATGGACAAAGCCAGTGTCAACGCAGCTTTCAACGATATGTTCATCACCACTAGCTGATTGGTGCGAACACCGTCAGAGTTCCAGAAACTCGTCCCCATCCGAAACATTCGGGAACCTCCTCACACCTGTCGTCAATTTCATCTATATGGCTGGGCGATCCGGGGCGCAGGCAATCGCGCTTGTAGCGGTGCTGGCATGTGCCGCGCTGGACGCTCCAGCCTGGGCTCAAGAGGCGAGCGCCATTTGCGGTCAGCAGGTTCCGGCGCCGGCCCGGCTTCCACCGGCCGGCAGCGAGCCTGTGGTTTATCTGATCGCGCCCTGTTTTTCAGCGCAGGGCAACGTGTCCACCGTCGAGCCCGAGACATACCTGCACTACATTCGCCTTCGTTCGAGCCGTTCGTCGCAAAACGATTGGGCGCCCTATGACGAGCAGGCGCGGAACACGGCGCTGGAGGATTTCAGGCGGCTATGGGCGACCAACTTCCTCGAGGACCTCTCCATTGAGGTGACCGATTTCACTTTCTCCAACGGCGTAGTGGGCAAGCTTGTGACGTACCACCTGGAGGAGCGCGCCCGGGTCAAGCTCGTCCAATACGAAGGCAGCACTCGGATCGATCGCACCCGCATCGATGAGCGGCTGCGTGAGCGCAGCATCGAGCTTCGACTTGATTCGTTTCTGGACCAGAACGCGGTCAGCCGCATCAAGACGGTCGTCGCGGAGTTGATGGCGGAGGAAGGGTTTGCCAATGCGACCGTGACGCACTCTGTCACCAGTGCGGCCGGCGGGCCAAAGCTCGTCAACGTCATGTTTCATGTCGACGAAGGTCCCAAGATCGTGATCCGCGATGTCGAGTTCGTCGGCAATGTGGCCTTCAGCGATGACGTGCTCGCCCAGAAGCTGAAAGGCAACCGCGCGCAGAACCTGCTGTCGTTCGCGACCAAGGCTGGCGCCTACAAGGAGAGCCGGTTCGCCGACGATGCCAGGACCGTCGAGGACTACTACCGTGATCAGGGCTACGTCACAGCGCAGGTTGGCCAGCCGGAGCTGCGGGCGCTCGACGATGCCGCCGATAGCCGCACGCGCTACGTGCAGCTTCGGATTCCGGTCACGGAAGGCGCCCGCTACAGAATCGGCGCGATCGCGTTCGACGGGAACAAGGTTGTGCCCGCGAACGTGCTCAGCGCCATTTTCAGGCTGGAGAAGGGAGAGTGGTACACGCAGGAGCGGATTCGCAACGGTTTCGAGCGGGCGCGTGAGCTTTACGGGGCCGCCGGGTACATGGAGTTCACTGCGTATCCGGACCTCCGGTTCAGTGACCAACCCAGTGCGACGCAATCCTCCAGCAGCGGCACTTCGGACACATCCCAGCCGCCAACCGTCGACGTCACGATGCGCGTGTCGGAAGGGGCCCAGTATCGCGTCAATCGCATTACATTCAGCGGCAACACGACGACTCGTGACAACGTCATTCGCCGGGAACTGCGGCTCTTCGAAGGCGGTGTGTTCGATACCGAAGCGCTGAAGCTCAGCGTGCGGCGGTTGAACCAGCTTGGATATTTCAAGCCGATCGAAGGGAGCGACAAGGACGTCCAGGTCGAGAAGACGGCCGATCGCGAGAATGTGGTCGACGTCAACCTGAAGGTCCAGGAGCAGAACCGCAACCAAATCCAGTTCGGAGCCGGCGTGTCCCAGTACGAAGGCGTGTTCGGCAACATCTCGTTCACGACCTCGAACTTCATGGGACGCGGCGAGAGTCTCACTCTCAGCGGTCAGAAGGGCGCCCGGTCGACCGCATACCAGGTCGGGTTCGCCGAACCATATGTGTTCGATCGCCCCATTACAGCCGGGGCCGATCTCTATTCGCGCAAGATCGACTATCTGACCGCAACCGATGTCGTCGGGTACAGCGAAGTGCGCGGCGGCATCAACCTCGTCGGCGGCCGCCCGGTCTTTAGATTCTCCAGGGCGACGCTGACCTACGGGTATGAAGTCATCCATACAGCCGTCGCCGACAATCTCATGGAGGATCTCGATGCCGAGTCGGCCGTCGGCGTGCCGGTCTTCAACGCCTTCCTTGACGAGGGACGGCATGTTGAAAGCCGGCTGACACCCGCGTTCCTTCACAACACCGTCGACAATCCATTCGCACCCCGGAGCGGGCGTCGGCTCACGTTGAGCACCGCGTTTGCCGGTGGATTCCTGGGCGGCACGACGGACTACCTCAAGCCCGAGGTCGAGGTCGTCCAGTACATCCCGCATACCAGACGCACGGCTCTTGGTGTACGCGCGACCGGGGGCTGGCTGTTCCCCTTTGGCCGGACGCGAGTGCTTCCGTACTACCTGCGCTATTTCCTTGGCGGCGAGACCCAAATCCGGGGAGTTGACATCCGGACGGTCGGACCCACCGACAGCGACAACCGCGCCATCGGCGGAGACAAGTTCGTGCTCTTCAATGCGGAGTACTACCTCGACGTCTTCGGTCCACTGCGCCTTCTCGCCTTCCACGACGCCGGCCAGGCGTTCTCAGAGACGCAGAACATCGACTTGAGGCAGCTCCGGACCTCGTCGGGCGTGGAAGCGCGCGTCACCATTCCCATGCTCAATGTCCCGTTCCGTTTGATCTACGCCTGGAACATCTATCGCGACGAATTCCAGCCTCCGCGAGTGTTCAAGTTCTCCGTCGGAGCGACGTTTTGAACCGAGTCGTAAGACTCATCTCAGGAGAAGCAATGTTTAGAGCATCCATTGTCCTGTGGGTTGTCGTAGTCATGATGTCCGTCGCCGCATGCCAGAGTCCAACGGATCCGGATGACACCTTTGATGTCGACGACGTCATAGATGTCAGCGTGTCGCCTGATCCCATCCTCGCGGATAATCAGACCGGTGGCAGAACCTATCGTGTCGTCCGCGGCAACAACCAGCCAGATGAGATCGTGCAGTACGACTGGCACGCCGCCTTCAGCATCACCGCGCGCTTCAACAACAATGCGACGGATGAAGACGTCGACGTCGCCTTTCCGGTGAAACTGTCTTCCACCACCTTGGTGGCGAAGCAGGCTTCTGGAGGAATCATCACCGCTCCTACGGGAACGGATGTCGAACATTCCGAGTTCGTCACCGTGAGCGCAAGTGGAAACCAGCTCGGGGGTGTCGACGCGCCGGTGACGCTGAGCTTCGAGGTCTGGTACGACCTGCCGAGCCTGCGAAAGGAAGCCGTGATGAGCGTTCTGTTGACGTTTGTCGATGACGACGGCGCGCAGTATCAGCGAGTGATAGACGCTACGGTAGCGCCGTAGTGTCGCATTCCATTTCAGGAGACCTGTCATGTTCACACGTCGCTTGGCGCTTGCCGGCATTGTCAGCGCGGGCCTGCTCGTGCTTACCGCAATTCCGCTTGCGGCGCAGGACCGTCCGGATTTTTCGGGCACCTGGGTCGTCGAACAGGTAGAGATGCAAAGGCCGGAGCGCGGCGATGCGCTCGGAGAACCGCCGGGCCGGCGTGGCGGAAGTTTCGGCGGCGGCGGCGGATTTGAAGGGCGTGGCGGGCGGCAGGGACGCGGCGCCGCCTTTGATGCGATGTTCGCGAAGGGCGATCGCATCTCGATCAGGCAGACGAGCTCGATGCTGATTGTCAACGACGAACGCCGCAGCCGCATCAGCAGCTACCCGTTCGATGGGCGTACGACGAGCAATCCCGGCGCCGGCGATAGCACGGTGAAAACGACCACCCGATGGGACGGCGTGGCTCTGGTCACCAAGAATGAGCAGACGATGCCAGGACCGCAGGGGCAGGGAGAGCGGACGATGACCCTGCGCGAGGTCAGAACCCTCACTGCCGATCGCCGCACCATGACGCTGGTGGTCACGCCGGAAGGCTTCCCCGGAGGCCGGACGACCGTGACCTTCGCGCGCGCCGATGAAGGGCGCGAGGCGCGATGAGGGTAGAAGCAGAGACGCGCCGCCCCGAATGAGAAGCACGTCATTTGGACCCAGGAGGAGTAAGCGGAAATTGCGGCTGCTCGCGGACTGCGAAGTCTGCGGGAATCTCGAACAATTCGGCCGGCGGCTCCGCCCGGACGATGTTAACCAACCGATATGTCACGCTGCCAAATCGCGGATCGATACGCTTCGTGGAGACCACGACCTGGAGGTCGGGTGAGTACCACCGCTCGTTGACAACCTCGATTGTTTTGTCGTTTCCAATCGTGCCAGGGGAGATCGCCAGGGTCACCCGAGTTCCCTCCGCTCGAATCCCGTCGATTTGCATAGGCTCGAGTTGCTCAGACTTCAAGGTCTGTCCAGAAGGCATCGGCGGACGGGCGCCTGCCCGTGCTTCGGGACGTGGCGGCACGGCGGGAAGGCGCAGCCTCCAGGCGATCTTGCGCGGCTCGTCGAGCCGATACTGTTCGCGACCTGTCTGATCAGTGATCGTCACGATCCGGATGGCATCGCCCGTTGCGGTTGGGCCGATTCCGGCTAGAGTCCGTTCGCTCCGGATTCGTCCCTGACCGTCTCTGGCTATGGTGCCCGTCGTTCTCTGCTCGATGCGATTTCCGTCAGCGAGTGGTTGGACCGTCTCGGTAACCGCGTCGGCCGAGAACGGCACACCCGCCACCGGCTGAGAAAGCCCGAGCGGCTCGATGCCGAGAATATCGGGACCGCGTCCAAATCCCGTTCCTGGTGGCCCGAATCCACCTCCAGTGCGGCCTGTGGGCCCCTGCGCAGTAGCAGACGCGCTCCACGTCAGCACGATGCCGAGGGTGATGTTGATGAGTCTCTTCATCATCTTAGTACTCCAAGACTGAACTGATCTCGAGGGGTCGAATGGCGCGCGGAACCCCGTCGAGCCCAATCAGCATCTCCACATTCACGGGTTCGGTGCTCATGGGGTCGGCCAACGCGTAACCAAACGCCGACAGCATTGACGGCTGAATTGTCAACCGCACCAACTGCAGGGATGCCGGATCCTCCAACAGCACCTCCGTCGCTGTGACGGCGTCCAGCGAATACGCCTGTGACTCGGTCGTCGTCCTTTTCTGCTCGACATTCAATGGCGCGAGTCCGGTGGCAACATTCTCACCCGCACGATGCATCCACAGAGTGACAACAAGCACTCCACAAGCCGCAGTCGAGATCGCCGCCAACCACAAACGCGAACGGCCCTGGCATCGTTCCGCACCGCCTAGTGCTCTTGCGTCCCAGGCTTGCATCACGGCCGTCTCAATGTGCGGAGGCACTCGAGTGCCTTGGTTGTCCAGGCTGACCAGGCGCAAGGCCTCCGCCAGCATCTCCTCCCCACTCCGTACGTCGTTGCGTTTCTCTATATCAGACATCTTCGCGCCCTCTGACCGACAGGCACCGCACAGACGTCGGCCTGCACCAGCCGCTTGGCCATCTGCTGTCTTGCTCGGTGCAGACGCGATCGCACTGTGCCGATTCGAACATTCAGGACTGCCGCCGCTACCTCGTAGGAAAGCCCCTGTAGGTCGCACAAGACCAACACTTCCCGATAGCTTGCCGGCAAGGCTTTGACGAACGCGCGTACTCGCGCTGCCGTTTGCGCTTGCATCACCGGCTGCAATGGATCCTCGCTAGTTCCCTGTTCTTTCCTCGTCCAAAGCTCGAATCCCACGAATCGGCGTTCCCGCCGGAGCCTGTGACGGCTCACATTGCGGGCAATTGCGTACAGGTATGTGCTCAGGGCACCTCTCGCGGGGTCGTAGCGATCAAGCCCGCGAAGAAGCGCCACAAATACCTCGTGCGTAACGTCTTCGGCTAACACCGTCGACCCTGTCATCGCTCGCGCGAACTGATAGATCCCCGCGTGATAACGCTGGTAAATCGCCCCAAACGCGTCACGCTCGCCTGCTCTGGCGCGAGCGATGAGTTCGGCGTCGGGAGGCCTTGGTTCGCCTTCCACGCTCGTGCCCGCCGAACGCGCATCTGTGGCTTCACCCATCATAGATAGATTGACGGTCAGACCAATGAAGTTCCCGAATCATAGGCGTCGGCAGCTAACTCATTGAGCGACGGCCAATTCTCGAGGAATCAGCATGGGGGTTGAGTTGAGGGATTGACCCTTCGCGTGTCCTCTAAGTCATTGCATTTGTTGAATCAATTGGAGAAATGGCGGACGATGGCTCCGCCAACCTTCGCCAACGCTATCCTTTGACGGTCCATCCTTTTTTCGTCAGCACATCGCGAATGCGATCGCGCAGCTCACCCTGAATCTCGACGCCGCCTTCCACCACTGCGCCGCCAGTGCCGCAGGCACGTTTCAGCTCGGTCGACAGCTCTTTCAGGAACGACTGATTGTCGGGCAGGCCGTAGACCACGGTCACCGTCTTGCCACCTCGCCCCGTCTTCTCCATGCGCAGCTTGGCGACGATGCGGGCGGGGAGCGCTTCGTCACGCTGAAACTGAGCGCTGCACTTGCAATTGCGTTGCGGCCACCCGCATTTCGGACAAATGCCGCCGGTTGTGGTGGAGTAGACGGTACGGCTGTTCCGATCGGTCATTTCACTAGCATACGCGCACGACAACCCCGCAAACAGGTTCATCGCTGATATCGTAGAGTCGAGATCGCCTCCCATGGCCGAGGGGATCCGTGCGATCGATGCGACGAATCCTTTTCGCCTACGAATGGGCCGCCGACAACATCACGGTTCAGTCCGGGCGTCCGTATTCAATCCTGTCGCAGATGCGCGCACGAGCAGAGGTAGTGACGCTCTCACCCCTCGACTGCCGGATGCTCGGCCTCCTGCGGCCGATCGAGCGCTTCTACCGCGCAATGGGCCAGGTGTACAAAGCCGATCGTCATTCGCTCTACCTCAGATCCCTGGCGCGCCAAATTGAGCGCGTCATTCGTGCGCACGCCTGCGATGTGGTGTTCTCACCCGGATCGCAGGCAGTCAGCCTGCTGAACACCGACGTCCCTATCGTTTTCTGTGCCGACGCGCCCTTTGGTGCGATGGTCGACTTCTATGACCAGTTCCCCAAGGCCCCGCGCTATCGGCGGCAGGGGTTCAGACAAGAAGCTGAGGCGCATGCACGATGCGCGGCGGCGATCTATCCATCTCGATGGGCGGCCGACACGGCCATCCGGCTCCATGGAGCGGCGGTGGAGCGGACGCACGTCATTCCGTTTGGCGCCAACATCGACGCACCGCCGGCGTCGACGATCGACCGGATGCTCGATGCTCGCGGTTCGGCTCCGCTCAGGGTGCTGTTTGTGGGCCAGAATTGGGAGCGCAAGGGCGGCGCACTGGCAGTGGAGGCATGTCGCCTTGCACGCCAGATGGGCCGGGAGATCATCCTCCACGTGGTCGGCCCGAGCGCGGATGTGCCTCCAGCCGATCCTTTCGTCATCAGGTATGGCTTCCTCGACAAGAGGCAAGAAGCCGCACGCAAGACGCTCGAACACTTGTTTTCCACATGCCATGTCCTCTTCACGCCGTCGCGGGCAGAGGCATATGGAATGGCGTTCTGCGAGGCCGCCGCGTACGCCATGCCCCGCCTCACGACCGCGGTCGGCGGTATCCCCACCATCGTCGAACATGATGTCAGCGGTCGCCTTCTCGGGCGCGAGGCGAACGCGGCCGACTACGCCCGCGAACTGCTGGACATGACCGTCGATCCGGAGCGCTATCGAACGATGGCGCTATCTGCGCGACGCGAGTACGACGCACGCCTCAATTGGAGGGTCTTCACCGATCGGCTCTGGCGAATTCTCGATGAGGTGGGCGCGTAGAAGGCTGCTACCGGGCCGGGCCCTCGACGACGAGCGCCCTGACGCTGTTGCGACCCTCCCGCAACGATGTCTCCGGAATGAGCGTCCCGAAGGATTGGGCGTCTCGTTCGTCGTACGACTGAGTGAGGGCCGCTACGACCCCGTTGACGACAACGGCAACCGTGAGGGGCGCCCGCAGGGATGTGCTGAGGGCGCCGCTGACGTAGAGGGGCAGCGGATCGCTTGCGAGTGTGACCGCTTCGAAGCGCTCGGGATCTCGAATCGTGACTCGCGCATCCTGTACCTGACTCAACTGCATCTGATTCACGTTCAATCCGAGCAGGTGACGGAGCTCCGGTGGCGAGTACAGAGACGTGGCGAAACTCCCGCGCCCAAACCGCCGCGCCTTTCGGGCGAGGCTCTCGGCCTGGTCGGCCGAGAGGTCTCCGATCGCCACCGCTCTGGTGTTCAGACGGCTGCGCTGAATCACGGTCCCGGAGGTGCGCGCCGGCACCCGCTCGTCGATGAGGGAGCGGCCGTCGAGACGGAGCGAGACATCCGCGCCGAGGGCATCGAGGAGCGTCGGAAAGATATCGACGGTCTCGACGATCCGTTCCGAGACCTCGCCCTTGCTCTGCCCCGGCAGTTTGATGATGAGCGGAACCCGAAGAACGTCGGAATAGTTGCGGCGCCGGATAGGCTGGCGCCGAGGGCGCCCTTCGCGATAGCTCGCACCGTGATCGGCGGTGACGACAAGCACCGCCTTGTCGTACGCGCCGACTTTGCGCAACCTCGCCACGAGATCGCCGACCAACCGGTCCGCGTATCCGACCTGCGCCAGATGCCGCTGATGAAGCGTGTCGGCGAACGGCGCGCTCGCCCGCTCGAACAGCTCCATTTCCCGGTATATGCGAGTCCCGTAGTCCGGGCCACGGTACCGTCTTCCTGACGGAACGTACTCGAACGGCATGTGCGGCAGTATCAGGTGAATGAAGTGCAGCTCCGACGGACGATCGTCGATCGAAGACAGGAACTCGGCGAAGGCGGCGCCACGACTTCTGGGAGTCGCTGTCCTCGTCTCGCGCGGTTGAACGAACTCGGCCCAGTCCTCGGTGACGGGTGGCAGTCCGTCGCTCAGCTGCGCCGGCAGAACGATGTGCAGCCACACGAGGCGAGAGATCCGACAGAAGGGAGCCGATCGTGTCGGCGGCCATGGCGGAGTTGTTACGGCACGCGCGGGGTGGGCACAGCTGCTGGAAACGGTGAGCGGCAAAGATCGCGTAGTGCCGCGCCAGCGTCGTGAAGAGGTTGACCGGGTAGTACCGCATCGAGGGAGCCGCATTGCGCTCGACCGGGTATCGACCAGACAGAATGGCGGGCACGGCTTGCGATGTGGTCGGCGCAACGGTGCTGGCATTGCGGTACCACGACGCGTCGCGGGCAAGCGCGGCGAAGTTCGGGTAGCGCTCGGCGTCGATGTTTCCGTCGGCGTCGAGCAGGCTGTTCAAGGGCAGCTCGTCGAAGATGACAAACACGATTGGCGGCGTCCGCGCGAACGCCCGCACCGCAGCTGCCGATTCCGACGGCAGCAGCGTGTTGGCCATCACGGGATTGAGCATGAACAGCACTGGCACCACGAGCGCTGCCGGTGCCAGCGCCGTGAAAAACTGCCGTGCGACCTGCGCCTTCGCGTACGCAACGGTTATCGCAATGGCCATCAATGCGCCCAGCGCCGCGTCCCAAGGCGGTGCGATCGCTTCGCTTCGCCTGAGCAACGGCATGATGATGGCGGCTGACAGAAGCGCGACGGTCAGACCCGTGAAGACAGCCGCCGCCCGCCCGCTGGCCGCCCGGATCGCCCGCTCGATTGCGATCATCGACAGCGGCACCCCGAGAGCAATGGCGAGAACTCCTGCCACGGCCGTCACAGGCGGCGTGCTGCGCGCGGCGAAGAACTCCGGGCTGTTTGCCACGACGTCGAAGATCGGCTGCGCGATCCCGATCGCGCCGAGCGCCAGAAACGCTGCGCCGCGCTCGCATGTAAGCCGGTGGCGTGTCCAGTAACCGGCAACGGCCGACACCGCCGAGCGTGTCCGAGTGGCGAGTAGCACCAGGGCCGGGAAGAGAAACGGCGCAAAGAGCCCGGCGACGACGAGCGCGAACGCCGGGCGAGACAGGAGCAGCTTGTAAGGCGTGACCCGCGGAAGGATCAGGCACGTGGCCGTCACCAGACCTGAAGCGAGCACGAGGGCAACTGCCACAGATCGCGCGCCGCGGGACTCCAGACTCGGCAAGACGATCGCCAGCAGCGCGAGGGCTGCGAGCGCCACGCCGACCGGCAGTACGCCCGCGGCGGGATGGGTGAGGGTGGCACGATCGGGTACCACCACCGCCAGCGGGCGCTCACCAACGCGCACGTGATAGTTGCGAAACTCGAGCGCGCTCACCGCCCATCCGTCCCCATCGCCCCACACTTCGAACGATCTCGGCGCGTTGCCCACGTGAGACAGGGTTCGCACCGCGCCCGGGGACAGCACGGTGTTCCAGGCGATTTCGTCGCCTCTCCGCAGCACCACGCGCGCGATTTGCGATCTGTCGAGCCGCAGCGCGAGGACCCGCTCGCCGCTCCCCGTATTGCGAAACCTGACGCCCATGACCGCACGCTGCTCGCCCAGCGGCGAGAGATCGGGGAGCGTCACCACGAGCGCTCCCAGCGACGAGGGGCGCTCCGTGCTCACGACCTCGAGGCGGATCGGGGTGAACTGGGAATAGACGGAGGAACGGTAGACCGCCGCGGAGGCGGCGACGAGGATCGCGACAGCAAACGCCGGGATTCGGCGAATGAGCCTCCGGGTCACTGAGGGCGCCAGTATATCGAGGAACGTCCCAGACCGGCTCTGGCGAATCCTCGATGAGTCCCGCCTGCGCACGTGGTATCGTGCCCGCCTCCTTGTCTTCGGAAAATCCTCACGGGGAGTGGAGGCATCCCAATGTCGTGGATCGCCACGAACATCCATCGAATCATGATTGTGTCTGGTCTCCTCACGATGACGATGATCTACGCCGCGATCGCGCCTGAAGCGGCGCTTCATTCGACGTTCGGAGAAGGCGTGATCTTATGTGGGTCGCGGTGTTCGTGTTGTACTTTGTGGCGATCCGGCGAACTCCCAGTGTTCTTCTGAGCGAAAACGGATGACCACGCGCGACAGTCCCATCGTGGATAGTGCGACGAATCGAACCATCATGGAGACGACGTCTCTCAGAGCGCAATCGCATCGGATGTTGGCGCCTGCGCCGGGTGATACTGGCGCCACCATCGCTTCGCCTGCTCCTCGTCCCACGTGATCCCACCGATCGTGTCGAGTGACTGCGCCAGTTGCCGCGCGTTCTGCGGTCGCTCTTCTGGGTTCTTGGCGAGGCAGGCCAGCACCAAGTGTTCGAGCGTCGCCGGGATCGGCAGCTCGGTTCGCTCCGATGGCGGCACCGGCACAGCCTGCAGGTGCTGAGTGACCACCTTGAGCACCGTGTCGCCGGTAAACACCTGCTCTCCGGTGAGCAGGTAGTACCCCACACATCCGAGCGCGTACAGATCGGCGCGCGCATCGACGTTGTCGCCAAGCGCCATCTCCGGTGCCATATAGGCCGGCGTACCCACGACCACGCCTTCGATCGTGGCCAGCGACTGGGCGGCGCCAACGCCGGCGGTCTTCACGAGGCCGAAATCGAGCACCTTGACGAAATCCTCTCGACAGCCGACCCGGCCGAGGTGAATGTTGGCCGGCTTGATGTCTCGATGCACCAGACCTCGCGCGTGTGCTTCTTCGAGTGAATCACAGACCTGACGAAGGACATGAACCACACGCGGCGCCGGCATCGGGCCGTGCTGGCGAACCAGTGACTCGAGATCCATTCCGTCCAGAAATTCCATCACCAGATAGAGGGTCTGATCCTCGGTCACTCCGAAGTCGTAGAGGTCAACTGTGTGCGCCGACCGCAGGTGCGCCGCCGCTTCCGCCTCACGCCGGAAGCGCGCGATCGCCCGCGCGGCCACGGCCGGGTCGGTGCCACCGAGCATCTCCGGTCGGATCAACTTGATGGCTGCCGGCCTCGCCAGCATTCGATGAGAGGCCTTGTAGACCTCGCCCATGCCCCCGCGCCCCAATAGTTCGCCGAGCTGATAGCTGCCCATCTCCCGCGCCTTTGCCACCTGCCGGCCGAGCGTCGTCACGACGTGCGAAATGACGACGGCGACGCCAACGAGAAGAAAGTCGGGGTAGTGCATCAGCAGCGCGTTGGTCGCCGGGCCGAAGTCCCAGTAGCCCTGGGCACGTGCCCATAACATCCCCACCGGGTTCATGGAGGCTGCGACGATGCCCGCGAGAAGCGTTTTGGTCCTGGTGCTCGGTACGATTGCGGAAAACATCAGGATGACGGCCCCAATCCACGAGATCTGTGGAGCGACCGACAGCGTGGGGAGGATCGGACCTGAATGAAATGTGAGGCCCAGCGCAAGTGCGGTGAAGACCATGTACGCCAGACCGAGATCCAGGATTCGGCGCGGGTCCCGGTTGGCCGTCCGCGTGTAGGCAAAGAGGAGGAGCGACACCAGTACGCTCGCGGCAGCGATGACATCGCCCAGCGTCAAGTCGAACCATTCGGAATGGCCACCCTGCATCGATCGCATGGCGAGGCGCCCGAGGATGGTTCCAACGACCCAGAGGCCGGCGGCGACGAGCGACATGATGCCGAGGCGCGCGGACGCTTCCCGAAGAAAATCGTCAGGGAGGTCTCGCGGCCGACCGCGTGCTGCAGTCTCCGCAGGGGTCGCGTCGGTTGGAGGCCGTATGAGTTTCGAAACCGGCATTACTGCTTGGTGAGTGTAGATCCGTCCCGGTCGCGGAGCTGCCACAGCAAAGAGCCATACAGGGCGGCGGTCATCAGTGGCAGGACCGAGTTGATGCTGATGCGACCGCCGCCAAGCGTGTAAACCCCGATCCCAATCGCGGCGATCGCCGTCCGCACGACGCGCTTGTCGGGCACCAGCAGCGCGACGAGCAGATGGCGTGCGGCGTTCACGTTGAACGCGAGAAACAGGGCGCACGGTACGAGACTCCACCCGATGAGATCTTCCAGGTCGAGTTCTCTTCGGCGCTGCAGCCGCCATAGCAGGTACGAGAACGGCACCGTGACAGCGATAGCGCCTGCCGTACGCCACGCGCCACCTCGAGTCTCCGCCTGAAAGCTGTAGATGTAGAGGTAGTTCGGCAGCACGAAATAGGGGAGGACAAGACCGGCCAGCACGATAGCCGTCAATGCCGCAGCCTGTTTTCGGCGCATGGACGTCACGTTGGTGAGGAAGAACAACGGCAGCAGCTTGGTGGCAATGGCCACTCCGATCAGCCCAATCGCTGCGGATGGTCGACGCCGGGCGAGCAGGAGCGCGGTGATGACCACGGCGAGGAAGATGAGATAGGTACAGTCCTGGACGTATGCGAATCTCTGGCTGAAGAAGAGTCCACAGAGGGCGATCAGCAGGAACACGTACCAGCGCGTCTTGAGGCAGTAGTAGAGCGCAGCCAGGTGAAAGTACGCGGCGAGCAGCAGGATCATGCCGTAGTAGCCGATCCCTGTCTTCGCCCCTACCCAATACAGGCCGGCGTCGATGAACAGCGCAGTCGGGGGATACGGGGCAGAGGCTGCCTTCGACCAGGCGGCGGCCTCTGCCGGCGTCTGATCGACCAGTGCCTTCGTGTACATGTCGCGCGGGCTGTTGAGCACGACGCGTGCCTCGTACATGTCCGCAATCGTGTCGCTCCCGTACGCGACGGGCTGCTGAATGCGGTTGAGCAGGGGGATACCCGAGAAGTCGGTGTACGTCTTTGGCACGAAGAACAGCCACGACGCGAAGACGGCCATCGCAGCGAGCGCGAGGCCCGTCGTTTGGAGGCGCCGCGGCACCGCGCACAACGCACGGTCGGCGTCCTGAATCAGCCGGGCAAGACGTATGGAGCGACTTGCGGTTCTGTGCGCTGTCGGAGTCGTGTTGGTCTTCCTTGCCCGATAGCGTAGCAGGACACTGTCATATCGGGCGCCATAGGCCGGACAGGGCGCTCGCGGCGTAGATGAGCACCGACAACACGAGGAGGATCTTCAGGATAACGGGCGTCATTTCGCGGATCCACTGCACCGGCGTGTAGTCCGCATCCACATCGCGCTTGATGAACGAGTACGCGACAACGGATTGGGCGGATCCGATGTGGGTCCAGCACCCGCCCAGGGCGTAGCCGGCAATCTGGGCCATCGCAAACAGGTGGAGATGATTGGCGTCCAGGCCCAGCAGGCCGCGCGACGCGAAATCCGCGACGACGTTGTTGTCGAGAATCGCCGAGAGAACCGTCGGCACCAAGAAACTGGATGAAGGCAACATGACTGCTGCCGAGCGTGTCGATGCCATGAGCGAATCATCTCTCGCATGCCTTCAAAGAACCCGGCGTGCGTGAGCAGCGTGATCGATAGGAAGAGTGGGAACAGGAAGTAATACTCGGCATATTCCAATCGCGCTTCGCGCAGAGCCAGCGCGCGCATCCTGGGCAGGCGAAAGATCGCTGGCAGGGCGGCGAGAAAGCCTGCAAAGGAGGCGACAAAGAGCGGAATCTGGTGGAAGAATCCGTGCAGCACGAGTAGGGCTATGAACGGAATGAGCGCCAGGCCTCCGATCAGCTGAGCCTGGCGTCGTTTGCGTGCCATCGTGCCGAGCAGTTCGTCGACCGCCAGTTCCGCCTGGAATGCCTCCTCATAGAGGCCTTGGGCATCGAGCGCGTAATGGCGATCGAGGCCATCCGCTACTTCCTCAGCGACAAAACGGCCGAGCAGGAGCCGCCGCGTGTCCAGGTCCACGTTTTCATGAATGAGCGCGAGGCCCAGCGTCTGGCCGTTGCGAATCCGTTCGATGACGCGATGTCCCCATTCCGCCGGCCCGGCATGGGCCTCGATCAGTTCCACCGTCGTCACGACTTCGCCATGGCGTGCGGCTTGAAGGAAGCGGACATCGGCGGCGTTGGCGTCGATGACGTCCATCTCGTCGAGGTCCACGTGTTCGCCGCGCAGGCGGCTGCGCAGCTGCCAGGCGACCGTCAGGTAGGCAGCGATGGCTCCAGGCGCGCAGTAGACAAGGAAGAACGCGTTGTCGAGAAGGGGCTCGAGGTTCGCTTTCATGATCAAGTTCGGCGGCTCGCCATACGCCAACCACATCCCGCAGATCGTGGTCACCGCCGTGCATACCATGACGGCGTAACGCACGGCTTCGACAGGGGCGGCTGCCAGCGTCATGATGATGACCAGCGTGCGGATCGTGAGGCCGATCATGGAGACGCCGTCCAGGATTCCGGATGCGAACGCGACAAACGCGGTGACGGAGAGGACGGTCGGGAGGATGAGCCCTTTGTTCCGACGAAGGAGCATGAACGTGATGCCTTCGAGGAGACGGGTCTGGGCGATGACCGCGACGAAGTAGGTGAGGCCGAGAATGAAGAGCATCGTGTCGGCATGGACGATCTCATCCAGTCCGCGGAAAGACAGCAGATGAGCGTGCATCCATGGCCACCATCCGCCAGCCGCGATCTCTTCGTGCCAGGTGGATGTCGGCAGTCTGATGAACGTTGCGATGACGATGAGCGCCATCCCATACGTCAAGGCGTTTTTGTGGACCTGATATTTGAACGAGCCGAGCACGAAAAGTCCGAGGATGGTGAGCGCCACCTCGGTTGCGAGTAGTGAGACGGGAAGGGCCGAGACGTCGAGTCCCAAGATTCCGATCGCCGCTGCCGCACAGCCGAGCAGGAACCATTTCGCGGGCAACATCCACACACCGTCTGGTGCGGCGGGAGGCGACGCGAGCGTCGTCGCCTCCATCACGTCACCGCGCTCCTGCGGCGAGTCAGCGCCCACGGAATCTCCTCCACAGCAGTTGCAGGATCCCGGCGACGACCATGCCGAAGACGACCGGACCGACCTTGGCATGCGGGAAGAGAAGCGCACCGGTCAACAAACACGCGCCGAGGAAGAACTTCAGGGGATCGCCACTTTCAGCCATGTGAGCGCCTGGCCGATCCGACCGACATTTGTGTGTGATTCGGCCCCCTGGGCGACAATGGCGTCTTTTGCATCGCTTCCCCGGGAGGCGCACACGCCGAGCGTGATGAATCCGCAGGGCGAGTTGTGCCCTGGGATTCATCCACGCGAGCCGACGTGCGCGCGAAAACTACGCCGAAAGGGTTCTGAAGCCGGTGTAGGCGACCTGTCCGTGTTCTCCGATGTCGAGCCCCTCTTCTTCTTCTTCTGGACTGACTCGCAGGCCAAACACGGCCTTAATCAAGTACCAGAACACGAGCGAGGCAACCAGCGTGTAGGCCCCGACGGCGACGATGCCTTTGAGTTGGGCGATGAGTAAGGTCATGCCGCCGCCATAGAACAGGCCATTACCTGTGGCGGCGCCAGTGAGCTTGTCGACGGCAAAGAGTCCCACGCAGAGGGTGCCGAAGACGCCGTTGAAGAGGTGCACAGGAACCGCGCCGACTGGGTCATCGATCTTCATTGCGTCCAGAAGCTTGACGGCACACACCACGATGAGCCCGCTGAGCGCGCCGATGATGAGGGAGGCGCCGACCGTGACAAACGCGCACGGTGCAGTGATCGCCACGAGGCCCGCCAGGCACCCGTTCACCGACATGCCGAGATCGGGCTTGCCGTCCCAGATCCAGCAGAGGGCTGTCGCAGAGAGCAATCCCATGAACGCCGCGGTGTTCGTGGTCATGAAGATATGGGAGATGGCATTGGGATCGGCGGCCATCGTTGAACCAGGATTGAATCCGAACCACCCCAGCCACAGCACAAAGCAGCCGATGACGCCGGACGTCATGCTGTGACCAGGAATGGCGTTGACTTTGCCATCCGATCCATACTTCCCGCGACGCGCGCCGAGCACCAGAACGCCGGCGAGGGCAGCCCAGCCGCCGACGCTATGCACGACGGTCGAGCCCGCGAAGTCCCAGAAGCCCGCCGTTGCCAGCCATCCGCCGCCCCAGATCCAGTGCCCGGTGACCGGGTAGACGAACGCCACAAGACAGAACGAAAACACGATGAACGAGAGGTACTTGATACGCTCAGCAACGGCACCAGAGACGATGGTCGCGGCCGTTCCAGCGAAGACGAGCTGAAAGAAGAACTTCGCGAAGAGCGGAATCCCCGTCCAGGCGATGGCTTTGTAAGCGCCGGCATACGCATCACCCATGGCCGGGCTGTTGTCCGCGCCGGCAATCGCGAAGAGTCCTTCCGTGCCAAGGAATCCGCTGCCGTTTCCGAACATCAATCCCCAGCCAAACAGATAGAAAGCCAGACATGAAATGGCAAAGACGATGAAGTTCTTCGACAGGATGTTCACGGTGTTCTTGGCTCGACAGAATCCCGACTCGACGAGCGCAAAGCCGAGGTTCATGAAGAACACCAACGAGGCCGTGACCAGTACCCAGATCGTGTCGATGGCGATGGTCAACTCCTCTGCCGTCTTTGCGTGAGCGTTCGATGCTGCTGCCAGGCACATCGCGAGGATGATGGCTGAGCAGTATTTCTGACGCTTGCCGAAGTTCATATGCGCACTCCTGGGGGAAAGGGCTCCTCGACCGCTAAGGAGCCGGCTTATCGGCCTAGTTGATGGGGAATCGAGCGGGCAGGCTTATAGACGAAGGACCGCGAACGCGCAGGCGACGCTGCATTCCCATTCCACGGCCTCCTCGAGGCAGGGCCGCTCCAGCATCGACTGCGAGACAACGTCGTTCTCGACAGGAGACCCCGATGCTGCGGGCGAGGTGTCGCGATGCGATTGGGGACCGGCTCGGCTTACCTCCACAGGAGGATTGCTCGGAACGGCCTCGAGTTCGACAGTCCCCACCGACGCCGATCGGAGAGATGGCAATGGCGAGTGCGGCCTAGCCGAGTCACCGAACAGCCACTCGAGCGTGACTGTCGAGAATGGCTGCGTAAAGGGAGACGCAGCCAGAACGATGATCCAGACCGCAAGGAGTCTTGCCAGCATCTGAAAGCCTCAGCTTCCGGCATAGCAAGCGAAGCGCCAGGTATCGTGAAGTGAACAGCGGTTTTTCCTGGCCTTTTTCGAGCGCGTGCCGGGCTTCCATCGCCAGGCCGTACATTTATGTTGATTCATCCATTTGTTCAGACATTCTTGAACAGAAATGGTTTGCCGGGACGCTCGTCGGTCGTGTCAGAGCGGGTAAGGCAGCGTCAGCCCCAGCAGCGTCACTAGTACGAGCACCACTGGAACCAGGGCAAGGAACACCAGGAACGTGAATCCCATTACGTCGCGCGCCCGAAGCTGAAACAGGCCGAGAATCGGCAGCATCCAGAACGGCTGCACGAGATTGGCGAGCGCCTCGCCAAGATCGTAGGCGGCGACGACCCAACCGAGGTGCACCTTTAATTCATGCGCGGCAGCCATGACGTATGGCGCTTCGATCACCCACTTGGAGCCACCTGACGGCACGAACACTCCCAGCACAGCGGAGTAGATGGCGACGAGCGCGGGGAACGACTCTGCGGTCGAGACGCGGACGAACAGTCCGGCCAGCTGCTCGTTCAATCCGGTGGCGGTGATGACGCCCGCGATGCCCGCATAAAAAGGAAACTGAAGAATGACGCCCCAGACAGCCGGCGTTGCGTCCTGCACCGCTCGCATCAACCGCGCCGGCGTGCGATGAAGCAGAAAGCCAACCAGCAGAAACGCGAGGTTCAGCACGTTGAGGGTGATGGCATTCAACGGCTCGGCTGCAGCGGCGAAGTAGCGCACGAGATACGCGACGCCGAGGGCGACGACGAACCACGTCAAGAGAGGCGAGTGCTCGAGCCACGCACCGGGAGTGAGCGCAACCGGCGCCCGTTCGGGCGCCTCGTGCGATGTGAGGTCGATCCCGAGCGATCGTGCGGTTCGCGCGCGCGATGGGGGCGGCGTGGCCAACCACATCACCACAGCGACCACCACGATCTCAACCGCCACCGAGACCAGACTCTGCCAGAGGAAGATCGTGTCGCGGAAGCCGATGATGCCGCCCGGCACGACGCCGCCTGCCGCGACGATCTCTCGGATGCTGGGCTGAAGCGCGCCGGGTGTCGCCATCTGCAGAGCCGCCGAACCACTCAGTCCCTGCGCCCAGATGCTGCCCAGCCCGAGGAAGCTGGCGGCGGCGAGTGCCCGATAGTCGACGCCTTCTACACGGCGTGCCACTTCGCGCGCCAGCACGGCGCTGAAGATCAAGCTGAAGCCCCAGTTGAACCACGAGCTCACGAGCGCGAAGACCGTGACAAGCGTCACAGCGGCACGTGGCGTGCGAGGCAGGTCGGCGATCGAGTGGATCACACGGCCCACGGGCCGCGAGGTTGCCAAAACGTGCCCTGTGATGATGACGAGCGCCATCTGCAACGTGAAGGGAATCAGATCCCAGAAGCTTCGGCCCCAGGCATCCACCACTTGCATTGGAGTGGCATCGGTGAGGCTCGTGCCTGCGAGGAACACGAGCACGGTGGCGATCAGGGCGAAGACGAAGGCGTCGGGGATCCAGCGCTCGCTCCACGCAGTGAGCGCGAGGGCCGTGCGCGCGACAATGCCGGCACTCTCCGTCGTGGTTTCGTGCATCGGGGTGCCGACAGCTTAGAACCGACATCAACTGTCTGCAATAGCGCGATAACCGCACGTCGACGAAAGTGGTATCGTTCGGCCTACACAATCACAGGAGTCGCCAGATGCACATGCAGATTTTGGTACGCGTTGCCGGGTTCACGATGGTGGCCGCCGCGATTCTGGTGGGCGTCGCACACGCGCAGACGCGAGAAAATGGGCCATGGTGGCCGTCGCCTCACGGTCCCAAGGATCAGGCGGGCAACTCCAACTACGTGACGCCCGAGAAGATTCTCAAGGCGCTGCGGCTGGCCAAGACCGGCCAGACCTACGAACTGGGGCGCATCTACGAAGCGGAGATGCCGCAGTACGGATATCGCCCGTACTTCCTGTCGATTATCCCTCCTGCCCAACCCTTCAAGGACGGCATGGGCGTAGTCCACGCAGACTACTTCACCGGATTCATCGGCCAGATGGGGACGCAGTTCGACGCCTTCGGGCATCAGGGCAGGGTCGTTCGCATGGCCGATGGAACGCTGAAGGGGGTGTACTACAACGGTTTCACCGAAGAGGAGTTGATCGGCGCCAATCGGGGCGTCGGCGGACTCCAGGCTCTGGGCGTTGAGCACGTCAAGCCAATCATCACGCGAGGCATCCTGATCGACATCGCGGCGTTCAAGGGTGTCCCGGTGCTCGAAAGCCGCTACGAGGTGACCCTCGCTGACGTGCGCGGCGCGCTGGCCAAGCAGGGCATTCGCGAAGACAGCATCGAGCCGGGCGACGCCGTTTTGTTCAACTACGGATGGGGCGTGAACTGGAACAATCCGCGCGAAGTACAACGACGCGCGGTTCTTTGTCGGCGAGAACCAGGGGTCGCCTGGCATCGGCGTCGAAGTCGCCCGATGGGCCGTAGAGAAGAAGGCGTCGATGGTGGGCGCCGACAGCTGCTGCGTGACGATCCAGCCGCCGACTCGGCCCGAGCTGGGCAACGTGCATCACGAGCTGTTCTTCGGCGGCGTGATGATGCTGGAGAACATGGACCTGCGCGAGCTCGCGCGCGACCGCGTGTACGAATTCCTCTACGTGAACGTGACCGAGCGCATCAAGGGCGCGACGGGCTCGCCCGTGCGGCCTCTCGCGATTCGGTGATGTTCTCATCGCCGGGGACGGCGTGTCTCGCGTTCGACACGTCGTTCAGCGTCCCCACTGCAATCCAATCGTACCGTTCGTCCGGAGATGCAGCTCCCAGCCGACACGGGCATCGAATCCGGCGGTGATACGGTCGCTGAGCTGCGCACGGATGCCGCCTCCGGCAGTGAATGCACTGGGATGCCAACGCCGTCAAACCTGAGGCACTCAACGCGTTGGATCTCATCGAATACCAGCCTCCGACAGGTCGGAGCATGTCTGGCTCCTTGGAGATGGCTGACGCTCCATCGCGATTCAGGCGCCATTTGTGCGTGGATTCATGCACCAATCCCTGCTTGCGTTCCGGCACGTGAGTTGCCGAAAATGCCACTCATATGAAGATGACGAATATGCCTCTCACGCTGCTCGCGCTCGTGCTCGCAGCGGCCGACCTGTCCTACGCACAGAAGCCGACGACGCCGACGGCTTTCGATGCTCTCGAACGAATGAATGAGTCCATTGAAGCCCTCACCAGGAAGGTCTGGCCGAGTGTCGTGCAGATCGTCGTGACCAGCTACGGCGCCCGCGAACAGATGCAATCGGCGCCGAACGAGTCCGTGCTCGACCGCCAGCGGGCCGTCGGTTCGGGATTCGTCATCGATGCTGATGGATACGTGATGACCAACGCGCACGTGGTGGCCAACGCGCAGCGGGTGCAAGTCCTGCTGCCGCCCACGAAAGCGGACGGCTCGCTGGCGACCGCCCTGTCGCCGAAGATGAACGTCGTCTCGGCCCACATCGTGGGCAGCAGCCGCGAGCTCGATCTGGCGCTGTTGAAGGTTGAGGGGATGAAGCTGCCGGCGTTGCCGCTGGCCACCTACTCCCAGGTGCGCCAGGGCGAAACGGTGTTCGCCTTCGGGAGCCCTTCCGGCTTGCGCAACACGCTTACTCACGGTCTCGTCTCGGCCGTTGCAAGGCAGACGGATCCGGATTCGCCGCTCATCTTCATTCAGACCGATGCGCCCATCAATCCGGGGAACTCCGGCGGGCCGCTCGTGAACGTGCGGGGAGAGGTGGTTGGGATGAACACCTTCATCCTCTCGCCATCGGGCGGCAGCGACGGTTTGGGATTTGCGGTGCCGAGCGCCACCATCAGGACCGCCTTCAGGCAGTTGAGGCAGTACGGCCAGCTTCGGCGTCAGGAGGTCGGCATGAGCCTTCAGACGATCACTCCAGAGATGGTTGGAGCACTTGGCCTGGCGCGAGACTCGGGAGTGATCGTCTCGGATGTGTGGCCGATGGGCCCAGCCGAGGCAGCTGGGCTGCAGCCGGGAGACATCCTGCTCTCGGTCGACGGCCAGCCTGCGGAGAACCTGCCAACCGTCAACTACAACTTCCGCCTGCGCGATTCGCCCGACAAAGTGCAGCTTGTCGTCTTGCGCGGAAGCAAGGAGATGCGTCTCAGCGTCCAGGCCGTCGAACAGACGAGTGACCTCGACTCCATCGCGGCGATGGCGGACGTCGCCAAGAATCTGATTCCGGAGCTCGGAATCCTCGGCGTCGAGATCGACGCGCAGATCGTGAAGATGGCGTCCGGACTCCGGGATCCCTACGGCATCATCGTGGCCGCGCGCGCCGCAGGCGCGAGGACCGAGATCCCGCTGCAGCCACGAGACATCATTCGTCGCGTCAATAGCGCTCAAATATTCACGCTCGATCAGCTTCGTACGGCGGTGCAGGCCCTCAAGCCGGGAGTGCCTGTCACGCTGCAGATTCAACGTGAGGGACGGCTGATGTACGTGTCGTTTACGTTTGACTGACGGGCTTCAGGCTACAGGCTTTAGGCTCTGGGCTTTAGGCTTTGGGCTCGGGCGTTTGGCTCTGCCAGACTAGGCGTCGGGTTCTTGGGCCGCGACTGCTGACTTCGACTGGTCGACTGCTGACTATGACTGACGACTGGCGACTCCTAGACTGACGACTCGCGAAGCGTGACTGTCTCTCCAGAGCGCACACTCTGTTCAGCGGCGAGCACGATCCGTAGACTGTCCACCGCGCTGCGGTGGTGCTCCGCGAGATCCAGATCCTCCTTGATGGCCCGCAACAAGAACGCCTGTTCCCGTTCGCACAACTCGTCGTGGTCTGGTTCGCTCACCCGGATGATCTCGTCCGGCGCTGCGAACTCTCCGCCCGAATCGACGTGGCTGCGATGCAGACGGAGACAGTCCGTGCGTGTGTGGCCCTGAATGTCGTCCGATCGCGCGCCATCTGGATCCCGCACGATGGAGACCGATCCACCGGGACCGATGACGTCCTTGATGAAGTAGGCGGTCTCACTCATCATCGGTCCCCAGCCGGCTTCATACCATCCCACCGATCCATCATCGAACGTCACCTGCAACTGGCCGTAGTTGCAGATGCCGGCCTTGATTTCCTCTGTGAGCCTGGCCCCGATCGCCGACACCCGCACGGGATTGGCGCCCGTCATCTGCCGCATCACATCCACGTAGTGGACGCCGCAATCGACGATGGGGCTCATCGACTCCATGAGATGCCGGTGTGTCGTCCATTTCGAGCCCTGGCTCTGTTGATTGAGGTTCATCCGCATGACGAGCGGTTTGCCGAGCGTGCGGGCGATGTCGACGAACCGCATCCACACCGGATGCACGCGCAGAATGTAGCCGACGACGAACTTGCGATCGTTCGCGGCGGCGAGGGCAACGACGTGCTCAGCCTCTTCGACGGTCTCTGCCAGTGGCTTCTCGCAGAAGACATGGCAACCAGCGGCGATCGCCCTCTCAGCGTATGGCGCGTGGGTGTCGGGATACGTGTTGATGCTGACGACATCAGGCCTGGTGGCGGCAAGCGCGCGGTGGTAGTCGTCGAAGGTGGGCAGCCCTCCCAGTTGCGCGCTCAGCGCGCTGCGCGTTTCGTTACGCCGGCTCACAAGGCCGACGATGTCGAACTCCGGCATGCGGTGATACGCACGCGCGTGGCTCGCTCCCATATTGCCGCAACCGACCACTAGTACCCTGAGAGCCATCGCCAAGAGTCTACAAGCTGAGTCGGTTCCACTCGCACAGGTCCTCGTATTGGCGTAAGATGCGGCCTTCTCCGAGGTTCTCGGTTCTGGGTTCTACGTTCTGGGTTCTCGAACCGGATTGGAGGTTGCCATGCCGAAGTACTTGCTTCACGCGTCGTACACACCCGACGGGATCAAAGGACTGGTGAAGGACGGCGGAACCAAGCGACAGTCTGCCGCGAAGGGACTTGTGGAAAGCCTGGGCGGCAAACTGGAGGCCTTCTACTTCGCGTTCGGCGAGCACGACGCGATCGCCATCGTCGAGCTTCCCGATGCGAGCGCCGCCGCCGCCGCGTCGATGGCAATTGGATCGACCGGCATCGTGAGCGGAAAGATTACTGTGTTGTTGACGCCCGAGGAGATGGATCGCGCAGCGAAGAAGTCCCCAGCCTACACACCGCCGGGGCGGTGAGCCGAGGGCGCCTGATCACGCATGGGCAAGACACGGCTCGAGGCCTTCAGCGACGGCGTTCTGGCGATCATCATCACGATCATGGTTCTCGAGCTGACGGTTCCACACGAACCGTCGCTCGAGGCGCTTCGGCCGTTGTGGGGAGTGTTCCTGAGCTACGTCCTCAGCTTCGTCTACCTGGGCATCTACTGGAACAACCACCATCACATGCTCCACACCGTGACCAAGGTCACGGGCGGCATCCTCTGGGCAAACCTGCATCTCTTGTTCTGGCTCTCGCTGGTGCCGTTTGTCACGGGGTGGATGGGGGAGAACCACTTCGCGCCGCTCCCAACAGCCGCGTACGGCGTCGTGATGCTGCTGGCGGCGATCGCCTACTGGATTCTGCAGCGGATCATCATCAAGTCGCAGGGACCGCAGTCGATTCTGCTGCGGGCGGTAGGGGGCGACTGGAAAGGAAACCTGTCGCCGTTCCTGTACATTGCGGGAATTGTCGTCGCGCCGATGGTTCCCTGGCTGGCCGGCGCCATCTACGCTGGCGTCGCCGTCATCTGGCTCGTCCCAGACCAACGGATTGAACGGCTCCTGCGAGACTGACAGACGCCGGCCACCACAATCTCGAGTGCTAGAAGCCGAACCGGACGCCCATCACGAACGGCACTGTCCAACGCGCGCTCTTGTCGTTGATCGTCTCAAGCCCGCTTCCGAAGAGCTGGTCCACTTCCGCCAGACCGGTCACATATCGCAGCCCCAACTGGCCAAAGACACCGACGCGCTCGTTGGCGTTCCACAGCACTCCTCCCGCCAAGCCAAACGAAAACGCAACCGTCCCGTCGTAAAAGTCGTTGGCAGGCTGCGTCAGACCTGCCTGCGGCGCTACGAGCTCGACTTCGATTTCATCGTTGAAGCCCATTCCGATGCTTCCCTCGAAGTAGGGGCGGAAACCCATGTTGGACTGCGCGTACCGGCGCAGCCCGATGTCGAGCGTGAGGCTCTGATAGTCGGCGTACTGACCGTAGAGGTTGCTCGCGCCGTAGTCGCCCAGACGGGCCAGGTCGGCGTCGAGGGATTGAAACGCGATGGTCGCTCGCGCTTCAGTGGTTGGATTCAACATGTAGCCAACCCCGCCCCTCAGATGAAGGCCGGTGCCATAGACGTCCTCGTAGCTGTTCTTGAGGATGACGACGGTCTGACCGTTGAACGTGCCGATGCCGCTCGAGTTGATGTTGCCGCTGATGCTGTTGTCCCACCCGATGCCGGCGTCGATGCTCCACTTCTGGTCCGGGTCCGATTGCGCTCTCGCCTCCGATGCCACGCACAGGGCGATGGCAAGGGTAACGGTAGCCGCTCTGAAAAGAAAATTCGCGCTCATTGAAGCTCCTTCGAAAGAAATCGCACGGCCCCCCGGGCAGCAAATGCCGGACCATCAGTGAAGAAGCGTGAAAACTGGGTGGAAGAGAGCGGCAGCTAACGAGTTGCGCTCAGGATCTTGCCCGCGCTGTGGTCAGTGCGATCGAAGGAAGATGTCCGATCCTCCGACATGTCGTAGTCAAACTCCTACGATCTACCGGAGCATCTCTTTGTCGAGTCCATCTGGGCGCGCAGCCCACTGACGTTGAACTGCACGGTCGCGGGGGCCGCGTTGAACGGTGTGAACGTGAACGACATCGTTTCCGCGTTGGTCATCTGCCGCACTATCTCGCGGCCGTTCGGCGCAAACAGCGCGTCGTGCCCGACAGAGTGCTCCCAGAGCTGCTCGCCTGCGGCAGACGAGTCGAACCCCACGTGGACTGTGTGCTGCCGGGGCTTGCTCTCGAAACTTGCCGCCGTATGCGTCAGCACGAAGACTTCCGGTGTCCCTCCTTCGCAGCGAACGGACAGCATCGGCCGGACGCGCCTGCGCCAGGCGCTCACGTCTTCGTTCGCGACCAACTCGAAGATGACGCCGGTCACAGTGGCTCTGTTGGTTCGCAGCAGCCTCGACGTCCATTCTGGCGCGACAACCTGCCGCTGCGGTTCCACATTGACGGGCGCAGTGTTCAGAGCAGCGGTGTTGACCGCCACACCTGCGGGCTCTGGCGTCGCCTCGACCTTGGGTCCACCTGCTGTCTCAGCTGCCGTCGTCGTCCGACGGGCGTTTGCCAGCAAGATGAGCGAGCCCGCGCAGACCGCAAGCACGATGACCGCGACCACGCCAGCCCATGACCGCTTCGGCTGCGGCGTCGGTTGCGCTGTCTCGTCTGGCTGTGAGACGGCTGCCGCAGCTTCGGCTGAGAGTTCGTGTCCGCAGCCAGGGCAGGCCGATTCCTGCTCCACGGGGAGCGCGCACTTGGGGCAAGACTTCATAGGTCGTCCAGACTGGCGGGTGTCGCAACAGATGTGCCGCCGTGGGAACGCCGGAAAAACGAGCGTTTACGGTTGGCAGTGGCGTGCTAGGAGATTACGTAATTGTGGGCGGTCGAACCGTCTTGTCGGGCACCGTGCGATAACGCTCGTCGGTGTAGCGCGCGCAATCGCATGCGCACGCTACACCCTCCGATCTACGGTCTTGCCTTGGCGAGGAACGAAACGCGTTCGGCGTCGTACGGGTCGCAGCCAGTGCCGAGACGGCCGTCGTAGTCGCGCGGCATGCGGTTGTAGCGGTACTCGTAGGTGTGCGGACCCTTGAATACTTTTGGATCGGTCCAGGTTGACATCACCTGAAGAACATAGCCATTCTTCAAAAGCTGGAAGCGCTCGACCAGCTTCGAATCGGCCGTTCGGAATCCGCCACCCGGGATGCTCAGAATTCCGCGGTCCGGAAGGAACATCGTCGTATCGACGACGAGCACGTTGCCTTCCCAGTGCCCGATCGCGTCTCCGTACACGCCACGGTCGTACGCCTCATCTGGAATGTGCTCCTTCCGGTTCAGGTAGATGTTGCGATTCTGCGCCGCCGCGTATTCGGAGAGAATCACCATGAGGTGTGGAGTGAGCCGAATGTTGTACGGGCTTCCCAACCCCATCATCGCCGGCAGTCCGATCTGATTGCAGTAGCGAACGGCGTCCTTATCTCTGGCGGCGACCTCGGCTAGACGCTGCCTCGTAATGCCCGGCAGCAGCGCTGCCTCGGGAATGTGACGGCCGTCGCGAGGGTCTGGCGGCAGCATCCAGTAGCCGGAGAGGTCGCGAGGATGCATCGCCGGTGGGGGCGGAGGCGACGCCGCGGCCACGGCCGCCAGCCGGTGCGCCTTGTCCCCCCGGCGCCTGGGTTGAGACGCTGGTCGGGACGAACAGCGCTACGGTGCACGTGAGAGCACCCGCAAATGTGATCCATTTCCGCATAGTCGGTTCTCCTCTTAGGGCGCTTCTGGAATGACCTTGAGCGTGCCCTTGGCATTGGCGTCGATCCATAGCTTCGAGTCGCACCAGGTCTCCCAGATTTGCTGCTCGGACGGCAGACGTTCGAACACGATGTCGTAGACCAGCGGCTTCACGTAGACTTTCGGATCGCGAAACTCGTATGTGATCGTCAGGCGCTGGCCGTCGGACGATGGCCTGAACGTTTCGATGAGCTCGGTCGACGGTTCAATCCGGCCACGCCCGAACCCCGTCATCCCCGTCGGCATACCCTTGGTCGTCGCGACGAAGGCGTCCTTCTCCCACCGGCCAATCGTGTACTGCCCCGTGAGCCTGGACGGAAACTCCCGGCCGTCGGCGAACATATAGCGCCCGCCCTGCGCGCCGTCGCGCAGCATCAACACCAGATCTCTCGTGGCCACGATCGACATCCCGGCCGAGTTGATCGTCGGGGACACATTGCCCGTGCCCGGACCGCCGCCGACCGCACAGCGTGGGGCCGGGTCGTTCTGCGCGCGGATGTCGTAGGCGGGCGGCGGCGCTTCGGGCGGGGGCGGCGGAGGCAGCTTTGCCGCGGCCTCCGGGAGCAGTTGTGCCGTCGGGAACGTTGAACTGATCCCGCCATAACTATGCCCGCCGACGGTGTCGAGGCGATTCCAGACACCAGAGATATCGGGCAATCCCTCATGCGACGGAGCCGCAGGCTGCTGCCCGAAGACTCCAGCCGCGAAGAGCGCGAACGCGGCGACGACGTAAAGCGCCGTCTTCTGTTTCGCCATTCAATCCTCCTGCTGTCGAGCTACTGACCTGTTGGTCGCGGCGCCGCGGCTGTCTTCTGGTTTGCGTCGATCCACGCCTTGGAGTCGCACCAGGTTTCCCAGACCTGCTGACTGGCTGGCAGGCGATCGAACACCATGTCGTACACGAGCGGCTTCACGTACACCTTCGGGTCGCGCCACTCATAGGTAATCGTCAAACGCTGCCCGTCGGCCGACGGCCTGAACGTCTCGACGAGCTCGGTCGTCGTCTCGATTCGGCCACGTCCAAACGCCGTCATCCCCGGCGTGAAGCCGCGTGTCGTGGCGACGAACGCATCTTTCTCCCAGCGCCCAATCGTATAAAGGCCCTCGAACTTCGCGGGAAACGGCCGCCCGTCGGCAAACATGTAGCGGCCGCCCTGTGCACCGTCCCGAAGCATCAGCACCAGATCCCTGGTTGCGACGATGGCCATCCCGGCGGAGTTGATATTCGGCGACGTGTTTCCGGTGCCGATCCCTCCACCCACAGCACAGCGCGGCGCGGGGTCGTTCTGGGCGCGGATGTCATACACGGGCGGGGGTCCCGGAGGCGGAGCGCCGAAACCCTCGAACTGCTTGGGCGGCAGTTTGGCTGCAGCCTCGGGCAGCAGTTCGGCCTGGGGAAAGTTCGCGCTGACTTCGTCGTAGCTTCGGGCGCCGAATTGATCGAGGCGATTCCAGACACCGGAGATATCCGGAAGCCCCGCCAGCGGATCAGGAGCGGCCGGCTGCTGCGCCGCGAGCGTCAACGTGCCCAAGACCGCGACAGCGAGCGCGCGAAACACGGATCCGAAGGTCATGTGGCTCCTCCCGCTCAGCCTGCAAGGCGAAACCTGATGAATAGAGCGCTGAGCACTATACCGTATACTCCAGCCATGCGTCTTTCGTTTCCTGGATGGGCACCCCTTCTTCTAGGCTGTCTGCTGGTGCCTGCGATCCTGGTAGGTC
Source organism: Vicinamibacterales bacterium (assembly GCA_963821375.1). Taxonomy (GTDB): domain Bacteria; phylum Acidobacteriota; class Vicinamibacteria; order Vicinamibacterales; family JAMQPK01; genus JAMQPK01. The sequence continues at coordinate 736,704 of CAWGDN010000002.1, forward strand.
AGGGAGTCACCAAGGAGGAGATTGCGGGCATCTACGACCTTCGCCCGGCTTGGCACGACCATCGGCTGCGGTGGGGCGACGAAAGTCGAGGCCATCCCCGAGCTGAAGACGATGGGGTACAAAGCAATCATCAACGTGCGGCGCGCCAGCGAGGAAGGCGCCGACGTGGAGGCCGAAGGAGTGGCGGCACGTGCAGCAGGGATGAAGTACGTGCACCTGCCATTCGATCCGCAGTCACCTGACCCCACACTCATCGACAACTTCATCTCGGCGGTGACCGCGCCCGAACATCAGCCTGCCTACATTCATTGCGCGGCCGGTGGGCGCGCCGCGGCACTCTGGATGATCAAACGCTGGAAGGCGGATGGGTGGGATGAGGCGCGCGCACTTGAAGAAGCCAATGCGCTGGGCTTGAACGATCGCCTGAGGCCATTCGCGCTCAACTACATCCGCACGCACACGAGATAGCGGTTCTCAGTTCTCAGTTCTCGGTTCTCGGTTCTCAGTTCTCAGTTCTCAGTTCAACGTTCGGGAGATTTCTCTGGCTCGCGCTCGAATCGTGTCGGCGGACGCCACGCATCGGAGCTCTTCGACGTCGTTGAACAGAAGCGCATCGACGCGCAGCGTTGCCAGCTGTTTGAACAGCAGCGCGCGCTCGCGCTGCTCGCCGAGAACCTCGCGCGGAAACTCCTCGATGTGTCCGTGCCGCTCGATCAGTCGCGCCGCCGTCTTCGGCCCGATACCCGCGATACCGGGATACCCGTCGGATGCATCGCCCACGAGCGCGAGATAGTCAGGGATGAACGCCGGACCGACGCCGAATTTCGCGCGCACGCCCTGCTCGTTCCGCAGCTCTCCGCTGCGTCGATCCATCTGAACGACGCGATCGCCGGAGACGCACTGCGCGAGGTCCTTGTCCGGCGTCCAGATGCAGACGCGCTCCACGCGGCCGTCGCCCGACGCCAGGCGCGCAGCTGACGCGAGCGCGTCATCCGCTTCCAGCTCCACCATCGGCCACGTCGCAATGCCGAGCGCAAGAAGCGCGTCTTCCAAGGGCTGGAATTGCGCGAACAGCGCCGGCTCGATACCCTCGCCGGTCTTGTACCCAGGCCAGAGGTCGTTGCGGAATGACTCGATGACGTGATCGGTGGCAACGCCAAGATGCGTCGCGTCATTGTCGATCATCTGCGCGATGGTGCCGAGCACGCCTGTCACGGCCCCGAGCGGCCGGTCGCCCTGCTGCGCGCGCCGGTTGCCGTAGAAATGGCGGAAGATCTCGTAGGTGCCGTCGATCAGGTGAACAATCATCGGAAAAACTTCGTCCCTGGGACTATTCTCTGTGAGTACACTCACCGCGCGAAGGAGGCTGAGGAGATCATGATCAAGAAAATCGCGATAGCCGTGGCCGTTCTGATCGCCGGCGTCCTTCTCTATGCCACGACCAAGCCGGCCACCCTCCACATCGAGCGATCGACGACGATTCAGGCGCCGCCGGACCGCATTCACGCGCTTATCAATGACTTCCGCTCCTGGGGTGCGTGGTCTCCGTGGGAAAAGCTCGATCCTGGGATGGCGCGAACGCACAGCGGAGCGCCATCCGGGAAGGGGGCCGTGTACGCGTGGAGCGGCAACAGCAGTGTCGGGCAGGGGCGCATGGAAATCACCGAGAGCGCGCCGTCCAGGATTGCGATCCAGCTTGATTTCCTCAGCCCGGTCGAAGCCCACAACGTCGCGGTGTTCAGACTCGAGCCGAGCGGCAGTTCGACGAACGTCACCTGGACGATGGATGGTCCCAACAGCTACATGGGCAAGGTGATGAGCGTGTTCGTCGACATGGACCAGATGATCGGGCGCGACTTCGAATCGGGCCTGGCGAACCTCAAGACGGCGGCCGAATGACGAAGCGTACGATTGACATCGACGAGGATCCCGCGTACCAGCGAAAAGAGTGGATCGCCCAGCGCATCGGCATTGGGGCGTTCGCACTCCTCGCCTTCGCTGCGGCGCTCGGGTTCACGGGTAACGGTGGGCCATTCAGTCACGGCGAGGTGAGCGAGCCTTCCGGGGCCTTTCGCGTCGAGTACGAGCGAATCGTCCGGCGTGGCGCAGAGTGCACCATGATTCTGCACGTCCAACGCGCGACACCGGGCTCGTTCTCCTTCTGGCTTTCTGCCGAGTACCTCGACAACGTCGTCGTTGATGGCGTTGTGCCGGACTCCTGAGATGGTGACCGTGGAGAGCGGCCGCCACGTGTACAGCGTCAGGGCGGGGACATCAGATGTCGCGGTACTCGTTCATGCGCGGTCTACAACGATTGGGTGGATTGAGGCGCAGGTCGGCGTAGTGGATGGTCCAACGGTCCACTTCCGTCAAACGTCGTTGTTCTGAGCGAGGTTCGTCATGGATACCGTCGTGCGCTCCGCGGCCGTCTATCTGTTCCTGCTGCTCGTGTTCCGAATCAGCGGCAAACGATCACTCAGTCAGATCACGACGTTCGACTTCATCCTGCTGCTGATCATCAGCGAAGCGACGCAGAATGCGATTGTTGGCGACGACACCTCCATCACAGGCGCCATCGTCGTGGTCGTGTCGCTGGTGCTTCTCGAGTTGTTCTTCAGTGAGGTCGAAAACCGGTGGAAGGCATTCGGCCGCGTGGCGGAGGGCCTGCCCGTCATCGTCGTCGAGAACGGTCGAATGTTGGAGGATCGCGCGAAGCAGGAGGGAGTGTCGGAGTCGGATATTCTCGCCGCCGGCCGCGAACTGCATGGACTCGAGCGGCTGGAGCAGTTCAAGTACGCGATCCTGGAGCGGCACGGCGGCATCAGCGTCGTGCCGGCCGATCGCGCGCGCTAGCCCCGAAGCCTCCACTCCCGCTCGGTGATCAATCGAGCCTCTCGTCTCGAGAACATGTAGCACCAGACCCAGTTGAAGAGCACGATGAGGCGGTTGCGGAACCCGATCAACGAATAGATGTGAACCAGCAGCCACGTGAGCCACGCGATGCGTCCGGTGAGGCTGATGCGTCCGATTTGCGCCACCGCCCGGCTCTTGCCGATCGTCGCCAGCTGACCGCGGTCGTTGTAGCGGAACGGGCGTCGCGGTTCGCCGATCTGATCGGCCAGGATCATCTCGGCTGCGTGTCTGCCTGCTTGAATCGCCGCCGGTGCGACGCCTGGCAGCAGCTTTCCCGGTCCCTGCTCGAACGACGCCATGTCGCCGACAACGAAGACGTTGGGATAGCCCGGCAATGAAAAATCGTCGTTCACCCTGATGCGAGCAGCGCGATCTCGCTCGGGGGCAGGAACGATCGGCAGCGGCTCTGCCTGAACGCCTGCCGGCCCAGAAGATCGTTCGCGCGTGCAGTCTTTTGCCGGCGATCGTCACGCCGTCGGCGTCGATGGCCTCCACCTTGGCGTTCGTCCGCACCTCGACGCCCATTTCCGCGAGGTCGCGTCGCGCACGCTCCGACAGTTCCGGCGAGAACGTCGTCAACACCCGCGGAGCCGCCTCAATCAGGACGATGTGCGATTTTGCGGGATCGATGCGCCTGAAATCGCCTCGCATCGCCGTGCGGCTGATGTCGGCGATGGCTCCCGCCAGTTCAACGCCCGTCGGACCTGCACCCACGATGACGAACGTGAGATAGGGAAGCTGCTTCTCGGGATCCGGCTCGCTCTCGGCGCGCTCGAAGGCGACGAGCATCCGGCGCCGAATCTCTGTCGCCTGCTCGACGGTCTTCAGTCCGGGTGCAAACTCCTCCCACTCGGGATGGTTGAAGTAGCTGTGACGCGCGCCGCACGCGAGAATCAGGTAGTCGTAGGTCAGCTCCAGCTGATCGCTGCGGACGGTCTGCCGCTGCAGATCGACTGATTCGATTCGGCCGAACCGTACCTCGACGTTGCGGGCGCGCCTGAACTGCACGCGGATCGGGACGGCGATATCAGCGGGATTGAGGCCGGCGGTTGCGACCTGGTAGAGCAGGGGCTGGAAGAGATGATGATTGCGGTGATCGATCAGGACAACCTTGAGGCCCTCGCGATTGGCGAGCTTCTGGGCTGCATTCAGACCCCCGAAGCCCGCCCCGACCACGATCGCGAGCTTGCTCATTTCCTCAGGACACGCGCTCGATCCTCACTGACTTCATGATCACCGGCGTAACCGGCCGGCTGTCCGCCTTGTTCGTCGGTACGTTGCCAATCGCCTGCAGAACGTCCAGACCTTCGACGAGCTCGCCGAAGACGCTGTGCCGATTATCGAGATGGGGCGTCGGCACGAGCGTGATGAAGAACTGTCCGTTGTTCGTATTGGGTCCGGCGTTGGCCATCGACAGAATGCCGGGCTTGCTGTGGCGCAGGGTCGGGCTGAATTCGTCAACCCAGGTGAAGCCCGCGCCGCCGCGGCCTGTGCCTTCCGGGTCGCCGCCTTGGATCATGAATTTTGGGATGATGCGGTGGAAGGTCAGGCCGTTGTAGTACGGCCGCCGCACCATCGTCCCGGTGCGGGGGTTGCGCCACGCCTTCTTGCCCTCCGCGAGGCTCACGAAGTTCTCAACCGTGAGGGGCGCTTCCTTCGCGAAGAGGCGCGCGATCATCGTCCCCTGTCCGGTCGTGATGATCGCGTAAACGCCAGGGCCGTGTTTGGCTGCCGATGCTGCCGGGGCGGCGGGCGCCGCTGCGGGTGCGGCCGGCTTCTCGGTGGTCTGCGCGAACGCCGGCGCAATCGACACCGCCGAGGCGGCCAACATGCTGAACAACCATCTCGTCATCGAACACTCCTTCCAGTCAGAATGGATAATCATCCTAGCATGGGGATTTCCCGGTTCCGGTATCTTCACTACGACGTCTTCACGGACCGCCGGTTCGGTGGTAATCAGCTCGCGGTGTTTCCGGAGGCCACCGGCCTGGCCGGGCACACGATGCAGCAGATCGCCCGGGAGATCGGATTCGCGGAGACCACGTTTGTGACCGCTCCCGAAGACGGCGCAACCGACACGCGGATGCGCATTTTCACGCCGGGTTCAGAGATGCCGATGGCAGGACATCCGGTCATCGGGAGCACATTCGCGCTCGCACGGTCCGGGGCAATTCGCGGCGGCCGGCACGACTGGGTGTACGGCTTGAACATCGGGCCGACTCTCGTGTCGCTCGAGTGGGAGGGTGAGCGACTTCAGTTCGCATGGATGACGCAGCGTCTGGCTGAGTTCGGTCCGGTCCTGGACGACGTCGGCGCCGTGGCGCGGGCGGTCGGCGTGCGCGAAGAGGACATTCGCGCCACCGGCCTGCCGGTCGAGCGCGTGTCGTGCGGCGTGCCGTTCGTGATGGTGCCGATGACGACGCGGGCCGCGGTGGATAGCGCCATCACCCGACACGCGCCTGCTCGATTTCGAGGCTTATCGTGTTCACGACGGATCGGGGCGGGGCAAGCGATTCGGCAACCACCTATTCAAGGATGTTTGCGCCGCAGCTCGGCGTCCCCGAGGACCCGGCCACGGGCAGCGCGAGCGGACCGCTGGGTGCGTATCTGGTGAAGCACGCGCTGGTTTCGGCCGGTCGCGCCGAAAAGATGCTTAACCTGCAGGGAGTGAAGCTGGGCCGGCCGAGCTGGATCCATATATCCATTGAGACCGCGAACGGCCATACTTCCAGGGTGCGCGTGGGCGGAACGGCCGTGTTCGTCGCCGAGGGCACGATGGAAGTGGAGGACTGACCGGTGCTGACCGAGTTCGATCTGTATCTGTTCGGCGAGGGGACGCTGCACCGGGCGTACGAGAAGCTCGGTGCGCACCGGCGAGAAGTAGACGGACGAACGGGTGTGCACTTCGCGGTGTGGGCTCCGAACGCCGAAGCAGTGAGCGTCATCGGCGACTTCAACGGCTGGGATCCACGCAGCCACTCGATGCGCAACCTCGGTGCCAGCGGCATCTGGGAGACGTTCATCCCCGACGTCGGTAACGGCGATCGCTACAAGTACGAAATCCGATCGCGGATCAGCGGAGAACGGCTGCAGAAGGCCGACCCGTACGGCGTCTTCTTCGAGTCCGATGCGAGCGGCGCGGCGATTGTCTGGGACCTGAACCGCTACACGTGGCGTGACGCCGACTGGATGCGGGAGCGCCCGGCAAAGAATGCATGGCTCGACCGCCCGATGTCGATCTACGAGCTGCATTTGGGCTCGTGGAAGCGCTCCACGGAGCGGGCGGGCAACCCGCTGACCTATCGCGAGCTGAGTCAGGAACTTGTGCCCTATGTGAAAGAGATGGGCTACACCCACATCGAGCTGCTGCCCGTGCTCGAGCATCCGTTCGCCGGGTCGTGGGGCTATCAGGTGACCGGATTCTTCGCGCCGACGAGTCGCTTCGGCCCGCCAGAAGACTTCAAGGCATTCATCGACGACTGCCATCTCAACGGCATCGGCGTCATTCTCGACTGGGTGCCCGGCCACTTTCCGAAGGACGCCCACGGCCTGGCACGGTTCGACGGCACCGCGCTCTACGAGCACGCGGATCCGCGCCAGGGAGAGCACCGCGACTGGGGCACGCTGGTCTTCAACTATGGCCGGCAACGAAGTGCGCGACGTTTCTCGCTCAGCAGCGCGCTGTTCTGGCTCGAGGAGTACCACATCGACGGCCTTCGCGTCGATGCGGTGGCGTCGATGCTCTACCTCGACTACTCGCCGCAAGGAAGGCGAGTGGCTGCCCAACGAGTTCGGCGGCCGCGAGAATCTGGAGGCGATGGAGTTTCTGCGCCAGCTCAACGTGCAGACTCACTCGCAGGCGCCCGGGTCTATCACCGTCGCCGAGGAATCGACCGCCTGGCCGGGCGTAACCCGGCCCGTCCACCTCGGCGGGCTCGGATTCACCTACAAGTGGAACATGGGATGGATGCACGACATGCTGCGCTACGTCGGCAAGGATCCGATTTACCGCCGATGGGCGCACAACGACCTGACGTTCTCGCTTCTCTATGCCTTCACCGAGAACTTCGTGCTGCCGTTCTCGCACGACGAAGTCGTGCACGGGAAGCGCTCGATGCTCGACAAGATGCCGGGCGATCACTGGCAGAAGCGCGCGAACGCTGCGGGCGCTCTTCGGCTACATGTTCGGACACCCGGGCAAGAAACTGATGTTCATGGGATCGGAGTTCGGCCAGTGGCGCGAGTGGTCGCACGACGAGAGCCTCGACTGGCACCTGCTGGACCACGAGGATCATCGAGGGCTTCAACGCTGGGTACGTGATCTGAATCGCGCGCTGCTGGAGCAGCCGGCGCTGCATCAGGTGGATTTCGATCACACCGGGTTCGAGTGGATCGATTGCTCCGACATCGAGGGCAGCATCGTGTCGTTTCGTCCGTCGTGCGCACGATCCATCGGACTTCGTCGTCGTGGCGGTCAACTTCACGCCGGTGCCGCGGCCGGGTTATCGTGATCGGCGTGCCGCAGGCCGGGCACTACGTCGAGCTGCTCAATAGCGATGCCGGTATCTACGGCGGCAGCAACGCGGGAAATGCCGGGGCCGTCGAAGCGGAGCCGGTGCCCGCCCATGGAAGACCCCACAGCCTGTCGCTGACGCTGCCGCCCCTCGGTTGCGTGATCCTCAAACGTGAACGCTAGGCCGGCAGGCCGCGGCGTGGTGCTCGCCTGTATCACGACCGCGACCTTCACCGATCTCGTCGCCTACTCGGTCGCCGTCCCGGTTCTCCCCGATCTCGCCACGCGCTTCAACGCGAGCCCGACGACGATCGGCCTGCTGTTCGCGTCGTTCGGGGTGACGCTGCTGACACTGTCGGTGCCGATGGGGGCGATTTCCGATCGGATCGGCCGCAAGGGGCCGATGATCGCCGGGCTTGCCCTTCTGGCCATCTCGACGCTCGCTTTCGCGTTTGCTGAGACGTTGCCGATGTTGTTTGCCGCGCGGCTCGTGCAGGGCGCGGCGGATGGCATGACCTGGATCGTCGGGTTCGCGATGATCGCGGACCTCTATGGTCCGGAGGAGCGCGGCCGGGCGATGGGACTGACCATGGCGGGCAGCACGCTCGGCATCATCATTGGCCCGGTCATGGGCGGCTGGCTGTATGAGATCGGCGGCATCCGTCTGCCTTTTCTCATCGTGGCCGCGCTTGCCGTCATTGATCTGGCCATCTTCGCGATTGTCGCCCCTGCAACCAAGGCCAGCGGCATTTCCGTACCGCTCCGGCAAGTCCTGACCAACCGGGCCGTGGTCATCACCGCGCTCGTCGTCATTGCCGGGGGCGGGACGCTCGCCATGTTGGAACCCGTGATCCCCCTTGTGATGCGCTCGCGCCTCGGCCTCGAGCCGGCCGCGATCGGCACGCTCTTCGGGATCGCGGCGATCTCTTCGACCGCGCTTCATCCGGTCTGGGGACGGCTGAGCGATCGCTGGGGCGCCAGGCGGCTGATGACGCTCGGGATGGTGGCGTCGGCGCTGGTCCTTCCCGTGCTGAACCTCGCCACCGATTTCCGATCGGCCGCCATCACGATGGTCGTGATGTGGATGCTCTTCAGCATGATGATCACGCCGTCGCTGGCGTACATGGCCGAGGCGGCCTCGGCTGCGGGATTTGAGGCTTACGGCGTTGTCTACGGCGTGTACAACATGGCGTGGGCCGCAGGTCTCATGGTTGCGCCAGCCCTCGGTGGCTTCTTCCTCGAGCGCGCCGGGCTCGAAGCGCTGACGTTCGGTTGGGCGGCCCTGCTGCTTGTCGTCAGCCTGACGCTTCTTCGCCTCAAGTAGCTTTCGACGACATCTTTTCGATGCGCGACCATTCGTCGTCGCTGACCGGCATCACCGACAGGCGCGGAAGCCTCGTCAGCGGGAAGCTCGAGAAGCCAGGCGCTCCCTTGATCTCGGCAAGACCCACCGGCCGCGCCAAGGCACGCACTGGAGCGACGTCGACGACCGCAGCCTTTCCGGCCTTGTCCTTCGGGTCAGGGTAGGCGTCGGTAGTGGCGCGGGCGATACCGACGACGGCGCGTTCCGAGCCTGTGTGGTAAAAGAAGATGCGATCGCCCTTCTTCACACTGCGCAGGTGCTTCTGAGCGAGGGGGTTCCGGACTCCCGACCAGGTCGTGCCGCCATCCTTTGTGAACTGATCGAAGCTGTAGCTCGACGGTTCTTCTTTGAAGAGCCAATTCATGTGCTCTAGACTAACTCACGGGAATCCTGGAAGCCCCACCATGAGGAGGACGATATGACGCGTGTGCTGTCCCTCGCCTGTATTCTGAGTTTAGGGCTCGTCGTGTCCATGGGCGCGCAGGGCGCGCCAACGGCCGGGATGAAGATTGCCACCGACGCCGACTACGCCGTTCACATGAAGGAAATTGGACAATTGAACGGCGTTCTCAACAAGTCCATCAAGGGCGGAATGGGGGACGAGGCGTCAAAGGCGGCGGCGCGCATGGAGGTGTTGTTCAAGAACATTTTCGCCTACTGGGCCGAGAAGAAGGTCGCTGATGCCTCCGGTGCCGCGCAGACGGCGGTGACCGGGTTGCAGGCCGTGCAGAAGGCGGCGGCCGCAAACGATATGGCGGCTGCCGAAACTGCGCGTGCGTCTGTCGCCGGCGCGTGTCAGGCGTGCCACATGGCGCATCGCGAGAAGCTTCCTGAAGGGGGCTTTCGGATCAAGTAATTTGAGAATTGGGTGATAGGTGATTGGGTGATAGGAAAACCACCCAATCACCAATTGCTCAATCACGAGTGCATTTCCTACCACCCAATCGCCGGTCGCCCAATCACCAGCTGGCTTTCCTCTTGCACTTTTCCTGGGTGCGGCATCTGCCGTACGGTCTTGAATCTTGACACGCGCGTTTCGAGCGCATTCTGGAGGAAGCGGCATGGCACCAGCAAATCTCAGGGAACTGCTCATCGAGGAAATCAAGGACATCTACGACGCGGAAAAGCAGCTCGTGAAAGCTCTTCCGAAAATGGCAAAGGCGGCGGAAAGCGACGAGTTGCGAGCGGCCTTCGAGGAACACCTCGAAATCACGCGCATGCAGGTCGAGCGGCTGGAAGAGGTGTTCAAGCACCTCGGCATGGCAGCCCGCGGGAAAGCGTGCGAAGGAATGAAGGGCCTGATCGAAGAAGGACAAGAGGCGATGGAGGAGATGGAGGGCAGCACGCTGGATGCCGCGCTCATCGCCTCGGCGCAGAAAGTGGAGCACTACGAGATCGCCACTTACGGCACGCTCGCGACCTTCGCCGACGTCCTCGAGATGGAGGAGGTCAAGGAGCTGCTCGGTCAGAACCTGGAGGAAGAGAAGGAAGCCGACGAGAAGCTGACGGCGATTGCCGGCCAGATCAACCCCGACGCCGAGACCGAAGAGGGAGAAGAACAGGAAGAAGGTGAGGGGCAGATGGCGATGGCTGGCAGAAAGGGTAGCGGTGCCTCTGGCAGACGCTCAGCGCCTTCGCGAAATCGAAAAAGGTGAAGAAATAGTGTGATTGGGTGATAGGTGATTGGGTGATAGGAATAACACCCAATCACCCAATTGCCCTACCAAATCGCCTTCCCTGGCTTACAAATTGCCGTTGCGGCTCCGCGCCCGTTGTAATCTTCTGCAAACCCTCTGAGTTTCACGATCAGGGCCACGGCGGCCCGGAGGCTCTCCGGCGGGACGGAGCGAAGGACAGCATGGCCAACCCAAAACTCGACGTAACGGACGTAACCGAGCAAAAGCGGCTGAACGAGGCGCGCGAAGCCGGCGTGCCCTGGAAGAAGTGGGGGCCCTATCTCAGCGAGCGTCAGTGGGGCACCGTTCGCGAAGACTACAGTGATGATGGGAACGCCTGGAACTACTTCTCCCACGATCAGTCACGGTCGCGAGCCTACCGCTGGGGCGAAGACGGCCTCGGCGGCATCTCCGATGACCGCCAGCGCTTGTGCTTCGCGGTGGCCCTCTGGAACGAGCGGGACGCCATTCTCAAGGAGCGCCTGTTCGGGCTGACGAACAGCGAAGGTAATCACGGCGAAGACGTCAAGGAGTACTACTTCTACATCGACAGCACGCCCACGCACTCGTACATGAAATATCTCTACAAGTATCCGCAGCGGGAGTTCCCGTATCGCGATCTCGTGGAGACCAACGCTCGTCGCTCTCGTGAGGAGCTCGAATACGAGTTACTCGACACCCATGTGTTCGACGACGACCGGTACTTCGACGTCTTCGTCGAGTACGCGAAGGAGGGACCGGAAGATGTGCTGGTGCGTATCACCGTGCACAACCGCGGTCCGGAAACAAGACGGCTGCACGTGCTGCCGACGTTGTGGTTTCGCAACACGTGGTCGTGGGGTCTCGACGAGCGGAAGCCATCGCTGCGCCACAACGGTGCCGGCCGGATTGAGGCCTCGCATCATGAGCTCGGCACCTGCACACTGCTCTGCGACGGCTCGCCTGAGCTGTTGTTCACCGAGAACGAGAGCAACGCGCAGCGGCTTTGGGGACAGCCGAATCCATCGCCATATGTGAAGGATGCGTTCCACCGACATGTTGTCCACGGGGAGCGCGACGCAGTGAACCCGGCCAAGAAGGGAACCAAGGCCGCCGCGCACTACGTGCTCGACGTGCCGGGCGGCGGCAGCCAGACGATCCGCCTCCGACTGGCGGCGGCGGCGCCGAAGGATGGGTTCGGCGATTTCGACCAGGTGTTCACGAACCGCATCGCGGACGCCGACGAGTTCTATGCGCGGATTACCCCTCGGGCGCTCGGCGAGGACGTGCGTCGCGTCCATCGGCAAGCCTTGGCCGGGATGCTGTGGAGCAAGCAGTACTACTACTTCGACCTCGAACAGTGGCTCAGAGAGCACAAGAGCCATCCGTTGGCGGAGACGGCCCGACAGGGCGTGCGGAACACGGAGTGGTTCCACATGCTCAACGCCGACATCATTTCGATGCCTGACAAGTGGGAGTACCCCTGGTACGCCGCGTGGGACCTCGCGTTCCACACCACGTCGCTGGCGCTGGTCGATTTCGACTTCGCGAAAGAGCAGTTGCTCTTGATGCTGCGCAACCTCTACTCCCATCCGAACGGCCAGATCCCGGCCTACGAGTGGAATTTCAGCGACGTCAACCCACCTGTACACGCGTGGGCCACGCTGTTTCTGTTCAACATGGAGCAGACGCTGGGACGCGCGGACATGCGTTTCCTGGAGAAATCGTTCCAGGGGCTCATGCTCAACTTCAACTGGTGGGTGAATCGAAAGGATCCGGATGGTCGCAACGTCTTTGCCGGCGGCTTTCTCGGGCTCGACAACATCGGCGTGTTCGATCGCAGCGCCCAGCTCCCGACTGGCGGATCGCTCCAGCAGGCGGACGGCACCGCATGGATGGCGTTCTATTGCCAGTGCATGCTGGAGATCGCGTTGATTCTGTCGGAATATGACGCGATGTACGAGGAGATCGCCTACAAGTTCCTCCAGCACTTCATGTGGATCTCGTACGCGATGGACCGGGTTGGCAGTCACCACGACGAGATGTGGGACGAAGAGGACGGGTTCTTCTACGATCTCCTGTGCCTCCCGGATGGGCGATCGCAGCGACTCAAGGTGCGGTCGATGGTCGGCCTGCTCCCGCTGTGCGCGTCGACGGTGTTCGACGGCAACGTCGCGGAACGCCATCCGAAGCTGATGGAGATGATCGCGCTGTTCCGGAAGCGACACCCGGAGCTTCTTTCGCACGTGGCGCCGACCGACGACGGATTCATCGGCTACAAGGGGCGAAGGCTTCTGTCGATCCTCAACAAGACCAAGCTGCGGCGCGTGCTTGGGTACTTGCTCGATGAGAACGAGTTCCTCGGACCGTACGGCATCCGGTCGCTCTCGCGGTACCACCTGGATCATCCGTTCAAGTTCTGGGTCGGGCACCAGGAGCTCACCGTACAGTACTTGCCGGCGGAGTCGAACAACGGAATGTTCGGCGGCAACTCCAACTGGCGTGGTCCCGTCTGGATGCCTGTGAACGCGCTGATCGTTCGCGCGCTCCTCAACCTGTACGCGTTCTATGGGAACGACTTCACGGTGGAGTGCCCGACTGGATCAGGTCGTCACTTGAACCTGTTTCAAGTCGCCGAGGAGATCACCCGCCGGCTGGCCGGGACGTTCCTTCGCAACAGCGAAGGACATCGACCTGTCTACGGCGGGACTGCGAAGTTCCAGGACGACCCTCACTGGCGCGATCTCATCCTGTTCTACGAGTACTTCCACGGAGAAAACGGTGCCGGCCTTGGCGCGAGCCACCAGACGGGTTGGACTGGCCTGATCGCGCTGTTGGTCGACCGCTTCGGCCGGATCGACGCTCAGAAACTGCTTGAATCCGGACTTTCGCAGATGCAGACGCGCGTCGTCAGAGAGCAGGTGGGTGGGGAGCCAGTCAGGGTGTAGCGGACCCCTTCACAGGGTTCGTCAATGTTCCGATTTTCTCGATGGAGCAGACGCCAGTGTCTCCCGCCTTCAAGTACACAGGCGGAGTGCGCCCTTCCCCTACCCCTCCCGGGGTCCCTGTGCCGATAATGTCGCCGGGGCGGAGGGTTGCGATTCTGGACGCATAGCTGATCAGTTCCGGGATCTTGTGGGTCATCAGAGAGGTGCTGTCGTTCTGCATGACGCTGCCGTTCAACGTGTACTTGATGCTGAGTGCGTGCGGATCGCCGACGAAAGCCGCCGGAACGATGAACGGGCCGATCGGGCCGAACGTGTCGTGGCTCTTGCTGATCAGCCAATCGGACCCGTAGCGTCCATCGGCGCGATCTTCCCGATCGGACACGTCGGTCATAGCCATGTAGCCGAAGACGTAGGTCATCGCCTGGTTGTGTGAGACATTTCGCGCGGTTCTGCCGATGACGACGCCCAACTCGCATTCGTAGTCGATGTGCGTGCGGCCAGGCGGTAGCACGATGGGGTCGCCGTCCGCCGAGATCGACGAACTGAGTTTCGGGAACAGGTATGGGTTCCCACGGCGATCGTTCGGTTGCCGGATCCACAACCCGGGAATGCCGGCCAGGACTTTGGTGTCGATCACGCTGGTGGTGCCAGCGGTCCGGCCCACCTGCGCCATCTCCTGCGCGTGCTCGTCGTAGTTGCGTGCCGCCATGAGCATCGACCGTGGCTCCGTGATGGGCGGCATGATCCGAACCTGCGAGAGCTGAAGCGCATAGGGCGGCGTTTTCACGCGCGCCTCCGCCGCCAACATGGCGAAGCGATCGGCCGTCGTCTGATCCCAGTCGGCGATCAACTGGTGCACCGTCGCCGGAGCCTTGACGCCGGCGCGCGAGAGATCGAGCACGAGCGTGTCGCGCACAGACCATTCCCGCAAATAATCGTGTGCCCTGACGAAACATCCCGAGCTTGTAGGGCTCCGGTTTCTCCTGTGCGTACGTCCACACGGTCATCATGACGAGAAACATCGCCGCAATGGCGCGCAACGGCAATCTGATGCTCATAGGTCTCCCCTGCTCAGAACATTCTATTTCGGTTCCCGCCGGACGCTGTGAGACCATCATCGCTTGCATGCGTCTCACGCTGATCGCCTCGGTGCTCACGCTGGCCGCCAGCAGCGTCTTCGCCCAGATCAACACGGGCGAGATTGCAGGAGTCGTACGGGACAGCTCCGGAGGCATCCTGCCGGGCGCCGTCGTCACCGCGACGCACGACGCTTCGGGAATCGTCGTGGAGCGTGCCGCCGACGGCGATGGCCGTTTCTTCCTGGCGGCACTTCGCATTGGCGCCTGGACCGTCGAGGCCCGTCTCGCCGGGCTCTCGCCTGAAACGTACAAGGTCGTGCTCGAGGTCGGACGCGCGGTGACGCTCGAGTTCTCGCTGGGCGTTCTAGCACTCTCCGAGCAGATCGAAGTGCGGCAGACGATCCCGCTTTTGCAGGTCGCAACCGCCGAGATCAGCGACGTGATCGAAAACCGCGATGTCGTCCAGCTGCCGCTGAACGGCCGCAACTTCCTGGCACTCGCCCAGCTCAGCGACGCCGTCGTTATTCCGCCAGGAGGGACACGCGGTGAGGCCTTGCAGCAGGCGGGCCCGCTGCCCAACGTCGGCGGTCAGCGGTCCGGCCACAACATCTATCTCCTGGACGGCACCAAGGTGACCGACGAGCTGTTCAACAACCTCGTGATCAACCCGTCGGTCGATTCGATCGAGGAGTTCAAGATCCAAAAGTCGATGTACGCGGCGGAATTCGGCGGCAAAGCGTCCGCCCTCATCAACGTAGTCACACGGGCGGGCGCCAACGCTTTCCGAGGCAGCGTCTTCGAGTTCCACCGGGACGACGCCTTCGACTCGCCAAACTACTTCAGGCCCGTTGGCGAACCCGTGCCGCCCTTGCGCCAGGACCAGTTCGGCGGCACGCTCGGTGGTCCGCTCCGGCGCAACCGGTCGTTCTTCTTTGGCAGCTTCGAAGAGCTGCGGATGAAGCGCTCGCTGACTCGCACGTTCTCGGTGCCCACATCTGCGGTGCGCGCCGGGAACTTCGCCGGACTCGGGAGCATCTGCGACCCGCTGACGATTTCGACGACCGGCAGCTGCGTGCCTTTCCCGAACAACCAGATTCCAGCCGGACGCATCGATTCAATTGCAGCAACGCTGCTCCAGCAGGTTCCGGCCGCGACCTCCGGCGGCAGCACGCAGAACCTGACCGCGGTCGAGGAGCAGGATCGCCACCTGAATCAGTTCAGCGTTCGAGTCGACCATGAGCTCACCGCGTCGGATCGGCTGTTCGCTCGTTTCAGCACCTTTGACGGCGACGAGACGCAGCCATTTGGCACAAGCGCGCTTCAGGAAACGCTGGTCCCCGGGTTCGGCCGGTCGCTGACGACTAAAACGCGCAACCTCGTGGCGAGCCACACGCGTACGTTCGGCACGTCGCTGCTGAACGAACTGCGGGTCGGCTGGATGACCGTGGCAGGCGGCCAGATCAGCCAGAACCGCGGAAACACGTTCGCGCAGGACGTCGGCTTGCTCGGCGTCACCGGCGATCCGCGCGACATGGGATTTCCCCAGATCTCGACCGGAGGCCTCTACAGCACGTTCGGCGATCCCACCATTTTCACTACTCGCGACAACCAGCATTTCGAGTTTTTCAACAACGTCACGCTCGCTCGCGCCAGGCACCGGCTGAAGTTCGGCGCCTACTACTTCCACCTTCAGCTCAGACCCGAACAGCCCGACAACGCACGCGGCGCGTTCACGTACACCGGCCAGTTCTCCGGCAACGCGTTCGCGGATTTCCTGCTCGGCTATCCCACATCGGCGGTGTCGGGAATTGGGCGAGGCGACGAGAACGGCCGGACGAACTGGCTGCACCTCTACGTCCAGGACGACTGGCAGCCACGAAGCAATCTTACGTTCAACCTGGGCCTGCGCTACGAGCTCAACCAGCACATGTACGATGTCGACAACCGTCTGTCATCAATTGACTTGGATGGCCGTCGGTTCGTGATCGCCAGCGACGAGAACGGCAACATTCATTCGAGCGCCGGCGCGTTGCTGGACGAGATTCCCATTTCGTACGTGACGTCGGAGTCGGCCGGGTGGGGACGAGGGTTGATGGATCCCAGTACGGTTCGGCTGGCCCCGCGCGCCGGGTTTGCGCTGACGCTGAACGACGCGCGAGCGGTCGTTCGAGGCGGATATGGGATCTTCCTGAATCAGTGGGCCTACAGCGTGCAAACGGCGTTTGCGCGAAACCTGCCTTTTTTCTTCACGAAACAGATCGACGTGCCGTCCGACGTGCGTGTGCCGGCGCTCCAGACGCGCGACATCCTCACCAGCACGGCCACTGGGACCGTCGGCGGCAGCATCATGGACTACGAGTACAACGTCGAGTACAGCCAGACGTGGAGTGGCGGCCTCCAGGTACCAGCTCTGGCCATCGACGGTCGCCGAAATCTCCTACATGGGCACCTGGACGCTTGGCGCGGACAACGCGACCGTCCGGAACGTGCCCGAGCCAGGCCCGGGTCCGATTCAGGCGCGGCGGCCCGTTCCCGAGCTGAGCCGCATCAACGCCATTCGCTTCGACGGCAGGTCCATCTACCACGCCATGACGCTGAAGCTCGAGCGTCGGCTCGCCCAGGCCTTCGCCTACAACATGAGCTATACGCTGTCACAGTCGACGGACGACGCGTCGAGCCCCGGCGCCACGGAGTCGGAAGCGAACGTGCCGCAGAACGTGCGCAACATCTTCGACGAAACCGGCGAATGGGCGTCCTCGAGCTTCGACCATCGGCACCAGTTCATCCTCAGCGGCGTGTATCACCTGCCGTTCTTCGCGGATCGCCGCGGGCTTGCACGCGCGCTGTTCGGCGACTGGCGCGCCAACGCGATCCTCATCGCGCAGGCGGGAGCGCCGTTCACGGTCAACCTCGGCGTGGATCGCGCCAACATTGGCGCCGGACCGGCTCAGCGCCCCAATCAGGTGGGCGATCCGAATCTGCCCGGCGGCGCCCGCACGCCGGAACGATGGTTCGACACGGCGGCTTTCGCTTTGCCTGACCAATTTACGTTCGGCAGCGCGTCGCGCAATAGCGTGATGGGACCTGGTTACGCCAACATCGATTTCGCGCTGGCGAAGACCTGGGCTCTTGGCGAATCGCAGCTCGAATTCCGGTGGGAGACGTTCAACGTCCTGAACCGGGCGAACTTCGATCTGCCAAACCGCATCTTCGGGAATCCGAACTTCGGGAGAATCTTCAGCGCCAAGAGCCCGCGCGAGATGCAGTTCGGGCTGCGGCTCACGTTCTGAGTTCCAGCCGAGCGCCGCGCTTCGTCTGGCGCCTCAGACCACCGCGACTTTCACGCAATTGATCGGCGGCAGCGAATCGAAGAGGCACTCCCACTTCTCGCCCCCGTCCCGGCCGATCCAGAGCTGGCCGTTGGTGGTGCCCAGGTAGAGAGCGGGCGCCTTCAAGTGATCCACGTCCATCCCATCGCGAAGTACGGTGAAGTAGCTTTCCTTTTTCGGCAGCCCCTTCGAAAGCTTGCTCCACGACTTCCCGCCGTTCTCGCTCCGCCACACGGCCGGAGCGGCCCCCGGACAGGTGCGTGTTTCTGGATCGAGCGGCACGACGTAGATCGTGTCGGCATCCTGCGGGTGGACGACGATGGGGAAGCCGAAGTCAGACGGCAGGCCTTTGGCGATCGATTGCCATGTGTGGCCGTAGTCGTCGCTGCGAAGCACGCCGATATCGGGTCGCGGTCCACCCGGCCCCGTCCACTTGGCCCAGCCGCCATGGTTCTGCATGTACAGCCGCCCCGGGGCATCGTCGTGGCGGGCGATCTTGTGCACGCACTGGCCGAACTCAGGATAAGGATCGGGATTGAAACCCGCACCGACGCCGGTGTTCGACGCGGTGAACGTTTCGCCTCCGTCTTCGCTCAGATAGTGGCCGCCCGTCGAGATGCCGAGGTGCATGCGCTTGCCGTCGCGGATGATCGTGTGCATGCACAGCCCGCCGTTGCCGGGCTGCCACTTGCGCGCGTGCTCGTGGTTGCTGATGCCCGGCACCAGGGTCCACGAGTCGCCGCTGTCTTCGCTCCTGAAGAGCGAGGCAGGTTCCACGCCGGCGAGCAAGTCCTTCTTGTCGCTGCCAGGTTCGAGCGCCCAGATGTTGGCGAGTGCGCGTCCATCTTCCTTCGAGAAGGCTGGTCCCGACTTCGTCTCCCGAAAGGTCTTTCCCAGATTTGTCGAGCGCAGCACCTTCATGCCGAAGAACGGGTTGCAACTCGACGCGTAGAGCTTAGGCGTTCCTCTCGTATCTGCGAGCGTGGCATAGACCGGGATACCCGGTCCGAACGGGCCGCGCAGGGAGAAGCTGCGCCGCGGCCTTGCCGCGTCAGCCACGAACACGCCCTTTTTGGTACCGATCATGAGGAGCACTCGATCTGCCATTAGCCTAGCCTCCTGAGACAGCGGGCAGGATGGTGACGACGTCTCCTGCGGTCAGCGCTGTGTCGATTCCGTTCAAGTCGCGGACGTTCTCCGTATTGACGAACACGTTGAGATGGCGGCGCACGGCGCCGGTTTCATCGCAGATATTGGGGTAGAGGGCGGGCTGTGTTTGCTCGAGGTTCTCGAGAGCCGCGCGTACGGTGCCCGCCGTCATTGAGAGCTGTGATGCGCCGCCGCAGTAAGTTCGCAGCGAGCCGAACACGTGAATCGAGATCGCTGGTGCCGCATGCATGTGTTCGCCATGCCTCCCGCTCATTCTCGCGCATAAAGGGTTTGAAGCGACGAACATTACGAACCTTGGAACCCTTGAAGCCGCGAACGCGCCGACAGGCGCAAAAAACCGAGCGCTGAGGTGAGCACCACGACCACGGTGCTCACCAGGAACACGGCGCGCAGTCCGGCCGCATCGGCGACCAGTCCCAGTGCCGGGCTCGCGATGCCCAGCGCGAGGTCGAGAAACGCAGTGTATGTGCCCATTGTGACACCACGGCTTTGCGGCGGTGTGAGTTGGATCGCTTCGACGCCAAGTCCGGGAAACACGAGCGAGTAGCCGAGGCCGGTCAGCGTCACCCCTGCCAGTGCGGCAGCGAATCCGGGCGCACGCCAGATAACCGCCAGCCCCGCGGCCTCGATCAGCATGCAGATGGACGCCACCTTGGCGCCGCCCACGCGATCTGGCAGGTGACCAAACACCACTCGCATGAGCATGAATGCGGCGCTGAACGCCGTAAAGGCCAGCCACGCTCGGCCCCACCCGTATTCGGCGAACAGCAGCGGCACGAATGTGATGATGGCGGCGAAGCCGACGCCGCTCAGCGCCAGTGCCAGTCCCGGTACCCAAATCGCGCGGACGATTTCTCTGAATGGGGGACCTGGATGAGGGTGGGGCTCAACTCGGCGCTGCGGCGCGACGACGGCCATCGTGGTGAGGGGCAGCAGCAACGTCGCAAGACCGACCGCGGCAAATCCCCAAACCCCGTAGAGCGCACTGCCGATGGGCGCACCGATCGCGAACGCGGTGAAGAGCGCCAGCCCGATCCACACCATGACTCTGCCCGCGTTCTGACGCCCCGCGATTTCGACGCCCCAGCTCAGCGCGCCGGTGATCACGAAGCTCTCCATCACGCCCAGCAGCGCTCGCCCGGCGAGCAGAATCATGACCGAGGCGGTCGCGTTGGCGGCGAAGTGTACGGAGAGGAGATAGGCCGTTCCGGCGGCGCCGCCATAGCAGAGGCCGATCAGCACAGCAGGCTTGGAACCCTTCGTATCGGCGTACCGGCCCGCCCACAAGCGCGAGATCAGCGTCGCGGCGAATTGCGTGCCGGCAACCAGTCCGACGACAAACGTTCCGAGGCCCAGGCCTTCGTGGACGTGGATCGGAAGAACCGGCATCGCGATGCCGGTCACGAGGTAGGCGACGACCACGACCGCCATCGTGGGGAGCAGGGCTGCGAGGATGGATGGGCTGGCCGTCGAAGCAGAGTCGTGAGCGGGCATCGTCGAAAGATATATCATCATCGATTATGCCGACGACGACCGACCTCGACACCCTCAGTATCAACACGATCCGCACGCTGGCGATGGACGCTGTCCAGCAGGCCAATTCCGGGCACCCAGGTACCCCGATGGCCCTCGCGCCTGTGGCCTACACGCTGTGGCAGCGACATCTGCGCTTCGACCCGGAAGATCCCATCTGGCCGGACCGCGATCGCTTCGTGTTGTCGGTGGGTCACGCCTCGATGCTGTTGTATTCGCTCCTGCACCTGGCAGGCGTGAAGGCGGTGAACCCGAAGTACGAGACGCTCGGAGAGCTCGCGGTCAGCCTCGACGACATCAAGAAGTTCCGTCAGCTCGAGAGTCGCTGCCCGGGACATCCGGAATACCGCTGGACGTCGGGCGTTGAGACCACGACCGGTCCGCTCGGCCAGGGAGTGGCGACGAGTGTCGGGATGGCGATCGCGGGCAAATGGATGGCTGCCCACTTCAACCGTCCGGACTTTCCGATGTTCGGCTTCGATGTCTATGCCTTGGCGGGCGACGGCGACATGATGGAGGGCGTCTCGTCCGAAGCCGCGTCTCTCGCTGGACATCTCAAGCTCGACAACCTGGCGTGGATCTTCGACAACAACCGCATCACGATCGAGGGAAAGACGTCACTCGCGTTCAGCGAGGACGTGGCCACACGGTTCATCTCGTACGGATGGAACGTCACGCGGGTTGGCGACGCCAACGATCTGGCGATGCTCGATCGCGCGTTTGACACGTTCAAGAAGACGACCGGGCGGCCCACACTCATCATCGTCGACAGCCACATCGGCTATGGTGCGCCGACCAAGCAGGACACGCACGGCGCGCATGGCGAGCCGCTCGGTGAAGAGGAAATCCGAGCAACAAAGACGTTTTACGGCTGGCCGGAGGATGCGAAGTTCCTCGTGCCCGACGGGGTTCGCGAGCAGTTCGCCGCGGGCATCGGCGCACGCGGCTCGAAGCTGCGCAAGGAGTGGCTCGAGCGGTTCGACGCCTACAAGGCCAAGTATCCCGCCGAGGCGGATGCGCTATACCGCATGCAGCACCGGCAGCTGCCGGACGGGTGGGAGCAAGCGATCCCGAGCTTTCCCGCCGACGCCAAAGGCCTGGCCAGCCGCGATTCATCCGCGAAGGTTCTCAACGCGGTGGCGCAGCGCATTCCATGGTTGATCGGCGGTTCCGCCGACCTCGCGCCTTCGACGAAGACCCGGCTCACGTTCGACGGCGCGGGAGATTTCCAGGCGGGTTCGTACGCCGGCCGCAATTTTCACTTTGGCGTCCGCGAGCACGCGATGGGAGCCGTGCTCAACGGCCTCTCGCTATAGCAAGATTCGGCCGTATGGTTCGGGCTTTTTGATCTTCAGCGATTACGGTCGCGCCCCCATTCGCCTTGCGGCGATCATGGAAATTCCGGTCATCTACGTCTTCACGCACGATTCGATCGGCGTCGGCGAAGACGGCCCGACGCATCAACCGGTCGAACAACTGCTCTCGCTTCGGGCGACTCCAGGTCTCGTCACGATCCGGCCCTGTGACGCCAACGAGGTGGCTGAGGCATGGCGGGTTACCCTCAAGATTCGACACGAGCCGGTGGCGCTCGTCATGACGCGTCAAGCGCTGCCCACGCTGGATCGCGCGAAGTACGCACCCGCCTCGGGTCTGGCGAAGGGCGCCTATGTGTTGGCCGACGCGGAAGGCGGTAAGCCCGAGGTACTGCTGATCGGCACGGGAAGCGAGGTCTCGCTCTGCGTGACGGCTCACGAATCGCTCGCCAAGGAAGGCATTCGCAGCCGGGTTGTCAGCATGCCGTCGTGGGAGCTGTTCGACAGGCAGCCCGCGGACTATCGAGAATCCGTGCTGCCGTTTTCTGTGACGGCGAGGGTCGCCGTCGAACAAGGTTCAACCCTCGGGTGGGAGCGCTACGTTGGCGCTGGTGGGCACGTGATCGGCATGAAGACGTTCGGCGCGTCGGCTCCCCTGAAGGAGCTGCAGAAGAAGTTCGGCTTCGAGCCGGCGCACGTGGTGGCCGCGGCGAAGCAGCAACTCGGACGAGGCTAAGACAGACTGCGGAGGACATTCCATGCAGCTCGGAATGATCGGCCTTGGGCGGATGGGCGCGAACATGGTCCGGCGCCTCATGCGGGCGGGACATGACTGTGTCGTTCACGACGTCTCGGCGGTCGCGGTCGATGGGTTGGCCAAGGAAGGCGCGACGGGATCGTCGTCGATCGAGGACTTTCTGAAGAAGTTGTCAGCGCCGCGCGCGGTTTGCCTGATGGTGCCGGCGGCACTCGTCGATTCGGTCGTCGAAAAGCTCGAACCGCATCTGGATCGCGGGGACGTGATCGTCGACGGCGGCAATTCGCACTACCACGACGACATCGCGCGGGCGAAGCGGCTGCAGTCCAAGGGAATCCACTACGTCGACATGGGCACGAGCGGCGGAGTGTGGGGACTGGAGCGAGGGTACTGCCTGATGATCGGCGGGGAAGCCGACGTCGTGAAACGGCTCGATCCGATTTTCAAGTCGCTGGCGCCGGGGCCCGGAACCATCGCGCGAACGCCAGGGCGCGAGCAGCTGGGCGGAACAGCGGAGAGCGGTTATCTGCACTGCGGGCCTCCGGGCGCCGGGCACTTCGTGAAGATGGTCCACAACGGCATCGAGTACGGACTGATGGCGGCATACGCGGAAGGCCTCAACGTGTTGAGGAACGCCGACATCGGCAAGCACACACACGAGAAGGACGCGGAAACCACACCGCTGCGCAATCCCGAGCACTACCAATACGATTTCAATCTCGCAGACATCACCGAGTTGTGGCGCCGTGGCAGCGTGGTCAGTTCGTGGCTGCTCGATCTCACGGCGCAGGCACTCGCGAGCGACCCTCGGCTGGACGAGTTCGGAGGCACTGTGGCCGACTCGGGTGAAGGCCGATGGACAATCGCCGCCGCCAACGACGAGGGCGTGCCCGCCTTCGTGTTGACCGCGGCGCTCTTCGAGCGTTTCGCGTCGCGCGATCTCGATCTCTTCCAGAACAAGGTGCTGTCGGCGATGCGGTTTGGTTTCGGCGGGCACGTCGAAAAGAAGTAGCGCATGGCAAAGCCCCGCTCGGACGCGCTCGTCTTCTTCGGCGCAAGCGGAGACCTCGCTTACAAGAAGATCTTTCCCGCGCTGCAGGCCATCGCACGCCGCGGCAAGCTCGATTTTCTGGTCGTCGGCGTCGCCAGGTCGGGGTGGACGCTCGATCAGCTCGTGGAGCGCGCTCGTGCTTCGGTGACCGAGCACGGCGGCGGTGTCGATCCGGTTGGATTTCCCAACCTGGTGGCCCAGTTGCGCTACGTTGACGGCGACTACAACGACGCCGAGACGTTTACGCACCTGCGAGCGGCGCTGCAGGAGAGTAGCAGGCCGGCACACTACCTGGCGATTCCTCCAAGCATGTTCCGTCCCGTGGTGGGGCAGCTCGCTCACGCCCACTGTACGGAAAACGCGCGGGTGATCCTCGAAAAACCGTTCGGTCGCGACCTCGCATCCGCTCGCGAGCTCAACGCTGTGCTGCACGAGCACTTTCCGGAGTCGTCGATTTTTCGCATCGACCACTATCTCGGAAAGGAGGCGGTGCAGAACATCGTGTATTTCCGCTTTGCGAACGCTTTCCTCGAGCCGATCTGGAACCGGCACTACGTCGAGAACGTGCAGATCACCATGGCCGAGAAGTTTGGCGTCGTTGGTCGGGGAAAGTTCTACGAAGAAGCGGGTGTCATCCGCGATGTCGTCCAGAACCATCTGTTTCAGATCGTGAGTTACCTTGCGATGGAGGCGCCGTCCTCGGTCCATCCCGAGGCGATTCACGACGAGCAGGCCAAGGTGCTGCGTACGATTCGCCCGCTGAATTGTCAGAACGTGACGCGAGGTCAGTACCGCGGTTATCGCGACGAGCCCGGCGTGGCGAAGAACTCGTCAGTGGCCACGTACGCAGCTCTCCGGCTTGGCGTCGATTCCTGGCGGTGGCAGGGGGTCCCGTTCTACATCCGGGCAGGGAAGTGTCTCCACACGACAGTGACTGAAGTGCTCGTGGAGTTGAAGCTGCCGCCGCAGGTCGTCTTCGCTGAAGCGACGCCTTCGAAGGGCAACCACGTGCGCTTCCGGTTGAGCCCGCAGGTTGCGATCGCGGTTGGGGCTCGCGCCAAGCGGCCGGGCGAGGCAATGGCTGGTGAGCCACTGGAGCTCTCGGTGATGGAGCAGGCGGCCGAGACGCGCCTCGGCGACTACGAGCGGCTGCTCGGCGACGCGATATCTGGCGACAACACGCTCTTCGCACGCCAGGACGTCGTCGAAGCGGCGTGGGCCATCGTCGATCCGCTGTTGGCCGATCCGGGCCCGTTGTTCGAGTACGAGCCTGGCTCATGGGGACCGCCGCAAGCCGACAGGCTGGTCTCCGAGATCGGCGGCTGGAATTCACCGCAGTGAGATCGGGCCGTGGCTGATCCGCGCGTCGCGAACGTCACGCGGCTGCCGAACTCCGCCGCCGTGGCGCGCCGCGGTGCAGAGCTCTTTGCCTCAGCGTCGAAGCATTCTGTCGCGCAGCACGGCGGGTTCGCTGTTGCGTTGTCGGGAGGCCGGACGCCGGCGGCGTTGTATGACCTCCTCGCATCCGATGCGAGCTTGCGATCGGAGGTACCGTGGCCTCACTGCTCTTTCTTCTTCGGCGACGAGCGGCACGTCGCGCCGGATCATCCCGACAGCAACTATCGAATGACCAACGAGGCGCTGCTGTCGCGGGTGCCGATTGAGCCTTCGCAGGTGTTTCGCATCAAGGGCGAGCTCGAGAGCGCCGAACGCGCGGCGCTCGAATACGAGGAAGCGATCCGCGGTTTCTTTCAACTGTCGCCGGGTCAAGTGCCGCGCTTCGATCTCGTGATGCTGGGCCTCGGATCAGACGGCCACATCGCGTCGCTGTTTCCCGGCACACGCGCACTCGGCGAACGTGAGCGTCTAGTGGTCGCGAACCGGGTCGATCAGCTCAAGGCGAACCGCATTACCCTGACAGTGCCGGTTCTCAATGAGGCCGCGCGCGTGATGCTGCTGGTACAGGGAGCGGAGAAAGCGCAGGCGCTTGCAACTGTGATTCACGGGTCGGTTGGACCGCGGCCACTGCCTGCGCAACTGATTCAACCCACGAGCGGCACCCTCACGTGGTTGGTGGACGAGTCGGCCGCCGCGCTGCTCTAGATCCTTGCGCATCGCGGAAAGGAATCCTGGTGAACTCGCGCGACTTCGCCACTTCGTTCTGCGTCGCCCTTGTCGTTGCCTGGCTGGCGATTCCCGTTTCCGCGCACGCGCAAGTACCCAGGGACATCGAGGATGGGCTGCGGAAGATTGGCCAGATCGTCGATCCCGCGTGCACCGCAAGGCTCTATCGCCCGCTCATGCCCAAGAGCGACTTCAACACCTACTGGCCGTTGGGCGCGCCCGCACCGGTTTCGACCGCGCAGCTGTATCCCGGTATCGTCGTCGCGCGCGATCAGTCGTTCGGTCCGGAGTCTAAGGACGTCATCGACATCTTCACGGCCGAGAAGCCTGGCCGCAATCGGGCGGTGTTCATCTACGTGCCAGGTGGCGGCGGCAACAAGATCGAACAGCAAGTGCGAGAGAGCAACGCGTTCTACGACAACATCGGACGTTGGGCAGTCAAGAACGGTATGGTCGGTGTGACCGTACAGCGGCATCCCGGCGCGGCGTGGGACGACGGCGGCCGCAATCTGTCGCTCGCGGTCGATTGGGTACGAGCCAACATTGCGAAATACGGAGGCGGCGCCAACCGTATCTTCATCGCGGCTCATTCCGCAGGTACGGGGCCGCTTGGGGTCTACGTGGGGCACTCCCGACCGCTGGAAAAATGGGGTTGGCGTGAAGGGCGCGATCTTCATGTCGGGAAATCCGGTGCCAAGCCTTGGCGTGCCGGCAGGAGGCGGGCGTGGCGCTGGTGCACCGGGGAGTCCAGCGCCGGGCGCCGCGTGTGGCAGCGCGGCTGGCCCTGCATCGAACGAAGGTCAGGTCGCGGGCCCGAGCGGGCAAACGGAAGCGGCAGCAGGTGGTGGTCGCGGCGGTCGCGGGGCTCAGTCACTCACCCCTGAAGAGCAGAAAGAGCGCGACAACCTGCCGGGTTTCAAGACGACCGCCGTGAAGATCATGTTGGTGCGCGCGGAACTCGATCCCGGTGTTGCGGGCGACATGCTCGCATCCGACAAAGCGCTCCACGACGAGCTCTGCAAACTGGATGGCGCGAACGCCAAAGACGGAGCCGGCCGCTGCCCGGCGATGCTCTTCGCTCGCGGCCACAGCCACATGTCCGAGGTCTTTGCGTTCGATACGCCCGATGTGTCGGTGTCGTCGCCGATTCTGGCGTGGATGAAGTCGATCAAGTAGGCGCTAGGTAGGGTTGAGCGGCGGGAGGTGCCTGGCGCGATCGCGGCGCAATGCTGCCAAGGCCCACGCGGGGAAGGCCGCACAGCTTCGGAGCCCACTGCCCAGACGAATCGTCAGGAAATCGCGCGCGCCGAAGAGATCAATGTGACAGTCGCGGCGGTCATCGCCGTTCTGGACTTTCGCTACTTCACGGGATGGATGACCTTCCAGTCACGCTTCATGTCTGCCAGAACCCAACCGCGCTTGCCTGCTTCGTCGAGACCGCGCTCGAGTTTTCCCACGTGCGATCCCCGGTCGTAGGCCCACTCGCGATCAGCGTCGGTGTGATGCACGATGAGACCAAATCGCCTGCCAGGCCCTGAAGTCGTGTACTCGAGCATCTGAAAGTCGCCGTCTGAATTGCCAAACGCGGCGATCGGCCTGCGACCGATCATCTGCGCGATGCCGACCGGCTTGCCCGGCCCATCGTCGACGAGCTCGATCGCAGGTGATTTCACGAGCACCGGTTGGCCGTTTCTCACTTCGTACGCCAGCTTGCCGCGGCTGCCGACGACCTGCTCGGGAGGAATGCCGTACGCCGCTTCTACCCATGGCCGCATGAACTCGGTGCCGCCGCCAGAAACGATGAAGGTCTTGAATCCATTCGCGCGCAGGTACGTGAGAACCTCCAGCATCGGCTGGTAGGTCATCTCGTTGAACGGCCTTTTCGAAGTGGGATGGCGCGCGGTTGCCATCCACTCGCGGACGGTTGAGGCAAATTCGTTGATAGTCATGCCGGTGTGCGTGACGGTCAGAAGTTCGAAGACGCCTTTCTCCCCTGAGGCCTGCAGGCCTTTCATGTCACCAGCGAGCACCGACCGATATGGCTCTTTCGACTTCCACTCTGGATGTTCAGGCGCCATGGCGCGAATGCGATCGAGGACGAACAGCAGTTGGAAATAGAGCGGCTGCTCCGACCAGAGCGTGCCGTCGTTGTCGAACACGGCGATGCGTTCGGGCACGGCGACGAAATCGGGGGAGCCAGCCGCTGTCACGCCGCGCACGAACTCGACGAGGGCGGTCTTGGAGGCCCCTTCGTTCCAGGAGGGGAGCGGATCAACGGATGCCGTTGGCGACTGCGGTACCGGCGACGCGGGTTGAGGCGCCGGCGATTGCGTGCACGCCGTAGACACAATCAGGCTGAGCGCCAGGAATCCAGCGAGGATCCGAGCTGAATGCCTCCGAAATCCCGTGGTTTCCCCCATGTATGCGGACCTCCAATTCGACGACAATATCGATTGCTGAAAGGCCGGCGGCCATCGTGGGCGCTGCACTTGCAAGTGCTGCGCCCCGAGACGAACGGCGCGCGACGGACGAATGGAACACCCAGCCTAAGGAAGGGTTTGTGGGCAAGAACAAGAAGAAGACGGTACGGGTTTCACCTACAAGGCCATCGATGCGAAAGCGCATCTCGCCGCTTGTTGTTACGGCGCTCGTGGTGGTGTTGGGAGCGGCCTTCGGTTGGGCGATGTATGGGCGGAATGCGAGTTCAACGACCGCGGCCGACACGCCTCCGGCATCTCCATCTCCTTCGTCTCCCTCCTCTTCGTCTCCCTCCTCCTTTGAGCCGACTGTTGCCAACACCGTCCCAGCACCCGGACCTGCGCCCGAGGGCATGATCTGGATCCCGGGCGGCGAGTTTTCCATGGGCGCCAACGAGCCGCCAGACATGCACGAAGTTGGCATGCAGGCGACCGAGGATTCTCGTCCGATCCACCGCGTCTACGTCGATGGCTTCTTCATCGATCGCACCGTCGTCACCAATGCGCAGTTCGCTGCGTTCGTGAAGGCGACCGGCTACATCACGCTCGCCGAACGGGCTCCGCTCGCGAAAGACTTTCCAACGGCGCCGCCCGAGAACCTCATCGCGGGATCGGTCGTGTTCACCGCGCCGGCTCAACCGGTGCCGCTAACGATCACTTTCAGTGGTGGACGTACGTCAAGGACGCAAGCTGGCGTCACCCGCTGGGACCGAAGAGCGACCTCAAGGGCAAGGACGACTATCCGGTCGTTCATGTGGCGTACGAAGATGCCGAGGCCTACGCGAAGTGGGCGGGGAAGCGGCTGCCGACGGAGGCCGAATGGGAATTCGCCGCCCGAGGTGGGGTAGCCGGCCAACCCTTCGTGTGGGGAGACACATTTCAACCCGATGGCAAGTGGATGGCCAACACGCACGAGGGGCACTTTCCGAACCACGACAGCGGCGCTGACGGCTACGCCGGCATCGCGCCGGTGGCGAAGTTCACGCCGAATCCATACGGCCTTTACGACATGGCGGGCAATGTGTGGCAGTGGACGAGCGACTGGTATCGACCGGACTACTACGCGCAACTCGCGGCATCGGGCGCGGTCGCGCGCAACCCCCGCGGTCCCGATTCGTCATTCGATCCGTCGGAGCCTGGCCAACCCAAGAAGGTCCACCGCGGAGGATCGTTCCTCTGCACCGATCAGTACTGCTCGCGCTACATTGTCGGCACGAGGGGCAAGGGCGAGGTCACCACGGGCACGAACCATCTCGGCTTCCGCCTCGTGAAGGATCGATGATCGGGCGCGTTACTTGCGCGCCCCGGCTTCGGCCTTGGCCGCAGCGCGACGCTCGACCTGCTCACTGAGCAGGCGATAGGCGATGTAGTACTTGTAGATGTTGCTGACGTAGGTCACCGTTTCGCGGCCGATCCGTTCCGAGGCGATGCGCTCGACATTGCCGAACCAGACGTTGGGATTCGAGTCCCCTCTTTTCCGCCTCACGCCGCAACTGTCGAAGCCGTCCCGGCCCCGCGTTGTAGGCGGCGAAGGTCATCAGCCCCTTGTTCAGACTGTCCATCTGGTCGTCCTTGAAGTACGTGTCCATCATGAACCGCATGTACTTCACGCCAGCGTGGATGTTCGGCTCGAGGAGGGTGATGTCGCCGACCTTCAATTCCTTGCCGGTTGCGGGCATGACCTGCATGACGCCGATCGCGCCGACATGGCTCTTGGCATTCTGGTCGAGCGTCGACTCCTGGTAGCCCTGCGCGGCCATCAGCAGGTAGTCGATGTCGTACTGCTTCCCGTACTTTCTGAACAGCTCCACGATCTTCTGCAGCTTCTGGCGCTCCGCGTCGGCCGCGGCGTTCTTCGCAAACTTGACGTTCTCGAGGTACCGGCGTTCGAGCGTGTTGCGGAACGCGTCGCCCTTACCGTGCTTCCGGATCCACTGGTTGACCACCTCTCGGAGCTTGGGACTGTCCTTCCGAAAGGCGATAGCCAGCGTGCCGCCGGTGCGCAACGCGACGTCGCGATGCACGTCGATGTCGGTGAGAACCTTACTCCAGAACTCGGCGAGATAGTCGTCGACGATCGTGATTGGCGCGAGGCCCGCGTTGACCATCTCCAGCACGTCGTCGTCCTCGAGCACATCGGGAGCCTCGTTGATGACGACGGCCGGCCGTCCTCGCGCTTTGAGCTGCTCGTTCAAGGCAGTGAGCGTCTCGTAGTACGCGCTCGCTCTTCGGACGAAGATCTCCTGACCGGCAAGGTCGTCCACAGTGGCAATCGGCGGCGCTCCCGGCCCGGTGACGACCACCTGGCTGACGTTCGTGCGGGTCGGTTCGGAGAAGGCGGCGATCTTCTCGCAGTTCGGGTCTGACCGTCACCATCGCCGCGACCATATCGACCTTGCCGCCGGCGAGCGCGGCGTGCAGTTGATCGCGCGACATGGGCACGATCGCCACATGAACCTTGAGGTTGCCCGTTTTCAGTTGGGTGTTGAGATCGCTCTCGAACAACTTCAGAGATTCGTAGGTAATCCCACGTTCCTGCCCATGGTCGATGAAGTAGTGGGTGCGGTTGAACGTCACCGCCACACGAATCAGGCGCCGCTTGACCATCTCGTCGAAATCGCCGGTGAACGGCGCGTCCACGACGAGCCGTAAAGCTTCCGGAAGCGCATCGTACGGCGACGCCGTAGGCGGAATGGGCTCGTCGCCAGCGGTTTGCGGTGACGGTCGCCGGCGTGCTTGTCTCCTGCGGAGCGGAGCATGCTGTCGCGGACTCCGGCTATCAGCAGGGCGACAATGCCTCTATACGCTCCGCGGTATGTGCACCAGTGCTTCATCTTAGTACCTCCTGAGTAGTGCGCGTATTCTCATCGGGCCCACGCATAGTTGTAGCCGACGGCGACCGACGTGAACGCGGCGCCGATCGTAGTGTACGCCCCCGTGCTCACCGAAGCGCGGATCGCCTGGTTGCGACCAACCGCCGTCGAGAATGTGGCGCCGACGCGTGAGTTACGCTGGAGATCGATGTTCTGTTTTCCCCCGATCGTCGTCCGCCCGCCGGTGAAGTAGTTGACATCGCCCGCCAGCCACATCGTGCGCGTGAACCGGTAGGTGAGGTGCCCCTGCATGGCGGCAATGGGATCCTGCTCACGCGTGCGCCCCCCGAAGAAGTTGCCGTTGTCGGTGAACAGCCAGACCCCTGCCATCGCCTCGACCACCCAGTGTCCCGAGGTCCGCGAGAAGCCGATCTCCGGCTTGAACGACCAGCGGTTGGTGCCGAGGTTGATCAACTTCTGCCGAATCGTACTCTCCGAGAGGCGGCGCCACCGTGATGCTGACGCCGACGAGGGTCCGCTGCTGATACGACGCGAACGACTTGGGCACCATCGCGGGAGCCCCGTAGAGGTTGACCGCCAGGCGCAGCCGCGGATCACCGAGGCCGAATCGGTCGACGTCCGCGGCTGCGCCGAGATACAGGCCCTCGACATGACCGGTGACGACCGGCATGGCAACACTGGCGTTTGCCGAGCGCCCGGCCAGGCCGAACGCCCGGGTGAACGAAAACGCCGTCGTGTTGATCGTGGCCGCCGCCTCATCAATCGGCGCCGCGGCATCGAACGCCACATCGCCCCAGTTGAAGCTGTTGACGACGGTCACGATGTTCAGGCCGGTTGGTATCGGCCAGTATGCGCCCGGTTCGAGCTCCTGGGCCAGAGCGCGGCCCGGCAGGATCAAGAGGATCAGAAACGCAGTGACAGCTGCGAACGTGCTCATCAGAACGCTTCTTGAACTCCCAGATACACGCCCTTCGACCCCTGCTTGCCAAAGCCGACGTCAAAACAGAGGTTGGTCTTCGAGCGTTTGTTGATCAGCAAGCGAAGTCCGCGCACCGGCGCCGGTAGCAAAGCTGTCGAAGAGGTGCTCGCCAGCTGCCAGATTGGTGACCGTCGTCGTGTTGAGAAACGCCACCATCCCCAGCAGCCCGTTCCGTGTCAGCGACGCTCGATACTCGACCTCTCCGTAGGCCAGGCTTTTCTCCACGGAATTGGCCTTCGGCATATCCACGAGCCGACCGTCCGTACGTGTCCAGGCCTGTGCCTGGCAAGTCCAGATACGGCGCCACGCCGTTGACGACCAGATCGGTGAACAGCCAGAACGCGACCCCGTGCCTCCCGCTGCTCGACACCTGTCGGTACGTTCGCAAGTCGAGCGTAAGTTTCTGCCAGCTCGAATCGGCGCCAAGGAACCCGTCGAAGAGCATTCGATATCCCACCTTCGCAAGCGATCCGCGGTTGGCGTTGATAAAGCTATCGCGAGTGTCCCAGACGAGATCCAGGCTCGTGCCAGCCGAGGTCTGCGACTCGAGAGGCAGATTGTTTGCCGTGCTGTATTGCACAAAGGGGGAATCGGCCCACCCGGCGTCCTCGCCTTCGCTGGGCCTGATGTTGGTGTGGTTGTCGAAGTACAAGCCCGCTCCAGCGTGGAGCCCCGGCCCCAGGCGGTAGTACGCAGTATGGTGCAGCCTGAAGAAGTCGAATCGTGCGCCGACGCTCGTGCGCGTGTCCGCACTCGTCCCCAACTCGTTGGTTTCCAGAGAGGTCCATTGGAATCGATGGTCGGCATCGAGGCGCCAGCGGTCGCTGCGCCCGAATGTCGTCATGCGATTGGTGATTGCCGTCTGCTTTTTCGTCGAGAAGGTCACGCTCGCGACGG
Organism: Vicinamibacterales bacterium; assembly: GCA_963821375.1. Taxonomy (GTDB): domain Bacteria; phylum Acidobacteriota; class Vicinamibacteria; order Vicinamibacterales; family JAMQPK01; genus JAMQPK01. The sequence continues at coordinate 769,639 of CAWGDN010000002.1, forward strand.
CAGAGGAAATATGGGTCGTCGATGGCTCGCCCAGATAGAACGCGACGTTGCCAGCCGCTCCCACCAGAGCACCGCTCGACGGCTTCGCGCCGATGACCGGCGCAAATGCCATCATCGGTTTGCGATAGTCCCAGGGCTCGGCAGGAAGATCTTCCTTGTGGCGAAGCTTACGCCACAGGTCGAAGACATCCATCGTCTCCACTGCTGGCGGCTGAGCATCCTGCTGCGATGGCGCCGCGTTCGCTGACGACTGCGCGTCGGCCACGGCTGCTGCCGCCAATACGGCGGCAGCGACACTCACAATCGTCCGTGTTGTATGACGACAGAAAGGCGGCACTGCAATCCAGGATGCGCGCGCTTCGGGCTCTGCGTCTACGGAATTCGAATCGGCTTGAGCGGGAACGTCGCGAGTACGTTCCATGCGGCGCCTTCGGTCGTCGTGCGCGCACCGAGCTCCCACTGATAGCGCACGGTCACAAAGCCGTAGATCGCCTTCTTGCTCCTGCTCGCCAACGTCAAGGTGAACTCGGGGCCCAGTCCCCACACACGGTTCTTGCCTTGAATCAGAAGCGCCAGCGCTCGCTGATCGAACTCGTCGTCTGTCAGTTTGAACGTGCCGTAGTACGCCAGGCCCGTGGTGACGCCGCCGCCGAGAAGGTCGGCGCCGACGCCACCCTCCAGGTTCATGATGTTGCCGGCTTTCGTCTCGCTGTCCTTCTTCTTCGACTGGAAGTCGAAGGTCGCGGTCGTAGCGGCATGCACGCTCCGCCTCTCGTTCAGGTAGACCGTAGTGCCGACGAGAATCTCCTGCGCCCACTGGCCGAGCCCGGTGTTGTTGTTGGCGCCGTCCTCGTAGCGGCCGATGGGAACGAAGAGACCGTATGCCGCGATGAAGTCGGCCCGCGGCTTCGTCCAGCCCAGGCTGATCGGCTGGACGTACAAGTCGGTGATCCCCGCGCCCGGGTTGGTGTCGAAGTCGGCGCTACCCTGAACCCTGTTGTTGGCGCCCGGCAAGACGGCCATGAAGCCGTACCGGCCGCCGAGCAGGGTTTTTGTCGTGACCACGCTGAGCCCCGCGCCGAAGACCGCTGAGTCGAGGCTGCCCGTCAGCAACTCACGGCCGTCACGGTCCTTCACCGCGTCGGCCGAGTAGAACCACAGGGGAACCACCACGTAGGCGCCGGGTGGTGGCTGCGATCCCGATTTGAGCCCAGCATCGCCCTTGATGTTCTGGCCGTTCAGCTGCGCCGCGCTCGGTGTGGGCAGCAGGACCGCCACCGCCATGATGATGGCGGCGGCTATTGCGCTGGTTGTCGTCACTCGGTCATTCTCACTTCTGCTCTACCGTCACTTTGACGATCCTGCCGGTGAAGGCGTTATCGCCCTGCCTGTAGTCTTTGGACACGGCGGTCTCGCCATCCATTCCCACGTCTGCGCCCTCGTCCGCGGAGAACATGAACGGCTGGGTCTTGGGGATGTGCCCCTGCGCGACGACCTTGCCATCAACGCTCAGAGCCGTCTTGCCGCCGGCGCCGGGCTGCTTGTCGTCAGGAATGAATTCGAGCGAGATGCTGTGCCTGCCCGGTCCTATCGCCGTTGTCGCTGCCGTCTTTGTCCATTCCAGTCCGAAGAAGTTGTACTCGTAGACCGGCCTTCCGCGTGTCATGTACAGCGTCCACCCACCGAAGTATCCGGCCTGGGCGATGATGACGCCGTTGGTGTTCGCGTTCGTCAGTTCGACTTCAGCCGTGATGGTGTGGTGAACACCTTTGACGTTGATGAACGCGTTCTCGAGCATGCCGGTCATCCCGGGATAGACCGTCAGCGTCTTGCGTCCGGCCAGCAGGTCGGCCCGGCCGGCGATAACGGGGTTGAAACGCTCGGAGCGCCGATCGTCGATCGGAAGGACGAAATTGCGCTCGGCTTCCTTCAAGAACAGGTCCTGAAGCTCTTTCAGCTTTGCCGGATTCTGCGCCGCGAGGTTGTTGGCCTGGCTGAAGTCTTCATCGACCTTGTAAAGTTCCCACACGTCATTCGCGAGCGGCGGGTTCTCGGCGAGTAGCCAGGGGATCGAGTGTCGCGTCGCAGCAACCCAGCCCTCGTGGTAAATGGCGCGGTTGCCGAACATTTCGAAGTACTGGGTCGTGCGGCGGTCGGCGGCCTTGGCGTCGCCCGTCGTGTAAAGCATCGACACGCCGTCCATCTGCCGCTGCGCAACGCCGTTCACCGTCTTGGGCGCCGGGATCTTTGCCGCTTCGAGCACGGTCGGAGCCACGTCTATGACGTGGTGAAACTGGCTGCGGATCTCACCTTTAGCGGTGATCCCCCTCGGCCAGTGCATCACCATGCCGTTGCGCGTTCCGCCAAAGTGGCTGGCAACCTGCTTGGTCCACTGGAAAGGCGTATTGCCGGCCCACGCCCAGCCGATGGCGAAGTGCGGGAACGTCGTGGGGCTGCCCCAATCGTCGATGTGCGCCATCATGTCGTCGGCCTTGCCGACGATCCCGTTGAGGGCCTGCATCTCGTTGTAGGTGCCTTCGGGTCCGCCCTCGGCGCTCGAGCCGTTGTCGCCCACGATGTAGAAAAAGAGCGTGTTATCCAACTCGCCGATGCTGTCGAGCTGCGCGACCAGCCGGCCGACTTCGTAATCGGTCTGCTCGGCGAAGCCGGCGAACGTTTCCATCTGCCGCTCGAAGAGGCGCTTCTGGCTGGCGCTCATGCCGTCCCACGCGGGGATCTCCTTCGGGCGCGGCGTGAGCTTCGTGTTCGCCGGGATGACTCCCGCCTTCTTCTGCCGCTCAATGGTTTCCTCGCGAAGCTTGTCCCAGCCGCTCGCGAACTTGCCTTTGTACTTCTCGATCCACTCCTTCGGGACATGGTGCGGGGCGTGCGTCGCTCCCGTGGCGAAGTACATGTAGAAGGGCTTGTCCGGCGTGAGCGCCTGTTGGGAGCTGACCCAGTTCACCGCGTTGTCGGTCATGTCCGTGGTGAAGTGGTAGTTCTCCATCTGCTTCGGGTGAACACGCGTCACGCCATCGAAAATCGCCGGCGCCCACTGATTGGTTTCGCCGCCGATAAAGCCGTAGAACTTGTCAAAACCCGAACCGGTGGGCCAGCGATCGTATGGCCCCGATACGGAGACTTCCCAAGGCGGCGTCTCGTGGTATTTGCCGAAGGCCGCAGTGCTGTAACCGTTTTGCTTGAGGATCTCGGCCAGCGTCGTGATCTCTCGCGGCCGCACGCCGGTATTGCCAGGAAAGGCCGTCGCCAGCTCCATGATCGCGCCGGCGTTGTTGGCGTGGTGGTTGTGTCCAGTCAACAGCGCCACGCGCGTTGGGCTGCACAGCGCCGTCGTGTGAAAGCGGTTGTAGCGGAGCCCGTTGTTCGCCAGCTTTTCCAGCGTCGGCATGTTGATCGGCCCGCCAAACGCACTGCTGTGCCCAAAGCCGATGTCGTCGATCAAAACGATCACCACGTTCGGAGCGCCTTCGGGCGGCTTGACCTCCCATCGTGCCGGAGCCTTTGCGTTACGCGCATCGAGTTCGGTGTAGGCCTGGCGAGCTGGTTCGGCGATCGGCAGGACCGTTCGGTCGATCCCGCCCTGGGCGGCGGCCGGTGCGGCGGGCGGCGAGGGCGGCCTGTTGCAAGCAGCCAACCCCAAGAGCAGCGCGACACCGAGAGCGATGCGAGTACCTGGTGTTCTCATGATGCGTCTCATCTCCAGAAGAGCCCGCGTCAGCGCGCGAGCGGACGGTGCCCCGTGTTTTCGACGACGACTTGAATATTTTTGGCAGTGGCGTTCAGGGTGGTTCGAGCGGTGTAGCCCGACCCGTCGGCCAGCTTGCCGAAGCGCACGTCGAGCGTCACCGCCTCTTCCTTCTTGTCGAGATAGGTCGATACCGTCAGCGCGGAAAGGAGCAGCGCCTTGACGTCGACGTCGATCGCCATCGCATCGGCTGGCTGAACGAAGTCCTTGAACTCGGCGCGCACCATTCCCGGCTGCGCGGGCTGGACTTGCATCCGGCCGGCGTCCTTGGCCTTCTGGATGAGCGCAGCGTCCGGCGGTACGTACTTGTGGATCAGGGCCACGGCCCGCTCCATGTACTCCTGCATCTCATCCTTCTTGTTCTCGACGATCTGCTCTTTGACCCGTCCGCCGCGGCGTCCGGACCGCTGCTGCGGCTGAGGAGCCGGCGCGGCGCCGATGGGCGTCTTCGTGAGCGTGCCGTCGGCGCCGTAGTAGACGCGCTGCTGCTTGCGCGACTTCTCCTCGCCCTTCAGGCTGATCGCGGTCGTCTCGATCCACTCGTACTGCCGCAGCCGTTTCTGGCTCTCGGCCAGGTTCTGCTTCAGTGCGGTGACGACCTGATCGGGCGTGGGTTGTGTTTGTGCGGTGCCGGCCGCCGACCACCCGGTCGTCAATCCGGCGACGACGACGGCAAACGCGAGCTGATTCATGTCGACCTCTTCATGGTGTCACCTCAAATTCACTATGCTTGTTACCGTGGGATCCAGTTGCGTCTCCGCGGATCGCCTGCGGGCGCCTCGCGATGCGGCGGGCGACCGTGTCGATCGTCCCCGCAAGTGTGTGCAGGCGCTCATCGGTCATGACAGGCGCTGATCCGCCAGAATCCGATACCGGTCCTCACCGTCTTTCTGATGTCTTGTTGTCGGAGCGCGCTTGCGCCGCCGCGAGAGCATCCGGAGCGCGACAATCGTGCGACCAGAGCAACCCGGATGTTGCGAGTGTTCGGCAATGGACGTCATGGCTGACGCGGAGCACCTCGGCGACCTATCGTGTCGCGGGACGCTTCGAGAGTTTCCGCTGGAGCGATCGCCGATGGATGCCAAGCACACGGGCCGCCTGCGAGACATTGCCAACACAGTCGGCAAGAACCCGTTGAATATGTTCCCATTCGACACGCGCAAGCGAGGGAACCTGGCAGTCTTCTGAGGGCGGATTGCCGTCGAACGCCGCCACAATCTGATCCGCATCGGCTGGTTTCGTGAGATAGCTGGCGGCCCCGAGCTTGAGGCTTTCGACAGCGGTGGCAATGCTGCCGTAGCCTGTCAGCACCACCACGATCGTGGACGAGTCCATCGCCTTGAGATCGCGAACGACCGCCAGGCCTGACTCGCCGGGAAGACGCAGGTCCACGAGTGCGAGCTCGGGACTCTCTTCGCGCGCGGCTTCCATTGCCGTCGTATGGTCGCCGACGCCGGTGGCCTCGTAACCGCGGTCGCGCATGGCGCGGACCAGCCGCTCGCGAAACGCGGGGTCGTCATCGACGATCAGCAGCGAACGCGCCTCGGTCATGTGAGAGAAGCCTCTCTGGCCAGAGCGGGAAGCTCGAGTATTGCTGTCGTTCCGTTGCCGTCGTTGAACTCCAGCGTCCCACCGGCACGTTCCACGAACGTGCGTACGAGAAACAGTCCGAGGCCCAGCCCTCGTCCAGGCTCCTTCGTGGTGTAGAACGGCTCACCGGCCCGACGGCGCTCATCGGCCGACATGCCGGTTCCCCGATCCCGCACTTCGATTCTCGACACCGTGTCGCGAGCGCCGAATCGCAGAAACACCTTCTCGTCTCCGGCGCTCGCATCGAACGCATTTCTGATCAAAGAGCCGATCGCCTGGACGAGTTCGGCCCCAGTCGCAGACGGGACCGATGCGTCAGGATCGATCTCGACGACGAGACGCTGCCGATGGTCCTCGTTCAGCCGATCGCGAATCAGGCGCGCAATCGAATTGGGCGCCATCGGTTCCAATGTCGTCAGGTCCCCGCCCGCTCGCCCGCTCATTCCGTCGAGGATGCGTTGACAGCGATCCAGCTCCGCTCGAATCAACCGCGCGTCGTCTCTGAGGGCGGCGCCGACTGTTGTCGTCTCGGAGACACGAGCAGCATTCCGGTCCAGCTCGCGCGCAGCCACGGCGATGGTCGCCAACGGGGTAGAGAGCTCATGCGCCGCCCCGGCCGCCAGCGTGGTCAGCGACGACAGACGCTCGCTTCGCGCCGCCCGATCGCGGGCGTCGTCCAGCTGTCGTTGTCGTTGCGCTAGGGTCAGCCGAGCTCGTGCGACGTAGTGTGCGACCAGTTCCGCGATGGCGGCGCCCGAGAACCACATGGTAAAGAGATGCGCGGGAAAATCGTTCAGCCGATGATGCTCGGCCATTCCGGCATGGACGTGGTCGACGACGAGCCACCCGAATCCCAGCGCCGACACAAGGCTGACGAGCACGCCCGCGCGGGGTGAGAGCGACACCGTTGCCCACCACACGTACGTCGCGAACACCACGATGAACGGGTTGAACGGCCCGCCCGTGATGTCCAGCAATCCTGCCAGCAGCACGGCGTCGGCGGCGATGCTAAATCCGAGGAGTGCGGTGCGGCGCCCCGCCGCGTACCTGCATGAGCGCCGCCACGAGGGTGCGGCAGATTGCCGCAGCCACGCCGAGCGGAGCAATCTGGCGCAGCGACAGCTCGAGATGCGGGAGCGCCCACGCCGTCCCGATGACGGTCCACAGCATTGCGCACGTCGCCCACCGCACGAACGGCAACCATGCGACATCATGCCGCACCTCGGGTGACTCGTTGTTCATCTACACTCGCTTTCCCTCGTGCCTCGCGGACATCTTCAGAAGGGCCTTAGGATAACAGCCTTCATCATCGCCATTGCCGTGGCGTCGTCCCTGCCTGCGCTTGCGCAGACGGGCCGCGTCTCCGGACGTGTTCTGGATCAAACAGGAGCCGTTCTTCCCGGAGTCGCGATCGATCTCGTCGTTCAGGGAGCCGAGCTCACAGCGATCACCGATCGAGAGGGACGATACCAGTTCGACAAGCTGCCAGCGGAGACAGCGGAGCTCACATTCAGACTCCTCAACTTCACCGTAGTGCGCCGGACCGCGACTGTCGGCGTTGCGAGCCGGGACGACGATCTCTGACACCGTCCTGACGCTCGCGCTGAACGCTGATGTCGTCGTCACGGGCTCGAGCACGTTCCGGAACATCGCCGACATCCAGAACCCATCGGCAAACCTCGTCGGCATCGCGGCCGCCGCGAGTCAGGGCGCGGTGGCCGCGGCGCAGCTCGAGGCGCGCCCCGTGATGCGGGCCGGCGAAGTGCTCGAGACCGTGCCCGGCATGATCATCAGCCAGCACAGCGGCGAGGGCAAAGCCAATCAGTACTACCTTCGGGGATTCAATCTCGATCACGGCACAGACTTCGCGACGACTGTGGCCGGCGTACCCGTGAACACTCCGACCGGTGCACATGCACACGGATATGCGGACCTCAACTTCTTGATACCCGAGCTCGTCAGCGGCGTCCAGTACAAGAAAGGTCCCTACTTCGCGGACGAGGGCGACTTCTCGGCGGCTGGTGCCGCCAACATCAACTACGTGAATCGCCTCGAGCGTCGGCAGTTTCGCGTGAGCGGCGGCAGCGACGCGTGGGCTCGAGTGTTCGGAGCCGCGTCGCCGCGGGTGGGTTCCGGATTTCTACTCGGGGCGTTCGAAGCGAGCCACAACGACGGCCCGTGGGATAACCCGGACGATTATCAGAAACTGAACGGCGTCGTTCGCTACAGCCAGGGTGACAACCAGAACGGCTTTTCCGTGACGGGCATGGGCTATTGGGCCGACTGGAATTCGACCGACCAGGTCCCCACGCGTGCGATTGAGAGTGGGTTGATTTCGCGGTTCGGCCTGATCGATCCGTCCGACGGCGGCAAGACCAGCCGTCAGAGCGCGGCGGTCGAGCTCCAGCGATCGGCGGGACCCGCATCGATTCGTGCGACCGGCTTCGTACTGCACAACAGCTTGAATCTGTTTTCGAACTTCACCTACTTCCTCGACGATCCTGAACGCGGAGATCAGTTCGAGCAGGCCGAACGGCGCACGGCGGCTGGTGGCCGTCTGACGTACCGGCGCCTCGGGCATTTCTTCGGACGTCACACCGAGAGCTCGCTCGGCTTTCAGCTGCGCCACGACTGGCTGGATCCCGTCGGTCTGTACCACACGGAGGGAAGAGATCGGGTGGCCACCACCCGCGAAGACGAGGTCGGACAGACGATGACCAGTGGGTTCGCGCAGGCCGAAGTTGAATGGACGCGCTCGCTGCGGACGACGTTCGGATTGCGGGTCGACGCATATCGGTTCTCGGTGGAGTCGGACAACCCGCTCAACTCAGGCGACGGATCGGACCATCTCTTGAGCCCGAAGTTCGGGGCCGCCTTCGGGCCGTGGGCCGGGACCGAACTGTACGCGAACGCCGGAATGGGTTTTCACAGCAACGATGCACGCGGCGCCGTCATCCAGGTCGATCCCAAGAGCGGGGAGGCGGCCGATCCCGTAACACCGCTCGTGCGCGCGCGCGGGGCGGAGTTCGGCGTTCGGACTGTGCGTGCTCGCGGCCTGCAGTCGACAGTGGCGCTGTGGTACCTCGGCCTCGATTCGGAATTGCTTTTTGTGGGCGATGCCGGCACGACGGAACCGGGCCGTCCGAGCCGCCGCGTGGGAATCGAATGGTCGAACTATTTTCGCGCGACGCCGTGGCTGACGGTCGATGCAGACCTCGCGTTCACCAGCGCACGTTTTGCCGACGAGGATCCTGTGGGAGAGCGCATTCCAGGGGCGCTCGATCGAGCCATCTCGGCCGGGGTCACGATCGAGCCGAGCCGTCCGCTTTTCGGAGGCCTTCGCGTTCGCCACTTCGGACCGCGCCCGCTCATCGAAGACGCCAGCGTCATGTCCGATAGCACCACACTTTGGAACGGCGAAGTTGGCTATCGCTTGTCCACCAGGGCCCGCCTCGTGCTCGAAGTCTTCAACATCTTCAATGCGAGCGTGTCCGACATCGACTACTTCTACACCTCGCGCCTCACCGATGAGCCGGCTGAAGGCGTCGACGACATCCACCTCCATCCCGCGCTCCCTCGGTCTGCCCGAGTCGGTCTTCAGTTTTCGTTTTGACGTCGGTCAGGAAGCCAAGCTCGCGGTGTTGTGGCGAGAGATGCCCAGCTTCTCCATCTGACTTTCCAGCGTCGTTGGCTTCATGCCGAGACGCTGCGCGGCGCCGTACACGCCGCGGATGCGCCCTCCGCAGCTGGTCAGCACCCTCTTGATGTGCTCTGCCCGCACGTCGCACAGGCGTGAGCTGGCTGAAAGAGTCAGAGCTTGCGGCGCGGACAGCGTCAGAACCGGTCCAGTCGACAGAATAATCTGACGTTCGATGAGGTTGCGAAGCTCGCGAACATTGCCAGGCCAGTAGTGTTGCTGCAGGTCGGAGAAGCTCTCCGGCGAGATCGTCTCGATCCGCTTGCCAAGCACGGGCGACAACTCGTCGACGATGGCCCAGACCAGATCCGGAATATCGCTGACGCGCTCGCGCAGTGGCGGGATCGTGACCGGAAACACGTTCAGACGATAGTAGAGATCTTCACGGAATGCCTTGTCCCGCACGGCCTGCTCGAGGTCTCGATTCGTCGCCGCAATGATGCGGACGTCGACCTTGAGCGGCTGATTGCTGCCCAACCGCTCGATAGTCCGCTCCTGCAGGACGCGCAGAAGTTTCACTTGCATCTCGAGCGGCAGGTCGCCGATTTCATCGAGAAAGATGGTCGATCGGTGTGCGGCTTCGAAACGTCCCATTTGACGGCACTCCGCACCCGTGAACGCTCCGCGTTCCCGGCCGAAGAGCTCGCTCGCGATGAGATCCCCGGGCATGGCGGCACAGCTGACGGAGACCATGGGCAGCCGGGCACGTGGGCTGGCATCGTGAATAGCCTGAGCCATCACGCCTTTTCCGACGCCCGTTTCGCCCAGCAGCAGGACGGTCGCGCTCGTTGGCGCGACTAGATTCACTTGGTCCATGACCGAGCGAATTGCCTCGCTGTGGAAAGTGTGCTGATCGCAAGAACTGCAGAACTTTCGAGCTGGGTTCATATTCGCTCCTGATCGGCGCCTGAGGAAGGCTAGAACCCTTCGATCCTGGAATCTAGTGCACTTTGGGACACTGTCCGTTGGATCAGGTGTGCGACTGGTGCCTGATCGATGCAAGCAGCGCCAGGAGTGTCTCGGCGCTGAACGGCTTCCAGAGAAACGCGGCGCAGCCTGCCTGCTCCGCACGCTGGCGTATGGCGTTCGCCCGGTTGCTTGTGACGATGATGACCGGCGCCTCGAAGCCTTCCGAGCGCAGTCTCGTCTGGAGCTCGAGGCCGGATATTCCGCCCAGCTGAACATCCACAATAAGGCAGAGCAGTTCGGCACTCGGCGACGAGATGAACGCCTCTGCGCTGTCGTAGAGAGCTGTCTGAAACCCGCCGACTTGCAGCACGCGCCCGAGCGCGGCCCGCGCGATTTCGTCGTCCTCGACGACCGCGACGAGCGCCGGACGCTCCTGGTCCATCATTGCAGTCGTGAGAGCGTACAGCCGGGCCGTCGGCGGCCGCTACTGATCGTTGGTGCAGGGTGCCGGCCTGGACGAGCCGATACCGAGATCGGCCGCCAGCCGAGCCAGCTCCGCCATCGAGCTGACCTCCAGTTTCTGAAGGATGCTCGCACGGTGCGCCTTGATGGTTCGCTCGGTAATCTCGAGGTCTGCGGCGACCTGCTTGTTGAGCTGCCCGCTGATCAAGTGGAGAAAGACCTCGCGCTCGCGCGGCGTGAGCCGCTCGTACCGGCCGCGCAGGCTTTGCTCGCGTGCGCGCGCGACCCGTGCGGCAGCGTCTTGGGCCAGCGCGCGCGAGACAGCCGCGAGCAGAACGGTTCCGTCGACGGGCTTCACCAGGAAGTCCACGGCCCCCCGTTGAATGGCGCGCACACTGTCGGGAATCTGTCCGTGTGCCGTCATGAACACGATCGGAAGGGTGATAGCGCGATCCGCCAGCGCGGCCTGCAGCTCGAGGCCGCTCAGGCCAGGCATTTGGACGTCGAGGATGAGGCAGCCAGGCGTGTTCGGATCGACCGCGCTCAAGAAGTCCTGAGCGTTCGCGTACGTTCGCACGTCGAACCCCGCGGCCGTCAGAAGCCGTGCGGTCCCCTTTCGAGCAAGTTCGTCGTCATCGACGACGCAAACAACGGGGGAAGTCACAGTCAGCTCTATCGTCTCAAGGTCAGATCGATAGCAAACTGGCGCGACGCTCCGGGACGTCCACCAAATGCGGCGGGCGATGTTCCGAACGTTGCCATGACGTAGTCGGTGTTGGTCAGGTTCCGGGCGTAGGCGCCGATAGACCACCGTCGACTGCTGGGCCCGTATTCGACGCGTCCGCCCAGGAGAAAGTAGGGAGCCTGCCGCTGAACGTCGTCGTTGAACGGCGTGAAGAAGACGATTGACTGCGCCGTCGCATCGATTGTGAGCGAGAGGAGACCCGATCGGCGGAAACTGGTGATCCACTCCACCCATCCTCGGCCGGCGAATTCCGGCGCGTTGTTCAGGCGGTTGCCGGACACGTCTCCAGTCACGCCGCCGATTCCAACCGCGATGTAGTGGTCGTAGGTGGCGTCCAGCCAGGTGTAATGGCCGCCAATATTCACGCCGCGACCGATTCGGGCGGCGCCTTCCACTTCCAACCCGCGCACTGTAGCCGCCGCAGCGTTCCTGATGTCGAACACGCCGATGCCAATCGGCGTTTGCACCTGCAGGTTGGTGTAGTCCATGTTGAAAGCCGCCACGTTGACCCGTGCGCGCCCGCTACCAAGCTCCGTCTTGAGGCCTGCTTCGTAGCTCCAGGCCCATTCGGGCGCGAAGCCTCGTCCCGCGACCGGCGACGACCAGTTGAAGCCGCCACTCTTGAAGCCCTTCGTCGCCGAGACATAGGCCATCGCACGCTTTGGCAACGTCAACTCGACCCCGAACTTCGGCGTCCACGCGGCATGCGTCAGCGAGTCGCGATACGCGTATCCTGTGCCCGCGACCAGGATCGGCGGTGTGTCGAGTGTGTACCGCCCGCCCGCATTCTCGATGGTCTTTCGTTCGCGGCTGTAGCGCAGCCCGACAATGCCTGACAGCCTCGACGTGATGCCGATCGTCGTCTGTCCGAAAACCGCGGCGCTTCGCGTGTCGACGCGCGGATCCAGCAGCACGTTCGCCCTCGCTTGCGGTTGAGTCGCGTTCACCGTTTGACGATCGTCTTCGCCCATCAGGAACATGCCGCCAATCCAGTTGAAGCGTGTGCTGTTGTGCGTGAGCGTGACCTCCTCCGACCACTGGTGCTGCAGCTCGCGATTGTGCACGCCGAGAAGATCGAGCTCGGTGGCGTCGCCGTCAACGAGAAACTCGTTGTCGAGGCGTCGCCACGCTGTCAGGCTCACCAGGCTTGTTGACGGCGTCAGCATCGTCGTCAGGCGAGCGCTTCCTCCGTATTGCAGCACGCCCGCCGAGGCCAGGGTCGACGTGCGGACGTCGTGCAAATCCGGCGGGTTGTCGATAGCAAACCCGGGCTTCACCTGCAGGACCTTGTTGAACGTCAGCGGGATCCCTTGTTGATCGCTGACGTCGCCAGAAAACAGCAGGTCGACGCCGCGGCTCATGACAACGCGCAACTGTGCACGTGCGGCCGTGATGTCGTCGCCCCCCAGCGGATGATCCTGATGGTCGAGGTCGCGAACGTACCCGTCGCGCACGCCGCGAACTACGGCGATGCTGCCGAGCAGCCGATCGCGCTTCAGGGCGCCGCCGATTCGCGCGTCGGCCCGCATTTCCCCGAAACCGCCCGCCGTCAGGCGTGCCGAGGCCTCGAGGTCGTTGGTCGGGGCCCTGGAAACGAGGTTCAGCGCGCCGCCGATGGCATTGCGCCCGTAGAGCGTCCCTTGCGGGCCGCGCAGCACTTCCACACGCTCGAGATCCAGAAAATCGATGAACGCCATTGCGGGGCGCGCCAGATAGACGCCGTCAAGATAGATGGCGGAGCTCGGATCGCCGCCGGCGTTGACCAGGTTTGTGCCAACCCCACGAATGGACAGCTGGCCGAAGGTGGAGTTCTGGGTAAATGTTACCGATGGCAGAAGCGCGACTGCCTGCTCGATTGTCCGCGTGTCCAGACGAGCCAACTCATCTCGCGATACGGCGCTGATGGCCATCGGCAGTGATTGGATGTCGGCTTCGCCGGTCTTCGCAGCGGTCACGACGGTCTCTTCGAGAATCGCCACGACCAACGTGAGCGACAGCGATGGCGCCGTTCCCGGCTGGATGCGGATCGTTCGCCGGGCAATTTCGAAGCCGGCCAGCGCGGCGGTCAACTCGTACTCGCCCGGCGGCAGGCCCTCGAACTCGAACGCTCCCACCCCATCCGTCTTCAGCTCCCGCACCTCTATGCCTCGAACGGTCACCGTCACGCGGGCGAGCACCGCGCCGGTCTGGTCGCGGATCGAGCCTGAGAGACGGCCCAATTCCTGGGCACGGGCGGGAACCCCGAACCCGGCGGCGATGGCAACAACGGCGACCAGAACAAAGCAGAGCGTGGGGCTGTAGGGCACTGGACCTTCCGGATGAGTTACTGTAATTCTAGTCACCCCGAGTGAAAAAAGTGCGGAACGCTGCTGCTGCAATCCTGCTTCTCTTGGTCTCCGCCGTGCGTGCCGACGCGGCGGTCAGGCAAATGGTACTCCTCCAGTCGTTTGATCGCGGGAATCTGGTTCTTGACCGGTTCACGTCGCTGCTTCGGAGTCTCGTGGATCAGCAAGCCGGCGAGCCGGTGGTGTTCACGGAGTTCACCGTCAGCCCTGCGGGCTTTCGCGATATTCCTGAAGAGGCCTTTGTCGAGTTTCTGATCTCGGCGTATGCCGGTCGCCAGAAGCCGGACTTGGTGATCACGACGGGAGGGCCGGCAGCCAGCTTTGCCCGGAGGCACCGACAGCGGCTGTTTTCCGACTCACCGCTGCTCTATGCCGCAGTCGATGCGCGCTTCCTCGAGAGCGCGACGCTGGACGAGAACGAGACGGCCGTAGCTGTCGCCAACGACCCTTCACTGGTGGTCGAAGGCATCGTGCGGCTGTTCCCCGACACGGAGACCTTGTTCATGGTAGTGGGGTCGGGGGAATTGGGCAGGTTCTGGCGACAGGAGTTCGGCCCCGACGCAGCCCGTTCTCGCGGGCTGCGCCTTCTGTGGGCCGACAATCTGTCGTACACCGAAATGCTGGAGCGCGCGTCAATGCTGCCAGCGCGCTCGGCGATTTACTTTCTATCGCTCGACGTCGACGTCCAGGGCACCGCCTATTCCAATGAGCGCGTGCTGAGCGACTTGCACGCCAGGGCAAACGCACCGGTCTTCGGAGGTCAAAGCGCAGAGCTGGGTCACGGAGTGATAGGCGGCTGGATGATGTCGATCGACACCGCCAGTCAGAATGCGGCCGGCGTTGCGCTGCGAATACTTGCGGGCACCTCGCCCTCGCTGATCAAGATGCCGGTTCAGAGGCCGGGACCGCCCACGTTCGATTGGCGGGAGCTGCAGCGGTGGGGTGTCAGCGAAGCGCGGCTGCCGCCGGGCAGCGAAGTGAGATTTCGCGGTCCGAGCCTGTGGCAGGACTACCGACGTGAGGTGCTGGGCGTCTCACTGGCTCTCGTCGCGCAAGCCCTCCTTATCGTCGGGTTGCTGTATCAACGCCGTGCTCGCCAGCGAGCGGAGGTCGAGAGCCGGCGCAGCCTGGCGCTGGCCGCCGATGCCAGTCGCCGCGTGACGATGTCCGCCTTGAGTGGGTCGATTGCTCATGAGCTCGGTCAGCCCCTCAACGCGATTCTGCACAATGCGCAAGCCGGCGAGATGTTGATGTCGTCCAACCGCGCCACGCCCGAGATGCTGCGCGAAATCCTCGCCGATATCCGAAGGGCAGACGTTCGCGCCACGGAAATCATCGAGCGGCAGCGGACGATGCTTCAAAACCGCGAGCTCGACACGAGGCCGATCGACCTTCGCACGGTCGTTCGCGAGGGGATGGCGCTCGTCGCCAACGACATGAACACACGGCAGATTCAGGCTAGCGTTGAGCTGTCCCCGGGTCCCTGTATGGTCATCGGCGATCAAATCCTGTTGCAGCAGGTTGTCGTCAATCTGGTGATGAACGCAATGGATGCGATGGCCGACACACCGGGTGAGCGACGCCGGATCATGGTGAGCGATGTGGTTGGGCAGGGCAGTGTGACGCTGTCAGTCCGTGATAGTGGAACCGGACTGCCGGCCGCATTTGACGGCAACCTGTTCCAGCCTTTCGTGACCACGAAGTCGAACGGCCTCGGGATCGGCTTGACCATCGTCCGCACGATCGTCGAAGCGCACGGCGGGAGGATTGACGCCTCCAACAATCCAACTGGCGGGGCTACCTTCACCGTGACACTGCCGTGCAACGATGTCGTCGCCGGAGGCGGTCCCGATACGTCAAGATGAATACATGATCAGGTGAGAACCCGGAGTGCAGCGTGTGCCCGGTGGCGTCCTACCTGATCCGCCAGGTGATGAACCCGAGGAGGTTGCCTCCGCCTTGCGAGATGACGCGCTTCGGCGTCGTCGGGATGTTGCGCCAGTTGTCGAATGCGGCATTGTTCGTTGAAAACACTCTCGAGCCGGTGGGCGACACGCTGGCGCCGCGGCTCGCGAAGAAAGCGCCGACCTCGGCGGCGAGCGCGGGATCGACGATTTCGCTGAAGTTGATGTCTCCGCGGCCGTCCGCCGTTTGCAGGAACGTCGTGCGAAGGTCGCCATCCCCGCCGTTGTTGAAGAGCAGTTGCCACGCCACCCCGAGCGCCAGGTTCTTGTACCCTGGGACATTCGCCTGCAGTCCCAGACGCATCTCGGCAGGGTGCACCAGGCGTTCGGTCGGCACGCCCGATGCGATGTAGCGCGTGTAGCCGAACTCGCTAAGCAACCAGACCTGTTGGCGCAGGATGGCAAATACCGGGAACGACGCGCCCACCGACAGGCCAAGCTGATCGCGCAGATCAAGCTTCACGTCCTGAGGCGGACCGACCACGAACGCGCCGGGATCGGTCTGCGACGAATCGACGAACTGAATTCTCATGCCTTGGTCGGGATCGCCGACGTGCTTGTAGCCGATGTTGAGGAGGACCTCCGTCGCGCGGAAGCGTTTCGCTGTCAGCAGGTCGAGGCCGATATTCGTCTTGCCGGATACGCCGGCCACGTCGCGCCAACTCGCCAGGCTGTGGTCCGGTTCCTCCGTCGGGATCTCCGCGTAGGTGCGCACGCCAAATCCGAAGCGGTTGCCTCGATCCTCCGACAGCAGATTGAACTTTCCGCCAAGGAGAATGTTGCCGGAGGACTGGGCGAACGCCCCATGCCCGGGCGGGTCGATTCTGACGCTCCGCACGTCGTAAAACTTGTACGGCACTTCCTGCGCGAACATGAACACCGGGCCAGGCCGCGACGCCGTCGTGGGGGACGTGTCTATGAAGAGATTCAGCGGCGGCACCGGAAAGCCGACGGGCTCCTGGCCCACGCTGTTGGTCCGCAGCACTGGCGACGCGTGAAAGAAGATCTCTGCGCGGCGACCCAGGCCGGCAGCGATCTGATAACCGAAGACCCAAAAGTCGACGTCGCCCGGATTGCGATCGAAGTTGAGAAACGATCCGCCACCCGCGATCCGGCCTGCGCCGAGCGTGTATGGCGACAGGGTCTGCAGCAGGCCGCTGCCGCCGACGACGGACAGATTGAAATCGCTCGGCCGATAGCTCCGAGGGTACGACGCGTCGCCCGAAGGCCTCTCAGGCTCGTTCAGGGGGACTGACTGCGCTGTCTCTTCGCGACCTGCGACCGCGGACTGTGCTCTGGCCCGACATGGAAGCACTGAGACCGCCACGGTGAGGGCCACGATTACCAGTAGCTGGTGCCGCCCCACCGGCATCCCGCTCTCAGCGTCTTTCCAGATCCCGACGATCTGCGTTTCGTTGAACTTCGACTTCCGCATGGCCGCTCCTTGACCGGAGCAGTCTACAATCGACTGCTAGGTTGACCGGGGAAGCCTAAGTCACGAGCGATTCTTGAGCAAATTCCGGAGGATTTCACAGATCGGCTCGAGTTTCTCCAACCGGCGGCCGCCCCGATACGTCACAATGAATACATGGTCAGGCACCGCTCGAATCGAGTGGCCCTCGCGGGTGTTGGCGGATCGGTCGCCCTTGCGGTTGCGCTCGCCGCTGCTACCGGCTGCAGCGCCCGATACATCCGTTCGGCATCGCCGCCACCTGTAGGCCAGATGCCTTCCTCGAGCGTGAGTCGGCATGTGGTGGTCACGTCGGTCGATGGGCTCCGTCCGGACGCGATTCAGCGCTTCGGCGCCACCACGCTGCAGCGGCTCATGCGTGAGGGTAGCTATACGCTGTCCGGGAGAACGATCGATCCGAGCAAGACGCTTCCATCGCACACGTCGATGCTCACCGGACAACCGCCGGAGCGGCACGGCGTGTTGTGGAACAACGTCGCGACCGCCAAAGCGGAGTCGATCGACCTTCCGAATGTGTTCGGTCTCGCTCGGGCCCAGGGCTACAGCACGGCCGCGTTCTTCAGTAAGGCGAAGTTCCAGCCTCTTCAGGTCGATGGGACGCTCGACTACTCGCAGGCGCCGGGCGGCTGGTTCGGTCGGTGGTCGAGCGAGCGGACGGTGAATGACGTCGCCGGTTATCTTGCGACCGCGCGCCCAAATGTGCTCTTCGTGCACCTCACCGATCCTGACGCGGCGGGTCACCGCGCTGGGTGGATGTCGCCCGAATATGGCCGTGCCGTCCTGGAAGCAGATCGTGCGCTGAGCCGTCTCACGACGCTTGCCGAGCAGGCGTTCGGCGACGGCAACTTCTCTGTGATCGTGACCGCAGACCACGGCGGACACGACGCGGGTCACGGCAGCGACGACCCGCGCGACGTCACGATCCCCTGGATCGCGTGGGGGCGCGGCGTGAAGCCAGGGCTGCTTCAGGAGTCGAGCGTTCGTACGATGGACACGGCAGCCACCGTCCTGTGGCTGCTGGCGGTGGATCGACCGGCGGACTGGGCTGGCAGCCCCGTCGTCTCAGCCTTCAACGCCGCTACGGCGCCTGGCGAGTAGCTTCCTCACGGCTCGGGAAACGCAGCATCAGGAACAGCACTGCTCCTGAGACGAGGCCGAGCCCGGCGCCGATAGCTCCGCCGACGCCGCCGTAGAACGCGGTGAGGCTCGCCTCGCTCAGGAACCTCGCAGGAGCGGCCGCGTACAGCAAGAATAGCGACACCATTAATCCCACGGTAATTCCGGCGATGAGACCTGACACCGGGCAGGACCAGGCGAGCGATCTCCCTCGCCGCCGAAACAGGTAGACCAGCGGGTATCCAATCGCCAATGCTGCGAAGTAGGCGAGGCCCGACCCGATTCCGAGCATATTGGCCCTCCCGAAAACGAGAGCCACCAGCATCGGGGCGGTGAAGGGCGCCACAGCGAACGCGAGAACGTCTCGACGGTTGGAGATGAGCCTACTGGACACTGCGTATCCACCTGATCGGAATGGTTCCCGCGATATAGAACAAACCTGTCAACAAGAAGATTACGGCGTAACCCACCGTCAGCGACGTATCCTGCGTCATCGTCAGCACAACACCTGTGACAGCGGGGGCCACCATCTGCGGCGCGACCATCGAGATGTGCCAGATTCCCATATCCTTCGCCGGCGTGTCCGGATTGGGCAGCACGCGAAGCGCCAGCGCCCAGTCGACGGTCTGATACGCGGCGTTGGCCACGCCGTGGACGACGGCCAGGACGATCGTAATCGGCCAGTTGGGGAAGAAGCAGATCACGGTGTAGATCAGAGTGGTGATCGCCATGGTCCACCCGCTCGCGATGACGATACGCTTGGGGCCGTGACGATCGGCCCACGCGCCCGCCAGCAGGCAGCCGGGCATGCTCACGAGGATGACTGCGCCGAGCAACAGCGATCCATTCTGAATGGGGTTCTCCAGCTTGATGACGTGCTCGAGGAAATACAGAAAGTAGTTGACGCTGAAGAACATTCCCATCGTGATCGCTGAACGGGTCAAGAGCACGATGTAGAAGTCGCGATGCTTCTGCGGGGGCACCCAGAAACTACGGATGAACTCCCTCCAGGCGAACGGCTCATGTGGCGCAGCCTGTTTCTCGGGCACCGCAACCAGCGTGATGATGGCGCAGATGATCACGAGGCCTGCCAGCAAGCCATAGGCGGCCGGAAAACCTCCCCACACGATCAGCGGTCCAGCAGACGCTGCGCCGACGAGCGTGCCCAGTCCCATCATCGCTGCCATGTACCCGCTCGCGCGACCCTGCTGATCTGGCGGGACGACATCGGGAATGAGCCCGGCGTACGGGCCTCCCCACCAGTTGGCTCCGAAATTCAGCGCCGCGAAGGCAGCCGCGAATGCCAGCGGGCTCGAACCGGGACCGAATGTCGAGAGCAGCATCAATGAGGCGGCATTCAAGATGGTCCCGGCGATGATGTACGGTCGCCGGCGGCCACGGGAGTGGTTCGATCGATCAGACAGCGCACCGGCGAGCGGCGTCACTACGAGGGCCACCAGCGCGCCTATCGGAATCACGATGCCGCTAAGCAGAAACTTGTCGTCCGGCGCAATTGTCGCAATCTGAGCCGGCAGGACGATCGGCAACAGCGAGCTCCACTGCGCGTTGAAGGCGAACCAGAGGCAGCAGACAGCGAGGTGCTGGCGCGGGGCGAACGTCGCGGCCGGAGCAGATGCGCGAGCAGGGTACGAGACGGCCATGGCCTGGGCACCTACGCTATCATCGGCTCCGGTGCGAGGCCACGCATCTTACTCATGGGTGTGATCCCAATCAACTTCGATCAGGTTCGCAACACCCTCAAGGACTCGCCAGACGAGGTGGTCGCGCGGCTGGCGAACAAGCTGGGCGCCGTTTTCGGGCGCCCGGGGCTGCACCCGCCCCTGAGCGCGTGGGAGTCCAGGGCCGACCTCGCGGCTCGCGTCGACAGAAGCTTCCCCCCGCAGTTCGCGCTCTCATTCCACCGCTGGCGGGACGACTGCGTCACGTTCGAAGCGGCGATCCAGGATGGTGACGCCGCACAAGTGTCGAGAGCGTTTGCGGTGGCGTTCGACGGTCTCTACGACCTCTGGAAGCGCGTGCTCGACTTTTGCCCGTTCGTGTTCATGCTGAGCGCCAACCGCCTCAATCGCGATGCCGTCCGGCTCGAGGCCGAGGACGAGTTGGCGCAGGCGATGGGCTGGTACCAGGCCTTCTACTACACGCCTGCCGATCAACAGAAGGAGAGCGATCAGCGGAAGCTGCTGGAGAGCCTGCTGTCGCTCTTCCGCACGCTGTGCGCCAAGCGCGTGCCCGGTCCGGAGTTCCCGTTGCAGCCGCTGCTGCATCCGCCAGAAGACTTCACGAGCTTCATCCCGGTCCGCTTCGAACACGAAATCCGGCTGATCCAGGAAGTGCGCAACGACGTCGTGCACCACGAGCTCGGAAAGCGCGATCGCACCGTGCTCGAGTGGACGCACCAGCTGCTCGGGTGGTGCTTCTGCGACATCGTGGTGACGCTGTGCCCGCTGTTCGAGTACTACGAGCTCGTCTACATCACGGCCATCGGACGCGACGGCGAACAGCTCGTGGCCGACGGGTACAGTTTCTCCGGTTCCGTGTCGCCGGCCACCGTCCGATTCGCGCTGCCGGATGCGCGTCAGGCCGACGTGGACGCCGTGACGGAAGGGCAGTTGTTCCTGATCAAGAGGGGACGACGGTTGAGCGACGCGGGTGCGCCGCTCTTGCCGCCGGATTATCTGAATCTGACGCCGCTGCTCGTCTACGAATGGGGCCGCCGCCAGCCTGGTGCCGTGCGGCAGCCCGATCCCGGAGCGACGCGGGAGCTGTTCGTCTTCCGCCAGTACGCAGAGAAGGCCGAGCGGGCCACGTTCCGCGAGCTGACCGGCAGCTATCTGTTAACGGTCACACCGCAGACGCAGGAAGATCTGCCGCCGGCAGACCGTCAGGCACTCGTGCGCCTGTACAGAGAAGTCGTTCGCTTCCGCAAGGACGTCGTGGCACTTTCGCGCGGCCTCAAGAAGTTGACGCGCAGCGTCGATCCGGCGGTGCTGTTGCCCGAGCTTCGCACGCGCACGTGGGACGCGTCGCTGGAGCATCTGGCCACCGTGCTCGACGTGGAACGCTACGACGAGACCGGTACATTCCGGTCCGGTGCCTCAACGACGGCGCTGAAGGGCACGTTTCGGGAAGATCTGTTCGTCCCGCCACAGGAAGCGGCCGACGTCCAGCGCTTCATCAGCTCCTCTCAGCATGCGCTCGTCGTGGTCGGCGGATCGGGCTCCGGCAAGTCGAATCTGTTGTCCCATTTCTTCCTGACACAGCGTCGTGCCGGCGAGGTCAACCTGTTCTTCTCGGGCCGGCAGATCGACGATCCCGCGTTCGACAAATATCTCGAGAAGATCCTGGCGCGCACGCTCGACGGCCGCCCGCTGCCGCAGCTCACGGAGTGGCTCAAGGGCGCCGGTACGAGGCTCACGATTTACGTGGATGCGGTCAACGAATACAACCGTGCCGAAGGACCGCTGCGTTTGATCGAGCAGCTGCTGACGTTCGTCCGCCACCGCGATGCCGGGGACGTCCGGTTCATCGTGTCGTGCCGCACCGAAACGTGGGCACAGTTCCGCGAGCGTGTCCGCTTCTCGATGAGCGCCGAGCATTTTTTCAACGCCGACGGACTGAAGATCGGAAGCTTCGACAGCGAGGCGGATCGCCGCGCGCTGTTTGCGGCCTACCAGCAGCACTTCAGGCTCACCCCTGACAGCTACGATCGGTTGTCGCCGAGCGTCCGCAGCCTGATTCGCTATCCGTTCATCATGTCGCTCGTCGCCGAGGCCTATGCAAACGGCGAAACGGGCGAGGCAGGCGCGGCGGGGCCCGTGCGTGTTCCGCAGGATCTCAACTACTTCCGTTTATTCCAGGAATTGACGCGGCGAAAGCTGAGTGACGCGCGGCAGCTGCTCAGCCGCGACGACCCGCGCTGGGATCAATTCTTGGGCGAGCTGCGCGACTGCCTGCTCACGTTCTCGACGCTGCTGTTCGAGAACCTCACAGCCGCGCAGCCCTCGAACACGCACAGCCCGGCGCGAGAGTCCTCCGACGCGCTTCACCTCGACGCGCTGACCAAGGACGCGCGGTTTCAGCGGTTTCGCCCGAAGCTGGGCGAGGGGATGTCGGCGTTCGAAGCGCTGTTGCAGGTGAGCCTGATCGAGACCATCTTCGTCAGCGAGCCGGACTTCTTCACGAGCGAGCGCCAGGGCCGCGCCTACAAGTTCTTTCACGATCAATACACGCAGTTCTCACTGGCGGCCGTCTATCAGACTGGCGTGCCGGGACGCGTACCGCCCGCGCTGCTGCGCGACGAACCGGCGGTCGCGCGGCTGCGCGACCAGGTGCTCGATCTGATTCAACGATCGGTGGACGCGCCCGTTCTTCTGGGCGCGCTCGAGCACTGGCTGTACGCGAACCTTCCGCCGAACCCATCGAGGGGCGACGATCTCGCCCTGCCCCTGCTGAATCTGCTCGCCGAGCACAAGTCCGGAGGCGCGCGATATTTCGCCAGTTCGTTCCTGATGGACCTGGTGCGGCGCGACATCGTCTCTCCCGACGTGCTGTTTCCGATCGTCTGCCGCGATGGTGGACCCGCGCTCCTGTTGAACCTCGCCGAGTCGTTCATCGAGTCGTGGCCGGGCGTCGCGCCGGAGATCGCGGCTTCGTTCATCAACTCCATCGACGAGTCCAGCCAGGATGATGTGCTGAAGCGGCTGGCCGATATCTTCGCGCTGCACTTTGCAGCTGAGCCCGAAGCCGTCGCGCAGTACTTCGATTCGGCTCTCTACTCGCTCGGCGGCGTCAGCGACGTGGCCGGTGCCATCTTCCGCCGCGAGACCGTCGGCCGGCAGGCCACGTTCCTGATGCACTTCGTGAACATCGCGCTCCTGGCAAACTTCTCGTCCGAGCGGCACATGGGGATCCTCCGCGACTTCCTGAGCCGAAAGTACAGCTGGTTGTTCGATGTGCTGATCGACCGTCCGATCCGCGCAAGCCACCTCGTAAAGGATCTGACCGATGCCGGCCTCCGGCAGTGGGTGTACGCACGAATCGACGCGGTTGGCATGGCTCAGGGCCGTCAGTTCTTGTCGGTGGAAGCCAGCGCGTCGGGGTTCAGGGAAACGCCAGGCGTGGTGCAGCGCGACGTCTGGGTGGAGTTCGTCCCGTACGCAGTCGCGCTGCACAACGGACAGACGTCGTTGGTGTCGCTCGCTCCAGGCGCGCCCTTCCGGACTCTAGTGATGAAGATGCTGAACTACCGCGTCTGCAGTGCCATTGGCTACCTGGCCGCCGTCAGCCTGCCGACGCTGCTCGTGCGCGACTGGGCAGCAGTTGAGGCCATGATCGACGACCTCATCGCCGAGGATACCGATTCGGGACGGTTCTTCGCGTCGCTGTTGCTCATCAACCTGGCCTACAGCGATCCCGAACTGGCCCACGCCTCGTTGAAGCTGCTGCGGCATCGCGTCATCCCCTGGACGCTTTCACACGGCAAGGAGTACGACTGGCCGACGCTCGCCTGTCTGTGCATTGCCGCGCCCGATGTGGAAAAGAACTGGGAGCCGTGCAAGGCCGCGCTCGAGGATCTCTTTGCGTACTTCGACGGCCGCGACGAGCCCACGGTGAGCAAACTGGGAGACGACTTGCTGAAGTGCAGCTTCTGCGCCGACGTCACTCTGGGTGAGCGAGTCATCGAGCTGCTGCTGGATCGAGGCGGCCTGACCGACCCGAGGTGGATCGGCTGTACGCGGAAGGTCCTCGCGGGACTGCTCGCGCGAGATCCGGAGGCGTTGGAGCGGTTGCTCGAACGCCGGGGGGTGCCGACCCAGATCCTCGACGAGGTGCGGACGCTGGTCGATCAGAAGATGCTCTGGTCGCGCGACGCGCACATCTACCAGACCAGCTGGAACCGTGCGATCAATGTGGCGTTGATGTCGAATGTCAAGTTAAGGTATCTCCTCATCAAGGAACTGGTCGCTGGCCTGCCGCAATCGGACGCCGAGAAGGACTGGGGCCTCTATTTCCGCCGGTTCGTCGTCGGTGTCATCAAGGCGTATTTCGGCGACCAACGCGCGCAGGACCCCGCTAACTACGCTCACATCTCTCTCGCGCCCCGGACTGACGCTCTATGAAATTCAAGTACCGCTTCGTCAACTTCAACGTCCGGTTTGTCGCCGATGCCGGCGTCCGCACGAGCCGTGATGCGGCGCCCCATCTTCTGATGGCCAACGAGATTGCCGTGGACGTCGGCGGCGAGAGCTGGGACGGCTGCACTTCGCAGGTGGTGATCGATCACCATTTCTTCCGCGACGGCCTGTTTCCATCGGCCTCTGCCGCCGTGGTCCACAACGCGATGGGTCTCGCCGAACGATTTGGCGGCACCTTCGACACGGTCTGGCTCGTCACCCATGTGCAACCCGACTTCGACGCGCTGGGGTCCGCCTATCTGGTTCGCTCGCTCCTGTCCGACCCTTCATTCGCCCAGCGAGTTGCCGGCGAGTTGCCGGCTGACGACTGGAATCCCGCGAAATTGCCAATCAACTGGTTCGACCCGGATCTGCAGACGGTGCCGGCTAGGTGGCGATGGTGGGTACTGCTGGCAAGCTATGCGTCCCACGTCGACAACGGCCGTCGTTTGTCCTGCCCGCGCAACCGCGCGCTGCACTCGGTTCTCTATGCGGCGTTGAGGCGAGGCCGGCCTTATCTCGACGAGGACAGCGGGGCGGTCGAGTTCTTCGACGAGGTCAGGGCGGGGCTCGAGCGCGGTCTGAATCCCCTGATCGATTCGGTGCTGGAGGGGAATGCGCTCTTCGGACCGGAGCTCGCGTTTCTCGAGCGCGAGGAGTCGGCGTACGCGCGCGACCTGCGACGCGCCCGGCACGCGGTCGTGTACCTGCCGCGGTTGAAGGAAAGTTTCGAGGTGTTTTATCAAGAGCAGTGTCTCCGGCCGCTTCTCGACAAGGATCACCGTGTCGCGCGCCCCGAGGGCCTGGCCGGCGGTGATGAGCTGCAACCCACCGATGGCATCTACCTGCGGGATCCCGAGTGCCTGCTGTTCAAGGAATGGGCGCGGCTCGACCTCGAGCACTCGCCGTCACATCGCGGCTTTGCCTTCACGGCCGTCGCGTATTCCGGAGGCCGGCGCCACGCGCCAGTCAATACGACCGACTACTTCTTCTCCATCGATCCCGAGGCAGCCGGGAATCGGCACCTCTATCCTGTGTGGGCGGCGCTCGAAGCTGAAGAGATCAAGAGGCTGAAGACCGCCGACCCGCAGGCTGGATCTCGAAGCCAGCTCCAATGCCGTCGCGGATACGAAGAACGGGCCGGCACCCTGGGGCCGTTCTTCGACGATCCGTGGTTCGACGGAGCCAACTACCGGTGCACCCTCGTGGCCACCCCATACCGCGGTACGGTGATCTCACCTGAGGACGCAGGCGAAGCCACACGCGCCGACCTCACCGACGATCCCGTCGTTGACATCGTGATGACGACGCTCGAACAGAGAGTGTTCACAGGCCCCGTCGAGGTGCGCGATCTCGCACCGGGGACTGGGCCGGTATCGAATGATGACCTGCCGGCAAATCGCGAAGAGCGGGTAGAAAGGCCGACCGTCGCCGATGCACTCAAAGGGCTGAAAGATGCTCCCGCAGGTCACTATCGCTTCGGAACCGTGGTTCTTGCCGGGAACGTGGACCTCGAAGCGGCGCGCGTGGCGCCGCAGGTTGGCGCCGTACTCTGGAAGTTGCTGCATCCGATCGGGCGGAAGAGCGTGCCCGCCGATTTCGAAGCGCGCCATCTGCTGCTGCGTCCCGATTGGGTCGGCGTCTGGAGCCGGCACGGCATCGTGGTGGCGCACAAAGGGACAAGCCAGCGCGCGAAGGAGATGTTCGAGGCTTTCGACGATCTCGTGAAGCTTACTGGCGGGGTCGAGTCGCTCATCGGTGCCATACCGCCGCCTGCCGCCGGTGGCCGGTCGAACGGTGATGCGGACGATGAGGCTTCGGCCGCTGCGGCGAGGCGCGGCGACAAGCGGATGGAGGAAGTCGCGTCGCTCCGGCGCAAGCTGGCGCTACCCGAGTATCGCTTGATTCAGCGGTTCTTCGAGGCCACGCAACTGAGCGAAGTGCTCGCCCTCATTCGCGACGTCAACGTCGTTGCGCGGCAGGATCTGCAGAACAGCGCCACGAGCCGGAGCACCACGGCGCTCGCGCACATGCAGTCAAAAATCGAATGGCTGGAAATGCTGTTCATCAGTTTCTATGTCACGGAACTCATCCATATTGTTTTCGAACTGTTCAAGGAGGAGCACCCGTTCAGACACGTGCTCACGGCGTTTTTGGTGGTAGGTGCCGCTACGGCTTTTGCGGCGTCGTTTCTGCGTCCCTGGGAAGGACCGGGTGCGAAGGAGGGGCGCCGGCTCGCGCCGTTCACCTTGTTTCTTGTCTTGTGTCTGGATCGCTGCGATGGTGTACGCGTTTCGGCTTCCCGTGACTCCATCAACTGGGACCGCCGGCAGTGCCCCGCAACAAAACGAGACTCAAAAACCTACGAAGTGAGTGTCAGATCCGGGAGCCCTAGAACTTGATGACAAGCGCGGTCTTGAAGATGGTGTCCAGTTTGTCCTTCCGCGCATCCGCAGAACCGAGCACGATCGTCGATCCGCCGGATGGCACCGTTCGGAAGCGCTCGTCGCCCGAACCCGGAATCCCGTCCGGGTTGATCACCTCGACGAAGGCGATCACGTCGAGGTCAGATTCCAGCGCCGGCTCGTTTTCGTACAACCACTGAAGGCTGGCCTTCAACGAGACGTGGCTGACGATCGAGACTGTCAGTGAGCTGATGGTGTTGATCGAGTAATCCGACGGATCGGAGAGATTCACGTTCGTTTCGAACCTGTTGTCGAACGTCGTGCCCACATTGAACCGCTCCATGTAGTCCCAACCGAGCCGGGCGCCGGAAAAGCGGCGGTCTTTTTCCGGATCGGGCTCGTCCTCTTCGCGATCGGTGTAGCTGATGCCGTAGCTGGTGGCGAAGCGCCGCCGCTCGTGGTCGACCCACTTGTTCCCGACACCGGCATACGTGATGTACCGGTTCAGGATCCCGGCATCGTCGTTGCGATCCCAGCTCCCGCCCGCGTTCCAGAAGAATCGCGGAGTGATGTTTCGCTCGTAGCCTCCGCGAACGAGGTAAGTGGCGACGTCGAGCGTCGGGTCCGGCTTGACGAGCGTGGTGGCCGCGTTCGCCGGCGCTCCTCCGACGGGGAACTCGATGCCAGGCGCGACCATGAAGAAGCGGTCATCTGACGTGTCGGAGCGAACGACGTTCACCTCGAAATCGAAGCGGGCGTCCGTCCACTGATGCCGGAGCTGGTCGGCGAACCCCCAGGTCCGAGCGGCCGAGTTCCCGGCCGTGAGGACGAGGCTGAGATCCGTGCTGTTGGACCAGCCCAGCTCGGGCGGCGCGTTAGGTTTGTCCTGCGCCCTTGCGTCATTGATCCCGATCCCCAGGCCGGCGATGAGGCATATCGTTACTGGTCCGGTCACCATTCGCCAGAAGTAGTGTGGGGCGCGAGTCATTGCTGGCTACTTGGAATCGGCCTTCGTGATCTTGTTGCCTTGAATCCCGAGCCCGGCCATGAGGCCTTTCTGGCCGAAGATGAAGGCGTAGATGTCCTCCTTCATCGTCGTGGTCGTCGTGCTCTTCGCTTTGCCCTCGTCGAGCACGACGACGCTGGGGCCGACGCCGACCTCGAACCCCTTCGCGTTGTCGAGCTGCTGCAACGCCTTGGCGTTCATGAAGAACATGGCGTAGCCGTACGTCTGGACGCCTGCCTGGAGTCCGAACGAGCCGCCGCTGGTGGTGTAGTAGGCGACGGTCTTGCCACCTTGGATCAGCGCGCCGTCGCCGTGCAATCCGCCGATCCCGAGGCCGGCTTTGGTCACCCTGGGGAAGACGAGGATTGCGTGCGCCTGCGCGCCAAGCGCCTTGGCTCCGGCGACGTTCGCATACAGCGACGCCAAGGCGGCGTGCGCGTCCTTGCTGGTCTCCCCCTTATCCTGAGCGAGGGCAGCGTGCGCGCCGAGCGCAAGCGAGCCGATGAATGTGGCGGCTATCAGGGCGTTCCGTGACATGGTCGCACTCCTTCCATTTCGTGACGTTCAGCGACTCGAATCGGCGAGCCGCCCGTGATGACGAAACCTGCCCTTCGCGCGCAGGCTGTTTGGCTCTGCCTCCACTCCGACATGCCACGGCATGTCGTGGGCTGCTACGAGCGGCCGTCCGGGATCCACAGAAGCCTGCGGACAATCGCCACTCCAGGCTCGAAGCTGTTCCCCCGTAGCACAAGGCGTGCCCGTTTCTGACAGCCAGGATTTGTGAGCCCGGCGACCGTTATCTCATCGCGGCTGATCTCGGTGTTTCGCCATGGTGCCTTTTCAGGGCCGGATGACGCAATGCCGGCAACTGCGCCTCCCAACGTATCCTCAGGCGGAACTGCCGCGGGCGTGGTCGGTTGGCGCTTGAACATGCAGTCCAGGAGGGATCTGAACACAGGTCGCGAAGTATACGGCAGGATCGTCGGAGCGATGCGTGCGCGCACCCGGCAAGCAGATCTTCGAAAGTGCTGAGCCGCAACCACGCCAAGCGTCGTTAGCTGGCTGCGCGGAGCGACAACTCGAAGTGAAGCCCCTCCGCTCTCTGGAGGTGGTTGATAACCTCGAAGAGGTTGCGAGCCTGAGGGTTGCCGCTTGGACTGAGCATGCGCATCAGGCTCTTCGCGGGGCTTTTTGTTCGGCGACTGAGCTCCTCGAACCCGATCGTCGCGTTGATGTAATCGCGAAGCATCGCCTTCCCGGTCTCGACATCTCCGGCGAGAAGGCACACCACGCCTTCACGCAGAAGCTCCTTTCGGTACTTGCGGTTCGCTCGAAGGCGCGTTTGCACCGTTTCCTTGAATTCTCGGGTCAAAGGCATCTCATGTCTCCGACGCCTTGCGAATCAGCGGCAACTAGGCGGTCTTGCTTCGGACGACGAGGTCGATCTCGCAGTTCAAGACCTGGAGCAACGCGAGGACCTGATCGACCGATTTCCGATAGTTCGTCTGATCGAGCAGTCGATACAACTGTGCAGCAGAGCAGGGCTCGCCTTGGCGATTGGAGTTCCAGTAGGCGGGACGCCTTCTTTCCAACGAAGCCGGTCGAGACAGTGGTTTGAGCCAATATCTCCCGGCCGGACGACGCATAGCCGGCGTGGTCAATGTTCTCGTAGGACCGACCGCCGCTCCAGACACTCGCGCAGATCCGTTGTGAAAGCAGGAAGTTCGTTACGAGCCACTCGACATCCATGTAGTGGAGCGATCCCACGCTTCGGGCCGTTTTGGTGCCGAGGACGAGCGAAATAAGCCGTCCCTTTGCTCGGTTGTGGCAGGTTTGCACGGTGCAGGAGCGCGGAGCGAGGTTACCGAGGTAGCTGATGGAAGCGTCCACGACCTTGGCTTTTGACAGCGACAGACACAGAAGGCCGTTGAGCCTTTTGAACCTTCCGCCGGGTTCGACCCAGCCGACGAGGCGATGCGATCGGTTGTCGGTCGCCCCTTTGTAGGCGGCGATAACCGCGGCTCCCAGATCTTTCATTTCGTTGAAAAGTCTTACATCCGTTTTCGCGCGCCCTGTATATGCAGAAGGGTCCGGCCCTTTGCGGTCCCAGTCCAACGCTATGAGGCGTCGAGAGAACAGTTGCGAGACCTCTCCAGCATCGCGGAGATTGTGGGTGATCGTGACTTCAAGCGACGCGGACTTCTGCATAGGCTGGCATGATACCCTCGGGCCCCGATCGGAGCAGGCGGCCTAAGAATTTATCCACCGGGTAGAATTGCGCCCGACGTGGACAAGTCTTGGGAGTACGCGCTGGCCGCTCTCTCCGCCATCACTCTGGGAATTGTTGGCAATTTGCTTACGCCCTATGTTCGAGTCGGCTGGGCCAAGCTCTCGATATTGCGCGAACGGGGCTTTCAGGCCCAGCTTCACCAGCAAATCAAAGTCGTCGAGCGAGACCTCGATGACCACAATCGACTCAGTCGCTCAACACACGACTTATTGATCCTGTTGTTTCAGGTTCTCCTGGGAGTGTTTGCCCTATTCGTCCTGGCCTCCACTTGTGCCTTCATCGCATCATCCACCGATGTCAGCCAAGAGAATCGCCAGGACACGGAGTCAGGAGCGAAGAAGCGCCGAGTTGCGCTTGAAGCCCAGCTTGCAAAGCTAAAGTCGCAACTTGAGGCGGCGAAGTAGCTGTTTCTGCCATCAGGACGCAGATTCTCCTGGTGCGAGCTCGAGCGCCGCCCCAAAGCGCCAGATCCCTGGTAATACCTTTATAGGTATAATGGTATAGCATGGCGCGTGAGGAGCTCCCGAAGCCGAAACTGGTGGTGTGGATGGGCTCTTCACGCATTGACCTCAAGACGTTCCCGGAGGACGTTCAGGCGCACATCGGCTACGCACTGTACGCGGCGCAGTGCGGTGAGGAATACGCGACCGTCAAAGCACTCAAGGGGTTCGGCAGTCGGTCGGTGTTGGAGATCGTCGCGTCACATGAGAGCGACACGTACCGCGCCGTGTACACAGTTCGGTTCAAGGACGCGATTTACGTGCTTCACGCGTTTCAGAAGAAGTCAAAGAGGGGCATCGCGACTCCCAAGCCCGATATGGACCTGATCCGGCGGCGGCTTGCAGATGCAACGCGTCTTCACGAGCAAAGGCGGAAATGATATGGCCAAGCACGGGCGCAAGATCGATTACGAGGAAAGCAGCGGCAATGTGTTCGCCGACCTCGGACTGCCGAACCCAGAACAGGAACTCCTGAAGGCAAATCTGACCGTGCAGATTTTCCGCGCGATCAAAGCCCGGAAACTCACGCAGGCGAAGGCAGGAAAGATTCTCGGGATTCCGCAGCCGCACGTATCGGATCTGATGCGGGGTCGCGCCCGCGCGTTTTCCACCGAGCGCCTGATGCAGTTCCTGGCGGCACTTGGACACGACGTAGAGATTCGCGTGAAGAAAACGCGCAAGGAGCACGGACAGGTGTCTGTAGTGGCCGCGTGAAGCATCACATCGCTCGAACTCAGCGTTTTATTGTCGGTTCGTCCTGCGTTGAAGCGGCGAAGGTCTTAGGCGCTCTCCTTCTTTCGCCGCTCCTCCATCCGCGTCAGCATCTGCCCCTTGGCCTTGAGCCGCTGGTGCGAGTAGTGCTCCAGCATCCTCCGCGATAGGTGCCCGGTGATCGCCTCGATGACGTGCTCGGGCTCGCCAGCCTCCAGTAAATCCGTGACGACAGTGTGCCGCAGGTCGTGGAACCGGAAGCCGGGCAAGCCCGCGGCCCCCCGCAGCGCGCGCCAAGCGGTGTCCCACTTGAGCGCCGGCTTCGTCGGATCGAACTTGTGATGCTGGTTTGCACACCACAAATAGTGATTCGGATCCGTGTGGCCGAGATCGTCGGCGCGTTTCAGCATTCGCTCAAGCGCCTCCCGTGCGGCCTGGTTGAGCGGAATCGGCCGCTTACTCGTCTCGTTCTTGCTGTGAGTAACGTAGAGAACGCCCTTGCCGGTGGCGCTCTCGACGTCCCACACCTTTTCGAGATCGACGTCCCGACGCCGCAGGTGCTTGACCTCGACACCGCGCATCGAGGTGTTCGCCGCGACCACGGCGGCGCGGTAGACGTGGTCCCACTCCGGGTTGCTGGCCGCAGCTTCGAACAGACGCTTCTGCTCCTCAGGCGTGAGCGCACGACCCACGGGAGCTCCCCCCGCTTCGGTCAGCATCTTCACGATCGCTCGGTAAGGGTGTGTTTCAGATTGTGGAGTCGCTCGCCAAGGGCGAGCTGCCGGCGAAGACGCGAGTAGATGATGCGAGACTTGGCGAGGCACTTCGCAAAGCTGTGGATTCTGGATATCGAATTAGTTTAGAGGTGCCCAGTGAAGATCAATGATTCACAGCTGTACGCGTTATTTGCAGGAATGCTGGACGGGGCCGGTCACGTTCAGATCGCTCCAACGAATGCCGACTCGGATCCCTATGTCATCGATGTTGAGCTCGAGGTCCAGGATAACCATCGTGGCGACAGCCCTGATGTAATTCTGCGCGTCCGGCTCAGTATCAACCATCCCAAACTGCCGACTTTGGATCTCGAAATTCCGATTCCGATTGAAGGCGAGAAAGCGGGAATCTCTGCCGCGATTGAGGACCTCAGGAAATTCACCGAACGCGAACACTTTATTCAAAAGATGCCGATGCTCGTAATCGGTGGTTCGGGGAATCCCGCGCGCCGGGTTCAACAAATCAAGATGCCCACGCGAGTTGAGATCGCTCAGATTCCATACCGCCTGCTCTCGCCATGAGTTCGTGAAGCGCGAGCCGCGACGGCTCAATTCACCCGGAGCAGGCGCCGCCTATCGATCAAGCCGCTCCGGTGCGAGACGGTTTCATGTCCTCCCTCCTGGAGTCACCAATCGACAGGCGCGCGTTGATCCAGCCGGTCATATCGGCCAGGACTTCCTCTTTGTCGACGTCGTGGAGCAGGTCATGGTAGTCCGCAACACCAGGGAAACCATCTGCGCGTTCCACGCCTCGGAGCTGAGCGGCGGCGTTGGGCGCCCGACGGCGCGCAGGAGGAGAAGATGGTTCCTCCCGTCACGGGATCTGCCAAGCCTCGGCTGCGGCGAGGCTATACTTGGAAACGCTCGTCGCAGCGAGCGCGCATGGCTTCTACGGATCAGGCACTATGAGGAGCTGAGTGTCCGCCGGCCGCCGTGCCCGTAAGTGATCGCGAGAGATTAAGGGGTCTTTCACAATTCGGTATCACAATTCGGGTTTGCCGGCTCAGCCACTAGCCTGTAAACTGCTGATTCGAAAGACACGGAGAGATGTCCGAGTGGTTGAAGGAGCACGCTTGGAAAGCGTGTGTAGGGGAAACTCTACCGAGGGTTCGAATCCCTCTCTCTCCGCCACCTTCATCGATGATCGCGAAGTGCCATAGCGAGTCGCGCTGTGAGTGGCACATATCGAAGTCGACCACTCTTCGGTGACGCAATTTGTCCCTTCCACGCTGACCGTTGAACGCACATCTGACGTTTAACGAAATCGATATCATTCCATTCGAGCGCAACCATCTCTCCCAGCCGTAATCCCGCCTCACCGGACATCAGCACGAGCAGATAGGCGCAAGCTCGTCACGGTGTTTCTGTTCCGTAGCGACCTCGCAGGTCCCAGGCGAGCGCCTTGCCTGGTCAGTCGAACGCCCGTCAATTGCGGATCTGGGCCAAGAGCTCTTGGGCGATGATCGCGTTCGCTTTCGCGTTCCAGTGTTTGTCGTACTCTCCGAAGACGAGCCCGGACTCGGCGTTCGCCAACTTACCCGCAGTGATGTGAAGTGAGATCTCCAGGAACGTGACGCCGGTGTCACGGCAGAAGTCGTGCAGTACGCGCCTGTCATCCGGCGACAGATTCGCCGCCAGAATGCTCATCCGATGATTCGATTCACGCGCCGCACGCAAGGCCCTCTCGAACAGCGCGTTCTCGAACGCGCCAACAAGGCGCTCGTCGGCGCCTGAAGTACTGGCGCGGCTGAAGCCCGCCTGGACATACGAGGCCGCTGTACGCAGAAGGGCTGGAGCATACAGGCGGATCAGCATCTCGCTGATGACGCCCATCGCGACATTTCTCGCCTTCGGGACACCGATCAGCGCTAACCGTCCGTCCGGCTCCTGCGCGAACATCGGTTTGTACCTCCCGAAGATGAAGCCCGTATGGATCCGACTGAGGGTGGTTTGCCCGACGAAGAAGATGACGTCGTCGATCGGTAACCTGTGGCGTTCCTCCTCATAGGCGAGGATCTCCTGGTCGAGTCCATATCCAGGCACGCCGTGATTCCAGATTTCCAGTGTCGGCCTCTCCAGCGCCATGATGTCCGAGAAGCGTTCTCCGTCCGGAACCCCCCATCCGAACACGAGTGAATCCCCGTACAAAGCGATCTTGTGTCTGCCGCCGCCGGCTGAGGTCGTACGACGTTGGTCACGATAGCCCAGCGAATTTGTCGTGTAAGTAGTCTCGAAATATCGTGTGCGATGTCTGGAGGTGCTGGCCGGCCGCAAACGCCAACCGAGCTCGTCATCACTCGCGAAAAATCCGGGAATGGCGGCGTCACGCGCGTGAGGCTGAAGGAGTCTCGCGAATCCCTCGCCGATGACGACTCCTACGCCGAGACCGATGATCAGCAGGCAGACTCTCGCGACGCGTCTTGACATGATTGCTTGTCGGTTTCTGTTCTCGGCTATTGGTGCGTCTGCTTCGGCAAGATGAGAGGCTTGACGCTTCTGCCGGCAGTATACCGACTTCCCCCAGTTGGCCGTCTCCCTAATGTCTCCCGAATCCCTCTCTCTCACTGCCCCGAATTGCTGTCCGTGAGCGGCACACGAACGGCCACGCTCGTCCCCTGGCCCGGCTTGGACGTCAGCGTCAGATGTCCTTCCACAAGACGTACGCGCTCCCGCATGCTGATGAGTCCCACGCCGTCCACCGCGCTCTCGACAAGTGGATCGAACCCCCGCCCATCGTCCGAGACGCTGAGTACGATGTGCCCCCGTTCGCTTCCGAGCCGGACTGACGCGCTCGTTGCGCCGCTGTGCTTGACGACGTTGTGAAGCGCCTCCTGGGCGATCCGGTACAGGCAGAGCGCGACGTCATTCGTCACCACTATCGACGTATCGTCGATCTCGAGGTGAACGGCTACCCGGTGAGCGTTGGAGATCTCCCGGCAGACACGTCGAATCGAGTGGGTGAGTCCCACGTGCTCGAGGAGCGCGGGGTGGAGCTCGTGGGAGAGGCGATGCAATTCGGAGCCGACTTCGTCCGTGTGCCCCAGCGCCCTGTCGATCTGCTCGACCGCGGGCGGTGACGCGCTCAGCGACTCTCGCAGCAGCCCCAGCTCGACCGAGAGCAGCGCGAGCTGCTGGCTCACGCCGTCGTGCAACTCACGCGAGAGCCGCCGCCGCTCCTCTTCGTGGGCGTTGATCAACCTCCCACCAAGATCGCGCAGCTCTCGTTCCACGCGGTGACGTTCCGTGACATCCACGAAGACGCCAGACATCCTGAGCGGTTTTCCGTTGCAGAACGCCTTGCCCTTGCCCAGGACCCAGCGCTCCTTTCCGTCGTTCCCGAGCACGCGAAATTCCGTTTCGTAGGCGGCAGCTCGATCGATCGCCTCCGTCATGGTCGAGGCGACACGCTCTCGGTCGACCGGATGCACGCGGGCCAGCAGCGACAGCAGGGAAGGGGCTCTATCGTCCGTCGCGACGCCCAACATGCGGTCCGTTTCCGGCGACCAGTTCATTTCGCCGGTCGGCAGATCCCAATCCCAGGTCCCGGCGTCGGCGGCTTCGAGCGCCAGTTTCAGCCGTTCTTCGTTGCGGCGAAGTGCGTACTCCGCCTGCTTGCGCTCGGTGATGTCACGACAGACATACAGGATCGTGCCCCGCTTGATCGAGACCCGCTTGATGTGCACGAGCACAACGCGCCGCGTGCCGCCTTTCGTCTGGATCTCGTGCTCGATGTTCCGGATCTCGCCGGCCGACGACAGTTGTTCAAGGTCGAGTAGATCGCGCCCGAAGAGGCGCGAAATGCGGTCCATCCGGCGGACCTCGTCTTCTTCATACCCGAAAATGACGTCGACGTTCGGACAGACGAAGGTGAACGCGCCGTCGTCAGCCGTGATGAACACGGCATCCGACATGCTGAGCAACGTGATGCGGTGGAGTTCTTCGTCCATGTCACCGCATGTCGCGCGGTTGACGGGTCGATGCGAGCACGCTGCTCCAGAGCGAGCTTTCCGGATCGATCTTCTTGCGCTCGGATACGGCGAGGGCGATCGGCACGTGGGCGAACTGATGATTCCAGAAACTCACCACCATGTTCGTCCGTCCGGTCATGCCCGCGTGGACCGCGTGGTGGCCCAACAGCAGGCAGAAAGCCGAGTCGTGCGCGGTCGTCGGCACGCTTCTGATGACGTAGCTCGGATCGATGTACTTGAGGACGATCGGAATGCCAATTCCCCTGAAATGATCCTGGATCGCGCTGCGGAGATAGACGCCGATGTCGCCGAACTTGACGTTCCCGGACGCGTCGCGCGCCTCCGTCTTCGGCATCAGATCCTGGCCGGCACCTTCGGCCACCACGATCACCGCATGGCCTCGCCGCTGTATCCGCTGCTGCACGGCCGACAGAAACCCAGACAGCGTGAATGGCACCTCCGGGACAAGGCAGAAATCCACGTTGTTGTTCGCCAGCGCCGAATAGGCGGCGATGAATCCCGAATCGCGGCCCATGAGTTTGACGAGGCCGATCCCGTTGCGGACGGCTTCCGCCTCCGAGTTGGCGGCATAGGTTGCGCGCTGCGCCTCGGTCACGGCGGTTTCGAATCCGAATGTCCTCTGCACGAAAGAGACGTCGTTGTCGATCGTCTTCGGAATGCCGATGACCCCCAGTTGCAGGCCGCGGCGCGCGGCTTCCTCCGCGATCTTCTGCGCGCCCACGCAGCGTTCCGTCGCCGCCGACGGCGAACAGGATCCCGATTCCCAACTCCTTCAGGTAGTCGACCATCTCTGCCGCGTCCTGGGGACCACGCGAGCATCCGAGAATCGAGCCGCCGGTCTGCTGGATCCGATGGACCAATTCCTTTGTCAGGGCGATCGGCTCGTGTCCGTTTCGTCGCACGAGGCCTTCGTAGCCGAAACGGAAGCCGTAAATCTTGCTCACGCCGTAGTGGTGAAGCAGGCTGAGCACGATGGCGCGGATCACGTCGTTGAGCCCGGGGCACAGGCCGCCGCACGTCACGATTCCACAGGCGAGCGTCGAGGGCTCGAAGAACAACTTCTCCCTCGGTCCGGCACGTTCCATCGCGGGAATCGACCCGCCCTGGTCGAGCGCCTTGGTGAGGCCTGCGAGCGTGGAATGATAGAGGACGCGCTCGTCGTCGCGGATGAATCGGACGCCCGACATCGGCGATGGAACCTGGCAGTCGCCGAGGCGAGCTATTGTGAAATCGAGTTCCATGCGAGTGGGTAGATTCTCGCATGAAGCAACGAACCGCGCAGACTGCGGTTAAAAGGCGAGGACCGTCTGAACCATCGGCACCGTGCCGGTCATGCCTGCGGTGTACGGTGTAAAGGCCCCGCTGTAGGGCGCCCGGTGGATTTGAAACACCTCAGCGTTCATCCATAGCCGTTCGGTTGGAAGGGGATGCCATTTCACCCCGCCGCCGTATCTCGTGAGAGTCGCCGAACTCTCCGCGCACCCACGAGCCGCGGCCGTAGACCATGACTTTTTTCGGTTTGATGAAGTGCCCCACTGAGACCTCGGCGCCGTGATCCAGCGTTGAGGCGAGCGGAAGCGGCCCGTCGGCGTCGAAGTCGTTCAGCCAGCGCACGAAGTATTGCCCGTTGATGGCCAGCCCATTCCATTTGAGTCCCGCGTCTACCGCCCACATCCTGTAGGTCGCCTCGTTCACCGTGACGCCCGGCGCAAACGCTCCGGTCGAGAAGGTCAAGACACCGTCGGAGTTGTAGAGCGACGTGTTCTCGGGACTCGATTGATCGAGATTCGAAAACCGGTCCTCGCGCGACCGTGTAAACGCCGTGCCGATTCGCATGCGAACGGTGTCCGACGCGAAGTAGTCGTCGTACATGTTGCGCGACTTGCCGGGTTCGCCGTAGGCGCCCATCGGTTCCCACCAGACGCTTCCCGAGAATGCCAGATGCGTGTCGATCTTGTTTGCCGAGATACTCAAGGTATTGAGCCCGTTGCCGACAAACGCCAGATAGTTCACGCCGTGTGCGAGCTCGCCGCTGGCCCAGGCCCCCTGGGTGAACCCGGGGCGGAAGAAGTTGTCGGCCATGCTCCTGTCGGTTGACGTAAAGAACGGGAACGTGTTGACCAGCGATCGGCTGCCTGGGTACACCGGTGTAGCCGGCGGTCACCGTCAGGGCCCTGTTGAACTGCCAGCCGATGTTGCTGGCGACGACGATCGAGGCCGCGCCGGCAGACGTCCAGACGGTGAAGCTGTATCGCGCCCTCTGGTCGAACACGTAGCCACCCAGGATGAACATCGCGCGATTGACCGTGATGTCGTTGCGTTCGTGGACCTCACGAACGACGCCAAGGTGATCGGTGAATGTCTCGTCGCTGCTCTGAGTGTTGAGATATCGAAGCTGGGTGTTGATGTTGAAGCGCAGCAGGAAGGGCACCGCGGCATCTGGGGCAGTCTCCCAGATGACCATGCCGTCTCTGTAACGCTCGTTGGTGGGTCGGTGAGGGGCAGCGGATGCCGTTTGTGGTCCGAAAGCAGAACTTCGCGGAGAACACAACCGCCGCCCACACCAGTATGACCGCTAAGAGCTTGAGGACCGCGCCGCCCACTGAGCGCTCGATCAGCAGAGCACGACGGAAACGGCGAGACCAGCCTCGCTTGTTTCCTTGTACTTGCTGTTCATCTCCTTGGCGGTCTGGGCCAGAGCCGCCACGGTTTCGTCGAAGTTGATGCGGTGTCTGGACGCGATCTCGTTGCTGGCGATCGCGTAGGCGGTCCAGGCCTTCACAGCCCCGAAGGCGCATCGCTCGATGCACGGCACCTGCACGTATCCCGCGACCGGATCGCACGTCATGCCCAGGTGATGCTCGAGCGCCGACTCCGCAGCATTCTCGACAACCAGCGAGGGCGCGTCGTACGCCGTGGCGATCAGCGCCGCCGCCATCGCCGACGCGACGCCGATCTCTGCCTGGCAGCCGCCCTCGGCCGCCGACAAGGTCGCATGGTGCTTGCAGAGGTACCCGATCGCCGCCCCCGCGAGCATGCCCTCACGGACCTTCTGCAGAGGGACTTTCCTGACCTCGAGGAGGCGCGTAGACCAGCGCCGGCATCACGCCGGCGGAGCCGCCGGTCGGAGCCGTGATGACCAGATGGCCGCGTCCGTTCTCTTCGGAGGCGGCGAGCGCAAACGCGGAGAGCACGCCGATGCCGCGGTCTGCCTGGAACTTGTCGTCCATGGCGCGCTTGTAGACGGTGGCGGCCTTGCTGTGCAGTTTGATCGGGCCGGGCAGCACGTCGTCTTCCGGCATCGAAAGCCCCGACTTCACCGTCGCGACCATCGCGCCGATGACCTTGTCGACCCAGGCGTAGACCTCGGCCTCCGACTTGCCCGAGATCGACATCTCGTTGGCGAGCATGATCTTGGCGATCGTGGTCTTGTTGGCGTCGGCGTGGCCCCGCAGCTCCTTCATCGTCCTGAAGGGGTACTTCGGCGGGTTCTTCTTCGGCGGCGTGTACCCTTTCCACTCGATGAATCCGCCGCCCACCGAGTAGTACTCCTGCTCGAGCAACACCTGGTCGCCGGCGAGGAGCTTGACGGTCATCGTGTTCGGGTGTTTGAAGTCGCCCTTGGTGGCGTCGTAGATGATGTCCTTGAGACTCACGTCGATCGACTTGCTTCCGAGCTTCACCGGAAACACCTGGTCGGGCTTGTCGCGCAGGCCGTCGAGGAATTTCGGGTCGACGGTGGCCGGTTCGTTGCCGACCAGCCCAGCGAGCGCGGCCCGCTCCGTCCCGTGTCCCTTGCCTGTCGCGCTGAGGCTGCCGAACAAGTTCACCTGAAGCTTCGTCGCTTTGGCCTGCTGGTCGGCGGGGAGCTTGGTGGCCCGCTGGTAGAAGTCGTAGGTGATCCGCATGGGTCCGATCGTGTGGGAGCTCGACGGCCCCGGGCCCACCTTGTAGAACTCATCCACGGTCGTCAACACCGGCCCCTTCCCCTTCAGCACGACGTTGAGATCGTCAGCCAGCGGTGGCGCCGCTGGGGCGGCAGCAGCCTCCGGCTTCGCGGTGGCGACGGCCGTGGCTGTTTGCTGCTTCGGGAGTACGAGCGCATCCGGTCATCACGGCGGCGGCGCCGCCCACAGCCGTGCGCATCAAGAAACTGCGGCGATCGACTCCCTGTGGAGTCTCGTGCACGACCAGCTGCTGTGTGTCGGCTAGCGGATCCTGCGCAGGGGTCTCGGCCTCTTTGTGTGACATGGTCAGCCTGCTTCCTTTCATCGTGATTCAGATACTTGAAGACGGCGCGAGCAGCCGTATCACCGCGAAACGCACGCGGTGTGCCAATGCTAGCACGCTGAAACGTGCGTGTTTCTGTCACCCTGACCCTGGCGAGGCGCCTGTGCAGCCCGTATCAGCCGGAGCCTCTACGAAATGTCGGAGGGTTCTCGCCCGCCGCGTGTGACGTATTTCTCGTTCTGTAGTAGGGTTTCGTGCATGAATTCAATCGTACGAACCGTTGGATGTTTCGGCATTGTGTGTCTGTCGGTGATCTTCCTGTCTCCGGTCGCTCGAGCTGAGGAGCAGGCAGCCACAGCTCAGGCTGCCCTGCCTGCGGGCGGGCAGGTGGCGAGCCTCCTGACGTGCACGTCCCAAATCGGCGAGCGCATTCAGTGCACCGCTGATACATCGGGCGGCGTCGCGCTCGTGAGATCCAGGGGGACGGCTCCCTGCCTGTTCGGCGACAGTTGGGGCTTTGATGCCGCAGGCATCTGGGTTGCGGACGGTTGCACTGGCGTGTTCCTTCTTGGCCGATTTGCGCAGGTGCCGACTCAGGTCACAGAGGTCAAACAGAGCGCTCCGTCTTATGTGCCGAACGCGGGATTCCTGCTGGTCGACGGTGAGAAGGGGCAAATCTATTTCCGCCTGTTCAGCTATGCGCGCTACCTGAACCAGCGAAACCTGGACTCGACCTACGTCGATGCGTTCGGCAATACCCAAACCGTGAAGCAGCGTCAGGACATCCAGCTCCAGAAGTTCTTCTCGCCATTCTCGGGTTGGTTTCTCGATCCGCGCTTCCGCTACTACCTCTACGTCTGGTCGTCGAACGCGTCGCAGGGCGATTCGGCACAGGTTGTAGGAGCCGGAAACTTGAGCTGGACATTCAATCGATTCGTCACTTTTGGAGCCGGCATCACGTCGCTGCCCTCTACGCGCAGCACCGAGGGACAATTTCCATACTGGCTGGGCGTCGACAATCGCCTGATCGCCGATGAATTCTTCAGAGGCTCATACACGTCAGGGGCCTGGTTGAAAGGCGAGATCGCCGCGAACATGAAGTACTTCGTGATGATCGGGAACAACCTGAGCACGCTTGGCGTCAGCGCGGCGCAGCTCGACAACGGGTTGAACACGGTTAGCGCGTCGGTCAATTGGCTGCCGACGACCGGCGAGTTCGGGTTGTGGGGCACGTTCGGCGATTACGATTACCACCAGAAGCTCGCCACCAGGGTCGGGGCTCACTTCACGCATAGCGTTGAGGACAAACAATCGCAGCCGGGC
Organism: Vicinamibacterales bacterium; assembly: GCA_963821375.1. GTDB lineage: Bacteria > Acidobacteriota > Vicinamibacteria > Vicinamibacterales > JAMQPK01 > JAMQPK01. The sequence continues at coordinate 811,125 of CAWGDN010000002.1, forward strand.
ACCGAAGGCATCGAGAACAGCCAGATTCGGCTGACCGACGGCAGCAGCATCTTCACCCCCAGCCTGTTTGGTCCCGACACCACGGTCGAGAAGGTCACCTACAAGATGCTCAGCCTCGACGCCGGTTTCAAGAAGAAGGGTGTGTCGGTGGAGGGGGAGTATTTCTGGCGCTGGCTGAACAACTATGAGGGCCTGAACACCTCTGGAGTCCCCGACATCTCCGATCACGGTTACCAGTTGCAGACTTCGGCGGTGCCCATTCCACAGATCCTGCAGGGATACGTCAGCTGGTCACAGATTTTTGGTCAGTATGGCGATCCCTGGGAGGTGCGCGGTGGGGCGAACTGGTACTTCCTGAAGCAGCGCGGCGTCCGGGTGAACACCGAGCTGATGCACGTCAACAGATCACCAGTCGGCTACACCAACTATCCATACCCAGTGGGGGCGAACGGATTCGTCATCCACACGAATCTCGAGATGAATTTCTGATCGTCGCTGAGTGCGTGTTCAGAGTCTGGTGAGCAGCCCACTCAACAAACCGACGAGCTCGCGGACGCTCACGATTCCGAATAGCAGCGCCGCAATCACAAGTCCCGTGTTGCTGACCGGGCCGCTGCGCCATTCTTCAGGGACGCGATCAGAGTTGAGAAGCAAGAGAAGCGTGATGGCCAGGAACGGCATGAACAGCGAACCGAGCACGCCGTAAACCAGCACGAGTTGGAATGGGCGTCCGAGAAACAGCAGAAGAAGAGGAGGAAACGTCAGCCAGCACAAATAGAAGCGGAAGGCGGCGCTCCGCTCGCGCGGTACGTCAGGCGACGCGCCATGCGGCCGCAGGTGATCGACGAAGTCCGCAAACAGCATGCTCACGCCGTGCCAGACGCCCAACACGGACGTGAATGCCGCCGCCCAGAATCCCAACAGAAACATGACGGCCACGCCTTGCCCGAACCGGTTGCGGAGAATTTCGGACAGATCAAGAAGGCCGCGATCGCCGTCCGTCAGCGCGATGCCCCTGCCGTGCAGCAACTCGGCGCCCACGACGAGCATCGACAGCACGAACAACCCGGTCACGGCGTACGCGATGGCGTTGTCGTATCGCATCACGCCGATCCAGCGCGAGTCCGTCCATCCCTTGGCCTGCACCCAGTAGCCGTACGCGGCCATGGTGATCGTCCCGCCGACGCCGCCGATCAAACCGAGCGTGTAGATACCTGACCCTGGCGGGAGAATCGGGGCCAGTCCACCGGCCACGTCGGCCGCGCGCGGAGGCATGGCCACGGCGAGAGCGACGGCCGTGAGAAACATCAGTCCGGCCAACGCCGCCATCAACCGCTCGAACGATGGATAGCGATTGAACCAGACGAACACGAGGGAGAAGAGTCCAGAAGCAACCGCCCACACCCACAGAGGTGCAAGAGGGAAGAGCGCTTGGAGCGGCAGTGCACTCGCCGACATGCCGGCAGCGCCGTACACGAAGCCCCAGATCACGATGTAGACGCCGAAGTACGCGCGCGCCCACATTCCCAGGCTGGCCCAGCCATCGAAGATCGTGCGCCCGGTGGCCAGATGCCAGCGACCCGTGCCTTCCGCAAGGATCGCTTTGACCACGCAACCGGCAATGACGGCCCAGAGGAGCTGATAGCGAAAGCGCTCACCCGCGATGAGCGTGGCGATGAGGTCGCCGGATCCGACGCCAGTCGCCGCGACAACGATGCCGGGACCGATGAGCTGCCAGCGAGTACGCTGGCCGGAGGCAGGCATGATGAGGAGTGGTGCGCGAGATCCTATCAGAGCACGTGTTCTTTTCTGTGCGCTGCGAAATCCACGAACGTCTTGATCACGATGAGCAAGGCGAGTGCGCCGACGGTGCTGCCGAGTCCCATGATGATCCATCCGCCGAAGATCAACGTCAGGTGCATCACGATGATCCGGTTGTAGGGCGCCTTCATCAACGCGTTCATCGTTGTCGTCGCGTACTCACGGCGCCCGAGGAAATTCGTTTGGTACGACACGCCGTGGCTGATGAACAGTGCAACCAGCGGTACCCACAGCGGCTCGAACGTAGACCGCAGTGCCACGAGAACGTGGGGCTCCGGACCCGTTGCTGCTATCCCTCGGATGAAGAGCATATAGATGAAGAGGAAGTGCATCGCCATGAATCCGCCGAAGTGCGCGAAGAAGAACGGAATCGAAACGATGGCCAGCGCCTTGCCGACGACCGCCATCTTCAGGGCGGTGTAGAACGCGATGGTCGCGCTCTCGGCCCAGTACAGCACGACGACCTCGGCGAGATCCCACCGAAGAACAGCACGCCGGCGAGTGGCAGCAGGTTGGCGGCAATGAGCGCGAGGCCGGACGCTGACGCGACCGATGGTGGCGCGTCGGCAGGGATTGGGGATTGGGAGCTGGAAGCTGGTGGCTGAGAGCTCAAGGCTGGCGGCTGAAAGCTGGGAGCCGGCGGCTGCGGGTTCGTCAGAGCCGCCACTCTTGCGGATTGCTCGATCGTGTTCATCAGCCGCTCGGCGTCCGATCGCGGCATGGCGTCGCCGATCCCCGACGTGCCCCCGCCGTAGTCGAACGCGAGACGCACGCGATCTCCAGCTCCCGCAGGCTCGAGCCGCACGTTGCGAAGCTTGGCGAGGTCGTACTCGATCGCGAGGTTCAACGGTCCGAGGGTCGGTAGGTGAACGAGCCTGTTTCCCTGAAGCCGTGCCGACTCTTTGCAGAACAAGAAGAGCACCGTCAGTCCACCGAGGACCGCAACGCCGACCGACCATCCCATCACCCAGAATCCCATGAACAGAAACGTCATGAGACCGAAGACATCGTCGATTGAGTGATTGGCGAATTGCGATATGGCGCTGACTTCGACCGCGAGGAAGATGGCGAACATGGCGCCAAGCACGAGACCGGCCGGCCTCATGTTCCGAGGGGGCAGTTGAAGCGGGATGCTGCCTGGTGCCTCATCACGCCATTGCACCCGAATTCGCTCGGGCCAGCCCTTGCGCACCGTGGTCGACGTCACCTCCTAACTATCGGACGGTGGCCGATAGAGCGCACATCATTCGATCGCGTCGAGTCCTTCGGTCAATTCGATGTAGGTTCCCCATGGGTCGGTGATGAAGGCAATCGACGCCTTGAGGTCCGGCACCTGCCGGACATTGACCGCTTTGATGCCCATTGCTTCGAGCTTCTTGAGGAATTCGGCCAGATTGTCGATCTCGAACCCCACGTGATCGACCACCCTGCCTTGCGTACCGACGACGGGAGTTGTCGAAGCCGAGAAGTTCAACGACACTCCGGGGAGCGTTGCCGTGAGGAAACGCCCGCCCGGCGCGCCGGCTTTCGCGCCGAACACTTTGACGTACCAGGCCTGCATCTCTTCGTTCTGCTGGCCGAAGAAGTGCACGTGTTGGAGCGCGACCGGCGCCTTCTGCTCAGGGATCTGAACGAGCTCGACCTTGAGATCGTCAGGACCCAGGACGAACGCAAGCGACCGGCCGGTGCCATTCGGATTGCCGGTGATGTCATCGTTCACCGGCCAGCCCTCGGGCGCACTTTCGCGCGTGACCATGCGGTAACCGCCGGCCCTCAGCTTGTCGATCACCGGCCGCAGGTTGGGCACCGAGAGGCCAAGATGATCGGCGGTTGTGCCCACCGAACCCCCCTTGGGAGCCTGCTGTCGAAGGAAGACCAGCACGTTCGGGAACTTGATGATCTCCCGTCCGCCGATGGTGATCGGAACGCCCCCGAGGGTGTCGGCAAAGAACTTCTTGTGCTCTGCGGTATTCGTCGCGTTGACGTGATGGTGACCGTAGACGACCGGACCGTCCTTCGCGACCGAAAGCTGTCCCGACGCCGGGCCAGCATTCAGAAGCAGGACCAAGCCGAGGATGGAGGTCAGCAGTCTTGATTTCATAGAGTGTTCCTTTGTCGTGAGAGTTGCGGCGCCACTTTACAGCTTCCAGCTTTCAGCCGCCAGCTTCCAGCTCTAAGCCCCAACCCCTAGTCCCTAGCCCCTGACTGGAACGAAGCTGTTCTATGCTTGGGAGATGGACCTCGATCTGAGCGCCCATCAGCGGGACGTTCAGCGCAGGGCGCGCGAGTTCGCCGAGACATCTGTCGCGCCGGTTGCCGCCGAGCTGGATAGGCAGGGGCGTTGCCCTGCCGAGATCATCGCCGGCGTCGCCCGCCTCGGCCTGCTCGGCTGCGAGCACGACTTTGTCGCCTACACCGCCGGACTCGTCGAAATCTCCAGAGCCTGGGCCTCGCTCGGATCGATCGTCGCCGTTCACAACTCGCTGGTCTGCTACCCGATCGCGCGCTACGGCACCGACGCACAAAAGAAGAAGTACCTGTCTCTGCTCACCGATCAGCGGCAGCTTGGGTGCTACGCGTTTGCCGAACCATTCGCCGGCTCAGACGCCGGAGCGATCAGGACGACGGCCGTCGCTGACGGGGATGTGTTCGTGCTCAACGGCCACAAGCGATTCGTGACGAACGGGCGCCAGGCCCGAGTGGCGATTGTCTACGCGCTGACGGACCCGGCCAGAGGGCGCGACGGTCTTTCGGCTTTTCTTGTTGAGATGAACGCGCCGGGGCTGACGGTAGGTGACACCAATGACATGCTTGGACTGCGCGCCGCCGAAACCGTCGACCTGCTGCTCAGTGATTGCCGCGTGCCGAAGGCGAACCTGCTCGGCGGGCTGCACGAAGGATTCGCCATTGCTCGTGAAGTGGTCGAGGGCGGTCGGATCGACATCGCCGCGCAGGCCGTGGGCATCGGCGAGGCGTGTCTCGAGCAGAGCATTGCAAAGGCGAAGAGCCGCAGGCAGTTCGGCCGGCCGATTGCCGAGTTCGAGGCAATCCAGTGGATGGTCGCCGACATGTCGACGGAAATCGATGCCGCACGGTTGCTGATGTTCAAGGCGGCTGCAATGCGCGCGGCGAATCCTGGAGACGGGCGGCTGACGATCGCGGCTGCCATGGCCAAGCTCTTCGCGTCGGAGGCCGCCAACCGCGCGGCGTACAACGCGCTGCAGATCTTCGGCGGCCACGGATACCTTACGGAATTTCCGGTTGAACGCCTCTATCGCGATGCCCGGGCGATGACGCTGTACGAAGAGACGTCAGAGATCGAGCGATTGGTGATTGAACGAGAGTTGGCGAAATAATGCCACTTATTTCCCTCACCGAAGACCAGCAACTTCTCAAGCAGGCGATGCGCGAGTTCGCCGAGGGGGAGATCGCTCCGGGCGCGGCCGAACGTGACGAGCAGTCGCGCTTTCCCTCTGAACTGATTCCGAAGCTGGCCGAGCAGGGCGTTCTGGGCATCATGGTTCCAGAGGAGTACGGCGGCGCCGGGTACGATGCCGTGAGCGCCGCTCTCATCATCGAAGAAATCGCGCGCGTCGATGCGGCAGTGGCATTGCTGGTCGGATCGCACAACTCGCTATGCTCGGGCCACATCCTGCTGGCCGGAAGCGCGGAGCAGAAGAAGAAATATCTTCCGCCGCTCGCGCGAGGCGAGAAGCTCGGTGCCTGGGCGCTCACCGAACCCGGATCGGGATCCGACGCGGGCGCCATGCGCACGCGGGCGACGCTCGAAGGCGATGGATGGGTGATTCGCGGCGACAAGCAGTTCATCACGCAGGGCTCGACCGCCGGCACGTACGTCATCATGGCATCGACCGATCCAGGCCAGGGCGCGAAAGGCATCTCCGCGTTCATCGTCGATCGAAATACACAAGGTCTTGCGGTCGGCAAGCTCGAGAAGAAGCTTGGCGTTCGCGCGTCGGACACCGCCGCGTTGCACTTCGACGAGATGCGCGTTCCCAAGGAGAACCTGCTGGGCAACGTGAATGAAGGATTCAAGGACGTGCTGACCGTCCTCGCCGCGGCGCGCATCGGCATGGCGGCGCTGGCGGTTGGGATCGCACAGGGAGCGCTCGACGAGGCGCTCGCGTATGCGAAGCGGCGCCGCCAGTTCGGCAAGCCCATCCTCGAGTACGAGGCGATCCAGTGGATGCTCGCCGACATGGCGACCGAAAGCGAAGCGGCCAGGCTGCTGGCGTGGCATGCGGCGGCGCTTAAAGATGAGGGAAGGCCTTACCTTCGCGTGGCGTCTCAGGCGAAGCTGTATTCATCGGAGGTTGCGGTTCGGTCGACGTCCAAGGCCATCCAGATTCACGGTGGATACGGCTATCTGAAGGACTCGCCGGTCGAGCGGTTCTATCGCGACGCCAAACTGTGCGAGATCGGCGAGGGAACGTCGGAGGTACAGCGGATGGTCATCGCTCGAGAACTGTTCCGGTGAAGCGCATCGTCATCGCCAATTGCGGCGGGTTCTGGGGCGACGACCCTTCAGCGCCGCGGCGTCAGGTCGACGGTGGGCCCATCGACTACCTGGTGATGGACTATCTCGCCGAGGTGACGATGGCGATTCTGCAGAAACAGCGAGCGCGCCATCCCGAGACAGGGTTTCCGGCCGACGCGGTCGCCCACGTGCGCGATGTGCTGCCGTCGTGCGTCGATCGCGGCATCCGCATCATCACCAATGCCGGCGGCGTCAACCCGTTCGGCTGCCGGGCCGCCATCGAGGCGGCCGCGCGAGATCTCGGCCTCGGCGATCGTGTGACGGTCGGCGTTGTCGTCGGCGACGACATGTTCGGCAGTTTGGATGCGCTCGTTGCGTCAGGCGAGACGCTCGCGAACATGGATACTGGTCAGCCGCTGTCTGACATTCGATCGAGAGTGCTGTCGGCCAACGCGTATATCGGCGCTGCGGGAATCGTCAGAGCGCTCGAACAGGGCGCGAATGTCGTCGTCGCCGGACGAGTGGCCGATGCCGCGGTTGCGCTGGCCCCGATGATGTTCGAGTTCGGGTGGGCGAGCGACGACTGGGATCGGCTTGCCGCCGGCATTGTCGCAGGACACATCATCGAGTGCGGCGCGCAGTGCACTGGCGGAAACTTCACCGACTGGCACCTTGTGAAGACCTATCGCCGAATCGGCTTTCCTGTGGTCGAAGTCGACGAGGACGGAACGTTCGTCGTGACGAAGCACCCCGAGACCGGAGGTCTCGTGAGCGTGCATACGGTGGCGGAGCAACTGCTCTACGAGATCGGGCCACCCGCCTACATGACGCCAGACGTGGTTGCGTTGTTCGATTCAGTGCGCCTCGATCAACAAGGTCCGGACAGAGTGCGCGTCACCGGCGCCCGCGGCGAGCCTGCTCCAGCGAAGCTCAAGGTCTCGATCAGCTATCACGCCGGTTGGCGCGCGTTCGGCCGGCTCGTCGTGTCCGGACCACAGGCATTAGCGAAGGCCAACAAAGTGGCCGAGGCATTCTGGGAGAGCGCCGGCGGCCGCAACGCCTTCGACCAGGCACTGCATCAGTTCATCGGATGGAACGGCTGTCATGCGCCGCTGGCGACATGCGAGCCCGGCGAAGTGCTGGTACAGTTTGCTGTCCGCGACTCCGACGAGCGAAAGATCAACTCACGGTTCGGCCCGCAGCTCGTGCCGCGCGTGCTGGGAACGATCCCAGGCATCACGTACATCGCGGACCAGGGAAGGCCTCGCGCCTCCGAGGTCGTGGCGTTCTGGCCGGCGCTCGTCTCGCGCGAAGCCGTGGAACAGAAGGCAGTCGTCGGGGGTGAAGAGCTTGTCGTCTGAGCCGAAGGTTGTCCGCGTGCCGCTCATGCGCCTGTGCCTCGCGCGGTCTGGCGACAAGGGCGACACCGCCAACATCGGCGTCATCGCCCGATCCGAAGCGATCTACGCATGGGTGCTCGAACATCTCACTCCGGCGTTCGTCAAGCGCCACTTCGACGACGTGTGCGAGGGAGAGGTGGAGCGCTTCGAGCTGCCGAACCTGATGGCCGTCAACTTTCTGCTGCACAACAGTCTCGGCGGCGGCGGCACGCTCTCGCTGCTGCTCGACGCGCAAGGCAAGACGTACGCACAATATCTGCTCGCCGCCGAAGTAGAGGTGCCAGAAGAGCTGATCCATGCAGATGCTTCCGACGCTCGTCAGCAAGGATAGTCAGGCGTTTCGCGTGAACCAGGAGCGGATGCGGCAGCTCGTCGGCGAGCTGCGCGCGTCCTCGCCGAGGCCCGCGAAGGGGGCGGCGCGAAGTATCTGGAGCGGCATCGCCAGCAGGGGAAGCTGCCGGTGCGCGAGCGTATTGCGCGACTCGTCGATCAATCCAGCCCGTTTCTGGAACTGTCGCCGCTTGCGGGCCATGGGGTCTACGAGGATGAGACGCCTGGCGCCGGCATTGTGACCGGGATCGGCCGCGTGTCGGGGCGCGATGTCGCCGTTATCGCGAACGATGCCACGGTGAAGGGCGGGACGTACTACCCCGTAACGGTGAAGAAGCATCTTCGCGCGCAGCAGATCGCGCTCGAGAATCGACTGCCGTGCGTGTATCTGGTCGACTCGGGCGGCGCGTTTCTTCCTCTGCAGGCCGAGGTCTTTCCCGATCGCGAGCACTTCGGGCGCATCTTCTTCAATCAGGCCCGGCTCTCTGCCGAACGCATTCCTCAGATCGCGGCCGTCATGGGCTCCTGCACGGCGGGTGGCGCATATGTGCCCGCGATGTCCGACGAGACGATCATCGTGAAGGGTACCGGGACGATCTTTCTGGGCGGGCCGCCGCTGGTGCGGGCGGCGACCGGTGAAGAGGTGAACGCGCAGGATCTCGGCGGCGCCGATGTGCACACCCAGGTGTCGGGAGTGGCCGACTATCTTGCCGACAACGACGATCACGCGATTCAGATCTGCCGAACGATCGTGTCGACGCTCAACAGCAGCAAGGTCCTTCCTCAGGACAGGGCGACGCCCGAAGAGCCTGCGTACGATCCCGAAGAGCTTTACGGGATCATCAGCGCAGAGGTGAAGCGTCCGTACGACGTCCGCGAGGTGATCGCCCGCATCGTCGACGGCTCCAGGTTCGACGAGTTCAAGGCGCGGTACGGCACGACGCTCGTGACCGGTTTCGCCCGGCTCGATGGCTTTCTCGTGGGGGTGGTCGCCAACAACGGCGTGCTGTTCTCGGAGTCGGCTCTCAAAGCGACCCACTTCATCGAGCTGTGCAATTTCCGGGGCGTGCCGCTCATCTTTCTTCAGAATGTCACCGGCTTCATGGTTGGCAGGCAATTCGAGCGCGGGGGCATCGCCAAAGACGGCGCCAAGATGGTGAGCGCTGTGGCCAACTCGGTCGTGCCGAAGTTCACCGTGGTCACCGGCGGGTCGTTTGGCGCAGGCAATTACGCGATGAGCGGCCGCGCGTACGACCCGCGTTTTCTGTGGATGTGGCCGAACGCGCGCATATCGGTGATGGGCGCCGAGACCGCGGCCAGCGTGCTGAGCACCGTGAAGCGCGAACAGATGGCGCGTGAGGGGAAGACGCTCGACGCGGCCGGCGAGCACGCCATCCGCCAGCCGATCGTCGAGAAGTACGAGTTGGAGGGATCCCCATACTATTCGACGGCGCGCCTCTGGGATGACGGAATACTGGATCCGGTCGAGACGAGACGGACTCTCGCTCATGCCCTGTCGATCGCGTTCAACGCGCCCTTGCCTCCGCCGCGGTTTGGCGTGTTCAGGATGTAGATGACCAGACACATCCAGACCCGTCGGGAGGACGGCGTCGAACACCTCGTGCTGAATCGGCCCGAGGTGCGCAACGCGTTGAACGAGGAGGTGATCGCACAGGTCACCGAGTGGGCGCGCGCGATCGCCAACGACGCCGACGTGCGAGCCGTGGTGATCTCCGGCGCCGGACCGTCCTTCTGCTCGGGCGCCGACCTTGCGTGGATGACGAAGATGGCCGGCTACACGCGCGACGAGAACATCCAGGATGCGCGCGCCGCGGCGGCCATGTTTCTCGCGCTCGACACGCTGCCGGTTCCCGTCATCGCGAGAGTGCACGGCGCCGCCGTTGGCGGCGGCGCTGGGCTGGCCGCGGTCGCCGACATCGCAGTCGCCGACGAAGCCGCGACATTTGCGTTTTCCGAAGTGAAGCTGGGATTGATCCCCGCCGTCATCGCCCCGTATGTGCTGGCGAAGGTCGGCATGTCGGCCGCCCGGGAGTTGTTTGTGACCGGACGCCGGTTCGACGCCGACCATGCGCGGCGGATCGGACTCGTGCACGTCGTTGCCGCCTCCGAGCAGCTGGATCGAACTGTCGAGACCTGCTTGTCCGAGCTCCGGGCGAACGGTCGAGAGGCAATGGCCGAGGCGAAGAAGCTGCTGCGCGCGCTCGCCGGACGGACGGCCGCAACGGTTGGAGAGATGACAGCAGAAGCGATTGCGATGCGGCGAGTCTCTGCGGAGGCGCAAGAAAGAATGAAGAGGTTCCTCAGTAAGTGATCAGTCGTCAGGCGACAGTCGTCAGTGATCAGTCCAAGTCGTCAGTCCCAGTCGACAGTCTCAGTCGGCAGTCGACAGTCGGCAGTCGACAGTCGTAGTCATCAGTCTCAGTCGATAGTCGCAGCAGCTAGGGCGGCACGGGTTGTGCCTAGCCAACCCCCATGTTGGCACGCTCGCTCGACGAATTGCTTGTCTATCGCAAGTCCCTGAACGCATCCGCAGCAATATCTGCCATCCTCGAACGGCGAGGAGTGCGCCGAGATTGGCCGCTTTGCAAACAAATGGGGTCGGCTGCTGGAGCTGTTGCGGCCAACATCGCGGAAGGATTTGGGCAGCAGAGCGATCGTCAGTTCGCCAAGTACCTCTTCATAGCCCGCGGCTCGTCGCACGAGATGCGGGCGCATCTCATGATCGCGCATAGCCGGAGCTACCTCGAAGACGCGGAGTTGCGCGATCTGTCAAGCAAGTACGAAGAAATTGCCAAAATGTTGACCGGCCTCATCAAGTATTTGATTGCCAGCGATCGCCAGCAGCGCGGGTAGCGACTGTCGACTGGGACTGACTACGACTGTTGACTAGCGACTCGACTGTGACTAGCGACTGAGACTGCTGACTGAGACTGACGACTTGGACTGATCACTGACGACTGACGACTGTCGACTATAATTTGCTGCATGTTAGGCATCGCGGTCCTCGATGCTGGCGGGCAGTACCTGTCATCTGCTCGCGCGGCGCGTGCGCGAATCGGGCGTGCAAAGCCATGTGTTGCCGATCGAAACCACCGGCGATCAGCTCGCCGGCGTCAGCGGCATCATCATCTCTGGCGGGCCGCGCAGCGTCACCGAGGCCGGATCGCCTCGCGTCGATCCGTCCATCTTCTCGCTGAACGTTCCCATCCTCGGGATCTGCTACGGCCATCAACTGCTTGCGGCGACGCTGCCGGGCGGCGTGGTGAAGCGCAGCCACTCGCGCGAGTACGGCCTTGCGCGGTTTCGGCTTGCGCCGGATTCGAGCGCACACGACGCGCTCGGCTTGTTCGCCGGTGTACCCGAGTCGAGCCAGGTCTGGGTCAGCCACGGCGATTCAGTGGAGAGGCTGCCGGCAGGGCTCGACGCGCTCGGCTCGACCGACGACTGTGCTGTTGCGGCGATGGGCGATGCCGGCCGCCGCATCTACGGCGTGCAGTTTCACCCGGAAGTGACCCACACCGAATTCGGCGCTGTGCTGCTCGGCAACTTCGTGCGCCGTGTCTGCGGCTGCGCGGCGACATGGAAGCCGTCGTCGGCCGAGACCATCGAAGCGATCAAGGCCGACATACGGGCGCGAGTCGGTGCGTCAAAGAAGGTGCTGTTCTTCGTGAGCGGCGGCGTCGATTCATCGGTCGCGTACAAACTGTGTGCCGACGGGCTGGGCCAGGATCGCGTCCATGGCGTCTACGTCGACACCGGGTTCATGCGCAAGAACGAGTCGGCCGAGGTGATGACGTCGTACGAAAGGGCCGGCTTTCTCAATGTGCGCCTTCGCGATGCGTCAGTGGAGTTTCTCGCGGCCGTCGGGGACGAGACGAATCCAGAGACCAAACGGAAGCTGATCGGCGCGGCGTTCTTATCGGTGGAAAACGACGTGCTCGCCCATCTTCCGAGAGGCGAGTGGCTGCTCGGCCAGGGCACGATCTATCCCGATACGATCGAGTCGGGTGGCACGCGCGAGTCGGCGCTCATCAAGACACACCACAACCGCGTGCCCGAGCTGCTCGTGCGGGTTGCGGCCGGGGAGGTCGTGGAGCCGCTCGTGCAGTTCTATAAGGATGAAGTCCGCGAGATCGGGCGTGCGCTCGGCTTGCCGTCGCGGCTCATCGAGAAGCAGCCGTTTCCGGGTCCCGGCCTCGCCGTCAGATTTCTGTGCGCCGACGCACCGGCGGCATGGTCTCAGGACGCCAAGCTCGACGAGGTGGCGGCGCCATTCAAGCTTGGCGCGCGCGTGCTGCCGGTTCGCGGCGTCGGGGTTCAAGGGGACGAGCGCACGTATGCGCATACGGCGCTGCTCACCGGTGACTACGACGAGCAGCGCGTTGCCGAGCTCGCGCCGGCGATCACCAATGCCTGCCGGGACGTGAACCGCGTCGCGTTCTGGGCGGGATCGAAAGGCACGATCGACGACTTCAAGGTCGAACCGACGACCACGTCCCGCGAAGGCCTCGACGTGCTGCGCGAAGCCGACGCGCGCGTGCGCGACATCCTCGCCGACTACGACACGCAGAAGCGCATCTGGCAATGTCCGGTGGTGATGCTGCCGCTCAAGCGCAACGGCGAGGCGTCCATCGCGATCAGGCCCGTCGAATCGCATGACGGCATGACGGCGCAGTACGCCAAGCTGCCATGGCCCGTCATCGAACGCATCCGGGCGGCCGTGCTCGACGTGCCCGGCGTCGGCGCCCTCCTCTACGACGTCACGAACAAACCGCCGGCCACGATCGAGTGGGAGTAGGCAGCCAGTCGTCAGTCATCAGTCGTCAGTGATCAGTCTCAGTCGCCAGTCCCAGTCACCAGTCTCAGTCAATAGTCGACAGTCGCTGTCAATGAGTCGCCCGCCACGAAATAGCGTGAAGCGAGCGCAACTCGCTGTGTCTAAAAGACTGCTGACTGCGACTTTCAATTTTGACTGTCGACTTACGACTTTGACTGTGACTGTCGACTGAGACTGATCACTGACGACTGACGACTGGTGACTCAACTTCCGATACATCGGTTGATATGACCTGGCTATTCTCGAAGGGTGATCAGCGGATGTCGTGCGAGGCGCGGGAGGCGATGCTGTGGTACGAGCTCGTCGTCACGGCACCGGACGGCGTGTCGCGAATCGAGCGCTATACCGAGCGTGCAGGAATGCTGAGACGGCAGCAGGAGTTGCTGTGCGCCTGGAAGGCGCAGGGCTGGCGCGAACTCGAGCCCGAGCCCGCGGCAGCTCGCCGCTAGTGCGGCGGTTCTCGGTTCTCGGTTCTCAGTTCTCAGTTCTCAGTTCGAACTGAGAACTGAGAACGCAGAACCTAGAACCGCTCTAGCTCTCTTGGCCAATCGCCGCGCGGACCCGATTCAGCAGATCGGCCGACGTGAACGGTTTTTCCAGCAGGTCGAGGTCGGCCTGGATGTTCTCGCTGTACCCAGACATATACAGCACCCTCAGGTCTGGGAGCTGCGCGCGGTCGATGCGCTTCACCATTTCTTTCCCGCTCATCACCGGCATCGTGATGTCGGTGAGCACCAGCTTGACGGGGCTCTCCGCGCTCTGAATCGTGTCGAGCGCTTCGACGGGTCCGGCCGCTTCGAGCACGTGATAGCCGGATCGGCGCAATATCGCACAACAGAATCTGACGGACCGACGCTTCGTCCTCGACGACAAGGACTACCTCGGATGACCCCGTGGTCGCCGAAGAGGTGATCATGCCCACGTTATCGGCCGAAGCAGGAGTATTCTTTGGGGCGCTACTGGCATGCTGAACCTCTCCGCAGTACTCGAGCAGCACGCACGGCGCAGGCCGCAGGCCGAGGCGATCGCGTGCGGTTCGACGCGCCTGTCGTACGGCGAGCTCGATGGCCTGGCAAATCGCATCGCTGGAGGACTCGCCGCATCCGGCATCCGCCGTGGCGACCACGTTGCGCTGCTGAGTCCTAATCTTCCGCAGTTTCCCGCGATCTACTTCGGCATCCTCAAGACTGGCGCGACCGTCGTGCCGCTCAACGTGCTGCTCAAGCCGCGAGAGATCGCGTACCACTTGCGCGACAGCGACGCGAAAGCTGCTGTTCTGTTTTCAGGGAACGCCGGAGCTTCCCATGGCGCAGGCGGCGAAGGCCGCCGTCGACGTCGTGCCCTCCTGCTCCGAGCTCGTCGTCATCGGCGGCAGCCCCGATGACGATGCGACGACGCTCGATCGATTTGTGGCGGGCCATCCGCCGACATTCGATACCTGCGACACGAGTCCGAACGATACGGCCGTCATGCTCTATACCTCGGGCACGACGGGACAACCGAAGGGCGCCGAGCTGACGCATCTCAACATGACGATGAATGCGATGGTGTCGGCGGAGTTGTGCGCCTCGTCACACGATGGCACCGGCCGGCACGCGACCGCAGTGACGCTTCCGCTGTTCCATGCCACGGCACAGACCGCGCAGATGCTCGCGTACCTCCATCTTGGCGGCAGTCTCGTGCTGCTGTCGCGATTCGACCCCGCGGCGCTGCTGAACGCGATCATCAGCGAACGCGTCACGCATTGGGTGGGCGTGCCGACGATGTACTGGATGCTGCTGAAGCATGCGAGAGAGCATGGCGTCGATGTCTCGAAGGCGGCAGCGAGTCTGAAGCTCGTCGTCTCGGGCGGCGCGCCGATGCCGGTGGAGCTGATGAAGGACTTCGAGCACACCTTCGGCGTCCGCATTATCGAGGGCTACGGACTCTCGGAGACGGCGCCCGTGGCCACCTTCAATCATCTCGATCGTCCCTCGAAGCCCGGCACGGTGGGCCAGCCGCTCTTTGCCGTGGACGTGATGATCGTCGATGACAAGGACGAGCCGGTACAGACTGGGACGCCTGGCGAGGTCGTCATTCGCGGTCACAACGTGATGAAGGGCTACTACAAGCAGCCCGAAGCGACGGCCGAAGCGATGCGGAACGGCTGGTTCCACACGGGCGACATCGGCACGCTCGACGCCGACGGCTATCTTTGCATCGTCGATCGCAAGAAGGACATGATCCTGCGCGGCGGGTTCAACGTGTATCCGCGCGAGCTCGAAGAGGTGATGCTGACGCACCCGGCCGTGTCGCTCGTGGCCGTCATCGGCGTTCCCGACGAGCGGCTGGGCGAGGAAGTAAAGGCGTTCGTCGTCAAGAAACCCGGAACCGACATCAGCGAGGACGAGCTGCAGGCCTGGTGCCGGGACCAGCTAGCTGACTACAAGTATCCCCGCCATATCGAGTTCCGCACGGAGCTGCCGACGAGCGCGACGGGAAAGATCCTGAAGAGAGAACTTCGCGGGTGAGTCAGTTCTCAGTTCTACGTTCTCCGTTCTCAGTTCGAACCCAGAACCCAGAACCCAGAACTGACGAACTGACGAACTTGCACCCCGTCCCGTTCCCAGCGCGTCCTATCGTTATCGGGGTGCACCCATGGACACCATCGAACAAGAAATTCTCGACGCGTACTCGCAGGCCGTCGTTCGGGCGGTAGAGCTGGTCGGTCCCTCTGTCGTCACCATCGAGGTCGGCCACGACAAGGGGCGTCGCGGCCAGGGAGGCCACGGCTCCGGGTTCGTGTTCACACCAGACGGCCTGGTCCTGACCAACAGCCACGTCGTTCACGGAGCGCAGACGATTCGTGTGACGCTGCCGGACGGCCGGAAGCTTCCGGCCGCCTTGATCGGCGAGGATCCGGACACCGACTTGGCCGTCGTGCGCGCCGCGGCCTCGGATCTGCCCGCGCTTAAGCTCGGCGACTCACAGGCCATTCGCGTGGGTCAGCTCGTGGTTGCCATCGGCAATCCGCTGGGCTTCTCGGCGACGGTCACGGCCGGCGTCGTCAGCGCGCTCGGTCGATCGCTGCGTTCGCGATCGGGCCGGCTGATGGACGACATCATTCAAACCGACGCGGCGCTCAATCCGGGCAATTCTGGCGGGCCGCTCGTGAACTCCCGCGGCGAAGTGATTGGCGTCAACACCGCCGTCATCTCCGGCGCGCAGGGGCTCTGCTTCGCCATTGCGGCCAACACCGCGCAGTTCGTCGTCGGCCGGCTGATTCGCGACGGCCGGATCCGCCGATCGTATCTGGGCGTCGCCGGCCAGAACACGCCGATCGCGCGGCAGATCGTCCGCTTCTACGGCTTGGCAATGTCGAAAGGCATCCTGGTTGCGACGATCGAGCCCGACAGTCCGGCAGCGAAGGGCGGCCTGCAGGAAGGGGACATGATCGTCGGCCTCGACGGACACGACGTGTCGCAGCATCGATCAGCTGCACCGGCTGCTGTCGGAAGAGCGCATCGGCCGAGAGGCGACGTTCACCGTGGTGAGGCGCACCGAGAAGCTGGAGTTGCGCTTGATCCTCGCCGAGCGCACGGACTAGACTGAGCGTTCGGGTTTCCTGGTGGCCCGGAACCTGTGCAATCTCAGTCTATGAACCGCGTCAGGGCCGGAAGGCAGCAGCGCTAAGTAGTCCCTGAGCTGTGCCGCAGGCCCTCCGGGCCTCTAAGGAACCCGACCACGACCCCGCTATGTCCTACCAAGTTCTCGCCCGCAAGTGGCGTCCGCAGCAATTCGACGACGTCGTCGGCCAGCCGGCTGTCACGCGTACGCTGACGAACGCGATCAAGCTCGGCCGCATCGCGCAGTCGTTCGTGTTTGCCGGTCCGCGCGGCGTCGGCAAGACGACCACGGCGCGCATTCTGGCGCGTGCGCTGAGCTGCGAGAAAGGGCCGACGCCGACTCCGTGCGGCGTCGTGCGACGCGTGCCGCGAGATCGCCGAAGGGCGCGACATCGACGTGCTCGAGATCGACGCCGCCACGCACACCGGCATCGACAACGTCCGCGAAGTGATCATCTCCGGGCTGTCGATCATGCCGGTGCGGAACCGCTACAAGGTGTTCATCATCGACGAGGTCCATCAGCTCTCGACGCCCTCGTTCAACGCGCTGCTTGAAATCGATCGAGGAGCCGCCGCCGCACGTCGTCTTCATGATGGCGACGACCGAGCTGGACAAGATTCCCGAGACGGTGCTGTCGCGCTCGCAGGTCTTCGAGTTCAAGACCATCACCAGCCGTCAGATCGCCGATCAGCTGCGGAAGATCGCGGTCGCCGAGAAAATTGACGCCGACGAGTCGGCGCTGCTGCTCATCGCGCGAGCGGCGGAAGGCAGCATGCGCGACGCGCAGAGCGCCCTCGATCAGGTCATCGCCTTCGCCGGACACAAGATCGCCGCTGACGATGTGGCGACGGTGCTGGGACTGGTGGGGCGCGACCTGGTACTCGACATCGTGACTGCAGTCGCAGACGAGACGCCGGCCGCCGCCTTCGAGCTTGCCGGAAACGCTGTCGAGCTTGGCTACGATCTGCGCTCGGTGCTGCGCGAGCTGTCGCGTGTGGTGCGCGATCTGCTGGTGCTGTCGGTCGATCCCGCACGCATCGACGATCCCGAGATCGCCGCCGAGAGGGAGCGCGATCGCCTGAAGGCGTTGTCGCGCCGCTTCTCGCGCGAGGATCTTCTCCGGTCGTTCGACGTGCTCGCGAAAGCCGAGTCGGACATGCGCACGGCCGCGCAGCCTCGCTATCACCTCGAGATGGCGCTGCTGCGATGGATCCATACGCGGAAGCTCGTGCCGCTCACGGAGCTGCTCGGTGGACTCGGAGAAGGACCGCGGCGGCCCGAAGGTCTGAAGGGCGCGCCAATGACTCCACCGGTTGAGCGCCGTGCCACGGCGTTTCGCAGCAGCCGGCTCCCACCCAGCGCCCAAGGTCGCTCCGCCCCCACCTGCCGCGAGGGCCGCAACACCTGCGCCAGCGACCGCGCCTCCTACGGTTGGACCGGCCAGATCGGCCTCGACGCGTTTCTCGTGGAGATTCGAAAGTCGAAAGCGGCGTTTTACAACACCGTCGTCGCTCAGGCCCAGAAGATCGAGTTCGGCTCGGATCGCGTGACGTTCAGCTTTCTGCCGACTCACCGTATGCTGCGCGAGCAGCTCGAACAGAATCGCGCCTGGCTCGAGCAGACGGCCTCGGCCATCGCGAGCAAGCGCGTAACCATCGGCGTGATTCAACTCGAGTCGGCATCGCAGGTCCCGGCAGCAGCTGCGAGCGCCGCCGAAAGCCCGAGTCCCACACCTGCCGATCTTCGAACGACCGCCATGGCTGACAGCGCCGTCCAGGCGATGCTGGACGTGTTTCCCGCGGAGATCGAGAACGTCGAGGAAATCGAATGAACATCAATCAGATGATGAAGCAGGCGCAGCAGATGCAGGAGCGCCTGCAGAAGCAGATGTCCGACCTGCGCGTCGAGGCCTCGGCGGGCGGCGGGATGGTGACGGTCGTCGTCAACGGCAACAAACAGCTGCAGAGCCTCAAGATCGATCCCGAGGTCGTGTCGAAAGACGACGTCGAGATGTTGCAGGACTTGATCCTTGCCGCCATCAACGACGCGCACCGCAAGGCTGAGGAAGAGCTCAATCGTCACATGGGTGGCATGATGGGCGGCCTGGGTATACGCTGAGCCAGGCCAATCGCCATTGGTAGATTGTCAGATGGTTGGATTGTCAGAATGTTGTCGATTGAGGATGGGCAGATTGAAGATTCATTTGAAGATTTGTTCGAACTTCTACACTCTTCATTCTTCAAGATTCTAGGAATCTAACCGTCTGACAATCTACCAATGGTGAGCTGGTGAGCTATCCCGAGCCCTTAGCACGTCTGGTCGATCAGTTGAAGCGACTGCCCGGCATTGGCGCCAAGAGCGCGCAGCGGCTGGCGTTCCATATTCTTCGCACGCCGCGCGAAGATGCGGAGCGGTTGATGGACGCGATCCGCGAAGTGAAGGATCGTGTCACGTACTGCACGGTGTGCAACAACACGACCGACGTCGATCCGTGCGTCTACTGCAGATCCGAGACCCGCAACCAGCGGCTCATCTGCGTCGTGGAAGAGCCGCAGAATGTCACCGCCGTCGAGAAGACCCGCGACTTCCGAGGCGTCTATCACGTGCTGATGGGCGCGCTGTCACCGTTGCAGGGCATTGGCCCCGACGAGTTGAAGATCAAGAGCCTTCTCACGCGCGTGGGCCAGGGAGAGATCGACGAGATCATCCTCGCCACGAATCCGAACGTTGAAGGAGAGGCGACGGCACTCTACCTGGCGCGTCTGCTCAAGCCGCTCGGTGTGAGGGTCACGCGAATCGCGATGGGTGTGCCGGTCGGAAGCGACCTGGAGTACGCCGACGAAGTGACCATGCACAAAGCCATGGAAGGGCGGAGGGAAGTATAGTTTCCGTGCCGACAGTGATACCTGCTCCCTACCAGCTGCCTGCGCTCACGGTGCTCGTGCTCGGCGGCGTCATTGCCTGGGCCGCTGGCTATCGGCTGTTCCGACTCGTGCTCACACTGTTCGGGTTCTACATCGGCGCACTCGCCGCCACCGCCGTACTCGGGCCTGGCGATCGCACGATGCTGATCTTTGCGGCCATCGGCGGCGGCGCGATAGGCGCGCTCATCATGTTTTTTGGCTACTTCGTCGGCGTCGCGCTTGTGGGAGCCGGTGTCGCGGCATTGGCCGTGCATATGATCTGGAGCCGCATCGGCACCGATCCGCATGCCTTCGTCGTCATTCTGGCGGCGGTGGCGGGGGCCGCCGGCGCCATGGCGCTGCAACGCTACGTGATTATCATCGCGACGGCATTTGCCGGAGGATGGACGATCGTGTGGGGTGCAAGGAACTTTCTGGATCAAGGTACCGAAGCCGCCAGACGTGCGCCCGTGTGGATGGTGTACCCGCTCGATTTCTCTCCGGATCGCTTCTGGGTGCTGGCCGCGTGGATGGCGGTCGGCATACTCGGCGTGTTTGTTCAGCTTCGGTTCACCGGGCGGATGGCGCCGTTGCGCAGCAAGCCCGCCAAACCCAGCAGCTGAAGAGAAGTCTCGCACGATTACTCAACATGGAGGATTCCGATGGCAACGTTCGAACGCAGCGTGACGACAGATTGGCAGGGCGGATTGATGGACGGCAGCGGCGTGGCAAAGGCGGGGACCGGTGCGTTCTCACTGCCGGTGACATTCCCGAATCGAATCGGCGAGCCGGCCGGGAAGACGAGCCCCGAGGAGCTGATGGCGGCCGCGCACGCGGCTTGCTTCGCGATGGCCATGAACGCGGCGCTGGGAAAGCGCGGCGGCAAAGCGGCGAAGACGCACGTCACCGCGACCGTTTCGGCCGATAAGAGTGACGCAGGAATCAAGATCGTGTCGTCGAAGCTCAAGGTCGTCGTCGAAGGGTTGGAAGGGATGTCGCCGGCTGAGTTTTCCACGTTTGTCAAGGAAGCCGACAAGGGCTGCCCGGTGTCGAACGCGTATCGCGGGACGATGCAAATTGAAGTTGAGGGAAAAGCGCAGTAGGGGTTGGGGGAGGAATGACATGCCACAGATGATTCGGCTCGCGGTGGTTTCGTGGGTTCTCGCGTTGACGCTCGCGTGCGGGGCGCCCGGCGAACAAGCCGCCCCTGGATCTGGAGCGGCAGGTACAGCCGATGCGCCGGCCAAATCAGCTGCGGCGCCGGCCGCACCGGCTGCGCCTGTGATGATGATGATGGATGTGCCGTCCGGCACTGAGCTGAGCCTCATTCTGGAAACGGCCGTGTCGTCGGAAACCTCCACGCCTGATCAACCGGTGCGCGCGCGTGTCGCCAAGCCGGTCGTTCTTTATGGCATGACGGCGATTCCCGAAGGCGCGCCAGTGACAGGCAGCGTCGTGGCGGCCGAGCGCTCTGGCCGCGTCAAGGGGCTGGCGTCGGTGGCGATTCGCTTCAACAGCGTCACGGTGGCGAATACCCCTTACACGATCAACACGTCGCGCATCGTCCGCGAGGCGGAAGCGACGAAAGGATCGGACGCAAAGAAGATCGGCATCGGTGCGGGTGTTGGCGCCGCCATCGGGGCGATCGCCGGGGGAGGAGACGGCGCGGCGATTGGCGCCGGCGTCGGCGGCGCGGCCGGCACGGGCGCCGTGCTCGCGACACGCGGGAAGGAAGTGAGCATTCCAGCGGGCACGACGATCAGGACGACGATTCAGGAGGCGGTGAAGATCAACGCGCCGATGTAGAAAAGCAGGGGCGAGGGGTAAGCGGCAAGGGGCAAGCGG
Organism: Vicinamibacterales bacterium; assembly: GCA_963821375.1. Lineage (GTDB taxonomy): Bacteria > Acidobacteriota > Vicinamibacteria > Vicinamibacterales > JAMQPK01 > JAMQPK01. The sequence continues at coordinate 832,386 of CAWGDN010000002.1, forward strand.
CGTTCCTCGTTACCCCTTACCCCTTACCCCTTATCCCTTACCCCTACTGTGCGGGCTTGGGGAGTCGCTCCGGATAGAAGGTGTACGCGCGGCCGTTGATGGTCGCGCGCACCGCCTTCATGAGTTTCTCGCCCTCACGGTTGGACCGGTTGCCCAGAATGACGACGGTGTCTCCCACCTTCGCCGAGCCTTCAACAAAGCCCGCCGCTTGCGTCTGGTTGGGATTTCCAAAGTCCACGGTCCATGGGCCGTCAGCGGTCTCGATCTGAATCTGGGGATGCGGGGGGCCGATGTAGATCTTGGTGATTTTCCCCGTCATTTCCGTCTGATTCGGATCTGTCCACGTCCAGCCGTGATGCGCCATGACGCCGGTTGTCAGGAGGCCGACGGTGATGATGCCAACCAAGCCGAGGATCGCTCTTGAAGCCATGTTTACCCTCCTTCTAAAGGATACGACGCGTCTGAGGGAACGTTGACCACATTCCGCCCGCCACATACAATGAGGGGTTCCTTCCGAGCGCCGAGCGGCGCTCAGTGCTCCGTGTTCCTCAGTAGCTCAACGGCAGAGCATCCGGCTGTTAACCGGAGGGTTGCTGGTTCGAATCCAGCCTGAGGAGCCAATTTTTCCAGGTCCATTCCGGACACATGGGTAACAGTTCATTCCGGGGACATAGGTAACACTTTCGGGCCGAAGGGATTTTCGATCGGTTCCAGCCGGCACGTCTCATCATCAAAATACCCCAAGTCGTATTGCATGAAGGTGACGAGCCAGATGCGCTCGCCCACTTGGGTCACGCCGACGTTCTGCCCCGCGAAGGCGTGACTCAGATTGACCTTCTGCCCCTTGAAGCAGATCCGGCCGCAGTGCGTCACGGTAATGGTCGTATCGTGGAACGGATACGTGAGCTCCTCGAGGCCGCGATAGATGCGGGGAGAGGGGGCATAGATGTCGGCGGGGACTTTCATATCTAACGCCTGGTGCGGCCGCTCGTGGTTGTACTCCTCGAGAAACGCATCGAAGCGGGCTTGCTGTTGCAGCGTGTTGGGGGCGGCAGGCTTGGTGGCTTCCTTCTTCAGCGTCAGATGCATTCGCTCGTGCCGGCCATTCTGTTGCGGGTGCCCCGGGGCGATGCGCTCGAGGTGAATGCCCAAGCGCAGCCACCAGACCGCGAGTCTGCTGAGGCGATAAAGCGCCGTCGGCGACGCAAACGGCACGCCGTTGTCGGTCCGAATGGCGAGCGGCAGCCCAAATTCTTGGAAGGCCCGATCGAAGACCGTAAAGGCCAAGGTCGCTTGCGTCGAGCAGAGGGCGTCGCAGGCGAGGAGATACCGGCTGGCAAAATCGGTGATGGTCAGCGGGTAGCAGTACTGGCGGTTGCCGAGGCGAAATTCCCCTTTGTAGTCGGCACACCAGAGCGCATTGGGATCGGTCGGCCGCGAAAGGAATGTCGCCGCGCTGCTGTGGTGCCGTCGCCGACGGCGTTTCACCAACCCATGACGATCGAGCACCGCGTGGACCGTGCTGATGGCGGGCAGCTGCAGCCCCGTCGTCTGCTGCCGCAGCTTTTCCCGGATCTTCGGCGCCCCCCAGCCGGGATACTCCCGCTTCAACCGCACGATCGTCGCCTCGACCGGCGGCGGCAAGCGGTTGGCCTGGCGATACGGGCGTCGACTGCGATCCGTGAATGCCTGCCCGCCGCAGTCTTTGTAGCGCTCGAAGATCTTGTAGCCGGTCTTCCGTGAAATCCCGAACTCGGCGCACAGGGGCGCCATCTTTTCGCCCTCCAGCCGGCGGGCGACAAACCGGAGCCGCTCGTCCATGGTGTGACACTCCTTCCAAGGCATGCCCCCTCCTCTGAAGGGGCCAAAGTGTCACCTATGTGTCCGGAATACGGTGTTACCTATCTCTCAGGAAGGACACCAAATCAACAACTTATAAAACCGGCCATTTGCAGTATCGAACTTCCACAGGCTAAGTGATTGATTCAATGCCTGTCCCTGCTTCTTGGTGACCCTCATCCCTAACCGAACGTGAACGCGAACGTTTCCTCGCCAGCATCGACGACCGGATTGCGCGCGTCATCGTCGGCCGGGGCAAGCGCGCGTCCCATTACCGGGGCGATACCGGCGACCTGAAAGGAGTTGCCCGTGACCAGCGTGCCCTCCATCGTCCGGCCATTGACGCGAACGTCGATGTTGCCCACCGCGGCGTAGGCGCCGGTGAAGACGCGCGTCTCTTTGCGCAACGCCTCGAACTGAGGGCGCCTGAACTGCCACTGGTTTCCATTCTCCAGTCGCTTCACCACCCAATACATCTCGTTCACGGCGGGTACCGCATCCACGCGGAACACGAACGAGTTGAGGACCGTGAACAGCACGCTATGACGCCGAGCCCGACCACGACCCTGCCGACGATCGTGAGGGCAGTCAGCGGTGCGCGCCTGAAGAAGCGCAGAGCAAAGCGGGCGTCGCGCGAGGTGGAGTCGTGGTCATGTTTGTCGTACCCGTCATGACGGAATCCTATAGACTCCGGCTCACTTATGAGAATCGCATCGTCCGGCCTGCATTCTGACGGCTTGGGGAACACGATGCTGGTAACCCAAGGGCTCTCGGGATATACGTTGGTCGCCAACAAGAAGATTCTGTTCCGACTGTTTGTCGATCTGACCGGAGCCGAGTCGCTCAGCGTCGTGGCGATCATCACCCACCGCGCATGGGGGCTGAAGATCCGGAAAGTCATTGCGGTGCCCTGCGACCAGGTCATCGTGGAGCGGACTGGCCCGAATGGCCCGAGCGTGGGCGTCATCTTCAGCGGCGCCGTGTTTCCCGTGCCGTCGCCGCCGTTTCGCTGTGAGGTACAGTTCGCCGTGGTCGGTCTGGGACCGTTGCCTCGGCTGTTCATGATCAGCGACCTGCAGTTCCGGATGCCGGGACGTCTCCGCCTCCTCATCCACAATCTCGTGGGCACCGCGCCGTGGGGCACGAACATCCAGCCGGACTTCTCGTGGCTGATCAACATGTTCCATTCGTTAGAACGTTTCTCCGCGATGCTGCCTGTCAGCGACGGTCTCAAATTCGGCCTGACTCACGACGACGCGGGGCTTTGCTTCTTATACGGAGAGAACATCGAGGCCTGGCCGCAGACATGCCCTTCTGGAGTCGGACCTCCGTGCCCCCAGGCGGATATTCTCGATCTCAATTTGGCCGAAACCAGACAGATCAACGCCAGCGGGACGATCGAACGAGTCGATGCGACGGTAAGTTGGAGGCCGTGGGACCCCATGTTCCCAGCGGCCAACGGGGAAGGCGTCGGAGGCACCGCGTTTTTCTTGGACGTCCCTCCTGGAACAGGGCTCGCCGCAGTCGTCGGCGGCGTCAGGGGTGGAAGGGATCACACGGCCGGCATCATGGCTCAGGAGGTCGGGCACCTCTTCGGCCTCGAGCCGCCGGAGTCTCCCCATTTTGACGGCGACGCGCACTCGAAGGACCAAGCGCTCGGCGATCCGTTCGCGTTCGACTTCTACCTTCTCAAGCCGTACGCGCCGCCACCCAACCAGGCGCTCGGCGACGTCATGTCGGGCGGGTGGGGGCAGGGGCGGGACTTGGTGCTTTATAACGCGTTCGACTGGGAGTTCCTACGTAACCGACTCGCGGCATTGTGGGCGCCGTCGACGCGGATGGGTTCGGCGAGAAGGCCGTCCGCAAAGCAACGAAGAGTCCTCGCCAGCAGCTTGCGAACGAGATTCGACGACGAGGCCAGCGTCGATGTGCGACGTCCTCAGAAGTCGCTCCCGCATGACCGAGGAAATGTCTGGCAGTGGACATGCTCTGGATTTCAATCAGTGCGATCGACCCGGACGAAGGGAGGGAAGTCGGGGTTGGGCCCCAGCGCAGAGGGCTTCCTGGAATGCCTCGCCGACCTTGGCGTCGACGAGGTGCACGCTCCGATCGGCGGTCGCCCCTTGAGCGTCGTGGTCAGTCCCGAGGGCCGTCGCTCGCTCCACTCGTCGGAGTTCCACGCATTCGAGTTTGCGAAAGCGGAGCCTGTTCGGCGGGCAAAACGAAAGCGTGCCGCGCGCGATCGGAGATGAGAAGTTCGTCGCCGCTCAGCGCGAGCGAGTGAGACTGTAGAGGAGTTCGAGGGGCGAAGCCCCTCGATAACGCTCGCGGCTGTTATCGAAACCTTCCGTCTGGAGCCTGGCGGGGTTGGCAGGCGCACCAATCCGCGGGGAGGGAAGACTGGACGAGCCGCTGGCCGTCAGGTCCAAGACCAAGCGCCACCGGATCCTCGAAAATAGGCCTGTTTACGCAGCTTCTCGGATGAGCCAGTCGCGGAAATCGTCCAGTGCGGCGAGCCAATCTTCCTAGGTCCATTCCGGACACATGGGTGACACCTACACCCCTACTTGATGATCCAGAGATAGATGTTGCGTCCCTGGACCTGGACTGTCTGATCCGGCGGCCACTTGTCGCCCATGCTGAAGGTCTGTGACACGACGCGCGATCCAGGCTTCAGCTCCTTCTGCAGTTTCGGCATCAGCTTTTCGTTCAACGACTGCAGCAGATACAGCGTGACGACGCTGGCTTCGCCAATCGGCGTCGTGAACAGATCCTGGTTCAGGAATCGCACGCGGTTGCCGACGCCCGCCTTCTTGAGGTTTTCATTGGCCTCCTTGATTCGTTGTGGATCGATGTCGATCCCTGTGGCCGATCGGGCCTTGAACGTTTGCACGGCCGCGATCGGGATGCGGCCATCGCCGGATCCGAGATCGTAGACGACGTCGTTCGGACCGACCTTGGCAAGCTTGAGCATGGCCTCGACCGCTTCAGGAGGTGTGGGAACAAAGATGACGTCAGGCGACCGTAGTGCCGGGGCCTGTGCGGTCGCCTGGCCGCTCGCCGCGCTGGCGGCGGCAACGACACACAACAGGACCGCCGGAGCAGTCAATCGGAACCGAATGGCGCTCATCCTTTCTCCTTCTTCACCACTACTGCGTTAGAGGGGTGTTGCGTCGATTGTATCGCGGGCCGTCGAAACAATTTCCATCCACCGCGTCACGAGCATCAAGCAGGAACGTAGGCCAACCTGATCACATCCTCGCCAATCCGATCACTAGCCATAAGGCGCAGCGCGGTCGAGGTCCGAAGAAATATGGCTTGCCGTGACCAAGCACGACCTCGCCATACCATTTCCCCACGCTGCATATCCTTCGCCCGCCCTTCGCGCGTACGCCAGCTACGCAAGCGACGCAGCGAAGGATAGCTCGCATGGCGCGGCAATTGGGACGCCGCAATCACCGGCGAGGCGGCTCCGGCGAAAACCCCGGCTCGAACCCGTGCGCCCGCTCGCGCCGCTGCAGCGGATCGGCGGTGTGAGCGGTGGGAAGGACGCCGAGCCTGACGAGTTGTGGGCGGAACTCGTACCGCAAGTGCACGGTCTGTGCCGGCGTGTCTTCGAGATCGAGCGACACACGCACGACCGCGTGGCCGGCGCGACGGCCCATCCCGGTCGCGGCGTACTCCCCATCGTCCCTTCGTACGTCGCTCGCAGCCGCGTTCGCATCCTGGCGTGCTGGCGCCGCCGCGCGCGGCTCTTCCGACCGGCGGCCCGCATATTCGTTCGGCGTCTCGGACACCACTCGCGCGCGCTCCCTGAAGAAGACCGCGGAGATCGTGCCCAGATTGGCGGGCTTTCCCAGGGCCTGCGCATACGACTGCGGTTCGGTGGTGAACTCGAAGCGGCGCGCCTCGGTGCGGCTCGTCTGCCATCCGCTGATCGTGACGGTCTGATGCGGTTCGAGCACCCACTTGCGCGCCTCGGCGGCGGTGGTGTGGCGCGCGTCGATCGTATTAAGGCCATCGACCGACAGAGCGACGGCCACGCGGACGGGGTAGGGATTGCGCAGACGAATCGAATATTCCCGTCCTTTGAGCGCCTCGACATACCAGCGCCCGCCGTGGGCGTAGCGGCGCAGGGGTGCGCCATTGACGAGAATGTCGACCTCCGCGGCCGGGTAGTGGACGGACGACGCGGACATGCCGACTTGGGGACCGGCCGACAGGGCGAGGCCGGCAATCATGAGACAGGCGAATCGGTGATTCATAGCTCCTCCTCCCCTTAGAACGGAGCAAGCTAGAAATCTTGCACGGCCGGCGTATGTGGTTGATTGGCGGGCAGTTCGTCGCGGGGATCGATCTCTACCGACACCTGAAGACGTGGAGCCGACAACGACGGAGATTGGGTCCGCCCGAGGACCGGGCCGATCGGCACGGTGACGGCCGTCAACATGATCGCGATTGTCTCAAGTCGGCTCATTCCTGTCTCCTCATCGCCGCTACGGGATCACATAGAAAATCCGTCAGCCGGTCGGCGACGCCGAATGTGGCAACGAACCCCTGGGCAAGCTGGTTGATCACCGACCAATCGAGCAGGACGCCGTCAACGGCACGCCACCGAACCGAGGAAGATCGTGTGCCTCGGGCCGCCTTTCTTTAGACGCCCTCGCACTCGTTCGACCGTCATGTCGAAGCCGGCGTGTCGGAGCCGCTGCTCGAATCGTCGATCCTCCCGTGATGACCACACGGCGAACACTCCGCCGGGCTTGAGCGCTGCACGAGCGGTCGCCAGTCCGCGATCGTCATACAGGCCGGCGTTGTCCGCCGCCGTGAACGCGGCGGGGCCGTTGTCCACGTCGAGCAGCACTACGTCGAACTGGCCTGGCCTCGAGACGAGCGTTGCCGCCACATCGCTGATCTCGATCGTCACACGCTTATCTCGGAGCGGGTGTCCGGCGAGCGGACCGAGCGGGCCGCGATTCCAATCCACGATCGCGGGTGCCAACTCGGCGACGATGACGCTGGCGTCTGGGGGCAGCAGATCGAGCGCGGCGCGCAGCGTGAAACCCATACCGAGTCCACCGACAAGGCAACAGGGCGCCTCGAGAGTTCGCGCGCGACCGCAGGCAAACGACGCGAGGGCTTCCTCCGATCCGTGCATACGGCTCGACATCAGGGCTTGGCCCCTGGCGAGGATGACGTACTCGGAGCCGTGGCGGGTGAGCGTCAGCTCTTCGCCTTGTGGCGTCTGCGTCTGACCGAGCAGCTCCCAGGGCTTCACGACAGTGGCCCGTGGATCAATGGATGACCTCGCCGCCTTCGTCTTCCATGTCGAGGTGCGGGATGTCGAGCGCGGCGACTGCCTTAAGCGCCAGCAGGAGCGCCTCATCGACCTTCCTGCCGCAGCGCCTTCCTCGCAAGTTGCTTCGGACTTGTCGCAGCGCACGGAGGACTTGCGCTCGATCGAATCGCTGACCGTGACAGTGTTCGCAGAAACTCATGACTGGACCCGTCTTGTCTGTTTGACGAGCCGAGGCCGCCGGCCGTTGGCACTTGACGCCGGTGCGAGCCCTGGCGATGGGTCCGGCATTTCCCGCGCGTGGCCTTCGGCCGCATCTTTTTGTTGGCGGGCCTTCCGTCGGCCTTCTTTCAAGGCGTGTTTGTGCTCATCGCTCAGCGACCGTCGAGGCTTGAGTTTCGTCGGAAGAACGGCGCTTGCCGCCTTTTCCGTCGTCTCCTGAGGATTTCCCTCGCGTGCTGTTGTGGCAGCGAGACCCACCCGGCTGAGCGCTGCGAGCGCCGCGTCCAAGGCATCCAGCTGATCCAACAACTCCTCGCGGTTCGCCTGCAGCAGGCGCACCGTGTCCTTTAGATCGATCATGCTCACTCCAGCTATCCGTGCTCGTACAATGCGTTGATGCCTAAGCTTACTGTTGAAGGGTATGGAACGTTCGATGTCGCTGTCGGCAAGCGGCTGGTGCTGGCCATTGAGCAAGATGCGAAGGTCGATATCCTGCACGCCTGTGGCGGCAACGCGCGCTGTACGACTTGCCGCGTCGAGTTTCTCGACGGAGAACCTGCGACACATACCGCCGCTGAGAAAGAGCGACTCGCGGCGCGAGGGCTGGCCGGTGTGCGGCTGTCGTGTCAGATTCTCTGTGATCGCGACATGACGGTGCGAGCCATCAGCCGGCTGGAAGGGTCGGGTCGCCCGGACCCGGGCAGCACGCCGCAGGAGGCGATCACGCCGCCGCCACAGTGGGTCTGACCTTGGGCGCGAGGCGCGGACCTGGTTGGTCACGAGCAGCACGTCGGTCCACAGCAGCTCTTTACGGCAGCGGCCGGCTTACGTGCGCGCACGAAGGCACATCGTGAGCACCGCCGACCGCGCAAATCCGGGCGCGTTTGACTTGAGCGCATCGCCGAGCGGCGTCAGCGAACGCTCGAGGCTGAGGGGCCCACGGAAGAGCTGATCGTCAACTGTCGTGGCCACGGCGGGAGTGGTGGGCAGAGCGCCCGCAGATTGCTTGAGAGGCAAAGGCTGCGGCGCTCTTTCAAGGTCTCGCCTCGCGAAATCTTGGCGAACCTGTCAATAACAGGCCATTTATGCTGCTTCTCGGACCAACCAGTTGCGGAAATCGTCCAGTGTGGCGAGCCAACTCGTGCCAGTTGCCGCCTCAACTTGACAATGCCGCGCGGGGCTGTGGACGCGGAGCGTCACGATCGCGCCGCTCTCTTACGCGCGCTGGCGAACGCCGGCGATCACCAGAGCCACACCACCGGCCACGGCCACGATCCCCAACACCGGAGGAAGCGGGAACGTTCTCTCTCGTTCCGTCGTCGCGTGGATCGGTCCGAGATCCAAGACTGTTTCCCGAGTCGTATACGTGATTCCTTGATAGACGAGCGCTGCCAGACCAATCACGATCAGCGCGATGCCGACAATGGCGATGGTTTTCATGTGCGAATCCTTACAGCAAGTGAATCGGACGGTCCGATCGCTCATCACGAGCGACCCACGCCCTCACGACGAGCGGCGCGCCGCGTGCGCGGTGCTTTGCTCCAGTTCGGTCTGAGCGTCGGTGGCGCGCTCCTTGACATTCTCCGCGTTTCGCACGACCGCGCTCAGCGCCTTCCCATAGACTGCTCGGCCCTTCTGCTCGAGATCGTCAACCGCGTCCCCGACGCGTGTCGTGGCGTCTCGATATGTTTCCGCTGCGGCGTCGCCAGCTCCCACAGCGGTGTCCGTCAACTGCCGTCGAATGCTGCGCAGCGCAGCACTGATCTGAGGGGCGAAGAGCACGCCTGCGGCGGTCCCAATCAGTGCGCCCCCGACAAGACCCGTTAGAAAGCGGCTCCCGTGACCGGCGACAGCCTCGAGTTGTGGCTCGGTCGTTTCTTCATATCTAGTTTTTTCCATTGTGATCTCCTGTACGGTTCCAATGCGCCCACTCGCCTCTTCCGGTAGCGGCGCGCACCGCGATATTCGTCGCGGCCGCAATGACAGAACAAGCTTAGCGGCTTGCTTCCGTTGTCTCTGTTCAATAGAGCGCACATGGGTCCCCCGAGACCCTCACCCTCAGGGCACGAACGTCTCAATATCCATTTAGTGACGCGGAACGGCTCAGGCGACTGGCGGAGGAAACGCGTGAAGCTCGCGACCATCATCGCGAGGCGCTCGAAGCAATCCGGCAGGAGCGGGAGCAGCTAAAGGACGCGGCCGAGACAGCGCGCACCGCTGGCGAAGAAGCACGGGATGCCATCTCGACGATGGACCGGGGCGCACGCCGATTTGGCAGCCTTGCGCGTAGTCAATGCTGCTGCGGCACAGCCGGGATCGAAAAAGTGTAAATCCTCGGCCACCTATTTCTTGTCACGCGTCAGGAGGTCGTAAATCAACCCGCCGACGCCGCCGGCTGCCGCACCGACGGCTGCTCCTTTTTTCCCTCCCGCCAGCGCTCCAATGGCGGTCCCGGCACCGGCGCTGCCGCCGATAATCAGCGCTTCCTTTTCCCAAGATCGCCCGTTCGCCCGTTCCGTCGCAGGTCGCCGTTGGACGATGGCTGGTGCGCCGCTCACTTCCTGCCGGCTCGCGTTGTCTTTGAGCTGCACCGGGTGCATGCCTTCGTTGTCGAGGAGATACACCGAACGGACGTCACTGGCCTGCCTTTGCGGAATCACCAGCTGCGCCGTGCGGCCATCGGCCAAAGTGATTGGAATGATGGTGCCTTGCATCGGCCCGTTGGCGGTCGCGACACTGCCGGTGAACGCTCCGGATACTCCGTACCGTTGCTCGATCTGTCGGGGATCAAGCGTCTTGGCTTCGGTGGTGCACCCAGAGACCAGGCCTGCGACGATGAGCGCTGAGGTGAGTTGCAACGGGATGCTGTTGGTGACATGGCGCCGTTGGATGAGTGTCATAACCATCACTCTATTCAACGGTGGACGCACGCTCTGTACTCAACAGCACACGCCTGATGTGAGCCGTTTTAGTCGCAACATGTTCAAAACAACCATGGGTGTGGCAACACTGTTCTTGCTCGGCTTAACGGCAGCCGGGCCGAAGACGACATCAATTGGTGGTGTCAAGACGTTTGAATGGACAGGCCCGTACGAGCGGTTGGTGGCAAAAACCCGAGCCGGAGTGCGTCCCTCCAGACATCCTGCTCAGCGCTTCGCGAGAAGCCGGAGGACGTATTGAACGTTCACGTCCACCAGGGCCACAGCCTCGCTCGTGAACCCCTTGCCGGAGAGAGCTGCGACGTCTGTGCGCAGCGTACCCAGGATGTTCCCAGACGCGTCCACTTGACTCTGTGCGATCGCCGTGCGCGCCGCTTGCAGCTTGTCGGTCACGTTGCGCGTCATCGCGTCGTTCGAGATCCACCGCAGCGTGCGTGCCTGGGCCACGTGGCGGGCGAGGTTCGCAAGCAAGGCATCGGGCGTCATTGCCTTCAAAGCTGAAGGCGCTAGCGTGAGGCCTGTCACACTTTGTGATTCAACGTACTGGTCGAACTCCTGCTCGAATCGCTCTGCTTCCAAGGCATCGGGCTGCGGAGGCTCGACTGGCGCGAGCTCAGGATCGATGTAGGGAGCGACGGTGAATCGCCTGAGCGATGGCGGTCCATGACTCGCGAGAGAAAAGCCGGCGAGCCTTTGCTTGCGGGAGATGAGAGCTGCATCGTTGACCGCGATCCAACGGGCTGTCGCATCAGTGCCCACCGTGACCCTCCATCCCGGCTGTGGCGCCGACAACCCGACGGCAATAGCTTCGCCTGTCGTCAGGGTTCTTCCTTGCGCGGACAACTCGGCGACGAAATAGCCCGGTCCGTGCGCGAGCCCGAAAGCCGACGGCTTGGAAGCGCCCGCCGGAAGCGAAATGTCGATGGTCATTCTCTGGATGGCAGCCGTACTCGCGGCGCCATTTTCGAGAGTGTACCGGTAGATGAAGACGTCGCGGGGATCGATCTCTACCGACACCTGAAGGCGTGGAGCCGACAACGACGGAGATTGGGCCCGCCCGAGGCCCGGTCCGGTCGGCAGGGTGACGGCCATCAACGTGATCGCGATTGTTGCGAGTCGCCTCATTCCTGTCTCCTCATCGCCGTTACGGGATCAGGCTTTTCCCGTAGTCTCCCGAGCATCGAGTGCTTCCCAGCGTGTGTACGCAGCGAGGAGCAGCGTCTCCAGCTCCTCGAGCCTGGAAAGCGCCTCATGGATCTCGACAGCAGTGCGTTTGTAGAAATCGTCAGACGTCACCGTCGCCTGGAGAAGCCGCTGCTCCTTTTCCAACGCTTCGATCCGCGCTGGAAGCTCTTCGAGCTCCCGCCGCTCTTTGAAGGACGGTTTCCGTGGCGCAACGGAGGCATGGCTTACTTCGGTCTTCCTTGGCGTCGCCCCATCGCCGACCGTCTTCCGGCGAACCGGCTGAGGCTTGGCTTGCCGGCGTTGCCGCAACCAGTCCTCGTACCCACCGACGTATTCCTGAACGTGACCCTCACCTTCGAAGACAAGTGTGCTCGTGACGACATGATCGACAAACGCGCGGTCATGGCTGACCAGCAAGAGCGTCCCCTGCCACGTGGCCAGCCGCGTCTCGAGCAGTTCCAGCGTCTCGATGTCGAGATCGTTGGTGGGCTCGTCCATCACCAACACGTTGAACGGGCGGGCAAAGAGCCGCGCAAGCAGCAGGCGATTGCGCTCGCCACCTGACAGCGCTTTCACCGGAGACAGAGCCCGCTCGGCGGGAAAAAGAAAATCTCGCAGGTAGCCGTGAACATGCTGGGTCCGATCGTTGATCGTGACCGTGTCGTGACCATCGGCGACGGTTTCCCATACGGTGCGATTTGGTTCGAGCTGCTCGCGCTGCTGATCGTAGTAGGCAATCTGCACGTTCGCACCCTGCCGCACCTCTCCCGCATCGGGCGCGAGATCCCCGAGCAGCAGCTTGAGCAGCGTGGTCTTGCCGGAACCGTTTGGTCCAATCAGACCGATGCGATCGCCACGCATCACCCGCACGAAGAAATCGCTGACCACCGGTCGCCCGCCGAATGACTTCGCGACCCGCTCGGCCTCGAACACCATCTGGCCGCTGCGCTCGCCGATCTCTGTCTCCAGACGGACGGACCCGATGGGCGATCGCCTGGCCGCCCGTTCCTCGCGCATCGCGAGGAGCGCGCGTACACGTCCCTCGTTTCTCGTACGCCGCGCCTTGATCCCCTGGCGCAGCCACGCCTCTTCCTCGGCGAGCCGTTTGTCGAACTGCGCGTGATGCGCCTCTTCAATGACGAGCGATTCCTCCTTGCGCCGCAGGAATGTCGCGTAGTCGCCAGGCCACGAGGTGAGCTGGCCGCGATCCAGCTCGACGATCCTCGTTGCCACCGCCTCGAGAAACACGCGATCGTGGGTGACGAACAGGACTGTGCCGGCGTAGTCGGCGAGAAAGCCTTCGAGCCAGCGGATCGATTCGATGTCGAGATGATTGGTCGGCTCGTCGAGCAACAGCAAATCTGGTTGCGTCACCAGCGCCCGCGCCAGCAGCACCCGGCGTCGCCAGCCGCCCGAGAGCGTACCCATGCTGGCCTCAGCGGGGATCTGAAGTCTGGAGAGCACCATGTCGATCTGGCGATCGTCCCGCCAGTCGCCATTTTCTCCAGTCGCCTCCGCGACGACGTCGAACGCGAGCCGGTCCTCGGCGATCAGCGCATCCTGCGCCAGTCGGCCGATACGCAGGCCGGGCTGGTGCCACACGTCGCCCTCTTGCGGTGTAACCTCGCCGCCGGTGATCTGAAGCAGCGTGGATTTACCCGTGCCGTTCCGGCCGATGACGCATACGCGCTCGCGCGGTTCGATGCGGAGGCTGGCCCGGTCTAATAGAGGAAGATGGCCGTAGGCCATCGAGACATTGTCGAGAGTGACGAGTGGCATCCACGCTGATCGTACCATTGGCGCACGGGTGAGCCTGGAGAGCCAACTTTTCACACGGCCGACTTCTTGCCAGGCCGAACGTCAAACCTGCATAGTTCCCCCAATTGAGGGCACAATATTCCTATGACCCAGCGCACCCGCATTCGTCTGCTGTTGCCGATCCTGGCATTGACATCGGTGGTCAGCTTTGTCGGCGCTCAGCAGCGTGCCGCCACCATCGATCTTCGAAGCGCGCCGCTCGACCAGACCATTCCGGTCGATCCGCTGATCACCGTTGGCACGCTGGCAAACGGCCTGCGCTACTACGTCCGTGAGAACAGGCTTCCGCAGGCGCGCGCCGAGCTCCGGCTCGTGGTGAAGGCTGGTTCGGTGCTCGAAGAGGAGGACCAGCGGGGGCTGGCGCATTTCGTCGAGCACATGGCGTTCAACGGCACAGAGCATTTTCCGAAGCAGGAGATCACGACCTTCATGCAGGCGCTCGGCATGCGGTTCGGGGCGCACGTGAACGCGCACACCAGTTTCGACGAGACGGAGTACGACCTGCAGATCCCGACTGGCAATCCGGCGGTCCTCGATCGGTCGCTCACCATCCTCGAAGACTTCGCGCACAACGTCTCGTTCGACCCGGTCGAGATCGACAAAGAGCGTGGCGTAATTCTCGAGGAGTGGCGGCTAGGTCTCGGCGCTGGAGAGCGGATACAGAACGCGCAGATGCCCGTGCTGCTGAAGGGCTCACGCTACGCTGAACGGTCGCCGATCGGAACGCCGGACATCATCCGCAACGCGAACTACGATCGGCTGAAGCAGTTTTACGCCGATTGGTACCGCCCGGACATGATGGCGGTGGTCGCCGTTGGCGATTTCAACGGAGCCGCGGTTGAAGCGCAAATACGATCCCGCTTCGCTGCGATTCCGGCAGCGGCCGTCCGGAAGCCGAGGCCTGACTACGCCGTGCCGGACCAGCCCGGGACCGCCTATTCGATCATCACCGACCCCGAAGTGACGCAAACGTCCATCAGTGTCTCCACCAAGATGCCCGCACGGGACCAATCCACGGTGGGTGCATACCGTCGGATGATGGCCGAGCGGTTGTTCAGCGGCATGCTCTCCGACCGCCTCGGGGAGATCACGCAACAGCCGAGCGCGCCGTTTCTTGCGGCTCAGACCAGCCGTGGCATCTTTGTGCGCACCGCAGAAGTGACGTCGCTTGATGCGCTCGTCGCGCAAGGCGGCGTCGAGCGTGGTCTTACGGCGCTCTTCACCGAGATCGACCGCGTGGCGCGGTTCGGTTTCACCGCGACCGAGCTCGATCGGCAGGCGCGCGGTCTGCAGCGCGTACTGGAGAGCGCCACAGTCGAGAAAAACAAGAGCCCGTCCGGGCCGCTGGCCGACGAGTTCATCAGAAACTTTCTGCAGGGCGAGCCGATTCCGGGCATCGTGAACGAGTACGCATTGAATCAGCGTTTTCTGCCCCAAATCACGCTCGCTGAAATCAATGCGCTCGCGAAGACATGGGCGCCGGATCGCAACCGCGTCGTCGCGATCGTCGCGCCGGAGAAAGACAAAGCGACTTTGCCGGACGCGGCGAAGATGACGGCGGCCATCGCTGCTGCCAGCGGCAGACCCTTGGACGCCTACGTCGATACGGTCAACACGCAGCCATTGCTGGAGCCGCTCCCATCGCCAGGGCGTGTCGCCACCACTTCGACCAACGAGCCGCTTGGCGTTACTGAGTGGCGTCTCTCCAACGGTGTTCGCGTCGTGCTGAAACCGACGACGTTCAAGGAAGACGAGATTCTGTTCCGCGCCATCAGCCCCGGCGGCACATCGCTCGCGCCAGACCATGACTTCATTGCAGCGGAAACTGCCGACGAAGTGGTCGCGCAAGGCGGCCTGGGACAGCTCAGGAGCCTGGACCTGGGCAAGGCTCTCGCTGGCCGGAGCGTGTCAGTGAGGGCCGACATCGGTGAGACGGAAGAGGGACTGGCAGGCGGTTCGTCACGCAAAGAGCTCGAGACGATGTTCCAGCTCATCTATCTCACGTTCACGGCCCCGCGCCCAGACCCCGTGGCGTTTGGCGTCTTCAAGGAACAGTTGAAGGTCGCCCTGGCGAACCAGGATGCGCTGCCTGAGACGGCGTTCGCGGAGGCGCTCGGCGCAGCGCTGACGCAGAATCATTTTCGAGCGCGGCCGTTGAAGGCGGCCAGCGTCGACGAGATGAACCTCGACCGATCGCTTGCGTTTTACAAAGAGCGCTTTGGCGATGCGAGCGACTTCACATTCGTGTTCGTCGGGAGCTTCGATCTGGCAGCGATCAAGCCCCTCGTGGAGCGCTACCTGGCCAGCCTTCCCGCCCTTCATCGGAACGAATTGGCGAAGGACGTCGGGATTCGTCCTCCCACGGGCATCGTCGAGCGCGAGGTGAGAAAGGGCATCGAGCCCAAAAGCCAGGTGAGCATCGTGTTCAGCGGGTCGTTTCAGAACGACGAGATGCACCGGATCACGCTGCGGGCCATGGGCGAGATGCTGAGCGGCAACCTGCAGAGGACGCTGCGCGAAGATCTGGGCGGCACCTACGGCGTCAGCGTCGAGCCGCGCTTCACTCAGCGTCCGACAGAAGGGTACCGAATCGCGATCTCATTCGCGTGCGATCCCGCACGCACCGAGAGCCTCACCAGGACCGCGTTCGAGGTGATCGAGGCGTTCAAACGGGACGGCCCGAGCGACGGCCAGGTGGCCGACTCGCGCTCGGCGCTGATGCGCGATTTCGAAACGAACAGCCAGCAGAACCGGTATCTGCTGAACCGGCTCGTGTACAGCTATGAGTACGGCGAGGCTGTCGAAGCCGTCTTCAACATGCGGCCTTCGGTCGACCGGCTGACCGCTTCCCTCATTCGCGAGGCCGCGCAGACCTACCTCGACACACGTCGGTATGTGGAGGTGACGCTGCTGCCCGAGGTGCGCACCCCATGATAGTCTTGCGCCAGATTCCCCTCAGGTGCCGGCGCGAACCGCCAAGACTTCCGTGAACGATCAGACCGACCCGACACGCTTGACGCCGGCCCTGTCTTCTGCAGCCGGCCAGCATTCGTACGCCGAGCTGTTCGACGGCCATCCGTTCCCCGCGGTCGTCAGTCGTCTCGAGGACAGCACTCGTTCTCGCGGTCAATGCGCGCACGGCAGAGATCATCGGCAGCGCCGAGCTACGCCGTCGGCCTGTCGGCAGTCGACTACTACGTGGACCCTTCCGAGCGGATCGAGCTTGCGGAGCGTCTGAGGCGCGACGGGCGGGCTGACAACCTTCGGCTGCAGATCAGAAGAGGCAACGGCGAGCCCTTCTGGGTCCTGGCATCATCGCGGCTTGTCGACTGGCGTGGAGAGGCCGCTGTTTTGACCGTCTTCCAGGACATCAGCGATCAACTCGCCGCCGAAGCGTTCGCTCAAGGCCAACGAGCGCCGACTCGTGGCGCAAAGCGACGCCCTGATGGACCTCACGTCGCGGTCCGCCAATCCTCGCGAACGATTCAGTGAACGGCTGCGATGCATTCTCGAAATTGCGGCCGACGCCTTAGAGGTGGAACGGCTCAGCATGTGGCGCTTCGAGTCGGGCGGCTCGATCATCCGGTGCGCCGGTTTGTTTCGCCGGGCCGGCCGCCAGATACGAATCGCGGCTCGGTGCTGGATCGACAGAATGCCCGCGCCTATTTTGAAGCGATCGAGCACGAACGGCATGGTGGCTGCCACGGATGCGGCGACCGACCTACGCACCTGCGCGTTCCGCGACGGCGTACCTGGAGCCCAATCGACATCGGCGCGATGCTCGACGTCCCTTTGAGGCACGACAACACGGCGGTGGGTGTTCTCTGTGCCGAGCATGTGGGAGGCGCACGTCCCTGGACCGTCGACGAGCAGAACTTCATGATCTCGGTCGCCAATCTGATCGCGGTTGCCCTCGTCGCAGGAGCAGCGCCAGAGCGCGCTCACCCGGCTCGCAGGAGAGCGAGGCTCGGGCGCGGCTTGTCGTGGACACGGCGCACGATGCCTTCGTCGGGATCGATTCGACGGGCGGGATCGTCGCGTGGAACGCGCAAGCCGAGAAGACGTTCGGATGGTCGTGCGACGAAGTGCTGGGCAGAAATCTCGGCGGAAGTCGATCGTGCCGCCGGCGTTTCGCGAGGCGCACAACGGCGGCATGCGCCGCTTCCACGAAACCGGCGAGGCCCCGGTGGTGAATCAGCGCCTCGAACTGGCTGCCTTGCACCGCTCGGGGCACGAATTCCCGGTCGAGCTCACGATCACTTCGCCGATGGCGCGTCGAGGACGGCTTCTTTTTCGGTGCGTTTCTCAGAGACATCTCCGATCGACGCGAACGTGACGCCGAACTTCGCCGCGCGAAGGAGTCGGCTGAAGCCGCGACGCGGGCCAAGAGCGAGTTCCTGGCGAACATCAGCCATGAGCTCAGGACGCCGCTCGAACGGCGTACTCGGATACGCTCAGCTCCTGCAGCGCGATCAAACCCTGAACGGCGCGCAGCGTGAGGCACTTGAGGCCATCGTGAAGTGCGGGTCGCAGCTGCTCGAGCTGATCAACGACGTGCTCGATCTGTCGAAGATCGAGGCAGGCCGGCTCGATCATCGAAGAAGCGCCCACGGATGCTTTCACGACTGATCACCGACCTCAATCATGTCGTCGCAGCAGCAGCGGAGCGCAAGGGACTGAGGCTGAGCATGTCGATCGGACTCCGACGTGCCGCGCCTGCGTGATCCTCGACGGCCGCCACGTGCGGCAGGTGCTCCTCAACCTGCTCGGAACGCCGATCAAGTTCACGGCGGCCGGCGAAGTGCGGCTCGCCATCACCCGCGCCAGACGCCACGTCACCTGCGCGTTCGAGGTCAGTCGACACCGGCATCGGTATCGAGCCGGAGGCGCTGACGGCGATCTTCGCTGCGTTTGCGCAAACGAAGACGGGAGCGGCTGCCGGCGGCACCGGACTCGGTCTCGCCATCAGCGATCACCTGGTCAGGAGGATGGGTGGCGACTCTGGAGGTTCGAGAGCGTCCTCGGCGAGGGCAGCCGGTTCCGGTTCACGTTGCCCGCTGGTCGAAGGCGCAGGAGCGTGCGACGCACCAGGATCTCCGAGACCGGGCCACGCCGGCGCTCGACGCCAGGCTGGCGCCAGGCGAGGCGCTCACCGCTCTGGTCGTGGACGACAACGCGGCCAGCCGCCGCATCCTCGCCAGCCTGCTCGAGAGCGCCGGCGTTCGGGTGATGACGGCCGCCGGCGGCGTCGAGGCGCTGGAACTCGCGCGAGGCGCATCGGCCCGAAGTCGTCTTGATGGATCTGAAGATGCCCGATCTCGACGGCCTCGAGGCGACCCGCCGTCTCGCGACAGGATCCGCGACCGCGGCACGATCCCGGTGATCGCGGTGACCGCGAGCGCGCTGGGGGACGTCCGTCAGACGGTCCACGATGCCGGCTGTGTCGACTATCTGTCCAAACCCGTGCGTGCCGAGTTGTTGTTCGCCATGCTGCAGAGGCACCTGGGCGTCCGATTCGTGAGCGAGACCGAGCCTGCGTCACGCGCGCGACGCCTGCGTGATCGATCTCGCTCGACGCATCGACATTGCGGCGCGGCTGCGCCACGCGGTCGAGCTGGGCGATGTCGGTGAGATCCAGCGCCTCGCGCGCGACCTGATGGCGGGCGATCCTGGCAGAGACGGCTGTCGGCGAGCGCATCGACGGTCTGGTCACTAACTTCGATTTCGGCGGCCCAGCGAATTGGCCGACTTACTGGCGAGGTGAACGTGCAGAAGGTCCGATAACGAGCGCCCGGGACCGCAGATCCTGCTGGTTGATGACAACGCCACGAACCTGCACGTCCTTATCAGACGCTTGAGGGTCAGCGGCTATCGCCTGCTTGCTGCGAGGAACGGCAGGGATGCGCATCTCGATCGCTGAGCGGGCGGTTCCCGACTTGGTCCTGCTCGACGTCATGATGCCGGAGATGGACGGCTTCGAAACGTGCGCTCGCCTGAAGGCTGATGCACGCACCAGCGAGGTTGCGGTTATCTTCCTCTCCGCGTTGGCGGAGGCGAGCGACCGGGTGCGAGGGCTGGAGCTCGGAGCGGTCGATTTTGTGAACAAGCCGTTCCAGGCAGAGGAAGTACTCGCCAGGGTCAGGACGCACCTGACGATCCGCGATCTTCAAAAGCAGCTGCGCAAGCGCAACGAGCAACTGGAGCACGAACTGATCGGTGGCCCAGGAGCTGCTTCACGAGGCGAGAGACCGCACCGACGGAGTGCTGCTCGGCGACAGCGCCATGCCGTGCGCCTTCGGGACGACTCAAGGAAGCGGCAGCGGCCGATCTGTCGCTAGGTCATCAGTGGTCCGCCCGGCAGCGACCATGAAGCGGTGGCTCGCGCCGTCACCATCGTCGTCGCGGGCATCGCGAGCCATCATCGTCGTCCGCTGTCTCTCACTGCCTGGCACGTCCATCCGGATCGCCGGCGGGTTCGGATATCTCTCGCCAAGTTCCGTCTGGCCGAAGGCGGCACGCTATACCTGGAAGGCATCGAGCATCTGACGAATGACTCGCAGCGCGTGCTCGCTGAACGCCTGCGCGCCATGGACGCGGTTCGTGAGCCCGCGGGAACCCGGCAGGCAGACGTTCGCGTGATCGTGTCCACGACGCGAGACCTGGACGAAGCAGTAGCATCCGGCCGCGTGATCCCCGAACTGCACCGTGCCTTCCAGCTCAGCGTAGATCTCGGGCCGTTGCGGTCGCAGGACCGACGATCTGCGCGGTGCTTGCCAGCCACGTCCTCCGGCAACAGGCCGAACAGGCGGGGCGCACCGTTCCGATCATCTCGGACCAATCGCTGGAGCGGTTGAAACGCTATCGATGGCCCGGGAATTTCCGTCAGCTTCGCAACGTCCTGTCGTATGCGTTGGCAGTGACTCACGGCCCCGTTCTAGAGGTGGGCGACCAATTGCTGGATGATGGCGTGCGGGTTGGGAGCTACAGTCTCGTCGAGCGGCTCGACTCAGGTGGAATGGGTGAGGTGTGGCTCGCGCGCCACCAGCTGCTGGCGAGACCGGCGGCTGTAAAGCTGGTTCGAGAAGGCGCGATCGATGCTCCTGCAGATGGACGAGGTGCTGCGTCAGCGGTTTACGCAGGGAAGCACAAGTGACGGCGGAGCTGCAGTCTCCCCACACGGTGCAGCTGTTCGATTTCGGCGTCACCGAGACGGGAAGCTTCTATTACGTGATGGAACGGCTTCGCGGCCTGAACCTGCAGCACATGGTGGAGCGTTTCGGTCCACTGCCGGCCGAGCGCACGGTGTTCCTGCTGAAACAGGCGTGCCTGTCGTTGTCCGAAGCGCAGCTCGTGCTGGAGTGTCTGGCGAAGGCGCCGGGAGATTGTCCCGCCAATGCCGAGAAGCTCTGGGAGCGGCTGGAGAAGGTGCCGCTCGCCCGCCCATGGCACGCAGCGGCGTGCTCGCGAGTGGTGGGAGCGACGCGCCCCTTCTCGGGAATACACCTGTACTCGGCGTACTCGACCCTTCTCGGGAAACGGCTCGGCGTAGGCTCCAAAGCCGAAGCCGGTGAAAGCGAACAGGTCGTCGCCCACTTCGAACGTTTGACTTCGTTGCCAATAGCCTCAAGCTTCTGCCGCAGTCGATCCTGCCCTCGATTCTCGGGGCCGGTCTTGCCGTCGGCGTCTGGTGAGAGTGTCTGGGGCAGCGCGGTGGCGGGCTGCTCTCCTGGGAGCCGGTCGACTTCGGTCTTCGCAGCGCAGTGGTACGCGAGGCGGAGGCGGGCGTCGCCAGGGCTCGCGCCGACGAAGGGTTGACGCGACTCGCCGTGCAGACTGCCGTCGGTGGCGCGTTCCTCTCAGTCGTCAGCGCACAGCAGGCGCTCGCCGCGGCCGACGCCGATGTGCAACGCCGCGAGGTGCTTGCTCGTGCGGCGCACACCTTGGCTGACAACCAGCTACGACCAGGCGCTGAGGCGTCACGCGCAGATGCCGAACTCGCGGCCGCGCGGACGCGCGCGATTCAGGCTCGGGCATCGGTGACGCTGGGGCGGACGACTCTCGCGCGAATGCTGGGCGTCGCAGACGGCGAGGTCGGCGTGAACACGGCGAGGCTGCTGGACAACGTCGCGGCCGCGACTTCCCCGGTTCCGGCGTCACAGCATCCGCTGTTGCAATCCGAACAAGCGGCCGTCGACTTGGCGCGGGCTAGAGAGATGGTCCTGACCAAGACCGATCGACCGCGACTCTATCTGCAATCGAGTGTCTCTGCACGCGGCAGCGGCGCAAACCCGGACGGAGTCTTTGACGGCGGCGCCGATGGCTTGGGCCTCGAACGCGTCAACTGGGCGGCAGGCGTGCAAGTGGTCTTCCCGAACCTGTTCGACTTCTCAACGTTGCGGTCGCGGCGCGCCGCCGCGGGCGCACTCGACGCGCGCCGAGAGCGCGCGCTACGACGAAGCTGTCTTGAACGTGACGAGCCAGCAGCGAGCGGCAGACGTCATGGTCGAGGCGGCTCGCGCCGTGGCGCGGAACACGCCCGTCCAGCTCACTGCAGCGCAACAAAGCGAAGCCCAGGCGCGCGCCCGCTACGACGCGGGCCTCGCGGGCATCGTCGAAGTCGCCGAGGCCCAGAATCTTCTCGCCGGCGCTGAGTATCAGGATGCGGCAGCGCGCGTGGACGTGTGGCGCGCGCTCATGGCGAAAGCCGTCGCGCAGGGCAACCTCGCCTCCTTCGTCGAGCTTCTTCGCGCCTCGGGAGTGCGATAGCCATGTGGTTGATCCGAGCAGCCCTTCGACGACCGATCACGGTCGTTGTGGCGATCATCGCCATCGCGCTCACAGCCGGATTCGCGGTCACCCGGATGCGGGCGGACATCTTCCCCGACCTCGATCTGCCAGTGATCTACGTCGCCCAGCCGTACGGCGGCATGAGCCCCGGCGCAGATGGAAGGCTTCATCACGTACTACGTACGCAGTACCACTTCCTGTACATCAACGGCATCGAAAGCGTCGAGTCGAAGTCGATTCAGAACACGTCGCTGCTGAAGTTGACGTTTCATCCGGGCACGGACATGGCCGAGGCCCTCGCGCAAACGATTGGCTACGTGAACCGCGCGCGCGCCTTCATGCCGCCGGGCACCGTCGGTCCGTTCGTGATGCGTTTCGACGCGGGGACGCGTGCCCGTCGGGTATCTGGTCTTCAAGAGCGACACTCGCAGTCTGGGTGAGATCCAGGATCTGGCGCTGAACCGCGTCCGCCCGCAGTTCGCGACGCTGCCAGGGCTTGACGTCGCCGCCGCCGTTCGGCGGCAGTCAGCGCACGATCGTCATCCGAGTCGATCCCGACCGTCTGCGTTCGTACGGCATGGCACCGGACGACGTGATTCGTGCCGTGACCACCGGCAACGTCATCATGCCCTCGGGCAGCGTCAACATCGGCGACGAGACGCGCATCTCGCCGATGAACTCCGTCGTCGGACCGATCGACGATCTGCTCGAAGCTGCCGATTCGCAGCGGTGCCGGGACGCCGGTGTCCATTCGTGATGTCGCCTCAGTCAGCGACAGCACCGACATTCCCGACGGCGTATGCGCTGGTCAACGGCCGGCGTGCGGTCTACATCCCGGTCACGAAACGCCCGAATGCGTCAACGCTGAGCGTCGTGCAGCGAGGTCAAGGCGAATCTCGGGTCGATTCCAGGCACTGGTGCCCGACGACATCACGGTGTCGTACGAACTGGACCAGTCGAGGAACGTGTCTGCCGCGCTCGCAGTCCGTGCTTCAGGAAGCGGTACTCGGTGCGCTCCTGACCGGACTGGTGGTGTTCGTGTTCCTGCGCGACTGGCGAAGCTCGGCGATCGTCGTGATCACCATCCCGTTCGCGCTGCTGGCGGCGGTCGTCGCGCTCTGGGGCGCGGGCAGACGATCAACATCATGACGCTGGGCGGCTTGGCGCTGGCGGTCGGCATCCTCGTCGACGAAGCCACGGTGGCGATCGAAAACATCCACACCCACTTGTCGCGCGGAACACCGCTCGCACGCGCTGTGCTCGACGCAAGCGGCGAGGTGGTCGTGCCGAGGCTGCTCGCCATGTTGTCGGTGGTCGCGGTGTTCGTGCCGTCGTTCTTCATGACGGGCGTCTCACGATCGCTCTTCGTGCCCCTCTCGCTCGCGGTCGGCTTCGCCATGATGGCGTCGTTCTTCCTGTCGAGCTGCGTTGGTGCCCGTGCTCTCAGTCTGGTGGCTGGGAAAAGGCGCATCGCACCGGCGAAGAAACCGCCGGACGAGCGACTGGGTCGAGCGACTCCGCAATCGGCTCGCCGGACTGCTTCATCGGGTGGCACCAGCGCGCGGCCTGATTGTCGTGACCTACCTCGTGGTCACCGTCGGCCTCGTGGCGGCGATCGGGATGACGCTCGGCCGCGAGATCTTTCCACCGAGCGGCGTCAAGGCTTTCCAGCTGCGGTTCCGCGCGCCCGCAGGCACAAAATTCGAGTCGACCGAGCGCCTGGGCCGCGACGTCCTGGACGTCATCCGCGACACGGCAGGCGCAGATAACGTCGACATCACGTTGGGATATGTCGGCGTGCAGCCTTCGTCTGTACCCGATCAACACGATCTTCCTGTGGACCAGCGGCTCGCATGAAGGCGTGCTGCAGGTCGCGCTGAAACCCGAAGCGCCGCATCCACCTCGAGGCACTTCAGGAGAAACTGCGCGACGCTTTTCAGCGCAAATTTCCCGACGCACAATTCTCCTTTGAACCTGGTGACATCGTCAGCCGGATCATGAATTTCAGCGCGCCGACGCCGGTGGAAGTCGCCGTGATAGGCCCGGACTTTGCCGCTAGTCGGGCGTTCGCGACGAAGGTGCGGAACGAACTCTCGCAGATCGGATCGTTGCGCGACCTCCAGTTCGGCCAGACGCTCGACTATCCGGCGATTCAGGTGAACGTCAACCGTCAGATGGCGGGACAGCTTGGCGTCACGGTCGATCAGGTCGGTCGGTCGTTTGCCGCCGCCACGTCGTCCAGCCGGTTCGTCGCGCCGAACTACTGGGCGGATCCTCGCACCGGCATCGCCTTTCAGGTGCAAGTGCAGGTGCCCCAGCCACGAATGGCGACGCTCGAGGATCTGCGCGTCGTCCCGGTTTCCGCCGGCGGCATCGCCAAACCATTGCTCGGTGACCTGGCGCGGATCGAGAACGCCACGATTATCGGCGAATACGATCGCGTGAACGGACAGCGGATGGTCACCTTGACGGCGAACGTCGCCGGGGAGGATCTCGGCCGCGCCCTCGCTCGCGTGAACGCGGCGATCCGAGCGTGCGGGTGAACCGCCCCGCGGCGCCACCGTGACGATACGCGGACAGCTCGCGGCGATGGCGGAGACGTTTACCAACATTACGGCGGGGCTCATCGTGGCGGTCGTGGTGATCTTTCTGCTGCTGGCGGCGAACTTCCAGTCGCTGCGTCTCGCCCTTGTCGTGGTCTCGACCGTTCCCGCGGTGCTTGCGGGCGTGGTGGTCATGCTCTGGCTGACCAGAACCACGCTGAATGTTCAGTCGTTCATGGGTGCCATCATGGCCATCGGCGTGGCGGTGGCGAACGCGATCCTGCTCGTGACTTTTGCGGAGCAGTCGCGTCGGCACGGGGGCTCTTCGCTGCAGACGGCCATCGAAGCGGCGCGAGCCCGCATGCGTCCCGTCCTGATGACGAGCGCAGCCATGATTGCGGGCATGATCCCGATGGCGGTCGCGCTGGGGGAAGGCGCTGAGGCGACGGCGCCACTGGGCCGCGCGGTGATCGGCGGCCTGACGGCAGCCACAGTGGCCACACTGATTGTGCTGCCGTCGGTGTACTCGCTGGTCCAACAGTCGGCGAACCCCACATCCGCGTCGCTCGATCCGGACGATCCGGAGAGCGCCTTCAGGACACAACTGGGTTGACTATGACAACGGCGAAGCGTGACATCGTACGTGTGCGGCGCACCCTCAGCATCGTGTGGGCGGCATCAATGGCCGCGGCATGTGGAGGTGGCGACGGCACTTCTCGTGCCGTGCCTGTTGCGGCACCGGATGGCCCTGCGGTGATCGATGTGGTTCGCGTCGTCGAGCAATCGCTTGATGTGCCGCTCTCGCTGCCAGGCGAGCTGACGGCGTTTCAGTCGGTGGCCATCTTCCCGAGGGTGACTGGATTCGTGAAAACCATTAACGTGGACCGCGGCTCCAAGGTCCAGCGCGGGAGACGTGCTGGCGTCACTTGAAGCGCCTGAACTCGTGGCGCAGCGCGCGGAAGCGCAGTCCAAGCTGCAAGGGGCAGAAGCGCAGCTGTCCGTTTCACGTGCGAAGGCTGACGCCGACAAGAGCACGTTCACCAGACTCAAGGCGGCGTCGGCGACGCCAGGGGTGGTGGCCGGAAACGACGTCGCCATCGCGGAAAAGACCGCGGATGCGAGCGCGGACCAGGTCCTCGCTGCTGAGCAGGGTGTGGAAGCGGCGCGGCAGGCGCTCAACGCCATTCGCGACATGGAAGGGTATCTCCGAATGACGGCGCCGTTCGCCGGCGTGATCACCGAACGAAATGTGCACCCCGGAGCGCTGGTGGGACCCTCGACGAGTGGCGCTGGCGCGACGCCATTGCTGCGGCTCGTCGACACCTCTCGACTCCGGCTCGTCGTGCCAGTCCCCGAGGCGTACACCGCCGAGATGAGGTCTGGCACCGAGATCGAATTTACGGTGGCCGCGTACCCGGGACAAAGTTTCTCAGGCAAGGTCACGCGGGGTGATCAGGCGTGGAAATCAGCACGCGAACGATGGCAGTCGAGCTAGACGCCGCCAACGGCGATGCCGCCTGCTCCCGTCACGATTTGTCAGGTGCGATGGCCGGTTCGACGCTCTGGACCGTCGCTCTTCGTGCCGAGTAGCAGCGTCGCGTCGACGACGGACCGAACGTTTGTGATCCGCATCCGTAACGGCAGGACGGAATGGGTGGACGTGAGGACTGGACTCACGTCTGGAGCGTTGGTGGAAGTTTTTGGCGATCTGCGGGCTGGCGATGCGATCGCGGGACGCGGCACCGACGAGTTTCGCCCCGGGACTGAAGTGCGACCGCGTGAGAACAAGCCGGCGGCCTATATTCTGGAGCACCAGATTAGCGATGACTGACCCTGTCGTCCGCGAGTTCTTGCTTGGATTCTGGAAGATCCACATCCTGCATCACGCCGAAGAGCAGGGTGTGTACGGGCAATGGATGCTGGAGGAACTGCAGCGCCACGGCTACCGACTGAGTCCCGGCACGTTGTACCCGTTGTTGGCGCGAATGGCTCGTCGGGGATGGCTGCGTGCGACGGAACCCAAACGGTCGCGTGACGCCGCGTGACGACCACGATGACTGCGACGGATCGATCTCCCACTGGAACTCTGCGGCGCCGTCGACATGAAATGCCAGACCTGGGGAAAACGCTTAGTCATGAGATTGATTCTCAGGGCATCCTGAGATTCGTTCTCAGAGCGAGTCTTGCGTTCTCCGTCATCCTGTGTCGTGCTAGTTTTTCTGTAGTCTCTTGCGACTACTTTCTCTTATGACCACTTCGAGCATTCGGATGTTCAGGGTCCTGGCTTCGGCTGCGGTGTTCGCGATCCTGTCCGGGAGCATTCTTGTGCATGCGCAATCGCTCGATCGGTCGGGCATGACCGGGGCGCAGCTGTATCAGGCCGGCTGTCTGGCCTGCCATGGCGCCGACGGACGAGGCCAGCCGGCGGCCGTTCGTGGCTTCGACACCGGGCTCCCGGACTTCACCGACTGTTCGTTCGCCACGCCCGAAGCCGATTTGGACTGGAGTATCGATCGTCCACATGGGCGGGCCGATCCGGGCGCTCGATCAAAAGATGCCGGCCTTCGCCGACCTGCTCACCGACGACGAAATCGACCGGGTCATCGATTTCGTCCGCGGCTTCTGCGTGGAGCCGGACTGGCCCAGAGGCGACCTGAATTTCCCGCGGGCCCTGTTTACCGAGAAGGCGTATCCAGAGAACGAAGCCGTGCTGACGACGACGATGGCCAGCCATCCGAGCGGGTCAGTGACAAATGACTTCCTCTATGAACGTCGTCTCGGCAAGCGTGCGCAGTACGAGATCAACGTGCCGTTCAGCCTGCAGAAGGACGACCGAGGCACTTGGCTGCGCGGTCTTGGCGACGTCAACGTCGGCTACAAGTACACCGTGTTCGACAGTCTGTCGCGGGGATCGATCGCTGCGCTCGGCGGGGAAATCACACTTCCGACCGGCAAGGAATCGGAGGGCCTCGGCGGCGGGGTGACCCTGTTCGAAGTCTTCGGGATGTGGAATCAGGCGCTGCCATCCGATGGGTTCATTCAGACGCAGGTGGGCTTCGAAACGCCGTTTAGGAAGAACAGCGGGGCGAAGGAGGCCTTCTGGCGCGCGGCGCTGGGCAAGACCTACACCGAGCACATCTGGGGTCGGTCCTGGTCGCCGATGGTCGAAGTGCTGGGCGCGAAGGAGCTCACGGAGGGTCATGACCCCGAATGGGATGTCGTGCCGCAGCTACAGGTCAGTCTCAGCGGGCTGCAGCATGTGCTGGTCAGCGCCGGCATGCGATTGCCGGTGAATCAACGGGAATCACGAAACAACGCGTTCGTGGTGTACCTCCTCTGGGACTGGTTCGACGGCGGACTGTTTTCAAACTGGTAGACGATGGCGCCATCACCACGCCTCATCCTGCTCGCGGTTGTGCTCGCTCCGATGGCGACTGGCGCCATGCTCACTCTGGTCGATCTCCACGCGGCGCCGCCGCAGGCGCCCGCGACACAGGGGACCGCCGCGCCGAGCCGCAGCCATACCGGGCTGTTCGTGACGTCCGACAACTGCATGGCGTGCCACAACAGCCTCACATCCCCGTCCGGCGAGGACGTCTCGATTGGCTCCAACTGGCGCGCCACGATGATGGCGAACTCGTCGCGCGATCCGTACTGGCAGGCCGGCGTGCGTCGCGAGACGCTGGACCATCCGACGGCTTCGGCCGCGATCCAGGACGAGTGCTCGATCTGCCACATGCCGATGTCTCGGACGCACGCGAGGGCGAACGGCCGTGACGGTGAGGTTTTCAGGCACCTGCCCGTCGGAAGCGGCGTGGAGGAAGAGGATCTCCTGGCGTACGACGGCGTGTCCTGCACGGCGTGTCACCAGATTACCCAGGAGAAGCTCGGGACCCCGGACAGCTTCACGGGCGGCTACGTCGTCCGGATCCCGCCGCCATCCACCGGCAGGTCGGCTCCGGCCGAACCCCGCACGATTTTCGGCCCCTTCGAGATCGAAAAGGGGCTGACCACGGTCATGCGTTCGGCGACCGACTTTCAGCCGAGCGCCGCACCGCACATTCAACAGTCGGAGCTCTGCGCCACGTGTCACACGCTCATCACCAAGGCCCTCGGCCCCAAAGGCGAGGTCATCGGCGAGCTGCCGGAGCAGGTGATGTACCTAGAGTGGAGGCACAGCGCATTTCAGGCCGAGCAGAAGAGCTGCCAGTCCTGTCACATGCCGGTCGTCGAACAGGACACGCCGATCGCGTCGGTGTTCGGCCCGTCGCGGAAGCTGGCGCGACACACGTTCGTCGGCGGCAACTTCTTCATGCTCCGCCTTCTCAACAAGTACCGCTCGGAGCTGGGCGTGACCGCGCTGCCGCAGGAATTCGACAATCAGGTCGCGCGGACGCTGAAGAATCTGTCCGAAGCGACCGGGGCCCTGACGATCGAGCGCGCCGAAGCGGCTGGTGGACGCTTGAACCTCGACCTCGTGGTGCAAAACCTGACGGGACACAAGTTCCCCACCGCGTATCCATCGCGCCGGGCGTGGCTGCACGTCACGGTGCGTGAGGGGAGCGGCCGTCCGATCTTCGAATCGGGCGCCATTACCCTAAAGGGACTGATCGAGGGCAACGACAATGACGCCGATGGCGCCAGGTTCGAGCCCCATTATGCGGAAATTCGTCAGGCCGACCAGGTGCAGATCTACGAGTCGATCATGGGGGATCCGAAGGGCGTTCCGACCACCGGGCTGCTGACGGCAATCGGGTACCTCAAGGACAATCGTCTGCTGCCGCGCGGGTTCGACAAGGCCAGCGCCGATGCCAACGTGAAGGTGGTGGGGCCTGCGCTCGAGGACGGAGACTTCACTGCCGGAAGCGACCGCGTCCGCTATTCCATCGACCTGGCGAACGCTACGGGCCCGTTCAGTGTGAATGCCGAGCTGCGGTTTCAGGTGATCAGCTTCCGCTGGGCGGAGAATCTGCGAGCCTACGATGCCCTTGAGCCCCGTCGGTTCGTCGGGTACTACGATGCGATGGCCTCCGCCGCCTCGGCTCTCGTCGCGAGTGCGGCGACAACCGTCCGCTGAGGCTGGCGCAGGCGGAGTTTGGGCCAAGCGCTGAGGAGGTATTCATGAAAGCGGGCATTCTTGCTGCCGGCGTTGTTTTCGCGACAGCACTTGCGGCACAACAGGCGCCGAACCCGCGACAACAGCCGGGAGCGACGGTCCATATCTTCGCGCCCGAACAACACGACCTCTATGACGGCCAATTCGTCGTGTCCGCCAATCGCATTTATATGGTTGGAGGACTGAACGATCCTGAGGGTTGGGACCACCTCGACAATGAAGCGAAAAGTGTCAGGCCGGTCGCGGGAACGGCTGAGATTGACGTGAACGAGATTTCAAATACGGGTAAGTTCGAGGCGAGGCTGACGATTCCTGAAGGAGAACTGATGCTGGCGATGGACAAGTGGCACGAGTTCAGTCCTTGTCAGAACGGCGGCATCGTGGCGTACATCCATGAGCATGGCGCCGACTCGGGCTGCGGCGACAACAACTGGCCAAAGACCGTTGGATTCCTGGCTGGTTGGGGATATGGCCACGCAACGCTGAACGGGAAGCCGCTCTACGACAACTACGAAGTCCACTTCATGGTTACCCAGGGAATCCGTGATCGAAAGACGCTGAGAGTTAACTATCCGATGGCTGGCAAAAAGCTGCCGGGCGGTGAAGTGAATCCCGCAACGCAGCAGATCGATTTCTACATACGAAGTCCTCAACAAAATGTGAAGAACAGACCGAATCGGCAGGTGTTTCTGCATTTCTTCGGGATGGAGGTCACCTGGAAGTGAGGACAAAGAACCAGCGGCGACCTTGCCATTCGAGCTACACGAACGTCTTGGTCAGACTTCCTGTGTTTATCCTAGCCGCATTTGCAACCACGCAAGACACAGCGTCGCAGGGTGAACTCCGCTCAAGGGTTGCCGAACGCGCCATTCAAAGACGCGTCGTAGCTAGTGTGACCCTCGCTGCCAACGGCATTTCCGATCCTCTTGGCTTCGTTGTACCGCCAAATACCCGATCGGTCACACTCGTCGTTGAGGGAGACGAGCGAAGACTGTACGCGCTGGCCTCCCTGCGAATGCCTGACGGAATTGAGCATGTCAATCTCGATCTCAGCCGGTCGTATGACGCTGTGATGGAGAAGAGCTACAACGAAGAGATTGGAGCCATGGCCGGGGATCTCTACCAGAACATTCGATTGGGCACCTTCACCAGCATTTTTCCGTACCTCCCAACGCAAGTACTGGGAACTGGCGCGGCGGAACTGAGAGTGGCCTCAAACCGTGGTGGAGGAGCGGTCAAAGTAACAGTGCTGATGCCTGAGGAGAGTGCGACACCAAGGACTCTGCACATCAACTTGATTGTGGTTTCGGACAAAGAGTGGGGCGGCCGCGCGAATTTCTTGTTGCCGGCGCAGGACATACTCAAGCGAGCAGACCTTCAGGTGATTGTCGACGAGATCAGATACCTGCGCCGCAGCCCGTTCAGCCGCATTACCGAGTGGACTGAGCCACAGGAGAGGCCACGCAGTCAGTTGGCGAGGATGGCTGTCGCGGGTCGCAAATTGGTCTCCTCAGATGCTCTGAACATCTTCATCGTCGATGCGCTGCCGCGCGACGTCTATGGCATCAGCCTCGGCACTCCGGGTCCTCCAATCAGTTCAAGCTACTACTATGGCGTGGTATTGCGGCAATTGGAGTCGGATGACTTCATGGGCCGCGTCTTTGCCCATGAGGTATGCCACTTTCTCGGTCTATACCATCTCGTTGACTTCGGAGCGTCGGGAACCCGGCATTTCGATCCATTTTCGGACACGGAGCCGGCTCAGGGAAATTTGATGGAGAGTTCGGGCTTGTTGCTCACGCCTATTCAGAAGTTTGCTCTGTCGCGAAGCCCGCTGTTGTGAAATCGCTCGGACACGGCACCTAGGTAACACTTCTGGCGAGTCGCGAGACTAGGCAGGAACGTAGGTCAACCTGATCACATCCTCGCCAATCCGGTCACTAGTCATAAGGCGGAGCGGCGGCCGGGGCCCGGCGAAATATGGCTTGCCGTGACCAAGCACGACGGGGTGCAGGTAGATTCGATACTCATCGATCAGGCCAAGCTCGGTGAGGCTTTGCGCCAAGCTCGGGCCAGCAACTTCGATCTCCCCGTCGCGCTCGGCCTTCAGCTCGCGGATCGCGCCCTCAAGATCATCCTCAACAAGCCTGGCGTTGGGGCCAACCGACTTCAACGAGTGCGAGACGACCCATTTCGGCTGCTTCCGCCACGCCGCCGCGAAGGCGCGTTCCTCTGCCTCCCATTCAGGATGATCGTCGTCCCAGTAACGCATGACCTCATACATTTGGCGACCGTACACACTGCCCGCCTGCCCCTGGGCCTCCTCGATGAAGTGGCGGAAGAGCGTGGGGCTTGGCGCAAACGCCATATGGTCGACGTAGCCGTCCAGGGACTGGTTCATTCCGAACACGAGCCTAGCCATGCCACTTCCTTTCCTCACGCGATCATCGCGTCGGCCATACAGATTCCCATGGCCGCGAGGGCCAGGCCGAGGGAGATAAGGGCGAATGCCTTCATAGGCCTAGAGTAAGGGCAGAATTGGCGACAGGTTCGGGCCTTTTTTCCCAGGAAAGTGCCACCAGACGCCCGCCGTAAAGGAACTCTTGCCAGAGAGGGGTAACTCTGGCAAAGTAAGCCCAAATCCTAGGAGTACATATGCCAGATACGAAACTCGTCGGGGCGAACTATTCGACGCCGGAGTTGCGCGCAAAAGTGACAGGCCGCTCGAAATACGCGGAGGACTTTCGCGCCGAAGGGATGCTGTTTGCGCGGTTGGTGTTGAGCCCGTACGCGCACGCGCGGATCAGAAGCATCGACACGAGCGCCGCGCTGGCCATGCCAGGCGTGAAGGCTATTCTGACGCCGGACGATGTGCCCGGGCCCAAAGATCAGATCAACGACAACGGTCAGATAATCAGGGCCAATCCTCGCAGCGAAACGGCGCTCAGCAAAGAGGCGATGTATCAGGGTCAGCCGGTGCTCGCCGTGTGCGCCGAGAGCGAGTTCATTGCTGCCGAAGCGATCGAACGCATCAGGATTCAGTGGGAGCCGCTGCCGTTCAACGTGGATCCGGTGGCGTCGCTCGTGCCGGGCGCGCAGAATGCGCGCGTTGAAGGCAACGTATGGAAGCGCCCCGCGCCGCCCGCCCAGGGGCAGCCGCCTGGCATTCCCGAGCCGATCGACGTGAAGTGGAACGAGGCTGAGGTCGAGGAATTCAGGCAGGGCCGGCTGCCGGTGACCACGTTCACCGATCCCGAATGGACGCTCGGCGACGTCGAAGCAGGCTTCAAGAAGGCGGCGCTCGTCCTCGACGAGACATTCGTCAGCGCGAACGTCAGCCATCAGTGTCTCGAGTCGCGCACGGCGATGGCGTACTGGCAGAACGGCAAGCTGCATATCCACACCTCCACGCAGGGCGTGGCGCAGGCGGTCTTTTCGTTCGTGCGCTGGCTCGACCTGAAGCCGGAAGACGTGGTCCTGGTGAACGCCTACACGGGCGGCGGCTATGGCTCGAAGGGCGGCGGTTCGATCACGGACATCATTCCCGCGCTTCTTTCGAAGAAACTCGGCGGAGCGCCGGTGATGATGCGCATCAGCCGGGAAGAGGAGCATGCGATTGGCCGCGCGCGACCGGCGATGCACGGCCGCATGAAGGTGGGTTTCACGAAGGAAGGCCGCATTACCGCCGTGGACATGTTTACGGTGAGTGAAGGCGGGCCCTACGGTCCCAACAACGACGGCAATACGGCGAGCTCGTACGCGTCTTTGATGTATCAGCCGGAAACGTTCCGTTTCCGCGGCATCACTGCGATTACAAACACGCCGCCGCGCGGCGCGCTCACCCAGCCGGGCGGCTTCCAGGGCTGCGTGCTGATGGATCAAATCGTCACGAAAGCGGCGCGCCAGCTCGGCGTCGATCAGGTGGCGATCCGCAAGCTGAACGCGCCCGAAGGAAAGGCGCCTTACGGGCCAGCCAATGCCAAAGGCCAGCGCTCGTACGTGACAAGCTGCTTCATCAAGGAGGCGCTGGACAAGGGCGTGGCGGGGTTCAACTGGAACGAACGGGTGGCGCGTGGCCCGCAACGCAACGGCTCGAAGGTGCGCGGCGTGGGTGTCGGCATCAGCTCCTATAGCGGCGGCTCGGTAGGGTTCGACGGTCTGTTCATCATCAGGCCGGACGGCACGATGCGCGTCCATACGGGAATCGGCAATCTCGGCACCGAGTCGTTCTCCGACTGCCAGCGCGTGGCGGCCGAGATGGTCGGCATGCCGTGGGAGAAAGTGGAAGTCGTCTGGGGCGATACGTCGTTGCACCTGCCGTGGAGCTGCAACTCGGGCGGCAGCCAGACCATTCATGCCATGACGCGCGCCGCGCACGCCGCGGCGACCGATGCGATTACCAAGCTGCAGCAGATCGCCGCCAGGGATCTTGGCGGGAGACCCGAGGACTACGTCGTGAGCGGCGAGCGCGTCTCCCGCAAGGGCGGCGGTGGCGGGATGACGCTTGCGCAGGCGGCCAAGCGCGCCATCGAGCTCGGAGGCATCTACGACGGCCACGAGTTGCCCAAAGACATCAATGCGATGACAACGCGCTCCGCGACGGCTCTGGCCGGGCAGGGGCTCATGGGTGTCGGGAAGGACAATTACAAGCGAGACGGAACAACCCGGTCCTACGCCGCCGCCTTTGCTGAGGTCGAGGTCGACACCGAGACCGGGAAGTATACGGTCACGGACTTTCTTGCCGTGGGCGACGTCGGCACCGTGATCCATCCGACCGCGCTCGGCGGCCAGGTGCTGGGCCGTTCGATCCTCGGGATCGCTCACGCCATCGGTCAGCGGTGGATCTATGACCAGCGGTACGGTGTCGGGCTCGCGAAGCGGTTCTACAACAATAGTCCGCCGACGATTCTCGACGTCCCCGTAAATATGGCGTGGGACGCCGTCGGCCTGCCCGATCCGGAAACGCCGATTGGCGCGCGAGGCATCGGCGAGCCTCCGGTTGCGGCTGCCTGCACCTCGGTGCTGAACGCGATTTCGGACGCGCTCGGCGACCAAGTGTTCGTCCGCGCGCCGGTTCTGGTGGATCACATCGTCAATGCGCTCGACACCAAGCAACTGGGGCAGATCCGGCTCACGGCGAACGTCTAGGAAGCTCCGCCCCGTCAGGTAAGAGGGGCAAGGGGCCGGCGCAAGGGACAAGGGACAAGGGGCGAGGGGTAAGGGGTAAGGGGCGAGGGATGAGGAATGAAGTTAAAAGGCTTCTCCTCACCCCTTTCCCCTTGTCCCTCGCCCCTTTCGTGTTTCTCCTCCTGTCGTGCTCGCAGCCACCCACCCCAGTTCAAAAGACGACGATCTGGGAGCGCGCCGGGTCCTGGTCCGGCCGCGGGGATTTGGAAACCAATTCGTTCCCCTCCTCGAGTGGATACCTCCGATTTACCTGGGAGACGAGCAACGAGACAAAGCCTGGTGAAGGCAGGTTCAAGCTCATCGTGGGAAGTTCGATCAGCGGTCGCCTCATCCAGCCGGTGGTTGACAGCAAAGGTGTGGGACAGGGCGTGGAATACCTCAGCGAGGAACCGCGTACGTTCTACATCAAGGTGGAGTCGGCAAACGCAGACTGGAAGTTCACCGTGGACGAAGGTTTCGCGGCCACAATCGACCCCAAGGACTAAGCACTCCGTGCCGACCAGCAGCCACGGCGGGGACATTGCCGTGACCACCCAGGCAAGCGTTGTGACGGGTGCCGGCTAAGCCGGAGGGCCTGCCGGAATCGCGCCGAGCTGCTGCATCATCACGAGCTGGTCGAAGACCCCCCAGTGCTCGCGTGCGCGCCCGCCGGCGCCGAAGCGGATGATGTCGATGAGCTGCACGTCGACTCGCCAGCCGGTCGGGGAGAGGCCCATGAACGCGCCCTTGTGCGTCCCGGTCGTCCGCACGCGCGAGATTGCAGCGGATTCCCGCAGCCTCGAGAGTTTCGCTACAGGGACACGAGCAGGTACGCCGTCATCAGGATCCCCACGGCGACCAGAAGCGCGGCGAGCACTCCTCCCAGCCATGTCGGACGACCGACGAACGGTTCGCCGCGTTTCAATCGTCGAACTGTTGCGATGTGCTCCGCACAGGCTACGGCCGTGACGAGCACACCGAGGACCAGCAGGCCGATGCCGAACCAACGTGACGAACCTGCTGTCGGAATCTGGGTACCCGTTGTCACAGCGATCTCGCGGAGAAACAGGCCAAAGCGTGCGACGACGAATCCGAATCCCATCAAGGCAAGCCCCGTTCGAAGCCACGCGAGGAACGTTCGCTCGGCAGCGAAGTAGATGCGTGGATCCTGCTCAGGCGTCTCGGTCATCGACACTCGCGATACAGCCAGTGGCCGTGCCACACCGCATGTTAGCGCTTCACGGTGGTCTCGAGTATCCTCGTCGATCGCTTTCGATGCGTCCGCGGCCAGCGCGTTCGCATCCTGATTGAGCAGACCGGCCATGCGCTGCGCCTCGTCGATCTTCGCCAGGGCGAGCTCCAGTGGTTTCGCCTCCGCCTGGCGGCCGAGACTGTTGAGTCGCGCCTCGGCAGCGCGCAATGCACTCCGAGCCGCCTCCAGGTGGCGGCTCGCTTCACCAAAGTTCACGCTGTAGACAGCCAGGCGCGCATCGAGCACCGCGGCGCGCCCTTCGAGCAAGCCGCCCCGTAGCTCAGCGACCAGGAGTGCGCGACTGAGGTCCGACCTGCCCGACGCGCCCCACACCCAGCCGGCGCCGAGTGCCACGAGCAGTGCGACACTGATTCCAAGAACGCGCTTCATGGATGCTCCTCTCCCTGTAGTTCTCGTTCTGCTTGGAGCCAGTCGTCGAGGTCGTGTCCGTCCTCACAGTCGCGGGCAAGGTAGAGGTCGGACGCTCTTCGGGCGATGTCGTACTCGGTCACGTTCGCCGACCGATTGAGCGCCATCGACCTGAGTGACGAATGGTTGGGAGCAGGGCGGACGGTAGAGCGCCTTTTTCCGTTCGTTGATTTCGCCATAACAATGACCTTACCACTAGGCGAGACAGCCGGTTCCGCGCGCATGACGCGCCGTGCGGTGTGAAGGATGCCGCGCCCATGCGGAGAAATGACACGGATTGGTAAAAATTCCCCCTCCATTGACTCGCGATCCTCATGTTCACAGAGCGTTTAGCGCGGCCTCGGCCTTGCTGTATCGCCGAATGGCGGCGAGCGCGGGCGCACGCCTGCGGCACGATGTCACCGCATGTGACCGAAGGCGTGATGGCGCCAATGCCAACGCGCTGGACTCACTGAAGACCGGAGTCAAGAATGGACACGATGTTGACGGTTCTCGGCGTGTTGGGCGGTTGGATCGCTCTGCAATGGTGGGTGTTGCCCTGGCTCGGTGTCCCCACGTGAGCGGTGCCTCACCCGCGCGTGTCGCGGGAAGAGAAGACGAACCAACCAAGGGATGAAACGACCCGCACGAAGGAGTGCTGACATGAGCGACGTCGGAGGTGGACGTCACGGCCTCAGCCGTCGCAACGTGCTTCGCCTGATGAGCCTGTCTGCCATCGGCGGAATCGTCGGGTGTGACGCGCTGCCTGCCGGCGACGGTCGTGCTGTGTTTCCGCAACGGGCCTCGGCTAGCGCGTTCGTGCCCGACGTCGAACTGGTTTTGACCGCGGCACCCGACGAAGTGCGCGTCCTTCCTGGCTCGCACACCCGAGTGTGGCGGTTCACGGGCCGCCTGCTCAAGGGACCGGCAGACACGCTGCAGACACTTCCGGGTTCGTACCTGGGCCCAATCATCCGCCTGCGGCGAGGCCAGCGGGTCCGCGTCCGTTTCGCCAATCAGCTCGCGGAAGACTCGATCGTCCATTGGCATGGCCTGGACGTGCCCGAGGCTGCGGACGGGCACCCACGCCGGGTCATCGGCCATGGCGGCGAGTACGTGTACGAATTCGAGGTCACCAATCGGGCGGGCACCTATTGGTATCACCCCCACCCGCACATGCGGACTGGCGCGCAGATCTATGCGGGTCTGGCTGGTCTGCTCCTGGTGGGGGACGCCGACGAGGATGCGCTGTCGCTCCCGTCGGGCGAAGCCGAACTGCTATGCGTCATCCAAGACCGCAGGTTCGATGCGCGCAACCAGTTGGTCTTCCATGGTGGCGGCATGATGGACACGATGAACGGGTTCCTCGGCGACCGCGTGCTGGTGAATGGCCTGCCGCAGCCGACGACCGAAGTGGATGCCGCGTGGCACCGGGTTCGCGTGCTGAACGGATCGAATGCACGCATTTACAAGCTGGCCTGGAGCGCCGGCATCCAGATGTTCGTGATTGGTGTCGACGGGGGGCTCCTGGAGCACCCGCTGCGCCAGCCAACCGTCACGCTGGCCACGGGTCAACGCGTGGATCTGTTGCTGGATCTCACCGGTCTCGCTGCGGGCACGGAGGTTCACCTCGAAAGCAAGACATTTGCTGAGGCCGACGCAGGTGTCGTTGGCATGGCGGCGATGATGGGCGGCCGTATGATGGGCACCTCGGCGCGATCGACCGTGCCGAACGGAGCACCGCTGCGTGTGATGACGCTGCGCACGCGGGCGAGAAACGGACCGGCCATTCGCGTGCCCGACCGCCTGTCCTCGTTTGACGCGTCATGGTCTGCCCGCACCGACGTACCGATCCGGCGCGTGCCGCTGTCGTTTCGGCGGATGGAGTGGTTGCTTGGTGGTCGCACGTTTGCCATGGGTGACGTCGCACCTGAAGAGACGGTAACAGCCGGATCGACCCATGTCTGGGAGTTCGTGAATCAGGCGAACGGCATGGGCATGGAGGCCGCCCATCCCATTCACATGCACGGTCGCCAATTCCGTATTGTCGATCGCACAGGCGGGCGCCCTACGAGCACATTGCGTGCAGGCATCGTTGACAGCGGGTGGAGGGACACGGTACTCGTTCTTCCCGGAGAGACGGTTCGCGTGCAGGTGACGTTTACCCGTCATCCCGGTCTCTACCTCTATCACTGCCACATCCTCGAGCACGAAGACATGGGGATGATGCGGAACTTCCGCGTGACGTAGCGAAGAAGGCGCGGGCATCGCGGTGTTCGACGTGCTCGGACGAAGCCAAGTTCGTGACCGGCGCGGAGCTCGTGATCGACGGTGGGCACACCGCGCACTAGAGGACCTTTCGGTCATCACTCAGTTCGGCGTCGCCAGATTTCAAACAGCAGCATCGTGACCGTCAGAGTCACGGGGCCGAGAATCACGCCGGCCGCGCCGAATACAACCAGGCCGCCGACGATGGCCATGACCGGCACCACGGCCAGCGCGCCCATCACCAGCCCCCCAGGGCCGCCGACAGCCGAACCTTTCCGCACTCGCGAGAGATATTTCCCTCACCTGCAGGAAAGCCACAGAGATCTCGAACTGCCTCTCGACGATCGGCCGGCACAGTGCTTGCTCCGCCTCGATCGGATGGATTGAGTGCGGAGGTTCGCCGTTTCGCGCAGCGGTGGAGGACATATGAACATTTCGAGATGGTGGATTCCGGTGATGCTCATCGGTGCCGTGCTCGCCGGTCCAGCGTGCACGCAGAAATCCGGGGATGAGGCTGGAGAGACCAAAGAAGCTGCCGGCGAGGTCGCGGAAGACTCGAAGAACATCGCGCAGAAGGTCGGCGACGAGGCCAAAGAACTCGCAGGGGAGACAGCCGACAAGACAAAAGAGATCGCGGGGGCCGTCGGGAGCAAGACGACAGATGTTGTGTTGACGACCGGTGAGGTGATCACGGATGGCTGGATCACGACGAAGGTGAGCGCCAAGTTCGTCGACGAGAAACTTCTGAAGGGGAGCAACATCAACGTTGACACAAAGGATCACGTCGTCACCCTGAAAGGCACCGTGGGGTCTGACTCGGCGAAGGCGCGCGCGGTCGAGATTGCTCGCAACACTGAGGGCGTCGTGCGTGTCGTCAATCAGCTTGTCGTGAAGTAGAACCGACGATGAACCGAGTCAAGGTGGCGGCAATCGTCCTCGTCGTGGCCGGCGGTCTGGTGTTGATTTCCGGCAGCGTCAGCTACATCGGCGGGCACCCCCGAGGCCAGGTCAGCTGCACCCCGGTCAAGCCTGAACCGTCGGCCTCAGAGCCGCCGATTGCCGCGACGCCACCAGCCGCGCCAGAGCCTGCCCCCAGGCCGACGCCATCGGCGCTCCCACAGGCAGAACCGGCCTCGGCATCTGCGCCCGGTGGAGGGGCGTCGGCGCCGCCGCCGGCAAGCAAGGCCGCTCCGCCTGTCGGGAACACGACCGCCGCGGCCCCGGCGCTGGACTTGAAGACGTTGGAGCAGCAGATCAAGGACACCAAGGCCATCGGCTTCTTCACCAAAATCACGCTCAAGAACCAGGTGGACGATCTACTGGACCAATTCCGCAAGTACTACCAGGGCGAGGCGAAGCTCACAATGGCGGATCTGCGCCGCTCTTACGACTTGTTGATGATGAAGGTGCTATCGCTGTTGCAGGACGAGGATCAGAAGCTCGCCTCTGCCATCGTGTCCTCGCGCGAGGCGATCTGGGCCCTGCTCGCGGACCGGACAACGTTCGCGACCCTCATCGGTTGAGCTGGAGAACCCATGAAGAAACTTGTCACAGCATTAGCCGGACTGCTTGTAATGGCGGCGTTCTTCGCCGGTCCGTCCTTTGCCCAGGGAGACGAGGCGCTCAAGAAGGACCTGACGGCCGTGATCGCCCTCCATGGATTGCCGTGCGGGGAGGTTGTGGCGGCCACGGTGCAGGGCGAGAATGACTACGCTGCCTCATGCAAGGACGGGAATAAGTATCACGTCTACCTGAACCCTGCGGGCCGTGTAATTGTCGAGCCGCAGAAGTAACCGTCCAGGGCGCGGCCCGACTTCCGACGCGAGAGATTCTCAGGCTTCTCGCTGGTTCTTCAGGATCACCTTGAGCGCACCTTCTTTCGCCGCATTCCCGAACGTGTCGTACGCTTTCATCACATCATCAAGCGCGAAGCGATGGGTCACGAGCTTGCTCGGTTGCAACTTGCCCGAGCCGACCACCTTCAGCAGCATCGGCGTCGTCACGGTATCGACGAGTCTTGTGGTCAGCGTGATGTTGCGATCCCAGAGCTTCTCGACATGCAGCTCCACCGGTTTGCCATGGACGCCCACATTGGCAAGGCGCCCGCCGGGCGCGAGGATGGACTGGCAGATGTCGAACGTCGCGGGCATGCCCACCGCTTCGACCGCCACGTCCACGCCCTCGCCGCCGGTCAACTCCAGCACGCGCTCGACCGCCTTGCCGTCGGCGCTGTTGATCAGGGTCGTGGCCCCGAAGTCTTTCGCCACGCGGAGCCGATTGTCGTCCAGATCGATCATCAGCACGGCAGCGGGGGAATAGAACTGCGCTGTCAGCAGGACGGCGAGACCGATCGGACCGGCGCCCACGATGGCCACCGTGTCTCCGGGCTTCACCTGACCGTTCAGGACGCCGCACTCGAAGCCGGTCGGCAGGATGTCGCTCAGCATGACGAGCGCTTCTTCGTCGCCGCCCGCGGGGAAGTGGTAGAGACTCATGTCGGCATGCGGGATCCGCACGAGTTCCGCCTGCGTACCATCGATGGTGTTGCCCAGGATCCAGCCCCCGTCTCGGCAATGGGAGTACATGCCTTTCCTGCAGTAATCGCACTTTCCGCAGGCTGTGACACAGGAGATGATCACCCGGTCGCCTGGACGAACGGCTGTCACGGCCGTACCTACTTCCATCACTACACCGATGCCCTCGTGCCCGAGAATCCGACCGGGCGTCACACTCGGCAGGTCGCCCTTCAGGATGTGCAGGTCGGTGCCGCAGA
The DNA here is from genome assembly GCA_963821375.1 of Vicinamibacterales bacterium. Taxonomy (GTDB): domain Bacteria; phylum Acidobacteriota; class Vicinamibacteria; order Vicinamibacterales; family JAMQPK01; genus JAMQPK01. The sequence continues at coordinate 873,998 of CAWGDN010000002.1, forward strand.
TGGTCGAGGTGGTAATCCGGACGACGGCGTCGGTCGCGTTCTGGATCGGCTGGCCGCGGCGCCTCTTCCCAGGCCCGCTTGCCAGGACCGTGATAGACCAGCGCCTTCATGCGACCTGTCGCAGTGGGGTTCGCTTGCGGAGACGTGAGTTCGGTGTGCACAGTCATCGACAGCACTCCTTGAAGCAGGTCCGTGACGAGTCGGGGTCATCGGCGCACACTTTCGCACACCACGACGGATCCACGTTAGCGGTTGGACGAGCAACTGGCTGGTCAATACTGAACACCTTGGGGATCGGTTTCGATGGTGGGAGTTCCGATGAGCGACGACGTTGATAACCCTGACCCGACGCACTCGCCCCGGCTCGCCCGCCGCGTTTTGATTGTCGGCGGTGTGGCCGGAGGCGCGTCATGTGCCGCGCGACTCCGGCGCCTTGACGAGTCGGTTGAGATCATGGTCCTGGATCGCGGGCCCTACGTGGCCTTTGCGAACTGCGGACTGCCGTACTACGTCGGCAACGTCATCGCCGATGAGCGAACGTTGTTGGTCGCGTCGCCTGAGATGTTCCGCGAACGGTTCAATATCGAGGTGCACACGAACACCGACGTCATCGGCATCGACCGCGCGGCGCGTACGATCGTCGTGCGCGATCTCCGCACCGGCAACAGCCGCACCGAGCGGTATGACGCGTTGGTCCTGTCACCAGGCGCAGCCCCGATTCGGCCACAGCTGCCCGGTGTGGACCTGCCTGGGGTCTTCGCGGTGCGCAACATTCCAGACTCGCGCCGTATTCGCGCCTGGATTGCCGATCGCCGCGCCGGCACCGCGGTCGTGGTCGGCGGCGGCTTTATCGGATTGGAGATGGTCGAGAACCTGATCCATCGCGGACTGTCCGTGACCGTACTGGAAAAGCTGCCGCAGGTCATGCCTCCGCTCGATCCGGAGGTGGCGGCCCCTCTCACGGAACACCTGATCGCGAGAGGCGTGCAGCTCCATCTCGGTGATGGGCTGGCCCGCATCGAAGAGGGGGGTGACGGTCGATTGATCGTGGTCGCGGAGAGTACCGCCAGTTTTCCAGCCGATCTCGTCATCCTCGCCATCGGCGTGCGTCCCGAGACCGAGCTGGCCGAGGCAGCCGGCCTTCAGATCGGCTCGCGCGGCGGCATTGTCGTCGATGCGCAAATGCGTACGTCCGATCCGCAGATCTGGGCAGTCGGCGACGTCGTCGAAGTGCCGGACGTCGTAACGGGTCAGGATACCGTGCTGCCTCTGGCGGGCCCCGCGAATCGCCAGGGCCGCGTGGCGGCCGAGTCGATCGCCGGGCGTGCGACGCAGTTTCGCGGGATACAGGCGACGGCAGTGGTGGGTGTGCTGGGCCTGACCGTGGCATCTACGGGTGCGAGCGAGAAGGGATTGCGGCGCGCCGGAGTGACGAGCTTCGAGAAGGTGTACCTCCATCCAGGCCATCACGCCGGCTACTACCCTGGCGCCCGCCCGATCCATCTCAAGCTCCTGTTCTCGGTGCCGGACGGACGCATTCTCGGTGCGCAGGCAATCGGCTTGGAAGGCGTGGAGAAGCGGATCGATGTCATCGCGACCGCGATTCAATTTCGTGGCACCGTGCACGATCTGGCCGAGGCCGAGCTGTGCTATGCCCCGCAGTTCGGTGCGGCGAAGGACCCCGTCAACCTCGCAGGCATGCTGGCTGAGAACGTGCTGAACGGCGACATGCCCGTGGCCGACTGGCTGGAGCTCGGTCGCACCGAAGCATTGTTGGTCGACGTACGCGAACCCGACGAGTTCGTCCGTGGGCACATTCCGAATGCGATCAATCTGCCGCTCACGCAGATGCGCGACCGCTACGCCGAGCTGCCGACAAATCGGGAGATCTGGACCTGCTGCGGTGTAGGCCAGCGGGCGTACTTTGCGACCCGGTTCCTGATGCAGCACGGATATCGATCGCGGAATCTGTCTGGAGGGCATGCGACGTATCAAGCATTCAGCGCTGCCGGCCGGAACCCGAAAAAAATGTAACCGTGCAGTTAGAGCCGCCCCGACCGACGCAGCGGCGACTAGCCCTTCTTTCCACCGACAGGCAGAAGGGCACCGCCAATCACGATCGCCCCCACGCCGGCCCACACCGGGATGTTGACCGTCTCCCTGTCTTTCACCGACAGTTCGATCAGCCCCAGCTTGGCCTCATGGGTGTCCTTGGTGTAACTGAAACTGCCATACACCAACCCCAGGACCCCAGCCGCGATGAGCACGACGGCTGCCATCTTGACGTTAACAAGAGCGACCCGCTACTCGGTCGTCTTGCCGTCGAAATGTTCGCTGTCGGCCTCCGCGTCGTCGCGGGTATGGTGGACAACGCCGTCCCGGTGATTCGGCGGCGCATAGAGGGTATAGAGCTTTAGCGGACTCGTGCCGGTATTGATGATGTTGTGAGTCGCCCCAGCCGGGACGACGACCGCGAAGCCCGCTCGGATCGCCGTCCGGACGCCGTCGAGAACCGCCTCACCCGTGCCCGCTTCCACGCGAAAGAACTGGTCGAGCGTGTGGACTTCGGCCCCGATCTCTTCCTTGGGCTTGAGCGCCATGACGACGAGTTGGCAGTGCCTGGCGGTGTACAGCGCATGCCGAAACTCCTCGTTCTTGACCGCGAGACCCTCGATGTCTTGCACAAAGCCTTTCATCACGACTCCTTTCTCACTGACCCGCGGTGCGGACTCATGCCGCCACGTGCGGTCGAACCCCACTTCGCAGGAGGCAAGCTGTGTGCCGCTCCTCCCACGTGAAGACAGTTGGATATCTGCGGGCTCGGATCCAACAAGCGGGATATTTCTCTCGTCCGTGTTGAAAACTCCTCGGGCCGTGGCCGGTGCGTCTCGAGCGGAAGGGACTGGTGTATTGGAGTCGTCACACACAGCGAAGTAGGAGCAGAGGGTTAATCGGTCAGGCGAATCGATTGCGCCACGCGCTGGAACGATCGCTGGTATGACTGATATTCGTCCTGCGGCGCGACGGCGATGCAGTAGAAGAGGTTGCCATCGCGGAGCAGTGTCGTGAAGACCGTGACCGTTTCTCCGCGTCCGGTCGTTTCCGACACGTTGGTGAGTGTGGCCGTGAGCCCGTTACGACCGGACAGTTTGGTGTTCTTGGGGTCGCCCGTCGCGCGCAACGAGGGATTCGACTGCGACAGACCATCGACGAATTCCTGGGTGGCTTCCTGAAGCGAGTGGATTTCGTTCCGAGTAAACCCAAGCTCCACGCCATGGGTAAACACCGGGTGGCCCTGCACCTCGCCGTACGCGCCGTCGGGTACGAACTTCACCGAGGAGTTCGTCGCAACTTCCTTCCAGTTGTCAGGTACGCTGACGCGAAACAGGTTGCCCTCCGCATAGGTCTTATACCGCGATGACGGAGGCGCCACGCGAGTGCCGGCATTGCGCGCGTCGGGCGACCGGGTGGGCGTCTGCTTGCGGGTGGCCTCTTCGGTCGTCGGCGCCGGCGACATGTTCCCCAGCCGATCCTGCACGCGCGCGAATTCGCGGGAGTCGCCGGCCTGTCCTTCGATTCGCAGATGCGAGGCCTCTTCTTTGATGTAGGCCTCCCGGTTCCCAGGATTGGGATGGTCGTTCAGGAACTGCGGGCCCCCGCTGGCCCCCTGTTTCTCGATCGTCTGGAACATGTGCATGAGATCGAGCGGGTTGTATCCGGCGCGTGCCATCAGCTGCACGCCCAGCAGATCGGCCTGCTTCTCGTACTCGCGACTGTACCCGCAGAAAATAGGTGCCCAAGCCAAACTGGGTGCCCTGCGAGACCACCTGTCCGACGTTGCCGCCGATGATGGCTCCCACAATTGCGCCGGCGATGGCGCCAATCTCGAAGGGCTGCGCTTTGGTCGCCCCGGCGGTCCCATGTCGCAGAATCACGTGGCTGAGCTCGTGCGCCATGACGCCCGCGACCTCGCCCTCCACGCGGGCGGCCTGAATCATGCCGCGGTTGATGTACATGGGTCCGCCCGGCAAGGCAAACGCATTGATCTCGCGCACGTTGATCACTTTGAAGGAGTATCGAAACTCGCGATGCTCCATCTCAGGCGGCATGACCTGCACCAGGCGCCGGCCGATTCGATCCACGAACGACTCGATCCCGTCATCGCGCAGAAGCGGCAACTGCTGCTCGACTTCCTTCGCCGCCTGCTGGCCCAGTTCCACATCCTGTGCCGGCGTGTACTTGTTGTTGGGCGCCGTGATGCGCGTCTGGGCGACGGCCAGCGAGGCAGTCACGGTAAGGAAAACGCCGGCCTTCAAGAGACAGCCACGGAACAGTTGTCGGTTCAACATCGCCAGCGAGCTCCACCGGAGTCTGCGAGATCTCAGTCAACTCCACTTTACGCCGCAACTGGGTCGTTGGATGACCCAGTTGCGCGTCTCTGCTCTGAGATCGCGACCGCCACGAACAGGAAACGGGCACCCAGGACTCGTCGCGATGACAGCCGTGCCCAGACGGGCGGGAAGGTCCGAGCACCACCCACGGCAATCAGGATCAGTGTTGCCGCCTTGATGCGGCCCGGCGCGATCTCGCGTCCCTTCCAGCGATGGTGGAGTACAGCCCACGCCACGAGCCAGACGATCGTCGCCGATGTCGTTCGGCCGGACACGCCGCCGGCTGGGGCATACAGCGTAGGAGCGGCAAAAAGGCCGGCCTCATTCAGGAGCACCACCGCGCCCATCGCAAATGCGCCGATGCCCCCGCCTAGAAGCGCCGCCATCGCGCTGCCGTTGACCTCACTCGATGTCATCGAAAGAGAAGTTGTAGGCACCGTCATCTCCGATCACTTAGTCCAGGGGGGCCACTTCGTTGACGAACATACCCATCAACGACACGAAGGCGACCAGCGCGAACGAGATCGCCAGCAGCGCCATCGACAAACTCCGCAACGATGAGTTCTGGAGCAGTCTCGACCGGTAACGGACGGCGACGAATGCGACCGCCGTGGTCAGCATCGAGGCGATCCACGGCATATGCTCCTTGCTCTCCATGGCAAAAGAGTCAGCCACGCCGTACCCGGGCTCGCCAGTACGAGCGCGCGAGGGAACTCGCTCAGGTCGGCCACTCCGGCGGAGGCGTCGCACGGTACGGCGGGAAGATGACGTAGGTACCCACGATCACGGTGAGCCAGAGCGAGCACGCGCTCATCACCGTTGCACCAGCCAGCGCCTCCGATCCGGGCGGGGCAGCCGCGCCGTCGGACGAGCGCGCGGCATAGAGGTAGAACAACGCGGCGGCCAGACCAATAAGAGCGCCTCCACCGAATCCGATCCCGTGGACCATCGTCCAGATACTGCGCTCAGAGAACAACATGGAGTCTCCCGTCAACGCGCCGCATCGCGCGAACTCGACCTGCCGAACTGCATTTCTCCGGCGCGCCCCGCTGTCAATCGACTGTTCGTGTCGCGCGCGTCAGCATCAGGGCCGACTCCGGAGCCACCTTGTCATAGTAGGAAACGAATCGCTGCGGCTCCGCCGCCTTGTAGCCGTCCAGGTTCCGCGCCCAGCGATAAGCGATCGACTGGTACCACAATTGGGCCTCGATCGTGAACGGTCCTGGAGCGCCCGCCGTGTCGATTGAATACCGCACCCGATCCTCGCCCGCCGCAAAGTCCGGATCCGCGAGCGCATCACCGTGCACGGCGACGTCAGCGGGCGCCGTGCGCTTGTCGAATCCCCGTGGTGGAAGGCGATTGTCCTTGAGATACGTCACCGCCGAGAGCAGCCCCGTCGTCACCTGGCCCGTTGCCGTGCCCATGATGGCCTCGTAAATCTGCACCTCATCGCCAGACCGTATCTCGCGATAGTGCGGCTCGAAGCGGGCGTCGTCCCGGTCGTTGTCGTTGCCGGTAATCGCGCCGGTCGGTTGAACGTCGCCTGATGAGAACACGAGGCGTCCCTCTCTGTCGCGCACGGTCACACGCAGCCAGCTCCGTCGGGACGGGTACGCCGTTGGCAACTTGTGTCCCGCCAGGTTGCGCACAACGACGTCGGCTTCGAGCCGGCCGCCCGCGACGCGCGCACTCTCCACCGCGACGTTGGCGGAACTGGATTGGAGGAAGGCTTTCGTCCGCATGATAGCTGCGTCGAGCTCGGCGGGTCGCGCCACGACACCCAACTCCGCGCGGAATCGGTTCAAGATACCGAGCATCAGGAAATTGGCGCCGCGGAAGTCGTGACGGGACACCGCTTCCCGCGGTTGTCCGAGCACCGAGGCGATTGGGGTTCGGCTCGGTGACCACCGGCATGTGGCACGACTGGCAACTCTGCGAGTCGCGGAACTCGCTGTGCAGCCATTCCTGGTAGGGCATCTGTTCCGGGAACTCCCTCGTCGCCTCGCCGGATGCGTTCAGCGCGTGGGTGTAGAGCGTGTGGCACGTGGCGCAGACCTCGGAGCGCTGAATATGCGTGGACGCGGTGGGCTGCAGGCCCGTAGCCGATCGCATGACCGATCGCGGGCCAGGCTCCACCTCGTAGGGCCCGAACATCTGACGGCCTTGCGCCCGCTGCGCTGTCTCGATGACGAAGCCGCCGGTGAAGCTGGCCTTTGAGCCAAGTCCGTCGTTCGTAATCTGGTGACACAACGCGCAGGAGACACCCCTCGAGGGCAAGGGGATCGATGGCGGCCGGGTTCGCAGATGGAATGTTGGCGAAGACGGACTGCTGACCGCCACGCCGCTGGGTTTCCACGTGCGCCATCGGCATGTGGCAGCGGGAGCATTCGTTTTCGATCGCCGCCTGCGCGCGCGGGTGGTCCGTGACTTCGCGACGGACGCCGGCGTGCCAGTACGGGTCGCGCGCGGAATGCGCCATCATCGACGCGCGCCACATCGTGCCGAACGACACGTCTTCTCCACTCGCCGTCGTCAGGCCGTTGTGGCACGTCATGCATTGGGCGGACGACTGGAACAGCGGGCCGGTGTGCACCGGTGGAGGCGTTGGCTGCGTCTGAGCCGTAGTGATGGGTGCCACGAGCCCCACGACGATGGTCGTCGCGGTGACCAGGAACGAAGAGACTAGCAACTTTGACATGAGTGATCCCCAGTCGTGCGTGTCATCACCAGCCGGTCGTCAACCCGCCGTTGAACCATTCCCACAGGAAGTAGCCGAGGACCTGTGTCGACCGTCCCGCCCGTTCGTTCACGGGCACCCTGACGCCAAGGTTGGCCCTGATGTGTTGCCGCGTGCTGAGCGTGACATGCATCTGCGGCACGACATCCCAGTGCGTCAGCGCACCCGGCGTCAATTCGCGCGAGCCCAGGAGCTCCACGATCGGCGCCCACAGGCGCCCGAATTCTCCCTGCTGAACTGTCGCCCGCCCACCAACCGCCAGAACGCCTTCGTCCGCCTGGGCGCGGTCGAACGGAATGCCACCGCCCACTTGCGGAGGCCCACCCGGTCGCCCGACAACACAGTAAGGTAATATTCATGATGTAAGGGGTCATGCCATGCCGACAGCCACGCTGACGACAAAGGGCCAAGTCACCATTCCGAAGGAAGTGCGCGAACATCTCGGCATTGACACCGGCGATCGCCTGAGTTTCGTTGTTCAGGAGGATGGCTCGGTCATGGTCAAACCGCTGACACGACATGTTCGAGAGCTTGGCGGACTGCTCCGGCGTCCCGGGCAGCGTCCCGTGTCGATCAACCAGATGGATGTGGGCATCGCCAGACGTATGCATGCGAAGTTCGGACGGCGGCGATGATCGGTCTGGATACCAACGTTCTGGTACGGTATCTGACGCAAGACGATCCGGCACAATTTGCGAGGGCGGCCGCCTTCATCGACGCTGCGAGCGAACGGGAGGAACAGTTTCTTATCAATGCGCTGGTTCTCTGTGAACTGGTGTGGGTTCTCGCGACGGTGTACGACTATTCGCGAGACGAGATTGCGCAAGCGCTCGAGCAGATCTTTACTACAGCGCAGTTCGAGATCGAACGACTCGACGAAGCTCGGCAAGCGCTGGGTGACTTTCGCTCCTCAAAAGCTGACTTCAGCGACGCGCTGATAGGCCGTATCAATCGTTCGTTGGGCGCCACGCACACGGTGACGTTCGATCGCGATTTGAAGGCCGTCGGGACATTTCGGCTGCTCTAGCACTGCGAACCTGGTTCCGCAATATCTGATTACGTCCCGGAGTCACTCGTGAGCACAGACCGTCGGGTCGGATGGACTGAACAATCATTGAATGGACCGGATCGAAGCGCAGCCGCGGGGCCCGCTTCGTTCCACGGACGCCGCCAGAGGATTTCGCGTCCGCGTCATTCGGGCACTCGAGTAACACTTTCGGACCAATCTGCATAGCTATTCAACGATCGTCTTGAAGCCTCCGTACGCCATGCGCTTCGGGTCGAAGGGCATGTCCTTCGGTGGGACCCATCGCAGCCATTTCCTTCATCACTTTGGCATTGACGCGGTCGCGATGCGCGCGGGACTTGAACACGATGTAGGCGAAGATCGCCGTCTCGCCCGGCTTCAGCTTCATCACGCGGGTGAATGGCGTGCCCCATTTCGCTGCGAGGTCGTCGCCCGCGCATTCCTTGTAGTCCACAGCGCCGTGCTTCATCCAGCCTTCTTTCCCAGCACCGCCATTTTTCGGTAGGCCTTGAGGTGCTTCTTGGGGATTGCCAGCACGTATCCGTCTACGTAACTCATGTCGCGCTCCCTTCAAACATTCCGTCTATACCTCTGATGCAAGCCTTACGCCCAGCGCACGATCGACGACGCTGGTAATTGGCACGCCGATGGCTCTCTGAAAATCGGCGACGAAGTTCGCCGAGGAGCGGCCAAACACACCATCGGCCCGGATGTCCGCGCCTCGTTCCGATAGCGCCAGCTGCACCAGCCGGACATCCAGACCTCGAAACAGGGGCGCCGATGTCTGAAAGACCAGCTCGCGCGTGCCAGGCTGTGGGCCGTCAAATGTTCCCGGTGGTGTTGCGGACAGCGTCGTCAACGAAATCTCCGAGCCACGTACGACCAGCGGCAGCTCGAGCCCCCACCAACCGAGCTCTATCAGCCGGCCGAGTGCCTCCATCCGATAGACAGTGGAGCGCAGGTCGGCGCGGGGATGGGTCGATAACCACCTTCGTCGCGCTTCGACGTACTCCTTCACCCACGCGCGCTCGCCCCGACTTTCCGGAGTGCCTTGCACTCGATCGCGAATGCGAGTCCATGAACCGTGAATGAAGGAGTCGTACACCACTGCCTTGCTCAGCGGCTCCGTGAGCCCGATGCGATCGCAAGCCTTGATCGCCGGACGAAAGTATGTTGCGTCGAAAAACTCGTCCTGGATGTCGCGCATCACCGGATCGTCAGCGCTTGCCCGAAGCACGTTGTGAAGCTTGTTGTGGCGATCGAGTGTCGTATCGCGTGCTTCCGTCATTGGCAAGAAGGCACTGAGCCGACGACCGAAGCGTGCGCCGGTATTGGCGCAGTATCGCAGGAGGAGTCGATGCAGGTTTCCCGAACCGAGCGTCGTCTGGGATCGACCAAAGGTCAGGTGTCCCGTATCCCCGCTCAAGACGGTGACCTGCCCGTAGTCCCCGAGTACGTGGCTCGTTTCGAAGAGGTTGACAATTGCATGGATCGTGCGAACTTGGATTGCAGTCAGACTCATGACAGCCGGCCTTGTAGAGAGGTGTTAGCGATGGCTACACAAGGGCGTAGCCAAGGTCAATGCCCGGGTGCGCCAGCGCGAGATACTCGTGAATGTCGATCGGGTGCGTCCCGCCAGTAAAGCGGTGCTTAAACAGATCGCCTAAGTGGGCGAGCAGCTTCCCGTTCTCGTCGATGTCGGTGTCGAGCAGCCACGCCTCTTCGCCCGATTCCGGATCGGTACCCCGACCGACGGTCAGCTGCACGTTGCCGTTATCCTCGGTCGTCTTGATGCTGACCATGCTGTTCTTCGCGACCGCATACGCTGCCGGCAGGTTCTTGTGATGGTCGCCGGTAGGAGTCCGCTTGTAGACGTCATCGAAGTCGTCGATGTTGTCCCTGATCGTCGTGATCCGGTCGGCCATCTCTTCGTCGACGACAGCGATGAATCGTTCACGGCCGATCTCGAGCAACTGCTGAACGAACAGGAACCACGACTTGCGCTTGTTGATTGGCTCCCGGAGCTCGATCAGCTTTGCGTAGAGATTGAGCATCGACGACTTTGGCAGGACGACGCGGGCATCGTCGGTCGCTCGGTCGTAGTGGGCGCCGGTAAAGTTCTCAATTGAAGCCGCACCTCGCACGCGCAGGCCGGGTGAGTCCTCGAGCACCTCTTTCAGTGGATCGAAGTGGTCGCTGAGTGTGTTCCATTTCGTGAATGCGGGATCCCACTTCGACGGCTGACGGAACACCGTGACATTGCGGGTAACCGTCTTATCGTGGGTCAGCGTGAAGGCCGGCAGCGGCTTGCTGCGATAGCGCGACGGCTCGATAAACGGCGCGAGTATGTGTTCGGTTGGAAACGCCGGCAGGACGAAATGGCGCGTGGATGGAAAACGACGTACGGAACACTTTGACCACATCTTTGCTGGTGCCGCGTCTGACAGTCAGCCTGGTGTCCGGGTCCGCGGCTTCAGCGCCGCTTACGTCGAACAGTGTGACCTCGAGATGTCCTTCGTTCGTCATAGCCCTCAGCTCCGTTCGCCACGCGGACTCACTGTCCCGCCAAGTATCGCGCCAACGCGGACGAGATCGGCTGGCCAGTTTGAGACTCGTAGTACGCATACGCCGGGCTCGGATTCACCTCGAAGCAATACACGTCTCCGTCATCGGTCACTTTGAGGTCGATGCCGGCAAAAGGCAGGGATAGGTTCTTCGCCAGGGCCACGCATGTCGCCGCGAGATCATCTGCGAGAGCCACCGCCTTCAGTTGTGCGGGTTCGCCAGACTGCCGCTGTGCGTAGCGATAGTCGGTCGCCTCCGAGTCAATGCGCGTCGCGAAGGCGTCGTCTCCAACAGTGTGAACCCGTAGGTGGTACCCCTCCACAAAGGCCTGAAACTGCACCGGACACCAGCGAATCCGCTCGAGACGATCGAAATCGCCGGGTTCCAGCTCGCGAACAATCGATCGAATTCCGCTGATGGACTTGAAAATGACGCGTCCGACTCTGGCCGCAAAGTCCCGAAGCGCTTGCGGGTCGCTGGTGATGAGCGTCTCCGGAGTGCGGAACCCATGGCGAGCGATCACTTGCGACTGATATGGCTTCGAGCAGTTCGAGGCCATTGCGGACATGCGGCTCACGACTCTCATGGGAGAGATTTCGAGCCATCGCAGAATCGCATCATGCCAGGCTCGCGCATGTTCGCGGCGAGGCGACGCTGACGGCTCGTCGGCAATCTCCGGAAGCGCCTGGTCGTCCATGAACCGGATGTAGGCCGACGAAAAATCGTCGAGCGAGTAATCGACGCCGTCGATGTGCACCTCGCCGGTGAGTCGTCCCGCGTTCAACTCGAAGTAGAACGGACTGTGTTCGAACCGGCGCTGCGACAACACCGCATACGGGGCGCCGATCTCTTGCAGCCGCGTCACCGTCAGGGCAATTTGGCTTTCACTCGGGATTCCGCACAGGAGGACTCGCTCAGGCATGACCACCGAGCACCTTCTGTAATACGTCCACGAGTGGTTCACCCCCCACTCGCAGATCTGGCCGTGGAGAGGCGCGAACGAATTCGCCGGTCACCGGATCGAGGTCGATCCCCAGCAAGGCGCGTGTTCGACAGTCGTGCCATGAACGCGCACGCCAGCGCAGTCTCCTGGGTCAGTCCTTCTGCGACGACGCGACCGTCGGCAACGAAGATCGTTCGTGCTCCGAACGCTCGACCAAGTTGGGTCGTCGGGGATTGATCGGCCATCGATGGCGCTTGCCGGAACGGGGCGGTTCGCAGACCTGCGCGGCTTGCCAGCCAATACCACTCCGAGTCGTGGCGCCATGCCCCGCAGAGCCCCTGCATGACCGGACGATTCAATACCGGCACCGTCAGTGCAGACAGCCAGCTGATGTGCAGAGCCGTCCATTCCGCCAGCGCGTAGGCTCGATCGGCCCGATTCACGTGGGCGACCAGACTGGGTGGCAGCCATGTGATCCGGTTGAGTACCCCTCGTATCTCAGCACCGCAAATCGTGCGGCCGTCGGCGAGGGTGAATTCGACAGAAGGTGGATGTTCGCCGTCGAGACGATGCCGCCAGCGGAGGCTGGAGTGCAGCAGCTCCGGCGTCAGCACGACGAGCGGTGAGAGTCCCCGCGCCCTGAGCCGGCTGGCGGCCCAGAGCGCAGGGTAATCGTCAGAGGAACAGAGAAGCAGCCACACGCACTAGGAGCCTAGCGCTCTTCCAGCTTTTCCACGTCTTTGCTATCTTTGGCCGCTTTTCCTGCCGCGTCGAGTTGCTGTTGCATGTCTCTCAAATCCTGCTCTCCGCCAAGGGCGCCGCGGCTGAGATCGGGACGCAGGTCATGTGAAATGAAGTGCGCGATCTGCATGACAGCAGATTCGAGCGCGCCGAGCCGGGCCTCTAGCGCCTCGGCAGGCGTGGTGGTCCCAAATCCTCCACCTTCGCGTTGCTTTTCCAACTGCTTGTCGAAATTCTTCTCTCTGGACTTTTCGACCTGCTTTTCGAGTCGTTTTTCGAGCTGCTTCTCAATCTGTTCCTTGATTTCCGGCTTCTCCTTGACTGCCTCTTTGGTTTCGATCTTCTCCTTGAACTCCTTGGTTTCCTTGACCTCGGCCTTCTCGGGCTTTTCCTTGACGATTTCCTTGGTCTCGATCTTCTCGTTCTTGACTTCCTTGGTCAGCTCCTTCGTCATCTTGACGAAACCGAGCAGCGACTTGAGGTTCGGACGGTTGCCAATCCGCTGTGTGGCCGGGCGCCCAGGAGCGTCGGTTTGAGCGCTGCCGGTCGTGCGCAGGTTGTTGCGCATCTGTGCCGGCGTGAACAGTGCGAGACCTTTCGCGAGCCTGTTTCCCTGCACGCATGCGACGGCGCCAACCACGACTGGCGATGCGCTCGAGGTGCCGCTGAATTGCTCGGTGTACCACAGCCGTTCGTCGCTGCCGCCCTGAAACCATCCGTAGCCGGTCGTCGTGACTTCACGTCCCCAGCCTTGCGCATCCACGAGCGCACCAAAATTCGAGAAGTCAAGTCGGGAGCGGTCCGGCCCGTGATCGCGACCGTGAGTACCAGGCGGCGGGGCTCCGGCGCCGACCACAATGGCACCCGAATCACGGTTCGCCCGGTTGAACGGATTGGTCCAGGTAGCCGGAAATCCTCCCGGTCTGACGCTGTAGAGCGCGTCGTCGAGATTTTCGGCGCCGTTGCCGGCGGCTTCGATGACGATGACGCCTTTATTCGTGGCGTATCTGATTGCCGCCCAGTCGTCTTCCCACCACTCGACGGCGATGTATCCGAGCTGATCCTGCCTGGTCTGAAAGTTGTGGCGCGGACCAGGGCGGTGCAGCTCGATCAGAATGATTTCGCCCGCATTCAGCAGATCGGCAGCATCGCGTATCGCCTTGGCCGATCCCTGGCCGGCGCCGAAAATCGAGATCGCACGCGTGTTCGCGGCGGGCGAGATCCCCGTGACGCCCATGCCGTTCTCGTCTCCGCCGAAGACGCCAATCACCGCAGTGCCGTGGTCCCGCCACCCGATGTCGGTGCTTTGAGTGCCGCCAACCACGCCCCCCTGAACCTGTGTGAGGTCTTCATGGTCGAATCGCCATGCGCCTTCGATGTCGATGATGCGGATGCCGTTGCCCTTGCCACCCTGCTGAGTGTGCGCCCAAAGCGCCTCGATGCCAGCGGGAGCCGCGCCCAGATAAGCCTGGCTGGCGGTCAGATCGGGTGTAGCCGGCGGCGCCTCTTCTGGTTTCGGAGGTGTGCCGGTGTTGATCATTGGCGGCTCTGCCGGCGGCTTGACGTATGCCGCTTCGACGGACTCCAGCACCCTGAATTCTTTGGCCAGGGCCTCCAGGCGAGCCGCCGGGGCCTCGACTTTGTAGAACACCGAGAGATCGGGTCCACCACGGCCGGTGAACGCAGCGACGTTGGCAGCCCGCGCGATCACCCGCTCTTCATTGCCAAACAACGGCACCAGCCGCACATCATTGCCGACGATGCTGGCAAGTTCGCTGATGTCTGTGCCCGACATCGATTCCAATGCCGCACCGCCACGTCGCGCACGCAGCGCGACGTCGGCCCTGGTCACGACGATGAGCTCGGCGCTTCCCGATACGACAGGTGGCATTGCAGTACGAGACAGGCGTCTTTGCGATCGTTTCTTGGCCATCAGCCCCTCCATCCAACTCGAAATGTGAGTCCACGCAGACCGAAGTCACGGTGACGGCAGTTCATCGTCTGGCTTGATGTAGGCGCCGCTGACTGCTGGATCCTGCTGGAGCCGCTGCACAAGCTGCAGCGCTTCATCGTGATCGCTCACGCTGACCTCGAAGAACGAAGCCAGCGCAGGATCGTGTGTATTCCTATGGACAGGTGTCAGCGGTCGATCGAGCCAGGCGAGCACGCTGCGCTTGGGGGGGCGCGTTCGGCGCACTTGTTCCGTCGCTTCGGGAGTCAATTGAACCGTGATACGCAAATGACACGACCAACAGTCAGAGCGTTCGGGGTCCGGGGAGCTGGGGACGGGGACTATAGCAACGGACGGTAACGGGCGCAATAGGGAATTGCGACGAGGGCGGAAGCAATTACGAAACTGAAATCGGAGGGCGAGGGTGGGACGCGGACGTCGATCCCACTAATAGTATCGCCTCACACCACCTCATTCTTCAAGACTGTTTGTTGGACGCCAGGACCGGTATCATCGCCGGCCCATGTCCAAAATCACGAACGCGATCGGCGCCGACGGGCCGGTCGAACATCGGCTCGCGCGATTGCTGGATACGCCATTCCTCGCTCGCGTTGTTCCGCACCTCCCGCCGGAGACGCTGCATCAGCTCATTCGGTTCCGCGGACTCGATGCGTGCGGCGAGCTCGTCACGTCGGCGACACCCTCGCAGCTCACCGTCTCTGCTCGACCTCGATCTGTGGCGTCACGTGCCGGGACGCCCTGGGACGCGACGACCAGTTCGACGTCGATCGCTTCGGCGAATGGCTCGAAGTGCTGGTGGACACCGGAAACTCGGTGGCCGCACGAACGGTCGCCGCCCTCGACAAGGATCTCGTGGTCGTCGGACTCTCCCGCTACGTGCGTGTGTTCGATCCGGGCATCTTCGAACCAACCGCCCAGAGTGATGACGAGCCGATGGATCGTCACGAGGCGATGCGTGAAGGAGATTCGATAGACGACGCGCCGATGCACGATTCGAGCGGCGTCGGTCTCGAGTGTGAAGTGGGCGGCTACATCGTCCGTGCGCGCAGAGCCGACGCGTGGGACGCGATCGTCACGCTGCTGGTCGCGCTCGACGCCGAGCACGGCCACTACTTCCACGCCGTGATGCAGGGCTGCCGGCGCCTGTCCAACTCCAGGCCGGAGATCGACGGCCTGGACGATCTGCTGCTGGCACCGGAGCAGCACCTCCATGACGTCGCGATCGAACGGGAGCGCCGGCGATCGCAGCAAGGCTACGCGACGCCCGCCGACGCGCGCGCCTTCCTCGAGATGGCGCGACAGCCGAAACAAACGCGATCAGGAGCGTCGATGACGGAGTCGATCAAGGCAATCCGATCGTCACGGCATACTTTCGAGCAGCGGACGAAGCATCGGAATCGTCGAACGAGACTGCGCAATCAGCCTGTCCGCGTCGCCGTCGTTACCGTCGCAGCGTCACACTCGAGCGATGTCCACGCGCACGCGACCGACGTCCCCGAATCGCTCGAAGCGGTCATGGAACTCCTGACCGAGGCAGGCGTGATGCCGGCGCGTCCGCGCGCGCTGCTCGAAGCCGCGGACGCCGACCCGCAGGCCGCCAGGCTCACGCGCTTGCGTCGGCTGATGGCGTACGTCCGCGACACGCACGAGACCGCATACTTCACGCGCAGTCGTGAGCTCGCGTTCCTCGCGAACACGCTCCTCGCGGGATGCTCCGTCCAGTCGCGACCGTTCACGCCACAGGAAGCGTCCGATGCTGCCGCGGGGATCTGTAATCTGGGTCTCGAGCACTGGCCCACGCGTGGCCGAGCGTGACCTCACCGACAGGCCAGCACACGCCCGACACCTGCCCGCCCGACTCGTGGCTGATCGATCACGACCTCGTGACCGCGTTCGAAGTGGGCTGGTCGGTGCTGCACCAGGATGTGAGCCTGTTCGCGGCGGAACAGCTCATCTCGACGCTGACCGATGTTGACTGCGTCGATCGCGACATCCGGCGCGGGCTCGTCGCGCTGCGGCGCACGCTCGTGAAGCAGCGCGACGCCGGCACACCGTGGCGCGCGCGCGACGCGGCCGAGATCCTCGCGATGCTCGACATGACCGCCTGGATCAGCGTGCTCGGTCTGCTGGACGAATGTCCCGTCCTGCCCGCGGCGTTGACAGCCGTTCTCGAAGGTCGCACCACGACCGTCAGCCCGACAGCGTTCGACTTCATCTCGACGGCCGCACAGATCGGCGACGTTCGCATCTTCATGCGGAAGCTTCCCGAGGTGCTGTCACGCTGAACGGATGACCAGAAGCAGCCCCCAGCACAATTTCACGCCATACGATTGGCGCGGGCACGACAGTCACGCGCTGCCGTGCCGCCGCCGCTTCGATGAGCGCGACGAGTTCGGCGTCGGAGCGGCCGTGGAGTCGACGCTGAATGTCCTCGCCAAGGGAGGCATACGGTTACGGAACCTGTCCCGCCTGTTCAAACATGGCCGTGCCGGTGGTTGCGAAGTAGTCCGAACGCTCGCTGCGCCGCGCTCGCCATGGCAGCGTCACCGGCGACTGGTCGGCTGGTGAGAGTTTCACGGTCCCGACGATCTGATCGCCCTCCACCTTGCCGCTGAACTCGTGCCGCGTGAGTCCCAATGGATCGAGTGTGATGTTCAGCGCAAAGCTGATATCGGCGCCCCGCAGGCTCATTCCCTCGAGAACCTCGCGGCGGTCACCAGAGCGGGCGACCCCCTCGACGTTCTGGAAGTGCTGTTCCACGAAAGACGCGTAGCGGAACTGCCTGCCCCCGACGCTCAACTCCCACTCCCAGGCCCCTGCGATGCGGGCCGGTACGATCCACATGTAAATGGCCGTCCCGTCATCGACCTGGGTGACTTCGTCGGCTTGCCAGGTGCCGAGATTCCAGGTACTCGTCACAACTCGCGTGCCCGGAGCCGCGCGTTCGAGGATGATCGGCCGCAGCAGGCGCATGAATTCTGGATACAGCCACATGGTCACGACGGTCGCGTCGCGAAGGTCCACGTCGAACGCGTTGACGTGCTCGAAGCGGACGCGGTCCGCCACGCCTTCGCTCTTCGCGCGTTGATTGGATTGCTCAACGAGATTCAAATTGATTTCGAGCCCCCGGCCGCGCAGCCGTGGGTTCATGCGCGCGGCGGTGAGCGGTATCACGCCGTCTCCGGATCCCAGGTCCACGACCACGTCGTCGTCGCGGAGGCGAGCGACTGTCAGCATCCGCTCGACGCTCTCTGTCGAGCTCGGTGAGAAGAACGAGAACCGTTCCTGGGCCCGCATCGGGATTTCGGTCGAGATCGCCAGCATCGTTATGAGCAAGACACGTCTGAACATGAGTGTTCCTCACCTATACATACCCGCAGTCCGTTAACCGTCGTGAAGCCCCGCTTCGAGATCGGCGTGTAGAAGACGATGGAAAAGATGCTCGCCGGCTTCGCGACGAACTGACAACCGGCCGGCTCCGTAGGCCCGCGAACTGAGACCGCGCTGCACGGAGACGCAGATCGAAAGGTCCTCCAGCTGAATCTGATGGCTGACGTCGATGCTCGCCCGATTTCGGGCGCTGGCATCTGCCGACACATCGTCGAAGTAGAAGTCGAAGATCACATCGGTTCTGTCGATGCCGCGAGGAATCACCAGGTTGGTATCCATCGCTCGACCATAGCAGTTGATCATGAAGTTGGGATAGATCCAGTAGTAAGAAGCTTGGCCGCCCTGTCGTACAGCGGCTGTCGCCGGGTCGGCACCTTCTATGCTCATCGGACTCGACTGCAGGCAGAAGCGCTCGCCGGTCGCGATGGTGTAATCGCTGTAGTTCAAGACGCTGTCGAGGCCACGGTGCACGTGCGGGACGTGATAGCCGCCATCGAGGTAGTTGTCGACGAACACCTTCCAGTTGCAATCGATCTCGTAGTGGCGTCGCTCCACCCAGTGCAGATCAGCCAAGCCCAGGGTATGAAGCTGCGTCGACAGGTCCGTTCCGAGGTAGTCATTCAGCGAGGGACCGCCGGCGGCGGTCCTGGCGAACACCCACTTCTGGGAAACCGCGCAGTCGATCCCCACGAGACCGTTCGCGGAGCGGTCGAAGTCACACACATCGGCGAAATCCGGTGTTCCTTTGAGCGTGCCGTCGAGGGCGTAGGTCCAGCCGTGGTACGGACACCTGAACTGCCGGGCAGAGCCGGCGCCATCCGCCACGACCGCTGCCGCGTGATGACGGCAGACGTTGAAGAAGCCGCGCAGGGTGTTGTCCTGTGCTCGAGCGACGAGGATCGGCTCGCCATTCGACAACTCGCACGCCACGTAATCACCCGGCGCGCGCAGTTCCTCAATCCGGCCGGCGACCTGCCACGAGCGGCTGAAGACGGTGTGACGCTCCAGCTCGAAGACTCGCGGATCGGTGTACCACGCTGCAGGGATGGTGCTGGCCCGGCTGAGAGGGACATCCCGCCCATACCCGTTGATGATCTGCTCGAGCGTCCGCGGCATACGAAGCTGATAGCCTAAGACGAATTGTGCAACGAAGTGTTGAACATTCAAGCGCGAGATATAATCCGCCTCCGGCCTGGGGTTCGTTGTTCACCGCATCGTGTTTCACAGGACACTCCGAGTAGGTTGAGATGGAGGTGCCGCGTGACTGTCAAGATCTGGGTCCTCGTTCCGTTGCTCGTTGTCGGCGTGAGCGTGAGTGGTCAGACGCCCCCGGCTGGAAGGCAGGGTGCCGCCGGGCAGGGTCGACAGGGCGGAGGGCCGGCCGCCGCTGCCAAGCCAAAGTTCAAGGCCATCTGGGAACGCGTGGCCTACACCAAGGACGTCAACCTGGAGGCGGTCGCGTGTGTCGCCGCCGACGAATGCTGGGCCGCTGGCAGGAAGGGGACGATCGTCCACACGACCGACGGCGGCAAGACGTGGGAAGCGCAGCTTGGTGGCGACCCGGACGCGATCAGCGAGGATGACTTCTTTCATCTCTTTTTCCTCGATCGCACGCACGGATGGGCGGTGACCCGAAGCGGAAAGATTCTCGGCACGACCGACGGCAGTTCATGGGCGGAACTAAGCACGGTCAGCGGCACAGGGAAAGGCGTGTGGTTTGTGTCGCCGCAGGCGGGCTTCCAGATCGAGAACCCGGATTCAACGAGTCAGACGACGCTGCGCGTCAGCAATGACGGCGGCAAGAGCTGGAAGGCCGTGAGCCGGTGCAGTCTGGAACTGACCGTGGACGGTCTCCCACGCAAGCTTGGTTGCTTCATGCGGACCGCACAGTTTCTCTCGCCGACCGTTGGCTTCATGGGCGGTTCCTCCGGCGACATCACCGTGTTCGGCAGGACTTCCGATGGCGGACAGACTTGGACGATGTCTGCCGTGCCCGGAGCCAAGCGGGATATCACCAGCATCTATTTCTGGTCGCCAAACGACGGAATCGTGGTGCTCGATGGCGGCGAAGAGGTGCATTGGACCGCGGACGGCGGCGCGACGTGGACCCGCTCCACCAGCTCGCGTCTCTGGCCTGCCTACTACGGAGTCGGCGCCGGAAAGATCATCGTTGGTGCGAACGAGGGGAACAGGGGAATGGGATACTCGTTCAACGGAGGCCGCAGCTTCACCGTGCGGCCGTTCCCGGGTCCAGCGTCCGTACGTGCCGTTGCGTTCTTCGACGCGGCAAACGGCATGCTGGTCGGCGACCACGCAATGGCGTACAAGTACCGAATTGTGCCCGTGGACTATTCGAGCCCAGGGATGATCGCCGCTGCGACGCCGTAACCATCATTTCAAGATCGCTCTTGGGCCCCGGCCGCCAGTCCTGCAAGACGGCCGGTCGCCCACGCCCATGCGAAGTTGAACCCGCCAATCGGACCGAACGCGTCGAGCATCTCGCCGCACATGTACAGTCCGGGCGAGATCCGGCTTTCCAGTGTGCGCACGTTCACATCCGTCAGCGCGACGCCACCGCCGGTGACTTCCGCCTTCTTGTAGCCTTCGTCGCCGGTCCATGGCAGTGCGTAAGCGGTGAGATGTTCGACGAGGGCGATGCGCTCCGATCGACGCAGCTCGGACACGGTCCGGCCAACAGGAATACCGGCGCTTGTCACCAGCGCTTCTGCCAGGCGCTCCGGCAGGTGGCGCGCGACGACGTTGACGACCAGACCCGTGGCGCCTGCAATCGTTTGCTGCCAGCGACGTTGATCGAGATCGCACCACTGCACGCGGACCGACGCGCGTTCGCCACCGGCCAGGCGGCTTCGCACGGCGACGTGAGAGGCATCGAGGACCGACGGTCCGCTGTACCCACGATGCGTGAACAGGAAGCCGCCGCGGGTCTCGGTCGTCCGCGCATGGTCGCGCGCCCGTAGTCTGACGTCGAGGGAGATACCCGACAGGCTGGCATGGATCGCCGGCTCGGCGACGAGAGGCGTGAGCGCCGGATACGTCTCGTGCACGCGGTGGCCAAGGCCGGCTGCGACGTGGAGACCGACGCCGTTGCTCCCAGTTAGGGGAACCGACAACCCGCCCGTGGCCAGAATGACCCGGTCGGCTGAAATGTCGCCTCGAGATGTTCTGACTCGCCAACCGCCAGTGATCGCAGTCAGGTCGATCACTTCCGTTCCGAACCGGAACTCCACGCCCTCGCGGCGCGCCAGCGCCACAAGACCGTCTCGGACGTCTCGCGCGCGATGAGAGGCGGGAAACCACTTGCGTGTTTCTGCTTCTAACACGAGCGGTATGCCGACGTCGTGCTCGAAAAATGCGCGCTGCTGCTCGATCGGCCAGGAGCGCAACACGCGCCGCACGAGATGCGCTGGCGATGCCGTAACGAATCGCTCCGGTTCGAGGGCGGCCGGCAGGATGTTGCAACGTCCGCCGCCGCTGATCAGGATCTTGCGGCCTCCGTCCGGCGTTTTCTCGCAGACGACAACGGGACTGCCGGCCCGGCGTGCGAAGATGGCGGCCAAGAGACCCGCGGCCCCGGCCCCAGCCACAACCACTGTCATCGTCCTCGCTGCTCCAGCCACAGCATGTCCGTGCCGTGTATTGTGCCCGAGTCGAAGTTGGGTGGAGGCCTAGGGGTCGTTTCGAGGAGCCCTCAGATTGCGCCGCTGCCGCACCCGGGTCGGTTCACTCCTCAATCCTGACAGGCGGCTCGCTCGTCGGCTGATCCACGAGCCGTTGAATGACTCCTGAAACGAGCCACGCCACTCCGATGAGTCCCACCAGCAGCATGGCCCACCGCGTTGCGCTGGCGAGTCCGGCTGCCGTGATGACCGGCCATGGGAACTGCCGCACCGCATCCAGCCGGTCGGTCAACCAGTCCCAGCCGGTATGTGCCACGAACGCCGAAAGAATAATGCTCCCCATCCGCTCGGCGACCACGTATCGGAAGAGGACTTCGAGGGCTGGCACGAACAGCAGCAGCACGAGAAGCTGACCAAGCTCCACACCGATGTTGAACGACAGGAGCGAGGTCATCAAGTGGGCCCCCGCGAACTGCATCGTGTGTTGCAGGCCGAACGAGAAGCCGAACCCGTGAACGAGGCCGAATGCGAATGCAATGACCCACCGGCGGCGCAGCTTCGCCTCCACGATGTTCTCGAGCGCCATGTACACGATTGACGCGGCAATGAGCGCCTCGATGAGCGGGGGAAACCAGAGAGCATCCGGCGCGTATCCCTTGGCGGCGACGATGAGTGTCAGCGAGTGTGCGACGGTGAAAGACGTCACGATCGCAACGAGCGGGCCTATGCGACGAAACGGGATCACGAGGCAGAACAAAAACAGAAGGTGGTCCGTGCCTTCGAGAATGTGGACGAGCCCAAGCTTGACGAATCGCAGGGCGGACTGGAACCAGCGCGGATCCAGCGGAACGAGCCCTGCGTCGCCCTCGAGCTCGTAGGGACGGACCACGCCGTTCGGCGCGATGAAGCGAAGCGCAGTGACGACGCGGATGCCAAGCCGCTCGAACGCCATGCGAATCGAAAAATGCGATTGATCGGACCGAATGGGATACTCGAACATCACGTCGAGGATCCCCTGCTCCCAGAAGATCGACGTATCGTTGGTGAGTTCAGGCCCAGTCACATGAGCGAGTGCCTGCTCGTAGGAGCCGAACGACCGATCCGACTCGAGCGACATGCGTGTGGACAGGATGCGCGGCTCCGGAAGCAGCGCGTCGTCTTCGTACAGCTCAATCTTGCGCGCCAGCCAGATCATCGCTGCGTCGCGCAACGACTGATCAACCCGCTCGAGATCGACGTAGTCGAGTTCCCGTCGCGGGAACTCGATGTCCATGATGGCCTTCAGAGGGACGCGGACGAGCAGCGTGAAGCGGTTGCCCTCGGGCTTCGCGAATGCCTGAACGGTCACGTCGCGCGGAATGTCGTGCGCAGACAGCCGTGCAAGGGAGGTCGCGGAGATGAAGAGAAACAGGGCGGCAACCGACGCCGCCCTCCAGTGGGACATGGACTACTTCGAGGAGCTGGCCCCCGGCCAGACCACGCCCTGGTGCTGTCGTGTGACCGCCGCTATCCCCCTGTAGACGAACTTTTGCAGGCGCTTGCCTTCCCAGGTCTCGGTTGTGTAGATGTTGCCCTTCGAATCGGTCGCGATGCTGTGCACGCCGTAGAACTGCCCTGGTTGCCGGCCGCCAGCGCCGAACGTCGTGAGCTCCTGCAGCGTCTGCCGATCGACGATGCGAACGAGGTCGTTGATGCCGTCGGCCATGTAGATGTGCCGTTGCGCGGCATCCTTCGAGAAGGCGATGTCCCATACGGCGCCTGACGCCTTCGTGTTCTTGGCAAACCACGCCTCTCTGATGAATTTCCCTTCTGGCGAGAACACCTGAAGACGATTGCCGACTCGGTCGCATACATAGAGCATCCGATCGGCGGACATATCGGCGCAGTGCACGGGGTTGTAGAACTGTTGCGCGGGCTTGGCGGCCGGATCGTACGGGGGCAGCGGCGTGTCGTCAGGCTTGTTGCCGTACGCGCCCCACCACCGTTTCATCTGGCCGGTGTCCGCGTCGAGCACCGCGACGCGCTTGTTCAGGTAGCCATCGGCCACGTAGGCCTCGTTGGCCTTCGCATCGACGAAGATC
>CAWGDN010000003.1:0-209727 GCA_963821375.1 Vicinamibacterales bacterium
AGCGCGGCGGCCACCGAGCGGCCTTGCGGATCCCAGAATGGGCCCGAGTCCCGAGATGTGAAGATAGACGAGGATAGCCGCGAGATGTGGTGCGGAGGTCGTCAATCCCCATTCGGCGATCAGCAGCACCGCGCTCACGACAAAGGCCCACGGCACGAACCTCGCCGGCGACAGACGCGAGACGCCCTTCGCGTTGACGGCCACCAGCGCGATGGAGAACAGCGACGTGGCGATCACCATCGCCGGCAGCGACGTCACGTCGAGCTCGGCGAGAAACAACGCGTCGCGGGCGGCTTTGCCGCCGACGAACTGCGCCGTCACGACGCCGGCGGCAACGATCGCGGTGAGTACAGCCGACGATTCCGATTGCGAGGAAGCTTTCACTTGGGCTCGCCCGGTGGACGATCGAGGGCTCAGCCGATCTTATCACCGCGAGCAGGCGGGCAGGGCGGGCTCCCTAGACCGTCTTCTTCCGGTGCTCACGGGCGATCTGACCCGCGACCCACAGCCACACGCCCGTCAGAGCGACGTTCAGGCCGGCGAACACCGACGTGGCCATGCCCGTCGCCGAGCCGAGTCCGACGAAGCCGGCCGAGAGCACGTCGCCAGCGCGCGTGAAGAACGTGTCGATCGCGGCCTTCGACTTGTACTTGGCTTCGCGCGACGTCGGCAGGAAGAGCGCCTGGCGCAGCGTGTTCTGGATCGAGTAGTCGGTGCTGTTCTCGAGGATCTTGCCGATGCGAACGACCGCGAGGATCGGCGCGACCACGATGATCGAGTAGTTGATCAGGGCGATCACCGGCAGGACGAACAAGCGCGCCGCGCACGCCGAGGTATCGGATGACGCGCGAGGTCACGAACAACTGCAGCAGAAAGCCGACCAGGTTGACCGTGGCGATGATCGAACCCGAGAAGGCGGTGATGAACTGGCGGCTTTCGGCGCACGCCGGCCGGATCCGAGCCGAACCGTCCGGACGCGTACTCGACGATCAACCTGTTCAGGATGTAACTCGCCGGTCGTGTTGACGACGTTGAGCAGGACGATCAGGATGGCGATCCACAGCAGGTAGCGATCCTTGAAGATCAGCTCGAACCCGCCCTCTGGCCCGAGCGGGTGCGTCGTTCGCGGCCGCGGCGGTCGGTTCGGCGCGTGCGGTCTCGCGGCGGTTGACGATCAACGTGATGGCGAGCGCGACCATGCAGCACGCCGGCGCCGAGAAGCATCAGCGTGTACGGCGTGAAGTCGAGCCCCTGGACCAGCGGGGTCACGGCCGCGGCGCCGACCCACGCGCCGAGCGACTGCACCGACGCCGATGAGCGGAAACAGCCGGCGGCCCTGGCCTTCCGTGTAGAGGTCGTTGGCGAACGCCCAGAACTGCGACACGATGAAGACGTTGAAGAGGCCGATCCAGATGTAGAACGCCACGCCTTCGCGCAAGCCGAGCTGGCCGCCTACATAGAACACCACGAGCGTGGCGGCGAAGAACGACATCATGATGGCGATCAGCCGCACGCGGCCGACGCGCGATGCCAGCCAGCCGTACAGCGGGACGACGGCCATCAGCAGCACGGCCTGGGCGGCCGCCGAATACGACGCGGCTTCGGCGCCGCCCTCCGTCAGGATCAGCCCGTCGCGCGCCGGCTTCATCAGCGAGTAGCCGGCGAGGAGCAGGAAGACGTTGACGCGCCAGCAGCAGCGTGCCCACGCCTTCGCCCGCGCGCACGTCGGCAAAGACCGACAGCAGCCGCTCGAGCCGGCTCTTCGGCGGCTCGCCGAGCGTCTTGAAGACCGGCAGCGAATGGTGCGACCGGATCTCCGGATGGGTGACGAGCGTTCGCGGGTCGGAAGTTGTCATCGTCAAGCCCTATAGCGCGGACAGGTGGCGTTCCCACCATTGTGCCGCGTCGGCGTCTGTCCACGGCTCGATATCGCAGGCCGTCAGCAGCTGTTCCACCGTCGCGCGCGGTCGCGGGCGCGCGCGCGGGATCCTTCTCGAGGCACTGGAGGATAACGCGCTCGAGATCCGATGGGATTCCGCGCAGACACCCGCGTCGACGGCGGGTCGGGTGCCGTGTTCACGTGCTTGATCGCGAGAGTCGAACCGGATTCGAGTCGGGGAACACGAGTGTGCCGGTCAGCAGCACGTATCCGATACATCCCAGCGCGTACAAGTCGGCGCGCGTGTCGACTTCGGCTCCTCGAATCATCTCTGGCGCCATATATTCGGGCGTGCCCAACGACATTCCCTTCGACGGTCAGCGCGGTGACCTCTTCGGCACCAAAAGGCTTGGCGAGACCGAAGTCGAGGACCTTGACGAAGTCGAACGTGCGGGCGACGCGACAGATCATCACGTTCGACGGCTTGAGATCGCGATGCACGATCTTCTTCTCGTGTGCCTCGTCGAGTGACTGGCAGATCTGCCGAAGAATCGACACGACACGGGCGGCTGGCTGTGCGCCGAAGTCGCGACCAGCGTCTGCAGGCTGATGCCGTCGAGGAGTTCCATCACGTAGTAGAGCCGCCCCTCTTGGGTGGCCCCGAAGTCGTACAGATAGATCGTATGCGGCGACTGCAGGGAAGCGATGGCGTTTGCTTCGCGATGGAAGCGTTGAGCGAAGACCTCCTGCTGCGTGGGATCTGGCTTTACGATTTTGATTGCCGCTGGACGAGCCAGCATCTTGTGACTCGCTCGCCAGATTTCGCCCATGCCGCCCTCGGCAATGGGCGACAACAGCTCATAGCTCCCAAGCTCTTTCGACGCGCTGTCGTTGCCGATCGATCCGAAGGCGGCGCGGTGATCAAGTTCGCGTGCTCGAGAGCCGTGCGGTACGTCAGCCGTCCTACCAGATACGCGACGACGACAAAGAGGTAGTTGCCCGCCGGCCACGCGATCGCCTGACGCCACGACTCGGTGCCAAATCCCAGGCGCCACGAGTTGATCCCATACGCCAGCGGCCACATCGTCGCCGCCGCAATGGCGAGGGCGAGCCTGGTCGTTGGCGGGGTGGGAACAAGCGCTGCCGTCATCGCGATCCACGGGCCGATCGCCGAGACGCCGAGCAGCGCCGTGGCGACAGAAGGCGGACGGAACGTCTCGACCATCGCGATGGCAAAGGCGAAGAGAATCTCGAACGGCTTGCCTGCGCGGAGCAGCGTCTTCGGCGCGACGATCTCGTAGCGAAACAGGGCAACGAGTCCGCCAGCGGCAAGCACGGCAAACAAGGCGCAAAGACGGACAATCGGGTCGTCGAGCACCTGCCCGAGCGGCGGCCGTGTGAAACCGTACAGCGGGATCGCGATAATAACGGCGGCGGCGGCCGCGATGGCCAGCCACGTCATCCGCTGAGCCGCGTCCTGCTCGACGCGCTGGTGCGGAAGCAGGAGTGTGGCGGGCATGCGGCCTGATGATACACAAAGTGATGACCCGCGCCCGATCCCGGCTACAATGCCAACCCCATATGCTCCTTCGGCTTGCCTCTCTCGGAGTGGGGTTGCTGCTCGCCGGCCCCGGCACTGCCGCGCGCGCAGGACGCGACCTGGCCCGCCACGCGCGAGGAGGTGCTTGCCCAGACGCGGCGAGAGAAGCAGACGTCGCTGACGCCATACAAGCCCAACGCCCTCGAGCGCGGCATGCGCATTGCCGAGGAGCACGCGATCCCTATATTGGGACGCGACGGTCTTTACTGGAAGGGCGGCAGCCTGACGACCGGCAGCGGCTTCACGTACGCCGGAGGCTGGCGAAACCGCCGCCTGTTCGATCGCCAAGGCGCGGTCGACTTCTGGGCGGGCAGGTCGCTCAAGGGGTACTGGAAGGCTGGAAGGGCGATTCGACGTTGGAGATCTGGCCAACGGCCGGCTTGTCGCGGGCGCGTACGCCAATCACTACAGTTACCCGGAAGAGTGGTTTTTTGGTCTGGGTCCAGATTCAGACCGTCAGAATGCGACCAGCTTTCATCTGACAAATACCATCGTCGGCGGTCGCGCCGGGGTGAGAGCCGACGCGAATGCTGACGGTCGGCGGCGGCGTCGAGTACTCCTCACCCGAAGTGGGTCCAGGCCACAACAGAAGGTTGCCGAACATCGACGATTTTTTCGATGAAAGCGTCGCACCAGGACTGTTCCGCAACCTGAACTTCGTTCGGACCAACGCGTTTTTCGAGTTTGACTATCGCCAGCCGCGATATGCGCGTCAGGGGGGCTGGTACCGACTGGTGGCGAGTCGGTACGACGAGAGCACGGATGCGCATTCGTTCACCCGATTCGATGCGGACCTTCGACAGTTCGTGAGCATTCTGGCTGAACGTCGCGTGCTCGCGCTGCGGCTGGCTGCTTCCACGTCGACTCCCGCGGACGACGCGCGCATCCCGTTCTACTTGATGCCGACCCTCGGCGGCCACGATTCGCTGCGAGGTTTCCACGACTATCGCTTCCGCGGTCCGCACGCCATCCTCACCAACGCCGAGTATCGTTTCGAGATCTGGTCGGGACTCGACGCGGCACTCTTCTACGATGCGGGCAAGGTCGCCACGGAGCGAAGCGACCTCGAACTTCAAGAACCTCGAACATGACTACGGATTTGGGCTTCCGCTTCAACACGGACAACGGCACGATCCTTCGCATCGACGCGGGATTCGGCAGCGGCGAAGGCAAACATCTCTACATTGTGTTCGGCGATGTCTTCTAAGTACCTCGCCGTCCCGCCCGTTTCGATCGCGCTCCTTGCGCTGGCGCTCGCGCTCGCAGCCGCTTGACGTCGCAGTCGCCTCGTTTCTATCCGGACGATCCGATCGGGATGGATCGACGACATGTCGCTCGACGCGTCGACGGTGGTGCCGATCGAGGACTCGAACGGCTACGACTTCGTGGCCAATACGTTCGCGAACCCTGGCGTGCGGCACGATGTCCGCGCGCAGAACGTCAACACGGTCGACGAGGTGCCCGACTCGAGCTGGTTCGTCAATCGCATCGGGCGCCGGCCGATGACGACGGCCGAGATCGTGCGCGGACCCGATCGATTCGAGTCGATCTCGCTCGACGGCTGGATGGTGAGCGGCGGGAAGTCGTCGGGTCTGCAGGCCGGGCTTCCGGATGACCGACCCCTCGGGCCAGCTCTATCAGATTGAGTTCGATCCGCCGTCGAATCCCGAGATGGCGACCGGTGCGGAGATCATCGGCACGGCCTTCTATCACGCGTTCGGCTACCACACGGTCGAGGTGTACATCGCGGAGCTGGACCCGTCGAAGCTCGAGATCGCGCCCGACGCACGCATCACCGATCCTCTCGATCGGCGAGCGCCGCCGTCTGACGCGCCGCGACATCGACGATGTGTTCGGCGTGCCGCGCGGCTGTCCAACGGGCAGGTACCGCGTGCTGGCCAGCCGCTTCGCCGAGGGCGCGCCGCTCGGCAACTTCCGGTACTACGGCACGAGGCCCGACGATCCCAACGACATCGTGCCGCACGAAGATCGGCGCGAGCTGCGTGGCGCGCGCGTGTTCGGGGCGTGGCTCAATCACGACGACTCGCGCGGGGTCAACAGCCTCGACATGCTGCAGACCGAAGGCGCTCGTCGCTACGTGAAGCACTACATGTTCGACTTCGGCTCCATCATGGGCAGCGGAACGGTGTTCGCCCAGCGTCACCGCGCGGGCAACGAGTACATCGTCGATTGGGCGCCAGGCTGGCTCACGCTGGCGACGCTCGGTCTCTACACCCGCGACTGGATGCACATCGACTATCCGCGAGTGCCGCCGTCGGTCGGCCGATTCGAGGCGAACTCGTTCGACCCTGCGAAGTGGCGGCCCGAGTATCCCAATCCCGCGTTCGAGAACATGCGCCCGGACGACGCGTTCTGGGCCGCACGAATCGTGTCGCGAAGTTCACCGATGCCGACATCCGCGCGGTC
Source organism: Vicinamibacterales bacterium (assembly GCA_963821375.1). Classification (GTDB taxonomy): domain Bacteria; phylum Acidobacteriota; class Vicinamibacteria; order Vicinamibacterales; family JAMQPK01; genus JAMQPK01. The sequence goes on from CAWGDN010000003.1 coordinate 5,907, forward strand.
GTCGAGAAGGCGCGCTATTCGAGCCCGCAAGCAACGGAATACATCGTCGAGACGCTCATCGAACGACGCAAGCGCGTGCTCGACACCTGGCTCACCGGCATCAACCCGCTGGTGGACTTCGCCCTGAGTCGCGATGGCCAGCTGACGTTCGCCAATGCGGCGGTCGACGCCCGTGTGGCGACTGCCGCCGGCAGCTATCGCGTGAAGTGGGTCCGGTTCGACAACGCGACGGACTCTGCGAGCGCGGCCATCGAAGCGACGACGCTCGAGCCGCGCGCGACTGCACCGGCGGAATTGCTGGCCGGCGAGCAGTTCGTGCAGGTCGAAGTCGCTTCGCTCCATGCGCAGTATCCATCGTGGGCACCCCGGTGACCGTCCAGTTCCGCCGCCAAGGGGAGCGGTTGGGCGCTTGTTGGCGTGAGCCGGCTCAATTGATTCGAGGAGTCCCCGCCTGAACCGCTTGCGCACTGCGGCTGATGTTGTTCAGCCATGAGCGCCTGGCGTTGCGCGGCGGTCTTCCTGGGCTGCGGCCGGTGCGGGGCCGCAGGACGGCGCCACCACCTCAGGATCTGCGCGTCTACTACTGCAACAATCTGGCGATTCTGACGGTACGGGTGTTTGCGGATCGCGTCGAGATCGCGACGCCGGCGCGCAGCGCCGCGCTTCCGCGGACTGCCAAGGGGTCGAACATGCAGTACAGCAACGGGACCGTGTCGCTCTCCGGGTTGGAGGAACGCATCCGGCTCGAAGAGCCCGGCATCACTATTGGTGCCAGAGCCTGCCAGCCGAAGTGCCGTGGCAGGATGCGAGATTTCGCGGCGTCGACTTTCGCGCGGCCGGCAGCAACCCCGACTGGACACTCGAAGTCGATTCCGGTGTCGCCGTTGAGTTTGCGACCGGGCAGAGCGGCAGGCGTGTGGTCACGAATTTCCACCGGCCGCTTTCACGCCAGACGAGAAAGGGACAGCCCTCGCGGCAAGGTCCGGCTCTCACGCGCTGACTGGTCGTGTCGGAGACTGGCGTGTGCGAGCATGCCGGCAGCACGATGACCTTGACGGTGTCGGTGACCCTCGACGGGAAGACCTACTCGGGCTGTGGCCGAATCTGGAACCGCCTGCGGCCAGGCCTCAGTAGCCATCGAGCGTGACGATTCGTCACGCCTTGCGCCAGGACGCGCGTTCTGCGCATAATGCGAGCCGTATCAGCGCACAGGAGGGTCTATGGTTTTGCGTAGCGGCACCTGGCTTCGTGTTGGTGCGTGTTGTACGGTTCTGTCTCTTGGGTGGGCGAGCGCGTCGGCGCAAGGAGTGACCGGCACCAAGCAGGGCCAGGGTGGCAGTGTCGTGCAGGGCTCTGCGGGAACAGGGGGATCCACCGGCGATAGCGGCCTTGAACATTGCGAGCGGCCCATGGCCTCGATGGCCGTGGTCGAGCCGCAGGATTTCGTCCTCTCATCGCTCAGACGCTACAACCTTGGTTCGCCAGTCGGGTTGATTCGCCTGATGATTCAGCAATCGAACTGCTTCGTGGTGGTGGAGCGGGGAGTCGGGCTGCAGAACGCGATGCAGGAGCGGGCGCTCCAGCAGGGCGGAGAGCTTCGCGCCGAATCGAATGTCGGCAAAGGGCAGATGGTGACGGCCGATTTCATCCTGACGCCGAATATCGTCTTCGCCGAGAACAACGCCGGCGGCGTCAACGCGGGCGTCGTGGGCGGACTCTTCGGCCGCACGGCGGGCGCCGTCGCGGGCGGGCTCAAGTTCAAGGAAGCGCAGACGAGCATGCTGGTGGCCGACGCCCGCAGCACGGTTCAAGTGGCGGCCGCTGAGGGCAGCACGCGCAAGGCGGATCTGCGCGTCGGCGGCGCGTTCTTTGGCGGCGGCGCTGGCGCAGGCGCCGGCGGCTACGGCAACACCAACGAAGGCAAGATCATCGCGGCCGCGTTCATGGACAACTACAACAACATCGTCCGTGTGGTGCGCGAACGATGCGAATCTCCAGCGCAAGGTCGGCACGCTCGCGCAGGAAGCCGCCGCGGGCGGTCAGCAGAAGGCCGGCCTGGTGATGGCCGAGGGCGATGTGTTGTCGCCAAAGATCGCGGGCGTGAAGATCCTCGCGCAGCCCGCAGACGGCGCCAAGGAAGTGGCTACTCTCGGCCGCGCCGACGAGGTCGTCGTCGTCGGCAAGGAGCAGAACGGCTTCGTCAACGTGCAGGGCGCCAACGGATCGGGCTGGGTGCAAGATCGTCCTGGTCAACAAGCGATAGTTCCACCTGCGAACGGGCGGGCTGCACCGCCCGTTCGCCCTTCCCGCGCCAAACTGCGCAAGAAGCCGTCGCTCCATCGGTGAACGAGCCAGAGCGTTCTGAATTGATCTTCGTGTGCCTTCCTGAGACAACTTCCCAATAGCCTTGGCTGATAGTTGGTTAGCGGCTGTTTGTCAGCCACTTCCTTCCGTCTGTGTTCCATCACGGTACCTGAGACACGACATTGGGCAGTGAACTCCTTTGCCAGTGGCGACGATAAATACGTGTACTGAATGGGCGTTAGCGAGAGTCTCCCAGCTGTCAGTCCCAAGGCACAACGATTGCTTTTCGGCGGCGGCAGAGTCGCTTGACCATTGGATACCCAACATGAGCTTACTGACTGAGGTTGCACCGCAAGCCAAGAACCCTCGCGACGCGAACGGGAATGCGCCGCATCTCCAGCGCCTCATCGAGAAGCAGCCTGGCTGCCTCATGCGCGTCGATCTGCAAGGAGTGCTGCTCGCGGCGAATGACGCTGCTCTCAGTCTGCTGGGCGCCAGCGAGACCATTCAGGTGCTCGGGAAACCGCTGACGGAATGGGTGGTCCCCGAACATCATCTGGTGTGGAGCGAGTTCTCCGCCGTTGTGGCCTCGGATACCGCCCGCTCGCTCGAATGCGACTTCACCGACCTGTCATCCACGCGCCGCACGCTGCTCCTGCATGGCGTTCCCGTACTGGACCATCCTGACGGCACGGCGTCGATCATCCTCGGTGCGCGCGACGTCACGCGGCTGCGTCAGCTCGAAGCGTCTCAGGAAGCCGAGAAGCCACAGGCCAAATCATTTCCGGAGCGAGAACAGCTCGAGGGGCTGCTGCGCTCCGGGCGGAAGCATCTCGAAGAACAGCGCGCGAAGCTCATGGCCGCCGCCGCTGAACAGAAGCGGTTGGAGTCGCTGCTTGCCGAGCGCGACGAGACGGTTCGGCAGCTGCAGAATCAGCGGGACGAATTCGAGCGTCAGCACGGCGAGCGCCACGAGCAGGGGATTGCCAGGGAGCGGGATGCGGGGGAGCGGCTCGACGCGCTTCGCGCCGAGCTTGCTCAGTCCACCGCGGAGTGCCAACGATTGTCGGCGTCGATGAAGGAGCAGGAGCACTCCTATCAGCGCCTGGTCGAGGAGCAGACCGAACGGCAGCGGGCGCAGGACGAGCGCCATCAGCTCGACGTTCAACAGCGAGAGCGCCAGTTGCAGCAGCAGCTGGACGCGCTGCACGCGCAGGTGTCGGAGGCCGGCGCCGAGCGCGATCGGGTCCAAGGACAGTTGAGAGAGCAAGAGTCGGCGTATCAGCGTCTCATCGACGACCAAGCCGAACAGGAGCGCGTGCTGACCGAGCAGCACCGGCTTGACGCCCAGGCGCGAGTCCGTGAATCAGACCAGCAGCTCGACGCGCTGCACCTGCAGGTCGGCGATCTGACGACCGAGCTGACGCGCCTGCAGGGGCTGCTCTCGGCATCGGCAGAGCGCCAGAGGGCGATGGCCCAGGAAATCGCAGATGGGAGCGTGGAGCTCCGATTCAAGGATCTGACGGCTGCGCAGCTGACGCCATTCGCCGCGGCGGGCAGACTCGCGCTGGAGGTCGGTGCCGAACTGCGACGGGTCATGGAGAGCATCGATCGCGGGACCGCCTCGATGCTCGCGCACTGCGCGCTCGAGGCGCCGCTTCGCGCGGAGCTCGAGTCGCTGCGCGGCGAGGCCATAACGGCGGCTTCGCTGCTCGGTCAGCTCGAGCACGCGCGCGCTGGTGCGGGGAACGCAGATGCTGGCGGGCCGGGGCGGCTCGAGGCAGAGGCGTAGGAGAAGGCATGTCAGTCCTGTCAGCCGTACCCGAAACTCGTTGTGACCCCGACGAGCGTGTCGGAGCGGATCTCGGCCGACACCCAGGCGAAGGGGAGCGAGCGACGCGTGAGCACACGGGTGCCTGCAGCGCTCATCCCGTCGCTCGCCGGCGTCCGGCTCTCGCCGTTCGGCGGCACCTCGATACTCGTGAACATCTCGACGAGCGGCCTCCTCGTCAAGGGCGATCGGCGCGTGCTACTCGGGACTGCGCTCACCATTTCGTTTGCTGGAACGTTCACCCCGACGACCGCGCGTGGTCGCGTCGCGCGCTGCGAGGTACGATCCATCGAAGCGGGGGTTGTCTGGTACGACATCGCCATCGCGTTCGACAGCCCCATTCCACTAGAGGAGCCGGCAAAGAAAGAAGAGCCTGAGGCCGAGCCGGCGGTCCAACTGACCCGCGTGATCGGACAGCCGGAGGCCGCCATTCCGCAGGAATCGGCTGCACCGGAAACGGAGATAGAGGGCCCGACGCCGTCGATCGACACGGCGCCGGCTCTCTATAACCGATGGTGAAAGGACAGAAGAAGATGAGCGATCCGAACGTCGCGACCGATGACCGCCGGGTATTTCCGCGCGCGCCGGGCGTGCTCGACGGCAACTGGTTTGGCAACGGCCAACGCTGCCGAGTCACCAGTTTGAGCGTGGTTGGCTGCTACATCGAGACCCTCTCGCCCCCGGAGGCCGGCACACGCGGACGCGTCCAGATCGAACTTCGGCAAGAGGGCACCGTGCTGGTTCCAGCCGAGGTCGTCTACAAGGAGCCGGGCATGGGCTTCGCCGTCCGCTTCGTCGATGTCGAAGCCGAGTGCGGCCGGAGGCTGACGAATGCGGTGGAACGCTTGATAATGTCGAACTAGGCCGGTTGAACCGAGTCGACAATCTGCCGCCAGGCAGATACCGTGTGAGGATTCCCTTCCGACAACTCAGCCCCGCACCAGAACGAACCCGCAGGGCCGGGCTTCGTCCAGACAGGCTTCGCTCGCAGCGCCAGGCCGAAGCCGGAGAACGCCACCTCGAACCCTGACTCGTTCGCGGGCTTGAGAAGCTCGAGGCGAAATCCTCCGTAGCTGAGGTCGATGATGCGCGCCGGGCTTTCAGCCACCTCCGCGATGAGCGAGGCTTCCGCCATGAGCTGCTTTCGCGGCCACCTGCGGTGAGGGCCCGTCTCGGCGAGCATCGCCGAGACCTTCACCATCAGCGATGCCTCGTCGATCGGATCGACCAGATACACGGCGCCGTAGCGCTGGGCCTCGAACTCCAGCCCGGCGTCATAGGCTCGATCCACCACGATCGTGCGAACGCCCGGATGGGCGATTTGGCAGCGGATGGCCAGCTGAAGTCCATTGAACGCGCCGAGGCGCACCTCGGAAACCAGCAGATCCGGGGACTGCTCGACGAGCGCACGAACCGCTCCCTTGAAACCGTGCCTCACGCGGACGCCGTGCCCGGCGTCCTTGAAGAGCCTCTCGAAGCCGTCGCTCCGCCCCAACGAATCACTGACGATGAGAATCTGTGCCATCCTGCCTCGGCCCAACCCGGCAAACACCGTGCCTGTCACCTACTCGCTGCTAATGCGCCAAACAGGCGCTATCTGATCTCTCAGCCATGACGAATTCGTCAGCACCCCCTGCAGAATTGTGAGCGAAGCTGCGCGCTAGCTGGCAGGGACCAGCCCAGGCTGCGTGCTGATGGCAACCTCAGGCTCAGACGGTTCGACTTCCGTGTGCCTCGCCAGCAGCACCGCGAGCCAGAGGCACGAAACGACTCCGACGAATGGACTTCCCGACACGAGAAAGATCGCCGAGGCCGGCAGCAGGCCGTCGAGCAGCAAGGAGAATTCGCGTGACCCAGGAGGGTAGCCTCCGATACGCCGGATACACGGTTTTGCAAAGGCGGCCACGGCGAGCGCGATTCCGCAGGCCTGCACGGGAAGGGGAAACACCACCGGATCCCACACCGCCCCCCAGGGGTATGCGGCGCGGAGCCACGCAACCCCAAACCACGGAAGAGTCCCGGCCGCTATCATCAGGCCTATCGTCCGACCGTTCTGTGTGTTGACTCTCATCGGCTGGTACTCCCCACGCCGGAGCGCGCCAACCCGCGTCACAGCCCCAGAGAGCCAGGTCGATACGAACACGACGATTGCCACCGGGTCGTGCATGCCGAGCAGGTCGTAACAGCCGGCGGTCACACCGCTGGCAATCAACACGAGCGCTGCGGCGTCGGCCGGTAAGGCCGAATCCCGTCCCTCGCGTACGCACCTCCACGCCACGCGGTGACGCGAGCAAGGTACAGGCCTGTACCTGTTCCCGTATCCTCAATCACTTACAGCACTTGCGGGAATGCTGGTCTTGAAATCGAGGGGTTTTCTTCTCGCTCCAGGAAGACTACTGTCGCGACCTGAAGCTAGTGATGTGATCGCCCGATAGAGGGACGGTGATTCTGGGAACCTGGATGTTTGTTCGAGGCGCCGAGCGGCTGGAGGTCACCCAGTACCAGCTCGCGGACGGGCCCAAACTCGTGCTTGCTCACAACGGCACCGCTCGGACCTGCACATTCGACAGCGCGAGCAGGCTCGCGCGCTTTCAATCCGATATGGAGACATTCCTGCTCAATACGGGATGGCGCTTCCAGCAGTTCTCACCCGAGCGGCGGCGTGGTGGCGACAGACGGGGGTTTCCCCGGATTGAAGAACGCCGGCGCTGGTGGACGGATGGAACGGTGGAAGCGACGAAGGTCGTGTGGGGCGGCTAGGCTCCGACCCTCAGCCGAGGGTCAGCAGTAGCAGCGTGCCCATCGTGTAGCCAAGCAGCCCGTACACGGCGAGTACCAGCGCGCGTCGGGCCTTGGAGAGCCGGGGCCAGGCGGCAATCGGGTGCACGCACATGGCGAGCGTCCACCCCATGAAGACCGCCATGCCGCGCGTCTGTTCGACGTCTTTCGCAGGTTTCGCAGGGGCTCTCCGTTCAGCCGACGCTCTCGGCGGCGTTTCGGGCGCAAATTGATGCAGCGCCTCGCACGGCTGCAAGCCTCTATTCGACATCGACCTCTTCCCAACCGCACTTCACCAGAAACGCCTTCAGCGCGTCGGAGCGAGCAGCAACGCTGATGATGTCGGGATGCTGTTCGTGAACCTGGTACGGATCCGTTCCGTTTGGATCGTCATCGACCACCAGGAAGAAGCCCTCGGGCCGCTCGAAGATGAAGCACCAGAGGTCGCGACGTTCCGGTGTCGACAACCGCCAGAGTATCAAGCCGTCCGACAGAAGCGCAGACAGCGCGTCGCCAGGCCTCGGCGTCTGCCTTTTCAACTTGTTCGCGCGCTGTTCCACACGACGGTTCGAGGCAAGGGAAATGCCGTCGGATTCGGCGCGCGGTGCGGCCAATTTGCGCCTGTTTGCTGGAAGTCTGCGAGATTCGAGACCTGATCGGGAGAAAGATTGCAGACGATCGTCTCCGGCGCGCCGGATTTCGGGGCGTTCAGTTTTGAGAATCGGTGCGTTATTACAACACAGGAGCGATTGGTTGATTTCAGGCGAGAGAAGCAGACTTTCTTCGTTTGCCTCGCCAGCCGCGACCAGAATTGAACACCCTAACGATTTTGAGGCTGGGCAAAAAATGGATCGAACTTGCCTTAACTCCCTGCGCGTCCACGATTTACCTTCAGTCCAAGCCGAACGGCAGCCTATTTGCTCCCTTCCGGGCGCACGACCGCCCGCTGCGGGTGGCGTGTTCATGCACTTTCATGCGAACAGAAAGGGCAGCTCGTCGATGACCAACCTGGAAATGATTGGTGGAAGCGCCGCGATGCGTGCGGTGCAGGAAGAAATCGAGTACGCCGCGCAATCGGATGCGAAGGTGCTCGTGACCGGCGAGAGCGGTGTCGGCAAAGAAGTCGTCGCCAGGCTGATCCATCTGCGCAGCACGCGGCGCAACGCGCCGCTCATCACCATGAATTGTGCGGGCATTCCCGATTCGCTGCTGGCGTCGGAGCTGTTTGGCCATGTGCGCGGCAGCTTCACGGATGCCCATCGAGACAAGGAAGGATGGATCGAGCAGGCCAATCGCGGAACGCTCTTTATGGACGAGATTGGCGAGATGAGCACGCAGATGCAGTCACTGCTCCTGCGATTCCTGGAAAACGGCGAGATTCAGCGTGTGGGATCCGATCGCCGTGCGAACGCCGTCGACGTGCGCATCATCGCCGCGACGAACCGGCGGCTGATGGAGCGCGTCGCGAGCAACGAGTTCCGCGAAGATTTGTTCTATCGGCTCAACGTGATCCATATCGAGATCCCGCCGCTGCGCGATCGCCGCGACGACGTGCCAGTGCTGCTGTCGCACTTCCTCGAGGAATTCAGCGAGGCCCATCGCGTGCCGCTGCCGACGCTGAGCGCGGAGGCGGCGGCCCAGATCCTCGCCGCAAGATGGCCTGGCAACGTCCGCCAGCTTCGGAATGTGGCTGAGCGCGTCGTCATTCGCGCGCGCGGCGGCATCATCGGCATGGAGGATTTGCCCCGCGACATTCTGTCGATGGAAGCGCCCGCCAGGGAGGCGGGTCCACAGCGATCGCGCGCCGAGGAGCTCTTCGAGCGGATGGTTCACGACGGTGAATCGTTTTGGACCGTGGTGCAGCAGCCATTCATGTCCCGCGACATCACGCGTGCCGACGTGCGGACGCTCGTTCGTCAGGGCCTCGAGCTTACACGAGGCAGCTACAAGCACATGGGCGAGTTGTTCAATCTGCCGGCCAACGACTACAAGCGCATGCTGAACTTCCTGCGCAAGTACGACTGCCAACTGCCGATTCAACACTTCAGGAGCTTGCCCGCCCGATTGCCAGCGTCGGGAAATGGACAGCGACCCTCGGCGGGAGAGGACGCGGCCGTCGCGCGGTAGGACGGGTTCAAGACAGGGGAGGCTGTATACTTTACTCATCACGCGGCTCACCTCCCGGTACCTCCCGCTCATCGTCGTCGCCGTCCTGCTGATTCCCGCGCGCGGTGGTGCGCAGACGCAGCCGAAGCCTCAGCCACAGGTCCAGAAAACCGTGCGAGTGAGCGTGGACGGCGCTTCGATCTTGAGCGCTCCCACGGTTCCAAGCACGGTCCTCTCGACTGTGAAGGTCGGAACCGTTCTGGGTGTGTTGGCGCAGGCGGGGGAATGGTATCGAGTGTGGCTGCCCGGCGACCCCACGAGGATCGGCTACATATTGGCCCGAGAGGTCGAAAGCGCGCCTGATCAGCTGGTTCTTCCAGGCAGCGCCCCGGCCGGTCAGCCGGGTGCCGCCGCGGCACAAGGATCGCGGCGCCGCGCGTACCTCTCGATCCTAGGTGGGTACATGCCCGCGCCCCTCGACTTCGACACCTCGACGACGTTTACGAAGAACGTCGAAGAGGGCACTCTTGACGTGGCGTACGAGAACCAGACGGTGCCCGTCATCGACGTTGGGGCGGGGGTTGAAGTGTACCGTGGGCTGTTCCTTGCGGCTTCTATGTCCTACGCGAGCGGGACAAGCGACGTGACCATCGACCAGGAAATCCCGCATCCGTTTTTCTTCGACAGAACGAGGAGAGCTACGGCAACGGTCGCCGGTTTGCCGCGCGACGAGCTCGCGCTGCATCTGCAGGCGGCATGGATTCTGCCGGTCGGCAGGCGGATTCAGCTGAGCGCTGCCGGGGGGCCGACGTTGTTCCGGCTCGATCAAACACTTGTCACCGACGTCGACTACATCGAGGAATATCCCTTTGATAGCGTCGTGCTCGACGATGCGGTCACCGAAATACAGCGCCAGTTCCGTTGGGGCTTCAACGTACAGGTGAACGTCATCACGATGCTGAGTCGGCACCTCGGCGTGGACGGGCTCATCCGGTACAGCCGTGCCACTGTGCCTTTTGACGGCCCCGACGAGTCGACGTTGGATGTCCCGGCGGGAGGATTCGAGGTTGGGGTGGGCGTCCGATTCGGATTTTGATGAGGATGTCGCCGAGCGTCACGACGCCGAGCGGGCGTTCTTCACGTAGTCGCGGGCCGGATCCTGCGAGGCAACAGCTGACTTGCGGCGCGACGAGAGCTGCACCACCCGCAGCGCCGCGCGGGAGCTGGGTCTGAACGGCTCCGCCGATCGATCTCGCTGAGACAGCCACGCTCTGATTATCGAGAACGCGGGGCCTCGTCCAAGCACCAGCGCGGCGAGCGCCTGGAAAACGAGTGCGACCACGGCCGTCACGATCCAGAGGTCGACCCTCAGCGCACGCGACAACGCCCAGCCCGCCACGAGAACCAGACCGGCGTCGAGCATCGCGCTGGCGATCCTCGTTATCACCGAGCTTGCGCGCGGTCTCTTTTCCGGAGCCAATGTGAGGCGCAGTTCGCCGCGCTCGCCTGCCTTCCCGTCATCAAATACGCGCAGGAACTCCGCAGTGGCTGCCTCGCACGGCAGCCCGATAGCGGCGGCGTACTCACGGAAGAACGCCCGGCGATAGATGCCGGCCGGCCACTTGGAAATGTCGCCCCGTTCGAGAGCGGCGAGCAACGATTCAGCGATCTTCGTCGTCTCGGCCACCGACGACAGAGCGATGGCACGACGCTCGCGCTGGAGGCAAAGCTGTGCCCCAAAATCGGCCCGTTCGTCGTTTAGGGGGGCGATCCGGTCGAGCATCTAGATGTCGAAGATACGCCGTCGATCGAACCCGATGCAACGAGTATTTTCGACAAACGCTCGGCGGGTCTACTCTTGCCCCGCCTTGACCCGATTGCGGCCCGCCGCTTTTGCCTCGTACAGCTTGGCGTCGGCCCGCGCGATCGCCGCTTGCGGCGATTCGTCGGACTGGATTTCGACAATGCCGGCCGACAGCGTGACTTGCGGCACACCGGGAAACGTCAGCGATTCGACCTGCACGCGTATGCGTTCGGCGAACGCAGCCGCCCCCTCGAGGTTCACATCGGGCAGGAGCACCAGAAACTCGTCGCCACCCCACCGGACGGCAAGGTCCGAGGCGCGGAACGTCGATGTCAGAATGCGGCTCACCTCGCAGAGCACATCATCGCCCACCGAGTGGCCGTGCATGTCGTTGATGCCTTTGAAGCGGTCGAGGTCAAGCAGAGCGAGGCTGAACGGCGAAGCCGCCCGTCGCGCGCGGATCGCCTCGCGTTCCAGCGCTCGCGCGCCGGCGCGGCGATTCGAGAGTCCCGTCAACGGATCCGTCAAAGCCAACCGCTCGAGGGCAGCCCAGTTCTCCTCGGAACGGTATCCCTCCTCAAAGTCCGACCGAGCGAGCTCCTCTTGAAATTGCCGCTCGAGCTCGTCGCCGATCCGGCGCCCCGCCTTCGTCAGCAGGTCGATTTGCTCAGCTGTCAGCGTGAGAGGCTCGAACGCCAACAGAGCGATTACGCCGACGAGGCGCCCACCCGTCGTGATCAGCGGCGCAGCGGCGAATCCTCGAACCTGAATCGAAGGCGCAACCGAGACGATGCCCAGGAGCGCATGCTTGGTGACGTCCGGAACCACCAGGGTTTGCCGCGTATTGACAATCTGCTGAAGAATCGGCCACTGCCGCGGTGTGCCCTGAAACTCCTCGAGGGCCATATGGGCGAGCACCCGCCGCTGTTCGCGCAACTCGATGGAGAGCACCACGATGGGGACCCGGAAGGCGCGAGCCGACCGCGAGAGGATCCGGCGAACCAGCAGATCCGATTCGGCTCGCCGGGCCTGGGTCGTCGAGTCCGATCGGGGGATCGTCGCCAACGCGCGCGCGACGAGCCGCCCGAGCAACTCCGCCGGTATTTTCTTGTCGCTGATTTCGAAGATGCCGAAGCTGCTGCGAAGCCGCGCCGCGGCCGCTCTGAATTCTGGAAACGCCGAGCAGACGATGACGGCGGTTCTTTCGGGTGGCGAGATCTCGCGGACGTCTCTGATGAGCGAGAATCCGTCACTGCCGGGCAATGAAAGATCCGTGATGAGCAGCAGCGGGGCTCCGCGCGCCTCCAGCAGCCGCTTCGCGGCATTCCCATCGCGGGCGATGACCGCCTCGACGTGCTGGTCTCTTACAGCATCACGGCAGAGGTCCGCCCACTGCCGATCAAGCTCGGCGATGAGTACATAAGGAGTCACAAATGGATATCGCTACTGCGACAGGCGTTATCGCGCCTTGTGTAGCGAGGCTGCAATCCTGGGACCAGGAAAATCCGGCCGCGTCAGTCGTTTACAAGGATGATCGGGTGGTGTTGTCCCGGCGCTGGAAGAATAAAGGCCGCTTAAGAGACAGGCGCGAATTTTACGGCGATGAGCGCCGGCACCTTCGATTCCGTGCGTACCACGGAGCCAGCGGTCCTGACGAACGTTGAAGTGACGCCCCGGCCTGGTGCCTGGAACATGATGGAGAGCTCCACGTCTTCATGGGTGGTCAGCGCCTCGGCCGCTTCGAACAGCACTCCGGAGACGCTCATGTTGACGGTGCGCCCAGGCCTCCAGTCGGCATCGTTGACCGGGCGGTACTGCAGGGGCCAATGAACAGGGAAGCGATGCTTTCGCTGGGGTGACTGCATCCGAGTTCGCTATCGGCAGCCTGCCCTGGGCACTATAGCTGTGCCGGAAGTCTCATGGCTGCCGCACTTTTTACATCCTTAAGGATGACGATCAAAAGCTTCGGCCGAGAAATGTGGGCATTTCGCAGGAATCTCCGCCCAAGAACTGGCACTCACGTTGCGGTCGACGCGTGGGCCGTTTACTTGGAGTGGTCGTGATGTCACTCATCGTCGTAAGGAGAGGGGCGCTCTCGACTTATCGCCTCTTGGAGAAAATCTGTAAAGAAATCGGCGATATCCGGGTCATCTGGGATCGCCGCCATGATCCGCCTTGTACGGTCGAGCATGAACGCCGCTCGGAGACCCCCCACAGCTGGACAGCTGCCGACCATGTGCTGGTCCGGGAGGACGACCCCCTGGTTGCGGTCGAGGCTCAGCCGACGTCGTCTGGGGCGCACGTTCGCAGCTAGCAGAAATCTTCTGAACCGCCAGAGGCCCACATGGGCTAAAATACCCGTGATTAGCAGCCTTTTGTCAGCCCTGTCGTGGCGACGAAATGTCCCAAAAAAGGACGTTATCTGGCAAAAGACCTCGGTTTCTCAAAAAGTCTGGCAAAAAGCGGAGTTGTCAAGGGGAGAAGGTCTTCTCCTCTGATGGCGACTTCTTTGCACCCCAGGCTGGCGCCGCCCCAAACGCGTTGCCGAGCCGGAGAGTCGTAGAAGGTAAAGGTGGGAAGAGGCATCGGCGACCGGCGCAGCCGGGCAAGGTTCGAGATTGTCGGCACGCTCACCGGCACGCTCCAGACCTGGCGGCGATTGGAGATTCGAAACGTGGGGCCCGGAGGGGCTCTGCTGGAGGCGTCGGTTCCGTTGCCCCCGGGCAGCCGAATCGCTGGACGGCTCGCGCTGACTGGTCGGTCGACTGAGATTCAGGCGGAAGTGCGGCACATCACGACGCTCGTCGAGCGCGAGACGACGCACTACCTGATGGGCGTGCAGTGGGATTCAACGGAGCGGGTGGCGGACTTGATCAACGTCGAGGGCATGCGGCCGGTACAGAGCGCACGGCGGGACGGCATCGAACGGCGCACGGCAGGCCGGTTTGTCGCCGGATCGGACGCCGAGCTCGAGCAGCCTCAATGGGTAACGGTGGAGCTGCTCGATGTCAGCACGATGGGCACGCTGTTTTCGTGTCCGACGCTGTTGTCGGTCGGCGAGCGCGGGGAGTTGCGGGCGCGTCTCGGCGACGCCAGCTTCATCGCCCAGATCGAGGTGCGGCGGACGGCGCCACCGAAGCCGCCGGCTCAGAACCATCGCGTGGGCGCGTCGTTCGTGTCGTTGCCGGAGGGCAGCCGTTTGCATCTGGAAGATTTCATCGGAAATGCACGTCATTAGGGGGGAACGTTGGCAACTGTAGACGTCATCAAGACCGCGCAGTCGCATCTGATTGGCGAGAGCGTCGTCATGCGGGACCTGCGCGACGAAATCGAGCGAGTCGCGCGTTCGGACGCCAAGGTGTTGGTCACCGGCGAGAGCGGCGTCGGCAAGGAACTGGTCGCGGCGGCGATTCACGCTTACAGCCCCCGCGTGCAGCGGCCGTTCGTCGCCGTGAACTGCGCGGGGATTCCCGAGACCCTGCTCGAGTCCGAGCTTTTCGGCCACGTCAAGGGAAGCTTCACCGGCGCGTATCGAGACAAGCCCGGCAAGCTCGAGCTGGCGGCCGACGGGTCGATCTTCCTTGACGAGATCGGCGAAATGACACAGCGCATGCAGGGTCTCCTGCTGCGTTTCCTCGAAACGGGCGATTTGCAGAAGGTCGGCGCGCATCGATCCGACGGCCGCGTCGACGTCCGGGTGATCGCCGCAACCAACAGGAATCTCCGCGATCTCATCGCGCAGGGCCTTTTCCGCGAAGACCTCTTCTACCGGCTCAACGTCATTCACATCGCGGTGCCGCCGCTTCGCGATCGCCGCGACGATATCCCGGTGCTGATCGAGCACTTCATCGCGCGCTATGCGCGCAGCAACAGCTCGAAGGCGCCGATCATTTCGCCCGAGGCGTATCAGGCGCTCACCGAGCATGCCTGGCCCGGCAACGTGCGCGAGCTCGAGAACGTGATCGAGCGCGTCATCGTGCGGGGCAGGGGAGACACGGTGGGTCTCGATGATCTGCCTCCTGAGGTGCGCTCGCAGCGCGGAGTCGGCATCCGACCCAAGCGCGAGCGGCGGCGTACAGTCGCGGACGACCTGTACAAGCGTCTCACTGAAGATCGCGAGTCGTTCTGGACGGTCGTCTATCCCCTTTACATGCAGCGAGAAATTACCCGTTCGAACGTGCGGGATCTCGTGCGGAAGGGGCTCGAGGAATCGCGAGGCAACTACAAGATCGTCTCGCGAATCTTCAATATGGAAGCGCACGAGTACAAGAAGTTCCTGAACTTCCTTCGGAAACACGACTGCCAATTGCCGTTCAAGGATTACCGATAGACGCCACTCGCGCCTCGCAGTCTCAGTGGTAGGCTGTGTATTCGTTCGTCGGTGCGGCGGCGGTTGTGTGGCGCACCCGGGTACTCGCGCAGTTAAGGTAGGCAGTTGAGGTAGAAGGCAGAGGACGATCACTTCTCATGTACGAGGCGTTTTTCGGGCTCAACGAGCGTCCGTTCGACCTGACGCCCAACCCGCGGTACCTGTTCCTGACCACAGGCCACCGCGAGGCACTGAGCAGTCTGGAATACGGCATTGCGACTGGCACGGGTGTCACGGTTCTCGTTGGCGACGCCGGCACCGGCAAAACCACGCTGATTCGTGCCGCGCTGGATTCGCGCCGGAACGGAAGCACGCACGCGGTGTACTTGAACAACCCGACGTTGACCCGCTCGGAGTTCCTGGAGTTTCTCGCTCGGGAGTTCGATCTGGGCCCGGGGGTCGCCGCATCCAAGACGAAGCTGCTCGAGCGCCTCGAGAGGCACTTGCACGACTCACATCGCGAGGGCATCCGCTCGGCGCTCGTCATCGACGAGGCCCAGAGTCTGCCCCACGATTTGCTCGAAGAGATTCGGCTGCTGGCCAATATCGAGACCGCGACCGAGAAGCTCCTGCCGATCGTGCTGGCCGGGCAGCCCGAGCTCGCGGATCGGCTGAACCATCAGTCATTGCGACAGCTCAAGCAACGCGTCGGGCTCCGATGCCAGCTGCAGCCGCTGGATCTCGGGGAGACGGGGCACTACATCACGGCTCGCGTCAAAGTCGCCGGCGGAGAGGCGCCCACGATGTTCACGCGGGATGCCGTGTTCCAGATCTACGACCGGTCGCGCGGCATTCCAAGAACGATCAGCGTGATCTGTCATAACGCCCTGATCAGCGCGTTTGCACTGAACTCCCGGCCGGTTACGGCAGAGGTCGTTCGGGAGGTCTGTCAGGACTTCGACTTCGCAGCGAGCGGTATCCAGCCGGTGTTCGCGCTGCGTCCCGAGGGGGGCGAAGACGACTTGTCTGATGCCGCCGAACGCATGCCGGATAAACCGGCGCCGAAGCCGAAGCAGCGGCTGGTCGGTGCGACGTCGCCGCCATGGCGCCGCTACTTTTCATTCTGACCAGACGAGAGCTGTTCGTACAGAGAGGGAGATGAGTTCATTGGGGAACCCCCGACAAAACGGTACGGTCGTCGTGTTTGGCCTTGGGTACGTGGGATGTGTCACCGCAGCGTGCTTGGCCAAGCTCGGGCATCACGTGGTTGGTGTCGACATGGATCAGCACAAGGTCGACGCCATTCAGCAGCGCCGGTCGCCGTTCTTCGAGCCGGGACTCGATGAGCTTGTGTCCGAAACGGTGACGGCCGGCACGCTGCGGGCCACGGTCTCGGCGGCAGACGCGCTTCGCGACGCCGCGATCGCCCTGATCTGCGTCGGGACGCCTTCCCTGCGCGACGGAAATCTGTCCGTCGAATATCTCCGTCGGGTGTGCGACGAGATCGCGCAGTGCCTCGCGGAACGATCGGCCGAGACGCCTCCGTTGATCGTTGCCGTCCGCAGCACCGTGTTCCCGGGGACGTGCGAGGACGTGGTGATGCCCACGCTTGCCAACAGGCGTGCGGCGGTGATCATGCATCCGGAGTTCATGCGCGAGGGCAGTGCCGTCCGAGATTTTCGCAATCCTCCGCTCTTGGTGTTCGGTGGCCCAGATCAGGCGGTCCTGCAGCGCGTGGCGGAGCTGTACGTCGATGTCGAGGCCGAGCCGTCGTTCGTGTCGTTGAGAACGGCAGAGATGATCAAGTACGCATGTAACGCCTTTCACGCGGTCAAGATTGAATTCGCAAACGAGGTCGGGGCGCTGTGCGCCAACCTCGGCATCGACGGCGACGAGGTGATGGACACGGTCTGTCGCGACGTCGTGCTGAACATCTCGTCGGCGTATCTCAAACCAGGCCTGGCGTTCGGCGGATCATGCTTGCCCAAGGACTTGCGGGCGCTTGTCTATCGCTCCCGGCGCGAGGATCTCAGTCTTCCTCTTCTGGAATCCGTTCTGCCTGGCAACGACGAACACTTGCGGCGAGGGATTCAGGCGGTCCTGGATCTTCCTCCCGGTCGAATCGGCGTGTTCGGCCTGGCCTTCAAGGAAAATACCGACGACTTGCGCGAGAGCCCGGTTGTGACGCTTCTGGAGAGGATGATCGGGAAGGGCCGCGATGTGCGCGTTTTCGATCCCCACATCCAGCTCGACCAGATTTATGGCACCAATCGACGCTTCATATTGGCGGCGGTCCCCCACATCGCGAGGCTGCTCGATCACAGTCTCGATGGCCTGCTGGGCTGGGCTGACTATGTCGTCGTCGCCCAGAAGCCCACAGCTGAGTACATGGAACGCATCCAACGCAGTGGACGACAGGTGCTGAACCTCATGCAGCTGCCCGGTCGCGAGTTCGTCCGCGCGATACCGTAGTGCAAAGAAGAAAATAATTTTGGCCGAGTAATAATTACTGTCTCTTGTAATTTCTTCTCCGCAGAGCAGCCTCGGATGTCGCGCGGCTTTCCACGAGCGGTACCCGCAACTTCACTTCGCTCAGCGACTTAGTACCAACATCTGCACTCACCTTAAAGACGGCAGGCGCCTTGCCATGCGCGACGGCATGCCACAGTCTTTCTCACGGGTATCTCTCTGTCTTCTCTGTCTCCTCGGCTCGGTGGGTTCGGCATCAGCGGGCGTTGTCACTCTGTCTTGGGCCCCGAGTCCTGAGCCCGATGTGGCTGGATATGTCGTTCACTACGGCACGGGCTCGAGGCGATACAGTTTCAGCGTCGACGTTGGGCAGCAGACCTCGTTTCAGTTTCGCGAGCCAGATCCGAGCATCCGCTACTACCTCGCCGTGCGCGCGTACAACGCCTCAGGCGTGCAGAGCGGTTTCTCGCAAGAAGTCAGCACGACTCCGGCGGGCACGCTAGTCCTGACTGGCGTCAGAGCGAGTGTCGCCGCGCCTCTGCCGGTTGGAACCGCCATCAAGTTCTCGGCCACCGCGAGCGGCACGGCAGCCGCTCCGCAGTACAAGTGGTTCACGTTCGATGGATCGACGTGGACGCTCCGTCAGAACTGGTCACGCAACAGCACGTTCACGTGGACGCCGTCGGCCGCGAGTCCGAACACCGCCGTGTCGGTGTGGGCGAGAACGGGAACGGCCGATGCTCCCGACAACAACCGCGCCACGGCGAGCCTGTCCTTTCCCATCACCCCACCGCCCACCCCCGTGGCCATCACGAGCTTGAGCGCCAGCAAGAGAGCTCCGCAGGCGCTCGGCAACAGGATGACGTTCGCGGCCCAGGCGAGCGGCGCGACGGCGGTCGAATTCAAATGGTGGGTGTTCAACGGCGAAGCGTGGACGGTCGTCCAGGAGTGGTCTTCGAGCAACAGGTTCTCGTGGCTTCCTGCCGCCGCGAACGCGGGGTATCGAGTGCTCGTTCGCGCCCGCGACGCGCGCAACGGAGGCACGAGCACCGGTACATCGATGTCTTTCCCGATCGTCCGCAAGCCGTAGACAGCGGGGTGCCGTCCGGCTTGCGCCTCCCCTAATCTTCCGCCCACCCGCGAAGGGTGTGCCTCTTGTTCCGAAGCAAAGGTCTAGCTGACAGTGGCGCTAACGCCTTGGATCGTCTGCGGGGCGGGTAGGGCAATGCGAAGCGAGCGGCGTACTGCAGCAAGAAACTCCTCATCGCCGACGGGTCGAACAACGAAATCGGCGTGGTTGCGACGCGCTTCTCCTTCGAGAACTGTGTCGTGATAGCGGCTCGTGACGATGGCCGCCATCGAGGGATGATCGGCGCGGCTGCGCAGGACAAGGTGGAGCCCGTTATACGGACCGAGCCGAAGTCCCGTGATGAGCAGGTCCGGTTCTTCGACGGCAAGGAGGTGCTTTGCTTCCTCAAAGGCCGTTGCCGACACCACTCGATAGCCCGCCGACTCCAGCAGCATTGCAGTGCTCATCAGGTCGGACGGTTCGGCCTCCACGAGGAGAACAGAACGCTTGTCGCGCATGCAGATTCCTTAGGGAAAATCGATGAAAAAGGATGCACGAGCTAGGCCAATGAGGTCACTCGACCGTCATATCGGCAGTCTGTCCTGTTTTGGGAATGTGATTTTGCAAAAAATAACTGAATATTTGAAAGTCTTCCCCTCATAGTAGCGAAATTGGCACACGGCAACCCTTCCCGTGGCTGCACTGTTTCTGAACATTGTCAGCTGTTACGCCGACTATTGTTATAGATTTCAGTTGCTCGGTATCTCCCGGATAGTGTAAATTTTACACTCTTCAATGCCCGTCACCGCCGACATTCTAGGAGCCAGCCAGGCCGCCCACGCAATCCGAAAAGAAATCGAGTGCGCCGCGCTCACTGACGCGAAAGTGCTGATTACCGGCGAGAGCGGCGTCGGCAAGGAGGTCGTCGCGCAGCTCATCCATCACAACAGCGCGCGTCGTCATGCCCCTCTCGTCACCATCAACTGCGCCGGCATTCCAGACACGCTGCTCGCGTCAGAACTTTTCGGACACACGCGCGGAAGTTTTACGGGCGCGTATCGCGACAAGCAGGGATGGCTCGAACAAGCGCATCGAGGCACGATCTTCATGGACGAGATCGGCGAGATGAGCGCGCAGATGCAGTCGCTGCTGCTGCGCTTTCTCGAGAGCGGCGAAATCCAACCGGTGGGTTCGGATCGCCGCGCGGTGTCGGTCGACGTGCGCGTGATCGCCGCCACCAATCGCCGTCTCATGGATCGCGTTGCCTCTGGTGATTTTCGCGAAGATCTCTACTACCGCCTGAACGTCATCCACATCGAGATTCCGCCGCTTCGCCGGCGTCGCGAAGATATTCCCGCGATGCTCCGACATTTCCTGAGACAGTTCTCCGAGAGCCATCGGCTCGAATTGCCGTTGCTGAGTGAGGACGCGGTCGATCAGGTGACGGCGGCAGACTGGCCCGGCAATGTCCGGCAGCTTCGCAACGTCGCGGAGCGACTTGTCGTTCGTGCTCGCCACGGCGTCGTGACGGCCGCCGATCTTCCACGCGAAATTCTCTCGATGCTGGGCACGTCGCGTACTGTCGCAATCGCACCGCCGGTCGCCGAAGGGCTCTTCAAGCGCATGGTGCAGGATGGCGAGAGTTTCTGGCGGGTCGTGTACGAGCCGTTCATGAACCGCGACATCACACGCGAGGATGTGCGGTCGCTCATCCGGCAGGGACTCGGCTTGACGCGAGGCAACTACAAGGCGCTTGCGCAGCTGTTCAACATCCCCGACGACTACAAGCGCTTGCTGAACTTCCTCCGGAAGTATCAGTGCCACATGCCGATTCAAGATTACCGGTCGAGACCGGTGCGCATCGACGAGGCCCGCCCCGTACTTCAACGCGCGTCCAGCGAGTAAATTTTTCCCTCCGCGGTTTTGTAATTTCCCGCGCAAAACCGCAAGTGTTTTGCCCGCATTTGCACGAGGATTCCTCTCCGTGACGACTATCGGTAATGTGTAGAAAAAACAGGGGTTAACTCGAGCCAGACGCCCCTCGATTGACCCCGGCAGTGGCCTTGCCTTCGTCCTAGGCATGACGCAAGAGACTGCACGTGCGCGCGGATCGCGCAAGCTGATAACGGCGCTGTTCGTTCTACTGCTCTCAGCCGCTCCGGCCGCTGCCGGAACGGTCACGCTCGCCTGGTCGCCGAATGCCGAGGAAGACGTTGCCGGCTACATCGTCTACTGGGGCACCGCTTCGGGTCAGTACGGCTCTACGGTGGACGTCGGCGGCAACTTGGCGTTCCAGTTCGCCATGCCGGACCGGTACGCCCGGTATTACTTCGCGGTGGCTGCGTATAACGTCGCAGGTGCTCGCAGCGAGCTCTCCGCCGAGGTGGCAACCGAGCCCGAGATCGAGTCCGGGTCGTCGCCTCTCGCCGTCACCTCGCTGACGGCGAGCGCGGCTTCGCCGCAGATCGTCGGAAGGGCCATCACGTTTACCGCGAACGCGACGGGCGGCGTAGGGCCGCTTGAATTCAAGTGGCTGCTGTCGAGCGGCAATGGCTGGAATATCTGGCAGCACTGGTCGACGAGCAACACCCTCACTTGGCGGCCGTCGTCCGCAAATGCGAACTACCGGGTCGGCGTGTGGGTGCGCAGCGCGGGCAGCCTCGCCGACGCGCCTGAAAACGCAAACGCCGGCACCAGCATGCCGTTCGCGATTACGTCCGCGTCGACGCCTGCGCCTGCGCCAACGCCCACGACGGGGAGCGCGCCAAAACCGCCAACCGTCGGCAGCGTCTCCATCAGAAGCCTCACGGCGAACAAGCCTTCGCCGCAGCCGGTCGGGACCAAGGTCAGCTTCGTCGCCTCGGTGACCGGCACGCCTGGCTATCAGTCCAAGTGGTGGATCTCCAACGGTACGAAGTGGGTCATTGCTCAGGAATGGTCGGCCACCAGCAAGCTGACGTGGACCCCGCCTGCCGCTGGAAACTACGAGGTACTGGTTCGCGTGCGCGCCACGGCCAACACCGCTCAGAGCAAGGGCGTGTCGATCGCCTACAAGGTGAAGGGACAAGGTAAATGATCCAGGCGCGGCTGGTTCGCGCCGCGATCGTCTGCCTCGCGCTCGCGTGGTTTGTGATGGCGTCGGTCGTGAGGCCGTCGTACTTCGGCTCTCAGGGTGAGACCATCTCGATCGCGTTTGCAAGCGCCGTCGATGGTCATACCCCGCGCGGCACACCCGCGACCTCTTCGGCGCTCGACGCCACCGCGCTCGATGAGATGCTGCGTGGCACCAAGGGACAGATGCAGCGCTGGACGTCTGCGCCCGAACTGGTCGTGCTCGAATCGGTGATGGAGTACCGCAGCGGCGACCGTGCCGACTATCCGGCAACAGCGGCCGCGCTCACGGGCACCGAAGTGACCGAGATGATCGAGGATCTCACCGACGCGCTCGTGCTCCTGAGTGGGAACACGTTCCGGGAATTCTCGGCGGTCAAGCGCGAGCATGTCACTGCCGGATCGGCCGCGCGCATCACACGGTCAAATCAGATCGTCGTCGGCCGTTATCGCGGCGTGCAGGCGCAACTCAAGACTATCGGACTGGGCGGCAGGTCTGCAAAGGCCGATGGCACCATCACCGCGGCAGCCATTCTCCTGGACGACGACTTCGATCGCACGAACACCGCCAGGCGGCTGCTTCGGATGCACGAGCTGGGACACGCGATCGGATACAACCACGTGCAGGCGAGGACGTCGATCATGAATCCTCGTATCGGGCCCGAGCCGACCGATTTCGATCGCCGAGCGGCATCGATTGCTTTCGCGCGCTGAGAATCCTCGGCGCGGGAATTCATGTCCAGCTTTCTGAGTCCTCTCGCCGGCAGCCATGGAACGCGCCTCGTCCTGATGAACAGGACGTCTGGTGCGGTGCTCGCGACGGAGCTCCTGCCCGCGCTGAATTCCGACACGCGGCGAACAGGGCTCCTCAAGCACACGTCGCTTCCATCGAGCACCGCGATGATCATCGCGCCGACGAATGCGATTCATACATGGTTCATGCGCTTCGACATCGACGTGATCTTCGTCGCGCGCGACGGCCGCGTGCTGAAGGTGCGTCGCGCGATGCGCCCGTGGCGAATGGCCGCAACGCTACTCGGCTTTGCTGTCGTCGAGTTCTCTTCGGGAGTTCTGGCGAAACTGGAGGTGTCCCCCGGCGATGTGCTTGCGATCGTGAGTCGAGCCGAAACTGCCTGAGTTGCAGATTTTTCTCTAGCTGCCACAGGAACACCGACATTAGGCCGCTTGCCAGAATCAGCGCCCAATCTTCGAGAATTGCGGGAAAGACGCCGTCTGCCCTCCGAATCCTCCCCTTCTCGTCAACGGCAATCAAATTGCCAGTGATGCTCGCGCGAAGGTCTGCGATGTCGGGTCGACGAATCCATCAGCGCTATTCAGTTGCAGCCGTACCGGAGGGCACACTTCGAGTGCTGCGCGATGTAATGGTGGCGCGGCGTGTGCGCAAGGAGCTCGTGGTGCTGGGCCGTCACCCCGGCGTTGTTGGGGAAAAGGTGACCGTGCATCTCGGCGAGCCCGCACGCGCGTTCGCAATGCAGGTGGCGGCGAGTTCTCCTGCCATCGAGGAAGGCACTGTGCGGCATCGCATCTCACTGCTTCCGGACACCGCCACTGAGGGCGGAGAGGCGTTGCGGGACGCGATGATCGGTCCGGCGGAATCGCTGCCGCACCTTGGCGTGCTGGCGAGCGAGATTCGCGTGCGTCTTCTCAACTGCAGCTCGTCGGGGTGTCTGCTCGAAACACCCGTGAGGCTCCAGGTTGGCACCGTGGCGTCTCTTCGCCTTTCTCTCGATTCCGGCGAGTTCAGCGACGATCTGAAGTGCGTGCGCCTCGTGCAGATCGAAGGCGGCTCCTCCTATTACGTGGGCGCGGAATTTCTGTGGACCGTTCCCCCAAGCCGGCAATCGCTGCGTCTGGGCGTCGGCCATCGCCGGCCGCCCCAAGTTCCTTTCCACTAGTCCGGCGAGATTGGACTGTTTGTCTTCGCGCCGGGAGACAAAAACTCCTTCGGCGTCAGAAGTCATCCGATTGCATTTCTGTGCACCGAAGAGATTCCCTAGTAATTGGGCCCCCTTTGCCTACCAAAAACGTACGGCCATGGGTTTGCTCTCCGGGCACGCATCCAAGGACTCTTTACAGACCGTGACCTTTGAGCAGGCGGCAAAAAGCCGCGTCGTCGACGGGGAGTACGAGCCGATCGTGGCCGATCAGAAAATGGTCGCGCTCATGGAGGCGGCAACTCGCGCGGGCGCGTCCGACGCCAAGGTGCTTATTACAGGCGAGAGCGGCGTCGGCAAGGATCTGATTGCGCGCCATCTGCATCGATGTTCGGCGCGGGCCAACCAGCCGTTCGTGGCGGTCAACTGCGCCGGCCTGGCCGAGACGCTGCTCGAATCGGAGCTCTTCGGCCACGAAAAGGGCAGTTTCACCGGGGCGTTCCGGACCAAGCCAGGCAAGCTGCAGCTGGCGCATCGCGGGACCCTGTTTCTCGACGAAGCGGGGGAGATGAGTCTGCGGATGCAGGCCCTGCTCCTCCGCTTCCTCGAGGACGGAGAGCTTCAAGTGGTGGGCGGCGATTCTACCGCCACCAAGGTGGATGTGCGCGTTGTCGCAGCCACCAACCGTCATCTGCCGGATCTGATTGCAGCGGGCCAGTTCCGCGAGGACCTGCTGTATCGGCTCCGCGTCATTCATCTCGAAGTGCCGCCGCTCGGTCGCGACCAGCTGATGTGCGCCGGTTGATTGCGCATTTCATCGAGCGGTCGGGACGGCGGGTGAGCGTTGCGCCCGGCGCGATGCAGCTGCTCGAGCGGTATCGCTGGCCGGGCAATGTGCGCGAGCTGCAGAACGTATTCGAGCAGACGCTCTGGCTGGTGCCGGGCTCGGTAATCGATGTCGAGCACCTTCCCGAGCCGATCCGAAACTCGGCGCAGACGCTCCTGCCGATGCACGAGCGCAGGACGCAAGTCGCCGACTTGCTGTATCAGGCGCTCGTGACGTCGGGCTACTCGTTCTGGGAGCACATCTATCCGCTGTTCCTCGCGCGCGACATCACGCGGCACGACATGCGCGAGCTCGTGCGGCGCGGGCTCACGGTGACGCGCGGCAACTATCGCGCCATGCTCAAGCTCTTCGGGATGTCGCTGTCCGACTACAAGCGGTTCCTGAACTTCCTGGCGTCGCACGACTGCCGGGCAGACTTTCGGGAGTTTCGCAACGGCGTCCCCGACCTGAAGACGCGCCGCGAGCCGATGCTCCCGGGCTTGCCAGCCAAGGGACAAGACGCCAACGCGGCGTTGCCGAAGCGGCCGGCCCACTAAGAATGTCGGCGATGTTGCACGATTTTCGGTCCCAGGACCGCCGCCTCCCACGATCAGGTCCCGCTTGAAGATCACGTGCAGAAGGGGCTATCTTCCTCATCTGAGGCAACGAGCCGTCGTGATACCCTCCAGCAGCCCGAGGAGCGAAAGATGAGACGTGAATTCATCGATGGCATCGACCGGCTTCCCAACTTCCACCTGCGGTTCCGCGGGTTCGATCGGACGGAAGTGGTGACAGCGCTCGCGAAGCTCTCGAGCGAGAACTTTGACGCTCGACGGGAAATCGATCGGCTAGGCGTGGAGATCGAGCGTCTCCAGGCCGCGGTGGTCGAGCGCGCGAGCACAGACGGCGACGTGCAGCGAGCCGTCATTGCCGTCACGAAGGTCGCCGATGAGATCCGCAGGCAGGCCGAAGAATCGGCCAGGCAGATTCAGCGCGAGGCAGAAGATCGCGGGCGAGTGACCGTCGATCGTCTGCGTGAGGAAGCGCGTGCGCTCGAAGTCGAGATCGACGGCCTTCTCGACAAGCGGCGCGAGGTCGTCGTGGCGCTCGAATCGTGCATCCAGTCGCTGGCGACCGAGCTGGATCAAGTCCGCGACCACAGCGCTGACAAATCCGCCGCCGGCGCGCTCGCGAAAACGGGATGAGCTCGGTCCGCTATTGCGATTGCGCGATCTTGATGCCCGAGAACCCCATCCCTTCGAGCATTCGTTTGGCGTCGTCGGCTTCGGTCTGCGACGAATAGGGGCCGACGACCACCATCTGCCACTTTCCAGAATCTGAAACCGCCACGCGCGCCGGATGGCCGCTCGCAACGAGGTCGCTGGCCATCGCCGATGCGCGGGCTGGCGTCGAGAAGGACGCGACGGTGAGCTCGTAGGCGGGACCCGTCTCCAATGCCACCGGTGTTTGCGAGGGTGCTGCCACCGGGCCGCGATCTGACGTAGGAGGCACACGGGGCGACGTTGCCTCGGCCGGCGGGACGCGGTCGAGTGCGGGCGCCAACTGCGGGGTGGCCTTCGATTCCACTGCGTCGGTCTGCGTCACCGTTGCCTGATCCGCCTGCGCCCCGCGCACAGCGAACGACCAGACGCCGCCCGCTGCGATGGTCACGACTGCTGCGGCGGCCCCAGCCACGGCGAGACGAGTCGCCGGCTCGAGACGGAGGGTCGAGGGGATCGCCAGCTCCAAATCTTCCGCCGCAGACAGCGCGAGCCGCCGGTCGATGACGATGGCGCCCTGTGCGCAGCCGATCTCGAGCGCGCGATCGCACAGGAGATTGACGAGCCGTGGCACGCCGTGCGACAGGCCCGAGATCGCCCTGACCGCTCCCGCCGTGAACTTCACTTGTGGCGCCTCGCCGGGTGGCATCGCCGCTTCGAGCCGGTGGTTGATGTACGCGGCGAGCTCCGATCGCCTCAGCGGCTCGATCCGGCATCGCCGCGACACTCGCTGCTTAAGCTGCCGCAGTTCCGGAAGCTCCAGAATGGGCTCGAGCTCTTTCTGCCCGACGAGAATGATCTGGAGCAGCTTCCGATGGTTGGTCTCGAAGTTCGACAGCAAACGGATCTGCTCGAGCGTCTTGAGCGGAAGATTCTGCGCCTCGTCGATGATCACGATCGCGCTTCCGTCGATCTGCTCGAGCGAGTTGAGGAAGTGGTGAAGCGCCCTGGCAAGCTCGTGGCAACTCGCGCGCGTGAGTGGGCCTCGCTTCAGGTCTTCGGGCGACACGAGTCCGAAGTCTTCGAGTACTTGCCTCAGCAAGTCGTCGGCCGTGAGGAACGGGTTGAGGACGAGCGAGAGGAAGGAGCGCGCGGGAAGCATTGGCAGCAGACGCCGGCACAGCGTGGTCTTGCCGCAGCCGATGTCCCCGGTGATGACCATGAGCCCTTCGTGCCGGCTCAGGCCATGCACGAGGACACGCAGCGCACGCTCGTGCGATTCGGCCGCGAACGCGAACGCCGGGTTGGGTGTGAGGCTGAACGGAGCCTGCGTGAACCCGTCAGTACTCCTCCGTCATCGGTCCGTTCATTGTACTCGCCAAGTGCTAAACTGAGGTCACCGACTTTGCAGTTCCTCTTGAGCGCATGCAGTCTGTTGTTCACCCGCACTCGTCTACTTTTGCCATCTGCTGTGCGGCTATTTTGTGCGCGGCCGGAAGCGGCGTCGCCCAGACTCCTCCAGCCCGGCTCGAATCCCTGAGGGTCCTGCGGGCGGGCGCGGGCTCGTCGCTGGCATTGCGGACCTCGGATGCGGCAGTACCTTGTCGCGGCGACCTCGGTGGGTGCGCGCGCGGTCGTCATAGAGCTGGTCGGCATCGCGGCCGACAGGCGTGCCGTTGCCACAGGCGACCCTGCCGGAATGATCTCGCGCGTGGCCATCGACTCGGCGACCTCGCCGAGAGGAAGCGTGGTGACCCGCGTTCACGTGTTCTTGGACCGGCCCTACCGGCACCGGCTGCGACTGTCGGACCGATTGGTCTATGTCGACTTCGAACTGGCCGAGCCCCTCCCGCGCAATCCCGCCAGTTCAACTTTGAAACTGGCGTCCACCGCCAAGCCAGCGAGGACGACTGCGACGCCGGTGGCCGCGGGATCTGGCAACGCGAGGGTCGCCGCCCCGACTGCCGTGCCGACCGCCGGTGTCGCGCCCGTCGTCGTGCCGCCGCCCGCACCACTCGAAGTGAATGTGCTGTCGCGGTGGGTGGCGATTCGTGAGAACTTGCAGAGTGACGCGCCAGCGGTTCTCGATCCGAAAGCCATGGCGAAGCCGTGGATGCCGCTGATACTCCAGGACGGGACGACCCTGTTCAGCTACGGCGATCATGTAAAGGTGAATGAGGAGATCGCGTTCATGCTGCCGGTCGACGACAGCGACTCGCCCCGAGTCGCGGCTGTCGCGCTGCGGGCATCGTCTGTTGATCTCGAGTCGACGACTCGCGCAGGCGACGCGGTCCGCGCTCTTCGATACGCGGCAACCCGCGGGCCCGCTGAGTTCGACGCTCTGCTCGAAGAAGTGAGCGTGGCGCTCACAGCGGTGCCGTCCGATCCAGATCCGCTCGGGCGGGTCGTGCGCGTCGAACAGGCGCGGCGTCGACTGCTCGAATGGCCAGATTCGCACTATGGATACCGCGCGACGGACGTTCATGAGGCAGCCCGCGCGCTCGACCCGGTTCTCAATCAATTGCGCTCGGTCGCTGGCGTCCCGAGAGTCGACCTGACTTTGAGCGCCTCCGCCCCCGCAGCTGTTCCGGCTCGTCCCTACCGCATTCCGACTCTGCTCGATCTTCTCGAAAACGCGTTCCGCGTCGTGCTGCTGCTGACGCCACCACAGCGGACGACGGTATTGCAAGCGGCCGCCGAATCGCTGCAGCGCCACAAGGAGCAGCTCCCACCTGTGTGGCTGTCGACCGGCCAGCGCCACGTCTCCGAGGCCCTCAAGAGCGAAGCGCGCCTCGACGACGCCTATGGCAGGCTGAGCCGCGATATTGCGACGCGCGCGATTCGAGCCGCGTCGAAGGGAGACGTGCGAGCGATTGCGGAACTCCAGGACCAGTTGGTTGAGCGCGATCGCGAACTCGGAGGATTGCGTCCCGACATCGTGGCTTCCGCGATGGCAATACTCAAAACGCACTCCGATCTCGCGGTGATCGAGCGGCTGCGGCGCGATCGCGAAGCAATGGGAGCCAATCCGCGGTGACCCAGGGCGACTTCGACGATCTGACCGATCAGATTCAGGATCTCGACCGTGCCCGGCGTGAGCTTGCCCAGTCGCTCGATGCCTCGCGTATTGCCTCGGTGCAAAGCGAGCACTGGCCCCGACCGTTGACGAGACGGCGGCGAATTGGCAGACCGCTCTTGCTTGGCACGGCCGTCGTGACATTGGCTCTCATCACGCGGCAGTGGGCGGCGGTTCCTGAAGTAGCGCCGCAGAACCAGTCTGCTGCAACAGCGCCGGTGGCGGCTGTGGGGGAGACGTCGGCCGCGCTGCCATCTCTACCGCGGGCCTCGGCCCAGATCTCGAAGACAACCTCGGCGCCGCTCGTCGTCCAGATAAAAGTCGTGCGGCCGTGTTCTGTCCGAATCGTCGTCGACGATGTGCCGCTCGAATGGCGCGCGCTGCAACCGGGCGACGAAATGATCTCGCGACCCGTTCGCGACATCGTGGTCGAAACCGATGACGCTGGCGCGCTCCTCGCGCGCGTCAATGGCGTGGAAACTTCGCTCGGAACAGATGGCCGTCGATCTACGAAGCGATTCACACGATAGATTTGTAATCGTCCGTCAAGATTCTGCCAGCGGTTGTCAGTGCCGCTCGGTACAAATAATGCTCAAAGCTCATGCGCTGCACCGCTGACGGCAAAAAGCTGTCTTGATCAATTACAAGCATGATGAGAGTGCCCGTGAGACGACATGGCGCCGGCGAAGCAGCTACCGCTTTGCTCGTCGAGGATCAGCCGCACGTGCGCGAGGTGTTCGCAAAATGGCTAACCGACTCCGGTCGGTCCGTCTTTGCCTGTCGGAGCTTTGAGGAAGCCAGGGCATTTCTCGAGAGCCATACTCCAGACATGCTGATCACCGACATCAGATTGCACGACTACAACGGGCTTCAACTCGTGCTGCAGCTTCTCGAGAAACAACCCGATGCCGTGTGTGTCGTGATCACCGGCTACGATGACACGGTCCTCCGCCGGGAGGCGGAGCAGCTACGCGCCACGTACCTCGTCAAGCCGGTCGATCGGGCGCATTTCCTGGCGGCACTCGACGGACAGCCCCTCTGAACCCAGTTCGCCCCGGCCCTGTGAAGCTGCCCCTGGTTTCTGCCGAAAAGACACCAGAGAGCGAGGATGGGAGAGATACGGTTTCGACGGGCCTTCTGGGGCTATGACCGAACAGCAGTCGAGCGCTTCCTCGATGAGTACCACCGAGGAACGCGAGCGGCTGACCGACGCGTTGCGGCGCGTCGAGGCGTTGATGGCCGAGCTGCAGGAAGGGCCCAAAGCGATCATCGAGGCTGCCAAGCGTCAAGCTGCCCAAATCACAGCCAACGCCGAACGAGAAGCACGCAATCTGATCACGCCTGCGTCGCCCGGACCGGTCGCCAGTTCCGTGCGAGCCGAGTCGACCGCAACCGTCAGCCCCGTACCAACGCCACCCGCTGTAGAGCCGCCGCCGCCCGTCGTGCCATCGCCTCCGGTGACGCCGACGCTGCTGGGTCTGTCCGATTCTACTGCGGCGACCGATCGTCCCGCAGCCTCCTCTCTTCAGCCACTTGCCACAGAGGAGCTGTCGGAGCCGCCACCGACGAACCGCGAGCCCGCCTGGGACGTCGAGTTCCTTCATCCGAATCCGCCAAGCATGTGGCGCAAGGCGCGCATTGGCTTCCTGGCGGTGACGTGCGCGGCACTGCTGGGATTTCTTTCGGTTCGGTTCCGCGATCAGTTCGCAGTGATTCCGGCCAACGTGCAGACCAACTCCGTCGCTGCGCCCGCTGCCGTGCAGATGACTCGAAATGCCGAGGTGTCGGGCGAGCCTGCAGAGCCAGCCGCGCCGAAGAGCATGACGCTGACGATCTCGGCAGAAAAGACCTGCTGGATCCGCATGGCGGTCGACGGCACGCAGCCCGTTGAGCGCACGCTTCGGCCGTCAGAGACGCTCGTGCTGCACGCGCTCGACAGCGCCTCGATCAGAGTCGGCGACGCCGGAGCCATCAAGCTGTTCATCAACAGCCGGCCCGCGAGGCCGCTGGGCCGATCCGGCGAGGTGGTCAGCCGGCTGATCACCATGGAGAATCACGCGAGCTATTTGCAGTGAGTCACTTCGTAGTGGTTCTGGGTTCTGGGTTCTCGGTTCTGCGTTCTCGGTGCTAAGCTCCAGCGAACCTAGAACCCAGAACTGAGAACCAACATGAATCTCCTGGGCACGGGCGCGCTTCTTGTCGTCGCCGTTCACGCAGGCCTCTCCGCTCAGCGCAGCCTCACGGCTGACGTCGATGCGATCTACCCCGACATCGAAGCGCTTTACACGGACCTGCATCGGAACCCCGAGCTCGCGTTTCAGGAGACGCAGACAGCGGCGAAGCTGGCCGCGCGTCTCAGGGCACTGGGCTTCGAAGTGACGACCGGCGTTGGGAAGACCGGCCTTGTTGCGATCATGAAGAACGGCACCGGGCCGACGGTGATGCTACGCACCGAACTGGACGGCCTGCCGGTTGCGGAAAAGACGGGCCTGCCGTTCGCCAGCACGGTGACGACGAAGAACTCGGCCGGGCAGTCCGTTCCCGGTGATGCATGCCTGCGGCCACGACCTTCACATGTCGGCGTGGGTAGGCACGGCGCGCATCATGGCCGACCAGAAGAGCCGGTGGCGCGGGACGCTCATGCTGGTGGGACAGCCTGCAGAAGAGACCCTCACCGGTGCGGTTGCGATGCTCGAAGACGGGTTGTTCACGCGGTTCCCGAAGCCCGACTACGCATTGTCCCTGCACGACGACGACACGATGCCCGCGGGAACGATTGGCTACCGCTCGGGCCTTTTTCGCGCGATGTCGGATCGCGTCGAGATCACGGTTTACGGCCGGGGTGGGCACGCGGCGATGCCGCACAACGCGATCGATCCCGTCGTGCTTGCCTCGCGGATCGTCCTCTCGCTGCAGACGATCGTCTCGCGCGAGAACAATCCCGCCGATCCGGTCGTCATCACGGTGGGCTCGATTCACGGCGGGACGCAGGCCAATATCATCCCCGACGAGGTCAGGCTGGAGTTGTCGGTTCGCACGCTGACGCCGCAGGTGCGAACCCGAACGCTCGCAGCCATCCGACGCGTCGCGAGGGGCGAGGCCGAAGCCGCGGGCGCGCCGCGTGAGCCGCTGGTGACGGCGCCGTCGGATGCGCCGCCACCGGTCGTCAACGACCCGGCGCTGATCGCTCGCCTGGCCGGGGCTCTGAAGACCGCCCTCGGGAGCCAGAGGGTCGTTGAGATGTCCGCGAAGATGACGTCGGAAGACTTCGCACAATACGGAGCGGCTGGCGTGCCTGTCGCCCTTCTCCACATCGGTGCGGTGAACCCGGCCAGGCTCGAGGAGGCGCGTCGCACCGCGACTCCAGTGTCCGCCCCTCACTCGCCTGAATGGGCGCCGGAGTACGAGCCGACGTTGAAAGCGGCGATTCGCGCGGAAGTGACGGCGTTGTTCGAACTGCTTCGGTAGTTCTCAGTTCTCAGTTCTCAGTTCTCGGTTCTCGGTTCTCGGTTCGACCGCAGGTTCGGCGAACTGAGAACTGAGAACCCAGAACTGAGAACCGTCTAGATCAGTTCGAACGTGAGCTCACCAAGCTTTTCGAGACTGCACGCGATGCGATCGCCCGGCTTCAGCCACACCTGCTTGTCCTTCGACATGCCCTGAATCACGCCCTCTGGCGTGCCGGTGAAGATCACGTCGCCGGGCTTCAGCATGATGTAGTCGGAGATGTAGCTGATCATCCGCCGCGTGTTGGCGATGAAGTCTGACGTGTTCGATGACTGCCGTCTCACGCCGTTGACGCGGCAGCTCGATGGCGAGCTTGTCGGGGTCGACTTGATCGGCCGTGACGAGATACGGACCGATCGGCGCGAACTGATCGACCGTCTTGCCGATCATCCACTGACCGCCGCGACCGTTCTGCAGATCGCGCGCTGTGAAGTCGTTGCCCGTGGCGTAGCCGGCGACATACGAGAGCGCGTCGGCTTCGCGAACTTTCGACGCCGCGCGGCCCATCACGATGACGAGCTCGACTTCGTAGTCGAACTGCGTCGCCAAATCGGTCGGCAGCTTGATGGTGCCCTTGTGACGATTGAGTGTCGTGTTGAACTTGTTGAAGAGCACGGGATACTTCGGGATGGGCTGGCCGACTTCCTTCGCGTGGTTCGCGTAGTTGAGCCCCACGCAGACGATCTTCTCGGGCCGGCCGACGAGCGGGCCGTACTCGATCGTGCTTTCCTGCGTGAAAGCCGCCTGCGCCGCGTTCGAGGCCAGGCTCGCTTTGACCAGCGCCTCGATGGCCGGACCATCCTCGTTCTGCAGGAGGTCGTCCATCGTGACGGGCGCGTACATCTTCAAGAGCGCCGAGGCCTGCGACACGTTCAGGATGCCACGCTCGGTCTTGACGCCAAGACGATCGACCCCGCCGACGCGCATGGTCAGCAGCGTCAGCGCCTTCGCCATGCCCCTCGGACGCTTGGCCTGGGCGGCGGGTGCGGTCTGCGCTTCCGCGGGCGCAGAAACGGCCGCACCAACGGCGGTCAGGGTGCCAACAGTTCCGGCGTTCTTCAGAAACTTCCGTCGATTGATTCGCATGCGCCGGTTTATAGATCCACCGGCACCCCGGAGTCAAATAGGGAAGCTCGGCGTCCTTAGTCCTGGGCCTTGAGGGCGATAGTGATCAGCTTACGGAACTTGACGGGCGTGCCGTCCATCAGCGCCGGCTGATACTTCCAGTTCTTGGTGGCGTTCAGCACGTTCATGTCGTATCGCGGGTTCACAGACGACCGCATGGTCGCTGACTCGACGACGCCAGTCTGATCGATGACGACCTCGAGAAGTCCCCCGGTGGCCATGCCGTTCCCGAGCGGGAATGGGGGCAGCACCTGGTTCAGGGTCACCGGAAGAATCAAACCAGGCTCTGGGGCGCTATAAATCTCTTTCCTGACGCGAACCGGCGCCGGCGCGACGACCGGTGCAGGCGGGGGCTCAGGCGTCGCCGCACGGACGCTCAGCTCGCGGAAGCCGGTTGCCAGCGTGCGCAGATCCGACAAGGGAGGGCGCCCGGCTGCATCACCCAGATCCGGATCCTGCAGGCCCTGCAGCGTGCGATCGAATGCGATGACCGCTGCCGCGAAGTCCTGGCGATCGTACGCCGCTTTCGCGCCCGCGTACTCGCGCTGCACCAGCGCCGGCAGAATTCGCTTCCGGACGCCAGTAAAGGCCGACTGGAGTCGAGGCGAGGCGTCCGCGTCCGTCGGGCGGTACAACGGGTTTGCCGACACGACGGCTTCGATGGCTTGTTCAGCCTCAGGCCCCCTTCCGAGCGCGAGCAAGCAGAACGCCCGGTACTGGCTGATGGCCAGACGGTCCTCGGGCTGGCTGGCCGACGAGTCGAGGCGGCTCAACAGTCCGAGCGCGCCCTCGTAGTTGGCGGCCACATAGAGGTCCCGCGCGGCGGAAATCGTGTCCTGCGCCTGGACGGCGGCGGCGGTCGACAGCAGGAGGCAGACGACAATGAATGGTGTTCTCATTTTCTTGTCATGTCGACGCTTAACCGCACCGGTGAGCCCTGTGTGACGGAGATGACCCGCCGCTGCTCCCCAAGAGTGGTGTTTCTCAACACCACTTCGTGCGGCCCGATTGTGAGCGGAATGTTCCCAATCGGAGTATCGCCAATGCTCTCGCCGTCGATAGACACGGTCGCCCAGGGAATCGCGTTGATGGAGACCGTTCCCTTCGGCAGCGTCACCTCGATAGCCGACACCCGGCCTGGCGTGACCTGGAACGTGCGTGTTTCACGGTAGTCGAGCGGAACGTTCACGAGTTCAATCTCGTGTTTTCCGGCGGGCAGCATGATGCGGTCGATCCCGCTGGTGCCAAGCAGCCGTCCTTGCTCGTACAGCTCGAGCACGAGCGGCGTCTTCACAGAGATCCACCCTGTGAGCGTATCGGGCGGCGTGGCGGTCATCGGCACGACGAGCGACGCTTGTACGCCTGCCTGGATCGTCACTCTCTGCGTGACGGACGCGTTGTCGTTGGCGAGCGTCACGGTGTGTTCTCCAGGCGCGAGCTCCGGCAAGATCGAGCGGCGACTTGCCAACGGTGACGCCGTCGACCGTCACGCGCGCGCCGGCGGGCTCGGTTCGGACCTGCAGCTGGCCGAACACCGGAGCTTTCTTCGGGAACTCGAGGTATTGAGAGATCTGCGCGCCGGCGGCCAGGGTGATCGGAATCGTACGCGACTCTCCGTTTCCCCGGACGACGAGCGTGTGGGCGCCCGCGGCCAATGAAAGGTTGAGCGGTGTCACGCCGCGCTTTGCGCCGTCTATTTCGACTTCAGCTCCCGCCGGATCGGTCGTCACCGTCATCGTGCCGAGCGCGACCGACGGCGCTGATGTCATGTAGCGTCGCGCCGCAAAGGCGGCGCCCGTCGTCGTGACCGCCAGCAGGAGTCCGGCCGCGATCCATTTCTGGCGACCGATACTTTGGCTCCTGGGTTGAACCGATCTCATAGGCTCCTCTTTGACGTCGAGCTCCGATGCCCCTGCGACGGTCGTTTCCTCTGCGGGCAACCACTCCAACGCCTGTGAATCCGGCGCCGACGTCTTCGGCTCGGGTTCGATTGGCTTGGCGGGGGCGACTGGGATGACCGTGGACGCTGAACCTGCGGCCTCGAATGCGGTAGACGCGCGATAGCGTGTGAGGAATGCCTCGAGCGGAAACGCGGTCGCGCTGTCTTTCTCGTTTTCCGACAACGACTGATTGAACGCCGCCTGTGCGTCGCTGATCGACCCAAAGGAGCTTCGCGCGTCGAGTTGGAGCATGCGCCGCAGCCAGTCGCGAAGGCCCGATGACAGCGGGCCCGATTCCAGCAGCTCCTCAATCTGACCGGGATATTCGTCGTCGCGCAGAGGACGCCCGAGGATCAAGGCGAGCGCGACCACGCCAATCTGCGTCAGGTCCGTGCGCTCGTCGAATCGAGGGGCGCCTCCGGCCATGGGCAGTGCAACGCGCAGCTCTTTCCAATAGCGCTCGCGCGAGTAGCTCAACTGTTCGATGGCAGCGCCCAGCACGTGCTCGACAATCAGCAGCCGGGCGCCCGAGGTGACGAACAGCCGCTCCGGCGCGATTGCCCCGTGCGCGATGCGCGCGTGCTGGTGCAACACGCCAATCGCCGACATCAGCTGTCGGACCAGATAGAGGCCGGCGTTGAGGTCGATGGCCGGTCCGCCGCGCTCGACGTCCTTCAGGATTTCGATCAGTCGGATTCCTGGAGCGGCATCCGACACCAGCGCAACGGTGCCGTGCACGTCCTTGAGCCGGTCGACCTTCCTTATGCGCGCGTAGTAGGGATGCTGGAGATCCGAGAGCCGGGCGACGCGCTCTCGAAGCGCAAAGTCAAACGCCGGAACGTCGGTGATCTCATGGCGGAAGCAGAGAATCTCGACGGGCGTCTCGCCGGGGCCTCGTGTGGCAGGGCTGATCCGTAATCCGAGACCGTCTTCAAATCCGGAGCGTACAGAGTCTGATGCGCGCGCGGCGTCTACCCGCATTTGCGAGAGTCCAATGCCGAAAACGTACCGGATTCCGATTTCTGGTATCAGCACCCACGCTCGTCCGTAACGTATTCAGCACGTGCTGTTTGCGAGCAGGCCGGCGGTGAAGGGCAATTCCGGCAAGCCGTTGGCGGATTTCAGATTTGTCAGCGCACTGCCGAGGGTGTCATTACAACCTTGGTTCAGACGGCAACTCCCCTTACGTACGCATCGCAGGTGCCTGGTATCGGAATTGCCTCTGCAATAGCCACAGCAATGCGACAGGCTCTGGCGGAGCACTTCAGAGAAGATCTGAGCGACGGCGATCGCTACGCGTTGGCGATCGAGCCCGATGATTCCCAGGCGAGGAGTCTCGAGCAGTTGCTGGAAGGCCGTATCGGCGGCACCCTCCGAGTCGTCGGATCGACCGAACAGGCGTGTTCGTCCCTTGCTGAGCGGATCCCGGATCTCATCTTGATGAGCCCGCTGCTTGCGCCGCAGGATGAAGAGCAGATCGTGGCGCGTCTGGCCGCTATCGGCGCGGGCGCCTCCCACGTGCAACTGCTGTCGATCCCCCGCCTGGGGGACGAAGCGCCTCCCGAACGGAAGCGACGATTCGGCTGGCAGGCGCAGAAGAGCTCGAGCAGCCCAGGCGGCATCGGAGATCTCTCTTCGTTCGTCAAGGATGTCGCGGAGTATCTGGCGCAAGCGTCCAATTGGCGCCAGCCGGACGAGTCCGCTGATCCGACTCGGCCGGCGTCTGAATCGCCAGCTGGCAACGCAGCCGACAACGATGCCCTTGCGGGGTTGCGCCTCGAGCACATCGAGCAACTGCTCGATCGGCTCGACGCCGATTCGCCACCCCAATCCGGTACCACCACCACCGTTTCAATTCCTGAGCGAGACCTTACAGCTATGGCGACCACTCAAGAAGCCAACGTCGAGACACCACGCGAAGGAGCCGCGAAGCTCCCCAGATTCCTCCATCTGAGCGAGCCAGTCCCACTACCGTTGCGCGCACTGCTCGACGAAGCCGAGGGATGCCTGAAGATGGCGTTCATGACCGGGGCAGGGGCATGCGCCGCGCGCACGCTGGACCTGCTGTTGGCGGAGCAGGGCCTGGGGGGGGCCGATCGGTCGGAGCAGATTCAGCAGCTTGGCAAGAAACACCCCGCCGCCGAATCGTTCCTGCGCGGCTTGTCGCTTGCCATGAACAACCCGAGCGGCGCCTGGGACGAGTCGCGCGTGACGCTGGCGGTTGTCATTTTGAAGGCGATTGCCTACGAGATCTACGTGCTCGGCCCTGAGCGCAAAGAGCGCACGGCCTACGTCATCGAGCTGCTCGAACGGTTCAAGGCGGCGGGGCGCAGTTAAGTCTCGCCCCTTGGCGGCCTACCGGCCCTCCCAAGATTCTTGGCGCCGCAGCGCGCCGCTCTGCTAGTATCCTGACGCTTGCCGTACCAACTGATTCCGGTCTCTCGATCCGGGTCAGCGGCCTTTTCAGGAGGAGAGCAGTATGCGTTACACCAGGCGTGAAGTCGCGAAGATGGCGCTGACCGCGCTGCCGGCCGCCTCACTGCTGACACGACCGATGTCAGCCCTTGCGCAGGTCGCCCGGCCGAACTCGGTCATCGCCGGCATTCCCATCGGCACCATCACGTACAGCTATCGGAGCATGAAGGACCAGAGCGCCTTGGCCAACCTGCGGTATCTGCTCGAGTCGGGCATCAGCCAGGTCGAGCTGATGGGCGGCCCGGTCGAGGAGTACGCGGGAGCGCCCCCTGCGCCTCAGGGCGGCGGCGGTGCCCAGCGCGGCGCAACACCGCCAACCCCGGCGGAACTGGCCGCGCGGAAGGAAGCGGCGGCGAAGCTGACGGCATGGCGCACGTCGGTCTCGATGGACAAGTTCAAAGAGCTGCGCAAGATAT
This sequence comes from Vicinamibacterales bacterium, assembly GCA_963821375.1. GTDB lineage: Bacteria > Acidobacteriota > Vicinamibacteria > Vicinamibacterales > JAMQPK01 > JAMQPK01. The sequence goes on from CAWGDN010000003.1 coordinate 44,168, forward strand.
TCAACGACGCCGGCGTCACGATCTACGCGTGGAAGCGGCTGAACACCAACATGTCCGATGCCGAGGTCGAGTACATCTTCAACGTGGCCGAGGCGCTCGGGAACACACACACCACGATCGAGCTGCCCGAAGACGTCGCTCAGCTCAAGCGGCTCGGCGCGTTCGCGGAGAAGAAGAAGATCTACGTGGCCTATCACACGCACCTGCAGGGCAACATGACCGCCTTCGATCAGGCGTTCGCCGTGTCCAGGGGCAACATGGCCAACGTCGATCTCGGGCATTTCGTCGCCGCGGGCGGAAACCCGATCGACTTCCTCAACAAGTTCCACGGCCGCATCTCGAGCTACCACCTCAAGGACCGGACCACGCCGGCCAACGGCCAGAAGAACCTCGCGTGGGGAACGGGCGACACGCCGATCACTGCCATTCTCCAGACAGTGAAGAAGAACAAGTGGACGATGCCCGCGACGATTGAGCTCGAGTACGAAGTACCAGCTAACTCGGACGCCGTGCAGGAAGTCAGAAAGTGCGTCGACTACAGCCGTAAGGCTCTTGCGACCTAACGCACCATAGATGATTGTGAGACGGTTAGATTGTGAGAATGTTGTTAGAAGGCAGATTCGCTGAATGCAGATTCGGTGAATCAACCTTCTAACAACACTCGAGCAATCTGACCGTCTCACAATCTCGCAATGGTGCAAAGCCGAGGCCCTGGTACACGGCGGGCCGAGCGTGTATAGTGGTTCCCGAAGCTCCCCAGCTTCATCCTGCCAGGGGGGGCTCATGTTCAGTCTCACGCTCCGCGATCACCTGCACGTCACGTTCAGCCAGATCGTCGACCAGCACAAGAGTCACGCCAGGAAGGCGCTCTCACAGGCGCGATGGGGGCGACGGCTCAGGGGTGTCGAGGCGGTTCTGATGGGCGGCGTCAGCATCGCGGCGGTGAGCGCGGCGTACGGCCAGGGTCGTATCACGACCATTGTTGCGGCGGTGCTGGCGGGCGCGGCGCTGCTGGTACTGCTCGTGCACCTGGCATTCGACTTCGACTCGACCGCGCACGCAGAGATGGCCAACCGCCTTTGGCACATCCGCGAACGCTATCGAGCTCTCTTGTCGGACCTCCATGAAGAGGTCGTGGACCTCGGTGTCGCCCGCGCCCGTCGCGACACGCTGATGGACGAGCTGCAGCACATCTACAGCAGGGGACCTGTCTCACCTGCCGACTCCGATCCGAAGGACCCCGCGACCCCCACCCAGGCAGAGCCGGTGAAAAACGCGCCAGCGGCTTGACGCCGCGGCAGGGATTTCCTTAGAAGCTGTATTCGACTACCGATCGCATGAGCCACGGTTCGCGCCTGGTGACGCAGTGGCCGGCGCTGAGCTCGAAGCCCCAGCTCGACGTGATTCCCAGCTCCGCACCCACGAAGATCAGATGGTGCGCACTCCGTTCGGGACGGAGATGCCGGGCGTTGGCGGCTGCGGAGAAGTAGTCGGTCGTCAGCGCCACGCGCTCCACGAGCTGCCACCCCGCTCTCGCAGAGATGTCGAAGACCGGTTCGAGTCCGGCATCGTCCGGGCCGCGAGTGACGACCTCGAGAGTGGGATTGGCCACGAGCGACAACCGTCCGCGGCGATAGTCGATGATGGGGCGGACCTCGAGGGTCTGTATTTCCGCGTCGATGACCGCGCGGTTGAATGTGTACATCGACTCCAAGCGCAAACCGGATCCCGAGGGTATCGATCGCTCCAAGACCAGCTTTGGCGCGCACGTGACCACCGGCAAAATTGATGCTGTCCTTCGAGCCAAACGGAGCGGTCTGGATGAAGACGGCCGTCTCGAACCGGTCCGTCCAACCTCCTGTGAGTTCGACCGACAAATGCATCGGCCGATGGCTGGCCCCTCCCGCCGAAGCGATGAACCCGCCGCTGGGCACCCCGTTGGCATGGATGCCGAGCTCATAGCCTCCGGCAATCACGGACTCGTACTCGAAAACCTCCAGCTCGAACAGGTCCTGAGCACCCGCACTGCGCGGCGCGAGAGACGCCGCGCAGCAGATCGCGAGCAGGCCCGCCCACCGAGGCAACGTCATGATCGGCTAGAACGAGACCTGCAGCGACGCCCGGACCGACCGCGGAATCGCCGCGTGGAAGTGGATGTCCTCGACAGGCGCCGGCTCGTCGCGCAGGCGCGACTCGAAGAAGTAGTCGATGTCCGACACCTCGGCGTCGAACAGGTTGAAGCCCTCGAGCGTGCAGCCGGATTCGGTCCGAGAACTTGTAGCCGACCTCGCCGTTCACGATCGACGTCGACTTCGACTTGCACGCTGTTGTCCTCGATGAGCGAGCGCGGTCCGAAGTGGCGCAGACGGAAGGCTGCCGAAGGGGCCCGACGCTACGCCGGCGGGCGGGTTGACCGCGATGCCGGCCGAGATGACGCGGTTGAGTGCGCCGGGCACGAAGTCTTCGCCGCGCGGCACGTCGACGAACCGCGCGCGCGAGAACGACAGGTCGAGGTCGATCGCCATCCAGCGGTTCGGGTAGACGTAGTTGGTGATCTCGACACCCATGCGGTCGGCTCGCCGGACCTGCCTCGGTGCTGCCCGAGTCGCCGACGTAGATCAGCTCCGAGTCGAAGCCGAGGTACCAGACCGTCGCCGTCGTCTGCAGCCCGCGACAGCGCGACGGTGCGCACGCCGAACTTCGCGCGCCCGTGGCGCGCGCGAACGCCGGCGAGGCTGTCGCCGGGCTCGCCCGTGAGCGGATCGACCTGCAGCATGATGCCGAGCGCCGAGTTCGAGTGGAAGCCCATGCCCCAGTTGGCGTAGAACTCGGTGCCCCTCCAGGGACCGAACGCCGTCGAGATCTTCGGGTTCACGATGGCGGACGGCCTCGTTGCCGGAGTTGAGCGGGTTGTCGGACTCCACGTTCCAGCGGTAGACGTCGCCGCGCACGCCGAACGTCGTGCGCACCGACGCGGCTCCACTCGATTTCGGTCTCGCCGAAGATGCCCGACCGACGTCTGATCGGCCTCGTCGGCGCGCATCGTGCTGAGACGTTCGGTCTCGCTGGTGGCGTAGAGGCCGAGCGGCCCACCGACCGAGTCGTTGCGCAGGTCGACGCCGAACAGCGCTCTCGGTCGGCTTGCCGCCGATGCGCTGCAGGCGCCGGTGCGTCAGCTTGGCGCCGCGTCGTCCAGCGCCGCTCGAACTGCTCGAACTGGTCGCCGTTCTCCGGGTCGTTCAGGAAGTAGGTGAAGTTGTGGAAGAGCTGCACGCCGTAGCGCTGCACGTAGGCGGTGAGACGCGTCGAGTCGTTCGCGCCCGATCGCTGCCAGTCGAAGGCGCCGCCGTAGCGGAAGGTCTCGCCGCCGTCGGTCTCCTCGATGAACCCGAAGCGGTCGATCAGTCCCGCGTCGACGGCGCGCTGCGGAATCTGATCGGTCGAGTGCCAGTGGTTCGAGAAGCCGAGGAAGGTGAGCGGAGAGTCCGTTGCGGGCATCGCCCTGGCTGTAGCGCACCACGCCGTTGTACTTGTCCTTGTTGTTCGGACTGACCCACGGGCCGTTGTCGCGCTCCCATTCGAACGCGGCCAGAGCAGATTGCCCGCGCCCGACCTTCGGCGACGCGGCGCCGAGAACGCGCCCGTAGTCGAACGAACCGCCTGCGCAGCGTCACGATCGGCCGGTCCAGCACGTTGAAGTAGTTGATGTTGGCCGACCCTGCGGACGAGAAGTCGCCGTTCTCCGCGTAGTACGGGCCCTTGCGGAACTGCACGCCGCTGACGAGCTCCGGGATCAGGAAGTTCGAGTCGGCATAGCCCTGCGCGTGCGCGTGCGTCGGCATGTTCACCGGAATGCCGGCGACGGTCTGCGCGAAGTCGAAGCCGTGATCGAGGTTGAAGCCGCGCAGGTAGTACTGATTGGCCTTGCCCTCGCCGCTGTGCTGGCTGATGACCATGCCCGGCACGGTTTCGAGGATCTCGGCGGCGCGGTTGACGGGGCGCACGGCCAGCTGCGCCGCCGTGATGGCGCCTTCGCTGCCGGCCGACGCGACGCCGACCAGGTTCTCGGCGGGGTTCTCGATCTCGGCCAGGTTGCGGAACGTCCGCGGCGCGGTGATGACGATGTCGGCGCTCGCCGCCACGATCATGACCGCGTTCGAGGTCACGGTCCCGCTGGCTGGCACAGCAATCGATCGGCGGACAGACGCGAAGTTGATCATCCGAAGCGTCAGCTCGGCTTGTCCGCCCGGCACGCCGTCGAATCGATAGACACCGGCTTCGTTGGTCACTGTCTCAAGCGTGGCTGATGGGCCCGACAGCATCAGGGTGACCGTGACGCCCGGTAGCACCCCGCCGGTCTCATCTGACACCGTCCCCGTGACGACGGCCGAGCCTTGAGCCCAGCCGATGACAGGCAGAGCAGAGAGGAGCAATCCAAGGACGAGGGCTTTGCACGCACGCATATCCTCGGAATCTTAGTGGCTGCCTCAGGCACACTTTCTTAAGAGTTTCTGAATTTTGCGATACTGGCCAGGCTCATGACGGTTGTTACACGGTTTGCGCCTGCTCCGACCGGATACTTTGCATCTCGGACACGTCTTCAATGCACTGCAGGTGTGGGGCTTCGCCCGCGAACGAGGCGGCCAGGTTCTGCTGCGTATCGAAGATCACGACCGCACACGTTGCCGGCCCGAGTTCGAGCGCGCGATTCTCGAGGATCTCGACTGGCTAGGGTTTTCACCAGACGGCGCGTTCGTTCGGCAGAGCGAGCGTAGCGAGATCTACAAACAGCACCTCGACAAGCTGGACGGCCTCGGCTTGATCTATGCCTGCGAGTGCTCGCGCTCGGATGTTGGAGGCGAACGGTATCCGGGAACCTGCTGCGATAAGAGGCTTGTCGATGCCCCTGGCCTGGGCCTCCGGGTTCGTCTCGAACCCGCCATCGAACGCTTCGACGACCTCCGCCTGGGCCCACAGGTACAGCGCCCTTCCGAGCAGTGCGGCGATCTGCTGGTGCGCGACAGGTACGGCAACTGGACGTATCAGTTTGCGGTTGTCGTCGACGATTGGCTGCAGGGCGTGACGCACGTGGTGCGAGGCGTTGATCTGCTGGAGTCGACCGGACGCCAGATTCAGTTGGCGACGATTCTTGGCCGCCCCGCCCCCCCGGCGTTCTTGCACCACGCGCTGCTGATGAAGACGCCGACGCAGAAACTGAGCAAGTCCGATCGTGATACGGGCGTTCGAAATCTTCGCGCGCAGGGATGGACGGCTCAGGACGTGCTCGGGCTCGCGGAGAACCTCGGAGAGGTCAGTCTCGCGCGTTCCAGTACTGATCCTCGATCTCCTGGATCTCCTCCTCGCTGAGGCCGAAGTAGTGGCCGAACTCGTGGATCACCGTTTCGGCCACGCACTGCCGGATGTCTTCGTCGTCTTCGCAGGCGTCCTCAATGGGAAGCTGGTAGATCGAGATGCGATCGGGGAGCGCGTTTCCGTACGCGGAGTCGCGTTCGGTGAGTGGTGTTCCCTGATAGAGCCCGAACAGGTCGTCGTCCGGCTCCATCTCGAGCTCGTCCAGAAGCTCCACTGACGGTTCGTCTTCAACCACCACCGCGACGTTCTGCATCGCTTCGCGAAATCGCGATGGGATGTCCTGCAGCGCCTCCTCGACAAGCTTGGTGAATCGCTCTCTGGTCATCGAGTCACGGCCAACGTCTGGCACGCACGGTAAGCTCCGGCCGCTTCACGCCGACCTCCATGGTCTTCGGCGGAAGCAGCGACTTCGTACGCGCGTACGTGATGCGGTACTGGTTGTTCAACTCGTTCGCGAGCTTCTGCAGTCGATCCACCAGGCTCATCGATGTAAGAACGTCGTCCCGGCGCCCGCCCGTGTTGCGGGTGCCTTCGTCGATCGTCTGCTCCAGCTCCAGGTCTTCGCGGCGGCTCATGATTCCCCGACTGGTCAGCACGAGTGTATGCAACGCCGCTCCAGACTCGCGCAGCTGGGCGAGGACGGCATCGTGGTGCTGCTCGCCGAACTCGGTGCCCTGGGTGCTGACGACCACGATGGTGGGGCGCTGGGCTTTCCGCCGCCGAAGGGCGGCGCTAACGTCCCCCATCGCCTCCAGCAGGTAGGTGCCGCTGCCGGTCCGCGGGAAGATGGCGCCAAGGGTCTTCTCGAGCAGCGCGACGTTCTGCGTGTAGTCCTGCAGCACCGTCGGCCGCTCGCCCGTCCCGATGACCGCGATCTCGTTCTTCCCGGCCATCTCCTTGAAGAACCCGAGCAGCGCCCGCCGCAGGTCGAGCAGATGCGGTTCGATGGATGCTCCGGTGTCGACCAGCACGGCGATCTGCAACGGCTCACCTGCCCTGGAGACGCGAAGCACCTCGCGTGTGACGCCGTCTTCTCGGACGATGAAGTCGCCCGTTGAGAGGCCCGAGACGGGCGCGTCCGATTTGTCCACGACCGTCGCGTACACGTTCAGCTCGTCTGCCTGCGCCCACGCCATTGACGCCTGCAGGAACACCGCTGCGGCAGCCACTATCAGCACACGGATCCGACGCATTTTGAGCCTCCTGATCTGAGAGTGACTAGGCTACACCATTGGTGATTGGTGCGATAGGTGATTGGGTGAATGCGGAAGATTGGGCTACTGAGTAATTTGTCGATGGAGTGTCCGGAATGCGTTCAGCATCTCGCCATAGGTGTAGTTGGCATTGCGTCCACTCGGATTCGGCAGAACGAAGACCTGCGAGCCCTCGAGCGTTTCGCGTTGGAGCCCGAGCGCGACCGGACCCTTTGCCGCAAAAAGCCATCGATAGACCGAGACGCCGACGAGCGCCACGATCTGCGGCTTGGAGCGCCTAATCTTGCGCCGCAGGATCGTGATGCCAGCGAGGCACTCTTCGCGCGAGAGTGTGTTGATGCCGGGCGTTGCGCGGGCGACGAGATTGGTGATGCCATAGCCCCAGTCGGGCAGGCGGTCGTCCGATCGAAAGTCGACGCGCTCAGGCACAAGCCGTGCGTCGTAGAGCAGTTTCCAGAACCGATTCGAATAGCCGGCGAAGTGGTGGCCAGTCTCGGCCGAGCGGATGCCGGGGTTGATACCGACAAACAGCACCCTCACTCCCGGCCGGATGCGGTCCTTCAGCACCTCCATTGGAAGATTGTCAGATGGATGAGTGTAAGAATGTTGTTAGAAGTGTGAAGTGGGATTGCGCGCCGAATCCTCCTTCGGCAATCTGGCAACACTCTTACAATCACCTATCCAACGATCCTTCAGTAGAGGAAACCCTATGGCGCGAGTTTCTGTCTTCACGTTGCTGTTTGCCCTCTTTGTGGTGTCTGCGAGGGCTCAAGTCTCGCAAAGCTCGTTCGACTGGCCCCAGTGGCGCGGTCCTGATCGATCCGGCGTGTCGAGGGAGACCGGTCTTGCGCGGCAGTGGGGCGCATCGGGTCCCACGCAGGCCTGGTCGACGACGACTGCCGGGGCTGGCTACGGGTCGCTGGCGATCAGCGGCGACCGCATCTTCGTTCAGGGGTTGAGGGGACGCGAAAGCGGCGTGTCCGCACTCAATCGCGCAGATGGCAAGCCGGTCTGGTCGAAAGTGGTGGGGCCGTCCTCGTTCGACGATCGAGGACCGGGGCCACGATCCACGCCTACCGTGGACGGCGATCGCGTCTACGTCCTCACCGAAAGCGGCGATCTTGCCTGCCTGCGCGTGCAGGATGGGTCGGTGGTCTGGCAGCGGAACATCCTGAGAGATTTCGGCGGGCGCAATCCTCCGTGGCTCGTGAGCGAGTCTCCGCTGGTCGACGGCCCCAATGTGATCGTCACGCCAGGCGGGCGCGGCGCGGGGATGGCGGCGCTCGACAAGATGACCGGGAAGACGGTCTGGACCAGCCGGGAGCTCGACGACGCAGCGGCGTATTCGTCGGTGATCGCAGCCGATGTGCAAGGGGTGCGCACGCTGATGACGTTGACGGCGGAGGCCGGCGTTGGCGTCCGCGCGCAAGACGGGCGTTTGATGTGGCGGTTCGAACCGGTCGCCAACAACACGGCCAATATCGCGACGCCGATCTTTGCGGACAACAAGGTGTTCTACACGACGAACTATGGCACCGGCGCGGCGCTGCTCGGTCTGACGGCCAAGAGCGGGATGGTGAGTGCAGCCCCTATCTACACGACCCGCGAGATGCAGAATCACCACGGCGGAGTTGTGCTGGTCAATGGCTACGTCTATGGCTTCAACAACTCGATCCTCACGTGCCTGGAGTTTGCGACCGGCAAGATGATGTGGCGCGACCGCAGCGTCGGCAAAGGGTCGCTGATCTCCGCCGACGGCCACCTCTATCTGCTGAGCGAAAACGGCATCGTCGGTCTGGCCGAAGCCACCCCGACAGGCTATCGGGAGAAGGGGCGTTTCCAAATCTCCGATCAAGGCTGGCCTGCCTGGTCGCATCCTGTGGTGAGCGGAGGAAGGCTCTACTTGCGCAACCAGTCGATGGTGACGGCCTACAACCTGCGTTAGGTGCCTTATGAAGCCATTCGCGTTGCTGTTTTGTCTATTCTTCTCGATGGGGTGTGAGCGCCAGCCATTCTTCGAGTCCGGCGCTTGGGTCGACCTCAGCTATGACTTTGCGCCAGACACGATCTATTGGCCGACGGCCAGATCCTTCGAACTGCAGGTCGAGTCGGCTGGTCGGACACCCGCCGGCTTCTACTACGCGGCCAACAACCTCTCGACGTCCGAGCATGGCGGGACGCATCTCGATGCTCCTCGACACTTCGCGGAAGGAAAGTGGACGACCGACGAGATCCCGCTCGATCGACTCCTTGGACCTGGTGTGGTCGTCGATGTGACTTCCGCCGCAGCCGCGGATGCTGACTATCAGATACCACGGGCCGTGCTGGAGAACTGGGAGCGCGAACATGGCGCCTTCCCGCCTCGCGCCATCGTCCTCTTTCGGACCGGCTGGGGACGCCGATGGCCGGATCGGTCGAGATATCTCGGTACGTCCGCTCTGGGTCCAGAGGGCGTTGCGGACCTTCATTTTCCCGGCATTCACCCGGACGCTGCCCGATGGCTCGTAGCCAAAGAGGTCGACGCCGTGGGAATCGACACCGCAAGCATCGACCACGGTCAGTCGAAGACCTTCGACAGTCACCAGGTACTGTTCGCCGCGAACGTGCCGGCGTTCGAGAACGTGGCGCAGCTGGATCGACTCCCCGTCACGGGCAGCTTCGTGGTGGCCTTGCCAATGAAAATCAAAGGCGGGAGTGGGGGGCCCCTGCGGATCGCTGCCTTTCTGAATTGAAAGATTGTCAGATTGTTAGATTCTTAGAATGTTGTCAGATTGCCGAAGGCGGATATGTCAATCTGCACTCTGCCTTCTAACAACACTCTGACAATCAGCTATCTAACAATCTTTCAATGGTGGATTAACAAATGCCTGGCACGAGCCGCCATTTCACTGTGCGGCAGTACTGCACGTACTGAGGATCGCGGCCGAGCGTTGCTTCTTCGTAGAGCGCGCGCACGAAGAGTGCGGTGTCGCCGACGAGGAGCGCGACGAGATTCCAACCCGACGGATGCGCCATCAGGAACGGCGCGTGGGTGAGCAGGTAGCCGAGGTAGATCGGATGCCTGACGATGCGGTAGAGGCCGCGTTCCATCACGCCGCGGTTCGCCGGCAAGAGGCCGAAGCTCCAGCCCAATGAGATCTTGCCAGCGACCACGATCGCCAATCCGAGGGCGGCCATCGATGCAGCCGCTGCTTCAGAGATCAAACCGGGACCGGCAGACGGCCGAACCATCATCGGCAGCAGCAACGACACAAACGTCACGATTCGAACGACCGCTCGGCGATCGACCGTCTGCGCGGGCCTGCGCAGGCAAGTAAGCACCACCACGAGCGCCTCGCCCACCAGCATGAGCAGATCGGTGGGGCGTTGCGTCTGGACGAAGTCGTGGCCGAGTCGCCACGCGAGGGCGAGAAAGAGTCCCGCGATCAGAACCTTCGACGATGTCTCGCCGAAGTCGGCGACACTACTCCGTGATCGAATCATCGAGCGGCCGTTGCCCCGTTCTGATCAGCGACGAAGTAGGTGGCACAGACGGCGTCGAGAAGCTCGGGTGTCATCTGCGGCGCCTGTCGATGATAGCGACAGAGATGTACGACCTGATCGGTGAAGTCGCGCGGATGACACGCGCGCATCTCGATCTTGCGGCCGATGTAGTACTTTTCGTTCAGGTACTTGACGATCGACGGATCGAACTGCAGGCCGTGGCGCTTGCAGTTCATCTCCCAGATTTTGGCGAACTGTGCGAGCGTGGGGTTCTTCGCCAGAATCTTGTAGGGAATGCGGCGGAGAAACGCTTCGTCGGCGAGCGACTGCGGGTCGAGGTTGGTGGCGAAGACAACCAGCACGTCGAACGGGATCTGAAACTTCCTGCCGGAGATGAGATTCAGGTAGTCGACTCGCGATTCGAGCGGGACGATCCAGCGGTTGAGCAGGTCGCGCGCCGGCACCCGTTGCCGTCCGAAGTCGTCCACCACGAGGACGCCGCCGTTGGACTTGAGGTGCACGGGCGACTCGTAGAACGCCGACAGCTCCTTGTAGCGGAGGTCGAGCATCTCGAGCGTCAACTCGCCGCCGACCGTGATGACCGGCCGGCTGACACGAACCCAGCGGCCGTCGATCTCGGTGTTCTGCCGGATGATCGTTCCCTCTGAAACGCCACCCTGTGCCTGGTGCGCCACAGGATCGTAGAGGGTGATGACCTGGCCGTCGACGTCGATGGCGTGCGGGATGTAGATATCGCCGCCAAGGACGCTGCCGATGCCCTCGCCCATCACGCTCTTGCCGTTTCCAGGCGGGCCGTAGAGGAACATCGCCTTGCCCGACGCGATCGCCGGCCCAAGCTGGTCCACCATCTCGGGCTCGACGATCAAGTGTGAGAACGCGTGGGTCACCCGCTCGCGATAGACCTCGCGTGTTTGCGCGCGCAGAGCCTTCATGTACGACTCGTACTGCGCGAGCGGTACCGGCGCCGGGCCCGCATAGCCGCATTGGTCGAAACAGCGGTATGCGCGATCGCGGCCCGCGTCGGTGAGGGTGTAGCGATAACCCGCGGTGCCCATGCCGGCGGCGCTCTTGACCTGCACCAGCATCTCGACACGCAGGTGCTCGAGGAGCGGCTCGAGAATCCCGTACGGCAGGCGGATCCGCTCCGACAAGTCCATGCCGCTGGCCTCGCCCGTATGCAGGGTCTTGATCAACAGCGACGAGATGCTGTCGGCCGCGAGGCCCGACGCCGCGAGCGTCAGCGGCTGTTCAGGCGCCAGGATCGGGGCGGCGGATTCGGTTTCCTGCTCGAGGACGGCGCTCATGGGGTCCTTTTGTTCCTACTGTATGCCCTGGGAAACCGGGATCAGCACCTTCATGAAGCGAATGGCCGCCGGCCCGATCGTCACAATCCAGATAGCGGGGAAGATGCAGAGCACAAGCGGAAACACCATCTTCACGCCCGTCTTGGCTGCCGCCTCTTCGGCTCGCTGGCGGCGCTTCGTGCGCAGCGTGTCGGAGAACACGCGAAGCGAGTTGGCGACGCTGGTGCCGAACTTGTCGGTCTGCACGAGCATCGCGACGAGCGCACTCAGATCGTCGACGCCTGTTCTCGTGGCCAGGTTGCGCAGCGCGTCGGAGCGGCCAGTGCCCGCGAGCAGTTCCAGGCTCACGAGCCGCAGTTCGCTCGAGAGATCGGGATAGGCGAACTCGAGCTCCTGCCCGACGCGCGCGAGCGCCTGATCGAGTCCGAGCCCCGCCTCCACGCTGACGACCAGCAGGTCCAGCGCGTCAGCGAGCGAAAGCCGGATCCGATGCTGCCGCTTCTTGGCCATGCGCGCCAGGACGAACGCCGGCACCACGTAGCCGATGGCCAGGCCCGTAAGACCGATGAACAGATTGGGCCGCCCGGTCATGGGCAGCATGCAGACGGCAAAGCACGCCAGCGCGACGGCGGCGCGGATGCCGAAGAAGATGGGCAGCGCCTCACCGCCGCGGTAGCCGGCCCGCACGAGCCTGAGCTGCAGCTTGCTGTACTCCTTCTCCGATTTCGGCGCGCGTTCTCCCAGTCGCTTCAGGAATGCGATCGCCTGTTCCTGCGACGCGTCCGGAACCACCGCGTCGACCTGCCCGCCACCGCCGACCACGTCGCGAAGCCGTTCGTTGAGTCCGGCCTTCCGTGTGGTCAGCGCGTAGGCGGCGGCCGTGACCAACAGAGACCCGAATATGAACGCCAGAAGCGGAAGCAGCAAGGTCACGGCTCTACACCTCGATCTTGATGATCTGTTTGATCCAGATGAATCCAATCGTCTGCATGACGACGATGCCGACGATCATCATCTGGCCGATGTGCTCGTTGAAGAGCAGCTCCATGTGCTCGCGGTTGATGAACGACAACGCGATCGCGAGAAACGCGGGGAGCGCCATGAGCACGTAGCCGGTGAAGCGGCCGTGGGCGGTGTGGACCCGCACCTGCCGGCGGATCTTGAACCGCTCGCGGACCACGTTCGAGAGGTTGTCCAGAATCTCCGCCAGGTTGCCGCCGGTTTCGCGCTGAATCAGTACGGCAGTGGCGAAGAAGCGGACGTCGAGAATCGGAATGCGCCCCGCGAGGTTGTTCAGCGATTCCTTGAGCGGCAACCCGTAGTTCTGTTCGTCGAACGCCTTGCGGAACTCCGGGCCGACCGGTTCGCTCAGTTCGTCGGCCACCATCTTCATGCCGGCACTGAACGCATGGCCGGCACGGACCGCGCGCGAAAGCAGGTCGAGGGCCTCGGGAAAATGCTCCTCGAACTTGTACAGTCGGTTGGTGCGCTGGCGCTTCAGCAGCAGCGGCTTGATGCTGAGACCCACCGCGAATGCCACCGCGGCCACCCACCAGAGCTTCGAGAACATGAACGCGGCCGCCGCGGCGGCCACACCAAACATCAGGGTCACGATGATGACCGCGCCGAGGCTCGTGGTGTTGCCCGTCTGCTCGAGCCAGAGCTCGAGCGCGGAGCCCTTGAGCGCTTTCGTGGCAACACGGTCGATGTTGGGGAGCGGGCCGGCCGCCTTCTCCTTCATGAGGACCGAAGCGTCGGTGCTGCCCCCCGCACCCTGCGCGAGCGTCATCCCGCTCGCCTCGCTGAGGCGGTTCTCGAGGAACTTCTCGCGCCTCGACTGCGCGCGCGCCGTCATCAGCATCCACATGCCGACAATGCCGGCCGTAGCCGTCACGAACATCAAGGCAACGAGCACGCCTATCGTCATCACCGCACCTCGAGCTGGCCGTCGAACATGTCAGGCGGCAGCAGCACACCCGCCGTTTTCAATCGCTCGCACACCTTTGGGCGCACACCCGTCGCCACAAACCGGCCGAGCACTTTTCCGTCGGCGCCGAGACCCAACTTCTCGAACCGGAAGATCTCCTGCATCGTGATGATGTCGCCTTCCATGCCGGTAATCTCGGAAACGCTGGTCACTTTGCGAGTGCCGTCGCTCATGCGCGCCTGCTGCACGACGATCTGAATAGCCGAGACAATCTGCTGTCGCATGGCCTTGTCGGGCAGGTTCACGTTCGCCATCGCAATCATCGTCTCGAGACGGGCCAGTGCGTCGCGCGGGGTGTTTGCGTGGATGGTCGTCAGCGAGCCGTCGTGGCCGGTGTTCATGGCCTGCAGCATATCCAGCGCCTCTTCGCTACGCACCTCGCCGACGATGATGCGGTCGGGGCGCATACGCAACGCGTTGACGACGAGCTGGCGCTGGCGCACGGCGCCTTTGCCTTCGACGTTGGCCGGGCGTGTTTCGAGCCGCGCGACGTGAATCTGATTGAGCTGCAATTCCGCCGCGTCTTCGATGGTGACAATGCGCTCGCGCTCGGAGATGAACGACGACAGCACGTTCAGGAGCGTCGTCTTACCGGCGCCGGTGCCGCCGCTCACGAGACAGTTGAGCCGCGCGTTGACGCAGTGGCGCAGGAACTCCAGCATGTTGGGCGCGACCGCCTGGAACGCCACCAGGTCTTCTGCTTTCAAGCGATCCGCCGGGAAGCGGCGGATGGAGAGCAGCGGACCGTCTACCGCCAGCGGCGGAATGATGGCGTTGACGCGCGATCCATCCGGAAGGCGCGCGTCGACCATGGGCGAGCTGTCGTCGATGCGGCGACCGACGCCGCTGACGATGCGGTCGATGACGCGCAGCAGGTGCTGATCGTCCTGGAAGGCCGCCGGCACGGCTTCGAGCTTGCCGCGGCGCTCGACAAAGACCTGCTTGTGCGTGTTGACGAGAATGTCGCTCACCGTCTTGTCGCGCAGCAGCGGTTCGAGCGGACCGAAGCCGAAGACTTCGTCGAGAACGTCGCCGAGGATCGCGTCTCGCTCGCCGACCGACAGCGGGATGCCGGTCTCCGCGATCAGCGATGAGACGAGCGCGCGAATCTCGCCTTCGACCTTGCTGCGCTCAGACGTCGCGAGCTTCTCGAGGTTGAGGCGTGTGAGCAGCTTGCGATGCACGGCGCCGCGCACTTCGAGGTACTGCGCGCGACGAGGGTCGTTAGCTGGCGTGCGGGTCGGCGCGGAAGCCGGAGGCGGTGCAGGAGTCGTGGTGGCCATAGGCGACTAGAAGATCCCCAGGAACGGCGCGCGCCCGCGCGGTTGCTCGGCCGTCGGCTCGTTGGCGCCGCCCGACACGATCTCTTTCGTCAGTGCCGTGAATTGGGCAGCCAGGGCGGAGTGGTTGCTCATGGTCAGCGGCACACCGGAGTTGAGCGCCGAGGAGACGACGCTGTAATCGCTCGGGAAGATCGTGTGGACACTGTGGCCGAGCGTGGTTTCAATCTGTTTCGGTCCGATCTCGTGGTCGTCGGACAACCTGTTGAGGAGCAGCTTCAGTCGATCCCGGCCGGCGCCCAGCTGGATCATCCGATCGACCACGCGATGCGCGTTGCGCACGCACGCGATGTCGGGGTTCGTCACGACGTAAATGCTGTCGGCGGCGAACACGGCGATCTCGGCGCAGGAGCTCGTCAGCAGACCGGCGTCGACGATGATGTAGTCGTAGGTTCGGCCGAGTATCTGCAGGAGCTGCTCGAACGACGCCGAGTCGTGCGCGTTCGGCCGGTCGCTCTGCTCGCCTCCAGCGAGAATGTCGAGCCCCGTCTTGTGCTTCACGACGAGCTCGCGGAGAAACTCCGAATCGAGCCTGTGCAGGTTGTCGAGCGCATCCACCAGGGTGAATCGCGGCCGCACCCCGAGGAACAACGCGACCTCACCCAGGAACTGGTGCATGTCGATGATGAGCGTGGGGCGCTTCGATGTGCGGGCGATCTCGATCGCGCTGTTGACCGCGAGCGTCGTGGTGCCGACGCCGCCTTTGACCCCGAAGAATGAGAGCACGGCGCTGGTACGCGACCCTTCTTTCGGTTTCGCGCGGTCCACCGCCCGCTGAACGGCAGCCGGAAAGGCGCTGTCGATCGAACCGCCGTTGTCGGCCGACCACGCGAGGTACTCGTTGGCGCCCGAGCGCATGGCCTGGAGGATCTGATCGGGTTCGGCCGTCGACGCGATGGCGAAGATCGTGGAAGAAGGCCACGACGAGCGGAGGCGCTCGATGGCGTCCACGCCCTTGGCGCTTCCCGCTCTGATGTCGACGACGGCAAGCGATGGCGGGTTGGCCACGGCATGCCGCTCTTCGACCAAAGCGACAGACGCACCAGAAGCGCGAAGGAGCCGGCTGATGTGCGCCCTGAACTCCGAATCGGTGGTAGAAACGAGTACGGTCAGCTGTGCCATGGACTTTCGCCGCTATTCAAACGTCTCGGGAACGCCATCATGGCTACTCCCCGGTTGTCAGCTTCTTGTACTGAGAGATGAGGCGCTCGAGCTCCGCGTCCCGAGTGGACTGCTCGCGGGCCAGCCTCTCTTTCTCCTTCTCATGTTTTTCGGCGACCTTGCGCTCCTCTTCGAGCTTCGCGGCTTCGATGCGCGCAAGGTCCGCGTCGCGCCGAGCCTGCTCTTTTGCGATCCGATCCGACATCTCCTTGGCGCGCGCGGCCTGTTGCTGCTGTTCGAGCCAGCGCTTGCGATCGGCCGCCGCCTGCTCGGCGAGCTGCCTCTCTTCGGCCTTGCGGTCGAGCGAGGCCTTCTCGGCGGCAGCCTTGCGGTCGCGCTCCTCTTGCTCGAGCTCGGCCTTGCGCGTCTGCTCGGTCTCTTTCTGCTGCTTCGCGGCGGCCTTCGCCGCGTTCGCAGCTTCTGTGCGCGCAACCTCCTTCGCCCGATCGGCCTCGATCTTGGCCTGCCGTTCGAACTCACGCTTCGCGCGTTCCTCGGCACGAGGATCGACCGCGACAGCCGTGGTTGCAGCGGCAGCCGCGGTTGGAGCGGCAGCCGCTGACGGCGAGGACGCCTTCACCGGCTGAGACTCGGGCGACGCATTCGACACCACCGTGCGGGCCGGGCCGGGCTGAGCCGTCGACGGGGTCGAGAAGGCTGGCGGAGGCTCCGGCAACGTGCGCTCCGAAGGCGCCAGGAACGGCTGGACGAAGCCGGGGAGATTCGGCGTCACGCCGGGCGAGTCGCGCCGCACGATGTGGGGCGTGATCATCACCACGAGCTCGGTGTTGTTCTTCTGATACGCCTGGCTTCTGAAGAGGTATCCGAGAATCGGAATGTCCCCGATGCCGGGCACGCGGCGCAGCGTCTCGTTCATGTTGCGATCGAGCAGGCCCGAGACGGCGAACGTCTGGCCGTCGCGCAACTCGACCTCGGTCTCGGTGCGGCGCGTCGCAAGCGCCGGCACGCGGAAGCCTTCCATGACGACCGCGTTGGCGAAGTCGAGCGTGCTCACTTCCGGCGCGACCTTCAGGTTGATGTAGCCGCCTCCGGTCAGCGTGGGCGTGAAGCGGAGCCTGACACCGAACTCCTTGAACACGATCGTCACCGACTGATTGACGCCGGCGCCCTGCACGACGGGATACGGATATTCGCCACCCGCGAGGAAGCTCGCCTCCTTGCCGTCCACCGTGATCAGGTTCGGCTCCGCCAAGCTCTGGAAAAGCCCTTTGCCCTTGAGCGCCTGTATCGTCGCTCCGAGCGTGTTTTCAGACTGGAACGCAAACAGGTTGAGGAAGTCGCCGATCCACGCGCTTTTCTCGACGTCGTAGATTGGCGCGGGGAACTGGCCGGTGGTGCTCCGTCCCATCCAGCCGTCGGCGCCGGTCGGGCCGCCGAAGAAGTTGACGCCCAGTTCCTGCATCGCGGTCCGGCTGATCTCGGCGAAGCGGACCTTGAGCATCACCTGGTTGGGCGACGTGCTCTCCTGCTGCCGCAGAAGGTTCACGATGTTCTCGGGTTTGTCGACGTAGCCCTGCGCGAGTTGCGAGGTGCGATCGATGACGTACTTGGCGGACACGACGCCGGACAGCACGACATCCTTGCCGTTGACGGCGACCGCGATCTTCTCGGTCGGAAACTGCGCGCGAATCTGTCCCTCGAGGGAGGTCAGGTCGCGGCGCACGGTCACTTCGTAGTTCGTGATGGCGCCTGTTTCGTTCCAGACCAGCAGCGAGATGGTGCCCGGCGCCTTGCCGTGCACGAGCATCTCACGCGGCGATGTCACGACGGCGTCGGCGATGTCGGGTGTCGAGAGCGACACGCGGATGATGGCTCGCTCGGTGCGAACGACCGCTGACCGTCCCACGAGCAGATGGATCTGATCGGTCGCGATGGTCGCGGCAGACTCGGCTGCAGACATGCGGCCGCCCGAGACGAACGGCGGCAGCACCATGATGACGAGGATGGCGAGTGTGCGAAGGCTTTTCATCATCAAGCTCCTATCCAACGACGACGTGCGACCGCTTGTCGCCACGGATGATCTCAACAGTTGGCGCCGGCTGCGTAGCGGCAGGCGCAGGGGCTTGCGGGGCCGAGGACGCGCGGCGCGGACCGGGGGCGGGCGCAGACCGCTGCGAGAGTCCCATCAGTACGCCAGGCTTCACGCCGGCCGTCACCGGGGTTTCGAGGTCAAGCGGGTTGCGAAGCGCGAGCTGAATCTTCCCCTCGCTGCTTGCGAGTGTCAGGCGCTCGGCTTCGTCCGGCGTCACGACGAGCGTCACAACGGTGACCTGCATCGGTTTCCCGTCCTTGCTGTCTTGCTCGAGGCGCGTGCCGGCAGTGAGCACCTCGACGTTGGAGAGCACGACCTTCGAGGTCATGTCTTCGGCGCGCGCCGTCGGGCTCTGGGTGGCGACGACGTCGACGCGCGTGCCCGGCAGGACATAGCCGGCGACGCCGATGACTTCGTTGACCCTCACCGATAGGGCGCGCTTGCCGGCCGGGATAATCGGCGGCAGGCCGCTGCCCGCTTCCTTCGACGCCAGCTTGCCGGGAAGAATCGGCTCGTTGTTGACGACCGACGCGATGAGACCGCGGCCGACCAAAGCCGCCGGGTCCTCGAAGGCGTCGGCCGGCACGGCGCTGGTGGGCCAGTCGATTGTCTTCAAGTCGTCGCCCTGCAGCTCGCTGCCCAGCGACAACTCGCCGTTAGCGACGACGACTTTCCGCGTCGGCACCGTCACGGTCTGGACCGGCTGGTTCTCCAGGAACTGGTAGGTGCCGAAGGCCAGCGTGCCCCCGGCGACCAGCGCGATAACAAGGACAGAAAAGATGCGTGCGCGAGTCATAGAATCCTCTTTGCTACTTCGCCTCGTGCCGCATCATTGCGGTGAGACGCGTGGGATGCCGTCGCCGACCGTACCCGGTTCCTTCGCCGTCAGGAGTTCGTCAGCACTGCGATGAGGCATCCGATGGCGATCGCCGGTCCGTATGAAAATCTGTTGTGCTCAACCGGAGCCTCGATTGCTGCTTTCGCCGTCGCCGGACGGCCGACCAGTCTGGCCGCCATCGTCACGGTGCGCTTGAGGCGTCCACGACGAACAGCCACAAGCAGGGCCAATGCGCCGCCGACGATGGCGACGAACAAGAACGCCGGGAGAATCCGGCCAGTCCCCAACATCGTTCCCGCTGCGGCAAACAACTTCACGTCGCCTGCTCCCGTACCGCCAAAGATGTGGCCGGGCAGCATCAGCGCAAATCCGGCCGCCAACCCGGCGAGCGATGCGCCCACCGTCAGTCCGCTGAGACCGCTTGCAGCCAGTGCCACCCCGACCGCAGCAGTCGAAACCGACACCACGTTCGGGATGCGTCGCTGCCGGATGTCAATCAGCGCGCCGCAACCCAGGCCGACGCAGAGCGCGGCCGGCACGATGAGATCAGATGCTGGGACCAATGACTTCCCAGAACGTCGTGTTGATGTGATTGCCAAGCAGACTGACGGCTCCGACAGCCGCGATGGCGATCAGCGACACGAGGATCGCGTACTCGAGCAGGTCCTGCCCGTCTTCGGGCCGTGACAGTCGCTTCCAAAACATCATGTGGCCTCCCAATGCAGGCGACTGACCGCTGCATCGAAATGCAAAGGTCAGTCGCCCGGTCCATCCGCCTCTCGACGAATTACGAAGGGATGGGAATCGCCCCGGTGATGGCGTTGAAGATCGCTCCAACACGTACGCCAGCCGCCGTCACGCCAGCCACCGCGACGAGCGCGATCAGCGCGACGAGCAACGCGTACTCGAGGAGGTCCTGTCCGTCTTCCTCATGCCAGAACGAGCTCACGATTGAAACCAGGTGCTTCATTTCTCTTCTCCTTTGTGCGCTCCGCTGACCGCGGTACGCGAATGACCCTGATATCGCAACCGCCGTACCACGCGAGGACGGCGCGCTCGCCAATCGCGCAACTGCAGTAACGGTGCGGGACTTAGGGGCATGGCGGGGTGGGACAGCTGGCGCAGGTGCCTCACTGTGGCACACACCTCAACTCGACAAAACAGTGAGCCAATGACGGAGTTCGTGATTGCCATTCGCGAATCACGCGGCGATGCGCACCGTTGCCCACGTGAACCGTTTTCGTAAGTCATGCGCGCGTTTTGTGTGTGGTGCGCGCGGGGTAATGTGCCTCAATGCGGCACACACAGGGTGGAAAGTCCGAAGACGCCGACACTTAGTTCCGTGTCACAGACAGGGCACAGGGATTGCGAAGATCAAAGATGCGTGCTCAGCAATCTCCGCGATCGTGTGGTGACGCTCGCCGTTCTGGCCGTCCTGATCGGCATTCTGGCCGTGATCGATCCGCGAGTAGGCGAAAGCATGGGCCAGGTGACGAGCAGCGTGCAAAACCAGGGATTGTCGACGACCGGCGCGCCCCTGGTTCGGCCTGCGATGGGCATCGTGTCGCTCACGACGGGCTTTGCTGCTGACAACCCATTTCTCTTTTGGTTTCTGGTTGGGGCTCTCGTGCTGTTCGTCCTGATGGTGAAGGTCTGACATGAGCGACGTTCTCGTCGTCCAGCCCGACGCGCCACAGACCGAAGCGCTTCGCACAGTCTTCCGCCGCATCGGCGCCGATCTCGTCATCGTGCACTCCACTGCCGAAGCCATGGATGCGATTGATGCGCGGGTTCCCGACGTCATTCTCCTGAGCTCGCTCCTCTCGCCTATCGAGGAGGACGCGCTCGTGCGTCACCTTCGCACGCTCGACAACGCCTCGCACATTCAGACGTTGAGGCTGCCTCAGTTCAAAAGGGACGAGGTGGTCGAGGAGCCGGCGAAGGGCGGGTTCTTCAGCAGGAAGAAGAAAAAGGCAAAGCCGGCTGCGCCGTCCGGCTGCGATCCTGCTGTGTTCGCCGAAGAAGTGGTCGCCCATCTCTTGCGTGCCAATGAGATTCGTAACCGACCGCCGGCGCCGAAGCTCGTTCCACCCGAAGCACGTCCCGCCGTCGAACAACAGGACGTCGAGGCGATTTCATCTGTCGATGCAATCTCACCCGCGGCCATGGAGGCAGAACCTGCTTCAGCTGAGCCGTCGTGGGACGCCCCCCAGGCTTTGTACTCCTGGAACGAACCTCTTGCCAGCGAGGCGCCGCTCATCGTCAACGACGCGCCAAGCGTCCTCGAAACGCCGACCGCCTTCAACGATGAGCCGTTGACCAACGATGAGCCGTTGATCCTCGAGACGCCGAGTGTCTTGGCGGAAGCCGACGAGCCGGCTGTCAGCTCGGTGCTCCTCGACGAGCCGCCGGCTCCGTCTCTTGAAACACCGGAGCCCATTCTCGAGATACCTGAACCGCCGGTCGAGTCGCCGCAGTTCACCTGGGCTGCCAGGCCGTCGCCAACGTCCAAACCAGCTCCGTTGCCAACCGAACCGGACGAAGTCGACAGGCTCGCGCGAGAGCTGGGTCTCGAACTCAAGATCGTCGACATTGACGAAGACCCGCAGCCTGTCAGAGCGACCGCGTACAAGGCGCCGCAGGAGGATGCCTTCGATTTCGCGGCCGCGCTCGACCGGGCGAGAGAAGAAGCAGAAACGCGGCACCAGGTGGAGCTGGCTCGCGCCGAGGCGGACGCCATCGCGATTCGCGAGGCTGCCATTGCCGAGGCTCGAGCACTTGCCGAGCGCGAAGCACGGGAAGCCGTTGCTGCCGACATCGCACGAATTCAGGCCGAAGCCGAAACGATGCGCCTGGCCGCCCTTGCCGAGGCGGAGACCGCGCGTGACGCCGCTATTGCGGAGGCGCGCGCGGTTGCCGAACGCGAAGCGCGAGAGGCTCGTGCCGCGGCTGAGCGAGAAGCGCGCGAAGCGCGCGTCGTGGCCGAACGGGAGGCCCGCGAGGCGCTCGATGCGGAGCTGGCGCGCGTGCGGTCGGAAACTCAGGAGACCGTCGCCGACGCTCTGAACAAGGTGAAGCGCGAGGCACAGGAAGCCGAGCGCGCGCGCGCGGAAGCCGATCGGCTGAGGGCCGAGGCGCAGGAAGCCTTGGCGGCCGATGCGTTGAAGGCGAAGCTCGAAGCCGAAGAAGCCGAACGCGCCCGCGCCGAAGCCGAACGGCTGAGGATCGAAGCACAGGAAGCGTTTGCCGCCGAGCTGGCGCGCGTGCGGGCGGAGGTCGAGCAGAAGCTCGCCGCACAACTGCAGGCGGCGCGTGCGGACGCCGAGCGGATGCACGAGGCGGAGGAGGCGGCCGTGCGCGACCGCGCGTCGGCCGAGACGCAGCTGAAGGCCGAGATCGATCGTTTGAAGTTCGTGGCGGCGCAATCGCGCAAGTCGGACGAGTCTGAGGTGCGCAAGGCTGCCGATCAAATCAAGCAGCTCGAGCGTGAGCTCGCGACCGTGCACGCCAAGACCGAACAGCGCCATCAAACCCAGCTCGACGATCTGCGGCAGCAGATGGCCGATCTGCGCGAGGCGGCAGCGCAGCACGCTCGCAACGCTGCCGCCCAGGCGGTGGCCAGCGAGGTCGCGCGAGTTCAGGCAGAGGTCGAGGCCGCGCAGCCGAAGCTCAACGTGGTGCGGATGCAGCCTCGCCACCAGGCACCGATGTCGGTGGCCGCGCCGATCGCCGTACCAGTTCGCGAGCCCGTGGCAGTCGCAGCAGGCGACAGCCGCGAGCTTCGCGGCGACTACTACAGCCTCTGGCACGAAAGCGAGCCGGCGGAAGCAGTCGTCGAAGAGCCGCAGGCTCAGCCGGATCCGGACGAGGAGCCCGCTGAACCGCCGATCGATTTTCGACGGCACGCCAAGTGGGCGCTGCCGGCTGCCGCGTGTCTACTGCTCGTGGTGAACACGAGCACTATCAGCACGGTGGCCCGCCTTGTCGGGCCTGCCCCGAAAGCTCCGGCCCTGACAGTCGAGCCGCTTCAAGCCGAGCCGTTCATCGAGGTCGTGCAGAAGCGGGTTGGCCGGCTTCGGATCGAATCGACCCCGGCGGGCGTCGAAGCGCTGATCGACGGCCGAAGCTACGGCAAGACGCCAATCACCATTCCTGACCTCGAGGTGGGCGCGCACACGCTGGTACTGAAGGGAAGAGAAGGAACCATTACTCGCCGAGTGAGCGTCAAGGCGAATGAGACGGCGGTTGTTGCAGAAGCCATCTTCTCGGGATGGCTCGCGGTGTTCTCGCCGATTCCTGTAACCGCGATGCTCGATGGCCGGCCCGTGAATCTGACAGACGACGGCCGATTGATGGCGAGCCCGGGCAAGCATGTGCTGGAGCTGGTGAGCGATCGCTTCAACTATCGAACGAAAGAAACCCTCGAAGTTCGTCCGGGCGAAACGACCGCCTACACGCTATCCCTGCCCACCGAAACGGTTCGCATCACGGCCCCGGCCGGTGCAGAGATTCGTATCGATGGACAGCCGGCCGGCGGCGTTGCCGCAGACGGCGTTCCCGTCACGATCGGCTCGCATCAGATCGCGGCCATTCATCCAGAGCTGGGGGAGCGCCGGATCGAAGTGGATGTCCGTCATGGCGGCCCGGCGGACGTCACCGTGCCGTTCGAATAGTCCTCCTCACGCCCACATACAACAGCCAACCCGCTGGTCCGAAGAAGAACGTGAGGACGAGACAGGGCACGAGCGCCCAGTGGGGGACATCTCGAGTGCGCGCGTCACGCGCTTCCCAAGCGCCGATCAGCAGATCGAACGCGAGGTAGTGCAGCCATCCGGCCAGCAGCAACCACGAGTTGCTGAAGAGACGCGACACCTCGTCAAGCGAGCCGAAGCCTCCATCGGCGCGCCAGATATTCGCAGCGATGAGCATGACGTAGCCCGCGGCGAGCAGACCGGGCACGATCGTGCCGGCCACCCTCGAAACCCACCGTCGGCCGGGTAGAAAAAGTAGAAGCGCCCAGCCGCACATGGCCGCGAAATTGGCGAACGGGAATATCTGTTGAGGCACCATTACTGCACCATTGCCCCGACCCTGCCAGGATTCTGGCGAGACGATGCGAGCACCAGCGAGGCCGCGGTGAGGGTTGCCCATAACAGCAGCGCCAGAACTGTTGCCGAATCCGGATTCACGACTGAGACACCGCGAAGCGCCTGCCACATCAAAAGCACGAACAGAGCGACGTAGCTGAACGACGCGGCCAGGACGAGTCGGGTTCGCTGGTCCGGCCCCCATCCCCCTGCTGCGAAGACCAACGCGATCAACGGCAGGAACTGGAGCGCGTGAAGGCCGAGGAAGTGACCGATGCGAAGATCGCCGTGCGTCCGGCTCCACCCGGTGCCGGGCAGCCCGGGTCCGCCATCCGGCGCGCCAACTGTATGGGCGCCGGCAACGGTCATCGGTTCGCCGCGCGCCGCTGACGCCAACTGCGCTTCAGTCGGCCGCACCATGAGACCTCCGGAAAGGGCCCCGATGATCGAGATGCTCATCCCGAGACGCAGCGCCCAGCCCATCGCGTGGTCCGCAAACCGCTGCTTCCACAGCGCGATCGCCACCGCGACCACCGCAAGTGTCTGTACGAGAATCGCGGAGCCCATCACACTGAACAGGATTCCGTCGAGCGCGGTGCCGATATTGAAGTGGCTTGTGACGCCGCGCCAGGCCTGCAGATCGATGATGACGATCTCGGCCGCGAGCGTCAGCGCGGTGACCCCGCTCACCACGCGTCGAGTTCTGGTCCATTCGGGTAGATAGGAAAAGACCCACGCCAGGGTCAGTGTGTAGACAGCAATCGACGCTGCAAACTTGGCTGGCTTCAACCATGCCGGGGCGCCGCCGATTTGGCGGGGATCGACGTAGAGGGCGACCCCCGTCGCAGCCAGCAGCCCGAGGGTGGAGAAGCCGACGAAGGTCAGGGCGCGGTCGGTGCGCCAGAGCGTGAGAACGAACGACTTCAGGGTGGTCATGGCGGGCACGTCAACATCAGGATAGCTCCATATGTTGACATTGTCAACATATACCGGCTAGCATGCCGTCATGCTGCGGAAACGGCGCCGCCCCTACCACCACGGCGATCTCGCGCGGGCGCTGGTCGACGAGGCCATCCGCACCATCCAGCGGGGCGGAATCCAGGCGTTGACGCTTCGCGCCGTGGGCGAGCGGCTTGGAGTGTCGCGCACCGCGCTCTACCGCCACTTTCCCGGCAAGTCGGCGCTACTGGCGGCGGTTGGCCGCGAGGGGTTCCGGACCCTACGCGAGCGGCTGCACGACGCATGGCGTCGAGGGGGTGGAGGGACCTCCGGCTTCGAGTCGATGGGCGTCGCGTACGTCAAATTTGCGATGGAGCATCCGTCGCACTACCGCGTGATGTTTGGCGGCCAGCTTGCCGGCACGGCGGCCCGCGATCCCGAGCTCGAGCGCGAAGGCGCCGCCGCATTCGAGGCGCTCGTCGACGCCCTCGTTTCCCTGCAGCAGCAAGGGCTCATCAGGCTCGATCCTCCGCTCCGGCTCGCGCAATACATCTGGGCCAACGTGCACGGCATCGCCATGCTGGCGATTGACGGTCAACTCAGGGAGCCGGCTCAGAGCGTCATTGACTTCGCCAACGAGCGCATCCGAACCGGCATCGCGCTATAGTTCATGCTCACGAGAGGAGCCTCAAATGTACGTCGTTGCCGCCGACTACTACGCCCAAGAGGGGAAAGCCGATCAGATCGCTGCGATCTTGCAGAAGATGATTCCGTTGTCTCGGGCGGAGCCCGGCTGCCGGTTTTACATGGTGAACCGATCGCTCGAGGATCCCCGCAAGTTTCTGCTGTACGAAGTGTACGCCGATGAATCCGGATACAAGGCTCACCAGGCGACCGACGCCTTCAAGCAGCACATCCTCGGCGAGGTCATCCCGATGCTCGAGAGCCGCGTGAGGCACTTCTACGACGTGATTGAGCCGTGAGCTATCAGCCATCAGACATCAGTGGCTGTCAGCAGAGCGCAGACCTTGGGCGCGAGCAGAAGGTCCCCATGTGTCGGCTTTCCAGTCAGCGGGGACGGGTTGGGGAAGTATTCGTTACGCGCGCGCGAACTGCTCGTAGCGTTCGACGAGCTGGTACTCGGGACGGGTCCGAAGATAGGCTTCCACGCGGTCGACGCGTTTGAACGCGGTCACCATGAAGGCAAACGCTTCGGCGATGCGGTCGTCCGACTGGGCACAGCTCAGCCGGAGAAAACCTCGGCCTGCTTCGCCGAAGCACTCGCCTCCAAGACACGCAACGCCGCGCGCGTCATCAGCGCCCTCGAGCAGGTACATGGCGAGCCCGTGCGACGTAATGCCCAGACGATTGCACACCGCCGCCACCGATGGAAAGACGTAGAACGTGCCGCCCGGCATCGCGCACGAAACCCCGTCGATGGCGTTGAGCCCCTCCACCAGCAGCTCGACCTTGGCGCGGAACGCGGTCATCGTCTTGTCGCGATAGCCACGCTCGTCGCGCATCGCGGCCACGCCGGCCAGCTGCACGAACGGCGGCACGCACGAGAGCGCGCTGTTCGTCAGTTTTCCGAACACCTCGACGATAGCCGGGCTGCTGACGGCGAATCCCAGACGCCAGCCGCTCATACTGAACGACTTGCTGAACGTGTAGGCGGCCACCGTCTGATCGATCATGTCGGGCAGCTCCAGCAGCGAGTGATGGCGTCCCCGCCACACCATCCGGTCGTAGGGTTCGTCGCTGAAGATCGCCACGTCCTTGCCGCGTACGAGCTCGGCGAGGCCTTTGAGATCTTCCAGTGTCGCGACGCCGCCGGTTGGATTGTGCGGGCTGTTGAGAAAGATGGCCCGCGGCGCCTTGTCGCTCGACAGGAATCGCCGCACGTCATCGAGTGACGGGCGGAACTCGTGGGCCGCCTTCAGCTCCGAGATGACCACGCGCGCGTTGCGCCGAAAGATGTTCGGCGGATACGTCGGAAAGTGCGGACTGAAGACCAGCACGCCGTCGCCGGGATTGAGGAACGCCTCGCAGAAGAGCTGCTCGAAGGTCTTCGCGCCCGGTCCCGCCACCACATGGTCGGCGGTCACATCGAATCCGTACTCGCTCTTGACGTACTCGGCTGCCGCGTCCCGGAATGCCATGACGCCGAGCGACGGCGCGTAGCGCGTATGTCCTTCGTTGATGGCGCGCACGGCCGCCTCGATCGCCCCAGGTGGACTGGCAAACGGGCTGTCGCCGATCTCCAGCTCTATCACGTCCTTGCCTGCGGCCATCAGGCGTTTGGCGACGGCAAGCACGCTGAAAGCCGTCTCGACGCCCACCGACGAAGCGAACTGGCTGAAAGAAGGCATGCGGTGCGCACGATCATAGCTTAGGCTCTACCCGGATGACGCCTCGCGCAGAGCAGCTGCTCCGAGACCTCGGCCTTCAACCCCATCCCGAAGGGGGACATTACGCCGAGGTGTACCGATCGCCGGCCGTGACGACCATCTACTTTCTTCTGAAGGCCGGCGAGAAGAGCCGGTGGCATCGGGTCCGTTCTGAGGAGATCTGGCATTTCTACGAAGGGGATCCGTTGGAGTTGCTGCAGTTGACCCCCGACGGCCACGAGCTGGAACGCATCGCACTCGGGCCGGCGACCGATCGCCAACGCAGCGTGCACTGCGTTCCGGCCGACTACTGGCAGGCCGCGCGCACGAAAGGCGCTTTTACCCTGGTCGGCTGCACGGTCGTCCCAGCCTTCCGGTTCGAGGATTTCGCGCTGCTCGAGCAGTTTCCCGCGCTGGCGGCGGCGATCGCAAAGAGGCACCCCGCCGTCACGCAATTCGTGTAGCCTGTGGGTATGAAATCGACACTCTTCGCTCTCACTGCCGTACTCCTCTGCGTCTCCACGTCCGCCGCTCAACAGGTCACGAAAGAGTCGCTCCCCGGCGTCAAGAACCTGGCGCGTCTCGAGACCACGGTGGCCTGTGCCGGAGCCATCACCGTCGATGCGCTGCCCGAGATCAAGAAAATGGGGTTCGTCTCCGTGATCAATCTCCGCGAAGCGCAGGAGCCTGGGGCGGACATCGAGAAGCACCAAGCCGCCGCGAAGGCCGCAGGGCTTCGGTACTTCCACGTGCCCTTCAACGGTCAGAAGCCAGACACGAAGGCGGCCGATCAGTTTCTTGCCGCCATCACGTCGGCAGGCGCGGAACCCGCGTTCATTCACTGTGCCGGCGGCGGCCGTGCGGCGACGATGTGGCTGATCAAACGGCTGGCGGTCGACAAGTGGCCTGTCGATCGTGCCGTGGCCGAAGCCGAGGCGCTCGGGCAGGCGAACTTGACGCAGCGGCAGTGGGCGATCGACTACGCCAAGTCGAAGGGCTAGGTTAGTGGGCCGGGTCCTGTCGGACCCGGCGGCTGGCTAGGCTCGCTCGATTTTCACACTGGTAATCGTGACGGGCGTCAGCGGGCGATCGTGCGGCTTGCTCGTCGGCGTCCGTCCGATCTTCTGCACCACGTCGAGCCCTTCGACGACCTCGCCGAAGATGCTGTGCTTGTTGTCGAGCCACGGCGTCGGCGCGAGCGTGATGAAGAACTGACTGCCATTGGTGTTGGGCCCCGCGTTGGCCATCGACAGGAGCCCGGGCTTCGAGTGCTTCAGCTTCGGGCTGAACTCGTCGGCGAAGTTGTATCCGGGACCACCGGTGCCGGTGCCGAGCGGATCGCCGCCCTGAATCATGAATCCGTCAATCACGCGATGAAAGACGAGGCCGTCGTAGAAGGGGCGCTTTGCCTTCTGACCCGTCTTGGGATCGGTGAACTCCTTCGAGCCTTCCGCGAGGCTTGCGAAGTTGGCGACCGTGTTCGGAACCTCGGCGTCGAACAGCCGAACCTTGAAATTGCCCTCACTCGTCGTGAACTGTGCATGCACCATCCCCACATCATATAAGACGCGTCATTCTTTCCCTCTCCGGTCCGCAGCCGAACAGTCTCACCCCCCGAAAATGCAGTCAATTGAGACCAATTCGAGCTGTTCCGGCTTCGTTCATCACCGCGTGGTCATTTAGCTGTAGTAAATCGGTGCAATACGGCGGTACGCCGCTTGCTCACTCCACGGCCAGGAGAATGGCTATGCGAGCGATTGGACGGTTCCTGCTAGTGACGTTGATGATGGTGGCGCCCAGCTCGGCGTTTGCGCAGAGTGAAGGCGATTCGTCGATGTTCTGGGATGTGACGAAGAGTGTCGTGCTCGATCCGACGACATACGCACCGGCCGTGGTGTCGTACACGTCCCTGAAAATGGACTGGAACTCGTCGCAGCCGCTGTTTCGAAATGGCTGGCTCGAGCAGAATCATCGCTTCACGTTGAGCGGGCGCGCGAACGATCTGCCCGTGAGCGTTGGAGAAGGCAACAGCCGTATTCGAAAGATGGCGCTGATGCACCTTCAAGAGTCGGTCGTCAACAACGTCGCCGCCAACATCTTCGAGCGCGTGCTTGCCAATCGCTATCCGCAGCATCGGAAGCTGTTCAAGGTGTTGAGTTGGGCCGAGCGGATCGCGTTCGCATCCTATGTGTCGTATGTCGCGTCGGCCAATCACTTCAAGCAAGCCGAGCGGAACCGACAGCTGGCGCTGCAGTACGGGTACTGACAGCGGTTCTCGGTTCTCGGTTCTCGGTTCGCCGAACTGAGAACTTAGAACTTAGAACTTAGAACGGAGAACTGACAGCCACTTCGTCGTTCGCTCGAGCAAGCCCCTTGCTTCGGGAATACCCGCCACGAACGCCAACAACAAGAACGACGCGCCGAACGGCAGCAGGATGAGGCCCGCGGTAGCGATGGGATGGAGTGCCGGCGCCGTGAGCCTGATCGCCCAGGCCACGGCACCGGCCCCGAGTGCGGCCGACCAGAGCTGCAGGCTGAGTCCCAAGGGGATCCCCGTCGATCCAATCCGCGTCTCGAGCGTTCTCTTGAGCAGCGCCAGCTCAATCCAGCCGGCCACGCTTGCGGCTGCTGTCAATCCCGCCGTCCCCCAGAGCGGGTCGATGCCGAGGGCCGGCGGCAAGACGATCGCGGCCACGTACCCGAGCGTTGTCGCGACGACCACGTGAACCAGTGCGAATCGGAGCGGTGTGCGGGTGTCCCGCAGCGCGTAGTACGTCGACGCGTAAAGCCTCGCCAACGTCGTCGCGAGCAATCCGATCGACGAGCCGGCCAGGATGCCCCAGACGAACACCGCGTCTGCGTAGCGGAAGCGTCCCGTCTGGAACAACGCCGCCGCGATGACGTCGCCCAGCAGCAGGAACGCGACGGCAGATGGGACGACAAAGAACGCGATCTGCCTGAGTCCCTTGTTGACGCGATCCCGAAGGACGCTGGCCTGATCGAGGCCGACAGCCGCCGACATCTCAGGCAGCGACGCCGCTGAGACCGACAACCCGAAGAGACTGACTGGAAGCGTGTAGAGGAGCTGAGCGTTCGCCAGCCCGGTGACAGCGCCGGTCGGCAGGAGACTCGCCAGCACCTGATCGATGTACGCGCTGATCTGCACCACGCCCCGGCTGATAAAAACCGGAACGAAGTTGCGCACAGTCGACCGAACCGCGTCCGTCCATTCCAGCCGTAGCCGCAAATCAGGAACCAGCGCGAGGACCGCCGGCATCTGGACCAGCAACTGGAGCGCACTGCCGACAACAGCGCCCCACGCGAGAATCTCGGCGAGGCGCGGAAGCTCCACCCGTGCTCCCCACCATGCCAGTGTCACGATCATCGCCATGTTCCAGATGACCGGAGCGAGATATGAAAGCAGAAAGCGACGATGGCTGTTGAGGATGCCGAGGCACCAGGCCGAGAGCACGAGCAGGCCTGCGCCGGGAAACAGGATGCGGACGATTGCGATCGTCAGGGCGCGCTTTTCGCCGGCGAACCCCGGCGCAATGAGCCACACGAGCGCGGGCGTCAGCAGCACGCCCACGAGCACCAGCGCGGTTGTCAGAATCGAGATGAGCGCCGCAACCGCGCCTGCTACGCGCGCCGCTTCCCGTCGATCGTTGCGCGCAACCAGCGCGGCATACACCGGGATGAAGGACGCGGAAAGGGCGCCCTCTCCGAACAGGTTCTGGAGAAAGTTTGGGATACGGAACGCCGCCATGAACGCATCCGCGGCGTCGGATTGCAGTCCGAAGTAGTGCGCGAAGACGCGCTGTCGGAGAAATCCGGTGAGGCGACTACAGAAGATGCCGAGGGCGACGAGCGCAGAGGACCGATCCACGTCGCGCCAATGATAGCGGCTCGAGCGTGCCCGCGGCTTTGGGCTCTAGGCTACTGAGCACTTAGAACCGAATTCCGATCGCGAAGTCCATCGACCGTCCGCCATCCGTGCCCGGGCGCGGGCCGGGGTAGTGGGTATTGGACGTGCCCTGACCGAAGCGCGCTCCCTGCGTGTAGCCAGTCGGCAACCCGTTCGAGTCGAGCGGGCTTGCCGGATCGGGCGCAACGGTCGTGTCCCAGGCGATCAGCGTCTGGTTGTTCAGCAGGTTGAAGGCCTGGAATTTGATCCACGGCTGCGCCGTCTTCCACACAGGAACGCTGTAGGTGACAGCGAGGTCGACCAGCGCGAAGCCCTTGAACGACTCCGATCCGCGATCGTCGTAGAACACCTGCTGTGTCGGCACGCCAGCGTATCCAGGATTTCTCGCGAGCTGGACGGACGTGAGCCCCACGCCGTTGGAAACGAGGCTGTACGTCCTTGCCGAGTTGTAGCGGAAGATCGGGGCGACGCTCAGCGAGCCGTACTGGCCCAGGCCTGCCTGGTAGTCGGCCCAGATGCGCACCTTGCTGCGCTGGAAGTCGTCGAGATGCCCATCCGGCAGGCTGCGCGCCAGCGAGAGCATCTCGGGATAATCGCCGAAAACCGTGCCGGTGGGATTCGGCGTCTCCCCTTCGAAGTTGCCGTCGTTCTTCAGCTGAAGAGTCCAGTGTCCGTTGAGCGTGACCGCACGGCTGATGCGCTGTGAACCCATGAACTCGAGAGCCTGGTAGTCGCGCGTGAGCTCGTCGCTGTTCCGATACTCCACGTTGTCGAGCTCTCCCACGACCGCGCCATCGACCACGATCGGCGTCTTGCCGTTCGCAATCAGGGTGAACTCCTCGACAAAGTTCGACATGCTGCGCCGGACGAACATGACTTTGCCGTAGCTGCGGGCGCCGAACGTCTTCGCGGCGCCGAGCGTGAACTCCGTCGTGACCGGCGTCGACAGGTCGTCGGAGAAGTTGATATTCGCCGCCGGGAACGTCCCGCCGACGACGCCAGCGTAGTTGGTGACGTCGAAGCCGGGGGCGAAGCTGCGCCCCTCGCCGGCAGGACCGTTGTAGACCGTCGTGTAGCGGTCGGAGTTTCCGACGTTCGTATTCTTGGAGAACTGCTGCGCGTTGTACTTGCCCGAGTACTGCGAGAAGCTCGTTTGCAGCACCGTCGAGCCGTCCCCGCCGATCGCGTAGCTGGCGCCCAGGCGCGGTACCACGCGCGAGGAGCTCACCGAATCGATGCCGCCGGTCGCCTCGCTCGAGGCATGTTCGAACCGCATTCCAAGGTTGAGCGTGAGGTTGCGGTGACACCACCCAGTGATCCTGCACGTAAGCCGACATCGTCGTCAGATTGAACTCGGCGCCGCGGTGGGGAATCCAGCGCTGCACGCGCGTCACGCCCGGCACGAACTGCGGAACGAGACGGCCATTCGAGTCCAAAACCGGCGCGCCCGCCGCGTCGGTCTTGAAGTTGGCCAGGAATACGTAGCCCGTTGAGCTCTGCGCGTTAGCGCCAATGCGCGTGTCGACGAAGTGCTCCACGCCGCCTTTCAGTTCGTGGCTGCCGGTGCGGCTGCTCGATGCGAAGTACGTGAGGCTTGCGGTCAACTGACGGTTGTTGCGCTGTTCCGGATCGCTGGCGTCGAAGTATGGCGCGTTGTACTGATACTGCGTGCCCGTGCGCGTCAGGAACGGCGAATCGATGATGTTGGTCGATGTGCCGCCGACGCCTTCGGTCGAGAAATGGCGCTGCGAATACTGCGCCGAGAGGAGCATGCGCGGCGAGACCGCGCCGTTGTAGTTGACGACGCCCAGTTTGTTCGGCGTGGACGGCGAGATGAACGCGGCCGGGTCGATGCTGAACGACAGCGCCGGCTCGTTCGCGCGATGCACGCGGTTGTCGACGAACGTGCCCTGCAGCGTGTGGCTCGGCCGCACGGTGCCAGTGACCTTCGCCTCGTAGCGCTTGTTGTCGTTCGTCTTGGTGTACGGCACCCCGGTCACCTGCAGCGCGCCCTGTGTCGATGAATCCTCGAACCGGCCAGCCGCAAAGAACCACACGCGATCCTTCACCGCTGGGCCCCCGATCGAGAGTTCGCCGAAGTGCGACAGCTTGTTGGTGAGAAACGGATTGGTTGCGGTCGGCTTGCCGCGCTCGATGTTGTTGGCCGTCTCGAACGGCGTCTCGCTGGTCCACGACGGTCTCGAGAACGTCGCCCGATAGCCGCCGCTGAAGTTGTTTCCGCCGCTCTTCGTGATGATGTTGACGACGCCGCCCGAGAAGCGTCCGTATTCGGCGGAGATACTCGAGCTCAGCACCTGCACTTCGCTGATCGCGTCCTCGATGTAGAGGTCATTGACCGTGCCCAGCAGGTTGTCGTTCACGTCGACGCCGTCGATCAGGAAGACGTTGTCGAACGCGAAGCCGCCCGAGATGGTCAGCTGATTCGCCGCCGGCGTGTTGGTCGTGACGGCCGGCATGAGCTCGGCGATGAGATACGGCGTGCGGCCCATCGGCAGCACGTTGACTTCTGATGCCGTGATGTTGGAGCTGGTCTGGATTTCGGTGACTGCCGGCGGCCTGACCCCTTCGACGGACACGGATTCCACGACTGCCACCACCGACAACCTGGCGTCGGCCGAGACCGAGCCGCCCAGCGGCACGGCAGCCGTCAGCTCGATCGGCATCATGCTGTCTTTCGCGATGCGAATCGTGTACGGCCCAGGCGGCAGGGTGGGCACCACATAGACGCCGTTGACATCGGTTGCCGTCGAGCGCTCTCCCTGGAGGGCAGGGGAGGCGACGGTGACCGTGACGTCGGAAACCGGTATGCCGTCCGGGGACGTGACGGTCCCCCTCAGCGTGCCCGTCTGCACGCCCTGTGCGGCTGATATGAGAGGCAGCACGAGGGCCAGCGTCACGAAGCTCAAGATCCTGCGGTTCATGAAATCACCCTTCACCTCTCGTTGACCTTCCCCTGTCCGTGTTCTGCGTCACAAAGCAGGACAGGTGCCACGCAAGAAAGTGCTCTTATCGTATTGTTGCAACTACCACTTAGCTGATTGTTTCGCTGGCAGTTGCATCGTCGCAAACTGCGCTGAAAAAGCACACAATTTCCCGAAACGTGATCTAACGGCACATTCCCGAATTTGTGCTAGCAGGTTTATCGGTAGTTCCCGAACTGGAGTGCAATCCCGAAGTCCTGGCCCCGGAGCAGGCGTATCGCCTCCTGGAGCTCGTCCTTCGACGGCGACGAGAGCCGCAGCTGGTCGCCCTGGATGCTCGCCTGCACCTTCTTGAGCTTCTGGTCTTTGAGGTACTTGATGATGTCGCGGGCGGCGTCGCCCGGAATGCCCTGCTGGAGGGTCACCACGCGGCGGACGGTTGAGCCGGTGGCCGTCTCGATATCACCGAGCTTCAGGTTCTTGATGGGGACGTTCCGGCGAACGAGGCGGGTCTGGAGGATGTCCCAGAGGGCATCCATCTTCATGTTGTCGTCGGCAACCAGGGTGAGGGTGTTCTCGGTCTTGCTGAATTCAATGGAGGCCACCGACCCCTTGAAATCGTACCGTTGCGCCACCTCTTTGCGGGCCTGATTGACGGCGTTATCGACCTCCTGCAGGTCGACGGTGGAGGTCACATCAAAAGAAGACGCCGCAGGCATGAGGGCTATTGTAGACTCGGCAGACCGATCATCGGCATCAGGCCTCGGACGTTGGTCCGGGGAGAGCGGAGCAGGACCGTGGCTGTTCGATATTCGACGCCGTCCGCGCTCGCGTTGGCTCTTGTTGTTCTTCTGACGATATCTGCGTGCGAGAGCGATTCCCTGTCCACGCCGACCACACCAACCACACCAACCAGTTCAGCATTGCCGGCTTCCGGACAGACGCAGTCTCGGATCATCAGGCTCAGCGGAAACATCGCTTTCGGAGAGGTGGAGCTCGGCGCTGAGCCTTTCCGAGAAGTGTCAGTGTGCAACGACGGCGCTTCTCCCCTGACGATCGTAGGGATGTACTTGCCCGAAGCATTTTGGCTTCCCTGGGACGAGATGTGGGAGGTTGGCGGGAGCATCCTGCCAGGAGACTGCTTACCTGTGAAGAGTGGACTTTTCACCGACGGCCTTTGCGTCGTACGGCGGCACCGCGGTTGTTCAGACGAACCATACGTCTGGGAACAACACGTTCCAGCTTTCTGGTATTGGCAGTCGACCACTCAATGCACGGACCAGTTTTGGGGACGGACGGTTCCTCGTCGGCATCGGAATCGTTCCCGGGCGCTACTACAGCGACCCCAGCGAGGAATGCTACTGGAGCCGCAAGTCCACCTACCCGCCAAGCAACGGAGACGATATCGCGACCTTTGGCACGTGGCCTGATTCTCGGCAGTGGATCGTCGACATCCTTCCTTCCGATGCGGTTTTTGAAAGCTGGGGCTGCGGCGTGTGGAGTCAGACTCCTGGAGTTGACCTCGCCCCGGGGACGATCGAGCCTGGCGCGTGGGAGGTCAGGACTCAGTTTCCGCAGGGCCGGTACCGGACAAAAGCTCGTGCCGGCTGTACGTGGCAGCGGCTCAGTCACTTTGAAGGCACGCCGAGCGGAATCATCGAGAGCGGCTCGACTGAGCGGTCGGCCGAAATCGCCGTATCTATCCGGTCGACTGATGTCGGTTTTCTTACCAACGAGGCTTGTGGGACCTGGACGCGCGTTTCCTGAGTTCTCAGTTCTAGGTTCTCAGTTCTCAGTTCAGCGAACCCAGAACCGAGAGCCGAGAACCGGGAACCCTAGGGGTTTCGCCCCACCTAACTCCGATCACTTTCCTGGCGCGTTCGTACTATAATTAGGCCGACCCTTGCAGTTTGGCCGGTGCGACACCAGCCGCAATTAGCTGCGAGTCTAACGCTTCATCTCCACAATAACTGGTAGACGGCCGCCCAGGATGCGGCCATGAAAGGGACGAGGGATGGGAGACGCAGGTGAAGGCCTAATCGACGCTCAGAACCGAATTCAGGAGCGCATGGACGAACGCGAGGAGGAGCGCGCGCGGCGCGCGAGCCACCAGGCCGACCGGGATCCCGAGCAAATCCGGCACATCGAATCGCTGAGGCTGGCTTACAGGGAGCTGAGCCGGCAATTTGAGGCGACGACCCACACGACGCGGCGGCAGCAGCTGACGAACGCGCTCACCGAGCTCGAGCGGCAGCTCGCAGCGCTGGGCGCGCGCGCGCACTAGGACAGCTCTCCGTTCTCGGTTCTCAGTGCTCGGTTCTAGTCGGCGTTCTCGGTTCAGCGAACTGAGGACCTAGAGAAGAGAGAACTGAGGACTGCTCGCCCACTAACCCGTGACATCGCTGGACCACGGACGCTGAAAACAGATAGCATGGTGTGTTCGCTTGCGAAATCATTCACAAGCGAGATGGTTCCATGATTGACAGCTGGCTCCTCATACTTCTGTTCACGGTTATTGCCGTCGGGTTCGGCGGCGTGTCCGTGGCGCTCTCGCACCTGCTCGGCCCTCGCCACCCCACGCCCGAAAAATCAGCGCCTTACGAGTGCGGCATGCCCGCGGTCGGGGACGCGCGCGAGCGCCAGTCCATCAAGTTCTACCTGGTGGCCATGATCTTCCTGCTCTTCGATATCGAAGTCGCATTCCTCTACCCCTGGGCGCTGGCGCTGCGATCGCTCGGGTGGTCGGGCTATCTCCAGGTGCTGCTCTTTACCGCCGTCCTCTTCACCGGCTACGTATTCGTGTGGAAAAAGGGCGCGTTCGATTGGAGCCAACGAGATGTCACCGGAACACGATCCTGAGCTGCCGGTCCTGACCACCAGCGTCGACACGATCGTGCAGTGGGCGCGGCGCTCGTCAATCTGGCCCGTCACCTTCGGCCTGGCATGCTGCGCCATCGAGATGATGGCGATGAGCTGCTCGCGATTCGACATCGCCCGGTTCGGCGCCGAAGTGTTCCGAGGTTCCCCGCGCCAGTCGGACCTGATGATCGTCGCCGGCCGGCTCTCGCGAAAGATGGCACCCGCGCTGCGCCGCGTCTATGACCAGATGCCCGAGCCCAAGTGGGTCATCTCGATGGGCGCCTGCGCTTCGATCGGTGGAGTGTTCGACAACTACGCGCTCGTCCAGGGGGTCGACCAGATCGTTCCGGTCGATGTCTACGTTCCCGGCTGCCCGCCCCGGCCTGAATCGCTGATCTATGGGATCGTCGAGCTCCAGAAGAAGATTGCGAGCCAGCGCGCATGATCGACACGCTTCGTGCGCTGTTCCCCGGTGCAGGGGTTGAGCCAGGCGCGTCGGACGGGCAGCCAACGCTGCGCGTGCCGGCCGCGCAGCTCGTCGAAACCGCGCGCGCTCTCCACGATCGGCCCGAGCTCGGCTTCATCCTCCTCGCCGACATCACGGCTGTCGATTGGTGGCCGCGCGAGCCGCGGTTCGAAGTCGTCTACCACTTGGCGTCGATGACCGAGCGTCTCCGGCTCAAGGTGCCGCTGCCGGACGCCGGGTCGCGTCTGCCGACGCTGCAGCCAGTCTGGCCGGGCGCCGGCTGGCTCGAGCGCGAGGTCTGGGACCTGTTCGGCATCGTGTTCGAGGATCACGGCGATCTGCGGCGGTTGCTGATGCCGGAAGACTGGGAAGGCCATCCGCTGCGGAAGGATTACCCGGTGCAGATTCGGTTGAAGCCGAAAGCGACTGAGCCGCTGCAGGTGACGGAAGAGGAGTTCCGGGCCAATCTGGCGCGCGACAAGGCGGCGCGGGCCGACGCGCCGCAGCACGCTGGCGGCACCGGCGGCGCTGGTCGTTGATGCCGGCGATCGACGATCGGCGGGCGCGGGCGGTTGCGCAGATGCTGCGCGATGCGGCCCGCCTGCACGAACAAGCGGCGGCGGGCTCTGTTGAGTCGGTCGTTGCTGCGGCGGATCTCATGACGGCGGCGTTTGCGGGCGGTGGGAAGGTGTTGATTTTCGGGAACGGCGGCAGCGCCGCCGACGCC
The DNA here is from genome assembly GCA_963821375.1 of Vicinamibacterales bacterium. GTDB lineage: Bacteria > Acidobacteriota > Vicinamibacteria > Vicinamibacterales > JAMQPK01 > JAMQPK01. The sequence continues at coordinate 82,274 of CAWGDN010000003.1, forward strand.
CAGCATTTCGCGTGCGAGCTGACCGGGCGGTTTCTCCGCGCGCGTCGCGCCTTGGCGGCGGTCGCTCTGACGACCGACACCAGCACCATCACGGCGGTGGCCAACGACTACGGCTTCGATCGCATCTTCGTCCGCCAGATCGAAGCGCTCGGCCGCCCGGGCGACGTGGCGATCGGCATCTCGACGAGCGGGTCGTCGGCAAACGTGGTGGCCGGTCTGCAGTTTGCGCGATCGCGCGGCCTGAAGACCGTGGCGTTCACCGGCGGAACCGGCGGCGCGGTCGGCGCGGCCGGCGATGTCCACGTGAACGTGCCGCACTCGGCGACGCCGCGAATCCAGGAACTGCATCGCACGCTCATCCACGCCGTCTGCGGTCTCATTGAGTCGGAACTGCCTGATGCCTGAGCTCCGCACGGAAACGATGACCGTCAACATGGGGCCGCAGCACCCCAGCACGCACGGCGTGCTGAGGCTGGTGCTCGAGCTCGACGGCGAGACCGTCGTGTCCGCAGCGCCGACGATCGGCTATCTCCACACCGGGATCGAGAAGACGGCGGAGCAGAAGAAGTTTCAGCAGGTGATTCCGCTCGTCGAGCGGATGGACTACCTGAGCGCCCAGTCCAACGCTTACGCGTACTGCCTCTCGGTGGAGAAGCTGCTCGGCCTCGAGATGCCGGATCGCGTCAAGTGGATCCGCGTGCTGCTCGTCGAGCTGCAGCGCATCAACAGCCATCTCGTGTGGCTGGGCACGCACGCGATGGAAGTCGGCGCCGTGTCGGTGATGCTCTACTGCTTCCGCGAGCGCGAGCTGCTGCTCGACATCAACGAGCGCATCGCCGGTTTCCGCCTGTTCCCGAGCTATATCCGCGTCGGCGGCCTGCGCGAGGATCTGCCGCGCGGCTTCCACGACGCTGTCACGCAGTTCCTCGACAGCTTTCCGGCGAAGCTGGCGGAGTACGAAGGGCTGCTCACGAAAAACGACATCTACCGCAGGCGCACCATGGGCGTCGGCGCCCTCTCGAAGCAGGACTGCATCGACTACAGTCTGACCGGGCCGATCGCGCGTGCCTCGGGCTGGAACTACGACGTGCGGAAGCGCTTCCCGTATGGCGGGTACGAGACGTTCGAGTTCGACGTGCCGCTCGGCGAGCGCGGCGACGTCTACGACCGCTATCTCGTTCGGATCGCCGAGATGCGGGAGAGCGTGAAGATTTGCCGGGAGGCGCTCACGCGCACTTCGCCGACCGGGATGTTCGCGGCCGATGCGCCGACCGTTGTGCCGCCGCCGAAGGACCGCGTCTACACCGAGATGGAAGCGCTGATTCAGCACTTCCTGATCTACTCGCAGGGCTTTACCGTTCCTGCCGGCGAGGCGTACGTCGCGGTCGAAGGGCCGCGCGGAGAACAGGGCTTCTACGTGGTGTCCGACGGCTCGAACCGGCCGTGGCGAATCAAGGCGCGGTCGCCGTCGCTGCTGGCGTGCCAGGCGTTGTCCAAGATGATCATCGGAGGGCTCATAGCCGACGTCATCGCCGTCATCGGCTCGGTCGACGTCGTCATGGGAGACGTGGATCGATGAGCCGCGAGCGACGCGGGGCGATGGGGTCCGCGCAAGCATGACTTTTCATCCCAAGATCGACTACCGCGAGCTGCACCGCTCGAAGCGGCAGCTTCCCATCGACGATGGGCTGGTGTTCGTGTATTCGGCGCAGAATCGCGAGCGGCTCGAGGCGATCGCGAAGCGGTACCCGGAGAATCCGACGGGCAGGCGCTCGGCGATCTTGCCCGCGCTCTATCTGGTGCAGCGGCAGCAGGGCTACATCTCGATCAGCGCTATACGGCACGTAGCCGACGTGATCGGGTGTACCGCAGCGGATGTCGAAGACGTGGTGTCGTTCTACACGATGTTCTACACGCGACCGGTCGGCAAGTTCGTCGTCCAGGTGTGCCGGACGCTGCCATGCGCGCTGCGCGGAGCCGAGCGCGTGACGGAAGAGCTGATGACGGCGCTCGGAATCGAACCAAGCGGCACAGACCCGTCGGGCCTCATCACGCTCATGGAGGTTGAGTGCCTCGGCGCGTGCGACCGTGCGCCGCTCGTGATGGTCAACGACAGCTGGCACGAGTGCATGGCGCCCGAAGACGCACGAAAGCTGGTAGACGACCTGCGCGCGCGCGGCGAAGACGCGCTCACCGGGTGCCACCACGGAAAACCTGACAGGGGTAAGGGGTAAGGGGAACTGAGAGCCTAGAACCGACGACCATGGATCCGATTCTGACCCGCTTTGTTCGCGAGCCGCATTCCTACTCGCTCGACTTCTACCTGAAGCACGACGGGTATGAAGGGCTGCGCGCGGCGTTGGCCATGAAGCCCGAGCAGGTGATCGACGTCGTCAAAGCGTCGGGGCTGAAGGGCCGCGGCGGTGCGGGATTTCCGGCGGGCATGAAGTGGCAGTTCGTCGTCAAGGACACGCCGAAGCCGAAATACATCGTCTGCAATGCCGACGAGAGCGAGCCGGGGACGTTCAAGGACCACCTGCTGATGGAGCGCAATCCACACCTGCTCTTCGAGGGGTGCATGATTGCGTCGCATGCCATCGGGGCCAAGGTCGCCTACATCTACATCCGCGGCGAGTTCTTTCACGTGCAGCAAGTGCTGGAGCAGCAGCTCGAAGAGGCATACAAGCGCGGCTACGTGGGGCGCAATGTGATGGGCCTGGGCTTCGATTTCGACATCCACATCCATCGCGGTGCCGGCGCCTACGAAGCGGGCGAGGAGACCGCGCTGCTCGAGTCGCTGGAGGGCAAGCGGGCCCAGCCGAGGCTGAAGCCGCCGTTTCCAGCGAGCGCCGGGCTCTACGGATCGCCGACGGCCGTCAACAACGTCGAGACTCTCTGCAACGTCCCCTGCATCATGCGCCACGGCGCGGAGTGGTACGCCGCGCTCGGGCCCGAGAAGAACGGCGGACCGAAACTCTACTGCATCAGCGGCCACGTGCAGCGGCCAGGCGTCTATGAAGCGTCGATGAAGACGACGCTGCGCGAGCTGATCTTCGATCGCGCGGGCGGCATCCGCGACGGGCGGGCGTTGAAGGCGGTGATCCCTGGTGGATCGTCCGTTCCGATTCTGCTGCCCGATCAGTTGGACGTGGAAGCGAGCTTCGACGGCGTCGCAAAAGCGGGGTCGCTGCTCGGTTCGGCTGGCATCATCGTGCTCGACGACACGACCTGTATGGTCTGGCTCGCCGAGAACCTGTTGCGTTTCTACCGCCACGAGTCGTGCGGCAAGTGCACCCCGTGCCGCGAGGGCACGCAGTGGCTTGTCAGCATTCTCGAGAAGATCGAGCGCGGCGAAGGCGAGATGAAGGACCTGGCGCTGCTCGAGAACGTCGCCGGCCTCATCGGCGGCAAGACGCTGTGCGCATTCGGCGACGCGGCGGCGACGCCGGCGCTCACGACGCTGAAGCATTTCCGGTCCGAGTACGAGGCCCACGTGCGCGAAGGCCGCTGCACAATCCCCGCCCCGTGGCGGCGGCGTCATGCCGCGCCTGCCGCGTCCCACTGAAGTGACGCGAACGACGTGATGACACCCGAAGCCATCGCCCAACTCGTCATTCTTGGCGTCGTGTTCGTCGCGCTGCTGCATTCTGCAGCCGTGATGGTGTGGGTCGAGCGCAAGGTCGCCGCGCGCATTCAGCAGCGCTTTGGGCCGACGCTCGTGGGACCGTACGGCCTGCTCCAGCCGCTGGCCGACATCATCAAGCTGGTGATGAAGGAGAACCTGCGGCCGAAAGCGGCCGACAAGGTGCTCTTCGCGCTCGCGCCGATCATCTCGGCGGCCACCGCGTTCATGGCGTTCGCCGTGGTTCCGTTCGGCGCCGAGACGACGTTTTTCGGCTTGCTTGATCGACCTGTTCCACTCGGTGTCGCTGATGTAAACGTCGCGGTTCTCTGGGTGTTCGCGGTGACGTCGATGGGCGTGTACGGCATCGTGCTCGCGGGCTGGAGCTCGAACAGCAAGTACTCGCTGCTCGGCGCGCTCCGCTCGTCGGCGCAGATGATCAGCTACGAGCTGTCGTACGGCATGGCGCTCGCGGCAGTGCTCGTGCTCGCCAACTCGATGTCGCTCCGCGACATCGTCGACGCGCAGGCCGGCAGCTGGCTGGGCTTCATCCCTCGATGGTTCGTTTTCCTTCAACCGATTGGCTTTTTCATCTTCATGACGGCGGGCGTGGCCGAAACCAACCGTGCGCCGTTCGATTTTCCGGAAGCGGAGCAGGAGCTCGTCGCGGGGTACCGCACTGAGTACAGCAGCATGGCCTTCGCCATGTTCTTCATGGCGGAGTACATCAACATGGTCACCGTCTCGGCGGTTGCCACGAATCTGTATCTCGGCGGGTGGCACGGCCCGCTCCTCGGCCAGTTCGGACTGGGATGGATCTGGTTCCTCGCGAAGGTGAGCGTCTTGTTGTTCTTCTACGTCTGGATGCGGTGGACGCTTCCGCGGTATCGCTACGACCAGCTGATGGCCTTCGGCTGGAAGTTCCTGTTGCCGCTTTCGGTGATCAACCTGCTCGCCACGGCTGCCGGGGTGCTTTATCTTGGCGCTTGATCTCGCGCTCTTTTACGTGTTCGCGGCCTTAGCGGTGGCGACGAGCCTGCTCGTCGTGGGGCAGTCGAACCCGGTCTACAGCGTGCTGCTGCTGATCGCGTCATTCGGCGCGCTGGCAGGTCTCTACGTGCTGCTGTCCGCTCCGTTCGTGGCGGTCATTCAGATCATCATCTACGCGGGCGCCATCATGGTGCTGTTCCTCTTCGTGGTTATGCTGCTCAACGCGCCGAAAGAGGACGGCGGAAGCCCCGCGATCGTTGAATCGAGCTCCGCCCGGACATTTGGTGCGCTGATGGCTGCCGCGCTCGCTTTCGAGCTGATCTGGGCGCTCGGCCGCTCCGGTACAGCCGCCACGAATGCGGCGCAGGGCCGGCCGGCGTGGACGGTGGCGGCAATCGGTCAACTGATCTTCCGAGACTACGCCTTTGCCTTCGAGGCCACGTCGATCCTCATCCTTGTGGCCATGGTCGGCGCCGTCACGCTGGCTGGGCGGCATCACACCGAGAGGAAGCGCTAGGTGGCCGAGCTCCAACACTACCTGATGCTGTCGGGCGTGCTGTTCGCCATCGGCGCGACGGGTGTGCTGCTGCGGCGCAACCTGATCACTGTGCTGCTCTCAATCGAGGTGATGCTGAACGCGGTCAATCTCACGTTCATCGCGTTCGCGCACTTCCTGGGATCGGCCGACGGGCAGGTGATCGTGTTCTTCGTGATTACCGTCGCTGCCGCGGAAGCCGCGGTGGGGCTTGCGCTCGTCATCGCGCTCTTCAGACATGTGGAGACGCTCAATCCGGACGCGTTCCGGGAGCTGCGGGGATAGCCGACGTGCTGCTTGGCATTCCGCTGCTCCCGCTTGCAGGGTTTCTCATCAACAGCGCCGGCGCCCGGCGGCTGCCGGCCAAAGTGGTTGGCGCGATCGCGTCGCTCGCGATGTTGGGAGCATTCGTCCTTTCGGCGCTGGCCGTGCAGGCGCTGATCGCCTTGCCGCCCGAGGGCCGCGAGATCACGCAGACGGTTTACACATGGATCGGCTCGGCGGACTTCCAGGTGCCGATGGCGCTCCGTCTCGATCCGCTCGCGGCGGTGATGATCCTGGTCATCACCGGCATCGGGTTCCTGATCCATGTTTATTCGACCGCGTACATGCTCGACGAGACAGCGCCCGAGTACGCGCGCTACTTCTCCTATCTGAACCTCTTTGCCGCGTTCATGCTTCTGCTGGTACTGGGCGACAGCCTGGTCCTGATGTTCGTGGGCTGGGAAGGCGTAGGCCTCTGTTCGTACTTGTTGATCGGCTTCTGGTTTCAGAAGAGTTCGGCGTCCGACGCAGGCAAGAAGGCATTCATTGTCAACCGCATCGGCGACGTCGCGTTCATTCTCGGCGTCCTGCTCGCGTTTACGACCTTCGGCACGATCAACTTCAAAGAGCTGAACGCGGCCGTCGCGCAGCTTCCCGTCGACAACGGTTTCGGCGTTGTCGCCACCATCGCGCTGCTCCTCTTCATTGGCGCCACCGGCAAGTCGGCCCAGATTCCGCTTTATGTCTGGCTGCCGGACGCGATGGAAGGCCCGACGCCGGTATCCGCGCTCATCCATGCCGCGACGATGGTGACGGCGGGCGTCTATTTGATTGCGCGCAACGCGGTGCTCTATGCGCATGCGCCGGAAGTGCTGACGATCATCGCGGTCGTCGGAACCGCGACGGCGTTGTGGGCCGGTGCGATTGGCCTCGTGCAGAACGACATCAAGCGCGTGCTCGCGTATTCCACGGTGTCGCAGCTGGGCTACATGTTCCTCGCGATGGGAGTGGGCGCGTACGCGGCCGGCATCTTCCATCTGATGACCCACGCGTTTTTCAAGGCGCTGCTGTTCCTTGGGTCGGGCGCGGTGATTCACGCGCTGGCGGGAGAACAGGATCTTCGCAATATGGGCGGGCTCAAGCGCGAGTTGCCGATTACCTATTGGACGTTCTTGATTGGGGCCCTGGCGATTGCCGGCGTGCCGCTGCTCTCCGGCTTCTTCAGCAAGGACGAGATTCTCTACCGGACGTTCGCAAGCGGCCACACGGCGTTGTGGACGGTTGCCGCGCTCACGTCGCTGATGACCGCGTTCTACATGTTCCGCCTCGTGTTCCTGGCGTTCCATGGGACGCGGCGGGAGAGTGCGCATCACGCCGAGAGTGCGCATGGGCATCACGGACATGGCGGCGATCACGGACCGCATCTGCACGACGCGCCTCCGGCCATGGCGATTCCGCTGATCGTGCTCGCGATTGGATCGGTGCTGGCGGGTTATCTCGGTGTGCCGGCGGCGCTCGGTGGATCCAACCTGTTCGAGCATTTTCTGGAGCCGAGCGTGGCGGTCCCAGCGCTGGACGCCGCGCATACGGCGGCTGAGAACGCCGATCACGGCGTGGAACTCATGCTGATGGTGGTCTCGTCGCTCCTGGCGCTCCTTGGCATCGGGATCGCCGCGTTCCTCTATCTCAAGCGTCCGTCGCTGCCCGACGCGCTCGCGGCGCGATTCGCGGGCGCTTATCGGTTCCTGACCAACAAGGGATGGATCGATGAGCTCTACGACGTGGTGCTGGTGCAGCCCATCAAAGGGCTGTCCGAGCACGGTCTGTGGAAGGCCGACGCGCGCGTCATCGACGGAGCGGTGAATGGCACCGGCACCATCGTCCAGGGCGCCGGCACTGTGCTCCGCGCCATGCAGACCGGCTCGATGCGTGCGTATGCGGTGACGGTGCTGCTCGGCGTCGTGCTGATTGTGGGCTATTACCTGTGGGCATGATTCCGCTTCTCAGTCTGCTCGTGGCGACGCCGATCGTTGGCCTCGTGATCATCGCGTTGATTGACGAACGCCGCGAGGCGGTGATCCAGAAGGTCGCGCTGCTGGTATCGCTTGCCGTGTTCGCGCTCACGCTGCTGCTCTGGGCCGGGTTCGACGCCAGTTCGGCCGATTTTCAGTTCGTCGAGCGATATCCGTGGATTCCGTCTTTCGGGATCGAGTACTTCGTGGGTGTGGACGGAATCAGTCTGTTGCTGGTTGTGCTCACCGGCTTCCTGACACCCCTGGCGCTGCTCTCGTCGTGGGAGTCGATTCACGCGCGCGTCAAGGCGTTCGCGATGTTTCTCCTCGCGCTCGAGGCCGCGATGATCGGCGTCTTCATTGCGCTGGATCTGTTTCTCTTCTACGTGTTCTGGGACGCGATGCTCGTGCCGATGTACTTCCTCATCGGTATCTGGGGCTACGACCGCCGCGTGTACGCCGCAATCAAATTCATGCTGTATACGCTGGCGGGCAGCGTCCTCATGCTGGTGGCCATCCTCGCGCTCGGCTACTACCACAGCGTTGCGGCCGGGACGCCGAGCTTCGACGTGCTGAAGCTCTACGAGCTGGACTTGCCGCGCTGGCTGCAGTTCTGGGGCTTCCTCGCGTTCGCCATCGCATTTGCGATCAAAGTCCCGCTGTTTCCGTTCCACACCTGGCTGCCGGACGCGCACGTGCAGGCGCCAACTGCCGGCTCCGTCATTCTTGCCGGTGTGCTGCTGAAGATGGGCACCTACGGCCTCGTGCGCTTCGCGTTTCCGCTGTTCCCCGAGGCCGCGCTCTATTTCGCACCGTACCTTGGTGTGGCGGCGGTGATCGGCATCATCTACGGCGCGCTGGTGGCGATGGTGCAGCCCGATTTGAAGAAGTTGGTGGCGTATTCGAGCGTGAGCCACCTGGGCTTTGTCGCGCTCGGCATTGCCGCGATGAACGTCCAGGGCGTGCAGGGAGCCGTGTACCAGATGCTCGCGCACGGCGTCAGCACAGGCGCGCTGTTCCTGATCGTCGGCATGCTCTCGGATCGCCGTCATACAAGGCTCATCGCGGAGTTCGGCGGGCTGAAGAAGGTGCTGCCGAAGCTCTCGTCGGCATTCCTCGTCATCACACTCGCGTCGATTGGTTTACCCGGTCTGAACGGCTTCGTTGGCGAGCTGCTGATTCTGACGGGCGCGTTCCGATGGGACTGGCGCCTGGCCGCCATCGCGGCGTGCGGGGTGCTGCTGTCGGCGGTCTACATGCTGTGGATGTTCCAGCGCGTCAACTACGGCTCGGTGACCAATGAGAAGAACGCCGCGCTGTCGGATCTGTCGGCGCGCGAGCGGTTTGTGCTGTGGCCTGCCGTGGCCATGGTGATTGTCATGGGCGTCTTTCCGGCGATCTTTCTGCGTCCGATGGAGCCGTCCGTCGCTCGCCTGGTCGAACGAGTGCGTCGCAACGAGGGACAAACGGTCCGGAACACGAGCTCCGAGCTGCCAGCTCCGAGCCCCCAGTCCCCAACCCCTAACCCCCAGTCCCTAGAGAAATGACAGAGTATTTGGCCGTCTTTCCGCTCGTGTGTGTCTGGCTGGGGGGCATCGCTGCCATGACCGCGGAAGCGTTTCGCGGGCGTGGTGAGCGGATGCCGATCGCCGGCCTTGGCATCATCGGCCTCATCGCGGCAGGCGTGACGACGGTGTTGCTGTGGAACCGGAACGCATCCAGCTTCGGCGTGATTACGGCCGACAACTTCGGCCTCATCGTTCAACTGCTCCTGGTTGTCGTCGGCATTCTTACGCTGGCGCTGTCGTCGCAGGTGGTGCAGCGCGACGACATCAATGCCGGCGAGTACTACGCACTCACACTCTTTGCCTTGGGCGGGATGATGCTGATGGCGATTGCCGATGACCTGTTGGTGATCTTCATCGCGCTCGAGATTCTGTCGCTCGGCGTCTACATCCTCACCGCGATACGCCGCGAATCGCGAGCGGGCGCCGAGGCGGCGTTCAAGTACTTCTTGCTCGGCGGATTCTCGAGCGCGTTCTTTCTCTACGGCGTCGCGTTCGCGTATGGGATTGCTGGTTCGACCAGGCTGGATCGGATTGTCACGGTGATGGCGACGAGGAGCGCGGGCGGAGACTTGCTCACGTACCTGGCGATGGCGTTTCTGATCGTCGGGTTTGCGTTCAAGGTGTCGGCCGTGCCGTTCCACATGTGGACGCCCGACGCCTATCAGGGTGCGCCCGCGGTGGTGACGGCGTTCATGTCGGCCGGCGTCAAGACGGCGGCGTTCGCGGCATTCGTGCGAGTCTTTTTCTCGGCGTTCGGGAGCCTTCAGCCGCAGTGGGAGCCCATCGTATGGGTGCTCTCGGCCGGCTCGATGATTCTCGGAGCAGTGGCCGGTGTCGTCCAGCGCGACGTGCGGCGCATGCTGGCCTATTCGAGCATCGCCCATGCCGGTTATTTGTTGATGGCCATGGCGTCTGGCAACGAGACGGGGAAGGGCGCGATCGTGTTCTATCTCATCACCTACGCGCTCACCAGCGTTGGCGCATTCGGCGTCACCGCGCTCGTGGCGTCGCGCGAGGACGGCGGGAGCGACTTGAGCCACTACGCGGGCTTGTCGACGCGGCAGCCGCTCCTTGCAGTGCTGTTGACGATCTTTCTGCTCTCGCTCGGAGGGTTCCCCCCGACAGCCGGCTTCGTCGGCAAGTGGTATCTGTTCAACGCCGCAGTTTCGGCGGGTCAGTGGTCGCTCGCCATCATCGGCGTGCTCTCGAGTGTGGTCTCGGTGTACTTCTACCTACGCATCGTCGTCATGATGTACATGTCGGACGAGACGTCGCTCGTGCCGGTGACCCAGCCAACGGCCGCTTCCATTTTCGCGCTGGCGGTGCCGACGGCCGCGACGTTCTATCTGGGACTGCTGCCGTCGCGCATGATTGAGATCGCGATCCAATCAATCGCCACGATCCTCTAGCGATTGCTCTAGGGATTAAGGATTAGGCTACCATCTGAACGGTAATGTGCGCTGAGCCCAAGGACGACGGCCCGTTGTCGCCAGCGAATCCTCCGACGTATCGTCCGCGCGAGCGATTCTGGCCGTACGCCGATCTTCCCGAGCAGCTCACCGACGAGGAGATCGCGAAGCTCGATCCGGATCTGCATGCCGAGCTGTTCGGCACGCCGCCGCGGCCCTGTCGGTGACCCTCGTTTTTCCGGTGCTCGACAGCGTCGGACTACCCTCGCGCCGTCGAGCTGGCCAAGGCGTCGGCCGAGTATCGTGAGACGGGAAGCGGCGCGTCGTTCCGCCATCGCGCTCGCTTCTGGCCGGCCGATGCCGGCAAGCTGCGCGATCTGTTCGAGCTCGTCGGACGGTTCGACGCAACCGACGTGCTGGTGGACGATCGTCCGGTGCCCTATGCGCGCGAGCTGTGGCTGCCGCTCATCTGGTTTCTGCTCCCTCGGTCGTGACGACCAAGAGCCTCGACAGGGAACTGCAGATCCTCGAGAGCGATCTGCGAAAGCTGGAAGGGGAGTACAACATGTATTTCGCCGGACGGCTGCCGCGTCCGCCGTGGGAAACGCGTTCGCGCGTCGAGACCGCGCTCAAACGGTTGGATCGCACGTACATCCAGAACTACGGCGATCGGTTCCGGTTCTCGACGCTGCAGTCGCGGTTCGCGGCGTTCGTCGATTTGTGGGATCGCGGACTGCGCGCGCGCGAAGAGGGTCGCCCGGGTCCGTTCGCCCAGCGGTCCGCCGCCGACAAGCCGACCGAGAAGAAGAAGACGGACGACCGCATCGTGTTCGTCGCGTCTTTCAAGGATCCAATGAAGGAAATGGACAAGCTGCATGAGCTCTACGACAGGCTTCGGGATGCGCGGACGGCGCTGGGCGAAGAGAACGTCCCGTTCCACCGCTTCACGGAGCTCGTGAAGGGACAGGTCGCGAAGCTGAAAAAGAGCGGCGCACCGGAGGTGGCGTTCCGGGTTGCGGTCAAGGATGGGAAGCTGAAATTTACCGCGAAGGGAATGAAGGGGGCGAAGTAACGCAAGGTCGCCTCCCGGCCGCCGCAACCTGGCTGGAGGTCAGGCCGCAGCCGCCGGGAGGCGAAGGGGTCGGCTACGCCTTGGTGACGTTACCGGCCTGTGGTCCCTTGGGGCCGTCGACGATCTCGAACTCGACCGCCTGTCCCTCTTCGAGAGACCGGAAGCCGGCGCCCTGAATCGCCGAGTAGTGCACGAAGACGTCGCTGCCGCCCTCGCGCTCGATGAACCCGTAGCCCTTAGCGTTGTTGAACCACTTGACCTTGCCTGTGATACGCATCGTTCCTTTTCCTTACCTTACGTGCGGCGCGAGATCCGCAAACTCAAAAAAAAAGACCGCAACGGTGCGGCCTTCCGTTGACGGCGCTATCCTCGCAAGCGCCGCGCAAATGATAATGGCTAGCCGCTTCGGCGTCAACCTAGTCCCCATATGCCAAGAGCGTTATTGAGTGTGTCAGACAAGACTGGACTCGTCCCGTTTGCCAGATCGCTGGCCGGGCGCGGGTTCGAGCTGGTGTCGACGGGCGGAACCGCGCGTGCCCTGGAAGAAGCGGGCATTTCTGTAACCGGCATCTCCGCCGTGACTGGCTTTCCGGAAATCATGGATGGCCGAGTCAAAACCCTGCACCCAGCCGTGCATGGCGGCATCCTCGCCCGGCGGGATCGCGCCGACGACATGGAGACGCTGGGCAAGCACCACATCGTGCCGATCGATCTCGTAGTGGTCAATCTCTATCCGTTCGTGAAAACGGCGGCGAAGCCCGACATCGCTTTTGCCGCCCTCGTGGAGGACATCGACATCGGTGGCCCCAGCATGGTGCGCTCGGCCGCCAAGAACTTCCGCGATGTGCTCGTCGTCGTCGACCCCGCGGACTACGAGCGGGTGCTGAGTGGTTTCGACCAGCCAGCCGGGCCGTCGCTGGATTTCCGCTTCGAGCTGGCCCGGAAGGCGTTCGCTCATACGGCCGCCTACGATGCGGCGATTGCGGGAACGCTGGCCGAGTTCAGGCCACCAGCGGACGGTGGCGGCGTCTTGTCGCGCACACATGACACTGGCGCGATGCCGTCGACGGTGCCCATCACTCTTCATAAGATCAAGGACCTCCGCTACGGGGAGAATCCCCACCAGCCAGCGGCGTGGTACACCTACGATCGCCCGTTCGGGCTTGGCGCTGCTCGCGTCATTCAGGGGAAAGAGCTGTCGTTCACGAACCTGCTGGACCTCGACTCTGCGGCCCGCATTGCGCTCGAGTTCGACGAGCCGGCCGCCGCCGCCATCAAGCATACGAATCCGTGCGGGGCCGCGATCGGAGCCACGATCGACGAGGCTTACGTGCGCGCACGCGACGCGGACAGTCTCGCGGCATTCGGCGGCATCATTGGCCTCAACCGCCGAATCGACGTGGCTACAGCGCGGGCACTCGTATCGACGTTCATCGAAGCCGTTGTCGCGCCGGGGGTGGACGAAGATGCGCGCGCAATCCTGGCAGGCAAGCCGAACATGCGTGTGGTGATCGCCGACCTCACGCCGGCCGGGTCGCCAGATCGACGCGACCTGCGTTCGGTGTATGGCGCGCTGCTGGTGCAGGAGCGCGACGAAGTCGTCGAAGCCCGATCAGAATGGACGGCCGAGACCGTGCACGCGGCTGGTCTCAAGGTGGTGACGAAGCGTGCGCCGAACAGCGTCGAATGGGGCGCGCTCCGGTTTGCGTGGCGCATCTGCGCGCACGTCAAGTCGAACGCGGTCATTTTCACAGACGCCTCGCGCACGCGGGCTGTGGGCGCCGGCCAGATGAGCCGCGTCGACGCAGTTCAGGTGGCGGTGATGAAGGCGCGGGTCGGCGGTCAGGCGAATCCTCTGGCCGGCACGGTCGCCGCGTCTGACGCGTTCTTTCCGTTCCGAGATGGGCTGGACGCGGTCGCGACAGCCGGCGCGACCGCCGTCGTTCAGCCGGGTGGATCAGTCCGCGACAACGAAGTGATTGCCGCCGCCGATGAACACGGCATCGCGATGGTGTTCACGGGCCGGCGCCACTTCAGGCACTGACGCTTTGGGCGTTGGGCACTGGGCTCTCGGCTTTGGGCCTGGAGGCGTAGGGCAGCGTCACGAGTATGAGAAACAGCATCAGGAATTCCGAGTCGCCGAAGTTGTATTCGGCGAGGCCGGCGGCCAGCATGGCGACGATCGATCCGAGACCGGTTGCCGCAAGGAATCGCGACTCCGGGAATTTGAGGCGGCGGGTCAGATCGATCACCAGCGTCGCGATCATCCAGATCCAGCCCGCCAGCGCGGGCAGCCCACGTTCGGCCGCAATCTGCACCGGCACGTTGTGCAGGTGAGGGTTGTGCTGATCGGCCTCGCCGGCGCGGAGGAACTCCGCATACCGGGGACCCACGCGAGCCGGTCCCACGCCTGTCAGCGGGTATTCCGCGACCATCCGGCCGCCGACCCGCAACATCGTGACGCGGTCGACTCTGGTCGGATCGCGCGAGTCGAACATCGACATGAACCGGTCCGTCACTTGAGGCGGTGCGAGCGCGAAGAACAGCGCCGCCAGTACGGGCATCACCGCCATCAGCCGAAAATCCTTCAGCAGGAGCAGAAACGCGATTCCCGCTGACGCCCCCACCAGCGCGCTGCGCGTGAACGTGAGCCCAAGGACGACGAGAAGAGCCGGCATCATGAGCGACGGCCAGATCCGATCGGTGGTGAAGAGAATGCGCGCGGCAGCGGCGCACGTCACCAGCATCACGATCCCCGAGTACGTCATGTAGTGACCGAGGGCGCCCTGCGGGCGGCGGCCGAGATTGTCGAACTGCAGGATGCCGAACTGGATGATGCCGATGAGTGCGCTGAGGGCTCCCACCGTGATGACGACCTGCACCACGACCGGCGCCTTGGCGCCGCGCGCGAGCTCGTACGCCATCGGGACGATCAGGAAGAGCACGAGCTGTTTCGAGTCGACGAAGCCGGCATTGGGATCGTCGGAGAAGGCGGCCGACGCCAGCGTCGCGATCGCATAGATGGCGAGCGGATAGAAAAATCTGGGCACCTCGAGCCGGCGCAGTGAGATCGCGCGAACCAGCCACATCAGCAGCGCGAGGCCGAGCAGTACGTTGGCGGCGGCAATCGAGAACTGCAGCGCGGCCGCAAGCCCCAGTAGCGCGAGGTAGCCGACTCGCTCGACGGACGGGTGCGTCGCAGCATTCATCGATTGCTGGATGGTCAGATTGCCCGAGATCACCAATCAACCCTCTGCCAACACTCTATCAATCTTCTGCCTGCCAATCTTCTCAATGGTGGGCGGCCATGAGACTTTCGGCCAGCATCGCCACTGCTTCGGCCGAGATGCCAGTGAGACACCGAAAGTCTCCCGGGATGCAATGCCGTTGATCGCACGGACGGCAGGAAAGGCCCTGGACTTCGGCCGCGGCGCCAAAGAAACGTGCGCCTCTGTAGGGTTGCGAGCGTACGGGAAGTGTGGGGCCATAGAGCCCGACCACCGGGACGCCCGTGGTCCCGGCCACATGAAGCGGCCCGCTGTCGCCCCCGATGTACAGCGCGGCCCGGCCGATGAGCGACCGAAGCTCGGCCAGATCGAACTCGCCGCACCGGACAATCGCGGGCTGTTGCTCGGCCGGCAGCCGATCGCGCGCCGCCGATGCGATGCCTGCCTTCGCGCTCGCGTCAGACGGGCCCGAAGTGAGGATGACGCGGCGACGCGGGTCCGCGGCCACGAGCCGGCACACGAGATCGACGAAGGATGCGGCCGGCCATCGGCGAAACGGATTGCCGGCGCTGACATGCACGACGACGATCGGATCGGCCTCGCGTACGCCGGCTGCGGCCAGGCGTTGATCAACGGAGGCGGCCGCGACAGGATCTTCGAGCATCTCGAGAGCGTCCGTTTCGACGTCGGGAGGACTGATGCCCAGCGGCGTCAGCACATCCCACTGCGAGACGACCGAATGCCGCGGCCGCAACGCGCGCGGCCGAGGTACACACGTGGTGTACATCCAGCTGCGGCCGCTCACCTCGTAGCCGATCCGGGTGGTCGCCCCGCTCAACCAAGTGAGAAGCGAACTGCGGGGGCCGCCGTGGAAGTCGATGGCGAGATCGAATCGAGTCCGGCGCAGCCGCAGCGTGAGCGACAGATCGCTGCGCAGACGCCCCCGCGCACGGGGACCGGGGATGACGATCACTTCGTCGAGGTGCGGATTGCCGCGGACGACCGCGGCCGCTTCTTCCTCGACCACATACGCGATGTGCGCATCGGGATAGCGGCGTCGCAGCGCGCGGACGGCTGGAGTGGTGAAAACGACGTCGCCAACCAGGCGGAGGCGGACAAGGAGGATCTTCACTCCGGGCTTACTTCTCGACCGTCGCCTCGTCCACGAGCATCACGGGGATGTCATCTTTGATCGGGTAGACACGGTGGCAGGTGCCACACTTCAAGCCCGCGCCGTTGTGGACGAGAACGACCGGTGTCTTGCAATTCGGGCACGCGAGAATCTCAAGGAGTTCGGGGTCGAGCGCCATGACCAGAGGCCCTCCACGGAGAATGCCCAAAACTATAGCAGAAAGGCTACAATTGGACGTCAGATGCGAACGACACTCAGCGGCGCATTGGCGCTTCTCACTTTGGCGACGGCGGCTTCAGCGCAGACGCCAGCGCCGCCGGCCGAGCCCGCTGGAGGCGCGTACTACGAGTTCCTGATGGGCCTGCACCTGGAGAGCCAGGGAGACAGCGCCGGGGCGGCTGCCGCGTTTCAACGTGCCGAGCGTCTCGATCCGCAGTCCGCCGAAGTGCCCGCAAGTCTCGCCGAGTTGTACATCCGGATGAATCGTCCCACCGATGCGATCGCCGCTGGCGAGCGCGCGGTGAAGGCCAACCCCGCAAACCCAGAAGCGAACTGGATCCTCGGCAGTTTGTACGGCCGAATCGCGGAGATGCCGGCCACGCGGGAAGCCGATCGCCGCACGTACGCCCAGCGCGCGATCGCGAATCTCGAAAAAGCCAACATCAATGCGCACGCTGCCGTGCCGATCATGCTCGGACGGCTCTATATCGGCGAGAAGCAGTACGACAAGGCGATTGCCGCGCTGACGCCAGCCATCGAAGAGCGTCCCGATCAGATTGAAGCGGTTGCGCTGCTCGCCGAGGCGTATCAGGCGGCCGACCGCAACGCCGACGCGCTGACGCTGCTCGAGCGGGCCGTCGAGAATGCGCCCGAGCTCTACGTCGCGCTTGGGGAGGCCTATCAGGATTCGGGCCGCTGGCACGAAGCGGCACAGGCGTTTCAAGGCGCGGTCGAAGATCGCCCGCAAAGCCTTCCGCTGCGCGCGCAGTGGGCGACGGCCCTCCTCAATACGGGAGAGGCGCAACGCGCGCGCGAAGTGCTCGAAGCGGGATCTGCCGGCAGTTCCAGGAGCTCTCGCGCGCTCTATCTGCTGTCCGAGGCCCAGCGCCGGACTGGCGACTTTGCTGCCGCCGAAGTGACGGCGCGGCGTCTGGTCGGACTCGACTCGCGCGGCCTCGGCGGACTTCGACAACTGGCGCAGATTTACGAGGATCAGCGGGAACACCAGAAGATCGTCGAGCTGCTCGAGCCGGTCATCACCGCGCGCCTGCGCGCGGCGGATGCGGCCGATTTGACGAGCGATACGTTCCGAAGCCTGGTTTTCGAGCTCGCCTCGGCCTACGAGGCGCAGCGGCAGTTCGATCGCGCCGTTGCGTTGCTGACACAGGCCCGCTCGCTGACCCCCACTGATCCGGCCGTGGCGGTCCGCCTGGCCCGCTCACAGGAAGACGGCGGCAAAGGCGACGACGCGATCCGTACGCTGCAGGCGGCCGTGGCCGCGTTTCCCAACGAGCCTGCAGTGAAGTTGTCGCTCGCATCGACGTTCGAGCGCCAGCGCAAGTATTCGGAAGCCGAAGGAGTGTTCCGGCAGGTGATCGTCGCCGATCCCAAGAACGCTGATGCACTCAACTCGTTGAGTTACATGTTGGCCGAACGCGGGCAGCGCCTGGACGAAGCGGTGTCGCTGGTTGAGCGTGCACTCGCCATGGAACCGGGCAACCCGGCCTATCTCGACACACTGGGATGGGCATACTACAAACAGAACCGGTTCGATCTTGCAGAGCAGCCCCTGCGCGACGCCGCAAAACAGCTACCCACGACCTCGGTCATTCAAAGCCACTTGGGCGACGTCCTCAACCGGCGGGGCCTCTATCAGGAAGCGATCGATGCCTGGCAGTTGGCACTCGATGGCGACGGCGATTCGGTGTCCCGCTCGGAGCTCATCGACAAGATCAGATCGACGCGCCAGAAGCTTGGCAGACAGAAGTAGACGCTTCCTCGCGATTCTCGTCGCCATCGTTGCGTCCACCGCGTGCGGCCCGGGTCGCGTGATCCTGCCGAGCGGCACCGGCACGCCGATCGCCGATTTTCAGCCGGCGCTCGCAGCCGCGCGCACGGCGTGCGAAGGCGTCAGCACGATGCAGGCCGAACTGGGACTCTCGGGACGTGCCGCCGGGCAGCGAGTGCGCGGACGCATTCACGCAGGGTTCGCACCGCAAGCCTTGCGGCTCGAGGCCGTGGCGCCGTTCGGCAGCCCGGTGTTCATCCTGGTGGCCGACGGCGCGCGCGGGACCCTTCTGCTGTTGCGCGATCAACGCGTGCTGCGGGACGCGCCGCCCGATGAGATCCTCAACGCGCTCATCGGCGTCAGACTCCTGCCCGACGACCTGCGCGCTGCGCTGAGCGGATGCGTGAAGGCAACCATCGATCCGTCGCAGGCGCGTGCGTACGGCGGGGATTGGATCGCCGTCGATCTCGTGGCAGGCGGTTCGCTGTATCTGCGCCGCTGGGAGAAGGGCTGGCGCATCGTCGCGGGACGCTACGGGGGGGTCGAGATCGACTACACGACATTCGCCGGCGATCGCCCCTCGCACATGGTGCTGCGCGGGGCGGATCTGGATCTGGGACTCTCGCTGCAGCAGGTGGAGATCAACGGCGTGCTGCCTCGCGATCGCCTCATCTCCGTCACGGTGCCCGCAACGGTGACGCCGTTCACCTTGGACGACCTGAGGAGAAGCGGGCCGCTCGGTCAGTAGCGCCATGGCGTCGGTGTCACTTCGCGCGTTCGCCAAGCTCAACCTCAGCCTCCGGGTGCTGGGAACCCGGCCCGACGGATTTCATCAAGTGAAGACCGTCCTACAGACCATCGATCTGTTCGATCGCGTCACGTTCCAGGCGCGGCGCGGGCCGTTCGAGATTCAGTGCCGCCAGCCAGGTGTGCCCACGGACCGATCGAACCTCGTCTGGAAGGCCGCGCAGTTGCTCTGGCGAGCGGCCGGACGCCCCGGCGACGTGCGGGACACGCACGTCGTTCTCGAGAAACAGATTCCGATGCAGGCAGGCCTGGGCGGCGGGAGCAGCGACGCGGCGGCTGCGCTGCTGGGCCTTCGCCGTGTGTGGAAACTCCGAGTGTCCGACGAACAGCTTCGCGAGTTGGCGGCCGAGATCGGCTCGGACGTCCCGTTCTTCCTCGTCGGAGGCACCGCGTTGGCGCTGTCTCGAGGGGAAGAAGTCTACCCCCTCGACGATCTGCCGTCGCTCTGGGTCGTGCTGGTACTGCCGCCGTTTGGCGTCTCCACCCGCGACGCCTATGCGTGGCTGGACGCCGAACCGCATGAGTCTCTCGAGCGTGCCGCTTTCAGGTATCTGCCGGAGCCGCCGACCAACGATCTCGAGGGAGCGGTGATCCGGCGCCACCCCGTCATTGGCTCGCTTAGAGATCGCCTCTCATCAGCCGGCGCGGTGCTTGCGGCGATGTCAGGGAGCGGGTCGGCGGTGTTTGGGGTGTTCAACTCCGAGCGAAAGGCCAGATCGGCTGCGCGCAGGCTGGCCGGTAGCGGCGCCGATGTGAGACGCGCGCGGTTCAAACCTCGACGCAAGGCCTGAACTTGCCCGTAAGTCGTTCAATCGGATAAACTCTCCGTTTGCGCTGCGGTGGTCAAGCCACGACTTGTAGTTGCCAGCTACGAGCTGCGAGCGACCAGCTAGCTGGCAGCTGGTAGCTCGTGCTCAGAGCTGAACCGTTGGGGCGTGGCCAAGCGGTAAGGCGCGGGACTTTGGATCCCGTATTCGGTGGTTCGAATCCACCCGCCCCAGCCAGTTTTTCTCCGCTGCACCTCCGATTCCGATCATGAGTCGAAAGGCAGGGTACGGCGAACTGAAACTGTTCTCGGGGAGCGCCCACCCCGACCTCGCGCGCGAGATTGCGCAGTATCTCGGGCTGCCCCTCGGGCAGTCCCGGCTCCGGCGGTTCCCCGATACGGAAGTCTCCTTCCAGATCGACGAGAACATCCGCGGCACCGATGTGTTCATTGTCCAGCCGACCTGTGCGCCGGTGGACGAGCACATCATGGAGATGCTGATCATGATCGACGCGTTCCGTCGGTCGTCGGCGGCCCGGATCACCGCGGTGATCCCGTACTACGGATACGCGAGGCAGGATCGTAAGGACAAGCCGCGGGTGCCGATTTCCGCGAAGCTCGTTGCCAACATCCTGAGCGCATCGGGCGTCGATCGGGTGTTGACGATGGATCTGCACAAGGCGCAGATTCAGGGGTTCTTTGATATTCCGGTGGATCATCTCTTCGCGGCGCCGGTGATCATCGATCACCTCGCGCGCGAGAATTTTCCGAACCTGACCATCGTCGCGCCCGATGCGGGCGGCGCGGAGCGCGCGCGGGCCTACGCGAAGCGATTGAGCGCCGAGCTGGCGGTCATCGACAAGCGCCGCAGCGATGACGGCACGGCGGAAGTGATGAACGTCATCGGCGATGTCGGTGGCCGTCCTTGCATCATTCAGGACGACATCATCGACACGGCCGGGACGGTCGTGAAGGCGGCCAACGCGCTTAAGGCGAACGGCGCCAGCCGGATTTATGCGTGCGCCGTGCATGGCGTGCTGTCGGGAACGGCGCTCGAGCGGATCGACAAGGCGCCGATCGACAAGTTGATCGTGACGAACACGATCCCGCTCGATGGCGAGCGTGCGAAGTACAGCAAGGTGGTGTCGCTTTCGGTGGCCAAGCTGCTGGCGCAGGCCATCCGGAGCATCCACGAAGAATCTTCAGTTTCTTCGCTGTTTGTGTAGGGACTGGGGATTGGGGATTAGGGGTGAGGGATTGGTGCTGCGGGCTTCCAGTGTTTGCTGGGAGCTGGCAGCTGATAGCTGAAAGCTTCGAGAAAGGCAGCAGACGATGGAAGCAGTACTCGACGCCGCGGAACGCACACAGCGAGGCAAGAACGAGGCGCGCCGCCTCCGCGCGAGCGGCAAGATTCCGGCTGTGGTGTACGGCGAAAAAGAGGGGGGCCGGGCGATTGCGGTCGATCCCAAAATCCTATCGCGGATTTTGAAGACCGGGCAGGGCGCCAATACGCTGATCGCGCTGAAACTGCCAGGGACGGGCGCCGCGCAAGTGCTCGTGCGCGAATATCAGCTCGACCCGATCACCCACGAGCTGCTGCATGCCGACTTCTATCGCATCGCGATGGACAAGGTGCTCCGCGTGCAGGTCTCCATCGTCGCTCGTGGCGAGCCGAAGGGCGTCAAGCAGCAGGGCGGCGTGCTCGACGTCGTCCATCGGCAAATCGAAGTCGAGTGCTTGCCGGCCGACATCCCGGGCAACATCGAGGTCGACGTGACCGAACTGATGGTCGGGCAGAGCATTCGCGTGAAGGACATCGCCACCAACCCGAAGTGGAAGGCGGTGACCGACCCGGAGCTGATGCTGCTCCACGTGATCATTCCGAAGGTGGAGGAGACGCCGACGCCTGAGGTGGCGGCAGCGGGTGCGGCAGCGACGCCGGCCGAGCCCGAGGTCATCAAGAAGGGTAAGAAGGACGAGGCTGAACCGGCTGAAGCCGCGGCAGCGGCGCCGGCGGCCGGGAAGAAAGAGAAGAAATAAGGGTTGGGGGCTAGGGACGAGGGACTGGGGATTGGTTCTTGAAACTAATCGTAGGTCTCGGGAATCCTGGTCCGGAGTACTCCGATACGCGGCATAACATCGGTTTTCTGGTCGTCGACGAGCTCGCGAGCCGGCACGGAGTTTCGCTTCGCAGCCAGGCCAAGTGGAAAGCCCGAACGGCAAGAATCGCTGACGTCGGCGATGGCGTGATGCTGGTCAAGCCGACCACGTTCATGAACTTGAGCGGGTGGGCGGTACGCGAGATCGCCGGATTTTACAGGCTTCCGCCGGACGATCTGCTGATCGTCGTGGACGATGCGGATTTGCCGGTGGGAAGATTGAGGCTGCGGCCGGGAGGATCGGCAGGCGGGCACAACGGCCTGAAGTCGATCATCGAGGAGTTGGGGGCCGACGCGTTCCCGCGGCTTCGGATCGGCGTCGGGCGGCAGCCGGGAGAGCTGAGGAACCACGTCCTGGGTCGGTTCAGTGCAGACGAGGAGCTGCGCATTGAGGCCGCAGTGAAGAGAGCGGCGGATGCTGCCGAGTTGTTCGCCAGAGAAGGTATTCTGGCGGCCATGAACGCGTTCAATGCGGCGCAAGCCGCGCAAGACGACGAAGAACAGGCATAGCGCCTGAAGGCCTAGAGCCCAAAGCCTAGAGCCACCTTGTCACGAAAAACGTGACCTCCCTGCGGGGAGTCCAGAAGGAGATAGCAGTGAGTCAAGTCAGACAGTACCGAGCTCATCTACATCGTGGCGTCCGACGCCACGGAGCAGCAGGTCGCCGACCTGCACACCCAGGTCGAAGAAATCACCGCTAGATTCGGGGGCACGCTCGATAGGACCGAGAACTGGGGCCGGCGCAGGCTGGCGTACGAGATCGGGCCGCACAAGGAAGGCACGTACGTGCTCGAGGTGATCTCCGGCACGGGCGAACTGATGAAGGAGATCGACCGGCGGCTGCGGGTCAGCGATCAGGTGATTCGCCACCTGACTGTCCGGGTCGACGAGGAACACCGCGTCATCGACCGCACGCGCACGTTGCGGAAGGAGACGTCGCAGCGCCGCCGAGTTGCCCGAGGGCTGCCGCCCGAACGGCAGGCGGGAGAGGGCCCGCAGCGCAGCGAGGATGATGACGACCGGTTTGGCAGCGATGTCGAGGAGGGGATCTAGTCATGCGTGAGGGACGAGGACGTTCATCGGCAGGCCGCGGCGGGCGCGACGGCGAGAAGAAGGACGACAAGAAGCGCACGCTCTTCCGCCGCCGCAAGGTGTGCAAGTTCTGCGCGGACAAGATCGACGACATCAACTACAAGGATGTGAAGCTGCTGGGGCCGTTCGTGCCCGAGCGCGGCAAGATTCTGCCGCGCCGGATCTCGGGCACGTGCGCGACGCATCAGCGAAAGCTGCAGATTGCCGTGAAGCGCGCGCGGCAACTGGCGTTGATTCCGTACGTAACTGAATAGGCTACTGGCTCCAGGTTTCAGGCTCCGGGCGTGTCACACGTAACAGTGTGACTGGCCTGAAGCCCGGAGCCTGAAGCCCGAAGCCTTGCTGAGAGGTACCCATGGAAGTCATCCTACGAGACCACGTCGAGAACGTCGGCAAACGCGGCGAAGTCGTGAAGGTCGCCAACGGCTACGCGCGCAACTATTTACTGCCGCGCAAGCTGGCGCTCGTCGCCACGCCTGGCAACTTGAAGCAGATCGCGCGCGAGCGCGTGAAGCTCGACGCGAAGGAGGCCGAGGAGAAGGCTGCCGCGACAGCCGTCGCCGAGAAGATGGGCGCGCTCGAGATCGTCATCAGCCGCCGGGTGGGTGAGACTGGCGCGCTTTACGGTTCGGTGACGTCGGCCGATATCGCGGAGGAGCTCGGACGGAAGGGCTTCGACATCGACAAGCGGCAAGCATCGGGCTGCGCGAGCCGATCAAGAAGATTGGCGACGTGACCGTGCCCGCTCAAGCTCCATCCCGAGGTCGTCGTCCAGGTGCCGGTCCGCGTGGTGGCGGAAGGCAAGCCCGAGGTTGCTCCCGCGGAGCTGAAGGCGGCCTGAGTCCAGCGAGGCGTAGCACCATGGCCGAGGCAGCCGCAGTCGATCGTCCGCTGCCGCACAACCTCGAAGCGGAGCGCTCCGTGCTCGGCGCGGTGCTCATCCACAACGACGCCTTCAACCCGGCCGCCGAGGTTCTCACCCCCCGCGATTTCTACCGCGACGCGCACCGGCGGATCTTCGAGAAGATGATCGAGCTGAGCGAGCGCGGCAACGCCATCGACTTCGTCACGCTCAGAGAAGAGCTGTCGCGCTCGGGCGAGCTCGACGAGGTCGGGCGGCCCGGCCTACGTCGCGGCGCTCGTCGACGGACTGCCGCACGCGACCAACGTCGAGTACTACGCGCGCATCGTCCGCGAGAAATCGACGCTCCGCAATCTCATCTTCTCGGCCAACAAGATCCTCGCGACCGCGTACGAGGCGGAGCTCGATCCGAACCAGATTCTCGACGAGGCGGAGCAGTCGATCTTCGCGATTGCGGAAGATCGCGTGCGCGCCGGCTTTGTGTCGATGCGGCAGCTCGCGCACGCCAGCTTCGAGGCGATCGAGCAGGCGCACGAGCGCAAGCAGCTCATCACCGGCGTGCCGTCGGGGTTCACCGACCTCGACGAGCTGACGGCCGGCTTCCAGCCGGGCGATCTCGTCATCATCGCGGCGCGCCCGTCGGTGGGAAAGACGGCGCTCGCGCTGAACATCGCGCAGCACGTCGGCACCAAGACCGGGACGGACGGTCGGCATCTTCAGCCTCGAGATGTCGAAGGAGCAGCTGTTCCTGCGGATGCTGACGTCGGAGGCGCACATCGACAGCCACCGGCTCCGCACCGGTTTCCTGGTGGAGAGCGACTGGGGCCGGCTGTCGCATGCGCTCGGCACGCTCAGCGAGGCGAAGATCTTCATCGACGACACGCCCGGCATCGGCGTGCTCGAGATGCGCGCCAAGTCGCGGCGGCTGATGGCCGAGCACGGCCTGGATTTGCTCGTGGTCGACTACATCCAGCTGATGCAGGGGCGCGGCCGCTTCGAGAACCGCACGCTGGAGCTCGCGTCGATCTCGCGATCGCTGAAGGTGCTCGCCAAAGAGCTCAACGTGCCTGTCATCATCCTTTCGCAGCTCAGCCGCGCGCCCGAGGCGCGGTCCGATCACCGGCCGATGCTCTCGGACCTGCGCGAGTCGGGCGCCCTCGAGCAGGACGCCGACGTCGTCATGCTGCTGTTCCGCGCCGATCAGTATCCTGACGTGAAGCCGGAGGACGAGAACATCGCCGAGGTCAACGTCGCCAAGCAGCGCAACGGCCCGACAGGGCTCGTGCGCCTGGCCTTCCTGAAATCCGAGACCCGCTTCGGCAACCTCGAAGGTCGACGATGAGCCGCGAGCGGCGCGGGGCGACGGGGTCCTTGCAGGCAAGCGCTCGTTGCACCTTCGCCCACGTCGATCTCGACGCACTCAAATCCAACTTTCGCGCGATAACCGATTTTCTGCGCGCCGATCAGTCCGTAGCCGGGGTCCCCGGCATCATCGGCGTCGTCAAGGCGAACGCCTACGGCCACGGGGCCGCCGCCGTCGGGCTCGCGCTGCAGGAAGCCGGCGCCCGCATCCTCGCGTGCGCCGACATCGAGGAAGGCGATCGTGCTCAGACAGGCCGGCGTCACGGCCGAGGTGCTGATCTTCGGCGCGCTCGGCGTGAGCGACGTCGAAGGCGTGTTCGAGTACAGGCTCACGCCGACGATCTCGACGCCCGGTGCCGGGCGCTCGCTGCAGGCGGCGGCGGCCCGCCGCGGCGTGACGCTGAGGTGCCATCTCAAGATCGACACCGGCATGAACCGGCTCGGGTTGCGCCACGACAACCTCGAGTACACCGTGCCGGAGCTGGTCGCCAGCCGCAATCTCGACATCACCGCGGTCTTCACCCACTTCGCCACTGCTGACGATCCCGACTTCCCGCTGTTCCAGACGCAGCGCGAGCGTTTCGAGCAGGCGCTTGCCCGCCTGCCGGGGCTTGGCGTCCACGCGCCGGCTGCGGCACGCCGCCAACAGCGCGGCCACGCTTCGCGACTCGCGCGTCTGGTTCGATTTCGTGCGCCCCGGCCTGCTGATGTACGGGGTGGTGCCGCCACCGCTCGCGTCGACGATTCCTCTGAAACCGGTCATGTCGCTGCGAAGCCGCGTCGTCGCGGTCAAAGGCGTGCGCGAGGGTGAGGTCGTCGGCTACGGCGCGCGCTGGACGGTGCCCAAGCCCGGTCGCATCGCTGTGGTGCCCGCCGGCTATGCTGACGGCCTCGATCGGCGGATGGCCGGTACCTGCTCCGTGCTGATTCGCGGCAAGCGCGCACCCATCGTCGGCGCCGTCAACATGGACATGATCACCGTCGACGTGTCGGACGTGAAGGTCGAAACCGGCGACGAAGTGGTGATCATCGGCGCGCAGGAAGAGCGATCGCATCGACGTGCGCGAAATCGCAGCCGCGATCGGCACCAATCCCTACGAAGTGCTCTGCCGGGTCGGGACGCGGATAGAACGGATATACACGTAGGCCCTGGGCTCTCGGCTTTGGGCTCTGGGCCTGATACACCGCCGCCATTCTCTCGGCCGTTGCAAACCTTCGACTCAGCAGAAGGCAGACGAAGCAGCACCGTCCGAGTATGGCTACATCGTCGTGCACGGTTATCCGCACGATCGCCAGGCCTTCACGCAGGGGCTCGAGTACGTCGATGGCATGCTTTACGAGGGGATGGGGCTGAACGGCCGGTCTGGGATCAGAAAAGTCCAACTCGAAGCCGGCGAGGTGCTGCAGATGCAGCCGCTCGACGCCCGGCATTTCGGCGAAGGCATCACTGTCTGGAAGACCAGGATCATCCAGCGACACTGCGGGTAATCGTCTGTTCGTCACTGGCAAGCTGTGGCCCCGCATCTTCGAGATCCGCCTCACGCCCAGAGCCCAAAGCCTGAAGCCCGTCGCGAGACGATGTACTATCGAGTTCGTGAAGCCTCCCAAGACCGTCTTCGCCTGTCAGGAGTGCGGCGGTCAGCAGCAGAAGTGGCTGGGGCGGTGTCCCGATTGCGGCGCGTGGAATTCGTTCGTCGAAGAACAGCCGGACCGCAGACGACGCCCGCGTCGGCCAATCATCGGTACGGCCTCGTGTCGGGCGGCGCGTCGGCGAAGCTCTACAGCGACATCCAGACGTCGGCTGCGCCCGCGCATCTCGTCGGGCATCTGCCGAGTTCGATCGCGTGCTCGGCGGCGGCATCGTGCCCGGCGCGCTCGTGCTGCTCGGCGGCGAGCCTGGCATCGGCAAATCGACGCTGCTGCTGCAGGTGGCGGCGCACGTCGCGCGCTCTGTCGGCCCCGTGCTCTACAGCTCCGGCGAAGAATCGGAGCATCAGATCAAGCTGCGCGGCGAGCGTCTCGGCGTCGACCGCGCGCCGCTGTATCTGCTGGCCGAGACCTGTCTCGAACGCATCCTCGAGGAGATCGAGCGGCTCAAGCCGGCGCTCGTCATCGTCGATTCGATTCAGACGATCTTCTCCGCGCGCTTCCAGTCGGCGCCCGGCAGCATCGGACAGGTGCGCGAGGTGGCGACGCATCTGCTGTTTGCCGCCAAGGGCCGTAACGTGCCCATCGTGCTCGTCGGACATGTCACGAAGGACGGCAACCTTGCCGGCCCGAAGGCGCTGGAGCACGTCGTCGATACCGTGCTGTATTTCGAGGGTGAGCGGCATCACGCGCACCGCGTCGTGCGCGCGTTCAAGAACCGCTTCGGCGCGGCGAGCGAGCTGGGCGTGTTCGAGATGACCGGCACCGGGCTGCGCGAGGTGCCGAATCCGTCGCAGCTGTTCCTGGCGGAGCGATCGACGGGCAAGCCTGGGTCGGCGGTGCTGTGCTGCATCGAGGGGTCGCGGCCGATCCTGGTCGAAGTGCAGGCGCTGGTCAGCAGCAGCACGTTCGGCAACGCGCGCCGCATGTCGAGCGGCATCGATCAGCAGCGGCTTTCGCTGCTGCTGGCCGTGCTCGAGAAGCGCGCCGGCCTCCACCTGCTGGGCGAGGACGTGTACGTGAACGTCGCCGGCGGGATGAGCGTCGACGAGCCGGCGGCCGACCTCGGCGTCGTCGCTGCCGTGGCCTCGAGCCTCAAGAACCGCGCGATCGGTGCCGGCACCGCCGTGTTCGGCGAGGTCGGTCTCGGCGGCGAGGTGCGCGCGATTACGCAGCCTGCGCTGCGGTTGCGCGAAGCGGCACGGATGGGTTTCGAACGATGCGTTGTTCCGCTGGCAAACGCGGATCTTCCAGCCTCGGAACGAGCCTGCCGGGTGCGAGTTGGTCGGGGTGAGGACAGTGGACGAGGCTTTGCGGGCGCTACTACAATGACCACGTGCTGAACTGGGGCGTCGTTGCCCGCGTGGTGTTCGTCGGCGTGGTGGCGTTCAGCGCTCTTACGCTGCGCCCGCTTGGCGAGCCACCCTGCTCGAACGCGCTTGCCGGCGCCGTCATCGCCGGCCTCATCGTCTTCCTCGAAGATCGCCTCCGCGCCACACCGCTGCCGAACATCGTCGGCGCGCTTGTCGGCGGCGCCGTCGGCCTGCTGCTCGCGCGGCATGATCGGCGACGCCCACTTCTGGGCGCAACACCGACAGCCACGCGGTCGTCTTCCTCCACACGCTCATGCTCGTCGCCTTGC
Source organism: Vicinamibacterales bacterium (assembly GCA_963821375.1). Classification (GTDB taxonomy): domain Bacteria; phylum Acidobacteriota; class Vicinamibacteria; order Vicinamibacterales; family JAMQPK01; genus JAMQPK01. The sequence goes on from CAWGDN010000003.1 coordinate 110,450, forward strand.
CGTATATCGGCCTGGTGCTTGGCGCCAAGTCGGGTGAGTGGCTCGAGCCCGAGCGGTTCGCGGCGCTGTTCGGCGCCCGGTCGCAGCCGCAGCGGCGGTATCGCATCCTCGACACGAGCGTCATCATCGACGGGCGCATCGCGGACATCTGCGAGACCGGATTCGTGGACGGCACGCTCGTCGTCCCGCAGTTCGTGCTGAAGGAACTGCAGCAGGTGGCCGACTCGGCCGATTCGCTACGACGCAACCGCGGCCGCCGCGGCCTCGACATCCTGCAGCGCATCCAGAAGATGGCCGGCCTCGACGTCATCATCTCTGACGCCGATTTCCCCAGTGTCAAGGAAGTCGATCTCAAGCTCATCGAGCTCGCGCAAGTCGCTGCAGGGCAAGATCGTCACGAACGATTTCAATCTCAACAAGGTCGCGCAGCTGCGCGGCGTGTCGGTCCTCAACATCAACGAGCTCGCCAATTCGTTGAAGCCGGTTGTGCTGCCGGGCGAGACGATGAAGGTGTTCATTCTCAAGGAAGGCAAGGAATACAACCAGGGCGTGGCCTACCTGGACGACGGGACGATGGTGGTGGTCGACAATGCGCGGTCGATGATCGGCAAGACCATCGACGTCGTCGTCACCAGCGTGCTGCAGACCACGGCCGGCAAGATGATCTTCGGCCGCTTCATCGATGCCAATGCCAGCCGACGCAGTCGAGCGCGAGGGCCGGCGGGGCGATAGAAGCGCCGGCCATGGTGGATTGATAGGTGATTGGGCGATATGGATTGGGAGATTGGGCGATAGAAATTGGACGAGAGAAATCGCGCGATCGAAATCACTCAATCGCCAATCGCCAAATCACCCACCGATATCACCCAATCACCCATCACCCAATCTCCAATGTTCCATTGGTGTCGGACCGTCTTCTTCCTCATCCCTGCCATTTCCGTTTACACCATCGTCCTCGGCACGCTGTCGATCCTCTCGACCTTCGTCGATCGCGACGGACACGCGGCGCACTGGTGCGCGCGGGCGTGGTCGTGGCTCATTCTGGCCACCACCGGCGTCGACGTGGTCGTCACGGGTCTCGATCGCGTCCGGCGCGGCGAGACGTACGTCTTCGTCTCGAATCACCAGAGCATCTACGACATCCCGGTGATCTTCGCGTCGCTGCCGTTTCAGCTGCGCATCATCGCGAAGGAGTCGCTCGGACGGTTCCCGTTCCTGGGGTGGCACCTGCGGCGGGCGGGGCATCTCCTCGTCGATCGCAGCAATCCCGACCGCGCCGGAATTCTGAATCGCTGGCGCCGTCTGCTCGCACGACCGCATCTCGCTGATCATCTTTCCGGAAGGCACGCGCAGCGCCGACGGCCAGGTGAGCCGCTTCAAGGCCGGGAGCTTTCTCGTGGCGCTGGAGGCCGGGCTTGACGATTGTGCCGCTCTCGGTCTCCGGCACGATCAGTGTGATGACGAAGGGCCGCCTCACGACGCGGCCTGGACGCGTGGCGCTGACGATTCATCCTCCGATACCGACACCTCGGATCGAGGATCCGACCCCTCAGGATGCGCGCGAGCTCGCCGAGCGCGTAGAAGCGGTCGTCCGATCGGGCGTGGCTACACGCTGAGGTGAACCTGGACCAGGTCGTCGTTCAGGTCTGCGATGAGACCACCGGCGACACATCGGCCTTTCTCGAGGATCCGAAACTCGCTGGCGACGCGGCGAGCGAACGGCAGCTTCTGCTCGACCAGCAGCACGGTGAGGCCGGTTTCTTCGTTGAGCCTCAGGATGATGTCGCCGATCTCGTGGACGATGTTCGGCTGGATGCCTTCGGTGGGCTCGTCGAGGATCAGCAGCGTTGGCTCGAGGACAAGCGCGCGGCCGATGGCCAGCTGTTGCTGCTGCCCGCCAGATAGATCGCCCCCTCGCCGGTTCCGCATCGTCGCGAGTACCGGGAACAGGTCGAAGATCCTCGGAGGAATCACGCGCGGGCCGTTCTTCCGAACGCCGAGCCCAATTCGCAGATTCTCTTCCACGGTGAGATGCGGGAAGATCTCGCGACCTTGTGGCACGTAGCCGATGCCGAGCGCGGCACGACTCTTCAGGCGGCAGCCGACGAAGGTCGGTGTTCCCGTACACAATCGTGCCCGAGGCGGCTGGCAAGAGGCCCATGACGCACTTGAGCAGCGTCGTCTTGCCCATGCCGTTCCGGCCCATCAGGCACGTGCGAGAGCCGGCTGGAACGGTCGAGTGTCGACATCCCACAGCGTGTGGCTGCCGCCGTAGAAGTGATTGAGCATTCGATTCGCAAGCCGCTCATGTTCCGAGATACACCTCGATGACCTTCGAGTTGCTCTGGACCGCGTCCATGGTCCCCTCGGCAAGCACTCGACCCTCGTGGAGGACGACCACGCGTCGGGCGATCGATCGCACGAACTCCATGTCGTGCTCGACGACGACCAGCGACTGGCGGCCGGCGAGCGAACTCAAGAGTTCGGCGGTGCGCTCGGCTTCCTGAGGCGTCATGCCCGCCACCGGCTCATCTACCAGCAGCAGCTCGGGCTCCTGCATCAACAACATCCCGATCTCGAGCCACTGCTTCTGGCCATGGGAGAGAATCCTTGCCGGTGTGTGGCGAAGATCGGCCAACCCGATGAGCCTCAGCACCTCATCGATGCGCTCGCGCTGAGAGGGCATCAGTCGCGCGACGAGCGCCTGCCAGAAGGACTTGTCTACCTTTCAGCGCCAGTTCGAGGTTTTCGAAAACCGTGAGGAACTCGAACACCGACGGCTTCTGGAACTTGCGCCCGATGCCGGCCTGCGCGATCTCGGGTTCGCTGAGTCTCAGAAGATCGATGCGACTCCCGAACCATGCGCTTCCGCCGTCGGGTCGCGTCTTGCCCGTGATGACGTCCATCATCGTCGTCTTGCCCGCGCCGTTGGGACCTATGACGCACAGCAGTTCGCCTGGATCGACGTAGATCGACAGCGAGTCGAGAGCCTTGAAGCCGTCGAAAGTCACCGTCAGCTTCTCGAGATAGAGCGCTCGGTCGATCTTCACTGACGCTCCGACGTGGGAATGAGCCCGGCAATGCCCCTCGGGAGGAACATCGTGACGCACACGAACATCGTGCCCAGTGCGTAGAGCCAGACTTCCGGGAGCGCAGCGGTGAAGTACGTTTTCGCGTAGTTGACCAGCACGGCCCCGGCTGCAGCGCCGATGAGCGTGCCACGTCCGCCGACGGCGACCCAGATGACGGCTTCGATCGAGTTGATGGGCGCGAATTCGCCTGGATTGATGATGCCGATCTGCGGCACATACAGCGATCCGGCGACACCCGCGATGATGGCCGACGCGACGAACACCCAGAGCTTGTACGACTCCACGCGGTAGCCAAGGAACCGCGTGCGATTTTCGGCGTCGCGAATGGCTCTGATGACGCGGCCGGCCCGCGAATGCGCGATCGCTCGGCACATCCAGTAGCTGAGCGCCGAGTGCCACGACGGTAGCGACGAGCAGCACGGCGCGCGTGGTGTCGCGTTGCAAGATCGAAGCCGGCGATGTCTTTGAAATCGGTGAATCCGTTGTTGCCGCCGAAGCCCATGTCGTTCCGGAAGAACGCCAGCATCAGGGCGTAGGTGAGCGCCTGCGTGATGATCGACAGGTACACTCCCGTGACTCGCGATCGGAACGCCAGGAAGCCGAACACGAACGCAAGGAGGCCTGGCACGAGCGCGGCCATCAGGATCGCAAACCAGAAGCGGTCGAACCCGTACCAGAACCACGGCAGTTCGGTCCAGTTCAGGAACACCATGAAGTCCGGAAGAATCGGGTTGCCGTAGACACCACGCGGTCCGATCTGCCGCATCAGGTACATGCCCATCGCATATCCGCCGAGCGCGAAAAAGGCGGCGTGCCCGAGGCTCAAGATGCCGCAGAATCCCCACACGAGGTCGATGGCCAGCGCGAGCATCGCGTAGCAGAGATACTTGCCGATGAGCGTCACCGAATACGTCGAGAGATGCAGCGGCCGAGGTCGGCGGCACGACGAGATTGAGCAGTGGCACGACGACCGCTACGGCGGCCAGAATGGCCAAGAAAGCCCGTTCGCGTGTGGTCATCACTGACCTTCTGCGGCACGGCCGGTCTGCGGGAAGAGCCCGCGAGGACGCCGCTGGATGAAGAGGATGAGCGCGACGAGCACGAGGATCTTGCCGAGCACGGCTCCGGAGTACGGCTCGAGCAGCTTGTTGACGATCCCCAGCGACAGCCCGCCGATGAGCGTTCCCCACAAGTTGCCGACGCCACCGAAGACAACGACCATGAACGAATCGATGATGTAGGCCTGGCCGAGATTCGGTCCGACGTTGGTCAGCTGGCTGAGCGCAACGCCCGCGACGCCGGCGATGCCCGCGCCGAGTCCGAACGTCATGGCGTCGACCCACTCGCTGCGCACGCCCATCGCCTGTGCCATCTGCCGATTCTGGGAGACGGCTCTGATGTCGAGACCGAGGCGCGTGCGTTTCAGCACCAAGCAGCAGCAAGCGCGAACACCGCCAGCGTGAACACGACGATGTAGAGGCGGTTGTAGGTAATCGAGAGCGCATCGTTGATCTGCCAGGTGCCGCTCATCCAGGGTGGACTCGCCACCGCTCGGTTCAGCGCCGAGAAGACCGAGCGCACCAGCTGCTGCAGCACCAGGCTGATTCCGAACGTCGCGAGACAGCGTCTCGAGCGGCCGACCGTAGAGGAATCTGATGATCGTTCGCTCGATCAGCACGCCCATCGCAGCCGCCGTTGCAAATGCGGCCGGCACCGACACAAGCGAGCGAGGCGCTCACGTGCTGTGGCATGAGTGTCTGGACAACGTAGGTGGTGTAGGCGCCTATCATCAGCAACTCGCCGTGGGCCATGTTGATGACGCCCATCACGCCGAAGGTGATGGCCAGGCCGATGGCGGCCAGCACCAGCACCGAGCCGAGGCTCAATCCAAAGAACAGCGTTTCGATGGCCGAGTAGCCGAGCCTGCGGTTGTCGATGCGCTCGAGTCGCCCGTTCGGCCGCTTGTCGAAGCTCGACATCCGGCTTCGTTGTACGAGCCGTCAGCGCCCTTCGCCGAGATCCGCTCGAGCCGGCTGCGGACGTCGAGGCTCAGCCGTGACGACAGCGTCTCGATGGCCCGCAGGCGCGATGGCTTGTCCGAGCCTTCGAGATCGACGAGCGCCAGCCCGGTGTCGATTTCGGCCCTGACCGACTGGTCGGGTTCGGCCTCACGCCGGGCTCTCAGCAGTTGAATCGTCGGGTCGTCGAGCGAACGCAGCATGTCGCGGACGGCGGCCAGTCGCACGGCGGCGTCGGGATTCTCGAGGCCGAATCGCGCGAGGCTGGTTCTCAGCGCCCGGCGCAGCCGGTTGTTCGGTGCCGATCTTCGTCAGCGTGTCAGGTGGCGCGGTGCCGGCGCTCCCGAGCGAAACTCGGATCGATCAGCTCGTAGGCCGGCAGGTTGCCTTCGACCGACTTGACGATGACGACTCGCTGGTCGTCCGTGCGGAAATAGAGGCGGTCTTCGAGCAGCGCGGTCAGCACGTCCCGCGTGCCGCGGTGCCCGGCGCGGATCATCTCCTCCGCGATCGATTCCTTTTCGAGAAACGAGGCTTCACGAAGCGACGCCAGCTGGGCGGCGTACGCCTCGTCCGGCGATTGCGCGCGGAGTGGAGTCTGAAGGCGGCAGACCGCCAGGAAGAGCAGGGCGAGCGGCACCCATGGCCGCCCGCCCCCGGCGATCCTCACTTGTAGTTCTGGCCCGAGCACACTTTCGTCGACGTGTTGTAGTTGCCGCACTTCAGCTTCACCCAGTCGGCTTCGATCGGCTTGCTGGCCGGGAGGAAGTCGGACCACGCATCACCCGGGACCGTGCCGTTGGTCTTCCAGACGACGTCGAACTGACCGTCAGCGCGCACCTCGCCGATGTAGACCGGCTTGGTGATGTGGTGGTTCGGGAGCATCCGGGCGACGCCGCCCGTCAGGTTCGGCGTTTCGAGGCCGGGAAGCGCGGCCAGCACGGCCTCGACGTCGGTCGACTTCGCCTTCTGAACGGCCTGCACCCACAGGTTGAAGCCGATGTAGTGCGCTTCCATCGGGTCGTTCGTCGTGCGCTTCGGGTTCTTGATGTAGGTCTTCCACATGTCGATGAACGCCTTGTTGGCCGGCGTGCTCACGCTCTGAAAGTAGTTCCACGCGGCGAGGTGGCCGACGAGCGGACGTGTGTCGAGGCCCGACAGCTCCTCCTCGCCGACCGAGAACGCGACGACCGGGATGTCCTCGGCGGAGATCTTCTGGTTGCCGAGCTCCTTGTAGAACGGCACGTTGGCGTCGCCGTTGATGGTCGAGACCACGGCGGTCTTCTGGCCAGCCGATCCGAAGCGCTTGATCTCGGCCACACGCGTCTGCCAGTCGGAGTGGCCGAACGGGGTGTAGTTGATCGAGATGTCGGCCTTGGGGACGCCCTTGGCGATCAGATACGCCTCGAGAATCCGGTTTGTCGTTCGCGGGTAGACGTAGTCGGTGCCTTCGAGCACCCAGCGCTTCACGCGCGAGGTCGTTCATCAGGTAGTCGACGGCGGGAATCGCCTGCTGGTTCGGCGCGGCGCCGGTGTAGATGACGTTCTTGGACGACTCCTCGCCTTCGTACTGCACGGGATAGAAGAGCAGTCCGTTGTTCTTTTCGAACACCGGCAGCACGGACTTTCTCGAGACCGAGGTCCAGCAGCCGAAGACGACCGCCACCTTGTCCTGCGTCAAGAGCTGCGAGGCCTTTTCGGCGAAGAGCGGCCAGTTGGAGGCAGGGTCGACCACCACGGCTTCCAGCTTCCGGCCCAGCAGACCGCCTTTGCGGTTCTGCTCGGCGATCATCATCAGGACCGTGTCCTTGAGCGTCGTCTCGCTGATGGCCATCGTGCCCGACAGCGAGTGCAGGATGCCGATTTTGATGGGGCCAGGTGTCTGGGCCTGAGTCGTGAGCGCAAGTGCGCCGATGATGCAGTGCTGCAATCGCAAGTAGTTGTCGTCGTTTCATGGGAGTCGCTCCTTTTGAAGGGGAAATACTCACATCTGAATCTGCAGCCCAACGACCAAATTTCATGTTGTCGGTCTTGACGGCCGAATAGTTCGTGTTGATGAAGAAGAACATCAGCCGCGCGTTGAATTCCTTGATCACGTAGTTGAAGTTGATCTCGGTGGTGTCCTGGTCGTAGTCCTCGAGCGTGTCGGACTTGCTGAAGGTGGCCTTGGCGTACTTGCCGAGAATTTCGAACTGGCCCATGCCGCTGGCCGGCTTGGGGAAGAGGTAGCTGCCGAGGATGTACGCGCCGTCGCTCGACGGATAGTTCGCGTCGTAGCCGCCGAGCTTGTCGTAGTTGGCGTACTCGGACTCGATGGTGAACGCCGCTCCGCCGTCGCCCAGTCTTCTTCTCGAGCAGGAAGTCGATCGTCGATGCGGTGTTGCCCGACTGCGCCTGGATGGCGGCGCCGACGCCGAGGAGGTTCTTGGCGCCGTAGTAGGTGCCGTTCAGGTAGTAGCCGGTCTCCTTGTCCCAAAAGTCGATCTGCACGCGCGCGGCGCCCAGCACGTCGGGGTTCCCGTCGGCTGACTCGCCGTCGAAGGCCCCGCCCGAGAGCTTGACCTTGCCGAAGTCGCCCCAGTACGCCACGCCGTTGTCGCGGCCCTGGAATACGAACGGATGGCCGTTCTGGAGGCCGTCGGTGAAGACACCCCAGTGATGTGCGTAGTACGGGCCGTAGAGGTTCGCGCGGTCGCTCGGTGGGAGAAACCGACCCATCCAGACATTGAATTTCGGAGAGAGCTCGATGCGCGCGACGGCGTCGAGCACGCCGATCTTGTTCGAGCTGCCGTCGTACTCCGTGTTGAACATGAACTTGATCTGCTCGGTGACCGGGCCGTTGACGTAGATGCGGGCGCTGTCCAGGGCGAACTTGTCGGTGTCGTCCTCTGCATCGGGAGAAATGTGTGTGTAGCTCGAACGCAGCCCTGCGCCGACCGTGACCGGACCGACGGCGGTCTGGGCTGCTAGTGGAGAGGACACGAGCAAGAAGACGGCTGCGAAGCATGCAGGCACCCAACGATGAGGCATGAAGTCGATCCTTCGGTTGCGGCGCGAAGCGCCAGTTAGGAAGACGTGCGAGAAAAAATCCCGACGCGAGCGTGAAAGTGCAAACGCGGATCCACGCGCGCGCGCACCAAACACGCGATTTCCTTCGCAAGATCGCGCGTCGTGTCTTGACGGGCCCTACGGATTTGTTGTGTTGACAGGATCGGACTGACATCCATGTCCATGTCCGATCCGCACGTGAGGCGGCCAACCGCTGGCTCTCGGTGGTTCGGCGTCGGCGTGGGCGCGACGCGTGTTCAGGAATGTCGTGGAGGGCGCAATTCTGTCGATTCGCACCGCTCCCCTATAATTCCCGCATGTTCGTGTCGGCCATCATCGCGGCTGGGGGACGCGGCGCGCGTCTCGGATCTGCGGTGCCCAAGCAGTTGCTCGCCATCGGCGGCCGCAGCATCCTTCAGCGCAGCTTCGACATCGTGGAACGGCACGAGCAGATCGATGAGATCGTCGTCGCGCTTCCGTCCGACCTGGCCCGGGCGACGCCGCCGATCCTGGCGTCGTCGCGCAAGCCGGTTCACATCGTCGATGGCGGCGAGCGGCGTCAGGATTCGGTGGCCAGCGCTTTCGCCAGGGTGTCCGATCGGGCCGATCTGATCGTGATCCACGACGCGGCGCGGCCGTTCGCGTCGCCTGGGCTGTTCACGCGAGTCATCGAGGCGGCATCCGATGGGGGAGCGGCGATCGCCGCGCTTGCGGCCAGCGACACGGTGAAGGAGTCCACGATCGCAGGCGGGGCGCGCATCGTGGCGCGCACCATCCCGAGAGATGCGGTCTACCTGGCGCAGACGCCGCAGGCCTTTGCGCGGGAGGTGCTCGCCGATGCGATTCGGGTTGGCGCCGAGCACCCCGAAACGGCGACCGATGAGGCCTCGCTGGCAGAGCAGGCCGGGCATGCCGTACGCCTGGTCGATGGCGAGCCGACGAACATCAAGATCACAACCCAGGAGGATTTTCGCGTGTCGGCCGCCCTCGCCCGCAGCCTGGAGCCCGAAAGCGCGGGTTTGACGGCGACGCCCTGGAGCCTGATGGCCCCGCTGCGGATCGGCACCGGCTACGACTTGCACCGACTCGAGCCCGGCCGGCCGCTCATCATCGGCGGCGTGCGGATTCCGCACGCGACCGGGCTCGCCGGCCACTCGGATGCCGACGTGCTGTGCCACGCCATCACCGATGCCATTCTGGGTGCGGCGGCTGCGGGCGATATCGGCCAGCACTTCCCCGATTCCGATCCGAAGTGGAAGGACGCCGACAGCGTGGCGTTGCTCGAAGGCGCCGTGCAGATCGTCCGCGGGTCGGGCTACGTCGTGGTGAATGTCGACGCCGTGGTCATCGCGGAGCGCCCCAAGCTGCTGCCGCACGTTCCAGCCATCCGCGCGCGCCTTGCAAGGGCGCTTGGCGTCGAGCTCTCGGCCGTGAGCATCAAAGGCAAGACGAACGAGCGGTCGATGCGCTCGGCCGCAACGAGGCTATCGCCGTACACGCGGTCGCGTTGCTGGCCGGAGTCTGCAGGCAGGAGCCTGAAGCCCGTCCATGCGAGTCCGTTTTGCACCAAGCCCGACCGGGCATCTTCATGTTGGCAACGTGCGCACCGCGCTTTTCAATTGGTTGCTCGCGCGCGGGCACGCTGGCGCGTTCATCCTTCGCATCGAAGACACCGACGTCGAGCGTTCGAGCGCCGATTCGGATGCCACGATTATCGAGGACCTCAAGTGGCTCGGCCTGACATGGGATGAGGGGCCCGATGTGGGCGGGCCTGTCGGTCCCTATCGCTCCTCAGAACGCCTCGAGCACTACAGGTCGCGCAGCCGTGACCTGCTCGAGCGAGACCAGGCGTACTACTGCTTCTGCACGCCCGATCAGCTCGACGCCGAGCGCAAGGAAGCGCTCGCGAAGAACCTGCCCGCCAAGTACTCGGGCCGATTGCGCGCCTCGCGTCCAGCGGAAGCACAGAAGCGCGTCTCTGCCGGCGAACCAGCGGCCGGTATCGATTTCGCACGCCCGATCCAGCGGGAGATCGTCTTCGACGATCTGGTGCGCGGCGAGATTCGCTTTCATACCGACGTCATCGGCGATCAGATGCTTCTTCGCTCCGATGGTTACCCCGCCTACAACTTCGCCGTTGTCGTGGACGATGGGTTGATGGGGGTCACGCATGTGGTGCGGGGCGAGGATCACATTTCGAATACGCCGCGGCAGATCCTGATTTACGAGGCGCTGGGCTTCGCGCTCCCTCACTTCGCGCACGTCGCGATGGTGCTCGGTCCCGACCACACCAAGCTGTCGAAGCGCCATGGCGCCGTCTCGGTCGACGAGTTTCGCGCGAAAGGGTATCTGCCCGAGGCGCTGCTGAACTATCTGGCGTTGTTGAGCTGGTCACCCGGCCAGGACCAGGAGCTGATGCCGCTCGACGAGATGGCGCGGCGCTTTTCACTCGAGAGCGTCGGCCACGCACCGAGCGTATTCGACGAAGAGAAGCTCGCCTGGGTGAACCGTCACTACATGAAGGATGCAGACGGCGCACGCCTCGCGGCGCTGTCGGTGCCCTACCTCGCGCGTGCCGGGTATGTCGTCGGGAGTCCCGACGCCGACGCGATGAGCTACCTGGCCAGCCTCGCGCCGATCTTTCAGACGTCGGTGGATCGGCTCGAACAGGTGCCCGAACGCCTGCGTCAGCTTTTCGAGTACTCGCCGGCTGCAGTGCTGCAGGATGCCGATGCAAGGCGCGAGGTCGAATCGGGACCGGGGCGGCTGGTGATCGATGCGCTGGCCGATGAGCTCGCAGACGCGCCGCGTCTCGTCGATCGGCAGATCTTTCGCAGTGTGGCCGATCGCGTGAAGCAGAGAAGCGGACAGAAGGGGCGCGGGCTGTTTCATCCCATCCGGCTCGCGCTGACTGGCGCATCAGATGGCCCAGAACTCGACCTGCTCGTTCCAGCGATCGACCGTGGCGCAGAGGCGGCGCTGCGTGCGATTCGGCCTGTTCTCGGCGCGCGTGAGCGCGCCAGGCAATTTGCTGACGCGCTCAAGTAGCCGATGGTCATTTACGGGATCAACGCCGTCATGGAGGCGCTTCGAGCTGGGCGCGTGACCTCGCTTCGCGCGGGACGCCGGAACGACCAACGCTTGAAGCAGCTGCTTGCATTTGCAGAGCAGCAGAGCGTGCCGGTGCGGCGGGTGAGTGATGACGAACTCGACCGCGAGGCGCGCGGCGCCTCGCATCAGGGCGTCGTGGCCGACGTCGGCGACGTTCGTCTTTACGAGCTAGACGACCTCGTGCGCGACGCGCAGGCGGCGCCGCCTGCCCTGCTCGTCGTGCTCGACGGCATCGAGGATCCGCACAACTTCGGCGCGATCCTGCGCAGCGTCGACGCGGCGGGCGCGCACGGCGTGATTCGGCAGAGCAGGCACGCTGCGCCACTCACCGCGGCGGTGGGGAAGGCGTCGGCCGGGGCGTTGTCGCACGTGAAAATCGCGGAAGTCGTGAACGTCGCGCGCGCGGTGGAGGAGTTGAAGGACTCGGGCATCTGGACAGTGGCGCTCGTCGGCGACGCGGCGCAGCCGTACGATAGAATCGACTTCACCGTTCCTACTGCCCTGGTCGTCGGCGCCGAGGGCACTGGTGTGCGGCGGCTGGTGCGCGAGCGGTGCGATTTCCAGGTCTCTATCCCAATGAAAGGCCACGTAGATAGCCTGAACGCCTCCGTAGCTGCGGGGGTTGTCCTCTTCGAGGCGGTCCGACAGCGACGGGAGAAAGCCGTTTGAGGCTGTAGGCTTGCTTTCTTCCGTGGCATACGTTGTGCTACACTCAGCTTTTTGTCTGGCTGGCGTAGCTCAGCCCGGTAGAGCAGCTGATTTGTAATCAGCCGGTCGGGGGTTCAAATCCCTTCGCCAGCTCCAAGTGGCTTTGACCCGGCCGACCACAGCGGCCTTTCTCGAGCGGGGACGCAAGACGGGGGCAGTCATCGGTCTGTAGGATCAGCACAACACAGATAGAAACGACTGATTTTGGGGGAGGTGGCGGAGCGGTCAATCGCAGCAGACTGTAAATCTGCCGCCCTAGCGGCTACGGAGGTTCGAACCCTCCCCTCCCCACCATTCAGTCTTCCGAGTGGGTGATTGGTGAGTGGGTGATTTGGGTGGGCGATCGGTCGGTTGGGCGAGTGTGCGATGTGGTGAGTGGGTATCACCCAATCACCAGATGGAAGTGCGGGAGTAACTCAGTGGTAGAGTCACAGCCTTCCAAGCTGTTGGTCGCGGGTTCGATCCCCGTCTCCCGCTCCAGACTTCGCTCACTGACTTCGCTGGCGAGCTTCGTCTAGGCAGGCTGAGAAAGGGTGAGTCAGGCGCGGAGAGCCCGCCTCGCCGCAGCGATGAGCAAAGCGGGCGCGCAGGCGGGCCGATGTAGCTCAGTTGGCAGAGCGCGTCCTTGGTAAGGACGAGGTCACCAGTTCAATCCTGGTCATCGGCTCCAGTAAGAGACACCCATAGTGTGGTGAGTCGATAAACAGCAACGGAGAGCAGACGGCATGTCGAAAGAAAAATTTGATCGTTCAAAGCCACACGTCAACGTTGGCACCATCGGGCACATCGACCATGGCAAGACCACTCTGACCGCGGCGTTGACCAAGGTCTCGGCCGACAAGGGCTGGGCCAAGTTCGTGCCGTACGACGAGGTCGCGAAAGCGTCCGAGTCGCAGGGGCGCCGCGACGCGACGAAAATCCTCACCATCGCGACGAGCCACGTCGAGTACTCGACGGTGAACCGGCACTACGCGCATGTCGACTGCCCGGGCCACGCCGACTACATCAAGAACATGATCACCGGCGCCGCGCAGATGGACGGCGCCATCCTGGTCGTATCGGCGACCGACGGTCCGATGCCGCAGACCCGCGAGCACGTGCTGCTCGCGCGTCAGGTGAACGTGCCGTTCCTCGTGGTGGCGTTGAACAAGGTGGACGCGGTCGACGATCCCGAACTGCTCGACCTGGTCGAGCTCGAAGTGCGCGACCTGCTGAAGTCGTACGGCTTCCCGGGCGACGATCTGCCGGTGGTCCGTCTCTCGGCGCTCAAGGCGCTCAACGGCGAGCCGGGCGGCGCGGACGGCGTGCTCAAGCTCATGGAGGCGCTCGACACGTACATCCCGCTGCCGCAGCGCGAGGTCGACAAGCCGTTCCTGATGCCGATCGAAGACGTCTTCTCGATCTCGGGACGCGGCACCGTTGTCACCGGGCGCATCGAGCGTGGCAAGGTGAAGGTGGGCGAGGAAATCGAGATCATCGGTTTCGGCCCCACGAAGAAGAAAATCGTGACCGGCGTCGAGATGTTCCGCAAGCTGCTCGACGAGGGCGTGGCGGGCGACAACGTCGGCGTGCTGCTGCGCAGCACGGAAAAGGACGAAGTGGAGCGCGGCCAGGTGCTCGCGAAGGGCGGTTCGATCACGCCGCACACGAAGTTCAAGGCGACTGTCTACGTGCTGTCAAAGGAAGAGGGCGGCCGTCACACGCCGTTCTTCAACGGCTATCGTCCGCAGTTCTACATCCGGACGACCGACGTCACCGGCTCCCTGCATTTGCCGGAAGGCGTGGAGATGGTGATGCCAGGCGACAACACGAACATCAACGGCGAGCTGATCACGCCGGTCGCTATTGAAAAAGGTTCGCGGTTCGCGATTCGTGAAGGCGGCCGCACGGTGGGCGCCGGCACGATCACGGAGATCACCGAGTAATGCGCGACATCATTTCTCTGGCGTGCAACGAGTGTAAGCGCCGGAACTACAGTACGACGAAGAACCGGAAGAAGACCTCCGAGCGCCTCGAGTTCAGCAAGTACTGCCGGTACTGCCGGAAGCACACGGGGCACAAGGAAGCGAAGTAGGTTGAAAGGGGCAAGGGGCAAGGGGCAAGGGGCAATTTCCCCTCACCCCTCTTCCCTCACCCCTGTCTCATGTAGGCCAGTAGCTCAATTGGTAGAGCACCGGTCTCCAAAACCGGGGGCTGGGGGTTCGAGACCCTCCTGGCCTGCCAACGAAGCTGTGAGCTCCCAGCTTCGAGCTGTGAGCGCTGGGAGCTGGTAGCTGAAAGCTGATTGATGGCGACGAACGTGGTGTCAGAAAACATCGGTGAGGCGAGGGCCAGCGTCAGCGGTCGTTTGAATCGGGCCCGCGTGTTCCTGGCCGAGGTCCGCAACGAGCTCAAGCGCGTCACTTGGCCGTCGAGGAAGGAAGTCTACGCCGCCACGGTGGTCGTCATCTTGTTTTCGATTGTGCTGGGGACGTTCCTCTGGCTGGTCGATCTCGTGCTGGATCGGGCCGTTTTCACCCTGTTCCAGAGGTTTCGCTAGTGGCCCTGAAGCCTGGAGCCGGTGAGCAGTGAATGTGATGACAGACGTCAGCACGAAGCAGTGGTACATCGTCCACACCTACTCGGGATTCGAGAAGAAGGTTGCCGAGTCGCTCCAACAGCGTGTGCAGGCCTACGGGCTGCAGGATGAGATCGGCGAGATCCTGATTCCGACCGAGGACGTCGTGGAGATGCGTGCGGGGCGTAAGGTCGTGACCCCCAAACGGTTCTTCCCGGGCTACATCCTTGTCGAGATGAACATGTCCGACAACGCGTGGCACGTGGTGAAGAACACGCCGAAGGTCACCGGCTTCGTGGGCGCGGGTGTCAAACCGACGCCGCTCAGCAAGGAAGAGGTCGAGCAGATCCTCGATCAAGTGAAAGAGGCCGCGGAGAAGCCGAAGCCCAAGTACATGTTCGAGAAGGGGGAGCAGGTTCGCATCAACGAAGGGCCGTTCACCAGCTTCAACGGCGTGGTCGACGAGGTGAACCTCGACAAGAACACGCTCAAGGTGATGGTGACGATCTTTGGCCGAGCGACCCCCGTGGAACTGGATTTCTTGCAGGTGGAAAAAATCTGAGAGCTGTGAGCTCTCAGCTGCCAGCTCTCAGTAGCTGCCAGCTGAAAGCTTCTGACAGCTGGTAGCTGGTAGCTAAAAGCTCTTTATGGCGAAGAAGATACAAGCAATGGTGAAGCTCCAGATTGCCGCGGGCAAGGCAACGCCGGCGCCGCCCGTGGGCACCGCGCTCGGCCCGCACGGCGTCAACATCATGGACTTCTGCAAGAACTTCAACGCGAAGACGGCTGGGCAGGAAGGCTTGATCATCCCGGCCGTGGTGACGGTTTACGCCGACCGGTCGTACAGCTTCATCACCAAGACGCCGCCGGCGTCGATCCTGCTGAAGCGCGCGGCCAACATCGCGAAGGGATCGGCCGAGCCCAACAAGAGCAAGGTGGGCACGGTCACGCAGAAACAGGTCGAGGAGATCGCGAAGATCAAGCTGCCCGATCTGAACGCCGAGTCGCTCGAGGCGGCCGTCAAGACCGTCGCCGGCACCGCGCGTTCGATGGGGCTGGACGTAGTGAACTAATCGGGCTCCGGGCTTCGGACTCCAGGCTTCAGGACCGTCACACGTGAGAGTGTGACTGGCCCTCAGCCGGAAGCCCGTAGCCAGAGGCCAGCAACAGTGGGAGAGTCGACCACTACCGCGACTCGTTCGAACCACAGGAGGACGTAAGTGGGCAAGAAATTCGAAGCTGCCAAGAAACAGGTTCCGGAACATCCGCTGACGATCGAGGATGCGATCCCCCTGCTCCAGAAGGTTAAGTTCGCGAAGTTCGATGAAACCGTCGAGTTGACCGCGCGTCTCGGCGTCGATCCGAAGCACGCCGATCAGATGGTGCGCGGGACCGTCGTGCTGCCCCATGGTCTGGGCAAGAGCAAGAAGGTGCTGGTCATCGCGGCCGGCGAAAAGCAGAAGGAAGCCAATGACGCCGGCGCCGATCACGTGGCCGGCGAAGAGGTCGTCGACAAGATCAACGGTGGGTGGATGGACTTCGACGCCGTCGTGGCCACGCCCGACATGATGCGCGCCGTCGGCCGCCTGGGCAAGGTGCTCGGTCCGCGCGGCCTGATGCCGAACCCGAAGACCGGCACCGTGACGTTCGAGGTCGCCAACGCGGTGAAAGAGATCAAAGCCGGGAAGGTGGAGTTTCGCGTCGACAAGACCGGCATCATCCACGCGCCAGTGGGCAAGGTGTCGTTCTCGTCAGAGTCGCTGATCGCCAACACCCATGCGCTGGTGGACAGCATCGTGAAGGCCAAGCCGGCCGCGGCAAAGGGCAAGTATCTGAAGAGCGTCACGCTGTCGTCGACGATGGGTCCTGGGATCCGCATCGACACGGTGCATCACGACGTGGTTGTCAAACACTAGGGACGTCGCTGCGACGCTCGCCGAGCGGCCTGAGGCCGCGAGGTACAGGTCGTGGGGGCGGGGCCCCACGACAGACTAAGGAAAGACGAAACACTAATGGCGGTCACGAGAGCAGTCAAAGAAACAGAGCTCACGGAGCTCGAAGCGGCGCTGAAGGGCACCGACAGCGCCATTCTGGTCGACTACCGTGGGCTGAACGTACCGCAGGTCACCGACCTGCGCCGCGAGCTGCGGAAGGCCAAGGCCAGCTACCGCGTCGTCAAAAACACTCTCGCGCGGCGCGCGATCAAAGGCACCGCGTTCGAAGCGCTCGACGCGCACTTCGTCGGGACTACGGCGATCGCGTATACGGCCGGCGACCCGGTGCAGCTGGCGAAGACCCTGACCACCTTCGCGAAGACGGCCCCCTCGCTGCAGATCAAGGCGGCGATGGTGCAGGGCCGCGCGGTGAAGGCGGCCGAGGTGACCGAGCTCGCGTCGCTGCCGGGCAAGCCCGAGTTGTACGCGAAGCTGCTGTTCCTGCTGCAGGCGCCGATGGTGCAGCTCGTCAGCGTGCTCAACGCGGCGCCGCGCGACTTCGTTGGCGTGCTGGCGGCGTATGAACGAAAAATAGGGACTGGGGATTAGGGGGTAGGGACTAGGACAGCGACGGGCTGCTGCACCAGGCAGCGCGTCATGACGAGTTTGCGCCGAGCGCGAAGCGGGAGCGGGCGAGCGCGAGGTGGCAGGTCGCGGGGGTGGGGCCCCGCGACACATTAGAAAAGGAAGATCGAAATGGCCGAATTGAATCAGCAGCAGGTAATCGATTACATCAAGGGCATCAGCGTGCTCGAGCTGTCGCAGCTCGTGAAGACGCTCGAATCCGAGCTTGGCGTGTCGGCGGCGGCCGCGATGCCCGTGGCAATGCCCGGCGGCGGTGGCGGCGGCGCGGCGGCCGCTCCGGCAGCCGAAGAAAAGACGGAGTTCAACGTGTCGCTCGTCAGCTTCCCGGCTGACAAGAAGATCAACATCATCAAGGTCGTGCGCGAAGTGACCAGCCTGGGTCTCAAGGAAGCCAAAGATCTCGTCGAGTCGGTGCCCAAGCCCATCAAGGAGGGCGCCAACAAGGACGAGGCCGAAGCCATCCGGAAGAAATTCGACGAAGTCGGCGCGAAGATCGAGATTAAGTAGATCCGTTCGCGGTTGGACTTTAGGCTCTGGACTTTGGGCCCGACGGCATGCCGAGGAGCTCAGAGTTCAGAGTCCGTCATTTCTTTTCTCCGTTTTTCGCCTAGGTGCTGGGTCTGCCGTGACTGGCCGAGAGCCCAAAGCCTAGAGTCGGGAGCCCATAGATGTACAGCCTTCCCAAGAACGTCTACCGCGAGCGGATCGACTTTTCGAAGATCAAGACGACGGTTCCGATCCCGAACCTCATCGAGATTCAGAAGAAGTCCTACGAGCGCTTCCTGCAGATGAACCGCCTGGCCTCCGAGCGCGAGGACGCGGGGCTGCAGTCGGTGTTCAAGTCGGTCTTCCCGATCAGCGACTTCCGCGAGAACTCCTCGCTGGAGTTCATCGAGTATTCGATCGGGAACTGGGAGTGCAAGTGCGGCAAGCTGCAGGGCCTGCACCACCTGCGGAAGCCGTGCGCCGGCTGCGGCCACGTGCTGATTGCCGACCCGTACGGCGACCGCGAAGTGCTCTGCCCCCGCTGCGGCCGTCCGAACATCGTCGAGGGCGATGTCTGCGACATCTGCGGCAACACCGTCGCGCTCAAGCTGAAGTACGACGTCGACGAGTGCCAGGAGCGCGGCATGACGTTCGCCGTGCCGCTCAAGGTGACGATCCGGCTGGTCGTGTGGAACAAGGACCCGGAGACCGGCGCGAAGACCATCCGCGACATCAAGGAGCAGGAGGTCTATTTCGGCGACATCCCGCTGATGACGGAGAACGGCACCTTCATCATCAACGGCACCGAGCGCGTCATCGTCTCGCAGCTCCACCGCTCGCCTGGCGCGTTCTTCCACTCGGAAGACAAGACGCTGTTCGTCGCGCAGATCATTCCGTACCGCGGTTCGTGGGTGGAGTTCGAGTACGACGCGAAGAACCTGCTCTACGTGCGCATCGACCGCAAGCGCAAGTTCCTGGCCACCGTCTTCCTCCGCGCACTCGGCCTGCGCGGGGCTGACGAGATCATCCGGAGCTTCTACACGGTCGACCGCATCTATCTGCGGAAAGACTCGAAGTTCTGGGCCGTCAACGACAGCCTGATCGGGCTGCGCGCGGCCAAGGACATTTCGATCCCGAAGTCGGACGTCACGATCCAGGCCGGCAAGAAGGTCACCACCTCGGCTATCGCGGCGCTGCGTAAAGCCAACGTCGAGGCGATCGAGATCGCCGACGCCGAGCTGGAAGGCGCGTTCGCCGCGGCCGACATCGTGAACCCGTCGACCGGCGAGGTGATTCTCGAGGCCAATGAGGAGATCACGCCGCGCGTGATCTCGATGGCGCAGGAGAACAGCATCGACAAGTTCGAGGTGTTCTTCCCCGAGCGCGACGAGGTGGGATCGATCATCTCGACCACCTTGAAGAAGGACCCGATCCACACCCACGAAGAGTCGCTCATCGAGATCTACCGCCGTCTGCGTCCGGGCGATCCCCCGACGCTCGACAGCTCGCGGTCGCTCTTCGAGAACATGTTCTTCAACCCGCAGAAGTACGACTTCTCACGGGTCGGCCGGCTCAAGCTCAACACGAAGCTCGGCCTCAAAACGCCGCTCGACGAGA
Source organism: Vicinamibacterales bacterium (assembly GCA_963821375.1). Lineage (GTDB taxonomy): Bacteria > Acidobacteriota > Vicinamibacteria > Vicinamibacterales > JAMQPK01 > JAMQPK01. The sequence goes on from CAWGDN010000003.1 coordinate 129,666, forward strand.
AGATCCTGCACCCGCAGGACTTCTACGAGGTCATCAAGTACCTGCTGAAGCTGCGCAAGAACCCGGTGAACGTGGACGACATCGACCACCTGGGCAACCGGCGCGTCCGCTCCGTCGGTGAGCTCCTGGAGAACCAGTTCCGCATCGGGCTGGTCCGGATGGAGCGCGCCATCAAGGAGAAGATGTCGGTCTACCAGGAAATGGCGACCGCCATGCCGCACGACCTGATCAACGCGAAGCCGGTGATGGCGGCCATTCGCGAGTTCTTCGGGTCGTCGCAGCTCTCGCAGTTCATGGATCAGACGAACCCGTTGTCCGAGATCACGCACAAGCGGCGTCTCTCGGCGCTTGGCCCCGGCGGTCTCTCGCGCGAGCGCGCCGGGTTCGAGGTTCGAGACGTCCACCCGACGCACTACGGCCGCATCTGCCCGATTGAGACGCCGGAAGGTCCGAACATCGGCCTCATCTCGTCGCTTTCGTGCTACGCGCGGATCAACGAGTTCGGCTTCATCGAGTCGCCCTACCGCAAGGTGAAGGACGGCCGCGTGGCCGACTTCGTGCTCATCACGAACGGCGGCGGCACCCGGTTCAAGACCGGCGAGATCATCGAGCAGAACGAAGTGCTCGAGGAGAACGCTGCGTCGAAGTCCCGGAAGAAGCGGGCGGCTGAGTTCGAGCCGCACTCCTTCTATCTGTCGGCGTGGGAAGAGGATCAGTACATCATCGCGCAAGCCAACGCCGAGCTCGACACCGAAGGGAAATTCGTCGGCGACCGCATCAACTGCCGTCAGGCGGGCAACTTCATCCTGGCGCCTCGGGCCAATGTGCAGTTCATCGACGTGTCTCCCAAGCAGCTCGTGTCGGTGGCGGCCTCGCTCATTCCGTTCCTCGAGAACGACGACGCGAACCGGGCGTTGATGGGATCGAACATGCAGCGCCAGGCGGTGCCGCTGTTGCGGGCGCGGGCGCCGTTCGTCGGGACGGGCATGGAGCACATCACGGCGCGCGATTCGGGCGCCGTCGCGGCGGCGCGCCGCGCCGGCACCATTGACTACGTCGACTCCCTTCGCATCGTCGTCCGCGTGGACGGCGAGCAGAGTGAAGAGCCGGCGATGAGCAAGGAGATGGGCGCCGACATCTACAACCTGACCAAGTTCAAGCGGTCGAACCAGAACACCTGCATCAGCCAGAAGCCGATCGTGCGGGTCGGCCAGCGCGTGCACAAAGGCCAGGTGATGGCCGATGGCCCGTGCACCGAGCTGGGCGAGCTGGCGCTCGGCCGGAACGTGCTCGTGGCGTTCATGCCATGGCGCGGCTACAACTTCGAGGACGCGATTCTCGTCTCCGAACGGATGGTGAAGGACGACTACTACACGTCGATCCACATCGAGGAATTCGAGATCGAGGCGCGCGACACGAAGCTCGGGCCGGAAGAGATCACGCGGGACATCCCGAACGTGTCTGAAGGGTTCCTCAAGGATCTCGACGAGAGCGGCATCATCCGCATCGGCGCCTACGTGAAGCCTGGCGACATCCTGGTGGGCAAGGTCACGCCGAAGGGCGAGACACAGCTGACCCCGGAAGAGAAGCTGCTGCGCGCGATCTTCGGCGAGAAGGCGGGCGACGTCCGCGACGCGTCCCTCATCTGCCCGCCGGGCATCGAGGGCATCATCGTCGGCGTCAAGATCTTCTCGCGGAAGGGCATCGAGAAGGACGATCGGGCCAAGGCCATCGAGGCCGAAGAGCTCGACATGATGGAGAAGAACCTGCAGGACGAGATTCGCATCCTGCACGACGAAGTGAAGAAGCGGGTCTCCCAGATGCTCAACGGGCAGACGCTCCGTAGCGATCTGTTCGACGAATACGGGCGCGAGCGGCTGCACAAGAAGGGCACGGTGCTGACGCCGGAGCTGCTGCAGGAGATGCCCTACGACGCGATGGTGCGTCTGAAGATCGCGACCGACGACCCGCGCCTCGAAGACGACCTGCGCGCGCTCGAGGAGCGCACCGAGCGGCAGGTAGAAGTCATTCGCCAGCTCTTCGAAGAGAAGAAGGAGAAGATCCGGCGCGGCGACGAGCTGCCGCCAGGCGTCATCAAGCTGGTGAAGGTGTACGTGGCGATGAAGCGCAAGCTGTCGGTCGGCGACAAGATGGCCGGCCGCCACGGCAACAAGGGCGTCATCGCGCGCATCCTGCCGGAAGAGGACATGCCGCACTTGCCGGATGGCACACCGGTGGAAATCGTGCTCAATCCGCTGGGCGTGCCCTCGCGTATGAACGTCGGCCAGATTCTCGAGACGCACCTCGGGTGGGCCGCGCACGCGCTCGGTCTCTATTTCGCCACGCCGGTCTTCGACGGGGCAACGGAGCCCGAGATCAAGAAGTGGCTCGACCAGGCCGGACTGCCGAAGTCGGGCAAGACGAAGCTCTACGACGGCATGACGGGCAACGAATTCGAGCAGGACGTGACCGTCGGCTACATCTACATGCTCAAGCTCTCGCACCTGGTCGACGACAAGATCCACGCGCGCTCGATCGGTCCCTACTCGCTCATCACCCAGCAGCCGCTGGGTGGCAAGGCGCAGTTCGGCGGTCAGCGGTTCGGAGAAATGGAGGTGTGGGCGCTCGAAGCGTACGGCGCGGCGCACATCCTCCAGGAGCTGCTCACCGCGAAGTCGGACGACGTGACGGGCCGGGCGAAAATCTACGAGGCGATCGTGAAGGGTGACGCGTCGTTCACAGCCGGGCTGCCGGAGTCGTTCAACGTGCTCATCCGCGAGCTCCAGTCGCTGTGCCTCGACGTCGAGCTGCTGAAGACGAAGAAGAAACTGCCGGAACCCGTCGCTGCAGCGCCGGCTCCTGCGTTGGAAGAGGTGTAGCCCATGAGACCAAGTTTCCACGACCGTGGATCACTGACGTCCGACTTCGACGCCATCCGCATCAGCCTGGCGTCGCCGGAAAAGATCATGTCGTGGTCGCACGGCGAGGTCACCAAGCCGGAGACGATCAACTACCGCACGTTCAAGCCCGAGCGCGACGGTCTCTTCTGCGCGAAGATCTTCGGGCCGATCACCGACTGGGAGTGCTTGTGCGGCAAGTACAAGCGCATGAAGCACCGCGGCGTCATCTGCGACAAGTGCGGCGTCGAAGTGACGCAGGCGAAGGTGCGCCGCGAGCGCCTGGGCCACATCACGCTGGCCACGCCGGTGAGCCACGTCTGGTTCTTCAAGGGGCTGCCGAGCCGTATCGGCCACCTGCTCGACATCTCGCTGCGCGAGCTCGAGCGCGTCCTCTACTTCGAGGCGTATGTGGTCGTCGATCCGCTCGATAGCGACCTCACGCAGAACCAGCTGCTCAGCGAAGAGCAGTACCGCAAGGCGCGCGAGGAGTGGGGTCACAAGTTTCGTGCGCAGATGGGCGCCGAGGCCATCAAGGAGCTGCTCAAGCGTGTCAACGTCGAAAAGCTCGCCGAAGAGCTGCGGACGAAGATGCGTGGCGAAGCGTCCGTTCAGAAGAAGCTGAAGTACGCCAAACGGCTCAAGGTCGTCGACTCGTTCCGCAAGTCGTCGAACCATCCGGAGTGGATGATCCTCGACGTGATTCCGGTGATTCCGCCGGAACTGCGACCGCTGGTGCCGCTCGATGGCGGCCGGTTCGCCACGTCGGACCTCAACGACCTCTATCGCCGCGTCATCAACCGGAACAACCGGCTGAAGAAGCTCATCGAGCTGAAGGCGCCCGATGTGATCATCCGCAACGAGAAGCGGATGCTGCAGGAAGCCGTCGATGCGCTGTTCGACAACGGCCGACGCGGGCGCGTGCTGCGCGGCGCGAACAACCGCCCGCTCAAGTCGCTGTCGGATACGCTGAAGGGCAAGCAGGGGCGCTTCCGTCAGAACCTGCTCGGCAAGCGCGTCGACTACTCCGGCCGCTCGGTCATCGTCGTTGGACCGGAGCTGAAGCTGCACCAGTGCGGCTTGCCGAAGAAGATGGCGCTCGAGCTGTTCAAGCCGTTCATCTATAACAAGCTCGAAGAGCGTGGCCTCGTCGCGACCATCAAGCAGGCCAAGGAGATGGTGGAGCAGCAGAAGCCCGAAGTGTGGGACATCCTCGAGGAAGTCATCAAGGAGCATCCCGTTCTGCTGAACCGCGCGCCGACGCTCCACCGGCTGGGCATCCAGGCGTTCGAGCCGGTGCTCGTCGAGGGCAAGGCGATCCGGATCCATCCGCTCGTCTGCACGGCGTTCAACGCCGACTTCGATGGCGACCAGATGGCGGTGCACATTCCGCTGTCGCCCGAGGCGCAGATCGAGGCGTCGGTGCTCATGCTGTCGTCGAACAACGTCCTGTCGCCGTCCAACGGCGCGCCGATAGCGGTGCCGTCGCAGGACATCGTGCTGGGTTGCTATTACCTGACCAAGTCGAAGCCCGGCGCGAAAGGCGAAGGGCGAGCGTTCGGCAACGTCGATGACGTCATCCTCGCGCTCGAAGCGGGTGAGCTGGAGACGCTGTCGCCGATCCGCCTGCGATACTCGGGCGAGCTGCAGGACATGACGACCGCGCGCGACGATCAGGCGGTGCTGCACACCGAAATCCAGACGGTGGAGAACAAGGTGATCAACACCACCGTCGGCCGCGTCATTCTGAACGACGCGATTCCGAAGGGGATGCCGTTCGTCAACGGGCTCCTCAAGAAGAAGGGGCTGCAGCAGTTCGTGCAGTCGTGCTATCTCCGCTATGGCCTCGAGAAGACCGTGGAGATGCTCGACAGCCTCAAGAATCTCGGGTTCACCTACGCGACGAAGTCGGGCCTCTCGATCGGCATCGACGACCTGATCATCCCTGGCGAAAAGCCGGCGCTGGTCGGCCGGGCGCGCGACGAGGTGATCAAGGTCGAGCAGCAGTACCTCGAGGGCGCCATCACGAACGGCGAGCGCTACAACAAGGTGATCTCGATCTGGTCGGACGTCACCGAGAAGATCGCGGACGCGATGTTCGGGGAGATGCAGGAGACCGAGCAGGCGGGCCGAAACTTCAACCCGGTCTACATCATGGCCGACTCCGGGGCGCGAGGCTCGAAGCAGCAGATCCGCCAGCTCGCGGGCATGCGCGGCCTGATGGCGAAGCCGTCTGGCGAAATCATCGAGACGCCGATCACCTCGAACTTCCGCGAAGGCCTCACCGTGCTTCAGTACTTCATCTCGACGCACGGCGCACGCAAGGGCCTGGCGGACACGGCGCTCAAGACGGCGGACTCGGGCTACCTGACGCGGCGCCTGGTCGACGTGGCGCAGGACGTCATCATTTCCGAAGTGGACTGCGGCACGCTCGACGGCATCGAGGCCCGGGCGATCATCGAGAGCGGCGAGGTGATCGAGCCGCTGCGCGACCGCATCATCGGCCGCGTGACGCTCGAAAAGCTGGTGGATCCGTTCAGCGGCGACCCGATCGTCGAAGCCAACGAGGAGATGGACGAAGACCTGGCATCGGCTGTTCAGGACGCCGGCATCGAGAAGGTGAAGATCCGGTCGGTGCTCACGTGCGCATCGCGCCGCGGTGTGTGCGCGAAATGCTACGGGCGCGACCTGGCGACCGGCAAGCTGGTCGAGCTCGGTTCGGCTGTCGGCGTCATCGCCGCGCAGTCGATCGGCGAGCCCGGCACGCAGCTGACGATGCGGACGTTCCACATCGGCGGCACGGCGTCGAGGGTGTCCGAGCAGTCGACTGTGGAGGCGAAGAACGCCGGCACCGTCCGGTTCCATGGCATCCAGGCCGTCGAATCGCGCGACGGCAGCCTCGTCGTGATGAACCGCGCCGGGTCGCTGGTGGTGCAGGACCCGAAGGGGCGCGACCGCGAGCGTTATCCGATCGTCTACGGCGCAAAGCTGCGCGTGCACGACGGACAGGCGGTCGAGTCGGGTCATGTGCTCGTCGAGTGGGATCCGTACACGTTCTCGATCCTCACCGAGGATCCCGGCCAGGTGCGGTTCAAGGACATTCTCGAAGGCGTCACGGTGCACGAGGAGGTCGACGAGGTCACGGGCCTGTCGCGCCTCATCATCATGGACTCGCCCGACGAGAAGAAGCAGCCGGCGATCGAAATCCGCACGGTCGACGCGCAGGGGCATCCGACGTCGAAGGTCTCGAGGAAGTACCACATGCCGTCGCACTCGCACCTGATGGTGGCGGACGGCGAGACGGTGTTTGCCGGCGACGTGCTGGCGAAGATCCCGCGCGAGACGACGAAGACGAAGGACATCACTGGCGGTCTGCCGCGCGTGGTCGAGCTGTTCGAGGCGCGCAAGCCGCGCGAGACGGCCGTCATCTCGGAGATCGACGGCGTGGTCAAGCACGGCGCGGTCGTCAAGGGCCAGCGCAAGATCATGATCGTGCCAGACGAGCCCGGCGCGGAGCCGCGCGAGTACTCACTGCCGCGCGGCGTGCACGTCAACGTGCAGGAAGGGGAGCGCGTGAGGGCCGGCGAGGCGCTGATGGACGGCCCGAGCAACCCGCACGACATCCTCAACGTGCTCGGCGAGAAGGAACTGCAGAAGTACCTGGTCAACGAGATCCAGGAGGTCTACCGGCTGCAGGGCGTCAACATCAACGACAAGCACATCGAGGTCATCTCGCGGCAGATGATGCGATGGGTGAAAATCGAGGATGTCGGCGACACCGAGTTCCTGATCGACGAGCAGGTCGACAAGTTCCGCTTCCTCGAAGAGAACGAGCGCGTGCTCTCCGACAGTGGGCGTCCGGCGACCGGCCGGCCGCTGTTGCTCGGCATCACGAAGGCGTCGCTGTCGACCGATTCGTTCATCTCGGCGGCGTCGTTCCAGGAAACGACGCGCGTGCTCACCGAAGCGTCGATCTCTGGCCGCATCGACTACCTGCGCGGCCTGAAGGAGAACGTGACGATGGGCCGGCTCATTCCGGCCGGCACCGGGTTCGAGTTCTACCGCGGCGTCCGGATTCCGCCGGACGAGCCGCCGCCGCCGCCGGTGGTGCCGCAGCCGACGGAGGAGGATCTCGAGTTGGATCGCGAGATGGAGTACCTCATCGAGCCGGAAGAAGCGCTGGGCGGGGGCGGGACGATCGAGTAACTCTGTAAGTAGAAAGTAAAAAGTAGAAAGTAAGAAGTAGGGCGGGTCCGTGAGAGCGGGCTCGCCCTTTTTGCATTTCGGGGTCATGCCGTGTGAACTGAACTGAGGATGCTAGGATGAAACCGGCGTTATGGATGTTCCTCGCGTGCGTTTGGAGCGGATGTCATTGAAGCATCAGCGAGCGTTCCTCGCCGCTGTTCGTGTGAGCCGAGCGCTGCATGCTCCATGGGCGGCACCGCCTAGAACTTCAGCGGCGTTCCGTCGACATGTGAAGGCGAAATCGAATGAGCGCAACATCGCGTTTCTGGTGTTCTCGAAGTCTAACGAGCTCGTGGGATACGTCGGGGTGAGCGAGATCGTTCGTGGTCTCTTTTGCAGTGCGTACCTCGGGTACTATGTGTTCGCACCGTTTCAGCAGCGCGGATTCATGAGCGCCGCGTTGGGACGAACCATCGCGGAGCTATTTCGCAAACACGGCCTTCATCGTGTCGAGGCGAATATCCAACCAGGCAACGTGGCTTCGATTCGGCTGGTTCGGCGCCTAGGATTTCGGAAGGAAGGCCTGTCACCCCGATATTTGAAGATCAGCGGAAAGTGGCGAGACCACGAGAGGTGGGCGGTCACTCGGGAGGAATGGGGGAGTCCGTCAGCCAGCCTCACACCAAATCGACGGAAGATGCAGTAAACATGAGATCGGTCGTTCCCTTAGTCGCACTCCTCGGCAGCGTGAGCGTGCTCCTGACTGCCTGCGCCAGCCAAGTGGACGACGAGGTGAGTGGCCTGAATCAGACATCAAACGCCATGTTCTCCGAGAGCGAGGCTTACGAACAGTTCATGGGGCGCTGGAGCCGGCAACTCGCGTCGCCCTTTGTGGCGTTTGCGGGAGTCAACTCCGGGGACGCTGTGCTCGACGTTGGGTCGGGAACCGGCGCGCTGGCGGCCGCGGTGTTGGCGGCAACGGACTCTGGCCGAGTGGTGGGCGTCGATCCGTCCGCGGCTTACATCGACTACGCGCGGACCCGAACGAAGAACGAACGCGCCATGTTTGAGGTAGGGGATGGGCAGCAACTCCGGTTCTCCGCCGCCGAGTTCGATAAGACGCTCTCCTTGCTCGTCATCAACTTCATTCCGGATCCAGGCAAGGCCGTGAGCGAAATGATCCGCGTCACCAGACCTGCCGGGATTGTCGCTGCGGCGGTCTGGGACTACGGCGACGGCATGGAGATGCTGCGAGTCTTCTGGGACGAGGTCGTGGTCTTCGATCCGTCAAGTGAGCAGCGAGACGAGCGTCATATGCCGCTGTGCCAACCAGGCGAGTTGGCCGCGTTCTTTCGGCAGCGCGGCCTGGTTGACGTGGTGGAGGTGCCGCTCGTCATCGAGCTGTCGTTCAACTCCTTCGACGACTTCTGGTCGCCGTTTCTGAAAGGGCAGGGGCCTGCGGGCGCCTATGTCGCCTCCCTTTCCGAGGCCGGGCGACAAATGTTGCAAGACCGGCTCCAGAAGCGCCTCGCGCCCGATGCGGGTGGCACGTTCAGACTGTCGGCGCGGGCGTGGGCCGTGAAAGGCGTAGTCCCATCACGATAGTCTGGCCACTTCCGCAGGTGCCTCTCGTGAAGTGGTTCGCCCTTTTTGTTTAGGCTTGCACCGGGGCGCTATGTGTTAGCCTCTGCGCAACGGAGGGCGGTATGAAGTTCGTGCTGGCGATCCTTCCGATACTTGCGTCGATTGGATGCGGTCGCGATCCAATCATGCTGCCTGTGGCGCCCAGCGGCACGAGACCCCCGGATCCAAGCGCGGTTTTTGTGCCGCTGCCTGTGGCGCCCAGCGTGGCGTATCGAGACATCATGGTGGGTGAACGAATCGAAGGTGTCTTCGGCAACGGTTCTCAGGTCAGCCCAGCCGAACATCATTTCGTCGTCACGGCATCGACGAACGGCCCACTCGAAGTCACTTTGCAGTGGGATCCTTCTTTATTGGGTACGCTGCTGACGCTCAGGTCGCAGGGTCTCTTCTTCAGACCAGACCAGCCAGATGGGTCGCTTATAGGACGAATATCGGTCAGGGCTGATGGTCGATATCCGATCGCGGTCGCTCTGGCCAGGGCAGACCGACCGCCACACGATCCGTATGTGCTGACGACTCGCCTGGAGCCGTAGTGACGAGGATGACGTCGTTCCGTAGCAAGAGAGCGTTGGCGCTGGGAGCCAGAGTAGCAGCCCTGCTCTGGACGTGCGTCGGGGCATCCGTTCTCGCTCAAAACAGCGGCGGCGGCGACGCGGCTGGGATGCTGGCGGGCGCCATCGACATTCATGTCCATCACCTGCCGGACGACCGTCCACGGTCCATCGATGCGGTTGATGTCGCCAAGCTCGCAGCCGCGCGCGGCATGCGTGGGATTGTGCTGAAGAACCACTACGAGTCGACTGCGGGAATCGCGTATCTGGTGCGGACGCTGGTCCCCGGCATCGAAGTGTTCGGTGGCATCGACTTGAACCGCACGGTGGGAGGGATCAATCCCGCAGCGGTCGAGCACATGACCCGCGTCACGGGAGGATGGGGCCGCGTTGTCTGGATGCCGACGTTTGACGCCGAGAACCAGGTCCGCTCGTCCAAGGAGAATCGGCCGTTTGTGAGTGTGTCGCGGGATGGCAAGCCGTTGTCGGCCGTCACCGAGGTTCTCACGTTGATCGCGAAGCACGGGCTCGTTCTTGCAACCGGTCACTCCACTCCCGCTGAGGTCCTGATGTTGCTGCGTGAGGGTCGTCGGCTCGGCGTTCAGCACATGGTGGTCACCCACGCGATGAATGCGCCTGTGCTGATGGATGTGGCGCAGATGCAGGAAGCGGCGAAGCTGGGGGCATTCATCGAATTCGTCGGCGGCTCGCTGGCCGCGGCGGATGCTCGGGCGAGGATCGATCGGTTTGCCGACGCGATTCGTCGAGTTGGGCCGCAGTTCTGCATCCTGTCGTCGGATCTCGGCCAGCTGGGCAATGCGTTGCCGCCGGATGGCTTCGGCGCCTTTCTCGTCGCGCTGCGCGACAGAGGATTCTCCCAGCAGGATATCGACCGAATGTCGAAGCAGAATCCGGCGCGGCTGCTTGGCTTGCCGTAACGCAACTTGATGCATCAGATAACATGGAGGCATGGCCGAGAAACGACTCCAGACCTACGCCACGGACGAAGTGACGGTGACGTTCGATCCGAACATGTGCCGGCACACCGGGATTTGTGTGCGCGGCCTGCCCGCGGTGTTCGACGTTCGGGAGAAGCGCTGGATACGGCCTGAGCGCGCCTCAGCAGAGGACGTTGTCGCCCAGGTCTCCCGGTGCCCTTCCGGAGCCCTGCAGTCGATTCGCCGCAAGCCAGAATGAAGACTGGAGTGCTGACGTATCAAGACATTCCTGCGGCTCACGACTTTCTCGTACACGCATTTGGATTCGCTCCCGGTGGCGTCCATCGAGCTGCTGATGGTCAGGCGGTCCATGGTGAAGTCCATGCCGGAGACGCGGCCATCTGGCTGCACCGCGTGACGAGCTGTGACGCAGCGCTATCCCAGACGGAATGAGTCGACGCTACTCGTGACCCTCGAGTTTCTTGTCCGTCCGGAGCAGCCTGGAGACGAAGGTGAGATCTGGCACCTTACGAAGCGGGCCTTCGCCGATCGACCGTACGCGGACGGCAACGAACAAGACATCGTCGATTCGCTTCGGAATAACGGCGTGCTTCCAATTTCGCTGGTGGCGGTACGTCACGCACAAATCATCGGACACGTGGCGTTCTCCCCGGCTGTGCCCAAGGACTCATCGCCGGGTTGGTACACGCTTGGGCCGGTCTCAGTTGAACCCGATGTGCAGCGTCAAGGCGTCGGCAAAGGGCTCATTCGCGACGGAATCGACAGACTTCAGAGACTGAACGCCGCAGGCTGCATCGTGCTCGGTGATACCAACTACTATTCGCAATTCGGCTTCGTGCCGGCACCCCACAACGCCCCGGCGGGTGTACCCGCGCAGCATTTCATGGTGCTGAGCATGGATGGCCGCACGCCGACGTGCGCAATTGATTTCCACGAAGTGTTCTACGGAAACGTCAGATGAGCAACTTGAGGGCCGAAATGGACGAACAATCTCTTTTCATCAAGTTCTGGACGGACGAATCGAAAACCACGCGCCGGGTGCTGGCGAGAATTCCCGAGGGATCGGACTACCGTCCGGACCCCAAATCGCGGACCGCGTGTGAGATTGCCTGGCAGGTTGTCTGTGAGGAGAAGATGATCATCGAGGCGCTCGAACATGGTCGAGCGGAGTGGGCGCCTCCGCCGGTGCCGGCGACGATGAAAGAAGTGTTGAACGCATATGAGAAGCAGAGTCCAGGGATAACCGAGCGCTGGCGCGCCGTTCCAGCTTCGAAGTGGGGAGGAACCATCGAGTTCTTCGGGAGTCAGCGTCCTGCCTCGGCAATGGCCTGGAGCTTTCTGTTCGACATCGTCCATCATCGAGGTCAGATCACGACCTACCTGCGCCCGATGGGATCGACGGTGCCGCAGATCTACGGACCGAGCGCGGACGAGCCGTAGTAGCCGAGAGCTAATGGCCGGAATCGTCCATTCGAGATGTGTGTTGGCCGTGCGCGACCTGGAGGCGGGCATCGCATCATGTGCGGCGAGGTGATTCGGCGATAATGCCGTCGATGCATCGCCTACAAGTCTTCTGCGCAATCGGTATGGTCTTCTGGTCGGTGGTCGGTGCCGCAACTCAGGCAACACCTCCAATCGCGCTCTCCGCTGAGCTGCGTGCTCGCGTACAGAACGAGCGATTCGAAATCGTCACCTCCATGAGAGGTCTGCCGCTCGGCGTTCGCGACGAGCTGCAGAAGCTCTTCGGCAGTCAAGCACTCAACATCGGCGTCGATATTGCCGAGCCCGGAGCGAAGTATCAGGAGGCCGGCGCCGGAAACGCGAAGCTGCCCATCCGCCGGCTGGCTGCGGCAGGGTGCTCGTACGACTACTGCCTCGTCTACTACGAGCGCGGCGGCGCCTCGCGCACGTGGCGGGTGGCGTTGTTTCACTGGACGCCGAAGGCGACTCGGTTCGAATGGGGCGGCACGGCGCCCGGCGGCTTGGTGACGATCGACGACGTGCGAAAAACCGTTCTGTCTGGAGCGATCAAGACGCCGGCTGAGATTTGGTAGCCGCGAGGGCCGACAGCTCACGAATCAAGACTAGGGGAGAGACGACAACCGTCCACTCGCGTTGCGCTACGATTGACAGGTTGTGGCACAGCCAGAGGCATGGCTTCGTGGACCCGTCGACGGTGTTCCCGTCTTGCTGCAGCCCGTTGCGCACGCGCTCATCCAAGCTAGAGATGAAGTCCGCGCGGTGCTGGATGGGTTTCCTGACGATCTGCTGTGGAAACGCCCGGCTGGTTTGGCATCTGTCGGATTCCACCTGCAGCATCTCGCTGGAGTCGTCGATCGCCTGTTCACCTACGCGCGAGGCGACGCCCTGTCAGTAGAGCAGCGAGCGGCGTTGGCTTCCGAGGGTACGTCGAGCAACTCGTCGGTCAGCGTCAGCACACTGGTTGACGCGTTTTCCGCAGAGGTCGAGCGTGCGCTCACACAACTCACGGTGATAGCACCGGAGACACTCGCCGAGCCGCGTGCTGTTGGAACCAAGAAACTGCCGTCAACGGTACTGGGCTTGCTATTTCATGCTGCCGAACACGTTCAGCGGCATGTGGGCCAGCTGCTCGTGACGGCCAAGGTGCTCGTTGAGCTCAAACAGGGGGAATTCACATGAAACTCAACCCGTATCTTGCCTTCGACGGACGTTGCCGCGAAGCGTTCGAGTTCTATCAGAAGACGCTGGGCGGAAAGATTGTGTTCATTCAGACATATGGCGAATCGCCCATGGCGTCCGACATGCCGCCCGAGACACATGGCCGAGTGATGCACGTCACGCTGCAGATCGGTGATCAAGAGTTGCAAGGCGCCGATGCGCCCCAGGGACAGTTCTCGAAGCCTGCCGGATTCTGCGTGGCCCTACACGTTGACGACGCCGCCGAGGGGGAACGCGCGTTCAGCGCGCTCGCCGAGAATGGGACAACGCAGATGCCGTTTCAGCCGACGTTCTGGGCGAAGGGGTTTGGCATGTGCATCGATCGGTTCGGCACGCCGTGGGCCGTCAACGCCGGCCCGATCGTCTGAAGTCGAGACGCGATGACAACGCGGGCCTACCCGTACACCATCGACAACGGAATGGGTGAGAAACTCACGTTCATCGGCATTTCGCGTCGGGCCGATGGCGAGTATGCGGAAGCCGAAGGGCTCGCGCAGCCTGGCTCCGGGCCTCCGATGCACGTGCATCACGTTCAGGACGAAGCGGTGCAGGTGATCAGCGGACGCCTCGGATACCAGGTGCTCGGCCGCGAGCCGCAGTTCGCCGGGCCCGGCGAGCTCGTCGTCTGGCCCGCCGGCACCGCCCACAAGTGGTGGAATGCCGGTGAGACCGAGCTTCGTACTACAGGTTGGTGCAAGCCGCCGGACAACATCGAGTTCTTTCTCGGCGCCTTGTTCGCATCGGTGAAGGAGCACGGCGGCCGCCCGAACCTCTTCGACGCCGCGTTTCTCCTGACCCGCTATCGCCGCGAGTTCGACATGCTCGAACTCCCGACCGTCGTCCGGCGTGTGGTGATGCCTATCGTCTATGTCGTAGGACTGGCGACCGGCAAGTATCGCAAGTACGCCTCAGCGCCAAAACCAATCACGCGGAACTGAGAACTGAGAACTGAGAACTGAGAACTGAGAACCAACTATGCCCTTACACCATGCACGTTTCCTGATTTGCTCGACCCTGACCATCCTGCTTGGTATCCCCGCGTTGTTTGCGCAGGCGCCGCGAAGCGTCGTTGCGCGTATTGAGCTTCATCCAATTCGTTCGCTCACGCTCTCCGATTCGCAGTTCCTCAAAGGGGACGAGTCGGGCGGCACGTCGGTGACTGTTGCGGGGCAGCTCCGAATTGCCCAGGGGGAGGGGCGTCTGCCGGTCGTCTTTCTCATTCACGGTTCTTCGGGGCCCGGCGCCAATGTCGACGTGTGGTCGGATCAATTCGCTGAAATTGGCGTGTCGACGTTCATCCTCGATGGGCTCACCGGGCGAGGGTTGACGTCGGTCTCGGCCGACCAGGCGCTGCTCGGTCGATTGAATCTGATTGTGGATGCGTATCGCGGCCTGGAGATCCTCGCGAAGCACCCGCGCGTCGACCCTTCGCGAATCGTGCTGATGGGCTTCTCCCGAGGTGGACAGGCAGCCCTCTATTCGAGCCTCAGGCGCTTCAATCGAATGTGGAATAAGTCGGGCATCCAGTTCGTGGCACACCTGCCCTTCTATCCCGACTGTTCCACGACGTACGTAGACGACACCGACGTCGATCGCCCGATTCGAATCTTCCATGGCGCAGCCGACGACTACACGCCGGTGGCGAAGTGCAGGGCTTTCGTCGAGCGCCTTCGCAAGGCAGGCCGGGATGTTCAACTGACCGAGTATGCAGATGCCCCGCATACCTTCGACAACCCGTTGGGCGCTCAGCCGCCTGCGGTCAATCCGAACTCGCAGAGCGTTCGCGCATGCACGATCCGCGAAGAGCCGCTGGGCCAGCTGATCAATGCCGTCACGAAGCAGCCGTTCACGTACGCCGACCCGTGCGTGGAGCGCGGTCCGCACACCGGCTACCATCCGGTCTCGGCCCGGGCGGCTCGCCAGGCGGTGGGCGAATTGCTGAGGTCCCTTTTCAAGCTCCCATGACGACGACCGCTAGTTGACCAATCCTGCACCCGAGAGTAACGTGGTCCGGTCTTCTGAAAGGAGTCGTCCCGTATGAGGTTCCATGCCGTCAAGTTCGGGCTAGTCGCGGCCTTGATCGTCGTCGCTTCGTTGTCGCCGTCTTCGGCAGTGCAGTTGACGCGCTCGGGCGAAGGGCCCGTGTTCCGCTCGATTGGCCCGCTCACGTTCGCCCCCGACGGCACGCTGTTCGCTGCCGACACGCAGGGTGCGGCAATCGTGGCGCTGGAGTTGGGCTCGCACGCCAACGGTGGAGCGGCCGGCGCAAAGGGGCTCGATGCCATCGATGAGAAGCTCGCGGCGCTCCTGGGCACCGGCGCGAGCGAAATCGCAATCACCGATCTAGCGGTGCATCCGCGGACGCGCAACGCATACGTCTCGGTGATGCGCGGTCAGGGCGCCGGCGCCGCTGCCGCGCTGTTCCGCGTCGACGGCGCTGGTGCGATTACGAACGTGCCGCTGCAGAGCCTGCGAGTTCCAGCGCGTCGAGATTCAGAACGCGCCGGCGGCGAATCCCACGCGCGCGCACCAACCCGCGCACGCAGGTCGTCACCGACATGGCGTTTGCGGACGGCAAGCTGTGGGTCGCGGGGCTGTCTAACGAAGAGTTCGCGTCGAAGCTGCGCGCGATTCCGTACCCGTTCGCCGGCATCGATGCGGGGACCAGCGTGGAGATCTACCATGGCAACCACCGCGCCGTGGAAACGCGGTCGCCCGTCAACGCGTTCGTGCCGTACACGCTCAACGGCGAGCAGTACATGCTGGCAGGCTACACGTGCACGCCGCTGGTGAAATTCCCGATCAGCACGCTGACGCCAGGCCAGAAGGTGCGCGGGGTCACGATCGCCGAGTTCGGCGCCGGCAACCGCGTGCTCGACATGATCGTGTACCGCAAGGGCGGCCAGGAATTCCTGTTGACGACGAACAACAGTCGCGGGGTGATGAAGATTCCGACGAACACCTTTGCGGCTGCGGCGCCGATCATCGCGCCCGTGGAAACGGAAACAGGCGGCGTGCCGTTCGAGAAGGTCACGTCGATGACGGGCATCCTGCAGCTCGACAAGCTCGACGACAGCAATTCGATCGTCGTCGCGCGCACCGCGGCTGGTGGCCACGAACCTGCAGGTTCTGGCGCTTCCGTAATGTCCCTCCGGCTGCTGCGTGTCGCGGCGATTAGCGCGTCGCTGATCGCCACGGCATGCGGCTCCGGCGACTCGCCATCCAACCCCGCTATCGCGCTGCGCAGCCAGCAGGACGGACGGCCTGCGCACATCGAGGTCACAGGTCTCTCGGGCGCTCAACTCCGCGCACTGCAGGCAACCGAACCGACCGACGAGCAGTGGACTCGTCTTCTCCGCGTTTCGGTGAGTGAAACGGCGCCAGGCATGCTCGGCACCTATACCGTGACTGACGTTCTGCGCTTCACACCCCAGTTCGCGCTCGACCCTGGACGCCCTTACTTCGTCAGGTTCGACCCCGCGCAATTGCCGATCACCGAAGCGATGACCGGTGGTCCGATCGTCGCGACCGTCTCGCTGCCGGCTACGGCTCGCGCGCCCTCGACGACCGTTGCGCGCGTCTTTCCGTCCGGCGAGGACGTGCCCGAGAACCTCCTCCGGATGTACATCGAGTTCTCGGCGCCCATGGCCAGACCGAGCGGCATTCCGCATATGAAGTTGCTCGGCTCCGATGGCCGCGAGATCGAAGGCGCCTTCCTGCCGCTCGACTACGAGTTCTGGGATCCTGCACACAGGAGATTCACCGCGTTTCTCGATCCTGGGCGCGTCAAGTCGGGGATCCTGCCGAACAAACAGATGGGCCCCGTCCTCGATACCGGCCGCACCGTGACGCTCGTCATCAGCCGGGAATGGCGAGACGAGCATGGCCAACTGTTGAAGGACGACTATCGGCGCGCGTTCAGAGTCGGGCCGCCTGCGACAAAGGGGCTGGATCCTCGCGCGTGGACGATCGAGGCGCCGGCCGCAGGCACTCGGAGCCCGCTCGTCGTCACGTTCCCGTTGCCGCTCGACCACGGCTTGTTGATGCGCGCGCTCGGCGTCACGCGCGGCGGCGTCTCGATCGCCGGCGACATCGCTGTCGACGAAGGCGAGACACGCTGGACGTTCACGCCGCGCGATCCGTGGCAGGCAGGTCAGCACGACCTGCTCGCGCTCGACACGTTGGAGGATGCGGCGGGCAACCAAATCGGTCGGGCCTTCGAGGTCAAGAATGTCGGCTCGGTGGACAAAGGTCCGAACGCCGAGCGCACTACGATTCCGTTTAACGTCGCCTTGCCCTGAGTCGTACGATCAATCTCTCGGCTGTTTCGGAAGTCCGGCTGACTGGGAGCCGTTTCGGAGACCATGCCCGTCACAATTCGAACTGCACGTGCGTCAGATGCGGATGACGTGGCGCGGCTGACCGCCCAGCTCGGGTACGACTCCGAAGTCTCTTCGCTCGAAGCCAGGCTCTCGCGGATCCTCTCGCGCTCCGATCAGCGCTTCGTCGTTGCGGCAGCCGGCGATCGCATTGTCGGATGGCTTCATGCATACGTTGCGGAGATCATCGAGCTGGAGCCGTTCTTCGTCATCGCGGGTCTCGTGGTGGACCACGATCATCGTCGACAGGGAATTGGCGCGCTGCTCGTTCGGCATGCTGAGGAGTGGGCGCAGACGCGCGGGTGTTCGGTGGGCCGACTCTGGTCCAGCGTCGGCCGAACTGGCGCACACGAGTTCTACCGGCGATTGGGGTACGCGCAAATCAAGACGCAGCATTCGTTCGCCAAGGCGCTCAACGCTCACGGCGTCGCCGACCTCGAGCAGCTGGTCCCGAAAGTACGGGAATGAGAACGTTCGACAACGAGTGGATTCTTGGGTCTTTCGAGGACCACCCCAGCTTCTTCACCAAGCGGATGTTCGGCGGTCTGGCGGTGTATCTATTTGGACGTCAGATGATGGTGTTGGTCGAACCAACGATGACTCGCCGATGGATGTGGCATGGCGTGCTGATCTGCACGGAGCACGCGAGTCAGCCTGCGATCCTCGAGGAATTCCCGCAACTGGCGCCGCACGAAGTTCTCAAGAAGTGGTTGTTCATCGAGTCGTGCCATCAGGATTTCGAGACGACGATTGAGCGGGTTGCGCAAGCCATCGTGCGCGATGACCCGCGGTTTGGGATACATCCTCGTTTGAGGAGAAAGCAGCAAACCTGAAAGGAGCCCCATGGCTATTACGCGGCAGCCGTTCGCATCATGGCCGAGAAGAGCGAGTAGACATCGGGCGTCGGCCCCGGAGAGGACACCCGTGCTAGTCTGGGGAACATGGCGCGCGGATGGGAGAGCAAGTCGGTTGAGGACCAGATCGCGTCGGCCAGTGAAGGTCGCGCCGCACTGCGCCCGACCTTGACGATGGCTGATCGTGAGCGCCTTGCCCGCCTGCACGGCTTGCGACTGTCGCGCTCGAAAACGCTTGCCGACCTCGAGAAGTCGCGCGACGATCGTCATCGCGCGATGCTCCAGAAATCCCTCGAATTTCTCGACAACGAGCTTGCCAAAGACGACGACCAGAAACGCTGAGAAGCGATGGGCCGAGGTCGATCGGCTACATCGGTGGTCTTTTCGTCCACGACGATCCCGTCTGGGCACTGAGGAACCGCCGACCTGCGGGCTTGCCGGCGATCAGCGTGTCTCGCGGCGCAGGGAAAGCTGTTGTTTCTGCTGGCCAAGGCCGTTGGCGCGAAGCGGATTCTCGAGATTGGCACGCTCGCCGGCTACAGCAGCATCTGGCTGGCGAGGTCGCTTCCGCGAGGTGGCCGGCTCGTCACGCTCGAGCTGCTCGAGAAGCACGCCGCCGTGGCGCGGCAAAATTTTGACCGAGCTGGTGTCGCTCGCCGCGTGGATTTGCGCGTGGGGCCTGCGCTCGATCTGCTGCCACGCCTGCACGCCGATCGCCGCCGGCGCTTCGAGTTCATCTTCATCGATGCCGACAAGGTTCACTATCCCGAGTATTTTGCTTGGGCACTGAAGCTCGCGCGTCCAGGCGCCCTCATCGTTGCCGACAATGTGATCCGTGAAGGGGCAGTCATGGAGGCGCGCTCGAAGGATGAGGCCGTCCGGGCGGTGCGCCGATTCAACAGGCTGGTCGCGAAGGAACGGCGCGTCAGTGCCACGGAGATTCAAACGGTCGGCGCGAAAGGCTACGATGGCTTCGCGCTCGCATTGGTCACGAAGTAGACACGAACGCGCCTCGGGTCGTGGTTGCGGCAACGCTGGAGGAGCAGATGCGTCTGTGTTTCGGCATCCTCGGCTGGCTTCTCGTCGGTATTTCCTCGCTGCAGGCGCAGGCGCCAGCGCGGCCCAGTGTCGTTCTGATCATCACGGACGACATGGGGTGGGCTGATCTCGGTAGCTACGGCGCGCCTGACGCAAAGACGCCCAACATCGACAGCCTGGCGCGCGACGGCGCCAAGCTGACCGACTTCTATTCGAACGGTGTGGTCTGCTCGCCTACTCGAGCAGCGCTCATCACCGGACGCTATCCGCAGCGATATGGCATCGAGATCCCGATACCGAACGAGGGCGGGCCCGGATCAGAGCGCGGTTTGGTAGCCGATGGCCGTTCGCTTCCTCAGTTGATGAAGACCAGCGGCTACGCGACCGCGCTGGTGGGGAAGTGGCACCTTGGCTTCGCGACGGAGCAGAGCCCCAATTCTCACGGATTCGACTACTTCTTCGGGCTGAAAAGCGGCTACCACGATTACTACACGCACAACGGCGGAAACGGGAAGCCTGACCTTTGGGAGAACGATGCCCCAATCGAAATCGACGGCTACATGACCGACCTGATCACCGATCGGGCTGTACGGTTCATCGAACAGAACGCGCCCCGGCCGTTTTTCATCGAAGTTGCCTACAACGCACCTCACTGGCCGTACCAAGTTCCAAACAAGCCATCAGTTGCGCCAGGAAACGCGCGACACGTCATGCCCAATGAAGTGCCAACCAGCACAAGAGGTGAATATGTGGCCATGGTCGAGCGGATGGATCGCGGTGTCGGCGATCTCCTGCGGGCTCTCGACCGGCTTGGCCTTGCCAGCAACACGATCGTCATCTTCACAAATGACAACGGCGGCGAGTGGTTGTCGAACAACGGGCCGCTGTTCAATCGCAAGTCGACGGTGTGGGAGGGTGGCATACGCGTGCCCGCGCTCATCCGATGGCCGGGGCGAATTCCGGCGGGAACGGTATCGGGTCAAGTCGGCATCACGATGGATCTCACGGCCTCGATAGTTGCAGCTGCCGGAGTGGCCGTGCCGGAGAGCGCCCGTCTGGAGGGGATGAACCTCTTCCCGGTCCTGGAGGGGCGGATGCCGCAGGTCGAGCGCACACTCTTCTGGCGCTCGATCGTTGGCAATCGACAGCAGCGAGCCGTCCGACTCGGGAACTGGAAGCTGGTCGTCGACGGAAACAACACGCTGCTGTTCGATCTGCGAGCCGACCAGGGCGAACGCCAGGATCTGGCTGCGAAGCGTCAGGACATCGCCCAGAAGCTGCGGCCGCTCCTCGCAGATTGGGAGCGCGAGGTCGACGCGGAAGCGAAGAGAATCGCGAAGTAAGGAACCCATTGATGTCAACGATCTTCGCCAGCCGAATTGCTGAGCGAGTGAGCGATTGGCTGAAACGGTGAGAGCATACTTTCGATGAGGACCGCGGTCTTTGCCGAGGCGCTCAAGTCGTTGCTCGACGAGACGTTCGATGCGCACAACGGCATCTACCTCGACAAGGGCACGTCGCTGTTTGAGACCCTCGATGCCGTCTCTGCAGTGGACGCTTCGAACACCTCCGGTAGTGCAGCGACAATCGCCGCGCACGTCGTCCACATGACGTTCTACCTTGAAGTTCTTGAGGGATACATCAAGACCGGGCCATCAGGCCCGGTGGACTGGCGCTCCATTTGGCGCGACGTGCATGCGGTAACGCCCCTGGAATGGGACGAGATTAGGCAGAGGCTCCGCACGGTGACGGACCGTGTGCGGGCAGCGCTCGCCCGGCGAACCGACTGGGACGACGAGCGCGCGGTTGGTGGGGCGCTGGCGATTCTGGCCCACACGGCATACCATCTGGGCTCCATTCGCCAGGCCCTGAAGTGCGCCGCGGCTGGACGCTGACGCCCACCGCTATCCTGGCAAAGTGCACGTTGCTGGCATCTCGCCATGCTTCCATCCGCGGTGCAGCCGTGGTGATGCTGTTGGGGTGGGTGCCTCTGCCTCAAGTCGCGCTAGAATCGTCGCTTCGCCGGACACCAACGTGCCGGCTGGGACTTCCGAAGGGAGGAGCCGTGCGCAGCATCAGCGTGGCGTTGTCCCTCACTCTCGTCGTTGCGTTCTTCGCAACATTGTCCGGTCAGAACGCGCCAATCGGCTACGACGACACGCCGTCGCAGCCGGATGGCAAGTGGCGAGTCCACGATATCAACCGGCCACGGCCGCCCATGGTTACGCCCGGTCCTGCGACGACTTCTCCGCCGCCAAGCGATGCCGTGGTGCTCCTCGGACAGGACGGCGACATGTCGAAATGGCAGACGCCCGACGGGTCGGCGGTTGCCTGGCCGGTCACGGAGGGCGTCCTGCAGAGCAGCAAGGGCTTCATCCAAACCAGGGCCGAATACTCGGACGTTCAGCTTCACGTCGAGTTTGCGACGCCAAGCGACGTCAAAGGGAACAGCCAGGGACGCGGCAACAGCGGCGTCTTTCTTGCCGGCGTGTTCGAGATTCAGGTTCTCGACAGCTTCGACAACGTCAGCTACGCGGACGGCCAGGCCGCCGCGTTGTACGGACAGCATCCGCCCCTGGTGAATGCGTCGCGCGGCCCAGGAGAATGGCAGTCGTACGACATCTTTTTTACGGCGCCAAAGTTCTCACCACAGGGCGAGCTCGCATCTCCCGCGATGGCGACGGTGATCCACAACGGAGTGCTGGTGCAGAACGCGAGAACGTTCTGGGGTCCGACGGCTCACCGGCGCATCGACAAGTACGCGCCTTCGAATGCCCGCGGGCCGATTCGATTGCAGGATCACCAGAATCCGGTACGGTTCCGGAATATCTGGCTCAGAGAGTTGAAGTCGGGCGAGTAAGACGTGGCGTCCGCGAGCGCTTCTCGGATTGCATCGAGATCGGCCGCGGCGCTGCCAGGCGCCCACGACCGTCTCTTTTATTCCGGGATGGCCATCGCCATGATGGTCACCGTTTTGGCCGGATTCGCCCCCACCTACTACCTGCGATTTTTCTCCGCAGGTCCCTGGGCGACCATTTCCGGGGGGCCGTTCACGCGAGTCATCGACCTCCATGGCGCGCTGTTCACCGCCTGGGTGGTGCTGTTCGTCGTCCAGACCACGCTCGTCGCCGGACATCGTGTTCTACTGCATCGTCGGCTCGGTGTTGCTGGAGCTGCCCTAGCAGCGGCGATGATTCTCGTCGGGACTCTGACGGCGGTTTCTCAGGCCGCGCGCGGCTCGTCGCCGGCGGGAATCGATCCGCTGTCATTTCTGGCGATTCCTCTCTTCGACATGGTCATGTTCGGGAGCTTTGTCGCGACCGCCGTAGTGCGGCGGCGCAATCGCGAAGCGCACAAGCGGCTGATGCTGCTGGCGTACTTCAGCATCATTACCGCCGCGGTGGCGCGATTACCGATCGTGCGCACGATGGGGCCTGTTGGGTTCTTCGGTGTGGGGTTCGTTTTTCTCGTTGTGGCCGTTCTTTACGACTCCTTCTCGCGCGGGCGTGTGCACCGGGTATACGTGTGGGGTGGGGCGCTCCTGGGCATTTCAGTGCTGTTTCGCCTCGCGATCTCGGGAACGGAACTCTGGCTGACGTTTGCGCGCGCGTTGACCTCGTCCGTCCGCGGTTGATAGCCTGAGGCATGACCAGCACTATCGAATCTATCCGCGGTGAGTATCTCCGCTACAAGGGACTCGCGGACGCCGCCATTGCTCAGGTCGAAGAGTCCGCGCTGTGCGTCCGTGCTTCCGAGACAGACAACTCGATCGCCATCATCTGCTGGCACCTTTCGGGGAACCTCGAGTCACGGTTCACCGAGTTTCTCACGAGCGACGGCGAGAAGCCGTGGCGGCGCCGCGAGGAGGAGTTCGAGGGCCGTGCGGTCACGCGCGGGGAGTTGACGACCAAGTGGAACCGAGGGTGGGACGTGCTGCTGAAGTCGTTAGGTGAGCTCTCGGATGGCGATCTTCAGCGCAGTGTCACGATCCGAAGTCAGTCGGTTCAAGTGAACGAAGCGCTGCATCGCTCGCTGGGCCACGTGGCCTATCACGTGGGCCAGATCGTCTACCTTGCGAAGTCGATGCAGGGACGGCAGTGGAACTACCTCACCATACCGCCCGGACAGTCCGATGCCTATAACCGCGCCCCTGGATCCGAGCGGCCGGCAGCGCATGTGCAGCGGCTTGCCGAGCGGATGAGGCAATCGGAGAAGTAGGCTTCAGGCTACGGGCTCCAGGCTTCAGGAGATTTCTCATGTGTAGAAATATCAAAACACTTGCTAATTTTGCGCCGCCGGCGACCGAAGATGAGATCCGGGCGTCGGCGCTGCAGTTTGTACGAAAGCTGACCGGCATGAATCGACCATCGCGGGCTAACGAGGAGATCTTCAACAGCGCCGTGGAAGAGGTGACCGCGTCGGCGCGGCGGTTGATCGATTCTCTGGTGACGAGCGCCGGGCCGAGGAACCGCGAGGAAGAGGCGCGGAAAGCCCAGGAACGAGCGCGGGTGCGTTTCGGCTAGGCTAATGCCATGCGATATCTGGTGCTTGGCATCGTCATCGGTCTGGGCTCGTCGGCGTTCGCCAACCAGGCTCCGCAACAGTACCCCGACTCAGTCACCGCAGATCCGGCTCACTATAGAGTCTCGTTCGAGAACGAGCTGGTCCGCTTCATCCGCGCGAGGTACGAGCCGGGTGAGCGGTCGACCATGCACCGGCACTGGGCGAGCTGCGTCATCTATCTCGACGATCAGACGTTCAATTTCACGGTCCCGGATGGTTCGGGTGGACCGGCGTCGGCTTCGGCGGGCGCGCTCGGATGCGGCGACGGCAACGTCCACGCCTCAGAGAACGTCGGACGCGACTCGGCCGAATTCATCATCGTCGAGTTCAAGAACCGCGAGACATTTCGAAAGTAGACAGGGCGGCATGGCAGACAAGAAGACCATCCTCATCACCGGAGCTACGGGAAGGCAGGGCGGCGCTGTCCTTCACGAGCTGGCAGGCACAGATTTCGCGATCCGCGCCCTCACGCGCAAACCAGACTCCGATGCGGCGCGCGCACTTGCGAAGGCCGGAGCCGAAGTGGTGGCAGGCAATCTGGACGACGCCGCGTCGCTTCAGAAGGCCTTGAAGGGCGCGTGGGGGGTGTTTGCCGTGCAGAACACGTGGGAAGCGGGTGTCGAAGGCGAAGAGGAGCAGGGCAGACGGCTCGCGAAGCTCGCCAAGGACGCGGGCGTGCAGCACTTTGTCTACACCTCCGTCGGGTCGGCCGACCGGCAGACCGGCATCCCGCACTTCGAGAACAAGTTTCGGATCGAGGAAGCGGTCCGATCGCTCGTCTTCCCGTCCTATGCCATCATACGGCCCGTCTTCTTCATGGAGAATCTGCCGTCGCCCTGGTTTCTGAGCGGCGACACCATCTACGCCGCGATGAAGCCCGGCCTGAAGCTTCAGATGATCGCGGTGAAGGACATCGGCAAGTACGGCGCCCTGGCGTTCACCGACGCGGGCCGTATGCGCAACAAGGAAGTGGACATCGCCGGCGACAACGTGACGATGCCGGAGGCGGCCGCAGCGATGAGCGAGGGGCTCGGCCGGCCCATCACGTTCGTGCAGGTTCCGATCGCTGACGTGCGCAAGAATAGTGAGGATCTCGCGACCATGCTCGAGTGGTTCGAGCGGGTCGGGTACGACGTCGACATCGACGCCACCGCTCGCGAGTTTGGGATCAGGGCGACCTCGATCAAGGAATGGGCGCGCACGCTCGCGTCGTGAGACGCGCTCTGCGCGCTGCCCGGCAACCCCGGAGGATATGAGATGAGAAACGGCACGCTCGCGTTGGTTGTCGTGATCTGCTCAGCGGCGGCCTTCGCCGCTCAGGTGCCCGTGCACCAGGAGCCGCTTCACAAGCCCGTATTCGAGAACAAGACGATTCGCATCATCGACCTGCGTCTGCAGCCGGGGCAGCCATCGGCCGATCACATTCATTCCAACGACAGCGCGTCCGTCTCGATCAGCGCATCGGAATCGCAAGTGCGGGTGCCCGGTTCGGACTGGGGTGCACCGCGCGCGCTCCGGCCGGTCGGCGAAGTGCAGCTCACCGAGTACGCAGGCAAGCCTGCGACGCATGCTGTGCGGAACAGCGGGAAGAATCTCTATTCGGTGATCGGCGTGCACAACCTGAAGATGAGCGGCTGGACGACGACTCCGGCGGCGCCGAGCAGCGGACCGGTGAAGTTCTTGAGTTCAATCAGGAGCTTTCATACGTACGACGTTCGACTCTCCGCGAAGCAGGCCGTCGATCGCACGCACCAGCAGCCCACCGTCGTCGTATTGGTCACCGGGTCTGCAACGATGGTGCGGGGCGGTGCGGCCGCGACGAAGCTGAGCACATCGCAACGATGGGCCGTGTTGAATGCGGGAGAGTCGTTCACGTTGACGGCTGATGGCGCCGACGCCCACCTGGTAGAGATGGAGGCTCGTTAGTGGGGTCTACGCCGATCATCTACTACCGGCCGCATCCGTGGCACGGGCTCGACGTCGGCCCCGATCCGCCCGAGCTCATCAACGCCTACATCGAGATCACGCCGTTCGACCTGATGAAGTACGAGGTCGACAAGGAGTCGGGGTATCTCCGCGTCAACCGGCCGCAGCGATCGTCGGCGCAGCACCCGACCTTGTACGGCTTCATCCCGCGGACGTTCTGTGATACGCGCGTCTGCAGGCTCTCGCCGGGATCGAAGCGGGGCGACGGCGATCCGCTCGATATCTGCGTGCTCAGCGAGCGGGCGATTGCCCGTACGGAAATCATCGTCCCGTGCCGGGTGATCGGCGGCCTGCAGATGATTGACGGCGGTGAGGCCGACGACAAGCTGATCGGCGTGCTCGAGAACGACTATGTGTGGGGAGCCGCGCGCGACGTGAGCGACGTGCCGGCGGTGCTGGTGGAGCGGCTGCAACACTACTTCCTCACCTACAAGCTCGTGCCCGGCAGTCCGGTGCACGCTCGCATCGCGAGGGTCTACGGACGCGATCATGCGCTCAAGGTAGTGCGTGCGGCGATGGCCGACTACGACACCGCGTTTCCGGAGACCGCACAGTACGCGGCGAGGCAGGCGATCGCTGCCGACAGCGTCGCGTCGCAGCTCGCCAAGCCGAAGCGCAAGCGGAAAGGGTAGGAACAACAAGACGGGAGGCAGCATGACGAGCACGATTGCGGCCGGTGCCGTTGCTCTAGGAGTCCTGGCCATCTTGATGGTGACGGTTCAGCCGAACGTTGGGGCACAGTCGCAGCGGCCCGAGATCGTGGGCCGATGGGACATCACAGTCGCAGGGCCGGCTGGAAACCACGCCTCGTGGCTCGAGGTGCAATGGTCCGGCAACCGGACTCTGGTTGGGTACTTTGTCGGTGAGCTCGGCAGCGTCCGCCCTGTGTCGCGGGTCGAATTCGCCAACGGCGAGATGCGCTTCTCGGTGCCGCCACAGTACGAGAAGGGCGACAGCGACCTGCGGTTCGAAGGCAAGCTGGCCGACGGCGATCTCTCGGGATGGATGACCGACGCGGCCGGGGTGCGCATGAGCTGGAAAGCGAGCCGCGCGCCCGTCCTTGCGCCGGACGACGGCACCCGAGTGGGGTGCGCCAATCTCGCTCGTCGACATGGCCGTCTGGCAGCCTGCCGAGAACAGTCAGTGGAAGGTCGAGAACGGCGTGCTCATCAACGTTAAGACCGGAGCGAACCTGATTACGCGACGCACGTTCGAGGACTTCAAGCTGCATCTCGAGTTTCGGCTCGATAAGGGCGGCAACAGTGGGGTCTACCTCCGCGGCCGCTACGAAGTGCAGGTTGCCGACATGGCGGGGCGCGAGGTCGGCGTCCAGCACGTGGGTGGCATTTACGGCTTCCTTCCGCCGAACGAGGACGCGGCCGGACAACCCGGCGAGTGGCAGTCGATGGATATCACGCTCGTCGGTCGCCTGGTGTCGATCGTGTTGAACGGAAAGCCGGTGATCACCGAGAGAGAGATTCCAGGCATCACCGGCGGTGCGCTCGACAGCGCGGAGGGGCAGCCCGGCCCGCTGATGCTGCAGGGCGATCACACAGCAGTGGAGTACAGGAACGTCGTCCTGACGCCTGCTAAGTGAAAAGTAAAAAGTAAGAAGTAAAAAGTGGCAAAGACAAAATCAGCTGTAGCCGAGGTGAGAGACTACATCGCGTCTCAACCGCCGGCGACGCGCGTGGCGCTGAGGCGCCTGCGCGCAGCACTTCGAGCCGCAGCCCCGAAGGCCGTCGACGGCTTCAGCTATCGCATTCCGTGCCTGCGCGTCGACGATCGGCCGCTCGTCTGGTATGCCGGTTGGAAGAACCACGTCAGCCTGTATCCGATGGGCGACGCGATCCGAAAGAAGTTCGCCGGCGCGCTGGAGGGATATGAGACGTCGAAGGGCACGATACGGTTTCCGCTCGACAGTCTGCCGTCGGCGAGCCTGGTGAAACGGCTCGTCAACGCCCGCGTTGCCGAGATGCGCAAGTAGCCCTGGTTTTATGAACGACGACCAGACCTTCCGCATCGCCCTCATCGTCGGGTCGGCGCTGGTTCTGCCGGTCATGGCGTACTTCCGCATCCGCTCCCAGATGACGAGAGAGAAGCTCGACCGGCGGAAGGAAGGGGCATTCATCTACTACACGCTGCGGCCGCTTGCGATCGCTCCGTTCGGCGGTCTGCTGGCCTATATGATCAACCCGCGCCTGATGGAATGGTCTGCGCTGCCGCTGCCCACGATCGTCCGGTGGGGCGGTATCGGCCTCTCGGTCCTTGCCGGCTTCCTGATCCTGTGGACGCTGCGGAATCTCGGGCCCAATCTCACCGACACCGTTGTCACGAGGAAAGAGCACACGCTCGTCTCCAGCGGGCCGTATCGCTGGGTCCGTCATCCCTTCTACATTTCCGGTGCGATGTTCGTGATGGGGAACGGCATCGCCGCCGCGAACTGGTTTTTCCTGATTACGGGCGCGGCCGTCATCGCACTGCTGGTCGTCCGCACGCGGCGCGAGGAAGAGGAACTGCTGCGGCGCTTCGGCGCCACCTATCAGGACTACCTGGACCGCACCGGCCGGTTCTTCCCCAAGCTGACCGGCACCTCGCGCCTTGCGAGTCGGTAGTCTTCGAGTCGTCATTGACTATGACAGACGACGACCGACTGTAGACTGACGACTCGCGACGGCTACGGCTTTGGTACCTTGAGCGTCGCGCTGATCATCGCGCTCCCACTCGCAGCGTAGATGAGCGCGAGCGGATGCAGAAGCGCCGGACCCATCTCATAGACACCGAACCACAGCCGTTCGTCGATCCGTCCCATCATCAACGCCAATCCGAGCAGCAGCACGATGACGATGCTGGTGGGGATGGGCGTGCCTTCGAAGTGACGGACCTTGCCGGTTGAGCTGTCTGTCAGTGCGGCGGCCGTCACATTGAAGCGCGCGAGCCGGCTCACACCACAGATGACAAAGTAGGTGAGGATGAACATGTCCCACCCGCCGCGCAGCCCGAGCGTGAAGCCGAGCACGGCGGGTGCCACACCGAACGAAATGACGTCGGCCAATGAGTCGAGGTCGGCCCCGAATATCGATTGTCGCGTCCGGTCCAGCCGCGCGACATAGCCATCGAGCACGTCGAACACGAGCGCCAGCGGCAGCAGAAGGAACGCGGCCCAAAGGAACCGCCGGTTGTCGGACGCCAGGTAGTCGAGACACAGGAAGATGGCAATCGTGCCGCAGGCGGCGTTGCCGATGGTGAGCGCATCGGCCGGCGCGTAGGACCGCAGCATCGACAAGTGGCGGCGCTCGGAACCCATGCTGTTAACGGCGCCTCGCGAGTCGGCAGTCGTCGGTCATAGTCAGCAGTCCTCAGTCTAGGTTCCTCAGCCTTAGTTTTGCAGTGACAAGTCGCGGCCTCCACGGGGGGCTGGCGACTGGGAGTGACAACTATCGACTTGGACTGCCGACCGAGACTATCGACTGCTGACTATGACCGACGACTGTCGACTCGACGACTGTCGACTCCGAAGGTTCTGCTAGATTAGTCCAGTGAAGCAGCAGGCCGCGGCCATTCCGTTCCGGGTTTCGGGCAGGAAGCTCGAGGTGTGCCTCATCAGGCGGAAGGGCTCGCGAAACAAGTGGGGCATCCCCAAGGGATTCATCGAACGGGGCGATTCCTCGCGCGCGGCAGCGCTCAAGGAAGCCGAGGAAGAAGCCGGTCTACGAGGACGGCTGGTAGGAGCAGTCGGTCGGTCGCTATCAGTACGACAAGTGGGGCACGACGCTCGAGGTGACCGTCTACCTGATGGAAGTCAGGGTCGAGCAGGACGTCTGGCACGAGGCCGACTACCGTGAGCGCCATTGGAAATCGCTGCGCGACGCGGTTCGGTTGCTCGAGCGTCACCCGGTGCGGCCGCTCCTCAAGAGCCTCAGGGGGCGGCGCTCGTGATCCCGGGCCGCCGGCTGCGCAGCTGTCGCCGCGGCTATTGCATTCTTGCGGGTCGATTCGGGTGGCAACGATGGCCCAGTTGGCGCCGCCGCAAGCTGCCGATCGCGCGTTGCTGCGCGAGATCCTTCAGCAGCTCGTCGAGATTCCAACCACCGCGCAGGAAGGCGCCACGACGCGCGCGGCGCAGGCTCTGGCCGACCGCCTGATCGCTGCTGGATTTCCGTCGCAAGACGTGCGCGTACTGGGCCCGGATCCTCGCACGGGCACTTTGGTCGCCCGGCTGCGAGGCAGAGATCCGTCGGTCCGTCCTGTACTGCTGATGGCTCATCTGGATGTCGTCCCGGCTTTGGCGGCCGATTGGACCGTCGATCCGTGGAAGCTGACCGAGCGAGACGGCTGGTTCTACGGCAGGGGCACGCACGACAACAAGGCCGGCGTTGCCACCCTCGTCTCGAACCTCGCTCGGCTCAAGCGCGAGAACTGGCAGCCTGGCCGCGATGTGATTGTTCTTGTGACTGGCGACGAGGAGACCTCGCAGGCGAGCCTTCAGTGGCTCCTCAAGGAACATCGCCCGCTCATCGATGCGGAGATTGCGTTCAACGCCGACTCGGGCGGCGTCACGGAGAAGGCGGGCCGGCCCGTGCTCTTCGATCTCCAGTCGAGCGAGAAGGTCTACGCCGATTTCAAGCTCGAGGTGACTGACGCTGGGGGGCACAGCTCGCTCGCCCGCCCTGGCAACCCCATCTACACGTTGTCGGCCGCGCTCACCAGGATCGGCGAGCATCAGTTTCCTGTTCATCTCACGGACGGCACGCGGCTGTTCTTCGAGCGCGCGGCTGCCACCGAGGAGGGACAGACCGCCGCCGACATGCGCCGCGTTGCGGCCGTACCACCCGATCACACAGCGGCGGCGAGGCTCTCGCGCTCGCCGTTTCTCAATGCCAACCTCCGAACCACGTGCGTGGCTACGCGTGTGGAGGCGGGTCATGCCAACAACGCGCTGCCGCAGATGGCGAGCGCGGTGATCAACTGCCGGATACTTCCCGGTCTTCCCGGCGCGGAAGTCGAAGCGGCGATCCGAAAATTGGCCGGTCCGAACGTGAAGGTCAGCGTTCTCGAGCCGCCTGTGAACAGCCCACCCTCGCCGATCACCCCGGCCCTGCTCAAGAGGATCGAGCCGCTCGTTGCCAAGTACTGGCCCGGCCTGCCCGTCGTCCCGACAATGAGCACGGGAGCGACCGACGGGATGTTTACCCGCAGCGCCGGCATCCCCACGTATGGCGTCTCGGCGTTGACGTGGGACGTGGACGACGTCCGGGCGCATGGGAAGGATGAGCGCATCAGCGTCGAAGCTTTCTACCGCGCCGCGGAGTTCTGGTACGACTTGATCAAAGGGCTCTGACGGCCCAAAGGAGCGCATAATGCGTGCACACCGCGTGATTGTCGGAACGGTCGGTCTGATGATGGTCTTCACGGCTGGTTACGCTGCGGGCCAGCGCCAGCCGCCCAAGACCAATCAGGGACAGAGCGATCAGGTGCTGCGCACCATCGACCTCACTGAGGAGATCAAGTCGACGCAGGGGCGAACGCTGCGGATGCGCAAGGTCACGGTGCAGCCCGGCGGCGCGCTCGCGCTGCACAGCCACGCCAACCGGCCGGCTGTGTGGTATCTGCTGGAAGGACAGATGACCTACCATTACGAGGGCAGGCCCGACGTGGTGGCCAACCCCGGAGACACGGCGGCTGAAGATCGCATGACGACGCATTGGGGTGAGAACACCGGTAAAGGGCCGGCGGTGTGGATAGCGGTCGACATTCCGTGAGCGTAGGCGTTTTTGATTCGGGCGTCGGCGGCCTCTCGGTGCTTCGCGCGATCCGCAGCGAGCTGCCAAACGAAGACCTGCTGTACGTCGGCGACTCAGGGTTTGCTCCCTACGGAGATCGTCCGCGCGAATTCGTGATCGATCGCGCGGTGGCTATGACAGAGTTTCTCGTCGAGCAGGGCGCGAAGGTAGTGGTCGTCGCGTGCAACACGGCGACGGGGATTGCGGTCGACGCGCTGCGTGCCCGGTTCGCGATCCCGATTGTGGCGATCGAGCCGGCCGTCAAGCCGGCGGCGTCTCGAACGCGCTCGCGAGTGGTCGGCGTTCTCGCCACCAGCGGCACGCTCGCGAGCGCGAATATGGCGAAGCTGCTCGCGAACTACGGCAATGACACCCGGTTTCTGGTGCAGGCGGCGCCGGGACTCGCGGATCAGGTGGAGAAGGGGGAGCTCGATTCGGCGAAGACCCGCGAGCTTGTCGAACGGTACGTGCGTCCGCTGATCGACCAGGGTGCCGACACGCTCGTGCTGGGCTGCACGCACTATCCGTTTCTGCGTCCGGTGATGCAGCAGGTGGCTGGGCCAGATGTCGACGTGATCGATCCGGCAACGGCTGTGGCGCGCGAACTGCGGCGCCGGCTCGAGAACGCGAGGTTGCTGAGCGATGGGACCAGGGTCGGCACCGAGCGCTTCTGGACCACCGGCGACGTCGACACCGTCGCGCCAATCATCGAGCACCTCTGGGACAAACCGGTTCAGTTGATGCGTTGCGGTGACCCCGCGGTGATGACGGACGACAGAGGAGGATCGTGATGCGCGTCAAGCGGATTCTGATTGGTGTTTTGCCGCTGCTTCTCACCGGACCGGCCGGGCAGCGTGTCACTGCGGCGCCGGCGTCGTGCGAGAGCCTTGCGTCGCTGCGGCTCACGAGTGCGAAGGTCACGTCGGCAACCGAAGTAGCGGCCGGCGCCTTTACGACGTCCACGCCGCCGAACGCGGCGACCGCGAAGGCCTTTGCCGCCTTGCCTTCGTTTTGCCGCGTCTCCGTCAGCGCAACGCCGACGGCCGACTCCGACATCAAGATCGAGGTGTGGCTGCCCGCGACTGGCTGGAACGGCAGCTTCCAGGCAGTCGGCAATGGAGGATGGGCGGGGACGGTGCCATATCCTGCGATGGCTGCTGCGCTCCGTCAGGGCTACGCCACCGCCGGCACCGACACAGGCCACTCGACGCCTGGCGCGGAGTTCTCGCTCGGTCATCCGGAGAAGCTGATCGACTACGCGCATCGGTCGCTCCATGAGATGGCCGTGCACGGCAAGGCCGTGACGACGGCGCGGTACGGCCAGAACCTCGCCTCGTCGATCTTCAGCGGCTGCTCGACAGGCGGCAACCAGGGGCTGACGCTTGCGTCGAAATACCCCAGCGACTTCGAAGGCATCATCGTCGGCGCGCCGCCGGATATTCGCTCGCGCGTGCAGGCTGTGCGTCTCGTGCTGCACCGGTTCATCTATCGCACCGCCACCAGCGCCATACCGCCGGAGAAGTATCCAGTCGTCCATCAGGCCGCGCTCCAGGCCTGTGACCTAAACGACGGCGTGAAAGACAACATCATCGACAACCCGCCCAGCTGCAAGTTCGACCCGAAGGTGCTGCAGTGCCAGGGCGCCGATGGTCCGTCGTGCCTCACGGCTGAGCAGGTGGAGACCGCGCGCGGGATGTACGCGGAGATCAAGCATCCAGTGACAGGGGAGGTTCTCTACACGCCATTGCTGCAGCCCGGCTCCGAGTTGCTCTGGGGCACGCTCGGGGGGCCGCGGCCGTTTTCGAACGCGCTGGAACAGTATCGGTGGCTGGTCGCGAAGGATCCCAAATGGGATCCGACGACGTTCAACGCGGCGACCGACGTGGCGAAGATGGATAGGGAGGCGGCCGTTATCGATACTGCGAGCGACGACCTTCGGCCGTTCTTCAAGCGCGGTGGCAAGATGCTGCTGTATCACGGATGGGCCGACCAGCAGAATCCTGCGTCGACCAGCGTCAGCTACTTCGGTCGCGTTGTGAAGACCGCGGGCCAGGGCGTCGTCGGCCGGAACATCCAGCTCTACATGATCCCCGGCATGACCCACTGCCAGGGGGGCGTTGGCACTGACACGTTCGACAAGGTCGCCGTGATCGAAGCGTGGATGAAGAGCGGACGAGCGCCCGATCAGATCGTGGCGTCGCACCTGACGGACGGGAACGTCGATCGCACGCGTCCGCTGTGTCCGTATCCTCAGGTGGCGGTCTACAAGGGTAGCGGCAGCACGGATGACGCGGCGAACTTCGCGTGCAAGGCCTCTCGGTGAACCGGACGATGCGAGCGGCTCTCTGGTGCCTGGCTGGGGCGGCCGCGTCGGCTGGTGCGACGGCGGGGGCGGTCGTGGGGCGCGGACAGACCGCGTTGAAGTCGGCTGACGAGCACGTAGCGGCGGCGGAAAAGGCAGCGGGGGAAGACTACCGCGCGATCTTCACGCGGTTGTGTACGCCGCCGACTGTGGCAGCCCCGCAAGGTCGAGGCCGTGGCGGTGGGCGCGGGCAGCAGGGTCCGCCCGATCGATCGACGTGGTACGCCGAGCCCGTCAAGGTGTTCGACAACCTCTACTTCGTCGGCCAGTCCGAATACTCCGTCTGGGCTGTAACGACCTCACAAGGCATCATCCTCCTCGATACCATCTTCGACTACTCGGTCGAGGCGGAAGTAATCGACGGTCTCAAGAAGCTCGGACTCGACCCCACCCAGATCAAGTACGCCATCGTCAGCCACGCGCACAACGATCACTCGGGTGGCGCAAAGTTTCTGCAGGATCGCGGCGTGCGCATTCTCCTTTCAGCTGCTGATTGGGATCTGCTGGAGCGCGGGGCTGGGCCGAATGCGAAGCGCGACATGGTGATCACGGACGGGATGAGCCTGACGCTCGGCGACACGACGCTGCGGATCTATTTCACCCCTGGTCATACGGGGGGAACCGTCTCGACGATCATCCCCGTGCGCGACAACGGGAAGCCGCACGTGGCGGCGCTCTGGGGCGGGACGCTCTTCAACTTTGCGCGCGGGGGCGGCGCGTACATCACGCCGGCGACGCCTGTGTCATGGTGGTTCGAGACGTATGTGGCGTCGGCTCGCAGGTTCCGAGACATTGCGGCCAAAGCGGGGGCCGATGTTCTACTCTCAAATCACACCGAGTACGACGGTTCCGTGACTCGGCTGCCGGCCCTGCGCACGCGCAAGCCCGCCGATCCACATCCCTACGTCGTTGGCTCATCCAGCGTCGGGCGCTTCCTGACAATGGCGGAGGAGTGTGCGAATGCGGGGTTGGTGAGGAGCAGACAGAGCCAGTAGTTTCGCTACGGCCACGCTACGCCCTGCAACACGCCGTGCTTCGTCTCTCGGTCGTATGCGAGGTTCTGTTCCTCCAAGGCGTCCAGGGCCTCGTGTCCGGTCGCTTCGATCAGTTGAGCGAGCTGCTTGCATGAGGGAGCGGTGAGGGCCGACAGCCTCTTGTGTAGCGCCGCCACGCCTTCGCGGCCGATTTCCATGTGGCCTTCCTCGTGGCGCTTCAGCGCATTGCTATATCTGTCCCAGCGTTCAGTGAGAGAAGTCCCGGCTTGACGGTCGGTCCATCGGGGGAGCGTGATGACGGCGTTGAGTTTCGTTGCAAGGGACACCACGGCGCAGCCGCCCTCACCCTTGGCAAGTTGGAACTGCCAACTGACGTCCATGGATGTCAGGGCATCAGCGCGGACCCCACGCCGACCGAGTGGCCGCACCTTTTCGAGACTCGCGCGTACCTGTTCAGACGTCGATCCGGCGACGTCGTAGTACTCGACGTCCTCGACAATCGTGGGGCCGACCGACGCGCTCAGCAGGGCGAGCATGGCGATGAGTAGTACCGGCATCCCGTCGCCTTTGAGCAAGAGAGGTGCCTGCGAACTGTCACGGCGTTGCCCGCCTCGCCGCTGGGTTTTCGACGAAATTCGCATCCGCCTCGACAGAATCGTTACGACCCCAACCCGTCATACAATGTGCGCGCATGCTCTGGTGGCACTGGCTCGTCATCGGGCTCGTCCTCGTGGCGCTCGAAATGGCGGCGTCGGGGGGCTTCTACGTCATCTTCTTCGGCATCGCCGCCCTCTCGATCGCGGGCCTCCACGCGCTCGACCTCGCCGGCCCGGTGTGGCTGCAGCTGGCGCTCTTTTCCTTCATCTCAGTTGGCTCGCTGCTGTTCTTCCGCGGGCCGCTGCTCCGGTGGCTCGAGCTCGACGGCGTCGGCAAGGACGTCGACTCGCTCGTTGGCGACACCGCGATACCTCTCGAAGACATTCCAGTTGGAGCAGTGGGCCGGGCGGAGCTGCGCGGCGCCGTGTGGTCCGCGCGCAACCAGGACACCGCCGTACTCGCCCGCGGCCAGCGGTGCAAAGTCGCCGCTGTCGATCGCCTGATGATTTCCCTCAAAGCAGAAAGAGAGCACTCATGACCGGTGGCCTACTCGCATTACTCGTTCTCGCGCTTCTGGTCCTCATCATCATCGCGAAGACCGCGATAGTGGTGCCGCAGCAGAGCGCCTACGTGGTGGAGCGCCTCGGACGCTTCCACGGCGTCCTCAACGCCGGCTTCCACGTGCTGCTACCGTTCGTCGACGTGATCCGCTACCGCCACACGCTGAAAGAGATGGCGATCGACATTCCCGCGCAGGTCTGCATCACGCGCGACAACGTGCAGGTGGGCGTCGACGGCGTGCTCTACCTGAAGGTGCTGAACCCGGAGCGCGCGTCGTACGGCATCTCGGACTACTTGTTCGCCATCAGCCAGCTCGCGCAGACCACGCTGCGAAGCGAGGTCGGCAAGATCGACCTCGACCGCACATTCGAAGAACGCACCAACATCAACACCGCCGTGGTCAGCGAGCTCGACAAGGCGTCGGAGGCGTGGGGCGTGAAGGTGCTGCGCTACGAGATCAAGAACATCACGCCGCCGGCCGACATCCTTGCCGCCATGGAGAAGCAGATGCGGGCGGAGCGCGAGAAGCGCGCGGTGATTCTGACGTCCGAGGGCACGCGCGACGCTGCCATCAACACCGCCGAAGGCATGAAGCAGGAGACCATCAAGCACTCGGAGGCGCGCAAGCTGCAGCAGATCAACGAAGCCGAAGGCCAAGCCGCCGCGATCACGTCGGTCGCGACCGCCACCGCAGCGGGCATCCGGAGCGTGGCAGAAGCGATCAAGCTGCCAGGCGGCTACGAAGCCGTGCAGTTGCGCGTCGCCGAGCAGTACATCATGCAGTTCGGCGAGCTCGCCAAGGAAGGCAACACGATCGTGTTGCCGGCGAACGTCGCCGACGTCGGCTCGATGATGGCGCTTGCAATGAAGATGATCGGCAAAGAGCCAAAGGCTGGGGCGTGACAGGCCCAAAGCCCAAAGCCTAGAGCCCCGAGCCGATGGGTTCCATCGACCAACTCCTCGCCATTCTCGATCAGGCCTACGACCATGCGTCGTGGCACGGGACGAACCTGCGAGGATCCGTGCGACGCGTCGGCGCAAAGCAAGCCGCGTGGCGCCCCGGCCCACGTCGCCACAACATCTGGGAAGAGGTCGTGCACACTGCGTACTGGAAGTACGCCGTCGCGAGAAGGTTTACGGGTGAAGGGCGCGGCAGTTTTCCGGTGAAGGGATCGAACTGGTTCACGCGGCCCGCGAATCGCGCGTTGGCGACCGACAAGGCCTGGCGAGAGGACATTGCCTTGCTCGACCGCATGCACAAGGTGCTGCGCTCCTCGGTGGCGGATCTGCCGGATGCTGATCTTCGCAAGACCCCGGCAGGCTCGAAGGTGAGCAATTTTGCGCTGATCTCCGGCATCGCTGCGCACGACCTGTATCACGCCGGTCAGATTCAGCTCCTTAAGAGACTTGCAAGTAAGACGCAATCTCAAAAGTAAGAAGTAGAAAGTAGGAAGCGCGGAAGGCCGATATAATCGCCACTATGCTAATCAGCCAAGAACTCGCCAAAGCCTTCAATCAGCAAATCGGACACGAATTCGGTGCCAGCATGCAGTACCTGGCCATTGCGTCGTACTTCTATCAGCGTCACCTGACGCTGCTCGCCAAGCTCTTCGAGGATCAGGCCGACGAAGAGAAGCAGCACGCGATGAAGTTCATCAAGTACATCCAGGACACCAAGGCCGCCCTGCACATTCCCGCGATTCCCGCACCGAAGGCGTCGTTTGGCTCTGCGGAAGACGCCGCCCAGGCGGCACTGACCTGGGAACAGGACGTCACCAAGCAGATCACCGGCCTCATGCAGACCGCTGTCGAGAGCGAGGACTACCTCGCGCAGAGCTTCCTGCAGTGGTTCATCGACGAGCAGCTCGAAGAGGTCGTCAAGATGGATCGTCTCCTTGGGGTCATCAAGCAGTCTGGCGAGAAGAACCTGCTGATGGTCGAGGCGTATCTCGTGCACATCGAGAAGGTCGACAAGTAAGACGCGCGCGCGAACACGTCGATGGCATCACCGGGCCGCATCCTCCTCGGCAAGGGCGAGCAGCAGGTCTTTCTTCATCCCGAGTTCAGCAATCGGCACGGTCTGGTCGCCGGTGCAACCGGCACCGGCAAGACCGTCTCGCTGATGGTGATGGCCGAGGGGTTCTCGCGGCTCGGCGTCCCTGTGTTCATGGCCGATGTGAAGGGGGATGTGGCCGGGCTCGCCATGCCAGGCGCTGCGGGCGAGAAAGTGCAGCAGCGCGCCGTCGCCGTCGGCCTCGAAGGCCACACACCGGAGGCAAACCCGGTGGTTTTTTGGGACCTCCACGGAAAAGCCGGCCACCCGGTCCGGACCACTGTCAGCGAGCTTGGGCCGACGCTGCTCGGCCGCATTCTCGACGTGAGCGACGCTCAGGCGGGCGCGCTCGAAATCGCGTTCAAGCTGGCAGATGACCGCGGCCTGCTGCTGCTCGACCTCGACGATCTCCGCGCGCTCCTCACCTTCGTTGCCGACAACCGCAAGGAAATCTCTTCCAGCTACGGCCTCGTCAGCGCTCAGTCGGTAGCGGCCATTCAACGTGGCCTGCTGTCGCTCGAGCGCGAAGGCGCCGAGCAGTTGTTCGGTGAGCCGGCCCTTGAGCTGAACGATTTGCTCCGCACAGACCTGAGCGGACGCGGCATCATCAACGTCCTCGCGGCCGATCAGCTGATCCTCAAGCCGCGCGTGTTCTCGACCTTTCTGCTCTGGCTGCTGTCAGAGCTGTTCGAGAACCTGCCGGAGGTCGGCGACCTCGACAAACCGAAGCTCGTCTTCGTATTCGACGAAGCGCATCTGTTGTTCGATGACGCACCGCCGGCGTTGCTGGAGCGGGTCGAGCAGGTCGTGAGGATCATCCGATCGAAGGGCGTGGGCGTCTACTTCTGCTCGCAGTTCCCAGACGACGTGCCGGCAGAGATTCTGGGACAGTTGAGCAACCGGGTGCAGCACGCGCTGCGCGCGTACACGCCCCGCGATCAGAAAGCGGTGCGAACCGCAGCGGAGACGTTTGTCCCTAACCCGAAGCTCGACGTCGCGCAGGTGATTTCGGCGCTTGGCGTTGGCGAGGCGCTGGTCTCCACGCTGCAGGCAAACGGCATCCCAATGCCGGTGGAGCGGACGATGATGGCCCCACCGCGCAGTCGCATCGGGGCGATCACCGCGGAAGAGCGGGCGGCGATTCGCGCGAGGAGCCCGATCGGCTCCAAGTACGACAACGCCGTCAACCGCGAGTCTGCCTACGAGATGCTGGCAAAGCGGGGATCAGCCGCCGGTCCGACCGCGACCACGCCTTCGTCCCAGCCCGCCGAGTCTGGCAGCGTCATCAACGACTTCCTCTGGGGAACGAAGCGCCGCCAGGGCATGGTCGAGACGATGGCCAAGCAGACCGCTCGCACCGTGGGCAGCCAGCTCGGCCGGCAGATTCTGCGGGGAGTACTGGGCGGAATTCTCGGCGGCCGCTCCCGCTCGCGCTGACATGGCCGGCGGCTCAAATCATCTTCCGCCCGCCATCCTTCTCGATCTCGACGACACGATTCTCGACGACAGCAGCCTGGTCGGCGATTTTTGGCGGCAGGCGTGCGAGGATCAGGCCCAGCACTTTGCGCCGGTCGATGCACAGACCGTGGCGGAAGCCATTCGACGCACCTCACGATGGTTCTGGGGCGACGCCGAGCGCCATCGCTCGGGAAGGCTGGAGCTCGAAGCGGCTAGACGCGAAGTGGCGCGTCTGGCGCTTCGCGAACTCGGAATCGGGGACGAAAGTCTGGCCGCGCGCATCGGCGATGGGTATAGTCGCCGGCGAGATGTGGGAATGGCGCCCTTTCCAGATGCGATTGAGACGGTAAAGTGGCTCCGCGAGGCCGGCATCCGGCTCGCGCTGCTCACCAACGGCGCCGGGCCGGCTCAGCGCAAGAAGATCATTCGTTTCGGTCTTTCGGACCTCTTCGATGTCATCCTTGTCGAGGGCGAGCTGGGCTACGGGAAGCCCGACGAGCGTGTTTTTCGCACCGCGCTCGAGGTGCTGGACGTGGCGCCAAGCGAAGCCTGGATGGTCGGTGACAACCTCGAATGGGATGTCGCGGCACCGCAGAGGCTGGGCATCTTCGCTATCTGGATCGATCGCCGTGGTCGTGGGCTACCGCCGGGCTCGCCCGTCCGACCCGACCGTATCATCCCTGCGTTGTCTATGCTCCGGGGTCAGACCCCGGTTTTACCTTTTACGTAAAAATAGGATCCGATCCCTCTCACTGGAGCCGAACATGACGCAGCCACGGTCGCTCCTTCTTCTCGCCTCGGGCTTGTCGATGAGCCTTACCGGCATTCTCGCAGGCGGCCAGCAACCGCAGCCGCCCGGTCCGGTGACGTACACCCTGCAGCAGGCTCAGTCCGGGCAAGCTCTGTACGGTCAGCAATGCGCTGGCTGCCATCTCGCCGACTTCCGCGGCTCGGGGGACGCGCCTGCGCTTGCGGGTCCGGACTTCCTTGCGAAGTGGGGACCACGGGCGGCCAATGATCTGTTCACGTATCTCGTGCAGACGATGCCCCCGACGAATCCGGGGGCGCTTGGTGAGCAGGGGACGATCGACGTCACGGCCTATCTGCTTCAGGCCAACGGGGTCGTCGCGGGATCGCGTCCGCTGACGCCGCAAGTCTCGACATCACTGAACGAGATGCGGCCAGCGCAGGGAAGCGGCGCGCCCGCTCGCGGCGGTGCAGCCGGCGGAGGCAACCAGAGTGCTCCGCAGATGGTCGTTCGAGGGGCGGGTGGCGCAGCCCGAGGCAGTTCCGGAGAAGCGACGCGCTACGGCGTCACGTTGCCGGGCGAGGTGAGGAACTTCGTGCCCGTGACGCCAGAGATGCTTCGCAACCAGCCGCCGGGCGACTGGCTCGTCTTCCGCCGCAACTATCAAGGACACAGCTACAGCCCGCTGAATCAGATCACTCGAGACAACGTCAAGAATCTGCAGCTGCAATGGGTCTGGGCGATGAACGATTCAGGCGCCAACCAAACGACGCCGATCGTCCACAACGGAGTGATCTACCTTGCGAGTCCAAGCAACATCGTGCAGGCGATCGATGCGCGAACGGGCAGCCTGATCTGGGAGACGCGCGCGGGTCCTGACCAGGCGCCGGGCTACGGAGGCATTCGCAGCATCGCGATTGCCGGCGACAAGATCTTCCTGGCGGCGAGTCACGCGCACATGGTCGCGATGAGCGCGCGGACAGGTGAGATTCTGTGGGACACGCCGGCTGCGCCAGACGGATCGCGCGTCAACACCAGCGGTGCCGTGGCAATCGGCGACAAGGTGCTGCAGGGGCTCACCGGATGCTCGCGGTTCGATGGCATCGGCTGCTACATCAGCGCGTACGACATCAATACTGGCAAGCAGGTCTGGAAGTTCTACACCGTCCCTCGCGAGGGAGAGCCTGGCAGCGAGACGTGGGGGAAGCTGCCGATGACGTTCCGTGGCGGCGGCGATACCTGGATCGCCGGCAGCTACGACCCCGATCTCAACCTCACGTACTGGGGCGTCGCGCAGTCGAAGCCGTGGAACTTTCTGAGCCGCAAGCTCACGCTTCTCGACAAGACGCTCTACGCCAACTCCACCGTCGCGATCAATCCAGACACCGGACGGCTGGCGTGGCACTTTCAGCATGCGCCGGCCGAGTCGTTCGATCTCGACGAAGTGTTCGAGCGCGTGCTCGTGGACATCGGTGACCAGAAAGTGGTCTTCAGCGCCGGCAAGACCGGCGTGCTCTGGAAACACGATCGGCGGACGGGGCAGTTCCTCGGCTTCAAGCAAATGGTGGCGCAGAACGTCTGGGATCGCATCGATCCCCAGACCGGCATCCCGAGCTACCGGCCAGACATTCTGGAAATGTCGATCGGCAAGCCGATCTTCATCTGCCCGAGCACCGAAGGGGGAAAGAACTGGCAGGCCAT
The DNA here is from genome assembly GCA_963821375.1 of Vicinamibacterales bacterium. Taxonomy (GTDB): domain Bacteria; phylum Acidobacteriota; class Vicinamibacteria; order Vicinamibacterales; family JAMQPK01; genus JAMQPK01. The sequence continues at coordinate 171,680 of CAWGDN010000003.1, forward strand.
GAGCTACAACGAGCCTGCCGGCCTGCTCGTGATCCCTCTCAGCCAGTCGTGCATGGACTTCACGGCCCGCGAGATCGCGATGGTCGAAGGCGGCGGAGGCAATGCGGGCGACCGGCTCTTCAAACACATGCCCGGCAGCAACGAGAACGTCGGCAAACTGGCTGCCTACGACGTGAGGACAATGCAGGAGGTGTGGAAGCACGAGCAGCGTGCGCCGTACCTGACGGCGGCGCTGTCGACCGCGGGCGGCCTCGTGTTTGTCGGCGACCTCGATCGCAACGTTCGCGCGCACGACGTCAGGACCGGCCAGATCTTGTGGCAGACCCGCCTGGGTACGTCGGCTCAGGGATTTCCAGTGAGCTTCAGCGTCGACGGCCGTCAGTACATCGCCGTGATGTCGGGATTGGGAGGCGGCAGTCCCCGCAATGTGCCGGCAGCCATCGTGCCGGACATCAGGATTCCGCAGAGTGGACAGGCGTTGTACGTATTCGCCCTCCCGCAATAGAGAGCAGGCCACAGACTCCGGCCTTCAGACGTCAGGCCAGAAGCCCGGAGCCAGAAGCCATGGGAATCTACTCGCGGCACGTCCTCCCGGCGCTCATCCAGTTCGCGATGTCGCAAGACGACGTGATGAAGCTGCGCGCTGCGCACGTGCCCGCCGCGAGCGGAGTGGTGCTCGAAGTGGGCATCGGACCCGGCTTGAACCTTCCGTTCTATACCTCGGCAGTAACGAAGCTGTACGGCATCGACCCCTCGGTCGAGCTGCTGGCCGTCGCCAGGCAAACACTGCCACGGGTCTCGTTTCCGGTTGAGCTTCTTCACCGTGCCGTCGGCGAAATCCCACTCCCAGACGCCAGCATCGATACCGCCGTTATCACGTGGACGCTCTGTTCCATCGAGGATCCCGCCGCCGCTCTCCGCGAGGTGAGGCGCGTCGTCAAGCCTGGAGGCTCGCTGATCTTCATCGAGCATGGGGCTTCGCCCGACTCCGGCGTACGGGCCTGGCAGCGGCGTCTCACGCCCGTCTGGCGCAGGCTCGCGGGAGGCTGCCACCTCGATCGCAAGATCGACGAGTTGGTCGATAGCGCCGGATTCATGACCACGACCTTGAAGAGCGGGTACATTCCAGGTCCGCGGTTCGCCACCTACATGTACGAGGGGCGAGCATGTCGGTGATCCGCCTGGCGGGACCTGACGATGCGGCTGCGGTGGCTGCCATCTACGCGCCGTTTTGCGAGGCCACCGCGATCTCGTTTGAAGTCGTCGCTCCCGCCGTCGATGAGATGGCGGCTCGCATTGAAAAGATGGGCGGCCGTCGGCCGTGGCTCGTGCTCGAAGACGCTGGCATGGTGACTGGATATGCGTATGCTGCGCCGCACCACGAGAGAGTCGCGTATCAATGGACGACGAGCACGTCGGTCTACGTCGACAGGGCGCACCACGGTCGCGGATTGGGGCGCGCTCTGTACACGACACTCTTTGAGCTCTTGCGTCAGCTCGGCTATTTCCGCGCAACGGCTGGGATCACGCTGCCGAACGCGGCGAGCGTGGCATTGCATCGATCGTTTGGATTCACACAGGTTGGCGTGTATCGTAGCGTCGGCTTCAAGCTTGGCGCGTGGCACGACGTCGCCTGGTTCGAAACCGAGATTCAGCCGATCGTCCGCGATCCCGCACCGCCGCGGCCGGTTTCATCGGTGATAGGTACGCCGGCCTGGTCCGCGGCGGTCGCGCGGGGACTGGCCCACATCCGCAACGCTGGAGGGACGCCATGAAACACATCGCGCTGCTCGTACTCATTGCGACGCTCTCGCTCAGCGCGCAGTCGTCTCCTGCAGACAAGCGCGCCGCCTTCCTCAAGATCGTCGAGGCTCCGCGGGTCGATCCCCGGCCAGAAGTACAGCGGCGGGCCGCGCCGGCACCAGGGCTGATCGAGGAGCATTTCGCGATCTCGGTCGAGAGCTCGCAGCGGGTGATCGGGCTGCTGGTGAAGCGCGAGGACGCGACAGGCCGGCAGCCGGTCGTCATCCAACTGCATGGGACGAACGGCAACAAGGAGCAGCTTCGTCCCCGGCTTATCGCGCTCGCAAATCGAGGCATCATCGGCATCGCCATCGACGGCCGATATCACGGTGAACGATCGGGCGACGCGTCGACCCTGGGTTCGCCTTATGCGTCCGGTATCCTCAATGCGTTCAAGACCGGAAGCGAGCATCCGTTCTTCTACGACACGGTTCTCGACGTCAGACGTCTGATCGACTACATGGAAACGAGGTCCGACGTCGATCCGGCGCGCATCGGCCTGGGTGGATTCTCGAAGGGCGGGATTGAGACCTATCTTGCCGCGGCCGTCGAGCCGCGAATCGCAGCTGCAGTGTCGGGCCACGGTGTCCAGAGCTTTGGATGGGCGCTCGACCACGGCGCGTGGGACTCGCGCGCCTGGACCATTCGCGAGGCGCTGACGGCAGCGGCCTCCGAGTCGAAAGCTGCGGTGAATCCGACGTTTATCAAGCGTTTCTATGATGTGGTTGCGCCCGGCATCTACAGCGATTTCGACGCGCCCGCGATGCTGCCGCTCGTGGCGCCCCGGCCGCTGCTCGTGATCAACGGCGACTCGGATCCGAGAACGCCGATGGCCGGCGTGAAGGCAAGTGCCGCCGCGGCAGAGCTCGCATACAAGGTCGCCGGCGCCCCAGAAAAGTTCTCGCTGCAGATCCTGCAGGGCGTCGGCCATGAACAGACACCGGCGTACGATCAGGCGATGCTGGCCTGGTTCGAGCGATGGCTGACATCAACCGGCGATCGCCGATCGGCGATCGGAGGCGGCCGATAGTGGCGAAAGTGCTGTCCGTGGAGGTCGAGCAGGTCGGCCCGGCGACGAGCCGCGTAGCCGTGCGGTCGCACACACTGCTGGTCGACAGGCCGCTGGATCGAGGCGGAGAGGATCGCGGCCCCCAGGGCGGGGAGCTGCTTCTCGTCTCGCTCGGCGGGTGCTTCGTCAGCACGCTGCTCGCGGCCATTCGGACGCGGGAGGCGGAGATATCGGATGTGCGCGTCCTGATCTCGGGGACGATCGGCGGAGTGCCGGAACGGTTCGAGGCCATCACCATGCGAATCGCCGCGAAGTACGGCGACGCCGACTTGATGCGCAAACTCATCGTCGTTGCCGAGCGCGGCTGCCTGGTGACAACCACGCTGAAGGACGCGGTCGCCATCACAGTGGAACTTGAAGGGGGTTAGGGATTGGGGATTGGGGATTGGGGGGGATTGGGGATCTGGTGTTGGCGGGGGTTGGGGCTTGCGGCGCTGATATGCGCCAGCATGGGGTGCCGAGAGGCGCAGGAACCCCCGGCGGCGGACACGAGTGTGCCCAAGGCAGAAGCGCCAGCCGATCCGTACCATGCCGAGATCCTCGGCTTTCAGCAGAAGCGCGAAGCCGCGTTGAAGGCCGAGAACGGGTGGCTGACCATCGCCGGCCTCTGGTTTCTCACTCAGCCCGATACCACCTTCGGTTCGGACCCGTTGAACGACATTGTTCTGCCCACGAGTGCGCCGGCACGCGCCGGAAGATTCGAGGTTCGAAAGGGCGCTGTCACTGTCAGAGCGGCAGATGGCGTGACGTTCGAGCTCAATGGCAAGCCGATCACCACGGCGACATTGAAGCCCGACGGGCAGGGGACGCCCGATCGCATCGGCGTCGGTGAATTGCAGCTGTGGGTTCACAACAGCGGCGACCGGCTTTCCATTCGGCTTCGCGATCGCAACAATCCGCTTCGAACGTCTTTTACCAAGACGAACTGGTTCCCGGTAGATCCGTCATATCGCGTTGAGGCGGTCTTCAAGCCGTTCGACAAGCCCAGGGTCGTCGAAGTGGCGAACATCCTCGGCGATTCCGATGAGGTGCCCATTCCCGGCCTCGTGACGTTTTCGCTCAACGGACACGACTACGCGCTCGAGCCGTTCGCCGAGCCTGGCGATCCGCAGTTCTGGTTCGTCTTCCGCGATCTGACGAGCCAGAAGGAGACGTACCCGGCTGCGCGGTTTCTCTACACGCCGGCCCCGGTGGAGGGCCGCATGGTCCTCGACTTCAACCGCGCGGAAAATCCTCCATGCGCGTACAACCCCCACACGACGTGTCCGCTGCCAACGGAGCAAAACCGGCTGCGGACCAGAATCGAAGCCGGCGAAATGCGGTACGCGGAACATGGTCCGTAGCCTGAGGCAGGCTACCTTCATCCTCGCCGGCGTACTGGCCGCGAGCCTCGGCCTCAAGGGCTTCCTCATTCCCACTGGATTCATCGATGGCGGCGTGACCGGCGTCTCCCTGCTGCTTGCGAGGACAACAGGCCTTCCGCTCTCCCTGTGGCTGCCGCTGATCAACGTCCCGTTCCTGGCGGTCGGCCTCACGCAGCTCGGCCGCGCGTTCGCCGTGCGCAGCTCGCTCGCGATCATCGGCCTCGCTCTGGTCGTCGGGTTCGTTGACTTCCCGATCGTCACGCAGGACCTCTTCCTCACGGCCCTCTTTGGCGGGTTCTTTCTCGGTGCGGGAATTGGGCTTGCCATGCGCGGCGGGGCAGTGCTCGACGGCACGGAGATCGCTGCGCTTCTCATCAGCAGGCGCACGGCGATGATTCGCGTCGGCGACGTCATCCTCGGTTTCAACGTCGTCCTGTTCACGGTGGCGATGGCGGTCCTTGGCGTGGAGGCCGCCCTGTATTCGATCGTCACCTACTTTGCCGCCGCACGAACGGTCGACTTCGTCGTCCATGGCATCGAGGAATACACCGCCATCACGATCGTCTCGAGCGAGAGCACGGCGATCCGAGAGGCCATCACTGGCGACCTCGGGCGCGGCGTGACCGTCTACAAAGGACGCGGCGGATTGACGAGCGCGGAGCAGGAAATCCTGTTCTGCGTGGTCACTCGCCTGGAGATCGATCGGGTGAGGTCGATTGCCCGGAGCATCGACAGGGGCGCCTTCATCGTCTCGCACGCCCTGGCCGACGTCGACGGCGGGGTCGTCAAGAGGAGCGCACTCCAACTGAAATAACGTATAGAATGAGCCCCATCCCGGAATCCCCGTGATCGAACGAGAGGCCGCGAAGCGGCAGACTGCGCCAACGACGGTCGCGCAGGGACGCACCCTGCTCGACATGAACGGCTACCAGTGGACGGTGCTCTTTGCCGCGTGGCTTGGCTGGGGCTTCGATATCTTCGATAGCCTCCTGTTCAACTACGTGGCGCCGAATGCGGTGCCCGTCCTGCTCGACATTCCCCTCGGGACGCCAGCCGCACGCGCTGCGACGTTGCAGTGGACTGGAATCCTCACGGCGCTGCTCCTGATCGGCTGGGCCATTGGCGGGATCATTTTCGGGCGGGTCGCCGATCGACTCGGGCGCACGCGCACGCTGCTGCTGACCATGCTGATGTACGCCATCGGCACGGCTGCCTGTGCGTTTGCGCCGAACATGGCCACGCTCGTGCTCTTCCGCATCATCGCGTCGCTCGGCATCGGCGGTGAGTGGGCGGCCGGGGCGGCGATGGTCGCCGAGGTGGTGCCCGAGCATCGGCGCGTCGAAGCCGGCGCCCTGCTTTACACCGCCGCGCCGCTGGGTCTGTTTCTCGCCACCGTCGTCACCTATCAGGTGCAGGGCGTGTACTTCGCCGGCAGCCCCGAGGTGTCGTGGCGCTATGTGTTTCTGTTCGGCTTGCTCCCGGCCGCTGTCGCCTTTCTCGTGCGCCTGTTCGTGAAGGAGCCCGAGCGCTGGCAGCACGCGGCGTCTCATGCGGCCCCGCCGCGCATCCGCGAGCTCTTCACGCACGGAGTACCGAGCCATCACGATCAGCGGTCTGCTGATGGCCGTCGTGGCGCTCGTCACCTGGTGGAGCTGTAACGCCTTTATTTCGGTGGTGGCGACGGGTCTGGCGTCCGAGGCGGCGGCCGGCCTGCCCCCGCGCAAGCGACCGCAGTGGTCGAGAGCTGGAAGCAGACGGCCGGCAACTGGTTCAACATTGGCGGGCTCCTGGGTACGCTGCTCACGGTGCCCGCATCGAAAATGCTCGGCCGCAGGACGATGTTTTCGATCTATTTCCTCGCGTCGGGACTGGCGGTCCTCGCGGCGTTCGGACTTGAGATGGATCCGCGCACGCGGCTCTTCATGTATTTCCCCATCGGCTTGTCCGTATTCGGCGTGTTCGGCGCGTTCACGTACTACCTGCCAGAGCTCTATCCGACGCGGCTGCGAGGCACGGGCGCCGGCTTCTGCTACAACGCCGGCCGGCTGATTGCGGCGCCCGGTCCGTTCCTGGTCGGCGCGATCGCGTCGCAAGGCGCCGGCGCACTGGGCGGCGCGCTCGAGGTGTTGTTCTACGTCGGGTTCGTCCCACTTCTCGGACTACTGGTGATGCCGTGGGTGCTTGAAACAAAGGGCCGGGCGCTCGCAGACTAGCCGGCCGGGAGGGCGCGCGATTGAGTGATCCCAATGCAGGCCTCATCAGCAGCCTTCGCAAAACTCTGCCTTGGGTTCGACTTCTCAGCGTTGTCGGTTTTGTAGTGGTCGCGCTGTTCGGCCTGCTCACAGCCGTGTCGTGGTTCAGCCACGCTGGTACGCCAGAGCAGCACTATCCCCGGTCAAGCCTTAATCGTCTATCCCTGCATGGCGTTGTTCACGCTCGTGCCCGCAGTGCAGCTGCACAAATGCGCCCGAAAGATGGGGATTTTCGTCGCACAGGGACACACCGTGCAGCTCGAGGAAGTGCTCGAAGCGCAGCGCGGGTTCTGGATGTTCCTCGGCGCGATCGCAATTCTCGTGGGACTCGTTCTGCTTGGGGCGATCGCGGTCGGCGTGTTAGCTGCTCTGTGATTGCAGGTGCGGCGCGAGATCTTCGCGCCCCTGCAGCCCACCCTTGAGTACGTTCAACGCGGCGACCACGCCCCCGCCTTTGTGTGGGATGCCCGCCTCGTGGAGTCCCATCTCGACACCGCAGAGCGTGCCCGCCAGCATCAGATCGTTGAACCAGCCGAGATGCCCGATGCGGAACACACGGCCGGCGAGCTTGCCCAGGCCGGTGCCGAGCGACATGTCGAACCGATCGAGGATCACCTGGCGCAGGCGATCGGCGTTGTGCCCCTCGGGTGTCATGACAGCCGTGAGCGTGTTCGACTGCTCCTGAGGATCCTCGGGCACGACGTCCAATCCCCACGCTTTCGCAGCGGCGCGCGTGGCAGCTCCGTGTCGCGCATGACGGGCAAGGATGTTCTCCAGCCCCTCTTCCTCAATCATCTGCAGCGCTTCCCGCAAACCGTAGAGCAGGTTCGTCGCCGGCGTGTACGGAAAGAAACCGGCGGTGTTGGTCTTGAGCATCTCCTGCCAGTCCCAGTAGGAGCGCGGAATGCGTGCGTCGCGGCTGGCGCGCAGTGCCTTTTCAGAGACGGCGTTGAAGCCGAGTCCCGGCGGCACCATCAGCCCTTTCTGAGAGCCGCAGACGGTAACGTCGACTTCCCAGTCGTCATGGCGCACGTCGATCGACCCGAGCGACGAAATTGCATCGACGATCAGCAGCGCGGGATGGGACACGCGGTTCATCGTCTTTCGTAGCTCGCCGACCCGGCTCACCACGCCCGTCGACGTCTCGTTGTGGACGACGATGACGGCTTTGATCTGATGTGAGCGGTCGTCCTCAAGGCGCTGCTCGAGCACTTCCGGCGACGCGCCTCGCCGCCACGTGCCGGGCACGTACTCGACGACCAGGCCGAGCTTTTCCGCCACAGTCCGCCACGGGGCGTGTGAGAACCAACCGGTTTCGAAAATCAGCACGCGATCGCCCGGCGACAGCGTGTTGGCCAGCGCAGCCTCGGCAGCGCCCGTGCCGGAGGAGGGGAAGATGACGACCTTCCCGGCCGTCCGAAATACCGGCCGGATGCGGTCGAGCACTTCCAAGCCGATCTCGGCGAACTCGGGACCGCGATGATCGACCGTTGAGCGCGCCATCGCGAGCAGCACGCGCTCGGGCACATTCGTGGGACCGGGAATCTGGAGGAAGTGCCGGCCTGTGTGGGTCATGCAGTGATCCACATGTTAGTTCGTTTTGGCCATCGTTCCGAGCGCTGTCGCGAACGTGCTCCAGGGCACTGGCGCGCCGTGCACAGGCGCGATTGTGTCGACCTGCAACCCCATGCGCTGCACCTGATTGCTGAAGCTCCGCATTGCTGGCAGTTGCGCCACGCGAGGCGGCTCGTGCGTGTCGAACAGGTCGGCCTCGAACGCAATGCGTTCCGCGGGCAAGTACGCCATCAGCATGCCGGCGACGTGCTGGAGCGGCTGCACGTAGTAGATCCGCAGGATCCGGCTGTTGTCGGTGATGACGTAGTTCTCCTGCACGGCCTCGTAGTTGTAGCCCTCGGCCACTTCGGTGGGGGGCCACAGCGACACGATGTCGGGCTTCACCGTCCTGGGCCTGTAGGTGAGGACATCGCGGTTGAGGAATTTCAGGTTGAGCATGTGCGTGACCACAGTTGCGCCGATGTGGTTGTAGGTGCGAATGCCGCCGATGTGGTCGAAGTGTGGATGCGAAGCGATGAGCCAGCGAATCGCCTTGTTCGGCGCTAACCGCGCCACCTGCTCGATGACGGCAAGGCTCCGCTCTTCGCTGCCCGGCGCTTCGAACACCGCAACGAAGTTGCTGAACTCGATCATGTAGCTGTTCGCAGGTCCGCCGCCGAGCCGGTACACGCCGTCCGCCATTTTCTCGACCGTCACCTGTGCGGGGTTGGGCGGCTGCGCCTGCTTTACTGCCTCAGGCACGGGCACGGGATCGTCGCAGACGTTGGCCTGCACGTTCGCGAACTTTCCGCCGTATCCGTTGTGGCCAGTGCTCTCCGAATTGAATTGCCAGTTGTCATCCCACCCGTGGTGCGAATGCCAGTTGATGGGCCATCGCGAAGGCCCGGCGGCGACGAACTCGGTCGACTCGTGCTCGATGTTGAAGTCGCCGAGCACCGGCTCGTTCACCGTCGCTTTGATGCGCGTGATGATGTTCTGGCTGTTGATGGTGGCGTCGACGCGATACTTGCCGAGCACGGTGATGCCGACCACATGAACCTTCTCGGGATTCACGACGTTGCCGTCGCGTCCCTTCTCGAGTTGTTCCCACCGCCACAGCGCCTTGGGGTTCGCTCCAGGCATGCGAGCCGCTTTGAGAAACCCGTGCGGGTTCAGCCACACGTCGAGCTGGTATATCTCTGCCTGGTCGGGCGGCACGGCCACCGCTGCGCCTGTTCCGTCCGAATGCCACGCGTACCGGCCGTTCGCGATGTGCGTCTGCGTAAGCTGACTCTGTGTCGGCGTGCCACCGACCCATCCGATCCCGTATTTCCAGGAGGCGGGGTTGTTGCCGGGCTTGCGGTCGAACGTCTCCTTGCTCGTTCCCGTTTCCCAGTTGATGGTCCGCGTGTAGTTGGCCAGCTCGCTGCGCCGCCAATCGATGTTCGGGGCGTTCTCGAACGTCTGGCCGACCGCACCGCTGTAGCCGGTGCCGGAGTAGGTGATGCACCGGAGGCTCTGCTCGTTGATGGCCTTGGACGCAGCTGCGAGAACAGGTCCCGGGTCGACGAACCCTGGCGGAAACTGCTGAGCGGGAGTCTGCGTGCCCCCGACGAGCACGATGAGGATCAATACGTGCAGCAGGCTGAACCGTCTGGTCATATCTGCCTCCCGAAACGGCGCAAATGGCTATTGAAAACGCATACTCTAGCAGATCCGCATCTCCGTGCCCCGATGTAGAATGGCGGGCGCCCAAACGAGTTTTTCGTGACACTTCATTACCAGAGGGTTTCAAGATGAGCGTTCAAGCGGCAGCTTCTCCAACCTCCGTTCTAGATCCCACGGACAAACAGCGGCTCGAAGATGTCGGATTCCTGACGTGCATGACTTTGACGCTGCTTGGCAACTACGCCCAGACCGGGCACTTCGGGGGCCCGCTCGCCTATACGCCCTATAACGTTTCCGTCCATCTGGCCGGGCCTGAACTCGGTGGATTGCGTCACGACTATCGCCGGCCCAAACACCCGTACGGCGACAAGTTCATGCTCGCTGCCGGCCACTGCGCGCCGACGTGCTACTCCCTCTGGATGATCATGGGCGAGGCGCTTTACCGGAAGTTCAAGGCGACCGGGGACAAGAAGTACTACGTCGCGCCGAAGGACGGCTTCCTGGCCATCGACGCGCTCGGTTTCCGCCGCAATGCCGCGCCGCTCAAGACGATGCTGCAGGATCTTGGCCTGGCCAACGAACCGCTCTTCGCGCAGGCGAAGGAAGGCGGCCGCGGTATTCACGCGCTTTCGGGCCACATCGAGTCGATCGATCAGAGCAACGACGTCAACGGCGGGCCGTCCGGTGTCGGGCTCGCGTCGGCCGCCGGCAAGGCGGCATTCTGGGACATGGTCGGGGCGCCGATCAATCAGCCGAAGGTGATTGCGTTCGAAGGCGAGTTCGCGTTGTGCGCAGGCCATGCGCAGGAGCTCAAAACGCAGGCACTCGCCCTCAAGGTAGGGAAGCGGCTGCGCCTCATGTTCTCCGAGAACAACGCGGGCATCGACGACTCGTTGATGGGCGGCGTGATCGACAGCAAGTACACCGGCTATGACTATGTCGAGCAGTGGAAGTCGTACGGCTGGAACGTCTTCACGATGGCCAACGGCAACGACTACGACCAGGTGGTCGCGGCGCTCAAGGCGATGGACGACGTCGATCCCGGCGATCGGCGCCCGATCATCGTGATCGGCAAGACAGTGAAGGGGTACTGGCCGACCGCGTCGAATGGGAAGATTGCCGGCTCGGTCGAGCAGGTGGTGGGCTATCCGAGCCATCCCTATGCCATGAAGATGAACTCGGACTACTTCGTCACGCTGGCGAAGACGTTCGAAGACAAGTACGGCGTCGAGTTCCAGGGACTCCGCGACGGCGCGGTGACCGACGCAAAGCAGCGCCTCATCCAGTTCAAGACGAACATGGACGTCGCGATGTCGGTGCTTGACAAGAACGGCCTCGGCGACTGGCTCGCGAACCGCATCGTCCAGATAGGCGATCAGGTGAAGGACGACTTCAAGCTGCGCATCGACGTGACGCGCGATCCGTTCCTCGACGAGCGTCTGCGGCCGGCCAACATCCCGACCGAACCACAGGTGCTGAAGGTGAGGAACCCGATCTCGGGCGCCGAGAAGGACGTGAAGCTCGCGTTGTTCCGCAAGGCGGGGGAAGTCGCCGGGCCGCGGCGCGCGATTTCCGAGGTCATCAAGTGGATGAACTACGTGACCGGCAGTCGCGTGGCGACGTCAGCGGCCGACCTGTCCGAGTCGATCAACATGGAGCACGGCAGCCTGTTCGGCCACTACGATCCGGAAAAGAACCCGGCCGGCACTCGCTTGAAGTCGGCCATTCAGGAGGCCGGATCCGCGTCGACTGCCATCGGCATCATCGGACAGAACGCGTCGCTCGATCCCGAGAAGTTTGCGGGCATGTGGGCCTGGGCGGGCACCTACGGGGCGTTCACGCCGCTGATGTACCTGCCGGCGCGCGTCTGGAGCCAGCAGAACCAGGACAGCAAGTTCCGCACGGGCGTGCTGCACATCCTGGCGGGGCATTCCGGTCCCGAGACGGCGGCCGATGCGCGAACGCACTTCGGCATCTTCTCGCCGCAAGTCTGGAAGCTGTTCCCGCGAGGGCACATCATCAATCTAAGCTTCTGGGACTACAACGACGTGGCCGCCGGCTATTTCGCGGCTGCCGAAATCGCGGCACGCGAGAAGAAGGTGGGGATCATCGCCATCGAAGTGGCGCGGCCCGACTTCCCGGTGGCCGATCGCAGCAAGTTCGCCGACACCGACCTCAAGGCGGCCGCCAAGGGCGTCTACGTGATCCGCGACTTCGGGCCTGGTCCGCGCCATGGATACGTGGTGGCGCAGGGATCGAGCGCCACGTTCAATCTCGTCCAGATGCTGCCGAAGCTCGAAGAGGCCGGCATCAACGTCAAGGTGCTCTCCGCCATCAGCGAGGAGCTGTTCGATCACCAGCCCGAGGCGTATCGCAACGCGGTGCTGCCGGAAGAGGCCAAGTACGACTTGATGTTCGTCAGCAGCGGCACGCGCCGGATGTGGCCGCTGCGCAACGTGGGGCCGCTGACCGACGAGTACTCGCGGACGTCGGACTGGGACAACCAGTGGCTCACTGGTGGCATGGAACCCGAAGTGATTGAAGAGGCGCGACTCGATTCGAAGTCGATTCTCGAGAGCGTCACGCGTTTTGCCAAGGATCGCAGCCAGCGACTGGAGCGGATGAAGTCGCTGGTGGGCAAGCTGTAGGCGACGGTTGGCTGTTGCCCGCCTGCTGATCTCCTGTCTCGTCCTCACCGCGTCGCTGGCGGCCGTCAGACCGTCAGCGGCGCAATCGCTCGACCCTGCTGTCCAGGCCGCGAGCGAGCTCCCGCGTCTTCACAGCCTGCTCGTTCGCCATCGCGGCCAGATCGTTCTCGAGCGGTACTTCAACGGGCGGAGGGCCACCAGCCTCGCCAACGTCAAGTCGGTTTCTAAGAGCATCATCGCCGCGCTGATTGGCATCGCCGCCGATCGCAAGATCGTTCGCCTCGACGACTCTATTGCCAAGTATCTGGGATGATGGGGTGCCCGCGTCGGATCCTGGCAAACGCGCAATCACCGTCGAGGACCTCCTCACGATGCGGTCGGGCCTCGAGTCAACGAGCAGCCGCAACTACGGCGCGTGGGTGCAGAGCCGCAATTGGGTGCGCCATGCCCTTGCTCGGCCTCTGGTGACGAAGCCGGGCACCGAGATGATTTACAGCACGGGCAACTCCCATCTGCTTTCGGCCGTCCTGACCAAGGCCACCGGGACGAGCACGTGGCAGTTCGCGCAGGAAGCGCTGGCCAAGCCGCTGGGGTTCAGCCTGGCGCACTGGCCTCAGGATCCTCAGGGAATCTACTTTGGCGGCAACGACATGCTGCTGACGCCCAGACAGATGCTGAATGTCGGGGAGCTCTATCTGAACCAAGGAAAGGTCGGCTCGCGGCAGGTCCTCTCTGAGGGCTATGTCAGGGAGACAGTTCGTACCCAGAGGCCGCTCGCGAATCAGTGGCCGCGAATACGGGTACGGCTGGTGGATTCGCGAGATAGCCGGCCGTCAGGCCTTCTACGCCTGGGGCTTCGGCGGCCAGTACATCGTCCTGGTGCCGAGTGCAGATCTGATCGTGGTGAGCACCTCGGCGTCGACAGTCGCCGAAGAGCGGCGGACCCATCGCCGAAGCGTTGAAGACATCATCGAATACTTGATCGTGGCGCCGTTCGCCGAGCGGTAGCGAATATCGCACGAAGCACGAGAGGGCGGCGTCCGGTTACCGGCCGGAGCGTCAAATGCCGCTCGCCCGTTGCCGGTCATCCCACCTAGAATGACGCCCATGCCTATGCCGACAACCGTTCGAATCAAGCTCTCGTTCATGATGTTCCTCCAGTTCTTCATCTGGGGCGCGTGGTACGTGACGGCGGGCACCTGGCTCGGCGCGATTGGATTTTCTGGTCAGCAAATCGCGCTGGTCTACAGCACGACGGCGATTGCCGCGATGATCTCGCCGTTCTTCGTCGGCATGTTTGCCGACCGGCTCTTCGCGACGCAGAAGTTGCTCGCGGTGCTCCATCTGCTCGGCGGATTGACGATCATTCTGGCATCTAGGCAGACCACTTTTGGTCCGCTCTACCTGATCATCCTGATTCATACGTTGTGCTACATGCCCACGCTGGCGCTCACGAACTCGCTGTCGTTCCGGCAGATGGAAGATCCCGGGCGCGAGTTTCCGCTGGTACGCGTGCTCGGCACGTTCGGATGGATTGTGGCGGGCCTCATCGTCGGAGCGATGGCGGTGGAGGCGACCGCGGTGCCGCTGCAGCTTGCCGGCCTGGCGTCGATCGCGCTCGCGATATTCAGCCTCACGTTGCCGCACACGCCGCCGCTCAAAACCGGACATCGTATGACCGTGCGCGACGTGCTCGGCCTCGACGCGCTTGCGTTGATGAAGGAACGATCGTTTGCGATCTTCGTGCTCGGGTCGTTCCTTGTCTGCATTCCGCTGCAGTTCTATTACGCGTTCGCCAATCCGTTTCTCAATGAACTCGGCGTGACGAACGCCGCCGGCAAGATGTCGATGGGGCAGATGTCGGAGGTGGGCTTCATGCTGATCATGCCGTGGTTCTTCAAGCGGCTGGGCGTGAAGTACATGCTGTTGGTCGGCATGGCTGCCTGGGTGGCTCGGTATGTGTTCTTCGCCTATGGCGACAATGGTCCGCTGGTGTGGATGCTGTACCTGGGCATCCTGCTGCACGGCATCTGTTATGACTTCTTCTTCGTCACCGGTCAGATCTACGTGGACCAGAAGGCGAGTCAGAGCATCAGAGCGGCGGCGCAGGGCTTCATCACGCTCGTCACGTACGGCGTCGGCATGTTCATCGGCTCGCTGATCGCTGGCCCGGTGGTCGATTCCTATGTCACGTCGGCCGCCGGGGCGCCGGTCATCCACGATTGGCGTGGCATCTGGCTGGTTCCCGCGGCAATGGCGTTTGTGGTGCTCGTCTTGTTCTTGCTCTTCTTCCGTTCGAATGAGGAGGCATCGGCGCGATGAAGCTTGGCCTGTTTACACCGGTTCTTGGCAAGCTGGGCGTCAAAGACATGCTCGCGAAAGTGCGGTCGTTCGAGAAGATTGCTGCGGTCGAGCTCGGGACCGGCGCTTGGCCTGGCAGCGATCATGTGAATGTCGCCGCCCTCCTCGAGAGCAAGGACCGCGCCCGGGAGTTCCGGCAGATGGTCGCGGACGCCGGCCTCATCATCAGTGCTCTGTCGTGCCACGGCGACCCGCTTCATCCCGACCCCGCGCGATCGAAGACAGACGACGAGGTGTTTCGCAAGACGGTCACGCTTGCCGAGCGGCTCGAGGTGCCGGTCGTCGTCACGTTTTCCGGCTGCCCCGGCGACTCGGAAGGCGCGAAGCACCCGAACTGGGTGACCACAGCATGGCCGCCCGAGTTCCTCGAAGTGCTCGAATGGCAGTGGGAGAAGAAGGCGATCCCGTACTGGACCGGCGCCGCCCATTTCGCGAAAGAACACGGCGTGAAGGTGGCCTTGGAGGCCCACCCGGGGTTTCTGGTCTACAACGTCGAAAGCGCGCTCAAGCTGCGTGCGGCGGTGGGCGACAACCTCGGCGTGAACTTCGACCCCAGCCATTTCTTCTGGCAGGGGGTCGACGTGACGGCGGCGATCCGGGCGCTGGGACCGGCGATCTTTCACGTCCATGCCAAGGACGTTTACATCGACCCTCAGAATACGGCGGTCAACGGAGTGCTCGACGTGAAGACGTACCGCCGCATGGCCGAACGGTCGTGGCTCTTCCGGAGCGTCGGCTTTGGACACGACGAGTTCGAGTGGAAGCGCATCGTCAGCGCGCTGCGGCTCGTCGGATACGACTACGTAATGAGCATCGAGCACGAGGACGCGCTCGCGTCGATCGACGAAGGGCTCACGGCTGCCGTGAGTGTGCTGTCGCGTGCAATTTTGACGGAAGCCCCAGTTGAACCCTGGTGGACTTAGCGAGTCACCATTGGGGGATTGTTAGACTGAAGATTGTTAGAGTGTTGGCCGATTGAAGAGGGTAGATTGAATCGACCTTCGACAATCTTCAAATGGTGCGTTTGCGCCAGCGATGCTCGTGCTGCTGTCCGGCGGCGGCGAGTGGCCAAACGACCGGCGCTCCGTTTGTGGCCGGTCGGGTCGGGACCAACCTGGTCGGCAACACGTATCGATTCCGAGAAGAGAAGCCGGAGCCCGGGTGGAGGCGCGTCGATTGGGCGCTACCTCTCACCCCGTCTGGGCAGTCGAGTTCGAGATGTGGATGCGTGCGCCAATCCCGAGTGCTGCAACGCGCGCCAGCGCGAGACGCTCTTCAGCGTCAGCGCGCTCAGGCTGCTGGCCCAGGGGCCGATCCAGCCGTTCATGCTCGGCGGCATCACACTACTGAATGGCGAGTCGAACGAGCTGCAGGTGCAGGTCGGCGTCGGGGTGCAGTTCCCGCTTGCCAGACAGATGGCACTAGCGGTTGATTTGCGGGGCAACGGTGGCGATTCGATGTTCATCGTGCGGCCGTCGGGAGGAGTCGTGTACTACTTTCGTTGAGGGCACATGACGAGACAGAGCATTTCGACGGGCAGCAAGTGGGAGCCGATCATCGGCTACTCACGCGCAGTGCGGATCGGGAACCACGTCTGGGTCTCTGGCACGACCGCGACAGGTCCAGATGGACAGTTGGTCGGCGTCGGCGACCCGTATCTGCAGACTGTTCAGACGCTGAAGAACATCGAGGCGGCTTTGACGAAAGTGCAGGCGCCACGCTGAAGCACGTCGTGCGCACGCGGATGTATGTCGTTGATATCACCGCCAATTGGGAGAAAGTCGGGCGAGCTCACGGCGAGTCGTTCGGCGAGATTCGTCCCGCCACCGCCATGGTCGAGGTGCCGCGTCTGATCGATCCGCACATGCTCATCGAGATTGAAGCTGATGCGTTTGTCGAGTAGAGCCGTGACGATCCTCTCTGAACTTCGCAAAGCGGCAAGCCCTCGGCGGGCTGGAGCAGCAGTGGTTCTTCAAGACCGGCCCTGGCCAGTACGGCGAGGGCGATCGTTTCCTCGGCATCTCCGTCCCTGACCTGCGGAAGATCGCGCGGCAGCATCAGAGCGCCGGCCGGCGCGAGGTTCTTGCTCTTCTGCGATCGCCATGGCACGAAGCACGGCTGCTGGCGTTGCTGATTCTCGTTCGCCAGTACGAGCGCGGCGACGATCGCGACCACGCGGCTATCCATCGCCTCTATCTTCGTAACAGGCGCTTCGTGAACAACTGGGATCTCGTCGACACATCGGCGGCGCAAATTGTTGGTGCGCATTTGACCGGCAGCCGTCGACTGCTGCGAGACCTGGCAGCCTCGCCGTCGCTCTGGGACCGGCGTATCGCCATGGTCGCCACCTACCACTACATCAGACAGCGCGAGTTTGCCGACGCGTTCGCGATCGCACGACTCCTGCTCGACGATCGCCACGATTTGATTCACAAAGCGGTCGGTTGGATGTTGAGGGAGATCGGCAAGCGCGACATGCGAGCAGAGATGAAGTTCCTCGACAAGCACGCGACGCGCATGCCGCGGACCATGCTCCGCTATGCCATTGAACGGTTTCCCAAACCGGATCGGCTGAAATACCTATCGCAGAAGCGCAAGCGCTCAGACTGAGAACTTAGAACTGAGAACTTTAGAACCGAAACGCTGCCAGGCGCTTCAGCGCCCTGACGCGCTCCGACCGATCGATCCGTGCGCGATCAACGGCTCGGCCCAGAATGTCGATCATCTCGTCGTACACAGGCCGATCGACGGGATAAGGAATCCCATCCTTGCCGCCGACGGCGAAGGCGAACCTCGCTGGATCGCGCGTGCTGACTGACGTTCCGTAGATCAGCTCGGAAGCGAGCGTCAACGCTCGAAGCGTTTTCGGTCCCACTCCTTCGATTCCCAGCAAACCTTCGAAGTCGGTTGGCGCGCGCTCGTACGTGCGTTCGAGGATCTTGTGCAGTTGGCGCGTGTCGACATCGAGCTCGGGGAACAGCGAGTGCCGACGAGGTAACTTCAGCTCAGGCAGACGTTCGACCACGCTGAGCATTTGCTCGGGCGGCTGCCCCGCGAGAGTGGTGCACGCCGCTCGCACCGCTTCGCTCTCCGCGGCAACGAGATTCAACACCTCGCCCTGCACGTCGCAGCAGACAGCCGCGTGCGGTTCCTCGACGAAGCTTGTGATGCCCTCCGACAGCCAGTGATAGCGGCGCGCCGTGGAGCTGCCGTCGTTCATTCCCTGCTGGATGACCGCCCAGTCGCCGGATGCGGTAAAGAGAAAGACGTGGTGATACAGCTGGTAGCCGTCCTGCACCGCGGCGCTGTCGACCTTGGCGGCCGTACGGCTCGCGTGGACGAGCCCGGCCGGATCGCGGCCCACCGC
The DNA here is from genome assembly GCA_963821375.1 of Vicinamibacterales bacterium. Classification (GTDB taxonomy): domain Bacteria; phylum Acidobacteriota; class Vicinamibacteria; order Vicinamibacterales; family JAMQPK01; genus JAMQPK01. The sequence goes on from CAWGDN010000003.1 coordinate 189,766, forward strand.
TTCGCACGCGCGTTCGATCTGAAGGGGACTCTTTCGCGAAGCTGTCGCCCTTGCCGCCCGCCGCGAACAACCCCCACTCGCCGCCGGTATCGCGCAGCGACTCCTTGACGGCGCCGCACACGGTGGTCGTCACACCGCTGGAGTGCCAGTCGAAGCCCAGCACGCAGCCAAATGCTTGAAACCAGAACGGATCGGACATCCGCCGAAGCACTTCGCAGGTGCCGTGCTCCTCGACGATGTGGGTGAGGATCTCGCGAGAGAGGTGAACCATGCGGGAGAAGAGCCAGGGCGGCGCCTTGCCGCCGTGCAGGGGGAGCGATGCGTACCCGGTCCTCTTTCCCGGCGACATCGATCGATTCTATGCGACACTATGGGCCGACGCGGAGCCCCGCGAACTACTAAGGAGTATTGATGGCCAAAGCGAAGAAGAAGACCGCCCGCAAAGCGAACGCCGCCTTCATGAAGCCCATGACGCCGAGCGCCGCGCTGGGCGAGGTGATCGGCGACAAGCCGATGCCGCGCACCGAGGTGACCAAGAAGCTCTGGGCTTACATCAAGAAGAACGGCCTGCAGGACGCCAAGAACAAGCGCAACATCAACGCCGACGACAAGCTGAAGGCGGTCTTCGGCGGCAAGAAGACGGTCAGCATGTTCGAGATGACGAAGCTGGTCAGCAAGCACCTCAAGTAGTCAGCTCAGTCGAGCATTGGGGGATTGTTCGATCCTTCAATGCTCATCTTCTTCGCCCAGAGCTCCCGAAATGTTTCTCGGGCATTTCGCGTTGGCGTTTGCGGCAAAGCCACGCGCGCCGCAAATGCCGCTGGCCGTGCTCTTCGCGGCGGCGCAATTCGCGGACATGCTGTGGCCGGTACTGGTGGCCGTGGGACTCGAACAGGTCCGCGTGGCGCCGGGCATCACGGCCTTCACGCCACTCGAGTTCATCAGCTATCCGATTTCACACTCGCTCATCACGCTGATCGCATGGGGCGTCGCGCTTGGGGGAGTGTCCCGCGTGACGTTGGGCGCGAGCGCGCAGACGCGCGTGCGTGCGTGTCGTGCTCGCACTCGTCGTCAGCCACTGGCTTCTCGACTTCGTCACGCATCGTCCTGATATGCCGGTGTATCCGGGAGGACCAATGCTGGGCCTCGGGCTCTGGAATTCCGTTGTCGGCACGTTGCTGATTGAACTGACGCTGCTTGCCGCCGGCGTTTTCATTTACACGCGCGGGACTCGTCCGCGGGATGGCGATTGGCCGCTGGGCCTTTGCGGGCGTCACGCGTTTCTTGCCGTGGGCTTCGTCGCGACGGCTCTGGCGCCACCGCCGCCGAGTGTGCAGGCAGTGTGGATGGGGGCGATCGGCCGATTGCGCTGCTCACGCTCGGACTCGCTCACTGGGTCGACCACCATCGCATCACGCGGTGACGGCTAGCTCGAGGAACTGATCATATGTCGATAGCCGAAAGCCTGCTCCCGGAGTTCGATCACGAGACCGCGACGACGCGCACGTTGCTCGAGCGGGTGCCAGAAGCCAAGGCCGAGTGGAAGCCGCATGTGAAGTCGATGTCACTCGGTCATCTGGCGTCGCACATCGCGAATATCCCGCGCTGGGCCTCCGCGACGCTCGAACGAACCGAGTTCGACGTGAATCCTCCAACGGGATCGGAGCTGATGACACCCGCCTTCGACTCGCTCGCTCGCGTGCTCGAGCGCTACGATGCCAGCGTCAGAGCGGCTCGCGAGGTGCTGTGCCGCACGTCGGACGGCGAGTTCATGGTGCCGTGGACTCTGAAGAATGACGGCCGGAAGATGTTCAGCATGCCGCGCGCGTCAGTATTCCGGTCGTTCGTCATGAACCATGCGGTTCATCACCGGGGTCAGCTGAGCGTCTACTTGCGGTTGTTGGATGTGCCGCTTCCCAGCATTTACGGTCCGACGGCCGATTCAGAGTAGGGGGGATCCCGGCCTACTTTTCGGAAAAAAGCGCGCGCAGGACGAATCCGACGTTGGCCGGCCGTTCGCCGAGTCTTCGCATGAAGTAGGGAAACCACTCTCGCCCAAACGGCACGTAGATGCGCACGCGACAGCCCGCAGCGCGGAGCATCTGCTGAAGGTCACGACGGATGCCGTAGAGCATCTGAAACTCGTAGGCATCCGAAGGAATTTCGTGCTCGCCGGCGTAGCGCCGCACCTCGGCGATGATCGCTTCGTCGTGCGTGGCGATCGCCGGATACGTCCCTTCGCTCAGAAGCCGGTGTGCGAGCCGAATATAGGCGGCGTCGACGTCAGACTTCTGCTGATAGGCCACGTCCTTCGGCTCGCGGTATGCCCCTTTGACGAGCCGGATGCGCGCGCCCAGCGCGTTGACGCGGGCGAAGTCGGCTTCCGACCGATGCAGGCACGACTGCAGCACGACTCCGACGTTCTGGTTGCCATGGCGCCAGACCGTTTCGAAGATTTGAAGCGTGTCCTCGGTGTGCCGTGAGCCCTCCATGTCGATTCGGACGAAGAAGCCGCACCGGCCGCCGGCCGCAAGAATCTTCCGCAGGTTGTCCACGCAGATCGCGCGGTCCACGTCGAGGCCGAGCTGCGTCAGCTTGAGCGACAGATTGCGCTCGACGCCCGCATCGTCGATCTCGCCAATGAGATCGCGGTATATCGCGCGTGGCGGTCTCCGACGCCGCGAGCGTCGACACGCTCTCTCCCAGGTAGTCCAGGGTTGTGAGAAGTCCCTGCGCTTGAAGGTTTCGCACGGCCCGGATCGCATCTTCGACGGTTTCGCCGGCGATGAACCGCCGTGCGAACGCCTGCGGTCCGGCCATCCCGTATCGCGAGGCCAGCGTCTTCAGGAATCGGCTGTGAGAGAGTGTCTGGAAGAAGGCCTTGGACGCAACGCCCAGCATCAGTGCGTGCGCGTCGAACCGGCAACCAGGAGGTGTTCGATCGTGCGGGCGTAGTAGCGCAGGACGTTGCGATCGCGCACCCTGAAGCGTCCGCGGTCGAACACGACGATCCCTCGGGCTTCCAGCGGCTCGGCGGCTTCGTCGACCGCCTGCCGGCCGGTGGCGACGCCCAGGTTGGCGCCGACGGCCCGCAGCGTTTCGATGACGGCTTCCGCACGCGACTCCAGGTCGCGTCGCGTAATCGACGGCCGCATCGCGGTTGCGAAGACAGCCGTCGGCAGCACCTTGACGAGTTTCCCGATCGGCGGTACGCGTGAGCTTGCCTAGTTCGAGCACGTCGCGCCGCGACTGCGGGTCCCATCCCTCGAGCGGAATGGGCCGGCCGAACGTGACAACGGCGCGCGATCGATAGCCCACGGCGTATCGCACCATCTCGGCGAGCTCGCGCGCGAACGGCCGCTGCGTCCGCTTCACCCGCTGGCGCGCCAGCACGTGATCCTCGAGCACCAGGTCGTACGACGATGGCGGTGGGGACGATCGTGAGTCCCGGCAGCTCGGACAGCAGCGCGGCGTGCAGGAGGCCGGTCTTTGGCGGCTTGATCTCGCCGCTGTAGCTTCGTCCGCCCTCGGGATAGAAGAGCAGGTCGTGGTGCCGCAGCAGTTCCGCGACGTAGGCCTTGAGGGTGACCAGGTACGCCGGATCCTTCGTGTTGCGGCGGATCGGGATCGCGCCGGTCACATGCTTGTGGATGAGGCCGAGCGGACCGCCGAAGAGGTTGATGCCGGCTGCGATGATCGGCGGCCGCACGCCGCTGTCGTCGAGCACGAGCGGTTCCACCAGATAGTCGATGTGGCTCCTGTGGTTGGACGCGTAGATGACGCGCCCCTTGCGCGTGGCGGCCTCGACGAGGTCGACGTGCTCGACCTGGCGATCGATCTTGCGCAGGATCGGATAGAGCGGGTGCTTCAGCGCCCGGTAGAACGGATAGCGCTGTGTCGTTCTCAGCTCTTCGAGGTACGCGAAACACTCGGTCGCGTCCGTCCGAGCCGCCGTGAGAGCTCCGGAGATACCGCGCCACGTCCTCGCGTGCGAGAACGGCCTGAGCGAGATCGTCAGGAACCATGGAGTGCTGTGAACTATAGCATGCGCGAACTCGTCGGTTGTCGCCTTCCCACCGAGGTCGCGTGTGCGTCTGCTCGGGAGTCGCCAGCACACGCAGGAGCGCGCTTTCGATGCGTGCTGCAGCTTCGAATTCGCCGATATGGCGAAGCATCATCAGCGCCGATAGCAGCAGGGCCGTGGGATTGGCGAGGTTCTTTCCAGCGATGTCGGGGGCGCTGCCGTGCACGGCTTCGAAGACGCCGATGGACTCGCCCAGGTTCGCCGCGCCAACCGTGCCGAGCCCTCCGACCAGGCCGGCGCAGAGATCCGAGACGATGTCGCCGTAGAGGTTCGGCAGCAACAGCACGTCGAACGTCTCGGGCTTCATCACCAGGTTCATGCATGCCGCATCGACGATCTGCTCGTCATACCGAATATCGGGATGCTCGGCCGCCACCGCCCTCGCGCAGCGAATGAACAAGCCATCGCCCATCTTCATGATGTTGGCCTTGTGGATGCCCGTCACGCGTTTGCGGCCCATCCGTGTGGCGTACTCGAACGCGAACCGCGCAATGCGCGTCGAGGCCCGCTCCGTGATGATCTTGAGGCTCTCCACGACACCGGGCACGACTTCGTGCTCGAGCCCCGAGTAGAGGTCCTCGGTGTTCTCCCGAACAATGACGAGGTCGACGTTGTCGAACCGCGACCGCACGTGAGGAAGGTTCGAGACCGGGCGGAGGTTCGCGTAAAGGTCCAGCGCCTTCCGCAGGCCGACGTTGACGCTCGTAAATCCTTCGCCGACCGGCGTGGTCACCGGGCCCTTGAGGGCCACGCGAGTTACGGCGAATCGACGCGAGGAGATCGTCGGGCAGCGTGGAGCCGTGCTTCTCCAGCGCCCGGATGCCCGCATCGTGGCGTTCCCACGTGACGTCGACTCCCGACGCGTCGATCACGCGGACGACAGCGTCGGTGACTTCCGGACCGATGCCGTCGCCCGGGATAAGGGTGATGGTATGCCCGGCGCTCATGCGGCTCGAGTGCCGTCGCGCGCTTCCCAGAAGAGCAGCGCGAGCCCTCCGATGCCGGTCAGCGTCAAGAGCTGCACCGAAAGCGTGCGAAGAATGAGTCCGCCATACAGCGTGAGCGCCACCATGGCGATCGCCACCATCAGCCGCGCAAAAAACTCAGACGGACGCGGACCGAGCGCGGCCATGCCGACCAGGCTCGTCACCACCAATCCGCCGGCGATATAGCAGGCGACGTAGAAGCGGTGAAGATTGACGATCGAGACCGGTAAGAGGAGGGCGCCTACCGTGACGATGCCGCCGAACCAGAAGGAGAGCGCCAAGACGTACACATATCTGAGCCCGACCACCGCATCATTATAATTTGACCCGAGCGGCTCGTGTCGCCAGGGTTTGACTGATGCAGGTTTCATGGTGCGAATGGACCGCGCAGGCGTTCGAACGCGCCGAACGCGAGCGGAAGCCGGTGCTGCTGTCGCTCGTGACGGCGTGGTCGGAGGCATGCGCTGCGATGGACCGTGCGACGTACACAAATCTGTCAGTCGGACGGCTGATCGAGGACGAATTCATCGCCGTCCGGGTCGACGCCGATCGCCGGCCCGATCTCAACGAACGGTATAACCTTGGCGGCTGGCCCACGACGGCCTTCCTGACAAGCTCTGGACGACATTCTCAGCGGCGGGACCTTCCTGGACGCCCAGGAGATGACGGAGGCTTTACGCAGGGTGTCGGAGGCATCGAGAGATCGCGCCTCCGAGCTCGTCCAGCGCGCGGGTGAGCTGAAACACGCGTCATCGGCAGACGAGCGTCCAGCTCCCGTTGCCGATGGCGAGATCCCTTCAATCGTCGAGCGCTTCAGAGGCCTGCTTCTGGAGAGCGTGGATCGCCGCTATGGCGGGTTTGGATCAGCGCCGAAGTTCTCCGCATGCGCGAACTCTTCTGGCCGCGCTCGCGCTCGAGCGCGGCGGCACAACGCATGACCTCTCAATGGTCATCGACGATTCGCTGGCGCCGATTGCCAGCCTCTGGGATGCCGTCGACGGAGGCTTCTGTCGCTACGCCTGGGCCGACGACTGGAGCCAGCTCTGCTCGGAACGAACCCTGGAAGACAACGCCGTGCTGCTCGAGCTTTACGTCGAAGCCGCTCTTTGCGGAAGAACGGCGTGCGTGGATTTCGCTGCGTCGATTGTGGAGTGGGTCCATCGCAGCATGAGCGACTCCGAGGGCGCCGGCTACTACAACGCGCGTGGCCCGGCGGGCGCCGACCAGACGCGCTACGTCGATCGCAACGCGGCGATGATCGCGGCGATGCTTCGCGCCTCTGCGCTCCTCGACGACCCGCGGCTGAGGAATGCAGCGTTGGCGTCGCTCGAGTCGGTCGTTGTCCAGACGTACGTCCCCGGCGACGGTGTCGCCCATGTCGTCGCACAACGCGGGTGCGCCGGTTGTGAGAGGGTTGCTGACCGATCAGGTGCACACCGCGGCCGCCCTCATTTGGGCGCATGCCGCGACGGAGCAGCTGCCGTATTCGATGCTCGCTGCCGAGTTGATGCAGTACGCCATCCACCAGCATGTGGAGCGAAGACGGCAGCGCGTTCCGCGATCGCTCGACCGAGCGCGATGCGCGCGTGCCGTTCGAGCTGAACTGCCTGGCGGCATCCGTGCTCGATCGACTCGCGGTCCTCACGGGGGACGCTGCCTACCACGATCGGGCGCGAGCCATCCTTTCGGCGCTCGGCGGCCGCTGCGCCGCGCTTGATTTGCACGCAGCTGCGTATGTGTCTGCGGTTGTGGAAGTTATCGACCGACAGGCGCCGGCCGGACTCGAGCTGTCGACCGTCGACTGGGGACTGGATCCCTAAGGAGAGGTCCGCACCAACTGGCCGCCCGTGATGCGCACGTTCACTTGCGCGATGTGCGGCTCGGTGCTCCCCGCAAAAGTCCGCTTGGCCTCGTACATCTTCTGATCGGCCAGCGCCACCAGCTTCCTGGCGATGTCGAAGGATGAGCCGACAGGTACCGGCACAGAGGAGTCCAGGCGTTGCTCGGGGAGGATCGTCACTTGCTCGTCGCAACTGGTCATCCGGGCGCGCTCTTCGTTTGACGGCTGCTCGCAATAGACGAGGCCGATGCTGAGGCTCGGGGGGTGTTCGGCAAATCGCGGGTCGAGCGTCTCCCACGCGAACGAATCGACGAGCTCGGTATCGCGGCCCGCAACCAGGCCCAGCTGTGTCTCGGTGACGAGGTTGCGGACGATGCGCAGGTACTCGTCGCCGCCCCACCGAATCCCGATGTCCCCTTCGCGGTGCATTCTGAACAGACGCCCGGTCGTGCTCAGCACGAGATCGCCCGACCTCGTGCCCGAACGTGTCGTTGTACTGCTTGAAGCGGTCGTGATCGACCAGTTCGATGCCGAAGCCATTGCCACGGTGCTCGTCCTTGAGTGTCGTGAGCAGGCGCTCTTCGCCCACTTCTCGTCGGTAGAGGAGCGTTCGGCCGTCCCGACGCATCCGGCTGAGAAGCGCCTCGCGCTGCTCCAGCTCCACACCCTTCTGGCGAAGCTCCTCGAGCACGTGCAGGAACATCTGGTTCCAGTCCTCGATCTTGTCGCCGATAGCCAGGTCGAGCGTGTCGAACCCTGGCCGAATCAGCTCGAGCTGAGCAGGCGAGAGCTTCAGCATGCGCCGAACGTAGTCGAAGAGGTACTTGACCGAGCCGGTGAGCTGCGACTCGTCGGCTACGACCTCTGCCGGTAGCGGCGCGCCACCTCGAAGGAGGGTCAGTTTCTGATTCACTTGGTTCTCGCCGGGGGTCACAGGGAGCAAGTTCGATACCAGACTTTCCTCAACCGACCAGCGCTACAGAACCGTAGTCTTCGGCCGTCGCCGACACGATCTCGAGCCTGACTCTGCTGCACAACCATCGTGCATGACGACCAAGAAATGTAATTCGCGTGTCAGTAGGCTGACAGGAGCCTGTAAATGTTGACGACCCTGACCCGGGCGATCTGTTCCATGTGGAGGGGCTGCCCTCTGAACCGCGTCTCGAACTCCGGAGGTTCGCTCGGCAGGTCGAGGACCAGGTAAGGCTCGCGCCCTGCGGCTATCAGCGCCCCGAGCGTGGCATTCAGCGCGTGGTCGGGGATTTGATCCCACCGGATGGTGTCCCGATCGCCATACATCCGGATGGTCCCGCTGTGCAGGCTCGATAGAACTACGACGCGCTCCGATGTGTTGGACTTGAACCACTCGCCGGCGAGCCGATACTTGGCTTCCAAAGTGGCCAGGCCATAGGTACCTTCACGCTGCAGGAAGCGGCTGGTGGCGACCGCGCAGGACACGACCAGCACGAACATGGCGACAACGGCCACGGACGGTTGTACAGCTTGACGAAGCAGGCGCGCACTCGCCCGAGCCATCAGGATTAACACGATGAGGATCGCAGACAGCAAGAACCTGGACGACTCCCAATCGTCGAACACGATGTAGAACAGATAGGGAAGCGCTGCGGCAGCCGCGACCGCCGACAGATTCCACGCTGATCGATCCTTCCGCAGGATCCACATCGAGGCTGGCCAGAGCAGCCAGAAGAGGGGCGTGTGCGAGTACGTGAGCCACTTGCCGAAGTTGACGACATTTGCCAGCAGTCTTGAGCTGGACAGCTCGAACATATGCGATGCGGAGCCGTATCCCGAGGTCGCGATGCTGCCGTACAAGAGCAAATTCACCAGAAGCTGCAGTGCGACGAAGACCGCCGCTACCGTGCCCAGGGCGATTGTGCCTCCGGAGACCCCCCGACGGGACCGAAGCCAGACCAGCACAGCCACCGCCGGCGCCAACGCCGGCCGGGTGAGGATCGCCATCCCGCCGAAGCATCCTGCAGCGGCGAGCCATCCCCACCGTGGTGACAGTTCGTCGCTGGACGCTTCCGACGCCCAGAACGACGCCAGGAGCCAAGCCGCTGCGGGAACATCGCTCATCGGTTGCATGGCATAGGCGGCGAACAGAGGATCGACCGATACGAGTCCCGCGGCGAGCAACCCTCCGGCAGCATCGGGCCCCGCACCCAACCGACGACGTCCAAGAAGAAAAGCGACGCCAATGGCCACGCAGGCCATCACGAGGGGCACAAAGAACGGGCCCGAAGGAGCGATGAGTGCGAACGCCGCCATCACGATTGGCAACCCGAGTGGAAAGCGCGGAACCGATGACCGCCCGTCGCCACTGGCCACCCACCCAAGAGGAGCGGCGGCATTCATCGGGTTGTCGAAGGGAAGCACGTCGGCTAGCGGCTGCGGTTCGCTGATGCGTCCAGACGCTAGCAGCTGCGCGCTGCTGACATATCCGTAGCTATCAAGGCCGCCCGCGACGCGGACGTGTGAGCTGAGATAGACACAGAGGGCGGCAGCGATCACGGCAAGCATGCCGGCTGCCGCCATCGAGGTGAGCCATGCCCGGCGCCAATCGGGCATCCTGCTGGCAAGCCAGGCGCGCATCGCTGCGGCGATAGCGAAAACCGCGAGCGGGCGGGTCCAGTCGTGCAGTCGCAGCCGCATCCACGACAGGTCGATGTCGATGCCTCCGGTCGCAGCCACAAGGAACAGCGCGGCGAGACACAGCACAATCAGGCCGTCGAGGGCTCGCGCTGTCACAGTCGTGGGTCTGCGGCGACGAGCCGCTCGACAATCGGGGGTTCGCTTCGCGGGGGCGGTGCGCTCGCCACATAGCCGGCGTGCGCCAGGCGACCCTGGAACAGCGCCGTTTCGGAGGCAAGGAACACCAGCCTGACCCACAGTCGAGCCAGCAGATAGACCTGTCCTGCGAGGAAGCCAAGCCACACCCACAGTCCGCTCGCCGCTCCACCGGGAGCAACCAGCGCATAAAGGAGCACCACGGCGACGAACAGGGCCCCGTTCATCACGTAGAGGCTTGCCACCGCAGCCGCATTTCGTCTGACAAATCGAATGGCCGCCCCAACCGCGCCGACCATGCTCCGGCGATCTTCGACGACCGCCCTCACCTTGGCGTAGTCGAGGAGCAGGTTGACCATTGCAAACGCTAAACCGAACAGCGCATACAGCAGCAGGCGCCACAAGAACGCCGTTCGCTCCACGGTGGCGTCCCGCGTGAGCTCGGCGTACACACGGCCCAGCAACAGCGGGTGAAGGTGGGCGAACAGCACGTAATAGGCAAGAGCGACGATCGGCAGCAGCCGGAGGAAGCGGACGAAATAGACGCCGCATGCCGCAAAGAACTCATGGACCGCCGTGGCTCTGGCGCGCGCGTATCGATCGAGAATCCCACCCGTCAGGAACAGCCACAGCATGAGATAGCCGGCGCCAATCCAGAGGATCGCCGGCGGACGCGACTCGGCGTCGACGAGCGAGCTCAGGTTGTCGAGCACAGCGGCAAAGCCGACGATGGTGGTCGCAAACGTCTGGGCGAGCGGGCCGCGTTGCGCCGCGAACTCCGTCCACCATTGGAGGTTGACGCCACGCGCAGCCTGCTCCGCAGCCATGCTGTTGCCGAGGTGGTCGCGCATCGACTGACGGAGCATGAGCGAGAATGGCACTGCGGTAAGAAAGGTGACCGCGAACACGCAAGCGAGTACGGCCGGGGCGCGGCCGACACGGCGGATGCCTTCGATCAGTGCCGCCGAGCTTGGCATACGGTGTTCCATTTCTCAGCTCTCACAGCTCATAGCTCACAGCTTCCTCACACAAAAACCGCCCAGGTCAGCAGCTGATCCTGGAGCCAGACCATCCAGGCGGCCGCCCACTTGGTCGCCGCCTCGTCGCTGCGAGACTCAGTCGTGTAGCTGTTGTTGGTGAAGTTCGTGTCGAGCAGCAGCACGCGGTCGGGATCGACCTGCGCCGCGACGGCGCGGGACGAATGCTCGAGCGTGACCCGATGCCATCTACCGCCTCCATCCCAGGCAAAGCGGCGTTGCTCGCCGTTCGCCAGCGTCATGAGAATAGTGACGGGGAAGATCCCGTCGCCATGACGCCTGACGACTACGCCAGAGCGCACGGTCTTGCTGTCGATGGTCTCTGTCTCGATGCTCTCCACTCCGTAGTCGAAGACCGCCGTTCCGCGATACACCTGATCGAAGAACGGCGTGAGATCTCGGCCGCTTACCTCGCTGGCAACCTGGAAGAGATCGCCGGGACGCGGATGCTTGAACTTCCAGCGCTCGAAGAACGTCGCCAGGATTTTTTGCATTGTCGTCCATCCGAGTGCGCGCTCTAACGTGTGCAGCCAGAGGGCGGGCTTGGCATAGGTCATCGGCGTCGACGTCCGCGGCCAATAGCGGAAGGACGGCGTCGACGGCACATCCACGGTCGCGCCGCGCCGGTAGGTGTCGACGAGATCTCCCGATATGACGCGATCCCATGCCGCGCTGCGAATCACCCAGGGCACGAACCCGCCGAAGAAACGCACGACCTCGGCGCCGTATGGGAACGCTTCCGCCATCACGCGAGCGTTCGCGTATTGGTTGATCCCTTCGTCCATCCACGCGTCTTCGAACTCGTTGGTGCCGACAATCCCGTACCACCATTGGTGTCCCGTTTCGTGAACCAGCGTGTCTTCAACGTAGGTATCTTCGCGCGGCATCAGCCACGCCGTTCCGACCGTGAACAGCGTCGGGTATTCCATCCCATCGCTTTGGCTTTCCCAGGCCGGATCGACGATCGTGATGTGCCCGTACGGGTACGGCCCGAACCACTCGCCGTAGTAGCGCAGGGCGGCGCGGGTTCCCTCGAAGTGTCGCTCCGCCTGACCGGCATGTTCGGGCTGGAGCATCAGCCGCATGTCGACGGGCGGGAGTCCGGAGTGCTCGAATCGAGCGCGACGTTCAACGAAATCGGGGCTGGTCGCCCATGCGAAGTCGTGGACGTCTTCCTGGTAGTACCTGTGAGTGGTCGTGCCGTCGGCGTTCTCGGTCCGCTCTCGCTCGCGACCGGTGGCGGCGAGAAGCCATCCGCGAGGCACGGTCATGCGCACGTCGTAGACACCGAAGTCGGCAAAGAACTCGGTGCCGACGTGAAACTGGTGACAGTTCCAGGCGCCATCGGAGTCGAGCACCCCAATCTTCGGAAACCATTGGGCGAGAAAAAAGTAGTTGCCGACGACCCCCGTGCGCGCGAATGGGCGCGGGATCCTGGCCGTCCAGGCGATCTCGAGCGTGACGGACTGCCCAGGCGCGATGGTCGAGGGAAGGCCCACAGCCATCACCGTGCGGTCCTGTGCGTTGCCGTCATCGGGCGAGATGAAGCGAATCTGCTGGGTGAGGTCGGCGTTCGCGTCTCCGACCAGGCGGATACTGGAGATGTCGATCGACGAGCGGTCTGCCGGGCGCCGGGATCCGGCCACATTCCACCACGATGTGAGCCTGTGCTCGCGCATCCACGTGGAGTCGTTGTCGCGCCACGCGTTGTAGTACAGATGGAAGTGCAGCTCGCTCACCGCTGCATTGGCGTCGTTGCGCCAGTGCAACGTCTCGCGGCCGGTCAGCGTGCGGCCGGCAGCGTCGAGGCGAACATCGATGGTGTAATTGGCGATGCGAGGCGAGAGTGCCTGTGCGGCGGCGGAATCGAGCGTCAGCAGCAGCGCGAGCGCGCTGAGCAGCGAGGTCCGGCGCAACGTCACGGCAGAATCCTACCATCGTATACTGCTGAGGATGATTCGGGTTCTGCTCTATGGCCTGGGTCCGATCGGTGTGATGGTCGCTCGCCAGCTCGCCACCCGCGATGGCTTTCGCATCGTCGGTGCCGTCGACGTCGATCCCAGCAAGGTCGGGCGCGACGTCGCGCAGATCGCCCAGCTGTCACATCTGCTCCGTGTGAAAGTGAGCCCGGACCCCCGCAAGACGATCAACGCGAGCAAGCCGCACGTCGCGGTGCTGTGCACGTCGTCCTCGCTTCGCGCGGTCATGCCGCAGATCGAGGGTCTGTTGAAGGCACGGATTCCGATCGTCAGCACCACTGAGGAGTTGACCTATCCGGTCCGCCGCAACGCGCCGCTCGCGAAGGCCATTCACCGGATGGCGACGAAGGCCAAGGTCGCCGTCCTGGGGACGGGAGTGAATCCGGGATTCGTGATGGACGTGCTGCCGATTGCCCTGACCGCGGCGTGCGAGCGCGTCGTGTCGGTTGCGGTCTCCCGTGTCCAGGATGCGCGCATACGACGCTTGCCGTTTCAGCAGAAAATCGGCGCGGGACTCTCGCGCGAGCAGTTTCAGCGGGAGGTCGACCGCGGATCGGTCCGGCACGTGGGACTTGCGGAGTCGATTTCGATGGTCGCCGACGCGCTCGGGTGGCGCCTCGACGACATCAGCGATGAAGTGCGTCCAAAAATCGCTGAGACCTCGGTGTCGAGCGAGTTCATCGCTGTGGATCCCGGCGGAGTGTGCGGCATCGTGCAAGACGGCATCGGTTACCGGCATGGGACGGCCGTCATCACGATGCACATGGAGGCGTATCTGGGAGCGCCGGAGTCGTACGACGAAGTTCGTATCATCGGGGTGCCGAATTTGACCATGCGCGTGCTGGGAGGCGTGCACGGAGACATCGCCACTGCGTCCATGGTGGTGAATTCAATTCCCAAGGTGCTCTCGGCGCCGCCTGGGCTGCAGACGATGAAAGATCTGGCGCTCCCGTCGTTCTATCCAGGGCCGGCATGACGGGCAGTTTGAGCCGCGCCGAGCCAGCGATCGGGATGTCGAAATGGGATCTCGACACTCCCGCGTTGCTGATCGATCTCGACAAACTGGAACACAACATCGCCAGGATGCAGGCGCGCCTTTCCGCGTTGGGCGTGGGAGCGCGGCCGCATGCGAAGACGCACAAGTGCGGCGCCATTGCCAAGCTGCAGCTCGCGGCAGGGGCGGTTGGTGTATGCGCGGCGAAGCTCGGCGAGGCGGAAGCACTGCACGCCGAGGGGATCCGGAAGATTCTGATGACGACCGCGAATCTCTCGAAGTCGAAGATCGAGCGGGCAATGGCCCTTCGCAAGCGGGACGCCGACTTCATACAGGCCGTCGATCATCCGGGAAACGCGCAGGACCTCTCCGACGCAGCCAGGGAGGCGGGGATCGCGGCGGATGTCGTGATCGATGTCGCGGCCGGAACGCGCAGCGGCGTCCCTGCGGGCGATCGGGCGGTCGAGCTTGCGCAGCTGGTCGACCGATTGCCGGGTCTCACACTTCGCGGCATGTTGTGCTACGACGGCGAAGCCCAGCACATCAAGGGCTACAGAGCACGGCACGACGCCGCACTGGCCCGAGCCGAGAACGCGCTTCGCACGTGCGAGCGAATGCGGGCGGCCGGATTGAACACCGAGATCTTCAGCGGTGGCGGCACAGGCACGTACGACATCATGCCCAAGGTGCCAGGCTATAGCGACGTGCAAGTCGGCAGCTATGTCTTCATGGACGCGCAGTATCTCGAGATCGGCAACCAGGCGGGGGGCGTTTTCGACGACTTCGATCCGTCGCTCACGGTGCTGACGACGATTCTCAACGACTACTTTCCCGGGCGGCTCACCACCGACGCAGGCACCAAGACGGTGACGTTGAACCAGCCTTGGCCGATTGTGATTGGCGAACCCGGGTTCCGCTATAGCGCCGGGTCTGACGAATTCGGCTCGATCGAATACGACGCCGCCAGCAGAACGTACCGGGCAGGAGACAAACTCGAGCTGATCGTGTCGCATTGCGATCCGGTGGTGAACGAGTTCGACGTCTATTACGGCATCCGCCGCGAGCGCGTCGAAGTCGTCTGGCCCATTACGGCACGAGGCCGATCGCAGTAGCGAACAGCTCGCGGCTGGCAGCTCACAGCTCCTAGAGCACCGTGCTGGTGAGGGCCCGGACGATGAGCGTATCCTGGCGGAACCGCGCTTCGAGCTGCTTGCGGAACGCCGTCCACCACTCCCGGTCGAGCTCTCCTGTCATCACCTCGAAGATCACGATGTCGTCCCGCGTTGTCCCGCCGGAATCGTCTTTCCAGACCCCGCGAGCGGGTGCTCGCGTGTAAGCGGTGACCCCTCCGAAGCGATCGGCGAGCTCCGAACGAAGCCGCACGTACTCCGCTGCTTCGAACGCGTGTCCGTCGTTGTCGAACAGCGGAAGCAGGATCTGCACGAGGTACATGAACCGCCGATCTAGTTGCGCGTTGCCGCGATGAGCGAGAGGGGATCGACTCGTGCGCCATTCAACCTGACGCTCCAATGCAGGTGCGGCCCCGTCACCCGCCCCGTGGCGCCGACGAGACCCACCACCGCTTCGGCTGCGACGATGTCGCCTTCATGCACGTTCATCGCCGACAGATGAGCAAACACGGAGAACAGCTGCGCCCCATGGTCGACAATCACCGTGTTGCCCGTGAAGTACAGCGGCGCCGCGAGGGCCACGCGACCGTGGCTGGGAGATCGCACGGCCGTGCCCTGCGCGCTCATGAAGTCAACGCCTGCGTGGGGGGAGCGGGCCTGCCCGTTGTAGTAGCTTCGGCTGCCGAAGTTGCTTGAGGGCTGGCCATCGACAGGAAGCAGGAAGGGCTCGCGCCAACGTTGTGGAGTGACCTGCGCGTACGCGGCGGCCAGCAGCTTGTTGTCGCGCCCGATTTGTTCGAGCGCTTCGGGTGAGGGGTCGACGAACGCCGGCGCAACTCGCAGACGGCGCACAGGAAATTCCTTGGGAGCGATCGTAATCGTGCGCGTAGCCGATTCCTTCTCGTTGCGGGCGATGCGCATCGTGTGTTGGACGCGAGGTTTTGCATCGAGATCGACGCCGGCCAGCGCGCGCCATTCACCGCTCGCGACGTCAAACGCGAACGTGAGCTGCTGTCCCAATACCGAGCCGCTCACGCGGTCTCCGGCCTGTCCGGCGATTTGGATCCGCAGAACGTCCCCTGGACCGATCACAGCGGGCGACACTGAGACCTGAAGCGGACGCTGCTGCTGTGCTGTGGCGGCATACGAGGACACGGCGCAGATGGCCGCGGCCGCCGCCACTCAGATCCCAGTGAACGGATGCGGTTTGCATCATTCTTTGACGATACCACTTCCGGGCACATCGATTGCAACGCCGCTGCCCCATGGATACACCAAAAACCTCACGTCGGGAATTCTGCGTCCATGCGATGACGTTCGTGACCGTGGCCTCGCTCATCGAAGGATGCGGCGGGGGAGACGGCAACCCCAATACCCCAGGCGGCGGAGGCAACACCCCTCAGCTCACGACCATTGGCGGCACGGCCGCCAACGGCGTCGTGAGCGTCAACGTCGACGCGGCCTCTCCGCTGGCGTCTGTGGGCGGTGCGGCCCTGGTTCGCGCGTCAACAGGTCCTGGAGCCTTCCTGGTCGTTCGTACAGCGCAGGACGCCTTCAACGCCATGACCGCCATTTGCACGCACGAGGCGTGCGAAGTGTCGGGCTTTCCGAACAGCACGTTCGTGTGCCCGTGCCATGGCTCGCAATACACCACGAGCGGCACGGTCCAGGCCGGACCGGCAACACAGTCGCTTCGACGATTCCAGACTCAATTTACGAATTCCGTTCTCACATTTACCGTGTAGGTAAATCATGCCGAGATCATGTTTCTCGGCAGGCGCTCTCGCGATCTGCGCGCTGGTCATCTGCGCGGATACGGTGGGCGCCGAGCCGATGTTTCTGTCGAAGTCCGAAGCACGTTGCACGACGTGCCACTACTCGCCGACCGGCGGCGGACTGCTCACGCCGTACGGGCGCCTGCAATCGCGTCAGGAACTGTCGACGACGTCAGGCGACTCGGAGCAGTTTCTCTGGGGCGCGCTTGGGGAACGCGCTCGGGCCGGTCGATCTCGGCATCGACATTCGTCCGAGTCATCTGCACATCACGTTTCCGGGCAACACGACAAATCGCGGTATTTTGATGAACGCCGATTTGATCGGCGCGGTGCAGGCGGCCGGCTGGACGTTCTACGGCGAGGTGGGTCGCCGGCCCGAGGCGCTTGGCGGCGACGTGTACTCCTACGGGTCCTGGATCGGCAAGCAGGTCTCCAGCGAGTGGGGCGTTCGCGGCGGTCGGTTCTTTCCGGCGTACGGCGTTCGATTTGCCGACCACACGTCGTACAACCGCGCGTCGCTTCTCTTCGACAGGTACGACCAGATCTATGGCGTCGAGCTCAGCCACACGACGCGGAGAAGTCTTGTTCAGATATCGGGAGGGCCCGGTCGGGCGGACTCGGTGCTCGACGATCGGGGAAGGACGACGCCACGGTCGCCGGGCGCGTGCAGTTCGATCTCAACGCGCGCAACGTGCTCGTCGGATCCGGGATTTTCCGAAGCGAGTCGGCGACAGAGGTGGAGAACAGCGCCGCCGGGGTGGCCTACGGCTTCTCACCGTGGTCTCGAATGACGATCTGGACGCAGGCCGATGCGAAGATGAGAGACGAAGACGAGGGCGACTCGTTCGTCTTCGCGAACGAGACGTCGGTCGAGGCGCTGCGAGGGATTTGGTTGAAGGTCTCACCGCAGGTGAAGACCGAGACGGGCGCGACCCCGGGGTTCCTTAGATGGAAGCTCGAGGCCAACGCGCTCCCGAGGACGCACTGGAACGTCGTCGTCTCGTACTATCGCGACAAGAACCGGCGAAGCGGCATCGTCACTCACCTGTTGATGACGCAGCTGCACATCTATTTGTAACTACTCGCGCGCGAAGGCGAAGTAGAGCACTAGCGGAGCCAGCACGGCCCAGCAGCCGGCGACGAGACCGACGGCGAGAAGGGGCAGGTTGAGACGCGTCGCGCAGCTGTAGCGAAGTCAGGCCCGGCAGGACGGTCCTGCCGGCGAATGCGGCCAGCAAACCCACGGTCGCCGCGAGCCCCAACGACTCTGCCAGCACGATCGGCGTGACCACCGTGCGGGCGGCATTCTCCCGCGCTCGGACCTGCGCGCGCCACCAGACAATCTCGGGCGTCGGTATAGGCGCTTCGCACGCGGCCTGCTCGAAGTCGGCTCGAACTTGCGCAGCCAAGGCGAGCAGCGGTCCGCAAATTGGGCATTCCGGCCGATCGCACTCACAGTGCTTCATCACGATTGAAGAATCCTCGCGAGCTTGCGTCTCGCGCGAAACAGCAGCGGCTTGATGCTGCCGGTCTTGAGTCCAAGCGAGCCGGCGATCTCTTCGTGGGTCGAGCCCTGTCCATACGCCAGAAGAAGCAACTCACGCTCGCGCGCCGTCAGGCGTGCCATGGCACGCTGAAGGTCCGTTCGCTGCTGGGTCTGTTTGGCGAGATCGCCCGTCGCTGGGATACCTCCACCGTCATGTTCCGGAAGTCGCTCGCTGTCCAGGCGCGGCCGGCGATGTCGATCATGCAGGAGGTTCGTGGCGATCCGAAACAGGTAGTTCTTTCGATGTTCATCCGACTCGAACTGCACGGTCGTGCGAAGCAGCCTGAAATAGGCTTCCTGGAGCAGGTCGTCCGCGGCCGCGCGATCACCTGTGGCGCGGGCGACGTACACCCACACGGCACCGGAGGTTTTGGTGTAGAAAGCGCGGAAGTCGTCCTCGTTCATCTGAAGCGTGTCGTCCGGCGCAGAGGTCTCGTGAGCCGCCGATGTAGGCCGCAAGATGTCCGTCAACGGAAGTTCAGGGCCGAGGAGGCGGCGGGTCATGAACTGGGTGCGTCGCCTTGCGGGCTCGACAAGGGAGGCATGAGCCCGAGGCGGCGAGATCACGAACGAGATCGCAGACGAGGCCAGGAACCCGATTCCGATCATCAGCACCACCGTGCCGACGGCGAAGATGCCAGACGCCACCGGCTCCAGGTTGCGCAACCGGCTGCTGATGAATAGTAAGCCTGCGCCTGCGAATGCGAGGACCGATCCGGCCTGCAGCGAACCGAAGATCCGGCCGAGTGGCGCGTCGGTGCCGCGGGCGTCGCCGTGCCTGGCGACAGGGACGCCGTACGCCTTCCGTGCGGTGATTCCAGGTAGGCCTCAGCAGCTCGTTGCTGGCCGCGAAACGATCGATCAGCTTGTTGTTCAGCTCGGCCTGCGCTCTTGATGCGCGCTGCCAGCGACGATGCTCGGCCGCCGCCCGTATCAAGAGGATGACACCGGTCGTGATGGTGATGACAATGAGCAGCACGGAGCCAAATTGCGCGACATCACGCAGCGCACGGGCCGCCTCCATTTGCGGAGTCCAGCCGTTGCGCTCGGGGAGGAAGAGAGAGGCGCCCAGAAAGAACTCAGGATTGTGGCCGACCTCAGGGTGCTGTTGGAGGAACGTGGCCAGCGCGGGATACATCGCCAGGTAATCGGGGTGCCGGGCAGCATCGGATCGATTCTCACGACCTCCCGCAGTGATGGCGGATGCTGGTCGAGGAGGGCATTCAGGCGGTCACGTGTTTCGTGCGCGTTGGTGGCTTCGGTCGGAGACAACGGCTGCGGTTCGGGCGTTTGAGGCGGCGGGGGCGCTGAGGCGGAAGGGGCGTCTGACGTGCCAACAGGCCGGCGCGGCCGACGGGACAGCTCCCACGAGGAACACGAGCAGGAAGAAGGTGGGTTGATGCCTCATGCTTCCTATTACGCTCTGCTCAGCCCAAGGTTAGCTCAGCCGGCCAGCCGTCTCGCCGCGGTCAATAATTCCCGCGCAGGAAAAAAATACAGCCTCAGCCATTGAAAGTTCAGTGAATTATCGGGCAAGTCACTGGATTTGCCTTGCCGATTGGCCGATACGCTCAGTGTCCGGCATCTGGCACGACTGGTGCACTTCACAGAGTTCAGAGGGTGAGCGCGATGGAAGTGAAGGGGAGTTTCATTCAGCTGGTCTCCGCCGTGGTCGGAATATCCGTCGGCCTGAGCGTGATGACCGCAACCGTTCTACTTGGAGCAGCAGCGCTGCTTCAGTAGACGTGCAGGGATGGCGGGCGCGTATGGCGCCGCCATTCCG